>NZ_AUIP01000008.1 GCF_000423765.1 Streptococcus porci DSM 23759 | reverse complement strand
TTTATCCTTGTTAGCAGTGATTATTTCCCTTTTCGTGCCATAATCACTAGAATGTCTAATTGCATTTCGAGCTCTTTATTTCGTTTTCTGAGTTCCATCAACTCACGCTGTTCATCTGTCAGATTATCAACAGTTTTGAAGGAACCAGTTGTTCTTGCTTGTTTAACCCACTTGTCAAAGCTAGACGGGGTCAGGTCATACTCTTTGATAATCTCACTTCGCTTCATACCTGCATTGTGTAGGTCAACAAGAGTTGTTTAAACTCATCTGTGAAATGACGGCGAATTTTTCTAGACATATCTGTTCTCCTCTTTTCTTTAGTGTAGAACACTTTATTCTTCTGTCTAGTTTAGTGTAACCTATTCAAAGCAACCAATAAACTCATCAAGGACATCAAGAGGCAGGCTTTCGGGTTTAGGAACTTTAAGAACTTTAAAACTAAGATATATATCGCTTTGAATATACAAAAAGAGAGAACGAATGTCGTTCTCTCTAGGTAGAGCTTTTTATCTACCCACTACAGTTGACAAAGAGCCACAAATTATAGAGCCGTTATCTGTTATTGTCTGTATGGACAGGAGCTGTCAGTTCAACGCTTTTGTGACAAATGTCTAGCAAGATAAAGAGCAATTCCCATAATAGTGATACCTATTACAAGGAAAACTGCAATACCAATTCCTCCAGTGGCTGGAAGAGTTGGAGTCTTGTTATTAGCAATTTCTTTGCTAATAACATAGTTATTAGCTGACTCTTTCTCTGCTTTAACAGGAGACGACAGTTTTACATATCCTTTTGGAGCTTGTGTTTCCACAATCCAATAATCCTGTCCTGATAAGAGGTTGTCAAACTGTGCATTCCCTTGTTCATCTGTTGTCACTTCGATATCATGGGCGTTTTCTGAATCAGACCATCTTGCATCAGATGGCACAACCATCCCCTCCCAGGTATCACTAACATAACGACGGATAAACTTGCCTGCTCTAGCGTTTTCTTCACTATCAGCAATCTTAAACTTAGCTCCTGAAAGTGCTTTTTGAGTATCGCTAGCATCAACTTTATGAAGTTTCAAATTCAACAAACGCTTATTTGTAACATCAACAGTGTAAATTCGATTATCGTTTTTTACTCCGATGGACTCAAAATCTTGACCCGGGTTGCCCCAGCCGGTATCATTTACGGCCGAAGGTTTCGATACAGTCGTGAATTTACCATTACTATCTAATTGCAAAACAATGTCGCCATCAAGTTTTTGATAGCCTGGTGGAGCAGCAACTTCACGTAGTTTATAGGTAACTGTTCCTGAAGTTGGAATTGGAATATTTCCAATATAGGCTATCCCTTGACTTCTATGATTAGCTTGGTCAGTGATGACACCTGTTGTTACAGATGTAACATTCTCACCTTTCTCATTCTTAATGGTTACAAGGTTATCTGAACTATCATAGAGTGAAAACTCTGCACCAGATAGCCACTTTCCAGTTGCTAACTCTCTCTTACGAATACGAAGCGGAATCGTATTGTCTGTGTTACGGATCCATACTTCAGACAGTTCTTGTCCTGGAACGAGATTTATAGCTGGAATATTTGGAGCATCACTGCGACTAACCACACCCTGATAATTATCTTTAGACTCTGCCATGCTAATAGCACCATTGCTATCTATCGTCAATGCCCAATCTTCAGTTGGTAGTCTGTAGCCGTTTGGAGCTTTTGTTTCTTTAAGTTTGTAAGTTTCTGTACCAGTCAGTGGTAGCGGTAAATTACCAATATAGGCATCTCCTGAAGCGTCGGTAGTGACTTCCGTAACAGTATTACCATTTTTATCGGTAAAGGATACTGGAGTATTATCCTTCAACAACTGGAACGTGGCTCCCTCAGCGCGCCCCCACTCATTGTTATATTTGCGAATTCTAAAGCTTGTATTTGAAATTTCCTTACGAAGGACAAGACCGACACGCTCTGGTTCAACAACTTTGAGGTTATTGATTGTTCCTGCAAAAGAGTTCCATGCTGCTTTTGCTGATTCTTCACTAGTTTTAGGATTAAGTAGGTTAGCAGCTACTTCAGCTGGCGCCTGCATCGTTATAAAGACATCTTGCCCCGAAGGTATGGATGCAACACCATCTTTCAAGACCATCTTAAAACTATGTATAGTTGACCAATCAGTCACTCTATCAGCTAACATCCAGTTTGGATCTGTTGCACCACCTGGATTACTTGGTTTTTGTGACTGATCAGAATAATAGGCAACATTATAAATGTCATCACGTTTTGGATTAGTGGACGTGCTATAGTATACATCGACTTTCCCATCCCAAGCTGCTGGTAAATCAATTGGCCCTGTCATTGTCAAACCAAATTTACTGTCACGGGCTTTGTTACTAACAACAGTTAAGTCACCTACTGTTGGCAGAATGTCTATAAAAGCCATTCTACTAATAGCATTACCTGAGGTATTAGAAATATTTAGACGGTATAACACGCGACCCGACAAGTCTGCATGTCCCATTTTACTATAACCCGAATCAAGGTTACCTTTAACTGCCTTATTCAAGATGAGTGTATCATTACTAACAAAATTATAACGTGCTAATCCGTGAACAACCTGGTCAGTTGTTGATCCATTTTGGTTGTAGTCATTATTGTCTATCTGCAAATCACTATTACTACCTGCTTTTAGAGGAGTACTTGTAGAACCATAAGCGTCTATTTCCAATAATGATGACGCACTTTCAGATACCGTAACGTTAACTTCATAGGTCATGTACTTCCCTGGCTTGAGTTGTTTATCATTATCACCTTCCCACTCATAAACAATCAACTGACGTCCTGTTCCATTGAAGTTATCAATGATTTTTTTTACAGTACCTTTAGACTGACTGTAGGTCCAGTTCGGTTTTGACTTGTCTACTGTTACTCCTTTTGGAAGAAGCGTTGAAGCAACTAGTGATTGATCCATTGCTCGATTTGAACTATCTACATTCCGGAAAGTTACTTTAAGGCGATTGGCACCTGGTTTGGTTACGATATTCCCATCTCTAGTCAGAAGTTCTGGCGTTATCGTAGCCATCGCTGGAGTGTTATTTTTGGCTGCTATAAATGCTGTACGAGGACCGTATTCTGTTTTAATGTATTTATCTTCTTGCCATGTCCCCTGTTTGTAGGTTTGACCAATGGATGGGTAACGGACAAAATCAATATTTCTAGCACCTGACTCATCAAAATTAACCATCGCTATGCGACCAAAAGTATAGGATTGATTTTTCACATATTGTGGCTTGCTATTGTTCAAGTTTGGATTGATCGTATAGGTATCGATGACTTGAGCTGCAAACCCGGCATTAAGGATTTCTGAGTTATCTTCTTTCCCCCATATAACCTCATATGACTTAACATGGTCTGTGGCAGCTAGGCCAAGGTCAGACCGTGTAAGTGTCGTATGGTTGAAACTCAATCCTTGTCCACCACTGGTAGTAGTCCCCCATGGTTCTGTGTAAGTAATAGGATACTCACCTGGTTTGAAAACTTTTGTTTTAGTTGTTCCATCTTTGAGAGTCATTTTAACTGTCAAAGTAGGGTAGTTGGTAGAAGTTCCACCTGAAATCTTCCCCCCCTGAACTTGCCCATTAACATTAGAATAAGCAAAGAAAGTCCCAAGTGTCGGTTTAATCTCACTAAGTTCCAAATTATCATCCACATCCCTATGAATCCCTACATAGCGGTAATCATTCTTAAATGGATTATAATCCCCGTAACCTGGATTTTCTGTCCACCAACTTGGTCTTGACGGTGTCCCCATAACCTCTCGTTGTCCACTAGATACTAATGTTGGTGGGGTATCAATCGTAGTTGTCTCTGTGATAGGAATCCAAACCTGGTTCCTGCCAAGTTTAAAATAAAATTTAGCATTTGACTGGTCATAGTAGATATAGGCATCATTTGTTTGATCACTGTTGACACGATTATTTCCAGCATTGTCATAGAATGTATATTTTGTACCGTTCACAGTAATCTCTGCCACTCGTCTAGGATGCGTCCCTTGGTTCCATACGATTGATATATTTACTGGTGTAGTACGATTATTTCGAGTATTAGTTGCAATGCCCTGATAACCACCGAATGTTAAATTATTATAATAGGTTCTATTTGCCAATATTGTTGGCATATACATCATGGTAAAGGTAAGTTTTGTGGATGGGCTATTTTCAACTGTGGGATTAGGATTGGCATTAGAAAGATCTCCTAACCCACCATTACCGTTTGATGGCCCTCTATTGAAACCATAAACATATGTTCCGTTACTTGGCGGTAATGGAGTTGATGGAGAAGCTACTATTCCATTCACTTCATTAGATTTAGTTGAAATGGTTTCATTGAAATTGGTCGTTGCTGTCCCAGTCGCCGTATTTTTAAATATTGCGCCACTTGTATTTGGTGCTTTTGTAGAAAATATGACTTCATCTGACCACAAATAACCTTTTGTAGCTAAGTTATTTTTTTGCTGAGCTATACTTGGTGCTGTAAACTTCTTACTTGAATCTCCAACGAAGGTAAGGCCACTTGGGTTGTCATCTTTTATCGTGATAGTTTCACCTGGCTTGAGATACTGTCCCCCGGTATTAGCCATCGAAACCGTTGCTTTGACTTTCCACTGAACCACGTCCCCTGGTGAGACCGACTGAGATGCATCGCCATTTTTACCTAGGTACTGCTTTGTAACGGTCAAATCAGGCTTACTAGATTCAACAACAGTAGATACGTCTGTTCCACTATTATAGACCACTTTTCCATCAGCCTCCACAACAGCTTGTACAGCCATCAAATCTCCATTTGGAATGATTCCGTTAGTGGAATTAATTTGAAGTTCTGTGGCGTAATTTTGTCCTGTTGTTAGTTGTGGAATAGTCCACGTCAATGTCTTTTTATCACTACTTAGAACCGGCTGTACCCCAGCAATTGTCATTCGACTCACATCTGATGATATTCGGTAATAGGTCGTATTTTCAGGCAACTTAATTGTTAACTTAACATTATTAACTGCTCCTTCTATTGCTCCAGAGGCCTTGACGTATAACTTAAAAATCCCGGTCTCTCCAGACTTAATCGTTGGACGCTCTGCCTCAATATACCCTGTTACTCCCTCGGCATTAGGGTCAGAAATCACACGTTCATCCCCAATAGAGGCCGAAAGCGTACTTGGTACAGCAAATAGACTAGTTGCTAAATTAGGAAAGATGCCGTTAATAGAAAATAGACTTGGAAAAATTGTACTACTAGTTTCCTCAGTCGAATTTTCTTGAGTATCTTCAGTTGCCTCTGATTGGTTTGATTCTACTTGTGGTTCCTCACTTGTAGTAGTCTGAGCTGTTTCATTATCTGTACTAAATATCTCTTCTGTATTTGAATCTGGATGACTTGAGCTTTCTGTAGTACCTTCACTAATGGAATTCTCCGTAGGTGTTGTCTGCTCATTTATATTCTCTGAACTAGAAGTTCCTTCTGTACTTGAATCTGACTGGTTTGGCTCTCCTTGAGTTTCCTCACTAGCGGTAGTCTGGCCTGCTTCACTATCCGAGCTAAAAGTCTCTGGATTATCCCCAGTAACTACCAAATGAGCTGGAAAGCTCTGAATCTTTTCAGAATCACTGATCTCGTCAAGATTTACAGGCTGAGTATTTGATGTTGTAGCAATCAGTTGTGCTTCAAATTTTCTATCTGAAACTAAAACAACTCTTATTTTCTTTTGATTATTTTGAAAATGTAATCTCAAAAAAGAACTTTGTGTAGTAGCATCTTTTGTCTTTTCTTCAATAAGAGTTCTTACATTGACAGTCTCACTACCCTCAAACCATTCTTCAGCGAGTAAAGCTTGATTTGCTGATACACTTTGCTCGACTTGATAGTTTATCCCATCTGGAAGTTCGATATCAACATCTTGAACAACTGACTCTGGTCGCTCAATCGTAAAAGTTGCTTCTTGATTAACCTTGAGTGATGCTGGCTGTGCCCCCTCTGCAGTCAATTCCACATTGTCTTTTATAATTTTTAATTCCCTGGTAGTAGCTATGTTGTCAGCTTTTACAACCTTCATGCTAGCCAAGGGGATTAAAGTATTAGCTGCCAACAATATTAGTAGCATAAAATATCTACTAAATAAATTCAATCTCTTTAACACTCTTGTCTCCTTCCATGATTTAAACACCTTTAATTTTTCCATTTTTTAAAATCTAATTTTTTTCTAAAATAACGATATACTAGGAAAAGTAAGATGAAAATAATTGAAATAATGATAATAATCTTTAGTAATAAGTTAGTCTCAGCATTTTTTCTTTCTTTTTTAGCATTTTTATCATTATAAGCAATGCGATGTCCTGTTACTAACAATCGATGACTGTTTATCATATAGGGTGTACAACTTAGCAAAGTTACTAAATCTCTACCTTCTTGAATAGATAAAGCAGATACTTCATCCGGTTCAATGACTTGGATACTCTCTACCTTATACGCTAAAGTTTCCTTGATGTTAGTAATATAAAAAACATCATTTTTCTTGAGCTTATTTAATTCTGTAAATAGCCGTGCCTGCGGTAGTCCTCTGTGTGCTGTAATAACAGCCCGTGTACTTTTCCCACCGACAGGCAAGGAAGAACCTTCTAGATGACCCGCACCCCGTTGTAAGATATCCTCGCTAGTTCCAGCATAGATGGGTAAGTCAACATCTATCTTTGGTATTGAAATGCTACCTATCATTTCCTCAACTTCTAGCATCCTTGCATACTCATCACGCGCTTCTTTTTGTAAAGCGATAAATGGGTCAGATACATCAAGCTGGGTGCCCCCTACCAGAGACTCGTTGTAAATGTTGGCTAGCTTGATACGTCTAGAGATAACTTCTGGGGTAAGTTCTTTTATTTTTTTTTCAAAGGTAGTAATTTTTTGATGCTGTAGATATATATTATATATTTGAGCACTAATAGGATATAGTGCGATAACAAAACCTAGAAAAAACAGACCAATAATTAGAAAGGAATTTTTCCTCTTAGATCTTTTTGATAGTTTCTTTTTTTGCTGCTTCATTTTTCTCTAATGACTTTTTACCTTTTACTTTTCGGTATAAGTAAACTAAAATTAGTATGAATAGTAGAACTATTCCCAAGATAATCATAATGACTACTTTACGACCTTTATTTAATTCTGTTTTTTCTTCTTTAGCAACATAAGGGATCCTATGACCTCGAAGCAACATACGATGACTGTTTATCATATAAGGTGTACAGGTAATAAGTGTGACATAATCTTTGCCTTCTGCAATTTCAATTTGAGACACATCACTAGGCTCAACAACTTTTATCTGATCGACTTGGTATGCCAATACTTTATCGAGCACATGTATATAAAACTTATTCCCTTCTTTTACCTTATCTAAATCGGTAAATAGTCTGGAATTTGGTAGCCCTCTATGTCCAGTTAGAACAGCGTGAGTGCTTTTTCCCCCAACAGGCAAAGAACTCCCTTCTAAATGTCCAACTCCTTTTTGCAGAACAACCTCTTGCGTCCCAGCATAGATGGGAAGCTCCTGAGAAATACGTGGAATGGTTATATAGCCAATCTGTTCATGTATTTCAAGCATTTTTGCATAGGCTGCCACCCCTTCATCCTTTTGTTCTTTTGTGAAAGGATCTTGGTAGCTAATGGTCGATGAGGTACTAATCAAAGAGGAGTTATAGGCTCTAGCAAGCTCCATGCGCTTTTTAATTTCCTCAGGTTCAATTTTAGCAAGCTCCTTCTCATAAGTACCAATACTTTGATATGCTTGATAAAAGGATATTATTTGACCAGACAAAGGATATCCAAATAAGAGTAGCCCAACGATAAAAATTATAATGAAACCTCGATTTGATTTTTTGTGTCCTACTCTTTTAAATTTCTTATCCATCCTTTACTAAGTAAAACCCTTCCTATTGCAGTTTATTATAAAATATCGTTTTCACTTATTCTAGCTGATTCAGCTTTTTTTGAACGATGTGCAAAGCAAACTGCCACTAATATTAAAATGAAGCCAACTCCCCCAATGATCAACTTCACTTCACCCGTTTTTGGGAGCCAAGGCCATCTCGGATTACTTGGCGGTGGTGTTTCTCTATAATTTTTAACAACAACTTTAACGACACTTTTTCCGGTAACTGATACCGAAATGTTATTATTCAGCAATAAATAACCCAAATGTGCCTTTGTTTCTTTGAAGTAATACTCACCCAATGGTAAATTCTGAACATAAATTTGACCATTTTGATCTGTCGTCAAAGTATCACGATCATTTGTATCTGTCGATAACTGGCCATGCTGATTAAATCTCAGAGGTTTTAAATCTCCAACACGATAAAGCTGAAAGTCAACTTTATCTAAAAGCCGAGGATTGTTTTCATTTTTATCATCAAATCCCCACTTCGTTAGTAATATACTTCCATTATCTGGCCATTTTTTAGCTATGACTACATTTTCTGTAGACTTATTATCAAATGGAAAGTTAATAACAAATGGTGTGTACTTCCAATCTCGTTCAGAATCATCACGAATATAGTAGACTCCCTCTTTTAGGTTTTGCACGACAACCTCTCCATTATCGTCACTAGGAGTTGACTGTACAGCCCTGATATAACGCTTGTCTAAGTCTTGAACGGATAAATCCATAAGAGATTCATTTAGTTCCGCCATTCTATCACGGCTAATAGGATATAGCTCATCAGATACATACCATAGTTTATAGACTACCCCAGCAGTTGCTTCCGATCCTCGAATTACCAACTGTCTAGCCTCATCAGCTTGAATAACTGTCGAACTGAAACCTACCAAGGACAAGACTACAACTATGAGTAGACAAAATCGTTGAACATATTTAGATAGATTCATATATATTTAATTCATTCCTTTCGTTTCACTCAAGGCTACAACACTGAATGAAAAGTGTTGCCTTTTCACACTATTATTCTTACTTCATTAGGAGGGGGAACAGTAAGGTTCCCCCTCCTAATGAAGAAAGAATAAATTCTTTCTCCTAGCTTCAAGTTATACTTCTTATTTTTTCTTAAGCGTTGCGTTGCTTCATCTTGTATCCAGCAAATGCCATCAATGCAAGACCTGCTACGATGAACAATGCAGCACCGATACCACCTGTCATTGGAAGCTCAGGCGTTTTCTTGTTTTCTACTTCTTTTGCTTCAGAAGGTACCAAGTCCGTTGCTGTAGGATCTTTGAGGTAGCTTGTTTTGTTTACTTCAAATGAAAATACGTTATTCACTGGAAGTGTGTATCCTGAAGGTGCTTTTGTTTCTTTCAAGTAGTAAGTGCTTGAAGCTGTATCATTTTTATCTCCCTCAGCTCCATAAGCCAAACCTTGAATATCAAATGTACCATCAGCACCTGATACAAGTACTACAGCTTGACCGACAGCAACACTTTTGAATTTTGCAGCATTGTCGGTTTCAGCTTTGTTGGCTTCAATCATTTTTTGTGTCCAAACAACCGCTTTTGTTGCATCAGCATCTGAGAAGAGACTAAATTCCGCACCCTCAAGCTTTTTAGTTTTATCTTTAGCATCAACTTTGACGAAACGTTTTCCACCTTCATGAGCTTCAGGTCGATCTGATGGTGGTGTTTCTTTTGGTTGACCATCCTGGTTATATGGATTATCATATGTAATTGTTGTTTCATTTTCGATAGCTTTACCTGGTACCGCTTTTTCATTCAAAACAGTATCAAGTTCAACAACTACAAAAGCACCATCTGTAGCATCAGCAATTGCATTTGAACCGACAAAATTCGCATCTGCATTATCTTCACGGTATTTAGCTACTTTTGCGATACCGGATTCAGTCAAAGCAACAGTTAATTTACGGCTATTTTGTTCGTAGTTAACAGTATAGTCTGTATCAGCTACAAATGATTCAGTTGAACCATTGATTCTCACACCTTTAACTTCACTGTAATCGAGTTCTTGTGACAATGTATCATTGAAAGTGTAGGTAGTGTAGTTTTTGATATCTACTGGAATAGTACCTTTAAGGAACCATTTTACAGTATCACCAACCTTTGTACCTGAGTCATTGTTACCAAGTGTAGTAACGTCTTTACCTGGTGTTGGTGTTTCTACTTTGTTCTTTGGATAAACATTTACAGTATCCAAATATCCACTTTCAGTACCAAATGGCAATGTGATAAGCATTGGAACTGTAGAAGCTACTTGCATTTTTTTTGATGCTTCGCTACCATCATTTGCCAATTCAACTACCCAGTATAGTCCATAATCAGCTTTATTTACAGTAAACGTTGTTGTACCCAAATCATCTGTCGCAGGTGTGATACCTGTAGTAGTGTATGTTTCTTTCAACTTAGCCAAACTCAATTTACTGAGAGCCTCGACAGTATCAGTATCATTAACCTTGAACCATTGGAACTTAACACCCTTCATTGGTTCAACATTGCCAACTTGTTGTTGCAACTGCTCATTAGTGAGGGCAGAACCGTCTGAGTTTTTAATTGTTCGTCCATCTTTAGAAATCAACTTATGGATTGCAACCGTTGTTTGTGCTGGAGTTGTATCAACATCAGCATTGGCAACAACAGGAGCTAAAACCAAGATTAAGCTGGCTAAAGCTGAAAAAACTTTCGTTAATCTTTTCATTACTTACTCCTTAATGTTTTAATATAACTGAAGCTGGCTATCATGAATAGCATGATACCACTTCCTATTATATCACCCCCCCCCCCGAATTCAATAGGAATCCTTGAAAAAGCAACACTTTCCTGTACAAAATTTATAACGTTTTTTGTTAAACGATTCCTCTTTTAGTCATGGCGTTTGGTAATTAAGACTGCCGTGGATGCGATGGTGATTACACCAGTGGACATAATTCTTGGTTTTAAGGATTAATTCTTCCAGAGAGGGGAAGTTTTCTTGGTTGATAAACTCAAGCTTAAAGGAGCGATAGGTACTCTCAGCTACCGCATTGTCATAAGGACAACCCGCTTGACTCAGCGAACGTGTGCTAACATCTCATCAATCAAGGCATTATCAAACTCCTTACCACGATTAGAATGGAAGAGTTTGACCTTGGTCAGAGCATAAGGAATGCTTTGAATGGCTTCTTTGACCAAGTTAGCAGTCTTGTGCCAACCAAGGGATAGGTCAATAATTTCACGGTTGAAGAGGTCAATAATCAAGCAAACATAAGCCCAACGCTTGGCAACACGGACATAAGTCAAGTCTGTCACAAGGGTTTCCAATGGTTTTTGTTGGTTAAACTGTCTCTCTAAGAAACTCGGAACTGATGCTTCATTGTTCCCTTTAGACTGCGGTTTGAAGGCAGCCGTCTGGTAAACAGAAACCAAATTCAATCTCTTCATGATGCGACGAATCCGACGGCGAGACAAGGTGATCCCTTGTGCTTCCAGACATTTCTTAATCTTCCTAGCGCCGTATCTGGACTTACTGTCAAGAAAAATGCGCTTCACCATTTCTTCAAGTTGTGCCTCAGATACTGGCACTACAGCTTTGTAGTAATAGCTAGAGCGAGGAATCTTCAACCAACGACACATGGCTGAAATGCTGTATTTGTCCTTGTTAGCAGTGATTATTTCCCTTTTCGTGCCATAATCACTGCCGCTTGCTTTAGAATGTCCAATTGCATTTCGAGCTCTTTATTTCGTTTTCTGAGTTCTATCAACTCACGTTGTTCATCTGTCAGATTATCGACAGTTTTAAAGGAACCAGTTGTTCTTGCTTGTTTAACCCACTTGTCAATGCTAGACGGGGTCAAGTCATACTCTTTGATAATCTCGCTTCGCTTCATACCTGCATTGTGTAGGTCAACAAGAGTCGTTTAAACTCATCTGTGAAATGACGGCGAATTTTTCTAGACATAGTTTTTCTCCTATTTTCTTTAGTGTAGAACACTTTATTCTTCTGTCTAGTTTAGTGTGACCTATTCACATTGAATTTCTCAGATGAACTGAAATTCTATTACGAACTCTATCAGATACTTCTCTTCCATTTCCAAGAGATGAAGCTCGAAATATTTCTTCGAGCTTCTAGAGGACAACCTGGATCTTGTCAATCCTGCCTTTAAAACTGTTTTTAAAACTTTTCTAAAGTATAAAACGTACATCGCGAACGCCATGGAGCTTCCATATTCCAACGCTAAGCTAGAAGCGACCAATAAACTCATCAAAGACATCAAGAGACAGGCTTTCGGGTTTAGGAACTTTAAGAACTTTAAAACTAAGATTTACATTGCTTTGAATATTGAAAAAGAGAGAACGAATGTCGCTCTCTAGGTAGAGCTTTTTATCTACCCACTACAGTTGACAAAGAGCCAATTAAAAGGACTTAGTCCTGTGCAATACAGAACTAAATCCTTTCACTGATATTTTTGTCTAACTTTTTAGAGTCAGTACAATCACCTCAAATTTTTAATCATGTTAAAAGATTTCTAACCGTTTCCCTTTCTTTCAGGAGGAAGGGAATAATAACTCGCTCGGTATGAAGCATCCGCTTTTCAACCATATCCAACAGGCGCATCAGACTTGAGCGCCCTAGGCTTTTAACGTTGATATCAAAGGTAGTTAGATAGGGATGCATGATTTTGGCATAGACGGAATTATTGAAAGAAATGATGGACACATCATCTGGCACTTTCAAATCATAAAAAGATAGAAACTGCATAACTCTAAGTGCTAACATATCATCAATCACAATCAGGGCCGTCACCCCAAGCTCCTGTATGGTATCCACAAATTGCTGAAGGGAGGCTGGATCTTTTCGATTAAATAAAATAGCAGCACTGCTGTTTATCCCCAACTTATTGGTTCCTTTTTGGTATCCAATATAACGCTCCGAAAAAATCTCACTTTGCAAATCATCAGTCACAAAGAGAATGTTTTCATGACCTCGTTGGTGTAGGTAATCAACTGCTGTCTTAGACATGAGCTGATTGTCATTATCCACGAAAGTGACTTCATTTTCAAATTCTTCTGGCTGTCCCACAATGACAAAGGGGATTTTATTTTCCATCAGGTAATGACGAACAGGGTCGTTAGTTGCTGAGTAAAGGACGATAAAACCATCAACCAGTCGTTGGCGATACATGAGATGAACTTGCTCTCTCAATTCTTCAACAGAGCCCCCTGTAGCGATTGACACTGTGAAGTCTCGCTTCTTAGCTTCGTCATTAATAACGGTCAATATTTCCATAAAGAAGGGGTGAGTAACGCGTTCCTCATTTGACAAGGGAGGAAAAATAACACCGACCGCATGCGTTAGCCCACTTGCTAGCATTTTAGCGGCAACATTGGGCACATAGCCTAGTTCCTGCATGGCTTTTTTAACTTTGTCTTTTGTTTTTTGTGAAATGGTAGAGCTGTCTTTTAAAGCACGACTGACTGTTGAAGCATTAACCCCAGCAAGCTCGGCAACATCTTTTATAGTAACCATAAGCACTCCTTCCAATTTAACAGTCAAGGGATAAAATTGACTGTGCCATAGAAATCTTTTTGACACAGTCTGAACATCTTTGCTATTTCAGGCTTCTGTAAATTGGCCTCATTTTATATATCTTTAAAACCTGTTCGATAAAGCACTAGCATCATCATTAAAATGGTTCCAAAAACTTGGACATTCATCAGTAAAACAGGATTTTCTACCAGTCCCAAACCAGCTACGAGTATAGCCAGTAAACTTGGTACTCCCATACAATTTAGTAAGAGCCCTAGACACTCTTTGAAACTTTTTAAATCAAATATACCAGCTTTTCGAGTTAGGTAGAGAGTGCCCGAACCTGCAAGTAAAAGTAATATTGTTCCCACATAGAGAAGGGCTATGTAGACTAACATCAAAAAGAGAAAGACGTCTGCCTTGTGGCTAGTAAACCATTGCTGATTGACAAAGTTTCGCACTTCTTTTTGATTGGTCAGACTCGCTAAATCTGTTTCTCCTGAAAGCAATGCTTCCAGCTTCTGACCATCAGGATAAGTGAAAATCCACTTATCTTCAGTCAAAAGCAGACCATACTTGCCACTTTCTGCAATCTCTTCTTGCTCTGCTTTTGTAGGCAAGACGGCTAGGACTGCTTGGTTGGTCTCAACTCGCTTGCTTTCCCCATTGAATTTATTTTCCGAGATATGACCAGCTTGCAAGGCCTTATAGGTCTCTCCATTGATAGCCGTCAGACCATTTGGCACGATACGTTCCATGTCGTAGGTCTTTAAGCTGGCATAGTGGATGGAAACTGGCATGAGAATAAGGCTGTTGAGAAAGATTGAGATGATGAGAACTTGCCACCACTTGTAGGCATTTCGATTAGCAAAAATCCTACGTGGTACAAACATTTGCCTAAAGTATAAAAAGGGGAAGGGCATCATAGAAAACTCCTTTATTAAAGGTTCTTAGCCTCTCCTCCTTTTTCTTAGCCTTTAGTTCCTCCGTCTGTCAAACCAGATACGAAGTTCTTTTGCAGGAAGAAGAAGAGAACTGAGATTGGAACAGCGATGAGGATAGCACCTGCTGCAAAGAGAGTCACGCGTTGGTTTTTAGCATCTGAAATGAAGGTCTGAAGTCCTACCGCAACGGTGTAATATTCTGGTGCTCGGAGCAAGAATTTTGAAAGCATATAGTCGCCAAATGGCCCCATGAATGCCCAGAGAGCTTGTACCGCAATCATTGGACGAACCAATGGAAGAACGATTTGGTAGAAAATGCGGAAGTGTCCTGCACCATCAAGTTTAGCTGACTCGTCAAGGTCGTAAGGAACCGTGTCAAAATATCCCTTCATGAGCCAAGCATTCATCGGAATACCACCACCTACATAAATCAGGATGAGGAACCAATATTGATTAAGAGCGTTGAACAGCCAAGCCATAACGAAGTAAGCTGTCAGCGCAGCCATTGTTGGCACCATTTGAATGATGAGAAAGAACATAAGACTCTTCTTGCGACCGATGAAATTATAACGGCTATAAGCATAACCGGTCAAAGTGATAACTGTCACTTGGATAATCATAGTCAGAACAGCTACGATTAGTGTATTGAGATACCATTTACCGTAAAGAGTCTCAGAAAAGAGACGCTGGAAGTTTTGCAAACTCCATTCTTGATTCAAGTTCAAGGTAAAAGCTGTAACGTTTCCTGGACGAAAGGCTGAGCTTACTGTTACTGCTAGCGGAAACAAGATAATAATAGACAACAAAATCAAATACGCATAGGTCCAAAATTGAGTCCAGAAGCGTTTCATTTTTAGTGAATTTTTTACACGAGGTTTAGCCATTTATTTATCCCCCATATCAAATGCATTGAATCTCTTAAAGCTAATTAAGGATACTGAGATGACAATCAGTGAAATCACCAATGTAACGGCTGAGGCCATTGAAAATTGTGGTGAGGTTTGAGTTGTCAATTTGTAAATCCATGAAATCAAAATATCAGTAGCACCAGCACCACCACCAACTGATCCAGGTCCACCATTATTAAAGAGGTAGATTATTGAGAAGTTGTTAAAGTTAAAGGTGTATTGTGAGATAAAAGTCGGCGCTGCCACCGCCAAAATCATTGGCAGGGTAATTTGACGGAATTTTTGCCAAGGCGTAGCTCCATCAACTGTTGCTGCTTCATAGAGGTCAGCTGGGATTGATTGTAAAATTCCCGATACCAAAACGTAAATATAAGGGAAACCAAGCCAACCTTGAACCATGATGACAGCAATTTTAGTGAAAGTCGCATCTGTCTTCCAAGGCACAATACCAAAATCAAGGAAAGGTAGAAGTTTCTCGATAAATGGTAACACTTGAATGTTCATAGCTCCAATTGAATCATTGAAAAAGTTACCGAAACTCATGATTGAAATGAAGGCTGGAACTGCCCATGGCAAAAGGAAGATAACACCAAAGAGGCGTTTGAACTTGATAAAGTTTTGGTTGGCAATAATAGCTGTCGCAACACCGATAACAATTTGCAAAGTTGAAGCTGCAAAGGTCCAGATAAAGGTCCAAGAAAGAACTGAGCCAAAAGCCTTACGGAAAGTGCTCAACTGCACCATATTGATGAAATTTTTAAACCCAACCCAATCCAAAAGCTTTTGCGGAGGAATATGACGGAAGTCATAGTTGGTAAAGGCTATAAAAAGCGTTACCACAACTGGGAAGACGATGGCAAAGGCCATTGCTAAGTAAGCGGGAATAATGAGGAGATAAGGAAATCCATTCTCATAGAGACTATCGAAGGTTTCCTTAAAAGTCATAGGAACCTTTTCATGGTTATTTAATCGCTCTGCGGTTGTTTTCGCATCACGCATGCTTGCTGCATGAATCAGCACCATAACCAAAATCATGATTAGCTGCATAGAGCCTTGGATTAGCATGAATAGCGAATGATCCACCATAGGTGTATCCCCCAAGGTCACTAGACCAACTAGGGCAGAGCCTCCAAAAACCACCCATTCAACAACTTCCAAGATAAAGACAAGGAATAGCATTAGTGCTTTTATTTTCTGTCCATTGTAAAACTGCCCCAATCCTGGAATCAGGCCTAAAAGCATGGCAAGTTTTGGATTTTTTTGTTCAGCTGACGTTTTCATAGGTCAACTCCTTTCCTTTGTTAGTACGTGGTGTTTCTTGCAACTTTCGATGATAACAAAACCTTCTGGTTTTAGCATACCATCTTGTAGCAAATGTGACAAGAGCATTTTCCCCTGTGGGCAAGGAAAATCTTCTTGGCTACTATTGATGTAGAGGTGAATGACCTTATCTTCAAAGGTTCTGATAAGTTCAAATCTACCATCTCTTGCAAGTAGCTGTATATCTCCTTCTTGCAGGGCTTTTTCATTCTTCCTAAGATGAAGAAGACTGCGTACCTTGAGCCAAAATGGATTATCCGCATCAGCTTTTTCCCAAAGCATGCCTCGACGGCAATCGGGATCATAAGCTCCCTCCAGGGCAATTTCTGTCCCGTAATAAATACAGGGTGAGCCATCAAAAGTTAGGAGCAGAGCCAGCGCTGATAATAATTTATCCTGATCCCCATCTAATTGGTTGATAAAACGATGGGTATCGTGAGAATCTAAGAGGTTCAGATTCATGCGATTAACCTGTTGGGTATTGCGCATAAGAATGTTAGTCAAATCCTCTACCAGATGCTCAGCTCTTTTGTCTTGCTGCGTGAGGAAGCGGTGCGTTGCCGTGCTAAAGGCATAATTCATGATACTGTCAAACTGGTCTCCCTGAAGGAAGGGATAGGCGTCGTGCCAATTTTCACCAATGATAATGGCCTTAGGATTAATCGTCTTAACCACTTTTCTAAACTGTCGCCAAAAATCATGGGAAACTTCATCCGAAACATCTAAACGCCAGCCATCAATATCAGCTTCTATCATCCAAAAACGGACAATGTCCAAGAGATAAGCCTGTACCTCTGGATTTGAAGTATTCCACTTAGGCATATTAGTCACGCTGGCGAAAGTCTCGTAATTAAGGGGTAAAAGTTCGGGATAGTCCCCGTCAATCATAAACCAATCATAATAGTTTGAAGCTCTGCCTTTTTTCAAAACATCTTGAAACTCTGGCAGGAGATTACTAGAGTGATTAAAAACAGCATCTAAGATTACACGAATTCCACGGCTATGTGCCCCATCTACTAGCGCTTTCAGAGAAAAGGCGTTTCCAAACTGCTCATCGATAGCGTAATAGTCCTTGATGTCGTACTTATGGTTGGAGACAGATTTAAAAATCGGTGTTAGATAGAGGGCTGTAATCCCCAAATCTTGCAGGTAGTCCAATTTTTTCTCAATACCTTTTAAATCACCGCCAGCAAAATCATGAGACTTTGGTTTATCCGTCCAATCCATATTGACATAACTGTCATCTTTTTCAAAATCTCCACGAGCAAAGCGATCTACGAAGATTTGGTAAAAGGTGCCTCGGCCACTCCAATCAACTAGACGATGAACATCCGCAGGATTGACAAAGGGCATTTGGAAATATGTTTGATAGGCATTTTCAAAATCATAATCTTCAGACATACCTGACTCGCTGAAATAATAGCTTTCATCTCCAAGACAAATCTTGAAAATATAGGCTAACCTAGTATCTTCCAACTCTAGGGTAGCTTCAAAATAAGCGTGCAATCCATCACTTCCTCGATACGGGAGAGAAAGTTCTGTCCGACTTTTATGAAACTGATATTTTTGACCATAAATCAATGAGACGCTGGCGTCTCTATCTTCCTTAGCCAATCTTAGGCGAATCACTAATTTCTTATCATCTATGGCAAAACAATAGCGAGAATCAGGCTGGTGAAAAACAGCCGCTTTATTCATAATAAATCCTTTCTTTCAAGCCTTTTCTCTCCCCACCTCAAAGAGGTAAGGCTCCTCAACAATAATCGTTGCATATGCAGGAAACCAAGGGAGAGAAAAAGCTGAAACAGAAGTTTCTGAATCAGCTTTTACAATATCATTATTCAGCGTACTTTTGTTCGATAGCTTCTTTAATTGTAGAAGCAGCTTCTTTTGCTGCATCTTCAGCTTTTTTCTTACCAGATGCAACGTCAAAGAAGAGTGTTGCTGCTGGTTCCCAAACTTCAGCCATTTGTGGGATATTTGGCATTGGTTGAGCATCAGCAAATTGCGCGATAACTGCAGAAGTCAATTCGTTACCTTTACCTGTTGCATATTCACGTGCTTTTACGTTTGCTGGGATTTCTTGAGTTGCGTCATAGAAGCTTGATTGGTTTGCTTCATTTGTCACATAGTCAAGGAATTTTTGAGCAACTTCTTTGTTCTTGCTGTAGTTTGAGATAACCCAAGCTTTACCACCACCGAATGCTTCGTATTTACCGCCGTTTGGAAGTGTAGGAATTTGTGCAGCTCCCCAGTTCACTTTAGCATCTGTCAATGAGGCTGCTGCCCATGGTCCGTCAATAATAGCTGCAGTTTTTCCTGTTGTAAATTGTTCGTTGATAAAGTCACCAGCTTTGGTAGTATCTTGCATACCTTGAGGCCATGTGTCATACCAAGATTTAGCGTAATTCAAGCCTTCAATTGCTCCGCTGTTTGCCAAACCAATATCTGATGCGTCCGTACCGTCTTTACCAAAGACATAACCGCCGTAACCTGCTGTCAAACCGTAAGCATAGTAGAAGTTTGTCCAGTTTGCAAGGAAACCTACTGCTTTGCCATTTTCACCTGCAAAAGCATATTTGCTGTCTTTTTGAAGCGCCATCAATTCATCAAATGTTTTTGGTGCTTCTGACAAAAGGTCTTTATTGTAGTATAGAATCAAACTTTCAACAACCGCTGGCGCACCATATACAGTTCCGTCAAGTGTAACAAGGTTTTTAGCAGTTTCATCGTAATCAGCTTCATTGCCAAGTTTAACTTCAGCAATTTGCCCTTCTGTTCCAAGGCCACCTACACGGTCATATGGTGCAACCATAACGTCTGGAGCTGCACCTGTTGGTCCATCTGTTGACAATTTATCAAGGGTATCAGTCATTGCTTCTTCCTTGACTTCGATATCTACACCGTTTTCTTTTTCAAAGTCAGCTTCGATAGATTTAATGTAGTCAACATAACCAGTGTCAACAGACACAACTAATTTTTTAGAGTCTTCGCTTGAGTCCGCTTTCTTATCAGACCCTCCGCCACATGCAGCTAAAGTAACTGCTGATGTCAAAGTGACTGCACCGAATGCAAATTTTTTCCAATTCCATTTCATAAATGGTGTCCTCCGTAATGGGTTTTGTTTTGATGATATTAGTATAGCAGAGTTTTAAAGTTTATGCAAGCGGTTTCCATCAAAAAATTTAATCTTTTTTTATTTTTTAGCGAAAATCTTCTTAACACTGTTCAACTACAAGAACAATAACTTGGTCTGAAACCTTGATTTTACCCTTTACAACGGCGATTTCATCACCATTCATCACATTTCGATAATACCCATCTGGAATATCTACAACTACTTCTGACTCTTTTCCTTTAAAGGAGAAGGCAACAGCAATCGTTTGCGTTTTAGAATGATGTACCAGAATGACTGTATCGTTCTCATCATCAGCTACCAGTTGATAATCCGTATCTATTGGAATCATTTTTTTGATTTTGGCCAACTTGGAAAGGTAGGCTGAAAGGTCTTCTCCAGCCCAGTCAATCGTATCCTTTTCAAAGAGACTTGGGACAGTCATCGCCTGCTTTTCTTGTCCATTGTAAATGAGTGTGGCTCCTTTTTGCAGGTAATTAAAAGCTGTCCATTGCAAAAGCTGGGCTTTGTCAGAAATCAAGTCAGCTGCTCTGCGATTATCATGATTTTCCAAATTGCGTAGCTTGATGTAGTTAGCTGGAAAAATGACCTCTTGCATGTTAAGTCGGTCGACGTAGGCTGATAGCGGAATCTTTCCTTCTAGATAATCCACCCAGAGACCACGCACATCATAATCATAAGCCATATCAAATGCTTGAAAAATCTCACCATCACTAAGAGCTGTCAGCCCCTGACTGCGCATATATTTGATAAAATCAGGCTCTATACTTTCAGATAACCAAATCGTACCTGGCTTTATTTTTTCAACCTCAGCACGCGCTTCCTGCCAAAACTCTAAGGGAATTAGCGGCGCCACATCACAGCGAAAACCATCAACACCTCGACTAGCCCACAGTTTTAACGTTTCAATCTGATAATCCCACAATTCTCTGTGGGCATAATCCAAGTCAATAATATCCGACCAGTCGCCAACACGATTGCCAAAAGAACCGTCCTCCTTGTGGTAAAACCATTCGGGGTGTTCCTGAGCCAGCAGAGAATCAGGTGACGTATGGTTATAGACGATGTCAATCATGACTTTCATATCTCGAGCATGAATCTGGTTCACTAGCTCGTCAAAATCCTCTAAAGTTCCAAAATGTGAATCTACAGTCCGATAATCCCTAATAGCGTAAGGCGAGCCCGCAGTACCCTTTCGAGCAATCTCTCCATTAGGATAGAAAGGTAAGAACCAAATAACATCCGTCCCCAGTGCCTTGATTCGATCCAGTTCTGGCAGGATAGCCTTAAAAGTTCCCTCTTCTGAAAAATTTCTTACGTAAAGTGAATAGATAATTGCTTGACGAAGAGCAAGATTAGTGTTTTTAGCCATGAGTTTCTCCTAATTTTCTTTAATTCGCCAATAGTTTATCAGATAGGCAACATTTACACAAGCGTTTTCCTAAAAATTGTCATTAAGAAAACAGCCGAGAACACTCGACTGTCATTTCTTAGTTTTCAATTAACCTTATATCAGCCCCTAGGGCTGTCAATTTTTCAATGATGTTAGAATAACCACGCAGGATAAATTCGACATTGGTGATTTCAGTTTGACCTTCTGCCATCAATCCCATAGTGACAAGAGCTGCGCCAGCACGAAGATCTGAGGCCTTAACAGGCGCTCCACTTAACACTTTACCACCATCGTAAATGATTTGTCCACCCAAAACCTGAATATCGGCACCCATACGAGCCATCTCGGGTACGTGATTGACACGTTTTTCATAGATAGTGTCGATAATCTTGCCTCTGCCTTTGGCTTTTAACAAAAGTGGTGTCAAGGGTTGCTGCAGGTCTGTCGCAAAACCTGGGTAAGGAGCCGTCTTAATTGTCACCGCCCTTAAGGAATCCTGAGCCTCCACAAAAATACTGTCTTCCTCAACGGTCATGCGAACCCCCATCTCCTCTAACTTAGCGATGAATGACTCTAGGTGTTCATAGAGGACATTGGTGATTTTAACCCCCTGCCCAATAGCTGCTGCCATGGCGATATAAGTCCCTGCTTCGATACGGTCTGGAATAACTTGATGACGTGTCCCATGCAGATGCTCCACACCCTCAATGGTAATCATGTCTGTACCTGCACCTCGAATACGAGCACCCATATTATTGAGAAGCGTTGCCACATCAATGATTTCTGGTTCACGTGCAGCGTTTTCAATGACCGTACGTCCCTTGGCTTTAGCTGCCGCAATCATGGTATTGATAGTGGCGCCAACGCTGACCGTATCCATATAGATATGAGCACCATGAAGAGATTCTCCATTGGTCGCAATCCGCATAGCCTCGCTCTCATAAGTCACACCTGCTCCCATAGCTTCAAAGGCTTTCAGGTGCAAGTCTATAGGACGAGGACCCAAGTCACACCCTCCCGGTAAACCAACCGTTGCCTGACCATAACGTCCAAGCAAACTACCATAAAAATAGTAAGAAGCACGCAAGCTATTGATTTTCCCAAAAGGCATAGGCATGTCCTTAACGCCACGAGGGTCAATCTCAAGACTATCTCCTTCACGCTTAACACTTCCACCCATAATCTCGATAATCTCAACTAGTGCATCCACATCGCTGATGGCCGGGACGCCGTCAAGTGTCACCACACCATCCGCCAAAATAATAGCAGGAATTAGTGCTACAACCGAGTTTTTAGCTCCAGAAACAGCTACTTCTCCTTTTAGTGGTCTACCACCATTGATAACAATTTTTCGCATAATAAACTTTCACAAACTAAAATTCAACCCTACAATTTTACCATAATGTCTTCTATAATACAAATGTAACTGTCAGCTATCTGGCTTTCGCATATAATCCGACAAGGCTTAACATAGCGACCTAAAATTCTTTTTACCTTGACTTCACAAACTGTGCTGCAGAGGTAAGGCCAATGTCATTTCCTAGTTCCGCAAGAACAATTAAACAGTTTTTAAGGTATTTTTTTGGGAGTTACTTTTAGTATCAGGCAGCAAGCTTCAAACTGTACTGGAGTACGGCAAATCAAGTCACGATAATGATAAAAGATAATGAGATGACAATACTTGCTTATGATGTTACAGGCTATCTAAAAAGCACCAATTATTTTATCAATAAAATAATATATGACAAGAGAAGAAAAAGATAGGTAAATCCAGTGCAACGCAAAAAGGCAGGAACTGCTCACTGCCTCTGTATAATTATATGATTTATTTTGCTGCCACGCAGAATTCAGCAACTTTGTTTCACTCCTCAACGCCAGCGGATAAACACTTGCCTATAGGACTGACTAACTGAACAAGAGGACAAAGCCATTCTACGCCAAAACCTACGAGACGCAGCTAGCTAGCTCACTGACTAGTTTCAACTAAAAATAACATCGCTTTTTAGTTGAAACATCGTAGCTTGTCTGTTCGTAAGGATTGGTTTGTCACAATGTCGTCGCCATCACTTGCGAAATTTACTTGGCTGTAGCTTCTTTATAAAGTTCCGCTACTTTATTCCAGTTAATCACCTCAAAGAAAGCTTTGATGTAGTTTGGACGGACGTTGCGGTAGTTGAGGTAGTAAGCATGCTCCCAAACGTCAAGGGCTAAGATCGGTTGCTTGCCTTCCATAATTGGTGTGTCTTGGTTGGCAGTTGAAGTCACTTCAAGTTTACCATCTGCATTGACTACAAGCCATGCCCACCCTGAACCAAAACGTGTTGTTGCAGCAGCTGTGAAAGCTTCCTTGAAAGCGTCAAATGAGCCAAAGACCTCATCGATAGCTGTAGCCACTTCTACTGTGATTTCTGTTTTTTCTGGAGAAAGTAATTCCCAAAAAAGAGCGTGGTTAAGGTGCCCACCACCGTTGTTGATTACCGCTTGACGGATATCAGCAGGAATTTGCTCGACATCTGACAAAAGAGCTACCAAGTCTTCACCGATTTCAGGGTGTTTTTCAAGAGCAGCATTAACATTTGCCACATAAGTTGCGTGGTGCTTGTCATGGTGAAGAGTCATTGTCTCCGCATCAATCACTGGTTCCAAAGCATCATAAGCGTAAGGTAGGTCTGGTAAAATAATAGCCATTTAAGGTTCCTCTTTTCTCTAATTTTCTTTATTCTATCGCAAAATGGCAAAGCATTCAAAAATTTGAACTGAGAAATACAGTCTCCCATAACATAGCAATCACGATTTTCTCAAACTCGCAATTTTTAACAGCGCCAAATCAAAGAGGTAATCTTTGTCATAAGTACCAGACTTGATCTGATAATCGCAATCAATTAGAGTTGCGACAGCTTTTCTCAGAAAATCAAGCGATAAGGTTCGACTATCACGAAGGGCAAATTTGACCTGATAGGGATTGACCTTTCGCCCCAAAAGTTCGGACAAGTCGGCTACCATAGCCTGCTCTGATCTTCCCTGACTTGCCAAAATCTTGACCTGCAGAAAGAGACGAAACTGCCCCAGCATAATGGCAATGAGCTTAATGTCATCCTCTCCCTGCAGACGCAAATCACGCACCAGCTCACGACTGGCATCGATTTTTCCCGCAAGCACCCACTGGGTCAGGTCAAAGAGATTATCTTGCAGGCTCTTGGGAATGGCTTGCGCAATATCCTCGTGGGTAACTGTGCCCTGCTTCTTATAAGAAGTGAGAAAATCAAGATTTTTTGCAGTGTCAGAAAAATCAAAGTTGGACTTTATCAAAAGCTCCTCAAAGACACCAGCCTCAAAAGCTAGACCTGCCTTGTGAGCTAACTTTTGAAAATAAGTTCTCAACTCAGACTCTTTCAAAGGACTCGCTTCAAAAACCTGAGCATCACGCTTCAAGATTTTAACCAAACGACGCTTGCCATCTAACTTGCCAGGGGCAAAGATAATCAATCTGGTAGTGTCTACGGGATTTTCCAGATAGGCTTCGAAGCGTTTGAGCTCTTGCTCAGACAAATAGGATTTCCTGTCTGTCGTGATGTCCAAAAGATTGTCAAAAAAGACCAGCTTCTCATCCGCAAAAAAAGGCAGGCTCTCCAAATCCATCTCCGCCGTAGCATAGTTGGCCTCCGCCAGGTCAAAATAGGAGTAGGTCAAATCATCCTTGTCAAAAGCAACAGCCTTCATAAAGGCATCTTTTAGTTGGCTGTACTGACCGAGATCTTCACCGGTTACAACCGTTAGCAATGCTAACTTTTCTTTGGTCAGTTTATCAATTTCTTCAATAGCAATCATGCTTTTATTATACCACAGCAGCTTGAAACTTGACTATTTTCTCTAATTTGCTATGATTAAGATATCTAAAAGAAGATAGGAGACATTGATATGGCAAAAAAACATCCATTTGCTAAAGGTATTGTGACTGGTGTTGTTGGTTCAATTGCTGCAGCTGCTGGAGCACTCTTTGCAATTCAAAAAACCATCATCGAACCGGAAGAAAAGAAAGCTGCTTTTATCGAAGAAAACCGTAAAAAAGCTGCTCGTCGCCGTGTGTCACGTTAAAGATGGCCACATAACCACATAAATATTAAAATGAGGCTAGGACAAAGTCCTAGCCTTTTTACCATTATTGCAGGTAGATTATTTGGTGCAGTGGTTGATTGATAGCTATCGTCCCTTACTACACAAGGGATAGAGACCTACTAGTCAACTGTGCGGAGGCGGGAGTTCAAAAGGTCTGGGGATAGGCTATTGTCAGTTGAGCACCTGAAAATGGGAAAGTGGCTAAGAAAAAATCGGCAAGAATGCCGATTTTTTCTTAGCCTCATTTTTGGGACTTAATTTAAATATAATATTCCTGCCAAGCCCATTACAATAGGGATAGTGAGCAAGGATAGGGTGGTTGTTAGAAGAACCAAGCGTGAACCGTATTCGTAGTCTCCACCGTAAACTTGACTAAGCAGAGCCGTATTCAGGGCTGAAGGTGACGCCGAAGCAATGCTGAGTGCTAGCTTAACATCTGTTTCCCCTATTGGTAGAGCCCAAATCAGCAAGATACTGAATACTGAAGTCCCAATTAAGCGCCAAAAAGCCGTCTGATAGGCAGGACGATAAAGAAAAATTTGCCTCGGGCTGGCCTTGTAAAAATAAGCCCCTAAAACCAATGTCGACAAAGGCGTATTAAGCGCCGCAAATGAGTCAACAGCCCCAACAAAAACTTGAGGTATTTCAATAGGCAAGACAAAGAAAAATATTCCAATAACTGTTCCAAGAGTAGCTGGGTTAAGCAAAAGGGAGCGAGGATTGACCACTGAGCGATCTCTTGAAATCAAATAAATCCCATAAGTCCACTGGGTTAGTTGATTGGCGATGACAAAACCTGAGATATAAAAGACCGCCTCCTTACCACCCACGGCAAGAGCTAATGGTGTCCCCATAAAACCGACATTAGCAAAAAGGGTTGCATATTTGTCCATATTGCGTTGAGCAGGAAATAGAAAATGGACGATGATGATTCGTGTTCCCAGTATTAAAAGTGCAGCCAGAAAACTAATTCCCAGATTGCTCAGCTTTTCCCAAGAAAATTCCGCCTCAACAAAGGAGGAGACAAAAAGACTAGGTGCTACAAATTTTGTCAAGAGCTTGGACAACTGCAAAGTCACTTCTTTAGTGAAAATGCCTTGTTGGGCAAAAAGGAGCCCCATTCCCATCAAAAGAAAGAGCGCTAGCAATTTTTCAAAAACTAAAAAGGATATTTCCATTAGATTCCCCCTTCAAAGCTCATGGAGACCCTGACGTCTTCACGCAGAAGCCGCTTTACACGACAGTGGCGATTAGCGTAAGCCCTTAAATCCTCTTGGTCGGTCTGTGACAAAAGCTGGGCTGGCAACTTGATGGTCAGATTAAAAATGTCTTCGTTATAAGAAGCTAGCACTTCCATGTCAAAGACCTCCAAGTCATACATGCGCTTGTAATAACCCTGCACACACATAGTCATACAAGACGACAAAGCGATAACCAGCAAACTCATCGGCGTCTCGCCATCTTCAACAAAGCCAAAGGTCTCAACTGATTCTCCGTAACCAGATGATAACGCGTGGTATAGACGATCTCCCTTAATTTTAGTTTGATACATGATATAGCTCCTTTTGATAAATAAGAAAGCAGCCTCCAAGACTGTTTTTTACTACGAAAGTAGTTAAAAACTGAAATCCTGAAAACGACATATGAAAAAAACGACCTTACGGTCGTCATGGGGCATTCTCCTGAAAGAATGTGATTAGAGGGTTCACATCAACTAATCAAAATCCGCTCCTGCGTTTATGATATCCCCTGCGCAAATATCTTTGTTAATAGCTAACAAAGAAAATTCGGCTCATCGCATGTCGCTATTATAACAGAATTTAGTAACTTTTACAAGAGCGGTGCGACCATTCGAGCTAGACTTCCTATCATCTTCGTTTTAAAAGGACGATTTTCAACGTCTTCTAGACTGACACAATCACTCTGTTCAAAGGTTTCCTCGAAGTCTGAGGCAATATCTGTTAAAACTGAGGATTGATAAATGTAAACCCCACATTCAAAGTGGTGATAAAGACTACGGTAATCAAGGTTTATTGTCCCCACCACTGCTTTGCTATTGTCTGAAAGAAAGACCTTTGCATGAACAAATCCTGGTCTGTACTCATATATCTTAACACCAGAAGTTATTAAGCGCTGATAGTAAGTCTTTGCAAGGGCGTAGGGGATACGCTTATCCGGAATTCCAGGCATAATAATTCGAACATCCACCCCCCGCTCCGCCGCAAAACAGATGGCGTGTTCAAGGGCGCTGTCCAAGATTAGATAAGGAGTCATGATATGCACGTAGTCTCTAGCATGATTGAGGATATCGATATAAACATTTTCTGCCACCTTATCCTGATCCATAGGAGAGTCCCCAAAGGGTATAACAAAACCATCACTCTGAGGAAGGGTGGGAATATCCAGTAAAAAGGAACTATAGTCCACATCTCTATCCAAGGTTGACCACATCTGGATAAAGAGAACTGTAAAGGTCTGTACCGCCTGACCTCGCAACATGATAGCGGTATCCTTCCAGTAGCCAAAACGCTCAATATGATTGATGTATTCATCTGCCAGATTGATGCCACCTGTAAAAGCAACTTCATTATCGATAACTAAGATCTTACGGTGATCTCGGTAATTATAATAGGTTGATAAAAACGGCGATAGGGGGGCAAAAGATCTCGCCTTGATACCAAGTTTTTTTAGTCGCTCAACATAGTCAAAAGATAGGGTGGTCACCTCATTCATACCGTCGTAGAGGACGCGCACCTCGACTCCTTCCTTGACCTTTTGCTCCAAAATCGCTAAGATTTCACCCCACATGAGCCCCTCAGCGATAATAAAATATTCTAAGAAGATAAATTTTTTCGCCCCAAGCAACTGCTTTTTCAGTTCTTCAAACTTGGCTTCTCCGGTCGGAAAATAGGTTAGCTGAGTATTTTTGTATACGGGGTAATAACCGTCATTACGGCGGAAATACTTGACCAAATTATAGGTAGTCGAGTGTGCCTCACGCAAGTCTGACACTACGTCAGGATCCTGCTCCAAATAACTAAGCCCCTCCCTTTCCAGTTCGTTGATGCGACGCTTCAAACCGCGGTAACCTATGTCGGTCTTGCTGTAAAAAAGTAGGGCTGCACCAAAAACTGGGAATGGCATGATGAGCAGTAGCCAAGTCATCTTAGCTGTAGCCTCCATCTCACTATTAAAGAGATAAAGAACCGCCGAAAAAACCATCAGAAATGAAAGAACTTGAAAGAGGGCTTCGTATTCTTCCAACCATCTGAAGGTGGTCAAAAGCAAGAGAAACTGCAGGATAATGAAAAATCCCATAATCCAGACACGGCTAAAAATCAAGCGCCAAAAGCCCCGTTTCCCTTTTCTCAGAAGCCGAATCCGCTGTTTTTCTTCGTTCATGCTATCCTCCATCATTTTCTTTATTATATCATAAAAACAAGGTGTCGGTAAGCCGACACCTTGGGAGGTCATACTAAATGAAGAAAAAAACGAACCTTCTCTCTAGCCAGATACTAAGGCCCAAACCTTAGGCAAAAAGATGATTAAGCCCGTCAGAACGGCATAACCCGAAATTACCAATACAGCTCCCGCTGCCATGTCCTTGGCATTTTTTGCCAACATGGAGAAATGATAATTACTAGCCAAATCCACCGCGTTTTCGATGGCCGAATTGACGATTTCAAAGGTTATGACTAAAAAAATCGCCAAAAGAAGGAAAAGCCACTCAATGGCTGAAATCTGGAAGAGAGCGCCAGCTATTGTTACCAAAAGCGCTGAAAGAGCGTGCTTTTTCAGGTTTCGTTCTTCCTTAAAAGCTGTCACAATCCCCGTCATGGCAAACTCGAGGCTTGTCAACAGATCCATATTCTTCCACTTTTTTTGTGGATTATTGTCTCGTAAGTCCATAGGCCGTCAGAATCTCCTCTTGTAAGCCAAACATTTCCGCCTCTTCTTCAGGCGTGTAATGGTCGTAACCGTTGATGTGTAAAAAGCCGTGCACTACTAAGAAGCCCATTTCACGCTCATAAGAGTGCCCATAATCTTCTGCCTGCTCGCGAGCCTTATCTATGGAGATAAAAAGCTCACCGATATAAGCATCGAATTCATCCATCATCTCTGCCAAGTCAGGATTTTCAGTAAAATCCTCCTCATCAAACAAGATAGGGTGTTCCGGCTTATACTCTAGGCTTATAACGTCAGTTGGACGATCCGTGCCACGGAACTCCAAATTGAGTTCGTGACTACGTTCATTGGTCACAAAAGTAACCGCCATTTCTTTGTTTTCCTTGCCCATTTTTTGAGCTGCAAACTCTAACAAATCCAGAGTCTGCTGTTTCAGTTCTTCTGAGACTTGTCCTGTCTCATCTACTAATTCTACGTACATACTAATTCTCTCACTTGTTTCTCTCTTCATTATACCATAAGACAATAGAAAAAGCAGGAAAAATCCTGCAGTCTCTTAAGTATCTAGTCGCTTAACCAGAAGGGCATGATTAAAAGTCATCCCCAACTCCTCGATGTAGAAACGAAGCAAGTCTTGATAGTTGTGTGTGGCAGCAACAACTGAGAGAACCTGAACCTCAGCCTTAAGGTCTTCTTCAAGAAAACGGTAGAGTTCTCGTCCTACGCCATGATTACGATAGGCAGAAACGACATACAGTTCATCTAACTTAAAAGTTTTCTCACCAATGCTATGATAAGAGGTTTTCTCGGTTGATTCCACAATATCTCCCAGAGCATAGGCAATGATATCATCTCCTGAACGTGCCACATAAAGTTCTCGATTAAGAAAATCCTCAGCTACATTTGGGTGATAAGAAGGCATGGTTTTTTCCTCAGCCCAGATTGTCGAGAGCGCTACTAAGCTTACTAACTCCCTATCATCTGCCTTAGTCAAGAGCAACTTATCGTAACTTATCATGGATTCTTCCTCAAATAGTCAACAGCATCTTTCACATTGGTCACAGGAACAATCTTCATGTCTGTGTTTAATTCTTTTGCTACAGCCAGAGCTTCCTGATAGTTATTACCTTTTGGATAATACTTCTTCATTTCCTTTTCGATAGGATTATTTGGGACAAAGAAGATCTCCGCACCAGCTTTGTGGGCTGAGACCACTTTGAGCCCAGCGCCTCCGATATCACCAACAGCTCCGCCTTTTTCAATAGTCCCAGTACCTGCAATCACACGACCCTTGCGTAAATCTTCGTCGATGAGCTGATCGTAGATGCTGAGGGTGAACATAAGCCCTGCTGATGGACCTCCAACCCCATCTGTAGAGAAATTGATGGAGTGAGCTGTCTCAATTTCTGTGTGATCCACCAGCCCGATACCAATCCCATTTTTGCCATTCTCCAGCTTGATGATTTTACCAGAAGCTGATTTTTTCTGACCTGATGTCGTGTACTGAACCGTTACATCGTCTCCGATTTTAAGGGCACCTACATAGTCAATCAAATCCTTAGAACTTGAAAAGGTCTCACCATTGACACCCGTAACCGTGTCTGCCAGATTGAGAACATCCTTAAAAGTTGAATCTTCCGCCAAACTGAGGACATAGACACCCAGATAATTGAGTTCAACCTCTTCACCTGCCAAGCTCAAAGCCTCGCTAATAGCTGAATTTTGCGACGTTTCCATGTAAAACTGACTGATGCGCCAGTAGTCCTCATTGGAAACCCCACCCGTCGTAGCTTCTGCCGAGGATACTTCAGTATAGGGCGTCAACCATGCCGCTAAAACTTGAATAGGTGTAGCTTGGCGAACTGTTACAGCCACAAAATTGTAAGAACCGTCCTCCTCGTCTGTCTGTCCATCCACATTTAGTACTGAACGAATATCATAGGCCCCGCCAGGCATTTCAATATAGTAAGGAATTGGTAAGAAAAATCCTACCAGCACCACAATCAGGGTCAAAAGTCCCAAGAGCCACCACTTGAATTTTTTGATTGTCTTCACGCTATTTCTCCACTTCTTTGATAACACTTGTTGGCACAAAACCGTCTAAATCTGCACCAAAATAAATAAGCTCACGTACTCGGCTAGACGAAACCGGCTGATAAGCATGACTAGCTATCAGATAAACCGTCTCAAGCTCCGAGGCCAAGTGTCGATTAAAATATTCTAAATTGGCTTCATAATCAAAATCCGTTGCATTGCGCAAGCCTCTCACCAAATGGGTCGCCCCATAACGTCTAGCAACCTCAACAGCCAACTCGCCACTAGAAGTGACTACAGAGACAGTAGGCATATCAGCTACCGCTTCCTTAATCATGCGTTCTCGGGTCTCAATGTCAAAGAGCCCTGCTTTTTCCTTATTGTAAAATACGCCGACAATAAGCTGGTCAAAAAGCCCACTGGCGCGCCTGATAATGTCCAAATGTCCCACCGTAATAGGATCAAAAGAACCCGCTAACAGTCCAATTTTTGTCATTTCTAACCTCATCTACTCTCAGTGAATATAAACCGTCACCTTAGAAATCCCATAAACTTTCTCTTTCCAGATGCCAACTGAGGCGATTTCCTCTGGAAGTTGAACGGACTTGTCCGTTTCACAGACAATCATAACCTCCTCTGCTAAAAGCCCTAACTGGTCCAATTTTTCAATGGTTGCTACAATTTGCTCCTTAGCGTATGGCGGATCCAGCAGAACCAAATCAAAGACCCCTGTCAACTGCGTCAACGCACGATCTGCCTCCATTTTTAGCAAGCTAAACTGGCTCTCAGACTTGGTCATCTTGATATTCTCTTGAATAATAGCCTGCGCTCCGCTATGCTTTTCCACCAAAACAGCCTCCGACATGCCTCGAGAAACAGCCTCAATGGCTAGAGCTCCTGAGCCTGCATAGAGATCCAAGACACGCCCCCCTTCAAAGTAAGGACCAATCATATTAAACATGGCACCCCTGACCTTATCCGAAGTTGGGCGCGTATTTTTCCCGTCTAAAGTCTTAATGGGACGACCACCGAATTCACCTGATACAATTCTCATGCCACCTATTATAACACAAAATCAGCCTATCTCAGAAGATAAACTGATAGCTTTATTTGAAATAATCCTTAGTCATCTTAAAGTTCATAACCATGATGTAAAGATGAATCCCTGCCGCAATCAAAATACCAGTCAATTCGACTTTTTGGAAAATAAAAGCCATAAAGAAGAGAATAACGTAAATGCTTGGCAAAATAAGGCCGCTGAGCGTCATGACTATGTCAAAAGACATTTTATAGTTAGCCTGCATTTCCGCCTCATCCAACTGCATGACATTTTCCTTGAGCTCTTTCATAGTTGGCAGAAGAGTCATCTTGATGCCACGAACCCGATTATTCAAGGAAATTATATACATCTGAGCCAAGGATGATAAGATGAGGCAGGCAAATGGCAGAGCAGAGAACGAAACTGACATACTGTCACCACCAAATTCAGTTTTATAAGTCAGGAGCACATTAACCAGAGATAGGACCAGAGCAATCCCTGAAAAAACCTGACTGAAGCCTATCTTTTTCCCCAGACTGCGATAAAGCTCATCTGCCAAGTCCTCATCATCTGTCCCTTCATAAGCAACCACTTCTTGACGGATGGCAAGAATATAAGCTACTACCGCTGTCAAGGAAAGAATAATAGCGCCATAAGCAAGCCAAGATAAGAAGGGCAAAATCTTATCCATAGGTAAAGTCAGCCCCTCTTCTAAACCAAAATAACCAACAATAACTCCCAGTGGCAAGCCAATAATAGCTCCAAGTAATGCTCCCTGCAAAAGTTGTTTTCCAAAGCGCACTAAAGCTGAATCCGTCCCTTTAATTTTTAGCATGACTATCTCCTTTTCCGACTTTCTCAAGTGTATCTAAATCCATAGCTATCAGACCACAAAATATGGCTACAAATCCTGATGAAAATTCCAAGTATGGAATAACCCCTATATCACTAAGAACAACCAACAAGACCAGTAAGCCAAGACTAAGACCAATAACTAGCCAACCGTATGAAATATGGTGGAGAAGCTGATGTCGGAAAAGCAGGTAGAGCCCTCCCAACAGATAATAAATCCAGTTCGTCGCTAAAGCTCCGCCTCCTCGCAGAAACGCTGTTATATCCCAGTAAGCCATTATCAGCCCCATCATAAGTGCCAACAAACCAACTATATGATTCCAATTCATTTTTTTCATAAGTCTCTCCTATTCTTCCACCAAGCTAAAAACATTTTCGACAGGCTCTTCAAAAACCCGAGCAATCCGCATGGCGATAACGACTGAGGGTGTGTATTCATTCCGCTCAATCAGGCTGATAGTCTGCCGAGACACCCCCGCAAGCTTTGCCATCTCCGTTTGATTGACCCCATCACGAGCCCGCAACTCCTTGAGCCGATTTTTTAAGACTTGCATAGGACTCACCCCTCAATATCAATGGATTGGATATCATCTAGACGAACGATTTTTGTAAAGACTTTTCCCTTCTTGTCTGTCCGTTCTAATTTCACCCAATCCTCATCAGCTTCCAAAATGGTCCAAGTATAAGCCGCCTCAAAACTTGAATTAAAATTAATTTTCGCAACCTGATTAATCATCTTTTGAATAAGTTGTGACACCTGATTTTCCCCCTTGCTTCTTCTTTCTAATTTGTTGAGTCTACGTTGTAATTTTTTGTGTTTATCTGCATAAAATAGCCAGAAAATAAAAGCGACTACACCAAAATATTCCATACCTATCTCCTCGCTCTGAGCCATTTCACTAGGTTATAACTTCCACCAATAATGGCTGGTAATAGGCAAAGCACAATCTCAAGTTGCGGTTGTTCACCAGTCTGCCACCACTGTATCATCTCAACCACAAACATGATAGCAGCTAGACAAGCAACGACATTGAGGACATGCGTCCCAGTAATGACAATTTCTTTTCCTTTTTTAGTTTCAAACGTTCCTTTAACCAATGGTTCTTTACTCATGATAGTTTCTCCTTACCTTCTCTATCTTTTCTCAATATATTTGTTTTCAAAATGTGTAGCAATCTTGTAGACTATAATGCCTAGTAACATAAGATAAATACTCTTATCCAACGATAGTTCCCCAGATACTATCCACGACCATAAGTCTTTTAACAGCAATATCGTAACACCAACGACACAAAAGCCGATAAAGGCAGCTTTAACAAATTCAACTAATTTCATCCTAATTCTCTTCTTTCCAAAATAAACTAATCATAAATAAGACGGTTAGAATGCCATTGATGGTCACATAATAGGTGATATTAGGCATACTTCCTAATGAACTCAATCCAATCATCGCTCCGGCTAGTAATCCTTGCAAAGCTGCAAAGACCATGATTTTAATCACTAATTCTTGTTTCATTTCAAATCTCCTTTTTGTATCCGTTTTTTATGGTTTAAGTATACCACACCTTCTTATTTTTGACAACTATCTTTGTCAAAAAAATAAATATTTTTGTCAAAATTATCATAAACATAGTCAAAACGAATAAAATCTTAGTCAAAATGACATCTACTCAATCATTCAGCTAATCTGATTATCAAAAAAAAGAGACTGACTTTGGTCAATCTCAATCAATTACTATTTTAACTGTTGGCTCAAGTTTTCAATATCGCTTGGACGTGTACGACAGCAGCCTCCCACCACTTTTGCTCCAAGCTGGTGCCAATTGATGGTATTTTCTAACAAGCTGTGACTGTGGTCAGCATTTGAAGTCCAAGTTTGGCTTGCTCCGTCATAAACTTCTCCAGAATTCGGATAGGTTACAAAGGGCTTGTTGGTCAGTTTTCTCAATTTGCTGAGGAAATTTTGATAAAAAGCTGGCGCAGTGCAGTTGAGCCCAACCGCCAAAAGCTGATGACTACCGTTAATCAGCTCTGCTATTTTCTCTACAGATGTCCCGTCAGAAATGGACTGTCCATCTTGAGAGGTAAAGCTCATATAGGCCTCAACGTTTGGAAACTCCTCTGCCAAAAGCTCTACCAAGGCCTGGGCTTCAAGAAAATTTGGAATGGTCTCCAAAGCCAGAAGTTCAGACCCTTGTTCCAAAAGTAATTCAATGCGGCGGCGGTGAAACTCTTTCAGATCTATCAAGCTGATATCCCCATAGTCTCCAGTATATTCAGAGCCGTCAGCTAAATAGGCTGCATATGGACCAACATCGCCTGAAATAAGGGGATATGTCCGACTAGCTTTTTCCTGGTCAGATAATTCTGCCCAGACTTCTTCGCGTGCTTCCTTTGCCAAATCAACCGTCAAACAAATGAGGTCTTCAGCTTCTTTTTCCGATAAACCAACTTCGGCTAGGCCTGGAAACGTCGCCTGATACGTTGAAGTCGTTATCAAATCAGCCCCAGCACGAATATAGTCTTTGTGAATGTCTCGAATCAGTCGCGGATTTTCCAAGAGATACTTCGCTGACCAGAGTTTCCCAGACACATCATGCCCTCGAAACTCTAATTCCGTTCCCAAAGCGCCGTGCAAAATAATGTATTCCTGTGTGCTTAAAAGTTCCTTAAAACGTCCCATACGACACATCCTTTCTAAACTTTACCATTTTTTAAAACGAAGGTAATGATAACTATAGCAACCAATCATGAAAGGGACTCCAAAGTAGAGACCTGCCCGCTGAGAAGGATCCCAGCCAATACCTATGATGGAAATTACAAGTAAAATCACAGTAATCCACGGTAATAGTGGTGAGAATGGTGTTTTGTACTCTAAGTCACTCTCCCTATGATTTTTCAAAAATTCCTTTCGAAAACCAATTTGAGCCAGTGGAATAGCCAACCAAGCAATAACCACGGCAAAACCTGCGATGGAAACCAGAGCAAGGAAAATGGTATCAGCCGCGTAAATTGACGCCACTAGAGCGATGATAACTCCTACCATAGACAGGAGCATACCACGCATGGGAACCCCGTACTTATTGATTTTAACCAAATTCTTGCTAATCATCCCTTCATTTGCTAACGACCAAAGCATACGGCTAGACGCGTAAAGACCTGATGTGGAGGCTGATAAGATAGCGGTCAAGATGATAAAATTCATGATATCGGCAGCGTATGGAATGCCAATTTTATCTAAAACAAGAACAAAGGGAGCTTCTGTTACACCTGCCTCAGACATAGGTAAAAGCGCAGCTAGGACAAAAATTGTCAGTACAAAGAAGGCAACTAAGAGACCAATCGTTGATTTGATTGCTTCTGGTACAGCTTTTTTAGGATTATTTGTCTCACCAGCAGCGATTCCAATCATCTCCACGCCTGAAAAGGCATAGTTGACAGACAACATAACAGAGATAAAACCAACCATCCCATTTGGCAACAATCCATTAACTGTGATGTTGTTAAATAGCGGAGCACCGCTTGTTCCTGAAAAAGGAAGAATGCCAAAAATAGCAAGAGTCCCAAGGACGATAAAAGCCATAATAGCATATACTTTGATAGAAGATAGCGCATCCTCGGCCTTGGCAAACCAACCAACTGAAAGAGTATTGAGACCAAAAACGATAGCAGCAAAGATGCTGGCAAAAATCCAAATGGGGACATCTGGAAACCAACGCTGCATGAGCTGAGCCGCACCAACGAACTGTGAAGCCAAAGCCACTACCCAGCAGAGCCAGTACATCCAGGCTACCATAAAGCCTGTTCCTGGACTGATAAACTTAGTAGCATAGGTGTGGAAAGAACCAGTCACCGGCATAGCGACTGAAAGTTCCCCTAGCGAAAACATGACCAGATAAACCATGACCGCTCCAAAAAGATAAGCAGCAATGGCACCAAATGGCCCAGCTTGAGCAATCGTATAACCAGAGCTGAGGAAAAGTCCCGTTCCAATAACCCCACCGATAGATAACATACGAAGGTGGCGGCTGGTCATCTGACGGTTAAACTGTCCTTCATTTTCAAAATTGTGATTTTCCATAATTCCCCCAAAAAAGATAATAGAACCATATTATCACAATTTTTCTAAAAAATATAAGTGACTTTTTTAATGGTAGGATATAGGTAAAAGCTATAACAAAGAGGCTAGACAAAAGTCCTAGCCTTCTAACATGATTGCAGACCGGCGCAGCGGTTGACTAGCAAATTTCATCCTTTGCTACACAATGGATAGCGACCTTCCTAATCAACTTTATAAAAGAATCGGTCTGGATCTGACACCAGATACTGGTGACCAGCTATCATACGATCTCTACTGATATCAGAACTATCTCCCTGTTCATCTATACCAATCGGCGCTGTCACACCAGCCGGTATAAGGGAGATCGCAAAGCCACCCACACCTGACTTTGGACCAACACTAACTGTCAACATACCATCTTCAGGACTTTCCGAATTAACTCGGGTCACATAGTCCCCAACTAAACCATTCTCATCAAAAACTAAACTGTGCCCCTGAGCATTCTGCCAAGTCCCTGAAATACTTGAAAAATCTCCTGAAATAATACCCTCAAGGGACATGCTGGTTTTAATTGACTCAGCCGTAGTAGCTTCACTTGTGCTACTTTCCTCTGTCTCTACTACCGTAGTTGATTGGCTACTACTTGATTGATGAGTCACCGAGGTAGTCTCTTGAGTGACTTTTTCTTTACTTGAGCAGGAGGCAAGAAGCACTGCTAAGGAAGACAAGATTAATAACTGATAGACTTTTTTCATTTGAAACTCCTTATTTTGCTCTAAATTGTAACTTATTGGCATCAAATTTCATAGCCAAGACATAGGTCTGCTCTGCTATTTTTTCCACATAACCCAAATACTCCAAGGCCTCTACAAAAATATCTAGACGCTTCTGCTTCACTTCCGATTTCCGTCCAAACTTGAGCAAAAAAGTGGTCATGTACTTGAGAGCGTAATCAGGATTAACATCACCCAAAAGCTGGTAAAGCTCCTTTTGCTTCGGGGAAAAGGGCTGCGCAGTTCTCAGTTTGTGGAAGTAGTTAGCAAGGGTTAGCTCATCGCGCATCAGACTGGATGACTCGACAATCAGGACTTCATTAGTCTGATTAGCAAGAACTGTCTCAAATGAAAGTTCCACCAGTTCTTCATAAAGAGGAGAAGCGGTGTCCACTATGAGATGACTGTCCAAGGTCACAGCTTCCAAAGACTCTAGCAGGGGCAAAGTCAAACTGTATCGCTTATTATCACGCTTGATATAGCCTGCCTGAATATAATCTTCCAACTGCCTGTCCAGATTTTTTACATGAGGAAAAGCCTTTTTAATCTGACGCAGTATGACCTCATCGTTCTCTGATAAATAGCTAATCAGTTCCTGAAAGAAAGGCTGAGCAGTTAATTTTGTCGGGTTAAAAATTTTTATCATGAATTTATTATAGCAAAAAGATTGGGGTTTACCCAATCTTTTCTGACCTATTTGACTTGTTGGAGAGTGTTTTTAACTACCGTTTTATTGAGGGCTCCCATTCCATAGTTAGCGATAGTGCCATCTGAGTTGATGAAAATGTGGGTGGGAAAAGCACGTATTAGATAATCTGTCATAAATTGATTATTCTGCTCAAAATAAACTGGGTAGGTTACTCCGGTTTCATTGGCAACAGATTGGATTTCTTCCATACTAACATCTCGCGTTTGACTGTTAGCTAGAGCCTCATCATTAGCTGAGGCCACTGACAGAAAGACCCAATCTTCCTGTTTTTTGACCTCTTGATACACTTCTTCAAGCTCAGGCATTTCCATCAGGCATGGGCCACACCAGCTTCCCCAGACATTGATATAAACCTTTTTCCCTTTAAGGTCAGCCAGAGTCAACTTACTACCATCCTGCGCTACCAACTCAAAATCAGGCGCTTTATCACCGATTTTTAGACTTGGAACATCAGAAACTTGCGATTTATTATCGTCTTTTCTGAGACCATCACAACCAACTAAGCAAAGTGATAACACCATTAAGACAACAAGAGACAGCGATTTGATATTTTTCATGCCGAACCTCCTAAACTAGATTCCAAAAAAGTGACAAAGCTATGCCCACTAGGAGAACTCCTGAGAGAAGCTTGGTGTAACGAAGGCATTTCTGACTAACTTTAAAAAGCGCCAGCATTTTTTGCGAAAAGAAAGCCAGTAAAACAAAAGGCAAAATAAATCCTAGACAGTAGGTCGCCACCAATGCCGAGCTAATCCACCCCGTCTGACTGGATGCATAAAGAAAGACGCTGGCTAAAATAGGGCCTATACAGGGCGTCCAGGAAAAACTAAAGGCAAAACCCATAATTAGAGCAAGAAATGGCGTCATTTTCTGTCCGCTTTGATAAACCTTGTGCTTGGCTGAGATTTCCTTGAAAAAAGCAGGAATTTTGACTAGATCAAGCTGAAAGAGGCCAAAAATTAAAATCATAAGCGCGCTCAAACCTTGCAAAAAGCGACTGTGCTGAAGAAAATAATGGCTCAGGTAGCTAGTAGCAAAGGTCAGTAAAAAGAAAGTTAGCGAAATCCCAAGAACGAAAAAGAGGGTATTCACGAGCACTTTTTTCTGCCTACTTTGCCAATTATCATCAGTATTTCCCGCTAAAATTCCAACATAAATGGGTAAAATCGGTAAGACACAAGGAGAGAAAAAAGAAAGCAATCCCTCAGTAAATAAGGCCAATAATTGAAGAACAGTCATAAACAAGTCCTAACTTTTATCGTTATTCATCTTAATTGTATGACTAAATGATAACAACATTATAGAAACTTGTCAAGCCCAAAAAATCCCAACCCTAAGGCCGAGATTTTGCTTTATTATGGTTTAATACGATGAAGCATACGTGGGAACGGAATGGCTTCACGAATATGCTTAGTACCTGCTACGAAAGTAACCATACGCTCGATACCGATACCGAAACCACCATGTGGTACAGAACCATATTTACGAAGGTCAAGGTAGAAGTCATACTCTGATTTATCCATACCAAGCTCGTCCATCTTAGCAACAAGGGCATCGTAGTCGTCCTCACGCATGGAACCACCAATAATTTCACCATAGCCTTCTGGAGCCAAGAGGTCTGCACAAAGCACGCGCTCTGGGTTGCCTGGGACTGGCTTCATATAGAAGGCCTTAAAGCTGGCTGGGTAGTTGACCACAAAGGTCGGAACACCAAAGTAGTTGGAAATCCAGGTTTCATGTGGTGAACCAAAGTCATCCCCATGCTCCAGATGTTCATAATCCGTGTCTTCATCGGCTTCATGCTCTTGCAAGAGGCTGATGGCATCATCATAGCTTACTCGCTTGAAAGGCTCAGCAATGTAGCGTTTGAGAGCATAGACATCCCTTTCCAACGTTTCAAGGGCCTGAGGTGCACGGTCGATAACCCCTTGAATCAAGGCCTTTACATAGGCTTCTTGCAAGTCAAGGGACTCTTCATGGGACAAGAAGGAGTACTCTGCATCCATCATCCAAAATTCGGTCAAGTGACGGCGGGTTTTGGATTTTTCAGCACGGAAAACTGGTCCAAAGTCAAAGACACGACCCAGAGCCATGGCACCAGCTTCCAGATAAAGCTGACCAGATTGGCTCAAGAAAGCGGGCTGACCGAAGTAATCTGTTTCAAAGAGTTCAGTGGAGTCTTCTGCCGCATTTCCTGACAGAATAGGGCTGTCAAACTTGATAAAGCCATTCTTGTCAAAGAAGTCATAAGTGGCATAGATAATGGCATTACGGACTTGCTGGATGGCTACTTGCTTACGGGAACGTAGCCAGAGGTGGCGATTATCCATAAGGAAGTCTATCCCATGTTCTTTTGGTGTGATTGGGTAATCCACTGACTCACCAATCACTTCCAAATCAGTCACATCCAGCTCATAGCCAAACTTAGAGCGTTCATCTTCTTTAACCACACCTGTCACATAAACTGATGTTTCTTGGCTCAGACGTTTAATGGTGTCAAATTTTGCAGCCCCTTCTTCTTCACCGAATTTTTCGATGAAATTAGGTTTAAAAGCAACAGCTTGGAAAAAGGCTGTGCCGTCACGTAATTGAAGGAAGGCAATTTTACCTTTACCAGACTTATTGGCAACCCAGGCACCGATGGTGATTTCCTCACCTACATGCTTAGGCACATCAAAAATCGTTACTAAATCTTTAGACATTAACTTCTATTCTCTTTTCTAGTCTTAATTATTTTGGTGGCAGACGGCTTCAATGTTATTGCCGTCAGGATCAATAATAAAAGCCGCATAATAACCTGAATGATAGCGACTTCGTTCACCCGGAGCGCCATTATCCTTGCCGCCGGCTGCCAAAGCTGCTTGATAGAAAGCATCAACCTCCTGACAGGTTTGTGCACTGAATGCAAAATGCCCAGGTTCTTGCTGCCCGATTGATAGCCAAAAATCACCACCTGGGTCTGTATTCCTTGGCTCTACAAAGCTAACGACCTGTTTGGTATCAAACTTAAGCTGATAGTTGAGCAGAGCTAAGGCGGCCTGATAAAATATCTTGGATTGGTCTAAATTTTTAACTTTTATTCCAAAATGGTCAATCACTTTTAGCTCTCCATAAATAACTTAATGCGACGAATGGCTTCTTTGAGAGTTTCCAAGTCGGTAGCATAGCTCATGCGGACATTTTCTGGCGCTCCAAAGCCTTCCCCAGTCACCAAAGCAACATTAGCTTCTTCCAAAATAGCGTTGGTAAAATCGGTGACATTGTCATAGCCTTTCATTTCCATAGCCTTTTTAACATTTGGGAAGAGGTAAAAGGCACCTTGTGGCTTATTGACTTCAAAGCCTGGCACCTCACAAAGCAAAGGATAAATGGTATTGAGACGTTCTTCAAAAGCTTTTCTCATTTCTTCTGTTGGGCTCTGGTCTCCAGTCAAGGCTTCAATAGTGGCATACTGAGCCGCAGTTGTCAAATTCGAAGTAGTCTGACTGATGATTTTCCCCATAGCAGAGATAATATCTGGATGTCCAACCGCAAATCCCACGCGCCAACCTGTCATCGAATAAGCCTTAGCGACACCGTTGACCACGATGGTTTGCTTGCGAATGTCCTCAGAAATGCTTGAAATCGGTGTAAACTCAGCTCCATTATAAACCAAGCGACCGTAAATATCGTCCGCCAGAATTAAGATATTATGAGCGACAGCCCATTTTCCAATAGCTTCAAGTTCTTCTCGACTATAGACCGAGCCTGTCGGATTTGATGGTGAATTTAGAAGCAGAACTTTGGTTTTATTCGTGCGAACGGCTTCTAATTGCTCAACTGTCGCCTTAAAATCGGTTTCTTCTGTCGTCTGAACGAAAACTGGTTTCCCCTCAGCAATAATGACCTGTTCTGCGTAAGAAACCCAATAAGGAGTTGGAATAATGACTTCATCACCACTATTTAGCACTGCCATAAAGAAAGTATAGAGGATAAACTTGGCACCGGTTCCCGCGACGATTTGATTTGGAGCAACAGTGTAACCATAGTAGGTCTCCATGTAGTTAGCGATAGCAGCTTTAAGAGCTGGCAAGCCGCTGGCTACAGTATAAAAAGAGGCAGAGCCATTCTCGATTGAAGCAATCCCTGCTTGGCAGATGTGTTTTGGCGTCACAAAATCAGGCTCGCCCACTGTCAAACTGATAACGTCGCGTCCTTGGTCTTTCAAAGCCTTAGCTCTTGCTGCGGCAGCCAACGTCACACTTTCTTCCATTGCCAGCACACGATTTGATAAAACTGTCATAGATCCTCCTTGGTCTCTTTCGAGAGCTTGGGAAAATAGCAAAGCTGTTCACTTAATGTAACTTACTTTTTCAGCTATTTCCGATAAATGATATTCATCTTCTCATTATATCAGACTTTGTCAAAAAAACAACCTATTTCAGTAAGAATTTCTGGAAAATTTTGACTTTTTAGATCTGATTGTTCGGAAAGGGACCGAAGAATGTCTCGTCCATAAGATTTTGTCAAGAGCCGCTTGTCTAAAATGAGGACTGCTGACTGCTGATTGCCACGTCTTTGGGTCCTACCCAAGGCTTGTTTGAGCCGCAAAATAGCTACTGGTAGATTGTAGGCATAGAAAGGATCCCTTCCTCTTTCTCTCAGGTAGCTTTCCATTTTTTGGCTGAAGGCTGATTGAGGATTATCAAAAGGTAGGCGACTGATAATAGTAATAACCTGATTTTGTTGAACAAAATCCATACCTTCCCAGAAAGCACCCGATCCCAGCAAAATTTGACTTTCTCCTCGATCAAAGCGTCTTTTCAAATTGGCAGCTAGGCTATTTCGATGCTGGCAGAGATGTGGAATGTTCCACTCCTCTAAAATGTGTGACAGCGCCAGCATGGTCTTATTGGAGGTAAAAAGAACCAACAAAGGTCTTTCCAAAGTCTGCATCTCCCTAATCCGCTCTGCCATTTCATAAAGGTAACGTCTGGTGGAAACCTCAGTCAGGTCTGGCATGCTGGCATCTACAAAAATCTGCTGACCGGGCTCATAAGATTTAGGGAGCCTATCCAGACTGTAGTCCTCATAGCCCAACAGGTCTCCTAAGGTTACCTGCCTTCCAATCTGCAGAGTAGCTGAGATTAGAAAAGTTTTCTGGGTCTCAGGCAAGAATTTAGGGAGTGATATAAAGTCTAGGCTAGCACTTTTCAGCAATAAACGGCGATAATCAGGATAGACCTCTTCCTCAATCCAAACCTGATCAAAAGATTTAGCTAAAACCCGTCGCAAGTCAAATAGGATAGGCTGTTCCAACTCGCTCAGGTAGATCCGAAGCCGTGCCAAAGTCTCCCCTTCCGGCTGCTTTCCATCTTCTGAAAATTGCTGGGCTAGGTGATTTAGTTCAAACTGAATCCCTTCCAAAAGACGTTTATCAGGCGTCTTTTGAGGATTACTTAGTGCTTGCTCTACTTCATCTAGAAGACTTTTCAAGCTACAAGTTCGATTCGCAAAAGCTTCAAGATTAAGAAAGAATTTTTGCGCCTCGTCAATAACCAGTGTCTTCCCAGCCACAAAAGCCCTGTCGTCTTGGACTCGCGTCAAAAAATAAGCATGATTGGTTACCACAATTCGACTGCTTTTAGCCACCTGATAATGGCGTTCCCAAAAATCAACATCAGTGAAAAGACTCTTTCTACCTAAATCACCATCGTGTTGCAGTTGCGTGAAATAAGCTTCAAAGCGCTGCTTCTGACCAATCTCATCCAAATCACCAGTTTCTGTCTCACAGAGCCAAACCAAGAGTTGCATCTTGTAGCGGTTTATCAGACGATTGTCATCCTTTTTAGCTAAGCTTGCTACAAATTTGTCCAGACTGATATAATTTTTAGGACTTTTCAGGCTCTGAGCAGAGACTCTAAAGATTTCTTCCAAGCGCTTGATGTCTCCAGACATCATCTGATCCTGCAGAGCCTTGGTCGGTACCGTGACTACAATTTGCCCCACATCAGGATTAGCCAAGAGCGGCAAGAGATAGCCAAAGGTTTTACCAATACCAGTTCCTGCTTCGATAAAGGCCGCTCCAGATTCATGGAAACGTTGTGCTACTTTTTCAGAAAAAAGCTGCTGCTGAGGACGTTTGTCTAAGTCTAAAAGAGCCAGATTCGTTTCAAAATCCTGCGAAAGATGATGCTGGGCTAGCAAAGGCTTAGGTTTTTTCAGTACCAAATCAGCCACTTCAATGAAATCATCATCCAAAGGCTCTGCCTTTTTCTCCCTATAAATCTCATCAATAATCAACCTAGTCTCAAAAAGCAGATGGTCGCTAAAATCCAAAATCTTTTCCAAAGTCTGCAAGGGCAAGCTTCTGATTTTATCCTGCAAACGCAGGAGCAACTCTGCTGTCGCACGAGCATCAGCAATAGCCGTGTGGGCGTCATAGAGCTGGATACCCAAAGCCAAAGTTAAGGTCTCCAGAGTATAACGCTCCAAAGTTGGAAAGAAAATCTGGGACAACTCGACCGTATCTACCAGAGGAGACCGTAGCTCGTAGCCCTCCATAAAGAGCTCCTCTGCTAAAAAATTGGCATCAAATTTCACATTATGAGCTACAAAAACAGCCCCATCAATCATCTCAAAAATCTTCTTAGCTACCTGAGAAAATTCAGGTGCCTTTGCCAGCCTCTCATCCGTCAAACCCGTCAGGGCAATAATGTGCTCGCTCAAAGGCTCGTGAGGATTGATGTCCGTCTCAAAGCTGTCAACAATCTCACCACCTTCAAGAATAATAATCCCGACCTGGATAATCTTAGCCAAGCTTGAGGCCGATGTCGCCTCCAAATCCACGATAGCATACCGCGTCAAATCCGTTTTTTCCATAAGACATATTATAACTTTTTAAGTTCAAAATTTCTAATACTTTTAAACATAAAAAGAACCTGCTTGATTAGCAGGTCCTCAACTTTTATACGACTTCGATAATCAGTTCTGCCTTTAGTCATTTCGTGCAAAAATGCGGAGCAGGTTAAGAAAAAGATTGATGAAATCGAGATAGAGACTAAGAGCCATTGAGATAGCCCAACCGTCCCCGACTTGGCCACCAGTCTGCTGATAGATATGTTTAATCATTTGATTATCGTAGGCAATCAGACCTGAGAAAATCAATACCGATAAGAGACTAATGATGTAACTCATCGTACCAGAGCCAATAAAAATATTAACAATGCTAGCTACTAAAACACCTATTAAAGCTGCAATCAAAGCTTTTGCCATACCAGACAAATCCTTCTTGACCGTAGCACCGATAACTGCCATAACCCCAAAGACTAGAGCTGATGACACAAAGGCTTGAAATACCGTTGCCTGTGCGTACATTAGCAAAACAAAGCTAAGCGTAAAGCCATTGAGTGCTGAATAGGTCAAAAAGAGTGGTAAAGCCATTGGGCTATTCTTACGAGCCGCACCAGAGGCAACAAAAACCAAAGCTAGCTCAGCAAAAATAGCCAAGTAATAAATCATAGGGGCGTTAGCTAAAATACCGATAACATTATTCGGGAAGATGTAAAGCATGACCGCTGAAACAAAAGCCGAAAGCCCTATCCCCATCCCAACGAGACCGTAAATCTTAGCAAAAAAGCGATTCAAACCTGCATCGGTTTGTGTGTAAATAACATTATTTTCAAATTCCATAAATTCAAATCCCCCTTACCTTTTCATGTGAATGGCGATAACTAATCCTCCAAAAGCCTACTCAGACTTTTTGGCAACTCACACCGCGTATTGGGGTTGTTCAGTTAGATAAACTAACCAAACACTCCTTCCTCTTTTCTTTTTAATGATTGTGACTGCCCAATTCCTTACGACGGAAAAATGGCCGTCGGCGCCAAGCATCTCGCATGGGGGTTGAGGCTTCTTTGATGGCCCAGTACTTATCTACCACGGTTACAATGTAACTTTCCTTATATCTGGGCGGAGCAATGGTCGCCCCCCACATGTGCTTTAGGATAATATCCTTCTCTTTTTTATTCAGGTTAATCAATTTTCTAGCATTGCGTTCAGCAATCCGCGGATGAACCCAAGCGTGCCCTTTGTTAAACTTAGTCACGCGCCAATCGTAGTAAAAGAAGTCGTGTAAAAGACCTCCACGCGCTGTCGACTTGGCATCCCAGCCCAGCTTTCTAGCAATCCGAAAACTCGTATAAGCCACATTGATTGAATGCTCGTAGCGAGTTGAATGCTGATGTTGGACAATACCTTCCAACTTCTTAAACCGTGGATGATTAATGAGATGCCCAACATGCTCCATAAATTCAGTATCTTTGGTATAGTGTGCCATACGCATCACCTCCTAAGACTATTATAGCACCTTTGCTTAAATCAAGCTAAAAATAAGAATGCCTGCTGCCACAGCCACATTAAGACTTTCTGCATGCCCTGGCATGGTGATATGGATCAGCTCATCTGCCTGCTCTGCCATGTCCTTTGAAATGCCAGAACCTTCATTACCCATAACTAGGGCAAAGCTGTCTAATTTACCAAGACTACGGTAATCAACAGAAGTCTTTGACAGAGTTGTTGCTAAAACAGGCACAGCCGACGCTTTGAACAAAGCCAAACATTCTTCTCTTGACTTGCGCCAAATTGGCAAGTGAAAATGCGACCCCTGCATTGACCGCAAGGTCTTTTGATTGTAAATATCAGCCGTCTTCTCGGACAAAAAGACCCCGTCAAAACCTGCCGCATCCGCCGTTCTAATCATAGTGCCTACATTCCCAGGATCTTGCACATCCTCAAGGAGAAGATAGCGACCTGAGAGTTTTTCAGGCAAGTTACTTTCAGACAAAGCCACTTCTGCCACAATCCCTTGAGGACTTGGAGAGTCGGATAAATCTTTCAGAATTTCTGGCGTCACCACAAGAAGCTCTGGAAAATCTGAGATTTGCTCTGCTATTTTTTCTAAAGCAAAAATCCTCAAAACCTGAGCGCCAGACACTAGGGCTTCCTCTACCAAGTGCCATCCCTCAATCAGGTAGGAATCTTTACGATATTTCTTTTGCAATAACTTTTTTGCCGCCTTAACAGTCGGATTTGTACGTGATGTGATTCTCTGCATAAGAATATTATAACAAAATTTAAAATAATAGTTATGAAACTTTGATTTTTCTAAGGATTTCAAGTATAATGCAAATAATGAGAAAACGAATTAAACCAATACTGGTCTTGATTTTTATCAGTCTCTTTCTTTGTGTCCTAGTCCTTGTCAAAACAAGGCGCGATTACGCCCAAAATCAACTTGCTATCGCCAATAAGAAAAAAGCTCAAGAAGAGGCTATGGCGGCAGCTAAAGAGGCCGTAGCTAAGAAACAAGCCAGCGACGACCAAGAACCATTTGTTCTTAATCCTATTATTGATATTTCCGGCTGGCAACTACCAAGCGATTTAGACTATGATACGCTATCTGCCAATATCTCTGGTGCTATCATCCGTGTTTTCGGGGGTTCCCAAATTACGGCTGATAACAACGCCACTCACACCACTGGAATTGATAAGTCCTTTAAGACTCATATCGCTGAATTTCAAAAACGCGATGTTCCAGTAGCAGTTTACAGCTATGCACTTGGACGAAGCGTCTCTGAAATGAAAGAAGAAGCTCAGATTTTTTATGAAAATGCATCTCCCTACAATCCTACCTTCTACTGGATTGATGTGGAAGAGGCTACTATGGATAATATGGACGCTGGTGTTGAAGCCTTCCGAAAAGAGCTTAAAAAGTTGGGAGCTGAGAAGGTTGGCATCTACATCGGAACCTTCTTCATGATAGAACAGAGCATTTCCATTGATAAGTTTGATGCTGTCTGGATTCCAACTTATGGAGATAATTCTGGCTATTACAATGCTGCGCCACAGACCGACTTAGCTTATGATTTGCACCAGTACACTTCAAATGGTTGGGTTGCTGGATCAACAGGCTTACTAGATCTTAATCAAATCTCCCCACTGTCCTCTGATAAAAAAGCCACATACGAAAAACTTTTTGGGCCAATCAAAACAGACAAGGAGTCACAAACCGAATAAATTTGTGACCTTCTCTCTTGCTTTATTAGTCCTTCTAAACTATAATACCATTATTAAATAACATTATTTACCACAAGGGAGTGCCTTTGGCTGAGATCGCTTATGCGAAATCCTCATCACCTGATCTCGTTAGGACGAGCGTAGGGATTGTGACCTAACCTTAATAGGGCTCCTTTGTGTCTACAAAGGAGTTTTTATGTCACAAAAAGTTTCTATTCTCGTTGAGGCGGCCATCTTCGCTGCCCTTGCTATGGTTCTCTCTTTCATCCCAGATTTTGCCTCTTGGTTTACTCCCTCCTTTGGTGCCATACCTCTAATCCTTTTTTCCTTACGCCGAGGAGCTAAGTACGGTATCTTAGCTGGTTTGATTTGGGGACTTCTCCATTTCGCCTTAGGAAAGGTTTATTATCTCAGCCTCTCCCAAGTCTTAATTGAGTATCTTTTAGCCTTTTCTTGCATGGGCTTGGCTGGTCTCATGACCCCTCCTTTACAAAAAGCACTCAATGCTCAAGAAAACAACTCTGCTCTGCTCTTTTCCCTCAGTGGAGCAAGCTTGGCTGTCCTAGCTCGTTACTTCTGCCACTATATAGCTGGTGTCATCTTCTGGGCTTCCTATGCTCCAGACGGCATGTCTGCTGAATGGTATTCTTTTACAGTCAATGGCACAGCTGGTTTTCTAACACTTTTCTTTGTTTCAGTAAGTGTCCTGATTATCCTGAAACGTCAGCCAAAGTTCTTCCAACCTAGCAAATAAGTTTCTGACAAAGATCACATAAAATGGTATAATAGATTTGTTATACTGTTTTTTTATTTAGCAAGGAGACCTAAACACATGGCTAAGAAAAACAAGATGAAAAAAACCTTAGTCGACCAAATTTTAGATAAGGCAGGCATTGCCCATGATAGTCTATCCTTTAATGGACTCGAAGGTCAGACACCAGATGATATCAACAGATCAAGCATCTTTAAGACCTTAGCCCTGATAGGTGATAAGACTGGACCATTAATTGGTATCCTACCGATTACCCAGCACTTGTCTGAGAAAAAATTAGCTAGCATTTCTGGCAATAAAAAGGTGATCATGATTCCGCAAAAGGATTTACAAAAAACAACTGGCTATGTTCATGGGGCTAATAATCCAGTTGGCATTCGTCATAAACACTCCTTTCCTATCTACATTGATCAAACGGCTTTGGAGATGGGACATATGATTGTTTCTGCTGGCGAAATAGGGCGATCTATCCGCATTGACAGCCAGACTTTGGCTGATTTTGTGGGGGCATATTTTGCTGATATCAAGGAGGATTTATGAGAACTCTTGGAAATATCATTTGGTTTATGGCTGCTGGCTTCTGGTCTTGGCTTTCTTGGATAACCACTGGTCTCCTTCTTTGTATCACTGTAATTGGTATTCCTTTTGGCATTCAATGCTTTAAAATCGCCAATTTCGGACTCTTCCCTTTCGGAAAAGTGATTACTCCTTCTAATCGAGTATCAAGTTTTCTTTGGAACATCATTTGGATTTTGCTGTTTGGTTGGGAGCTCTTTATGATTCACATTATCACAGCGTTTTTCCTCTGCATCACCATCATTGGAATCCCTTTTGCCAATCAATCCTTTAAATTGGCTATGCTCTGCCTTTTCCCCTTTGGCGTCACGATTAAAAAACTATAGATTGGAGTGTAACTATCATTATGAAACTTTACTTTGTCCGTCACGGAAAAACCGAATGGAACTTGGAAGGTCGTTTCCAAGGTGCTAATGCTGACTCACCTCTTTTGCCTGAGGCCTTGGAGGATATTGCAGAGCTGGGTGAACACCTTTCTGACATTAACTTTGATAAGGTCTTCTCAAGCGATCAAAAGCGCGCTGTGGACACAGCCCAGCTTCTAATCGACAAGCACGAAAATGAGTTGACCCTTGAAACATCAGAGAGTCTTCGAGAGTGGAATCTGGGAATTTTAGAAAATAAGAAAATCAGCAACATGGAAGCTATCTATCCTAAACAGATGTATGCTTTCCGCCACAACTTGGCGCAGTTTAACGCTACCCAATTCAAAGCCGAGTCAGTTTTCCAAGTGACACACCGTATCTCTGATTTTGTCAAAAGTTTAAAAGATAGCGATGTTGAAAACGTACTTATTATCGGACACGGAGCAAGTATGACCGCTGCTATACGTCATCTCCTAGGCTACCCTTCTGCTCAACTCCGCCGCGCAGGTGGACTGTCAAATGCTAGCCTGACTATCTTAGAAACCCAAGATTTCGAACATTTCGACCTAGTCACTTGGAACGATAAAGAGTACCTGGACAAGAAAAAAGTCATTTAAGATATAGTCATTTGAATTACCACTGATACATCGTCACTTTCGGCTTGTCCGTATTCTAGTACTGCCTCACCTCAGTTCCTTGTCTGAATGCTAACTCATTCGACTATAAAAAGTAAAGGAGCGCTGAAATGCACTCCTTTATCATAGACAAAACCTGACTCGTTAAGTCAGGTTTTATTTTATTCTTTCACTGCATCTGTCGCGGTGTCTTCTCCAAACCATTTTTCTGAAATTTCTTGGTACTTACCTTCTTTGTAAAGTTCTGTAAAGGCCGCATTGATTTTTTCAACAAGAGTCTTGTCAGCCTTACGAGCACCTACACCAAAGTCTCCACTTTCAAGTCCAGCTGAGATAAGATGATGTTTTTCAAGTTCTCCTTTTTGTGTTAGAAAGTAGTTAGCATAGACTTTATCCACCAAAAGAGCATCGATGCGACCATTCTCCAAATCAAGGAAACCTTGGGTAAAGGTATCATAAAGCGTCGCATCATTATCTTTAACAATATCTTTTAGGATTTCTGGCCTGTCTAGAAAGGCATCATAACCAGATGACCCCGCCTGTGCTCCCAGAATTTTACCTTCCATATCTGAAACCGATGAAATACCTGAATCAGACTTGGTCACAAGAACCTGCTCATTAAGCATATAAGGATCCGTGAAAAGAACTTTCTTAGCACGATCTTCTGTCATGGTATATCCATTCCAAATGAGATCAATATTGCCACTATCAAGTTCACTTTCCTTCAGCTCCCAGCTAATAGGTTGCCATTTTACGTCAATATCATACTTAGCAAAAACAGCGTTAGCCAGGTCAATGTCAAAACCAGTATTTTCACCCTTATCGTTTTCAAATCCCATAGGTACAAAAGTGTTATCAAAACCAATGGTAATTGATTTTTCTGAGACATAGGTATCCCACTTGTCCCCATTTACTGCTGATTTACTATCATTTGTGCTACAAGCAGCCAAAAGCAAAGCTGCAGAGGCGGCCATAAAACTGGCTAATATTTTCTTCATTTTCATCATATTTCCTAGAATTTTAAAGACTTAATCTGATTCTACATTATGTAAAACCAACCGCCTCTAATACTCTTCCTTTCAAAGTTAGATGCTCTTATCAGCTTATAATAGCTAATAAGTTTTTGTATTTTAAAATAGCAAGAGAAGGGAGCTAGCTACTTCGGATTGACCTTTAAAATTTGGTCTGAAACATTTTCTGCAAATGCTAGGTCATGAGTCACGATAATTTGCGTTATCCCAGCCTCACGATTTTGCAAAATCAATTTTTCCACTTCTTCACGAAGGGCTGGATCTAAGGCAGATGTAGGCTCATCATAGCCGATAATCTGAGGATCAATCATCATGGCACGTGCTAGTGCTACCCGTTGTTTTTGACCACCAGAGAGGGAGTGCGGGTAGGCTGTTACATGATCTTTAAGACCCAAACGCTCAAGCAGGTCACGCGCTTTCTGCTCAGCCTTTTCCTTAGAAAGTCCCATAGTCTTTACAGGAGACAGTATGAGGTTGTCCAGAACACTGAGGTTAGGAAATAACTGGAAGTCTTGGAAAACAAAACCAAGTAAATTGAGAGTCTCTAGGTGATCAATAGCAACAGATTGACCATTGTAGATAATCTCACCCGAATCAATACTTTCAAGCCCCGCTAACATCCGAAGCAGAGTGGTTTTCCCGCCACCAGAAGGTCCGACTAGCGACAGGACCTTCCCATCCTCAACTGTCAGATTAAAATTGTCGAAAATCGTTTTTGTCCCAAAAGTTTTTGAAATATTTTTAAGTTCAAGCATGGTTCACTCCCTTATTTGTAATAGCTGAAATGCTTCTCAGCTTGTCTGGACAAGAGGGTAGCAATTCCGACCATCAACAGGTAAATAGCACCAGCATAAAACATCGGCATAAGACTAACCTGACGATTCGAGGCCGTTTGACTGACACGGAAAAGCTCCGTAATCCCTACAACATGTACCAAAGATGTGTCTTTAACCAAGGTAATCACTTCGTTGAAGACGCTAGGAAGAACAATTTTTGTCACTTGAGGCAAGATGATGTAACGAATGGTTTGAAGGGGTTTAAACTTCAAAACTTTAGCTGCTTCGTATTGCCCCTTGGGGATAGAAGCAATCCCCCCACGGAAGATTTCAGCAAAATAGGCTGCGTAGTTGACCGTAAAAGCGAGAATGGCAGATGGAATCCTATCCAAAGTGATACCGATTTTCGGTAGTACAAAGAAAAAGAATATCAACTGCAAGAGAAGTGGGGTACCACGAATAATCCAGATGTACAGATGGAGAAACCACTCCAAAGGTTTAAACTTAATTTGCATTAAAAATGCGACAATAATTCCCAAAGGAATTGACAAGACAAGAACCACTACAAAGATTTGCAGAGTAATCTGAGCACCCTCCCAGAGTCTGGGCAGGAGCGTCAAAAAATCGGACATGGTTTCCTCCTTCTATGGTAAATACAAACCTCCAGATGGAGGGCTTATTCACTCTATATTCAACGGCTTTTATGTACCGTATATAAGAGCAGTATGTGTATGATTATAACAAATTTTCTGAATTTTTGAAACAAATTTGGTGGGAAAAAATGAAAAAACTTGGCTTTATCCAAGTTTCTCCAAACTTTTCGGCACTGACTGAATAGATTCAGATAACAAATCTACTTTTATCAATTTAAAACGAAAACTTATACTTTTTTTACAAATTCAGATTTTAGTTTCATAGCACCAAAACCATCAATTTTACAATCAATATTATGGTCTCCCTCAACCAAACGAATCCCTTTCACACGGGTTCCTTGCTTGATATCTTTTGGGGCACCTTTAACTTTTAGATCCTTGATAACGGTGATCGTATCGCCATCAGCAAGGCGAGTTCCGTTACTATCAAGAACGACAAGCCCTTCTTCCACAACTTCGTTTGGATCCCACTCGTAGGCACATTCAGGACAAACTAGGAGGATGCCATCCTCATAGACGTATTCAGAGTTACATTTCGGGCAGTTTGGTAAATTCATTAGTATTTCCTTCCTTATTCTTCCATCTATTTTACTGTAAAATGGCAGAGCAGACAAGCGACTCCTCTATTTTGAAAATTATTCAACGGTTACAGACTTAGCGAGATTACGTGGTTTATCTACATCAAGTCCTCGTTGAAGTGTCGCATAGTAAGCAATCAACTGAGTCGGCACAACCATCGCAATAGATGACAGATATGGGTGGACTGTTGATACCTTAATATCATCTTCTTCACGGGCTAAAGCCTCATCAACAATCGTTAAGACACTTGCACCACGCGCTGCCACTTCTTGGATATTGCCACGTGTATGAGCTGCCAGAGTTTCATTATTTGAGATAAGAGCAAGAACTGGCACACCATCTTCAATTAGCGAGATAGTACCGTGTTTAAGCTCACCTGCAGCGAATCCTTCACACTGGATATAAGAGATTTCTTTCAGCTTAAGCGACGCTTCCATTGCCACATAGTAGTCATTGCCACGACCAATGTAAAAAGCGTTACGCGTATCTTTTAGAAGACCTGCTACTTTTGATTCAATCACCTCTTTCTCAGAGAGAGTTGCTTCAATTGATTGGGCAACGATAGACAACTCGTGAACCAAATCAAAAGCTTTCGCTTTGCTATTACCATTAGCCTCTCCGACAGCCTTAGCTAAAATAGCAAGTGTCGCAATTTGAGCTGTGTAAGCTTTGGTTGAAGCTACGGCAATCTCTGGGCCAGCGTGTAAAAGCATCGTATGACTCGCTTCACGTGAAAGAGTGGATCCAGGGACATTAGTCACCGTCAAACTTGGTATCCCCATCTGATTAGCCTTTACTAATACCTGACGACTGTCCGCTGTCTCACCCGATTGACTGATAAAGATAAAGAGTGGCTTAGAGCTGAGCAGAGGTTGATTGTAGCCCCACTCAGACGCAATTCCAAGTTCTACTGGCCTATCAGTCATTTCTTCAAAGAAACTTTTTGCAGCAAAACCAGCGTGGTAAGACGTCCCAGCAGCAATGATATAAAGACGATCAGCCTCTTGAACTGCTCGAATGATATTCTCATCTACAACAATTTGACCCTTTTCATCAGTATATGCTGAAATCAGCTTGCGCATAACCGTTGGTTGCTCATCAATTTCTTTTAACATGTAGTAAGGATATGTCCCCTTACCGATATCCGAAAGGTCAAGCTCCGCTATATAACTAGCACGTTCAAGTGGATTTCCAGCATAGTCTTGCACTAAAATGCTGTCTTTTTTGACAACAACTAACTCTTTATCGTGAATTTCCATGTACTCAGAGGTCTCACGAATCATAGCCATAGCATCTGAGCAAACCATATTATAACCATCACCCAACCCGATAAGAAGAGGAGATTTATTTTTAGCGACATAAATGGTATCACAGTCCTCAGCATCCATCAAAGCAAAGGCATAAGACCCTTCGATAATGCCAAGCGCTTTACGGAAAGCTTCAAGAACTGACAGTCCCTCTTCAGCCAATTTCCCAATCAAATGCACAACAATCTCTGTATCGGTTTGACCTTTTAGGTCGTGACCAGTCAGGTATTCTGCTTTGATTTCTGCGAAATTTTCAATCACACCATTGTGAACAAGCGTAAAACGGCCTGTTTGTGATTGATGTGGATGGGCATTAATTTCAGATGGTTTTCCGTGTGTTGCCCAGCGTGTATGTCCAATACCTGCTGTTCCAGAAACATCAATGCCTAATTTGCTACGAAGGTCTGCAATACGTCCAACTGACTTAATCAAACGCGAACCTCTATTACCAGCTACGTAGATTCCTGCTGAATCATAGCCCCGATATTCTAATTTTTCAAGTCCTTGCATTAGGATATCTGTCGCATTTTTATTGCCAACAACCCCAACAATTCCACACATAGATTTTTCCTCACTTAAAATTGGTATAGTTCAATTATTTCTCTAAAAGATTGACTATTCCAGTATAATCTTTTACATTTTCCTTGTCAAATATAAAATTGGTATAGTTCAATACGAAATAGGAGTTCAGCCCATAAAAAGTTTTTTTCAGAAAAGCCCTCATAACACCGTAACTAAAACCAGATAATCTAGCGACAGGAGTCAATCACTATTTTTTTCATTGCAACAAAAGAGACAGAAACACGATTGCTTCTGTCTCTTGAAAGATTTGGAGTATGAGCCACATAGACAAGCTTAAGCTCGAACCATGACATGAAAAAACTATAATTTCAGAAAAGTTTAAAAAGTGACTTATCCTCCAATCTGAGAATAGAGGTGTGACTATTCCACTTTTACAAAACCAAAATCGTTTAGTGGCAACAATCTAAAGGTCACAACGCCCCTAAGTTGTGATTTTTTGATAAGACCAAAGCTTCTGCTATCTTGGGTATTCTGACGGTTATCATTTAAAATCAAAAACTGATTCTCTGGAATAACAGCCATATTAGTACCGGTCAAGCTAGCTAAGGTGAAGTCCGCTGTAAAAGGATTGTCCACAGGTTGCGAATCAGAATGAGCTCCGCGCAATCCATCCAAATAAGACTGACTTTCTACCTGATTATTAAGGTAGAAAATATCATCCATGTAAACGGGAACATCTCCTTCTTTAGCCACAACTCGCCCCATATATTCGGTTCCATCAACTTCATAGAGCACAAAATCTCTGTAATCAGGACTAGATAACTTGGTGGCAACCACAAAATCATTTGACTTCAAGTAAGTATTTGACTGACTTTCAGTCACTGTGTGGGGCTCAAAAACAAAAATACGCAAACCAACTGCCAATAAGAAGGCAATTATAATCAGAAAAATTGTCGTTATTAAATCACGTTTAACCATCCGCGCCTCCTTACCTTTTTATGAAACTATTATACCATTTTTTCGGAAAAATTTATTAGCTGAGTTTCTAAAAAATTTTCTTCCGCACGTTGTCAAGTTAAGTGCAACAAGTTCATTGATAGCTAGAGTTCCAGAGGTTAAGATGTTTGGGCTAGCCCAAACAGAAATTTTGAGGATTGATACTGAAGAAGTCGTCTTGGGCGCTCATTGATGGCAGTGATATATTTTTCCAGTTCTTCAGAGGTTAGTGAATTAAGTGAGACTCCTTTAGGAACATATTCTCTGAGGAGGCCATTGAAGTTCTCGTTTGTGCCTCTCTCATGTGAAGAATAGGGATGTGCAAAGTAAACATCAACAGCTTCCAAATCTGAGAGTGAACTAAACTCAGAACCATTATCTGCTGTGATGGATGCAATAGGATACAGACTGGTGAGATGCCTTACAGCACTATTAATGGTGTGGGACTGTTTGTCTTCTAGCTTAACGCCCAGTGCATAGCGTGTCTGGCGCTCTGCCAAAGTCAAAATAACAGCTTCACCTTTGGTTTTCTTGCCAAGAACTAAATCAATCTCCCAATGCCCAAATTCAGAACGGTCTTTGATAGATTCTGGACGTTCTTCAATGGATTTTCCTAAGATTTTCTTCGTAACCTTAGGCCTTACTTTAGACCGTTTTCGGATGCACACCATCTTAGGTAAATCAATCGGTTTAACCCCCAACAGTCCGTCTTTGATGTAACGATACACTGTCTTGGTGGAAGGGATAACTTCCAGTGGATGTTTTTCTCGGTAAGTTTGAACAAAGCTATCGACACTGTGACAACGAGGTTTCATTTTCAGGGCTTTCTCAAGTTCCTTGAAGAAGGTCCGGGAGCAGTACGATAGTTTATGATAGGCACTTTTTCGACGATTGGTTTCATAAACACGTTGACCACTATCTGGAAAGTAAACCGTTGAGTAGATTCGTTTCCCGTTCTTATCTTGAACCTGAGAAACACTTCCTCGTTTGATTTCACGACTGATGGTTGAGCGATGACGCCCAAGCAGACGAGCAATCTCATAGGGGGGGTGCCCATCTTGAGATAGGCGCTGATTTCTCCGCGTTCAGAGGTTGAAAGGTGTGAATATAACGATTTTTTGGTAGAATGATTAGTGGACATGTTCATCTGCTTTCTATACTGAGTTGGGGAATTCTAGTATATCAAACGAACATGTCTTTTTTGTTGCACTTCATTTTACAACGCGGGATTTTTAATATGATACTTGCTTAACTAAAATCCATTAAATTCAAAGCACAGCTTTTTAGCTATGCCGTACATTCAATCTCTCAAGTAAATTCCTATATTAATCTTAGTCCACTTGCCTTTTTGGGTTTTCTCTTGGATTTTGCCGATGAGGAGTTTTCCAGCATCCATGAGACGGGCAAAGATGATGTTATCTTTTTTAGGGACATAGCCGATTTTCTGCCCCACTTGGGTTCGAATCATAATGGCTTCCGCATCATAGGGATTATTGGGTTCTCTAAAAAAGACTAACTCTACGCCAATCGTCAAGTCAGGCTCAATAGCTTCAAAATCCTTGATATGCATAACACCTGCGACATAGGTATCAAAGAGGAAGATATCCCGTTCAAATGGCAGAGCAAAATCCACTTCACTACCTTTTTGGTGAAAAAGGCTGACCAGATCATTTCCCTTGTCTAACTTCTGTAAGTCCATCTAGCGTAACAACTCCTTGATTCTCTTTTCGTAAGTTTCTTTTACTATGACAAAATCTGCCTTGGCATTCTTCAGCATTTCCTGACGCTCCGCTACCCATTTCTCATCCTGCAAAAGATCTTTGTAAATGTAGGGATAGTTAGACTTGATGTCTTCAATCTGCGCCTCTAATTGCTGGATCTGTACTTTCAACTGCTCAATCCGCTTCTTCAAGAGCGTATGGCTACCGAGAGTCTCACCATTTCCTCTATCCACTAGCAAATCATAAATCATCCGAACAGTCTCTAAATCAGCTGCCTCGTAGGCTGCCAAGGCTGCATGAAAGAGTTTCAATTCCTCAGCCGAAATATCGGGATGCAAATCTGGGTGAAGCCACTTGATAATCTGGCGGTAGTAATGCTTTAATTCCTTGGTCTCGTCCTCCGTCAAAGCCGTATACTGACTACGCTCAATCGCTTTAGCAATCTCCTCAAACTGCACCTTCAAGCGCTCCATGTACTCTTTTAATTCCTCATCCAAAAGACGTTCAATCTCATATAAATAAACCGTCTCTTGACGATTCTTCGAGGCCTGAAGCAATTCACATTTCCTTTTTGCCCGCAGGTAATCGCACTGCGCCTGAAAAACCTCATACTCCAAACGACCAATTTTGAGCATGAAGTCCATCTCAATATTCTTACAAACATGGAGCAATAGGTCGTCTCGCTCAGACAGCAAGGCAGCTAGATGCACTTTTAACTCAGCCAACTCCTCCTCGAGACTCCCCTGACTCGCCAAACGTATGATTGCTTCTGACATAGGTTACCTCTTGGGGTGTTTCTTAAGATTATTATAGCAAAAACCACAGCCTATTGACTGTGGAAATTTAAACAAAATTACTGTTTCGCAATCCAACCAATGGCATCTTGTGGTGGATTATCTGTATCTATCCAAATGAATTCAATCCCTATTTGACCATTTTTAAACTTGGTCAAACGAATCCCATTGATTTGGAGTTCTTCTAATTTCTCACCCGTTAAAATCTCACGCTCTTTTAACTGGAATACACCACGTAAAATCCATTCTCCAAGAATCTCTTGCCTTTCTGTTGATTGAATCGCTTTTCCTGATTCTTGATTGATATAAGCCTTGATGACATCACCTGATGATAGAAATTTCAGATCAAAAGTCCGATTCTCTTTAGGAAGAGCTAGTTTCTTAGTCCCTTTTTCAAAAGTACCAGCATTAATACCAAAGAAATGTGGATGTGCATCATGGAAATTTTTAGAATCAGGAAGAGGAATATAGACTTCACTAACTGGACGATAAACTAACTTTTCAATATCTTTTTCTAAACCACCTACACCTAATTCTTTAACAAAATCAAGCAATTCTGCCCTGCGTTGTTTCATCTGAACTTTTTCATCTTTAGTTGTCCATTTTTTGAGCAAAATCTCTTCCAAACAAAGAGTGACAAAAGCACGTTCCTCAGGTTCCAAAGAGTTCTGATATTTTTCTATTAATCGAGCAATTCGTTGAATCCTGTCTTTTTTAGCTAATTTTGAACCACCATCAAAAGCATTAAAACCTGAACTCTCCTCTACTTGTCCATGGTTATCTGTGATAACCCATGAAACAGTCTCAAGGACTTCTGATTCTTCTCTGGTACCTGTCAATAAATGCAACTGTTCAAAAATGGTAAAAGGGTCTTCAATGTAGGTCACATCCCATGTATCGACCACAATATCCTTATTATTAAAAGTCATGTGTAACTGACTATCCGCAGCGGTATATTTATAGGTATGGCGTCCATCTGTAAAGCGGAAATTAGTAGGATTATTAATACTTGTCGCTCCTAAAACATCAAGATTCTCAATATCTATCGGTAAATAGGAGGTCTCTCCTACAAAGATTTGTGGTGCCTGACCTTTTGAAGTCGGCATAAGAACATGGTAGACAGAATCAACTGAAATATCATCAGACTTAAATCCTCTAATTTGTGCTTTAGATGATTCAATCCTTTGGTTGCGCAGTTGGGCAATTTTTAGGGCTAGTACTTGATAGCGCTCCTTGTTAGCTTCATCTGCACTTTCTTTATCTGGGGAAATTTCTGCATAGAATCTGATTTCATTTAAAAGTTCTGTCCAACTTTGTGAATCTTTCTTGAACTGGGCAACTTTTTGGTCACCAGAATTAATCCCAAAAGACTTGATACCAACTAAATATTTATGCTTGTCATCAACCACAACGGAAGCGTCATAGGAAGTATTGGCAATGTCCTCACCTACCGCATGAAAGGCTTTTTGAAAAACAGTTTCTTGAAATTTAGAATTGACAATTGGAGCAACATAATTTGTATCATTTTGGTCGGCTGTCTCAGCCTTTTGAGAGAAGGCCTCGCTCAGACTAGCAAAGTTGGTAATTAAGGTCTTATACTTTTCTTTGTGCTCGACTTTTAGTTTATCCCACATATCTATCCCTCACTTGTAATTAAGTATAGTATATCAAAAAGAGATTAGTTTTTCACTAACCTCTTATTTATCTATTCGTTAATTGATACTATAAAATTCTAAATGACCGCCTTTTTTTACTAGACGCAGGTAATCCTCGTCAGATAAAATGCCCAAACCGTCATTGTAAGAACCAATCTTTGCTTCTGCTTCTTCATAACTAGAAGCAAAATCTTTCACGTATGATTTACCTTCAAATTGACCGTTCATTTTGGTATAGATAATGGCGTACTTCCCGCCTCTATCTAACTGTGACTGTCCTTTTGTTTCCATTGCTTCTACAATCTTCTCCGCAATGCGCTTGATAACAGGAACCACCACACTATTGCCTGCCTGCTTATACAGTTGACCATTAGAAACATTCTCTGGAAGTTTAAAGTTTTTTGGATAACCTTGAACGTTAAAGGTTTCTTTCGGTGTCAATTTACGAATTTCTCCAGTGTCTGTCAAGATGAGGGGGACATTGTGCCCTCCAGTTCCCATATTAGCTGTCAGAGTTGGCACGACACCATTTTTATTTTCTCTTACGTATTGGCGTCTCCATTGATAGACTGTTTCTTGACTGATAACAGCCTCTTTCAACTGGTCAAAGAAGGGCTGTTTCCCTTGACGATAATAGTAATTCTCCTCTAGTTTTGCCCCAAAATCAATAACATCTTGAAGACCAGTGGTCAGCTTGATTTCCTCTGGAAACTCAAATCGGTCGTAGGCTTCCTTGTTATCAAAACCAACAATGTAGATCCGCTCACGATTTTGCGGGATATTGCCGTAATCCTTGCCGTTCAAGACCTTCCACTTGATAAAGTAGTTGTTCTCCGTCAAGGCTTCACGGATAACCTTGAAAGTGTTCCCGTGGTCATGAGAAACCATGTTTTTCACATTCTCGACAAAAATCGCCTTGGGCTTTTTGGCTTCAATCATACGAAGCAACTCAAAGAAAAGGTCGCCGCGGTCATCTTCAAAACCCTTGCGATAACCTGCAATACTAAAGGCCTGACAAGGAAAACCTCCGACAATCACATCGACTGTTTCCGAAGGAATTTCCTCTGGCAATACTGCGTGAATATCACGCCCGTCCAGATAAGTATCTGGGTAATTCAACTGATAAGTCTGTCTGGCATACTTATCAAACTCGTTGGCATACACCACTCTGAACTCGTTGGTCTGCTCAAAGCCCAACTCAATTCCACCAACACCAGAAAAGAATGCTGCAATAGCAAACTTCCCCTGCTGGCGTGAACTTACAGAATTTGTCATGTAAGCACCTGCTTTCTTACAATATTTACTAAACTAGTATACCATGGAATATCCAAAAATCAGCAATCTAAGTAACTTACGATTAACTATAAAAGCATCTACAACTACCTACTACTTAGGCAGTTGTAGAGACTCATTGCCTAGACACCTAACTAATTTTGGAACAATTTCACTGATATATTTCCGTTCAAGGTCTAAACTATCTTCATACATAAATAATTCAACTCCTGTACGAGAATCTTTAGAATAGATATAATAGCCTCTATTTTGCTCCGAATCAAATTTTTCTTCAGAGTGTGCTAATAGATTTCTCTTATCGACAAGCTCTAACCAAGAATCTTTTATTTTTTGTTTTGCAGGGTCCATAAAGCGCACTCTTCTGAAAAATTCTCTGACAAGCCATCTGTATTCCTTTTCTTCAACGTTTCTAATATACTGGGAATCTTTAATATGATTGCACAATTTCTCACGAAGAGCATGCTCTAACTTTGCATTTTCAAACATAAATCTTCCCCGAATAGCATTCAGTTCATCCCACCTACAAAGAATAACATCAATAGCTTCCTGAAAATGATTCTCTTCATTACTATCTCCTGCTGAAAAGAATGTAAAGTTAGAAAAAATATTAATATTTTTTTCCTTAACCACTTCAATTATTTCTTTTTTGATTGTCGAGTACTCATTGTTCGAATAGAGTATCACAAATTGCTTATAGCCATTTGCCTCACGAATTTTTTCAAGATATGTTAGACCTGTTTCCTTGTTATCTAGGTTAAAATCTGATATAAAGAAATCGTATCTTTTTACTGATGACAACTCTCTTTCCGCTTCAACAAAAGAAGAACATTCTTTAACTACCGCTCGATACCCTTTATCTTCCAAAATTCCACTTACAATTTCTTTCCTCTCTTCGTGAGCGCTCGAACTAAGTTCATCATCTAACCACAAAATATTAATATCCTGTCTCACAACTACTCCTTCCTAAATTCAATTTTAAAATCTACAAAATCATTCTCAATTTCTGATACAGATATTGTCCAACCAAAATCACTACAAATCTGTTGACAGATGTACATCCCTAAGCCTGTTCCTCGTCGTTTAGAAGTGACCCCCAATTTAAAGATATCATTTACAGGTTTAATCTCAATCGGTCCGGTATCTGAAATTATATGCATCGCAGTATTATCCTCTTCAAAATGAAATACTATGTTCTTAGCACGCCTATCTTGTGCATTTATTAATAGATTATCTATCAATGTTCCAAAATCATAAATATTTATTTTTTGTTTGACAGTCCCACTTCCAAGGACTAATTTTACTTTGGATGCATCTTCGAATGTATTCTCAATATAACTTTGCAAATAAGATTTTATCTCTATGGTTTCTAATTTACTGTAGGTTTCAAAATTTATTCTGAGTATCTGTTTCTTAATTGATGATAATTTATCAGAGGTTCTCCTTATTTTATATATAGGCTCTGAAAATTTTTCTTGCTCGTTTTCATCCATTAAACGTATCATTTTACGCAACGTTCCATTCAACTCACGACTAACTTTTCCAAGCTCATGAAATAGCATATCCTGCCTTGCAGGTTTAGCTCCTTCAATAATCTTTTCTTTTATTTTTACCTCATTCTTTAGTCGAGCATTCTCTTTCTCAACTTGCTTTTTCTCTTTTTTTACCTCACGATTTTCTCTAGTTAATGCTTTAGTTGAATGCTCTACACTTTTTCGGATTTCTTGTTTTTCTGCCGAACTTAATTTTTCATCATTAAGAAGCTGAATTTTTCTTTCTAATGGTTGAGCTATCTTCGGCAATTCATAGTATTGAGGCTCAACTGTAAAATTATATTTCTTAAATCTATTTGTTAACTTTTCAACCGCATGCTGATCATCAATTCCTATTTCGTCTATTTCACTATTTCCAAACTTAACTAATTGAACATAGGACTCAAGCGGTCGCTGAATAAACTCCATATATAATTCTTCGAAAGCAACTGTATAAGCATTTGTAACAAATCCTCTATCACGGGAAGTTACTTCGTTAAAGTGATTTTCCGAATCAGTAATATTAATCCAACCTAGCAATTCTCGATGTCCTAAATAACGATTATACCCCTGCGTTTTACGCAAGTTAAGTCCAAAGGCATCGTAATCAATTTCACCGTATGGAAAAATTCTAAAATTATTTTTATATAAGAAGATGGAACCGTAATTTTTAGGTTCTGTCCCCATAATTCGTGTAAAATTATGTTTTGCAGCTGTACTCAAATAATATATTTTAAAGTAAACATTCTTTAATATAGTTGAATTTTCAAATTTAAAAGAGTAGATAACTTTCTCTTTATCCAATAAAGAAATACTAATTTCTCTTTCTTCAATAGTACATTCTGTGTAGATTGTTTTTCTATCCAATATCGTAGCAATGTCATTGCTAACATCTACATCTAGTTCTGCAATACCTGTACTTGAAGAATGATACTTTACATTAATCTTTATTTTCCCATCATCTACAAATGGGTTAACCAAACGTTGTAAAGCAGAAACTACTTTATTAACTCTCTCCTTTGTCCAATCATCACGCAAGTCTGTAATTTTTAAGATAGTCCCACTCTTTGTTGTAATTTTCTCCTTTACCTCACTACCCGAACGAAAACTAACTTCCATTTTTTCAAACTCATCTAGAGAATTTTTTTCAAACTCCCCCCAATCAATTATTAATTCGCTTATCTCATTTTCTTTTTTAGTAAATAGGGTTAACTTACTCCCTAGACGATCACAGGAAAATCGTCCAATTCCCTTTGAACCCGCATAAACACGATCGCTATCTTTTTTTTCAGAATGAGCTACAAATAACCACTTGTTTTCAATATCATAGCGACTCATCCCTTTTCCATTATCTTGGATTATTATTGAATTTTCATAGCTATTTATAATTAGATTGATTTCGGTTGCATCCGCATCATAGCCATTTTTTACTAATTCGAAGATTGCCACTAATTCATTTGTAATCAGATCACGACCAATAATATCTTTCAATCCAGAACTTACTTTGAAATGTAGTTTTTCCATGAAATCTCCTTGAGGTTATAAACTCAAAATTACATTACCAACCTGCTCCGCAAATAGAGGTGGAACAGCATTTGCAACCTGCGTATATCTTGGAACATCTATTTTTCTACGTTCTCCACCTGTAGTATATGGACCCTTAAATTCATATTCATCTGGAAAACTTTGAATCCTTGCATGCTCTCTCACAGTCATAATTCTAGGCTCAGCGTAATGGATATAGTCATCAGGAATCGAAGTAATCGTATTACAAACTGATTTTGCCTTCAGAGGAGTCACTCCTCGTTTTTTTAAACCTTCAACCATATCCATTTGAGGAGTGATTCGAAGAACCTTTTCACTAGCTTGCATCAACCTCTCAAATAATTCTACCGTTTCTTCTCTATGTTTCGCAAAACGATGACTATCAGGTATAGATTTTTTGCCAATATTTTTTTTCATTAATCGTTGGTATGAAGAATTTACTTTCCCATATGTGCCGTTTTTAAAGTTTTTAGTGTCCTGACTGTCCACAACTCCATGTTCGTATTTTAAATCATCTATAGCCTGAGAGACTGTGATTGGTAATTTTAGTCTGCGGTCCTTTAAAAAACCATCTCTATTGTATGTTAATATATCAAAGAACGGCTTTCTCAGTTTATCCTTTGAAGCGAATAGAATAAACCTTTTTCTGTTTTGTGGGACACCAAATTCAGACATCGTAATTATTTGACATTCCACCTTGTACCCCAGATTTTTTAATTCATCCAACAAAATATTAGAGTAATTCTTTAAAGTGTCTTCACCTTTAAAATCAACGGTAAATCCCTGAACATTTTCAAAGAATAAAAATTTAGGCTGAACCAGTCTAACAATTTCTATATATGAGTGCATTAGTTGGTTACGCACATCATTATTCTGACGTTTTCCTGCCATGGAGAATCCTTGACAAGGTGGCCCCCCCACAACTAAATCAACATTCCCTTTTAAATTCGACAATTCCAAAGAATGTTTTTCCAATAATTCTAAAATATCCCAATTTTTTTGATCCAACCATTCAGGCCATTCAAAATGGGATTTTTTGTCAATCAAATTATATTTTAAGGTTTCAAATGCATCTTTATTTCGCTCAACAGCAAATACTCCCGTGAGACCCGCCTTATGCAACCCTAAGGAAAGTCCACCAGCTCCTGCAAATAAATCTATGTATTTCATGTCTTACCTCTTGCAAATGGTATCATTACTATTATACCACAAAACCCAGCCTTTTTAGGCTGGGCATTTTATCGTATTCTTCCTACTTAACCAACTTCTTCATCTCTTCAATCCGTCCTACTGTCGCATCATATTTGGCTTGGTAGTCGGTTTGTTTGGCTTTTTCTTTCTCGACGACTTCTGGTTTGGCGTTGGCGACGAATCGTTCGTTACTGAGTTTTTTGCCGACCATGTCTAGTTCTTTTTGCCATTTAGCCAATTCTTTGTCTAGACGAGCCAACTCTTCTTCGACGTTGAGGAGGTCGGCTAGTGGTAAGAAGATTTCAGCACCGGTGATAACGGCTGACATGGCTAGTTCTGGTGCAGCAATGCTTGAGCTGATTTCCAACTGCTCTGGATTTGTAAAGCGACGGATGTAGTTTTCATTTGACTTGAAGAAGGTTTCAAGCTCGCTATCTGCCGTCTTAATCAAAATGGTAATCGGCTTAGAAGGGGCAACATTGACCTCTGCTCTGCTATTTCGCACCGAACGAATCAAGTCCTTGAGGCTCTCTACTCCCTTGTGGGCTTCCGCATTTTCAAAGGCTGGGTTGACAACAGGGTAGGCTGCCACCACGATAGAGCCCTCTGCATACTGGGCGAAGATTTCTTCCGTCACGAACGGCATGATAGGGTGGAGGAGACGAAGGATTTGGTCCAACGTGTAGAGAAGGACAGAGCGGGTCATGACTTTCTCAGCCTCGTTGTCGCTGTAAAGGACCTCCTTGGTCAGCTCGACATACCAGTTGGCGAACTCTTCCCAAATGAAGTTGTAGAGGATGTGACCAGCCACACCGAACTCGAACTTGTCGAAGTTTTCAGTAACCTTAGCAATGGTTTCGTTGAGGTTGTGGAGAATCCAGCGGTCCGTCACGTTACCAGCCTCGCCAGCTGCAACTTTGGCGACATTCTCACGCGCCGCATCCAAAGTCAAGCCTTCATTGTTCATGAGGATATAGCGGGAAATGTTCCAAATCTTGTTGATGAAGTTCCAAGAAGCGTCCATCTTCTCATAAGAGAAGCGAACATCTTGACCAGGAGCAGAGCCGTTTGACAAGAACCAACGCAAAGCGTCCGCACCGTATTTCTCGATGACATCCATTGGGTCGATTCCGTTTCCAAGCGACTTGGACATCTTGCGCCCTTCTTCGTCACGGATCAAACCGTGGATCAGCACGTTCTTGAATGGCTGACGACCTGTGAACTCAAGCGATTGGAAAATCATACGAGACACCCAGAAGAAGATGATGTCGTAGCCCGTTACCAAGGTTGAGGTTGGGAAGTAACGCTGGAAGTCCGTCGCGTTTTCGTCAGGCCAGCCCATTGTTGAGAATGGCCAAAGGGCAGAGCTGAACCAGGTATCTAGGACATCCTCATCCTGTACCCAACCGTCCCCTGCTGGAGCCTCTTCTCCGACGTACATTTCGCCAGATTCGTTATACCATGCTGGAATTTGATGCCCCCACCAAAGCTGACGCGAGATAACCCAGTCGTGTACATTTTCCATCCATTGTAGGAAGGTGTCATTGAAACGTGGTGGGTAAAATTCTACCTTGTCAGCTGTGTCTTGGTTGGCAATGGCATTCTTAGCCAATTGGTCCATCTTAACAAACCATTGGGTTGACAAACGTGGCTCAACTACGACACCTGTACGCTCCGAGTGACCAACGGAATGCACACGATTTTCAATTTCCACTAGGGCACCTAGTTCTTGCAACTTAGCCACCGTTGCCTTACGAGCTTCAAAGCGGTCCATGCCTGCAAATTCGCCTGCCAACTCGTTCATGGTACCGTCATCGTTCATGACATTGACTTGTGGCAGATTGTGGCGTTGACCGACAAGGAAGTCATTTGGATCGTGGGCAGGAGTGATTTTCACAACCCCTGTACCAAATTCAGGATCTGCGTGCTCATCCGCAACAATTGGGATTGGCTTGTTGACGATTGGCAGGATAACATTTTTACCAATCAAGTCCTTGTAACGTGGATCTTCTGGGTTAACCGCAACCGCAACGTCACCAAACATGGTTTCAGGACGAGTTGTCGCAACTTGAAGGGCACGAGAACCATCTTCCAACATATAATTCATGTGGTAGAAGGCACCTTCGACGTCCTTGTGAATAACTTCAATATCTGAAAGAGCTGTGCGAGCTGCTGGGTCCCAGTTGATGATAAATTCGCCACGGTAGATCCAGCCTTTTTTGTAAAGTTCTACAAAGACCTTGCGAACAGCTTTTGACAAGCCTTCGTCCAGCGTAAAGCGGTCACGTTGGTAGTCCAAAGACAGACCCAGCTTGCCCCATTGCTCACGAATGGTCGCTGCATACTCATCCTTCCATTCCCAGACTTTGTCGAGGAATTTCTCACGGCCCAAGTCATAACGGGTCACGCCTTGCTCCCGCAAGCGTTCCTCAACCTTAGCCTGTGTAGCAATCCCCGCATGGTCCATACCAGGAAGCCAGAGGGTGTCAAAGCCCTGCATCCGCTTTTGACGGATAATGATGTCTTGAAGGGTTGTATCCCAAGCGTGTCCCAAGTGCAACTTACCGGTTACGTTTGGCGGCGGAATGACGATTGAATAAGGCTTGGCTTCCGCATCGCCTGACGGCTTAAAGACATCTTGGTCCAACCAAGTCTGGTAACGACCAGCCTCAACCTCGGCTGGATTGTATTTTGGTGATAATTCTTTTGACATTAATTTTTCTCCTTTAGTCATTTAGATAATAATATTTTCCATTATGAACAAGTATCTGCAGCTCCCTTTCGAACACATTGTCTGTTGTATTGCTAAAATGCAACTTGTCTACTGATTGTTTCTTTATTCGGTCTACAATATCCTTGTTCATTTTCTTATATTTCAAATCGTTTTGAAGCATTCCAGGTAAGTAAAAAACGGCTCCTTCAAATCCCTTTTTCGTTATCCTAGATTTTCGAATCTGAATTCCAAGTTGCCTTGACTGGTTATTGTGCCATTGAGCAAGTTTATCTCTCACAGTATTCGACTGTTCCAAATAATTACCCAAACTTGAATAGCAATATTCTGAAGACACTTTCCCTCCATTCATTAAATAAGTTAGTCGGGCAATTTCTTCCATTATTGATATCAGATACTGTTGAAATGTTGTTAATTTTTCAATTTCAAAAATAGTCTCTTTATACTTAGCATAGTTCGTCTTAAAATTAGATGTTATTAAATTTTCAAGTAAAGAATTTACTTGTTGTAGTAGCTCTATTGCCTCGTCTTCATAACGAACCAGACTATCTAAACTCCTCTGCCTAATCTCATCATTTTCCATGATTTCTATATTAAATTTGGTAATTTTCCCCACTTTTGGAATCAGTGATAAAATCTTAGACTTAAATTGTGTTTCTTGAAACTCTATAACTTTATCAACACCAGCTTGTAACTGTTCCAGTTTAGCATCCACTTCTGCCATATAATACTGTCCGACAACCATAGACGCTACATTCATTGCATTTGCAACAAACTCTCCTGTTCTAGCAATTTTTTGAGTAGTTGGACTCACTTTTACTAAATGAGCTTGACCTGCCAGCTGTCCATTAACATGATAACCACCTCTAAAAGCTCCTATTTTATCTTTTGCCTTGTAAAGTTCTGCACCGGGTGGAATAACAACCCTATATAACTTATCATTTTGTAATAATTCATTGATATTCTGAAGTTTCTTTTTATTGATGCTGTCATAAACATTATTAGCAAATTGTGGAATAATTGAATTTACTTTTGCGAGAACTCCTCTATCCTTAATCTCATGCATTTTTTCAAAATCTAATACTTCATTGTTGGATAAGGTTATAACTTTTGGAAGTAATTCCAAGAATTCTCCATCTTCTTCAACCGACAGATTGTTATTAGGATTATCTGTTTTGTCTGATGGAATTGATGGAGCCGATGATACCAACTTCTTCTTATGCCAACTATAAAACAATACTCCGACTCCCAAAAGTAATAAACAGGTGACGAAAATTAAAAAAAGTAAATTCATCGTTCCTCCTTTAGTATTCTTTAAGAAAATTGGTTTATACTATCTTCAAGCTAGAAATAGCCCAATTCTTTTTCATATAATCTCCTAGAAATAGTCAGTCTCTTAGGCTGGCTATTTCGTTTGTTCTTGCTCAAGTTCCTCCATTTTTTGGATAATCAGTTGAGCTACGTCATTGGCAGAAAGATGAGTATTATTAATTTTGAGATAATGCTGAATGCCCTCTGGAATGCCTAATGAGGTATATTGACATGTATCAGCTGTAGAGAGAATCTCAGCCTCTGAAACTTCAATGTGTCGTTTCAAAGGTTTATGGGTAAGTCGATTTTCTGTCCGATTACGTCGCAGACGTTCTTCCAAAGCAGTTTCCAACTCAACAAATAAAATTTCCTGACCATGATGATGAAAAATCGTCTGAACAGTTGTAAGGAATTGAACCTCTATGAGATTTTTAAAATTAATCAAGGCAGTTCCGATTAGTGGGCGGCCTGACCTAGCAAACACATCATAAACAGCAAATGTTATACGTGTATTGAAGTCAAACATATCCTCAGAAAATTCAGGAATAAAACGTAGGCTAAAATCAATCGAATCGTGATTATGAAAAAGGGTCATCCCTGTCAACTTCGCAACCTCCTGCCCAATGGTCATCTTGCCAGAAGCTTGTGCTCCAATAATAATTAGATTCATCTTGCCTCCTACTTTAAGGTGCACTCCTATCCAGCTCCCTTTTTTTCTTAATAAAGGTACCCAATTTTTCAGATGTCCCCCTTTCTAGATAGCGATAAATTCTTTCATGTCCATCTCCCATATAAAGCAAAGGATTGAATTCTAAACTTTTAAAATTTCCCTTGTCATCTAACAAAGTTTCATCCACTGTACGTTTCAAAACACGAGCTGTGAAGTTAACATAACCATCAAATGATTGGACTCGCTCAACTCGACACTCTAATGTAATCGGACAAGCAACTAGACTGGGAGCATCAACTGTTTCAGCGGGGATAATTTCTGCATTAAGCAAATTTATCTTTTCCCGTTTATGCAAAAATCCCGCTTTTTCCATCAAATAGCCCTGTTCCACAGTGGTAAGATTTAAGGTAAATTCACCAAACTTGGCTATTTGTTCAGCAGCGTTGCTACCTTGAAACATGCCAACCACCACCATATCTCCTAGACTATAAGAGGAACTACATGTAGTGATGTTATATAAATGTTGCTCGTCCTTATAGCCTAAAATGAATACTGGGAAACCATAATAAAACTTAGCAGTATCAAATCCTTGTTTTACTGTCATACCTTTTTATTCCTTTCCTCCCCCACCAACTCAATCTTTATCCCATCTGGATCTTCTAAATAGAGGGCATAGTGATCTGATCCTCCTGCATGTGGATAGCGGTCATCGTAGAGCAGTTTGACTCGTCTGGTCAAAAATTCCTTCCGCCATTGGTCAACATCATCAGGTGTTCCCGCATGAAAGGCTAGATGATTGAGACCTATACGGCAACGGTGATAACCTGCCTCTAGGAAGTCCTCTGGCGTTTGGACAAAGACCAGGTACTGCTCTGCTTTTTTGTAAGATAGCCCTTCCTCCCACTCCTGATAGAGCGAGTATCCCAGCTTGGTCAGGAGAAAGTCGTAAAATGCACGCGAAGTTTCCAAGTCTGAAACATATATTTCAACATGATGTAACATATCTTCTCCTTTCCAAATGAAAATCCCTGCCTAGACTTGCTAGACAGGGACGAAGTTATTCCGCGGTACCACCCTTGTTCAGATACATTATCTGCACTTTGCTTATTCGATTCACATTATCAGCAACCAGTTTTGACATTTGTGCGGATTTCTCAGTACCACCGCTTCCTGTGACAAATGGGGCTCAAAACACCTCTGAATGGCTTTATTTTAACAAATTGCACCTTGAAAAGCAAGGGATTTAAGCTTTCAAGTCAATCCCTTTTTCTTTCAACTGCTTGATAGTTGCTGGACCGATTCCTTTAAGAGCCAAGAGCTCTTTTTCTATATGGTTTGCAAAATCAGCCACAGATTGAATACCTGCTTGGTAGAAGGTTTCCAAACGTGCTGCCGCAATACCTTCCAAGTCAGGAAGTGCCAAAAAGTCTTCCAATGAAGTCACCTCTGCTACAACTTCTTTCACTTGTTCCACAGCATGCTCTACTACAGCCTCAGCCTTATGAGCAACTGTCTCTACTACCTCTGCAGCTCTTTCAAGATCTACACGACCAGCGCGTTTCAGATCTGCCAATTGTTTCTTCAATAATTTTTTACGATTGATTTTTTTCTTTGCCAAAATTTCTATCCTCTCTTTAATAATGTCTTTGGCCAAATAAGCCATCTGGTAAATCATGGAAGCTCTTGCCAGCATGATAGTTGGCAAATTTCCCCTGGATAAAACGATAAGCATCTAGCTTACTTTCGTAACGGATGTAGGCATCCGCCGCACGCTCATCCTTATCTTCTTCCAAAACACGGCGACTTTCGGTCATCGCCATATCATTTATCATAATCTGAGTGTTGATCCACTCCTCAAAATCTTTTAAAAAGTCTTGTTCGTATGACATGTCTTTCTCCAAAATAAAAGAGTTGACCATAGTCAACTCGCTATCTGCCACCACCGAGAATCGAACTCGGAACGGAGCATTACCATTGCTCTATTATACCATTTAACTATAGCGGCAACCACTATATAATACACCAATTTCCATAACCTGTCAACACTTAATTTTCAAAGCTTGATTTTATGCGGTTTCTAGCTAGTGATTATCTAGTTTCTCTCATTTTCATAGACCTTCTTAATCGATCTTTTTGAAGTCTATGGTTAATTTTATGGTCAATGGCACATTCTAGAGTTAAAACTATCGTTTTAAATATTTAGCTTAAGGTGAAAAGGCAACGCTTTTTTCTGATGATTATCCCGATTACAGTAAAGTAAATAAGATATCAACTAAAATACCCTTTCCTATTTTAACAGAAAAGGGTAGGATACTTAAAGGCATCTTAGGCCAGCTTGTTCCCAAGAAATGAAGCAAGCTAGGTTATCACGTCCTCACTCATCGTCATCATCTACTGATGAAATGAGGCTATTGATATGGTGAATATTGGTAGAACCGTAAGCGACAAGATCCACTTCTTCGTCAAGCAAGGCTCCGTTTAAAAAACCTATAACCATTGGCATGTTCATGCCGGCGTAGAGGTCGAAGTGACGACCTTCCATTATTAGGCGCGAAGCCACGTTACATGGGGTTCCCCCCATGAGATCAGCTAGGACAACAAAATTCTCCAGCCCTGCCATTGTCTTCTCAAGCTTTGCACGAAAATCATCTGGACCTTCCTCGGGTAAGAGACCGACTGCGTGAATCATCTCTTGTGGTCCCATAATCATCTCTGTGCTTTTTTTCAATTCTTCACAAAAGAGACCGTGACTAATTAAAATTAAGTTCTTTGCCATATTAGCCCTTCATTCCCATTACGAACCAACCAAAGGCAGAGCAGGCAATTGCAAGAACAATGATTACCAGAATTGCTTTTGTAGACGTCATGCCTTTACGACCAAGGAGCCAGTAAATGAATCCAGTGAAGAGGGCTGGCACTAAGCGTGGGAAAATCATATTGAGCAAGTTTTGAACGTCAATACCTGCACCAACTGGGATATTGAGAGATACTTCAAAGTTAATCATGCTGGCAATCAGCGCACCGACCATGAAAACACCCATAACTGAGGCTGCATCAACGATTGCAGTCAACTGGTCTCTCATGGTAGTCACAAGTTTTGTCCCTTGTTTGTAAGCAATCTCAAGTTGTTTCCAACGGAAGATATTGATAGCAATACCAGCAACCAAAACCCAAAGGAATACTCCCAAAGGGCTACCTTCTTTAGCCATACCTGCAGCCACAGAACCCATAATAGTAGGAACAAGTGAAGCAAAGAGTGAGTCTCCGATTGGGGCAAATGGTCCCATAAGACCAATTTTCACACCATTGACCGCTTCTTTTGAAGCTGTTCCTTCTGCTTCTTCCAAAGCCATGTCAATCCCAGTTATGATGGTATGGAAGAAGTTGGAGGTGTTGAAAAATTGAGTATGGTTTTTCATCATTTCTTTCAACTCAGGTGTCCCATCTCCATAGATTTTACGAAGCTGTGGCAGGATATGATAAAGGTAACTTGACCCTTGCATACGTTCGTAGTTCCAACCCCACTGGAAGGTAAAGATACTACGTTTGTTGATTTGATTAAAATCCTCTTTTGTTAATTTGTAATTAGATTTCGTCATCTTCAATTTCCCCGCTTTCTGAAACTGATTTTACAACAACTTCTGGTTTATTTTGGCTGTTCTTATAGTGGAGAGCAGCTAAACCTGCACCAATAATCGCGATACCCAACATTGGAAGACCTTTGAATGGTGCACCGTTAAATGCCACACCTTCAAACAATTTTGGATCAACACCGATAATACTTGAAAGTGTACCTGCAACTGTTTGCAAGTTGTTATAAATAACTGTTAACATGGCTGTAATACCAAAGCCCATAGCTAGATAGTGGAGGTTTCGTTTAATCGGTAAGTAGTGAAGGAGAATGGCGAACCCAAGCCCTGGTAGCATACGACCAGCTAAGGTCAAACCGTTAGCAACCCATTGGTATTTTTCAATCCAATCAACGATTGCTTCAACAGCACCGCCACCAAAAGCAAGTGCTACAAATACTGGAAGAGCACGGGAGAGAGCCCAAGGTACTGCACCGAGAAGGTAGTTGCGTTCAATAGCTTTGTAATCGAAGTCTTCAACGTTCTTATCAATCCGATGCGCAAAGTAAGTTGTTGAGAAACGACCAGCAATATCGGTGTAAACCATGAGAGCCGCTACTGGTACGGCGATTGAGGTCACAGCAAGCTCTGGATCAAGACCTTGTGCTACTGAGAAGGCAGTCGCCAAAACCGCACCTGACGTCGCATCGATACGAGAAGCACCACCAAAGGTACCTACCCCAAGAACCATAAGCTGCAAGCTAGCTCCAATCAAAAGTCCTGTTTTCATATCTCCCATAATGAGACCTGAAATAAAACCAGCAAAGATTGGAGAACCTGCTGAAGTACAGATAGTCAACTCGTCCAAAATCTGATAAGCAGAATAGAGAGTTAGCAGTAGAATTTGCCACCATTGAATCATGATGTATTCCTCCTAATATATTTAAATGATTTTTGTTTCCGAATATTAGCGTACTTTGTCTAACAGAGCCATAAAATCTTGTGGGCTATCGCCTGGTACCATTTGTGCAATCAGTTTAACACCTTTTGCTTTGATAGCATCAAAATCTTCAATGTCCTTGTCAACAACATTAATTGAGCGTGTTACTGCACGCGTTTGATCTGATTGTGACATATTTCCAACGTTAAGTTCTGGGAAAGTCACACCTGCTTCTAAAAGTCCCAAGAAGCGGTCTGGACGACGGGCAACAATAAGTAATCTTTGTGAGTCATATTTCCCCGACAAAATATTAGCAGCTGCTTTCTCAACTGGTAATATTGATAACTTAACTCCCGGCGGTGTAGCAAGTTTCAAGGCCGTTTTTTCCAAATCATTATTGACAACGTCGTTATCAACAACCATGATACGGCTGATGTTTAATTTTGTCGTCCAAAGATTGGCAACTTGACCATGAATCAGACGACCGTCGATGCGTGTTGCGATAATAGCCATAAATTTCTTCCTCTCAATTTAAAGTTTTTCTATTTTGGGTTTGTCTGTAAAGATGATGTGCTCTTTGTATCGTCCCTCAGTTTCGAAGACGACTATTTCGTTTTCTCCTTTCTTTAAGTATCCTTTTGGTACATAGAGAGTTAAGATTGGACCTTTTTCCCAAAATCTCCCGATGTTAATATTATTGACAAATACGACGCCCTTACCAAATCCAGTCATGTCCAGATAGGTATCAGCTAAGTTATCTAAGGTGAAGTGATACTGATAAAAAGCTGGTTGGTGACTCTGCCATTCTTTTGAAAAATCAATTTCTGAAACTGACTCCAACGGAAGTCTGTAATTTTTCCAATTTCCGATAAAGTGTAGGTCTGCCATAAGACCTCGACCAAGACCTTTTTTCTGGGTTGATGCTTCAAGTTTGTGTCCATAATTGACACGTCCCATATTTTCAACCAAAATCTTAATATCTGTCTTGTGATGGTTGAGATCCACAGTGATATCTTCACCGATTTCTTCTTGATACTGGGTAATGACATGAGCATCATCTGCATAAATCTGAATTCGGTCTCTGGCGTCAATGATACGGAGACGTTCAGCCCCTTCCTTATCTCGCTCGATTTGCGTTTGATAGAGGACATATCCTGTATTTTGTCCTAACTCTTCCATACGCAAAGGATAAAAGCTTATCTTGGCATCGCTTACATTTTCTAAAACGTTAAAGAGACTGACTTTGTTGACCAGAGCTACTTGTTCAAAAGCGATAGCCTTTTTAGTCAATGGCTGAAAGGTTACTAAATCTGGCAATCGCTCCTTAAGACGTTTTTGAAGGGCATAGAATTTCGGTGTCGGATTTCCAGCCTCATCTAAGATAGCGTCGTAGTCATAGGAGGTCACCTGTGGTAAGTCTTTTTGACCTCTAGCTGAACACCCATTCATGAATCCAAAGTTTGTGCCACCGTGGAACATGTATAGATTGATAGAGCCAAGCTCTATGCATTCCATGACGGCATCAGCTAGTTCTTCAGGGTCACGTCTAATGACTTCCTCTCCCCAACGATTAAACCATCCATCCCAAAACTCCATGCACATGAGAGGCCATTTTTTACCGTACTCATCAAAGAAGTCCTGCATTTGTTTAAAATTAAGCGTAGCTTTTGACCCAAAATTCCCAGTAACCAGTACATCATCTGCAATCAGAGAACCTGCTCGAAGAGTAGCCCGCCAGGGACCATCTGATGTGAAGAAGGGGCCCTCCAAACCATATTTCTCCATTATGTTTTTGACAATGCGCAAATAAGCTTTTTCCTCACCGTAAGAACCGTATTCATTCTCCACTTGAACCATGAGAATATTTCCGCCTTGACTGAGCTGGTGTTTTGCTAAAATAGGTATCAAACGAGCATAGTAATCGTCAACATGCTTGATAAAATTAGGATCAGTCGAGCGCACCCTAACATTTTCTTCCAGCAACCAAGCTGGCAAGCCACCCCATTCCCACTCTGCACAAATGTAAGGAGATGGTCTCACGATAGCATATAGTCCTAGTTCTTGGGCTAGTGTCAAAAAACGTTCGAAATCAAGAATCCCTTGGCTTCGAAAGTCACCTTTTTTAGGTTCGTGTAAATTCCAAGGAATGTAAGTCTCAACGGTATTAAAACCTAAGGCCTTAAGATTGTAAAGTGAATGGTACCAATCATCAGGATGAATACGAAAATAATGAATTGCTCCCGATAATATTTTAAAAGGTCTATCGTTCAGATAAAAATCTTCTCTTATCTCAAACTTCATAAAAGACCACCCTTTCTGCAACCGCTTTCTTTCTATATCTATATATTAACATAAATAAGTTGTTATATCAAGTGATTTGCTAATTTTTTTGATCTTTTTATTACCTTTTTGATTCCATTTTCAGAAAAAATTTAGTATAATGACAGAAAATTAGAATACTCTCATGACCTAATATCTACAATTGGAAAGGACGATTCCATGAAAATCCCTAAGTATCAACGTATTCAAAACGATTTGAAAAAGCAAATCGTGACTGGTAAATTTGAAAACGGTGATAAATTTTACACCGAAAGCGAGCTGGTGCAGATTTACGACGTCAGTTCAATCACTGTCATTCGAGCTCTCAATGAATTGGTCAAAGATGGCTATTTGGTTCGTAAACAAGGCAAGGGAACCTTTGTTTCGCGTTCTCGTAAGGGCAAGCTAGTGGAATTTTCCGATGTTGAACTTTTTCCACTCAAAGATGACCACGTGGAAGTTCTCTCTATCGAAAAAGGCAACGATCCTAAGTACCTCAAGGAATTGAAGCTAACCAACAACGATTTCTACTATAAGATTGTCCGTGTTCGTACAGCTGGAAATCGTCCTTATTTTTATCAACAATCCTACATTCCAGAGCGTTTCATCTTGACACCAAACGCTAAGAAGAACCATTTCAAGTCTATCTACCAACGTTTCAAGTTGGATTTTGACATTCACATGTCATCTGAGCCTTATACTGAAACCAATGAAGTGACTTTCGCGACTCCTGAAGAAGCCAGCAAGGCACTGCTTCTTGAAAAGCTTGAACCAACTATTTTGCAGATTAGAAAGACTGAGCAGTCAAATACTGACCATGTCTTAGAGTACGTAGAAAGTTACAAGCACTGGAATTTCTATAAGTTTGAAATTACTGCTAATCGTTAACAGACACCATTCGTTTTTTCTGGTGGTCATTCTAGACAAATACTATTTTTACCACCTTCTTAAGCCTTGTTGGCCCATCAACTTCTCGACCGCATAAACTCGTCTTTATGCGGTTTTTAGCACGGTAGAAATGGTTAAGAACCGCTTCGCTCGTAGTGGAAGCAACTCTCACACTTTTCTCTTTTGTCAAAGCCAGTCCACAAATGAGAAACAGATACTTTGTCTAAAATTTGCTCACCAGTTTTTACTGGTGTTTTTTTTGATTTCCAAGGGCTGATTGCTCAGCCCTCAGCTGAGTTTATGATAAACGTTCTGACCAAGCTGTTGCTGTTTCTTTGATAACAGCGTTTAGACTTTCGATATTGGCACGACCTTCTGTGCGTAACCAGTCACGGGCTGCACCTTCGCCACCTTCAATGTAGGCTTTGACTGAACCAGCCCAGGTTGCACGACCACAGAGGACACCATTAAATTCTGAGCCTGATTCTTTAGCAAAGCGTAGGGTCTCCTGGAAAAGCTGTGCAGAAACTCCAGCGCTCAAGAAGATGAAAGGAAGATGTGTCGCCCTGCTTTGTTCCAAGAAAAAGTCTTGAGCTTCCTTGCGTGTGTATACCACCTGGTCGCTAGCAAATCCTTCAACGTAGTGCATATTGACCGGTACTTCTACTTTCAAGACGTCGATGTTAAAACGTGGGTCTGAAAAAACTTTCATGGCACCAATAACCTTGTGTGGTTTAACTTTAGCGTATTCTGGACTATTAGCATCTGGGATACCCTCGTCATAGGCTAGGATTTCCAAGTAGAATGGTAGATTTTCTGCCACACATTCCGAACCGATGCGTTCGATGTAGGCTTGTTTTTGCTGATTGAGTTCTTCAGAGCTATCTACGTCGTAGTATAGCAAAAATTTTACAGCATCTGCTCCTTGATCTTTGATGCGTTTTGCCGACCAAACATCCAGACAGTCTGGCAAGCGTTTGGTGCTGGTGGTATCGTATCCTGTTTTTTCATAAGCTAAAAGAAGACCTGCATCCTCATGCAATTTCTTGATAGCTGGAAGCCCATACTCTGGGTCAAGTAGCATAGACGAAGCAAATGGAGTCAGTTCTTCTGCCACTAAGCACTTCAGTTCTTCCATCTGAGCAACGGTAGGCTCTTCAGGTTGGTACTGAGCCATGAGACGTTTTAGAGCACCTCGTTGGTCAAAAGCTAGCGCAGAGATAAAGCCTTCAGGAGTTGATAATTTCTCCATGCAGGCTTTTTTTTGTTCTGTCAATGTCCACATATCGTTGAAATGTCCTTTCTAATGATAATATTTTTTAAAATATCATATCCTTAATTCTTGTAGTCATGAATGATAACTCCTTTGACTACACGGTTAACAGTTCCAGACGCTGATGGAGTGTCTGGTGTATTTTTTACCTTAACGGAAGCAAGAAGTGAGATTGTTTGTGCGACTAATACATCAGCCAATGCCAGATAAGCTTCTGGTAAAATAATATCTGACAAGAGTTCAAAGCTCTCACCTGAAAAAGCAGGGTCTCCTTTTTGAGCAATAGCCAAGGTTTTCAGAGCAATCTGATCGCTGTAAACTTCTTCTAACAGGTCCACATCGTATTGACGTGTATAAGGGTCGTTATGGATAAAATCAATGACGATGGTTTTTTCATCCACAAAAGATTTTGGTCCGTGACGGAAGCCCATAGACGAGTCAAACATAGTGGCAATTTTTCCTGCTGTCAGTTCTAAGATTTTCAACTGGGCCTCACGTGTCAGCGCAGCCATTGCCCCAGAACCCAAGTAAACCAGGCGATTGAAATCTAAGTCAACCAGCGCTTTTAAGTCTCCCACTCGACCAATGATGTCTTGTCCCATCTCATAGAGATAAGCGACATAACTCTCCTTAGCTTCCAGTGTTTCGGTTTCATCAAAGACCATAACAGCCGTTAAAAGCATGCAGGTGAAACTACCTGTCATGGCAAATCCACCATCATTAGAGCGACTTGGCATGAGGAGAAGGAGATTTTTGTCATCACCAGCTGCCCGTTTGGCCAAAAGTCCTTCAGGCGCACAAGTGATGGTCAAATGGTAGACATTTGAAACGATTTGATTTGTCAAAGCCACCGCTGCTACGCTTTCTGGGCTGTTGCCAGATCGAGCAAAGGAAACGAGTAGCACCGTCTCGTCTTCAAAAAGATGGTCATAAGGCGCAGACACTAGTTCTGTCGTTCCGATACTTTCAAAGGTAAAGCGCCCACGGTCTGCGGTACGTTTCAGATAGGGTAGAATGGTATCCCCCACATATTGGGACGTTCCTGCACCAGTAAAGATAACTTTTACTGGCCTATCGGGGCTTGTTTCTACTACCTTGTCAAGAAAATTTGAAATATCTGCCAACTTTTCTTTGTAAATCTCCAAAGCCTCCTGCCAAAGTTCTGGTTGTTGCTTGATTTCTCTGGTCGTAATTTCTGCTCCCAGTTCAATCAATTCCTCTTTTGTTTTAAAAAACATAAGTTCCTCCTATTCAAATATTTTTATCACTATTTTTGGTTGCGCTTTCATTTCTCGGTATCTAAAGGGGAGAGAAGCTCTCATTTCTAAGTTCTAGCTAAAAAGCTCCACCAGAGCTTTTCACTCCCTAAAATGGCTGACTTTATATCTGAATTGGTCTGCACGGGCGATACTGAAGGTGAATTCGACGATTTTATTTTTAATGTTGTAGGTTTTACGAATGAGATGCAAGACTGGGGCACCTTTTTTGATTTCTAGCAATTTGGCTTCGTGATTTAAGGCTACGCTGGCAAAAAATTCTTCTTCGGCAACACGAATACGTTCTTCATAATCATCTTCGATGATGCGATAAAGTGGTTTGTGAGACAGTGTTTCCTTGCTCAAACCTTCAAAGAGGCTAGATGGTAGGTAAGTACGTTCCAACATCATAGGGACATCATCTGCCAGCCGTAGGCGCTCAATTTCAAAGACATCAGCTCCAAAATCAATCTGCAACTCTCTTGCAATTTGCTCCGTCGCTTTAACTCTTTCAAAAGATAAGGTTTTGGTGATAGGTTTTTTACCAAGTTTCTGCATTTCATCTGTGAAACTATATACGGTTCCTAAATCCACCGCAGGTTCTTTAATTTCTGAGACATAGGTGCCCTTGCCCTGCTTTTTGTAAACCAAACCACGTTTTTCCAACTCCTGCAAGGCTTGGCGCACGGTGATACGACTGACCTTATAAGCCTCAGTTAATTCTCGTTCTGACAAGAGTTTGTCATTTGGCGACATGGAATTGCGAATATCTAGTTCTAGCGTATCTACTAATTGTAGGTACAACGGCTTATCTTTTTTTAATCTAAACATACGCACTCTTTCTAACTTGTTATAACCACATATAAATTATAGTATATTAACATTATTTAAGTCAAGCGTTTTTATCAAATATCTGAAAATAGTTTTAACAATAAAAAAATCCAGCCTTCAAAGACTAGATTTTCTTCATTTTAAAGATATCTGGAAAAGGAATAACAGGCTTCATATCTATCTCGTGGCTACCAATAAGCTTTTCCATCCAAATCATATTGTACCAGCGGTTAAATTTATAGCCCGATTTATGAAATGTTCCGACCAGTTCATAGCCCTGATTCTCATGGAAAGCCTGGCTGGCATTAGTCAGATAAGGGTCTTCAATATCTGTTTGAGCAATGCAGGCATTAAGATTGAGAAGTCCCATATCTTTGAGATATGACTCCAAAGCCTGATAGAGTTTAGAGCCCACACCCTTACCACGCGCAGCTTTGTCCAAATAAACCGTCACCTCAGCCGACCAAGCATAGGCCGCTCTAGGATGAAAAGATGACGCATAAGCATACCCTAAAATCTGCCCATCTTCTTCCGCCACAAGATAGGGATAGAAAGATAGAACTGTTTGCATCCGTGACTGAAAATCTGTCAACGTTGGAACCTCATATTCAAAGGTAATGGCCGTTTCAGTCACATAATAGGCGTAAATAGCCAGCAACTTCTCCGCATCACAAAGAGTGGCGCTCCGAATCAAATGTGTCACTTATACAACTCCTAAAAATAAACTTTGAATCAAACAAACTGCAAAATATGTCATAATCCCAATCACCATTTCCCAGATCAACCATGTCTTTCGATTCACCTTTCTTAGTTTCAGGTGAAAGAAGGTGCTAAGCGCTAGGGAAATCATGCTGTAATAGGCTGAGACAGTCACAGGGAAGAATAAGCTTTCTAAAAACTTTTCCGATAGAGCACTTGAAGTTTCAACGTAGTAAATCAACATCAAAAGTCCTACACTTAGGATAAAAAATGAGGATATGGTCTTACGACAAGGCATCTTGACTGGTGCTGTAAACCAGACCCAGACACCGAAAAAGACAAACCAGCACAGTAGAAAAGGGAGGTATTGGCATCATGCCAAATCCTTTCACAGATTGACTTCTCTTAGAGCTATTCCATTTTCTGTGACTTTGATAAATGAGGAAACTTCCTTTCCTTATTTTCAACTTCAAACGGTTTGAGAGGAGTTGAACTCGTGTTACCCTACTTAGTACTACAACCGGCTATCACACATTTCATCTCCTAGCTTGTAGCTTTTATTGCGAATCAGGCTCGCACTATCTCTAAATCTTTTAGATAGCTAAACAGTAGTAAAAATAAACAAAAAGACTACATGATTGATTATAACCTTCTATCTCTGAAAAGCAAGAAAAAACTCGGATGCACCGAGTTTTCTATCTGACTTAGTGAGCTACAATTTCTTGCGCAATCTCATGTCCTGTCATACCTTTTGGATAGTAGGTTGGCCAGTTGTTCAACTCATTCAAGAGATCCTCTTGACTGCTTCCGCCAAAATAGATGTGGAAATGTCCAGAATCTGTTGGAGAAATGTTGTGATCACTGAATTGCACGTATTTGAAATTACCTGCATTAGCATCATCAGTTTCGAAAAGGAAACGCACGCCACGATTACCTTTTTTGTAGTTCAAAACCTTATAACCGACGTATTTATAGGTAAAAGTTTGGCTCTTACCATTTTGCGTGAAAGTCATGGTATTTTTCTTACCATCAATCGTAATTTCCTCCACATCTGTCTTGTAACCAACAGTGTAGTAGTCTTTGTATTCTTGATAACTCATAGCACCTTGAGATTTTTTAGCTTTGTAATCCCAAACTTGGTCCAACGTTCCATCAAGCAGATATGGGTAAACAGATTGCCATTCTCCTGACCAATCTGACAACTGACGGTCTTTGATGGCTGAATCTTCAAAGTATCCGGCATAAACAGTTTTTTCGGCTTCTTCCTCAGGTTGGATAGTTGCTCCTTCTTGTTCTATGGTCAATTGCAGAGCTGCTAAATTATCTTCCATAACGGAGATGTAGTCTTTCCCAGCATCCATTTGTTCCTTGGTCAGACTTTCCAGAGGATTTAATACAGCAGTTTGGACACCAGCTTCTTTTGCTAAAGTCTCCGAAACAACTGCGGAAGCATTTTCTTCAAAATAAATATACTTGATTCCCTGTTTCTTAACATATGTCGTCAACTCTGCTAGACGTTGTGCTGTTGGCTCACTCTCGGCTGATACGCCTGTAATCGAAATTTGATTGAGTCCATAATCCAATGCCAGGTAGCCAAATGCTGCGTGCTGAGTTACAAATGATTTCTGCTTAGCTGCTGATAAGACTGTGCTGTACCTGGTATCAAGGGCCTTAAGCTTTTCGATATAAGCGTCAGCATTTTTTTCAAAAACGGCCGCTTTGTCAGGATAAGCTTGAGCTAAATCGCGTCTGATGTAACCAATCAAACTAATGGCACGAGAAGGCGATAGCCACACATGAGGATCGTAAGCATGGTGGTGTCCTTCTTCTTCGTGGTCATGATCTTCCTCATGCTCTGAACCACCTGACATAAGTAACATATCACCTGTCATCTTGATGAACTTAACCTTATCTGTATCAATCGATTTGGTCAAGTTTGATACCCAAGTCTCCATGTTATCATCCGCATAGACAAAGACATCTGCATTTTGAATGGTTGTCAAGTTTTTGGTTGAAGGTTCAAAGTCATGAACCTCCGTTCCTGCCTTAATCAAGAGCTCCACATCACCCTCGTCACCTAGAACCGCTTTGGTAAATTCATAGACAGGATAGAAGGTAGCCACAGCATGAATCTTATCTTCTGACTTTTCAGATTTATTCTGTGTGGTAAAAAAGGCTACCGCTGCTATAATAATCGCTACTAGACCAACTAATAGACTGATTTTTTTAGTGTTCATTTCTTCTCCTTTTGTTAACCGGTTAAATGTTTACTGGTTAAGTATATCAGAATTTAAGATTTTTGCAAGAGGTTTTTTGTGACTTTCTTAGAAAGTTATCACAAAAGAGGTTGGGGCAAAATGATTTTGATATTTGAAAATCTCTTTTATCAAGGGCTTTAAACTTGTAAGAACACACAAAAAGCGAACAACTTAGAAACCTGCTTACCAGTAAACACCAGAAAATTAGTCTTGTTCGCTTTTTATATTTAACTTTTTGGTCTTAGACTCTTAAATATCATCTGCAATCTTATTAATTTTGCGAAGACGATGATTGACACCGCTCTTGGTCAAGGGACTTTCTAGACTATCAGCTATCTGTTGGATAGAGTAATCGGGGTGATTAACCCTCATGGTCGCTACTTCCTGAAGCTCGACTGGTAGGCTCTCTAATCCCATAGTGCCCATGATTTTGATGATATTATTGATCGTTTTGACACTAGCATTAACTGTCCGTGCAATGTTGGCAGTTTCAGCGTTGCTGGCCCGATTGATGTCGTTACGAGCTTCTCGCATCACCTTGACTTCCTCGAAAACCTGTTTTGCAGTCATGGCTCCGATAACGATGAGAAAGTCCATAATGTCCTCAGCCTTTTGCAAGTAGGTAACCGCTCCGTTTTTTCGCTCAATCACTTTAGCGTCAAGCATGAACTTCTGCATGAGAGCCGCCAAATCTTCGGCATGATCTAGATAAACAGAGGCAATTTCCAGTTGGTACTTGCCAGACTCGGGATTTCGGATGGAGCCTGTCGCCAAAAAAGCTCCACGCAAATAACTGCGCCCTGACTCGTCATCATCTAAAATAGAGGGTTCAATCCCCGTCTCAAAGCCAAAAACGGAATCAGCCAGTTGCAAATCGGACAACATCGCATTGACATCTTCAGTCACAATAACCGTGTAAACACGATTTTTTCGTAGATTAGCTTTTTGATAGTGGCGTATCTCTGGTGTAACCTGATAAAGTTCTTCCAACAGAGTATAGATGTGACGCGCCATTTTAGCATTTTCTGTGGAGATGGAGAGGGTCAGCCCCTGACCTGTCAGCCCCAAACTACCAGACATCTTGATAAGGGCAGAGAGCTCATTTTTATCTAAAATATTTTGTCCAAGGAGTTCTTCCTTGGTTTTTGTGGTAAAACTCATGCCTTGACTCCTCTCAACAAGGTGAGGAGTTCTTCGACGACTAGGTCACCATCATGAAAGGCTCCGCCATTTTCCAGACGAAGAAAATTAGAAGAAATCACGCGCTTAGATAGCTTAGAAAGTCCCTGAAAATCATGCTCAACCTGAATCAAATATTCATCGAAATGGTTGTTATTCATGTAGTCCTGAGGTACAGGCTCGATATTGACCAAAACTGTGTCAATGACATCTTTCCCTAGATGGCGATTAAGCACCGCCACGTGGTCAGCATCAGTAAACTGCTCAGTCTCCCCGTATTGGGTCATGATATTGCAGACGTAGACAACCTGAGCCTTTGTCGCAAGCAGAGCCTCACGAATTTCAGGAATAACTAGGTTTGGCAAGATTGAGGTGAAAAGTGATCCCGGTCCAAGGACAATCATATCACTGTCCATGATGGTATCAACCACATTGCGACTAGCTCTAGGAGTTTCATCATTGTAGGTATTGGTTACAAAAACGTGGTCAATCATGCCCTTATAGTCTGAAATATGGCTTTCCCCTATCACTTCATGACCGTCCTGAAAGACAGCATGTAGGGTCAAAGCCTGTTCGCTTGAGGGATAAATTTTTCCTGTGGTATGGAAAAATTTGGTCAAAATCTGCATGGCATTATAAGTAGAACCTTGCATTTCTGAAATGCCAGCAATGATGAGATTTCCCAACGGATGCCCTGACAGAGGTCCGTCCGAATCTTTAAAGCGGTACTGGAAAATCTTCTCGTAAAACTTTGGCATATCGGACATTGCCACCAAGACATTTCTCAAATCACCTGGAGGTGTCAACTGCATGGCCGTACGAAGTTCTCCTGAAGATCCGCCATCATCAGCTACAGTCACAATTGCTCGTAGGTCCACATTTTCCCGACGAAGACTATTTAAGATGACAGGAATCCCTGTTCCTCCACCGATTACTGTAATGATAGGCTTTCTCATGAGCGATTCACCGTTTCCTTACGGCGATCCTTGTCACGGTGGCTCTCATTGACCACCCAATCAGCCTTCAAATCTTCGGCAAGTCGATGGGTGAAAGCTGTGCTTCGATGCTGACCTCCTGTACAACCCACAGCAATCGTCAGAACTGACTTGCCTTCCTTTTGGTAGCCCGGCAAGATAGAAGTCAACAAGCTCAGTAATTTTTCATAAAAAGCATTGGACTCCTCAAAAGACATTACATAATCATAAACGTCCTTATCCAGCCCTGTCTTCTCTCGGAGTTCTGGGATGTAATGGGGGTTGGGCAAAAAGCGGACATCAAAGACCAAATCAGCATCTAGAGGCAGGCCATACTTGAAACCAAAAGATACGACTTCTATACGGAAACCAACCTGACTATCATCTGATGAAAACTGTTCAGAGATGGTTTGACGAAGCTGGCGCGGGGTCAATTCTGTTGTATCAACCACATTTTGGCTCATGCTCTTGAGTGGTGATAAGAGCTCACGCTCCAGCTTTATACCATCAAGGACACGACCATCTGCAGCCAGAGGGTGACTGCGCCGTGTTTCCTTATAGCGGGACACCAATTCCCCATCGGTTGCATCTAGAAATAAAATCTTGAAGTTCACATCATCAGCATTTTCTAGATTATCTAAAATACCACTGATTTCAGCAAAGAAAGACCGACTTCGCATGTCAACCACTAAAGCAACCTTGTCGTTATCCTCGGAGTGGGTCACCAGCTCTAAAAATTTAGGTAAAAGCGCCGGTGGCATATTGTCAATGGTAAAATACCCCATATCTTCAAAAGACTGGATAGCTACAGTTTTTCCCGCACCGCTCATTCCCGTTACAATTACAAGGTTAATTTTTTTGTTCATCACTATTCCTCCTCTCGCTGGACAATAGCAGAGCTATTCCCACTAGCAACACTCCAAGACCCATAAAGGTCGGTTTAAATCCGTAAAAATCAATCAGCCAGCCAACGGCAGGAAAGACGACAATCATTGACAAACTGAAAAACATGGCTGTAATACTTAGCATCGTCGCCCTAATCGAACTGGTCAACTGCCTTTGCAAATCATTATTGAAAATCGGCTGGAAAAAGGCGTAGAGAGAATCTGTCAAAAGGTAAATCATGACATAAATCCAAATTTGCTTGAAGTCCACCTACCAGGCTGCTCAGCAGATAAAGCAAGGACTTCACAGACCATCTTTCTCCCAGCCGACTAGCTAACCAGACTGCTCCAATATTAAGAACACTTGATGCCAACATAACCAAACTAATCTGCCAACCAGCGAGAACCGTCATTTCATTTTGAAAATAAAAGTAAAACATACAGATAAGAACAGCTAAGAATTGGCTGATAAAAAGCCAGCTCAAAAGCCTAGGATTGGTCTTGAAGTTTTCTTTTACCATACTAACAATCTCTGCAAGGCTAGGATTTTTCTCTCGCTCCGCTTTGATACTCGGTTCCTTCATTAGAGAAACCAAGAGTACCGCAATCAGCGATAGGACAATGTGGATAATATAGGTCCAATCCAGAAGTCCATGGACCAAAAGCCCTGCCACAACTAGACCTAAAGCCCTAGTTCCTTCACTGATACCAGATAAAAAACTTGTGATTTTCAGAAAGCGACTTTCCAAACCAGCTTCTTTTGCTGATTCAAAGAGCATCGCAGAGCTAGTTCCTGAATCAAAATTGTAAGCCCAAGCACTGATAATCATGCCCATAGCGTATAACCAAAAATTCCCTGCACCTAGTAACATGAAAAGGCAGGAAATGATATTGGCCAGACGACTCAGGTAAAGGTTTGTCTTGAAAGAAAAACGATCTGCCAGCATGCCAGAGGGAACTTCACTAATCAGACTGGTGGCGTGAAAAATACTTTCCAAAATCCCAATTTCAAAAAGACTCATGCCCTTTTGTGATAAGAAAAGAACCCAAAAACTTGTCACGCCAAAAAAGGAGAAGAATTCAGTTGCAGCAAGCAGGGGAATATTTTTCCGATAAGTACTTTGAAACACCGCTACCCCCAAGAAATGCTCATTTGGTAACTAGCAAGAACTTCTTCTGCCTCTGAATGTGGTAAAAGATCGTAGGCCAGCTGTAACTGATTTTCCTCCAAGACAAAGCAATAGGTCTTACTGATGATTTTTTGTATTCCTAGAGGCGTTGGAATAGAGCAGAACCCAAAATCACTAGCCACAAACCGCATTAGGGACTGAGGCTTTGAAAAGCGGGTCATCAAAAGCTCATCCGCCTTAAATTTTAAAACCACTTTTTCTGCCTCTTCATTTTGATAAACCAGATAGAAGTAATCTCCTTTGACAACCAGTTCACCCTGATGTTCTTCGTGAATGAGTTCGGTCTCACTTCCCATTTGAATCTTGTTTTTTATAGTAATCTTCATTTTTTTCCAAATTCTTTCTTTCTCTATATTCTATCAATTTCTGACAAAAATCACAATTTTTGCTACAATAATCTTATTATATTGATAGAAAAGAATGGATGAGAAGCTTAGCATGGATAAAATTTTTAGGGATCCCGTCCACAACGATATTCGAATCTCTCACGAGGTCATTTACGATTTAGCTAATACTGCTGAATTTCAACGCCTGCGCCGTATCAAACAGGTGCCAACGACGAGCTTTACCTTTCATGGGGCCGAGCACAGCCGTTTTTCCCATTGTCTAGGGGTTTATGATATCGCTAGACGGGTTACCGAGCATTTCGAGGCACACTATCCAGACCTTTGGGACAAGGAAGAGTCTCTTTTAACCATGGTGGCTGCACTTTTGCATGACATCGGTCACGGAGCCTATTCCCATACCTTTGAAATCCTCTTTGGAACTGACCATGAGGTCTTAGGGCAAGAAATCATCACCAATCCAGAAACTGAAATCAATGCTGTTTTGCGCCGGGTTTCGCCCGATTTTCCAGATAAGGTTGCCAGCGTTATCAATCATAGCTACCCAAACAAACAGGTGGTTCAACTGATTTCCAGCCAAATTGACTGTGACCGCATGGATTACCTGCTCCGAGATTCCTACTATACAGGGACAAATTATGGACAGTTTGACCTGACACGGATTTTAACTAGCATGCGACCAAGCTCAAGCGGTATCGTCTTTGATATCACAGGCATGCACGCTGTTGAAGATTATCTAGTCAGTCGCTATCAGATGTACATGCAGGTTTATTTTCATCCTGCCAGCCGTGCCATCGAAGTTCTTTTGCAAAACCTGCTCAAACGAGCACACCATCTCTACACTAGCGACCCAGATTTCTTCGCTAAAACTTCTCCTTTGCTTCTGCCTTTCTTCGAAAATAGCTACTCACTCTCGGATTACCTCCTCCTTGATGATGGGGTTCTCAACACCTATTTTCAAGCCTGGATGACTAGCGACGACAAGATTTTAGCTGATCTATCCAGGCGCTTTATCAGGCGTCAGCTTTTCACCTCAGTGACGTTTGACAAAGCTAGCGCAGATCAACTTGATTTGCTCAGAAGCCTAGTCTCAGCCGTTGGTTTTGAGGCAGACTATTACACCGCAGAGCATCACAATTTTGACCTCCCTTACGACATTTACCGACCAGAAAGTCAAAAACCACGTACACAAATTGAAATCCAACAAAAAAATGGACAACTTGTGGAACTATCAAACCTGTCACCACTGGTGTCTGCACTCTCTGGATCTAGCTTCGGTGACCAGCGCTTCTATTTCCCAAAAGAAATGCTTAAACGAGATGATTTATTCGTTGCGGACAAGGAAGTTTTCCTCTCCTGTATCTCCAACGGACATTTTTCAAGCCTAACTATTTCAGATTGAAGCAAGAGGCTGGGACAGTGTCCCGCCTCTTTTGTTTTTCTCTAAACCTGACCTTGAAAGACATTCTGATGGTCTTTGTTAATCTTAACATTGCTCCCAAACCAACCGTTCATTAGAGGTCTTAGCGCCAATGAACCACTACCACTTGTCCCCTACCTAGTGCCTGATAAGTGAGATGAAGGTAGGATAGAAGTTATCCAATGGAGCTATTTCTACCTAACCCTTAAAATAGGTAATCAAAATGGTCATTTTATTATGACTTACCGATTTTTGTACCACTCTCTTTTACAAATGACAAAAAAACTTATTTTTAGTAAAATAGTGTGTTGATAACAAATGCTATGTAATAAGTAAAGGAAGAATTATGACAATTAAATTGGTTGCTGTTGATATCGATGGCACATTGATTACGGATGACCGTAAAATCACTCCTGACGTTTATGAAGCAGTTCAAGAAGCTAAAAAACAGGGGGTTAAAGTTGTGATTGCAACGGGACGTCCTATCGCTGGCGTTCAAGAATTGTTAAATGAACTCAACCTTAAAGAACCAGGTGACTACGTGATTACTTTTAATGGTGCCCTAGTTCAGGACACATCAAGTGGCAAGGATATCGTTAAAGATGCCATGACTTACGAAGATTACCTGGAGATTGAATACCTAAGCCGTCAATTAGGCGTCCACATGCACGCTATTACCAAAGAAGGCATTTATACGGCTAATCGTAATATTGGAAAATATACCATTCACGAAGCGACTCTTGTGGATATGCCCGTCTTTTACCGAACTCCCGAAGAAATGACCGATAAGGAAATCGTTAAAATCATGATGATTGACGAGCCTGAGATTTTGGATGAAGCTATCGCCAAGATTCCTAAGGAATTTTACGACAAGTACACCATTGTTAAATCCAAGCCTTTTTATCTAGAACTGATGAACAAATCAGCCAGCAAAGGCTCTGCCATTGTTCACCTAGCCGAGAAAATGGGAATAGCTATGGAGCAAACTATGGCTATCGGTGATGAGGAAAATGACCGTGCCATGCTAGAAGTGGTCGGAACTCCTGTCGTCATGGAAAATGGAGTTGACAGCGTTAAAGCGCTAGCTAAGCACATCACCAAATCAAATAACGAAAGCGGGGTCGCGCATGCGATTCGCGAATGGGTACTAAACTAATGTTTACATATCAAGTGGGCATTTCAGCCCAAGAGCATGACGATTTTGTCAAAGCAAGCGAGCAAACCAATCTACTCCAAAGTTCAAACTGGGCAAAAATCAAAGATAACTGGGGAAATGAGCGCCTTGGATTTTATAAAAATGGTCAGCTAGTTGCCTCAGCCAGTATTCTCATCAAGCAACTACCCCTTGGTTTTACTATGCTCTATATCCCACGTGGTCCTGTTATGGATTACAGTGACAAGCATTTAGTCAGCTTTGTTATCCAATCCCTCAAAGCTTTTGGGAAGAAAAAGCGTGCGCTTTTTATCAAATTTGACCCTGCACTGCTTTTAAAAGCCTATAAAATTGGTGAAGAGGTTTCAGAAAGCCCAGAAGTTACCGCTCACATTGACCGCTTGACCGCAGCAGGTGCTATCTGGACTGGGAGAACTTTGAAAATTTCAGAAAGCATTCAGCCTCGCTTTCAAGCCAATGTTTACACTCAGGAAAATATAGTGACAACTTTTCCAAAGCACACCAAGCGCCTCATGAAAGATGCCGACAATCGAGGTGTCATCACCTCTCGCGGGAGCCTCGAAGATGTCAAGGCCTTCGCCGACGTTGTCGCACTGACCGAGAATCGCAAGGGAGTAGCCCTGCGTAATGAAGATTATTTCCACAAGATGATGTCTATCTACGGAGACGACGCCTACCTTCACTTAGCCAAGGTTAATCTTCCGAAACGCTTATCTGAATACAAAGAACAGTTAGCACAGATCGAAAAAGATCTGTCTGAAACAGCCGAACATCAGAAAAAACGCCTCACTAAACTGACCCAGCAAAAAACCTCTGTGGAAAAATACATCACAGAATTCGAAAGTTTTGTTGGCCAGTCCCCTGACGAACTTATCATCGCTAGCATCCTCTCTGTCCGCTTTGGAAATGTCATGGAAATGCTCTACGCTGGTATGAACGATGATTTTAAGAAGTTTTATCCACAATACTCCCTCTACCCCAAAGTCTTCGAAGATGCTTATGCAGATGGTATCATCTGGGCAAATATGGGCGGAGTCGAGGGCAGTCTCGACGATGGACTGACAAAATTCAAATCCAATTTCAACCCAACCATTGAGGAATTTATTGGAGAATTTGATATTCCTGTCAACGGTCTTTTCTACAAGGCATCCAAAATGGCCTACAATCTCCGTAAAAAGCTAAGGAGTAATCACTGATGGCACTAAAGATTTTAGATCAATACCGGTTTCAAGCCTTCGCCGACAGCGTCGCTTACAAATCTTTTATGCAGTCTGTGGAAATGGCAGAGCTTTTTCAGAAGCGGGGTTACAAGACTCAATTTTTGGGATTAGAAGTTGAGGGTCAGCTCAAAGTAGCTGCACTACTCTTCTCTATTCCCATGGCTGGTGGCCTCCATATGGAAATCAACTCTGGCCCCTTCTCTCTTGACTCCAGCTATCTTTCAGATTTTTACAAAGCTCTGCAAACCTATGCCAAGGAAAACGGGGCACTCGAACTAATTATCAAACCTTACGACACCTACCAAACTTTCGACGGAAATGGAAAACCTCTCGATGATGAGAGACCATATTTGATTGAAGATTTGACAAGGTTAGGTTTTCACCACGATGGTCTCTTGACCGGCTATCCTGGTGGTGAGCCTGATTGGCACTATGTCAAGGATTTGTCTGGTCTAAAGCCCGATCAACTGCTCAGCTCTTTTTCAAAAAAGGGAAAACCACTAGTCAAAAAAGCACAAAGCTTTGGGATTAAGTTAAGCAAGCTTGACCGCTCAGAGCTCAGTCTTTTCAAGACAGTCACTTCTGCCACTTCTGACCGTAGAGACTACGTGGATAAACCACTGGATTACTATGAGCAATTTTATGACAGTTGGGGTGACCGTGCTGAATTCATGCTGGCTAGCCTTAATTTTCAGGATTACTATGACAAACTCGACCAGCAGCAGGCAAATTTAACCTTGAAAATTGATAAACTCAAAGCAGAATTGGAGACAAATCCTAACTCTGAGAAAAAGCAAAACCAGCTACGTGAACTATCTAGCCAAGCCGAGACCTTTGATGTTCGAAAGAATGAAGCCCTTAGCTTGATTAACAAACATGGACAAGCCGATGTGCCACTAGCTGCTAGTCTCTTTGTCTATACCAAACAAGAAGCCATTTACCTCTTCTCAGGATCCTTTCCTGAATTTAACAAGTTTTATGCCCCTGCCCTTCTCCAAGATTACGTCATGAAAGAGGCACTTAAACGAGGGATTTCTAGCTATAACCTTCTTGGTATCACGGGTAATTTTAATCAGCAAGACGGTGTCCTTCGCTTCAAACAAAATTTCAACGGTTATATTACACGTAAAATGGGAACCTTCCGCTATTACCCTAAACCTTTGAAATATAAGGCTCTACAAACCATCAAAAAAATTCTAGGACGCTAAAAAATCGCCTGACCATCGGTCAAGCGATTTTCTTTATGCATTTTTTTCTGAAAACTGACTCATATAGAGTTCATGGTAGAAACCTTTATCCGCCAAAAGACTTTCGTGATTTCCCTGCTCAATAATCTGACCATCTTTGAGAACCAAAATCTTATCAGCCTCTTGAATGGTTGAGAGGCGGTGAGCGATGACAAAGCTAGTGCGTCCTTGCATGAGACGTTTCATTGCCTTTTGAATCAAGAGTTCCAAACGTGTATCAACGCTTGATGTCGCCTCGTCCAAAATCAAAATTTTCGGATCTGCTAAGAGAGCTCGTGCGATAGTCAAAAGTTGTTTTTGACCAAGGGAAATGTTTGAAGACTCTTGGTTCATTTCCATCTGATAGCCACCTGGTAACGTGCGAATAAAGTGATCAACGTTAGCTGCCTTAGCTGCTTCAACGATTTCCTCATCCGTTGCAGAGAGGTTACCAAAACGAAGATTTTCCTTAATGGTTCCCTCGTAGAGCCAAGCGTCCTGTAAAACCATACCAAATTGCTGGCGATACTCTTGACGAGAGAGGTTGCGAATGTCGTGGCCGTCAACAGTGATGGAACCATCTGTCACATCATAAAAGCGCATAAGAAGATTGATTAGAGTTGTCTTACCAGCTCCAGTTGGGCCAACAATAGCCACCATCTCGCCAGGATTGACTTCTAAGTTAAAATCTCGGATAAGAGGTTTATTGTCAACATATTGGAAATGGACGTTTTTAAAGCTAACTTGGCCAGTTAAATCTTGTTCTAGACTTTCAGCCACATTAGTTATTTCTTCAACTTCATCAAGAACTTCAAAGATACGCTCCAAAGAAGACTTGGAGGATTGAAGGATTCCGGCTAACTGCGTTAGTGTTTGAATCGGTTGTCCCAGTTGAAAAGTGTACTGAACAAAAGCTTGAATGTTACCAATCGCCATCTTTCCAGCCATGACTTGAAGCCCCCCTAGAACCGCCACAATCAGATAAACCAGATCTGAAATAGCATGAAGTACAGGCATCATGATTCCTGACATAAAGCTGGCTTTAAAGCCCACATCTTGCAACTCATCAGTGATTCTTGCAAACTCTGCCGCGGAGGCTTCCTCCCGTCCATAAAGTTTCAAAACATTGAAACCCGTCAAATTTTCCTGAACGAAACCATTCATGTCTCCTAAAACTTTAGCCTGTCGCTTAAAATAGGGCTGTGATTTTTTGAGAATAGCTTGCGCAGTCACATAGGTCAAGGGAATGCTAAAGATAACCACGATTGCCAACTGAGCATTGAGATAAATCACCATGACAACAACAAGCGTTATGGAAATGATAGCATTAATGATTTGTAAAAATGACTGTTGCAGAGCATTTGACACCGTCTCTACATCAGAGGTGAAACGTCCCAACATATCACCAAATTGATGTTTGTCAAAATATGAGACCGGTATCCGATTGATTTTTTGGCTCAGGTCATTTCGCAAATCACGAATACTATTTTGTACCGTTTGAGTGATATAGTAGTTAGAACCATAGGCACCAATTTCGTAGAAAAGAGCGCGGATCGCATAAGCAACTAAAACCCAAAAGATATAGGTGACGTTGATGGCTGCTCCCTCAATACCATTTGCCATATCAAGGAGATTTTGTGTCAGCTCGGTAATCACCAGCCCCAATACAAAGGGCTCCAAGACATTCATGACAGCTGCCATAATTTTGAGAAAGACAGCTAAGAAAAGAGAAGCCTTATAGGCTTTTAAATAACCCCACAAACGAAGAAAGACTGATTCTTGTTTCTTTTTCATGATTTAGACCTCCTCCGTTAATGATTGATTATTGAGTTGTGAATTGGCAATTTCACGGTAAATCTCATTGCTTGCCATCAACTCGTCATGGGTACCACGACCAACAATTTCACCCTCATCGAGAACGATGATTTGATCAGCATCCATAATGGTTCCGACCCGCTGAGCCACGATAAGCACGGTTGCATCCTCGGTCACTTCTTTTAAGCGACGGCGGAGCTCTGCGTCAGTTTTGTAGTCAAGAGCTGAAAAAGAGTCATCAAAGATATAAATATCAGGCTTTTTAACCACCGCACGTGCAATGGATAAGCGCTGCTTTTGTCCACCAGAAAGATTGCTTCCTCCCTCGGCTAGATGGGTGCCATAACCTTCCTCGCGACTTGCGATAAATTCCTTGGCTTGAGAGACATCTACCGCCTGATCGAGTTCAGGTACTGTCGCATCCTGCTTACCGTACTTGAGGTTTTCTTCGATAGTTCCGGTAAATAGCAGAGCTTTTTGCGGAATAAATCCAATCTTCTGACGAAGGGATTTCAACTGATAATCCTTAACATTGACCCCATCAACTAGTATTCTACCGAGAGTCACATCGTAGAAACGCGGAATCAGATTAACCAAACTTGATTTCCCAGAACCCGTCGAACCGATAAAAGCGATGGTCTCTCCTGGTTTTGTTTTGAAAGAGATGTTATGGAGAACAGGACTTTCCGTTTCACCTGGATAGGCAAAGGTTACATTATCAAATTCCAGATAACCTTTTGTTGCCGTCTCCGTCACGCCATCAGGATTTTCGGAAATGGAGATTGGCATGTCCATGACCTCTTGAATCCTTGAAGCAGATACAGCCATACGAGGGTACATGGTAAAAAGATTGGCAAACATAAGAAATGAAAAGAGCGCGTGAAAGGCGTACTCAATAAAGGCAACCAAGTCACCAATTTGTAGCTCTGCTTTTGCCAAAGGCTCTAAAGCAAACCAAACAATCGCTACAATCATGGCAATAATAATTTGCACAAAGAGTGGTTCAGTCAACCCTGTCAGTGTAAAGAGACGCTTTGAAATGTCTGTATAGACTTCATTTTGTTCCGCAAAACGTTCCTCCTGAAATTTCTCGCGTGAAAAAGCACGGATAACTCGTAATCCCATGAGATTTTCACGGACATACTGGTTGATTTTATCTAAGGTCTTCTGCTGTTGTTTAGAAAGCGGACGCGTTTTAATGGCAACATAGGTCACCACAGCAACCAAAAACGGCATAAAGACTGCAACTGTCCAAGCCAAACTTGGACTAGTCACCAAAATCATGACGACAGAGAAAATCATCATCAAAGGAGTCACTACGCCCATACGAAGAGACATTTCCGCAAATTGCATAAGAACATAAGCGTCAGAAGTCATACGAGTTACCAAGGAAGATACCCCTATTTTTTCATATTCACTATGCGAATAGCTCTGCAATTTAGCGTACATGTCTGTACGTAGCTCTTTTATCATGGTTGTTGTTAATTTACCAGCTGCATATGCTAAAATGACACGACCGATAATCCCTAGAAGGATAATCACAAACATGATAAAAGCCCAATAAGTTAGACGCTGGGCATCATTTTTCGTAATTCCTTCATCAATCATGCGAGCCAAAATAGTTGGCATTCCCAAATTGACCACAACAAAGAGAAAACCTCCTATCAGATCCAATATCAACCACCTATATTTTGATTTTAGATAAGACCAAATCAGATTCATCATTTTTCCTTTCTTTTAAAAACAGAATAGATAAAGAAGAGAGTGAGATAAAAATCGGCAAATCGGTATTTTTACCGATTTCAATTTTGTCGTTCCACCTGCGCACAGTTGATTAGGAAAGTCGCTATCCATGTGGAGCAAGGGACGATAACCTCCAATCACTGCGCCAAAGCGCCTATCTGCAATCATGTTAAAAGGCTAGGACTTTTGTCTCAGCCTCCTCTTTTACTCTCTTCAGTATATCAAAAAAGACAAACTATTTCTAACCTAGGACCTTCCAGGACAGAAAACGAGAAGCCGCTAAGCTTGGTTCTAAGATTTTAAGAATTAGTGGTGAGGCATTACCCTCTGTCAGCTCCGTCATATCCACCCAATCAAATCCAGCTGAGTCGTTGACTGCCCCTTGATCGATGGTTTTTGTTATGGAAACAGCTGAGTTTGTTGCCAATTCTACATCATAGACCGCAAAGATATGATGGACCGTGTCCTCTGCTGCTTCAGCTTTGACAAAAGTATCAAAAATACGGTTATTTCGAGCAGACAAAACTTGAAAACCAGTCTCCTCACTCATTTCACGTTTGAGAGTATCAAGCAAAGATTCACCTTCATTCTGGCTGCCTCCTGGCAAATCAAATCGCCCCTTATATGGACCACGATTCTTACGAATGCAAAGGAGTTTCCCCTCACGAATACAGATACCATAAACCCCAAAATGCGATAACAAAGTCATAACCCCTCCTAGTAAATCTTTCGATAGTCAAATGTCCAGACTTGAAAGTGTCAGGGGAGTGACACCTTCAGGCGGAAATAGAGGCTGGCTATAAGAAGCCCTCCTCTCAGCCCAGTAACCCTCTTTATAGCATCATACTATCTAGAGTGTTACAGACTAATCTAGATCCTTTAACATCCAAATATCCATGGCTGCATGCCCTTCTTCATTAGCTAAAGGATGCATTAGGTGTTCAAAGCCGAAATGCTCATAGACACTGACCGCTCCAGCTAGTTCCCTTGCTGTTTCCAGATAAAGTTGGTTGTAGTTGTCTGCCTTAGCGGATTGGAAAATTTCCTTTAGCAAATAAGTGGAATAACCTTTGCCACGCTGGGACTTAGCCACATAGAGCTTTTGAAGCTCCGCTATTTTCTCAGAAACAAAACCGTAACCAGCACAAGCAACGATATCTCCATGAGCTTCAATAACAAAATAAGCTGATCTAGACTTCTTAGCATAGTAATCCGTCAAATGATCCAGTTGCGGGTCGAAGTAGGCTGTTCCAGCCTTATCCAAACCAAACTCTTCAAGCGAGGTTCGGATAAGGCTAGCGACAGCCGCGTCATCTCGGTGACTGATTGGACGTAACAACATCATCAACCCTCCAATTCACTCAAATACTCATAGCGTTCGTATTTTTCTAATAGCTGGTCATTTTTCTCATCCAATTCCTTTTGCAGATCGGAAAGCCTAGTAAAATCTGAACCACAGGTCTGCATCTCCTCAGTAATGACCTTAATTCGCTCCTCCAAGGTCCCAATTTCATCCTCAATAGTCGCCCACTCCTGCTTTTCAAAATAGGACATGCGCTTACGCTCCGCTTTTTCCTTCTCAACTTTTGGTGCTTCTTTCTTTTGAGCAATAGCAGAGCTGTCTTTCTCAAAAGCTACTTCATCCAGATAATCGGTGTAATTGCCAAAAAATTCCCGAACCCCGCCATTTTCAAAAGCTAAAATCTTGTTGGCTACCTTGTCAAGGAAATAACGGTCGTGGCTGACCGTGATGACTGGTCCTGCAAATCCCTGCAAGAAATTCTCAAGAACGGTCAAGGTCGCAATATCAAGGTCATTGGTCGGCTCGTCAAGCAGTAAAACATTTGGCTTTTCAATGAGAATTTTTAGTAGATAAAGTCGTTTCTTCTCTCCACCAGATAATTTTGCAATCTGCGTCCCATGGGTTGAGCGCGGAAAGAGAAATTGTTCCAAGAGCTCTGTCACACTGGTTGTCCCAACAGTTGTTTTTACCTCATCAGCCACTTCTTGCAAGTAATTGATGACCCGCTTACTTTCGTCCATATCCTTGATTTGCTGAGAAAAATAGCCGATACGGATGGTCTCACCGATATCTAGCCTACCTGCAGTCGGCTGCACATCACCACTGATTAAATTGAGCAAGGTTGATTTTCCAACACCGTTGTCTCCGACAATGCCAATCCTGTCCTTATTTTGGACAATCAGGTTGAAGTTTGACAAGATTGATTTATTTGGAAAGGCAAAATCAACTGCTTCAAAATTGATGACTTTTTTGCCAATTCGGCTGGTTTCAAAGTTGATTTCAAGGTCAGCAGTAGTCCTTTCTCCTGACAAATCTGCTTTAAGGTCCTGAAAACGATTTATCCGGGCTTGCTGTTTGGTAGCACGCGCCTGAGGCTGTGTCCGCATCCAAGCCAACTCCTGTTTGTAGAGTTGTTTTTTCTTGTGGAGGAAAGCCGCATCGCGCTCGTCTTGTTCTGCACGCAGGCGGACATAGTCTTGGTAGTTGCCTTGATACTCGGTCAGACTGGCATTGTGCAATTCAAAGATACGCGTGGCGATACTGTCCAAAAAATAGCGGTCGTGAGTGATGAAGATGACCGTCTTTTTAGCATTTTTGAGAAAATTGGTCAACCAAGCAATCGTGTCGATATCCAAGTGGTTGGTTGGTTCATCCAAAAGCAACAAATCCGCGTCCCCTAAAAGTACCTGAGCTAGTTGCACGCGACGACGCAAACCACCAGACAAATCACCAACCTTTTGCGTCAAATCAGTGATGCCTAATTTTGACAGGACCGTCTTGACCTCACTCTCAATAGTCCAAGCATCTAAAGCGTCCATTTCAGACATAATTTTTTCAAGCCGACTTTGATTTTCCTGACTGTAATCAGACATCAGTTGCTCATATTCCTTAATCAGAGCCATCTCACGCAGATCAGAAGACAAGACTGTATCCAGAATAGTCTCGCTTTCATCAAAGTCTGGTTCCTGAGTCAAATAAGCCATCTTGTAGTCAGCCTTGGCAGAAAAAGGCGAGACATCACCATCAAAACCAAGTTTGCCAGACAGGACATCTAAAAGCGTGGTTTTTCCGGTTCCATTAACCCCGATAATTCCAATACGGTCAAGAGCGTGGATAATAAAGGAAATCTCACGAAAAACCGTCTTGTCACCGACAGATTTGGTTAATTTTTCAACGATAAAATCAGACATGTGCCATCCTTACTTTCTATGATATAGGACTAGACTTACTCTAGTTCATAAAAGGAGCTCAAGCTCCTTTTATTTTGATGATTCAGCTTTCACAAACTTAAAAATAGCTTCTTTGTCATTAGCCAAGTAACCTAGCACGATAGCTTCTTCTACTGCTTTTAGCAGCCCTCCCATCTGCGGTCCCGGTTTGAAGCCCAACTCCTTAATTAAAAGACCACCGTTTACCACAATTTCATGCTTGTTATGAATGGTCAAATCCGCATCCAAATGCTTAATACGGGCGAAATCTACTGATAAACCTTGAGCCTGACGCAGTTCTTCAGCCTGCCAGATTAGGTCTTTACCATAGCGATAGACTTCAGGCTTCGTCATGTCTGAGCTTAGGCGAAAGCGATAGATAGATACAATACTATCAACTGCCTGCTGAAATTGAGTTGAGGTCTTCCACTTTTTCAGAAAAGCTTTTGGCTGTTCAATCTCCAAGGCTAATAGCAGAGCTGCCCAAGCTTGCTCGGAACTAGAAAAACTAAACTTCTCATCTGTTTCATCTAGTAAGCTCTGCCATTTTTCAAAGGTATCCTGGCAATCTGGCAGATAATCGTAAGCTCTTGTCTCCATCAGAGCCTCAATCCCTTTGCGCCAATGTGGAGCCATCAAGAGCTTGTCAAACTCAATGAAGGAACGCTCTACAGAAATCTTTTCTAATAAAGGAGCATGCGTCTTCATGGCATGAAAAGTTGACCTTTCAATATCAAAATTTAGACTAGCCGCAAAACGTAGTCCACGCATAATCCTCAGTGCGTCTTCACTAAAACGCTCCTCAGCCCGACCTACCGCACGCAAAACCTTAGCTTTTAAATCAGATAAGCCATCAAAAAGGTCAATAACCTGCCCACTTTCATCAAGAGCAAAAGCATTAACGGTGAAATCTCTACGCTTCAAATCTTCTTCAAGTGAACGTACAAAAGAAACTGATTTAGGACGGCGATAATCAACGTAAACATCCTCAGTTCTGAAAGTCGTGATTTCATACTCACCGCCATCTTCGAGCACCAAAACCGTCCCATGTTCGATGCCTATATCAACCGTACGCTCAAAAATCTGCTTGGTTTCCTCAGGATAGGAAGACGTCGCAATATCCACATCGTGAATATCTCGCCCCAAGAGAACATCGCGCACACTTCCTCCGACAAAATAAGCTTCAAAACCTGCTTCTTTTATCTTTTTTAATAAGGGTAAAGCCTTCTGAAAGTCAGAAGGCAGTGTTTCTAATTTCATGACAATAAGTTTTCCAATCCGTAAACGAGTCGGTCACGTTTGACCACTTCTTTGATACCCAGATTAACCCCGCTCATAAATGAACTACGATCATAAGAATCATGACGAAGGGTCAAGCCCTCGCCTTGGGCTCCAAAAATCACTTCTTGATGGGCGACCAGACCTGGCAAGCGCACGCTGTGAATGCGGAATCCATCAAACTCAGCTCCACGTGCTCCCTCAATCAACTCTTCTTCATCTGCCGCACCTTGCTTTTTATAAGTTCGTGCTTCTCGAATCAATTCTGCGGTTTTGATGGCAGTTCCAGACGGAGCATCTTTTTTCTTGTCGTGGTGAAGCTCAATGATTTCAAGGTCTGGAAAATACTTGCTGGCCTTAGCTGCAAATTCCATAAGCAGAATAGCTCCGATAGCAAAATTTGGGGCAATCAAACCACCCAAACCTTGCTGAGCAGATAGGTCTGTTAACTCAGCAATTTGTTCCGTCGTAAAGCCAGTCGTTCCAACAACAGGAGCAAAGCCATTTTCCAAGGCAAAGCGGGTGTTTTCATAAGCTACCTTAGGCAGGGTAAAATCTACCCAAACATCCGCTTCAAAGTCCGCTAACTCTTCCTTAGCGGTGAAAACAGGGACACCATCCACTTCTTTTTCTGTGGCAAAGGGATCGAGAAGACCCGCTAGCTCAAGTTGGCTATCATTTTTTACCATGTCAACCGCAGTTGAACCCATTTTTCCTTTAAAACCAGCAATAATGACTTTAATAGACATCCTCAATCCTCCTTCACTCAATCTGAAACGAAATCACAAGCTTATCAAGACGATTATTCAAAACGCGGTGTCACACCCAAAGCAATCGCTCCCTCACCCAAATGCGTCCCGATTACTGAACCAAAGGTCGCAATGGAAAGATTATTCAAACCATCAGCGGTCAACTGCTGATAGAGGGCATCAGCTTTTTCAGCCGCATTTCCATGGATAATAATCACATCATAGTCGCCATCTTCTGATAACTTAATCATGACATCTACAAGACGTTTCACAGCCTTTTTCTCAGTCCGAACCTTCTCATAAACCACAATTTTTCCTGTTTCATCAAAATAGAGGATCGGTTTGATAGATAGAAGATTTCCGAGAATAGCAGAGCTATTTGACAGACGACCGCCTTTAACCAAGTGGTTGAGGTCATCAACCATGATATAAGCAGAGGTTTTATCAATCTGTTGCTGCAAGCGTTCCATGATGGTCTCAAAAGTCATTCCAGCCTCCGCCCAAGAAAGAGCGTTAGAAACCATCAGACCAAGTGGGGCAGAAGTGATTTTAGAATCTGGAAAAGCAATCGTCAATCCTGCATGTTCCTCAATCAGATATTGAATATTTGCCCAAAAACCTGAAATACCACTAGATAAGAAAAGTCCGACCACGTGAGTGTAATCTTCTTTAGCTAACTGTGTCAATAACTCATCCAACTGCGCAACCGAAGGTTGGCTTGTCGTTGGAAGATTATCAGATGCAGCCATCTTCTTATAAAATTCAGTAGCAGTCAGGTTGACACCTTCCACATAAGAGGCACCGTCAATAGTAACAGGAATATCTAAAACAAAGAGATTGTCTGGTCTTTCCCAATTTTCTGGTAAGAAAACCGACGAATCTGTAATTACAGCTAATTTCATCTTAAAACTCCAAATTGATACCTGGTCTATCCAAGGCAATTTCAGTCACTTCATACGTTAGGCGTTTGAGCATGTCCAAAAGAGGGCCTGCCAAATCCTGAACTTCTTCTTGAGTCAATTCGCTTGGCTCTTGCACAATACGATTTTGAATCCGATTGCCCTGAGAAATCACACCAGAGATCACAAATTCATCCTTGACAATCATATACTGCAAACGCGCCACCAAGACAGTCTCATTAGTTTCAGTATCACGTTTTACCAGCTGAAAAGTCACCTCTGCCTTAGTCTTAGGCGCACCGTGTTCCTTCTCCCACTCTAAATTGCGAGCATCGTAGTGAAATTGATTGACAAATTCTTTTTCACGGATAATTTCCATTTTTGTCTCCTTGAAGTTAGTATTCCTATTATATCACGATTAGTTTGAAAATTAAAGGTCAGAATTTCTTCTGCGGATGCTTGTCAACAATCTCTGGATGAGCTGCTAAAAGAGCCTGTCCTTTTTCGGTCAAAGCATAGCTCCTTAGTTCAAAAAGATTTGCCAACTCATCTTCTCTATAAAGCTCTGCCATTTTCCCATCCAAATCGCTACGCTTCATCTTGGAAAGTCCAATCACATCTTTAGCTTTGAGAAAATCCTTGAGCTCCCCTGCTGGCAAGTGTCGCAAAGATTCAAAGGCTGTCTCAATCCGGACATATCCTGCTTCAATAAGCATGTCTAACTCCTTGTCCGCATCAATTCCATAAGTGGTGTAAAAATACTTATGACGAAACGAAGTTGTCAAAAATGTTCCAAAAGAAATTCGCCAAAGGAGTATGATATGACCTGGTAAAAAGCCTTCAGTCGTTCGTTCCATCTGACGCTTGGCAATAGGCTTTTTCATCAGCTCCATCTCATACTGGGGGGCAAAATAAGGCATCTCGGCATGATCTTTATAAATGTCTTTAAATGATTTTTCCATAGGTGATATTATAGCAAAATTGGGATTTTTTAGCATTTAAAAAATCCCAATTCGACAAAAGCCTTTCGTAAAAGCAATGAGAGGAGACCAGATTAAAAGTCCTAGCTTAGTCTCTGTTTGGATAGTATGACAGTAATATACATACTCAGCTAAACACTGTTAGTTTATAATTACTGAGCATTCCCTTATTCTAAATCCTCAATTCCTGCCTGCATGCGCTCCTCACCCCACCACAGAGGCATGAGTTCACCAATGGTAATCGTCTCACGTTTATCAAAGTCCACCATAAATTCCGTATATTTGTTTTCAGGTGAAAGCTGCATGAGAAATTCACGACAGGCGCCACAAGGCATGCCAGAGCCTTCACCGAACGGAGCTTTATCACGAAAAGCAATTATCCGTCTAATTGCAGTTTGACCACTTGCTTGAAACATGTTGAAGGCCGCGGACCGTTCTGCACAAAGGTGAAAAACACCTGCTGTCGCTTCAAAACAATAACCAGTAAAAATCTGTCCGTCTGCTGCTTCTATAGCTGCGACTACATGGTTAGAGTAAACAAAGGGAGACACATAGTGAGGATTATAGTGATCCTTTGCTCTATCATAAAGTTCTTGCCAAATATCCATCTCTGTCTTCCTTTATTTTTATTACAGTTGCCCACCAACTGCATTCAAGAGTTCAGAAATTTTAGAGGCATCTGAACCACCTGCCATAGCCATATCTGGTTTACCACCACCACGGCCTGACACGATTGGAGCAAGTTCTTTGATAACATTACCTGCATGGACGTCAGCTGACTTGCTGGCTACCAGCACATTGACCTTATCACCGATAGCTGCCACAAGAACTAGCACATCTGAGTAGTCTTTTTGTTTCCAGTTGTCTGCAAAGGTCCGCAGTGCGCCAGCATCAGATACGGATACTTGGCTGGCGATGTAGCGAAGGTCTCTTACTTCCTTGACATCTTTGAAGACGTCGCCCGCTTGTGCTGCTGCTGCTTTTTCTTTTAGCTCTGCATTTTCTTTTTGAACATGGCGGAGCTCCGTAGCCAGTGCCTCTACTTTTGTAGGCACTTGGTCGATTTGGGGCACTTTGAGGGTTTGAGCCACTGCTTTAAGCGCATCTTCACGGTCGCGCAAAGCTAGGTAGGCTTCTTTACCAGTCACCGCAAGGATACGGCGTGTACCTGAGCCAATTCCTTCCTCTTTGACAATCTTGAAGAGACCAATTTCTGAAGTATTGGTCACATGAGTCCCACCGCAAAGCTCGATTGAGTAGTCTCCGATAGTCACGACACGGACTTCCTTGCCGTATTTCTCACCAAAGAGAGCCATTGCACCCATGCTTTTAGCTGTATCAACATCAGTCTCAATGGTCACCACATCAATAGCTTCCCAGATTTTGGCATTGACTTCTTCTTCGATGCGGCGAAGTTCCTCAGCAGTTACAGCTTCAAAGTGAGTGAAATCAAAGCGCAAGAATTCTTCTTCATTCAATGAGCCAGCCTGAGTAGCGTGCTCTCCGATAATATTGTGAAGAGCAGCGTGGAGCAAATGAGTCGCCGTATGGTTTTTCTCAACGCCACGACGACGTGCCGTGTCAATTTCAAGAGTATAAGTATCACCAAGTGAGATACTTGCCAGTAATTCTACCGTATGCAAAGGTTGACCGTTTGGTGCTTTTTGAACATCTACTACTCTCGCTACAAGGTCACCTGCCGCATTTTTCACATAACCGTGGTCTGCCACTTGTCCTCCCATTTCAGCGTAAAATGGCGTTTGGTCAAAGACGAGAAGGGCTTGTCCTTCTGATACCGCCTCTGTACGCTCATTATCCGCTACAATTACAGACAGTTTTGCATCAAGGGTGCTTACTCCGTAAACAAAGGCAGAGCTTTCAGTAATGCCTGCTAGGGTTTCATTTTGCATCCCCATTGAACCACCTTTGACAACAGCTGCGCGGGCACGGTCTTGTTGTTCTTTCATGGCAGCTTTGAAGCCGTCATGGTCAATCTTGTAGCCTGCATCTTCTGCCAATTCTTCGGTTAATTCTACTGGGAATCCGTAAGTATCATAAAGTTTGAAAATAGCTTTACCGTCAAGGGTGTCCTGCCCTGCTTTTTTCAAATCTGCAAGCAAGTCTTCCAAGTGACCAGTACCTGCATCAATGGTACGTGCAAAAGTTTCTTCCTCACGCTTGACGATTTTCTCGATAAAGTCACGTTTTTCAAGCACTTCTGGGTAATAGCTCTCCATGATTTGACCTACTGTTGGTACCAATTTGTAGAGGAAAGCTTCGTTAATGCCCAAACGGCGACCATGCATAACCGCACGACGAAGGAGACGGCGAAGAACGTACCCTCGCCCCTCATTTCCAGGAAGGGCACCATCACCGATGGCGAAGGAAAGAGCACGAATATGGTCAGCAATGACCTTGAAACTCATATTATCGCCGTCTTGGTCGTAAGTCTTACCTGACATTTTTTCCACGTCACGAATGATTGGCATAAAAAGATCGGTCTCAAAGTTTGTTTTTGCCCCTTGGAAAATGGCAGCAAGACGCTCAAGTCCAGCGCCCGTATCAATGTTTTTGTTTGGTAATTCTTTGTATTCAGAGCGTGGAACCGCCGGGTCAGCATTGAATTGCGACAGCACAATGTTCCAAATTTCGATGTAACGGTCGTTTTCAATATCTTCTTCCAACAGACGAATGCCAATGTTTTCAGGATCAAAGTCTGTACCACGGTCAAAGAAAATCTCCGTATCTGGTCCAGAAGGTCCTACACCAATTTCCCAGAAGTTATCCTCAATCGGAATCAAGTGACTTGGCTCAACACCAAGCGAGATCCAGCGATTGTAGGAATCTTTATCAGCTGGATAGTAAGTCATGTAGAGTTTGTCTTTGTCAAAACCAAACCACTCTGGACTAGTTAAGAGCTCAAAGCCCCACTCAATAGCCTCATCACGGAAGTAATCACCGATTGAGAAATTACCAAGCATTTCAAACATGGTATGGTGACGAGCCGTTTTACCAACGTTTTCAATGTCGTTGGTACGGATTGATTTTTGAGCATTTGTAATCCGTGGATTTTCAGGAATGACTGAACCATCAAAGTATTTTTTCAAGGTCGCAACACCTGAGTTAATCCAAAGAAGTGTCGGATCGTTGACTGGGACTAAGTTTGCGGACGGCTCTACGGCATGACCTTTAGATTTCCAGAAATCAAGCCACATTTGACGAATTTGAGCAGAAGATAATTGTTTCATAATTAAGATACCAAGGGACCTTTTGGCTTTCCGAAAAGTTCTGTAGAAAAATAAGAAATCTGACGCCAGCGATGGACGTCTAGGAAGATTTCGCTTTTTTCCTAGGAAATTAGTCCCATGTTCAGTTTAGCAGATTGACTAAACTAAACATCCTTTCTTTTAGTGTTTTTTCGTTTGAAAGAAATCAGAAATCGACAATCGTAGGACGAATTCATCTTCTTTCTTAGATAGTTTTTGAGAAGTTATTGTTAGAAGGTGGCTGAGTCTTACGGGCGAATTTACTTTAGCATACCAAGTAAAGTGAACGTCCTTTCTTATATTGTGGTTTTATCAATTATAGTCGAATGACTGTCATCCTCTTTTCCTTGCCAAATCTAAGAGTTCTTAGCTAGATCAAGGTGAAAAATAAGGCGCGGACACATTCCTTCTCCATAAGAACAGGAGCACTTCTATCAATCATACAAAAATGACAAAGTCCTATCAAAGGGAGGGCGATTGACACCGCGGTACCACCTCCATTCAATGACTTTGTCATTCTTCTTAGTATGAGATTTTGAGATATTTAGTAGCAAGATGGGATGATTCTAGTGACTCACAGCAACCGTCACCTTTCTGAAAAAATCTTTTCCTATCCATTCTAAATCTTATTTAGTTGTTGCTTCTGACGTTTCAGTTTCACTAGCTGTTGTCGTTTCAGAAGTCGTTGTTGTCTCACTTGTCGCCGCATATTGTGACAAGATTGATGAGAAACTATCGTCTTTGATTTTAACGTTTGATTTTTCAAGAGCAGCCGCAATAACCTTGTTTTGGAAGGTTGTATCAGCTTTCTTTTGTGCTAAATAAGCTTCTTTAAGGCGGTCTTTATAAGTCTTCCAGTCTGCATTTTTCTCAGTCTTGGCAGTAGTTTTGATGATGTAGTAGCTTGTTGTATAGTTGCTCGTATTAACAACTGAAACAACTTCAGATATCGCACCTTTCTCAAGAGCATTAGCAGCTTTTATCACATCAGCAGGAACATCCGTAGCAGCTGAGTCGAAGTTGTAGTCAACTTTTTCATCCAAAGACTTATCCGCTGCAATCTTAGCAAAATCAGTCCCTTCAGCCTTGACTTCTGCTAGCACGCTATTAGCAGTGTCTTGGTTATCCAAGCGAATAATCTGTGCTGTCACTTCTGGCGTGTAAGCTTCGTAGAGGGTCTTATAGACGTCGTCTGTCAATTCTTTTTCAGCAGCGGCTTTTACTGCATAATCTAAAAGCATTTGCACGCGAATTTGTTGTTTATAAGTTTCTTCGGTCATGCCATTAACAGCCAAAACTTGTTGGAATGATGAACCATAGTTTTTTACTTCTTTGTCATAGGCTTCATCAGTTTCTTTTTGAGTCACTTTTTTGCCGTACTGTTCTTCCAAAACCTTGTCCAAAATCAAAGTCAACATAGACTGTTTGGCACCTTGTGTGGATTTAACTTGGTTGTAAAAATCAGTAACAGTAATGTAGTCACCTTTCATGGTAACCAATTTGGCATCTGTACTTGTTTTTCCTGCACATGCCGCTAATGTGGCAAGAGACATAACTGTCACAAGACCTGCCGCAATTTTTTTCTTCATGTTGCGCTAACTCCTCGTAATTTCATTAACCTCCCTATTATAGCACATTTTCTTAAAAATGGCTTAATCAAAATCAATCTGCTCTGCATTTTTTCGAATCATCAAAAGACCATCGCTAAGGGGAATCAGGCTAGCTGTAAGATCTGGATGTTTCAGGGTTTTTTCAAACAGGCTGTGCAGACCGCGATAAATCGTGCGCTGACCGCGGCGTACCTCCTGAATAGGCTTAGCAATATCACCGCCTTGGAAGATATCATCAAAAACGATAACGCCACCAAGCTTGAGCCGTTTGAGCACTTCGGGTAAGAAAACCACATATTTTGACTTGGCCGAGTCCATAAAGACAAAATCAAACTCCTCATCCAAGCTAGCAAGCATATCCGCCGCATCCCCCTCGACCAGAGAAATCTGATGTCTGACATCGTACTTGGCAAAGTTCTCCTTGGCCAGAGCAATCATTTCCTCATTGCGATCAATAGTGGTGATTTTAGCTTGTGGCGCATACTCAGCCATTAAAAGAGCTGAAAAACCAATGGCAGTGCCAATTTCCAGAATATTTTTCGGCTCTAATGTCTGCATGAGGAGACGAAAATAAGCCACCACTTCATGCTGAATGATGGGAATATTTTCCTGACGAGCAAAGGCTTCAAGCTCTGCCAAATGCCCTTCATTTGGCTTTTGGTGCGTCCTCATGTAGTGAACCACGTCTTCCTTGACTACTGGACGACGCATGTTATGATTTGCATTTTTACTGTAAGATTTAACCATGGAGATTATTTTATCATAAAAAGGTCCAGCAAGTCACTCAGTTGGCTGATTTTTTGGTTAAAAGCTGACGCTGGTTGGTGAAGATTGATAGACTTGATGCCAGCATTTTCTGCCACTTTGACATCTAGACTGCGGTCGCCGATGTAGTAAGTATTGGCCTTGTCCAGTCCATATTTCTCCACTAAATAATCAACTCCCTCTGGATGGGGCTTGCGCTCAAAGCCATTGACTGAAGTGAGGATTTCAGTAAAGTAGCGGTCAATTTCCAAATTTTTCAGCACTGCTTCTGTCGTTGCTCCTTTATGGGTGTAGATAAAATGCTGAAAGCCAGCCTCAAAAGTCTTTTCCAGCACCGCTTTGGCCCCAGGCATGAGAGTAATCATGTGATCGCGCTTTTCTTGTTCTTCAGAAAAGAAATCCTTCAATTCTTGTTGAGACAGCTCGTGCTGGCTTGCTAAGTTATCCAGCAACTGACCCGTTGACTCTTTAATGATAAAATCAGCTACCCAGGGTTTATCAAAGGAAAAATCATACTTATCGTACAAGAGTTCCAGCGCTTCCATGATAGCCTCATAAGACTCCGCTAAAGTTCCATCAAAATCCCAAATGAAAGTTGGTCTAGTCATTTCTCTCCTTTTCTGTCTTAACCCAATAACGACAAATATTCTCCCCTGCCATGGCTGGATTTGGAAAATCTTCTTCCAGAGCAATGATATTTTCCAACTGCCCACCAAATTTTTCAATGGTTTTGCGACTAGGAAGGTTATTGTCATTTGCAGTAATAAGCACTCGGTCAATGCCTCGCTGATTGTATTCTTGAAGAGCAAAGGCTAAGAGTTTAGTGACAACGCCTTTTCTGCGGTGCTTAGGTGATGTCACATAACCAATATGCCCACCTACTCTTAATAAGTCTCCTTTTTCAATCTCCCAACGGCAAGAAATTTTCCCCAAAATCTCCCCACCTTCAAAGGCATAATAAGTGGTTGATGTGGACCAGTCAGGGCTGTCAGTCTCTGTCTCCTGTCGATGAGATTTTGTGACAAAGGCTACAAAATCATCTACCCGCCGCGTTTCAATAAAGGAATTACCTGCTTCTTTCTCAGCCAGTAAAACTGCTTGAAATTCCCTAAAAGCTGCCTCGTCTCTTAAATCAATGCGTCTAATGTCAATCATAATCTTACCTCGTATTTAGCGGATCTAACTTTTTGATGATTGTATTCAATATCGAAAATACCTAAAAATTGTCCACCTACTCTCTCAGCCGTCTTGCGACTGGGCACATTATCTTCATCCATGGCGATATAGATACGTTTAACCCCTTTTTCACGGTAGCAGGAAATCGCATACTGAACCAAGTGAGAAGCTATGCATTTTCCCCGAAAAGCAGGGGCAACCGTATAACCCAGATGACCCAAACGCTGGCAATCTGGATGATCAATCTCCCAGAAACAACTGACAAAACCCACAATTTCGCCGTCCAGAAAAGCAAAATAGCGAGTGAAGGGGGACCAAGTCTGACCCGTCTGCTTGAGTTCAGAAATGTCGCTGTGACTCACCATGTCATCAAACCTCTCAACTTTACGCCATTCCACAAAGGAATTAACCTTCTTATCCTCCAAAAGCGCCGCTTCAAATCTTTCAAAAGCAGCTCGATCCTCCAAACAAATTTTACGAATCTCCATAGACGTCTCCTTTTTAGCTATTATAGCAAAAAACTCTCCTTTCGGAGAGCTAAATCAGGTAAAGTATTCTAGTAGTCGCAGGCAGGCCTCCTCTATGATAGCTGTCGGTGCTGCGGTGTTGAGGCGAAAATGGTTCCTTCCTTCACGTCCAAAGGTCAGCCCGTCGTTGAGTTGTAGCTTGGCTTTTTTCTCCAAAATCTCCAAGATTTCTTCATGAGATAGTCCTGTTTGGGAGAAGTCCAGCCAGACCAAATAAGTTCCCTCTGGTTTCATAACCTTGATTTTAGTCTTAGCTAGCTCTCGGCTGACCAAGTCAACATTCCTTTCCAGCACCACTTTTAAGTCGGTCAACCAAGACAGCCCCTGACGCAGAGCCACCTCAGTGGTCAAGAGGCCCAAACTAGATACCTCGTGCTGATTGTTAGCTAGTTGGCGTTTTTGGAAAAGCTGACGCAGACGCTCATTTTCAATGATAACAAAAGAATTTTTTGTTCCTGCGATGTTAAAGGTCTTGGTGGCAGAGCCTAAAATAATGGTAAAATCCTTAAAAGCAGTTGAAACGGTGTTAAAAGAATAATGCTTGTGCCCAAAAAGCGTCAAATCTTGATGAATCTCATCAGAAACAAGAAGCACCCTGTGTTTTTGACAAAGTTGTCCAACTTTTTCAAGTTCTTCTTTTGTCCAAACCCGTCCGCCAGGATTGTGAGGACTACAAAAAACATAGAGTTTGACATCTTCATCAACCATTTCCTTTTCTAGCTGTTCAAAATCAATTTCAAAACGACCATTTTTTTCAATCAAAGAATTGGAAACCAGCTGACGATTATTGAGTTTAATCGTTCGTGCAAATGGGGGATATACTGGTGTGTTGATCAGCACCGCATCTCCTTCTTTAGTAAAGGCCTGAACGGCTACAGAGATGGCAGGTACAACGCCTTCAATTAAAAGAATATCATCCTTGGTTACTTGATAACCGTGTTGATTTTTTTCCCAGTCCACGATAGCTTGGTAGAGACTGTCCTTGGGCGCATCGTATCCATAAATACCTTGCTTGGCAAATTTTTCCAGCGCAGCCGTCATTTCAGGGAAAGTTATAAAATCCATATCCGCAATCCAAAGAGGCAAAACCTCCTTGTCTGCCGCAGCTTTTTGCCACTTATAGGCATTGGTCTTGGTACGATCTGGAAAATCAGTGAAATTATAAGTCATAACGCTCTCCTATCTCTCCAAAGCCTGCTCTAAATCGGCAAGCAAGTCTTTGACATCTTCGATACCAATAGAAAGGCGGAGAAGATCATCAGTCAGGCCATAACTAGCCCGAACCTGGTCAGGGATGTCAGCATGAGTCTGAGTGGTCGGATAGGTTATTAAGCTCTCAACTCCACCTAAACTCTCTGCAAACGTAAAAATCTCTAAGCTATTAATAATGGTCGGAATTTTGTCCTTGTCGACCACTTTAATAGACAGCATGCCACCTTTTCCAGTATAGAGAACCTCTTTGATAGCGGGATTTTTAGACAGGGCTGAGGCTAACTTTCGAGCATTTTCTGTCGCCCTCTCCATACGCAGTTTTAGGGTTTTAAGACCACGCATAACCAAATAGGAATCAAAAGGAGATAAAACCGGACCACCCGTATTGAGATTGTAAAAAAGTTTGTCGTAAAGTTCCTTGTCGCTGGTCATGATAGCTCCCGCGAGGACATCGTTGTGACCCGCCAAATATTTGGTGGCTGAGTGAATAACAAGATCCGCCCCATCTAGTAAAGGATTTTGGTAAATAGGACTGTAAAAAGTATTGTCAACTAGAACCTTAGCCCCATGAGAATGAGCTACTTTAGCAATTTTAGCAATATCAAATTCCACCATAAGTGGGTTTGTTGGTGTTTCGATATAGACAACATCTACATCATCTGAGATTTGAGCAATCATCTCAGTCTCATCATTGGCATAGATGAAATGAAAACGTCCCTGAGCTTCTTGCTGATCAAACCAGCGAAAGGAGCCACCATATAAATCTCGGGCAGCCACAACCTTGCTTCCAACAGGAAAAACTTCCATAGCCAAAACAATAGCACTCATACCAGAGCTGGTTGCTAGGGCATAATCAGCGTGTTCGATAGCTGCCAAAGTTTCTTCCAATGTGGAGCGGGTAGGGTTTTTGGTACGGGTATAGTCAAATCCTGTTGACTTGCCAAATTCTGGATGCTGATAAGTGGTTGAAAAATGAATAGGGCTAACCAAGGCACCCGTTGTCTCGTCAGACTTTATGCCCGCATGGGCTAAAATAGTATCAATTCCAAGTTTTTTCATGAGACGACCTCAACTTTCTATTTCTCTATTTTATCACGAAAAAGTCGACTCAGCCCTTAGTTTCTCACCTAACATGGTTATAGTTAGAGACTATAACAAAAGGTTAGGGAGCTCCTAACCTTTTGCTTTGATTCTTAATTTTCTACGGAAACTGTCAGAACGTTGAACCCCAATCAGTTTATCCGATTGCCGTGTCCAGAGAGCTAGATAGCCGTAAACCAGAACTCCCAAACCACCTCCAACAGCCAGATGAATGAGACTGCTAAGCTTGCCAGTAGCAGGCATAACTCTTACCAATCCTAACTCAACGATGCCAACAACTACTGCCATTACTGCCGTCATCAAAAGGATTAAAAGCGTATTTTTAGCAAAAACCATGCGGTTAAAATGTGTCATATCATGAACACGTTTATACATGAGATAGGTCGAAACGCTTAAGCCAACCGTTGTAGCTATAAGTGGGCCATAGACCCCAAAGAGCCAAATCAAAGGAATTTGGAGAAGCAACTTCACAATCAAACCGTAAACAAAATAGAGCATCGCTCTGCGATTTTCAAAAAGTGCCTGAATAACTGGACCAAAGAGAGCATAGAATCCCATAACGAAAATCTGTAATAAGTTGATAATGAAAAGCTGGATAGCTAAATCTTTAGGGTTTGGATAGAAAATAGTATAGAGGGGACGAGCTAAAATGATAGAGCCAAAAACCGCTGGAACCAAGAAAATCAAGAGCATCTGTAGATTGTTTAGAATAAGGCTAGCCGTTGATTTTCTATCTTTTTTGACAAAGTTCTCTGTGATGAGCGGAATAGCTACCGACCCGATAGACCCCGTCACACCAATAATAATCATCGTGATTTTATTAGGATTAGAGGTCATATAAGCGTAAAGTGTCAATAACTCCTCTTTGGTAGCCGAACTAAATAGAGACATGGTATTGGCAAACGTTACCTGATCTATCAACTGGTAAACCTGAAAAGCAGAACCAACAATAATAAAGGGAATAGCTTCCTTGGTTGTTTCGACGATTAAGGACAAGGTATCTGCTTTTTCTTCACTCGGCCTTGCTCTAAAAATCTGCAACAAAATACCTTCACGATTTAGGCTGAAAATCAAAACGGCCAAACTTCCCAACATTCCAATAAAAGCTGCAAAAGTTGATTGGACAACCGCTTCTTTATAATCTCCAGACCCAAACTTCATGATATAAAAGGTTGCCATCAAAATCCAAATAACCCGTAGGATTTGTTCGACAACTTGACTGGTTGCATAGGGACGTAAGTTGTTGGTTCCTTGAAAAACTCCCCTGATGACACTCATCATCGGGAAAAAAAGCACTGCCCAGGATAGACTTCTCATAACTGGTATTAAATCAGCTTCATAACCGGATAATCTAGCTAAAAGCGGAGCTGCAAAATACATTATCCCAGCAAAGAAAGCTCCAATAGCTAACATAACTTTTAGAAACTCTCTAACCAAATAATAGCCAATTTCTCCCTTACCAACAGCATTGTACTTGGCAATTTGCTTGGCCACAGCGACTGGAATTCCCACAGTCGAGATGGATAAAAAGATGGAGTAAATGTTATAACCCATGCCAAAGAGACCATTAGCTTCATCCGCATGAACTCCCAACCAGGCGATCCAAGGAATAACATAAATGACACCTATCAGGCGACTAATAAAATTACCCGCCGTCAACCATGCCATACCTCGAACCATTTTAGACTGTTGCTGGTCTACTTTTGACCGCTTTGTATCTGACATAATCTTCTCATTTCTTCGTGTTTTCGCTTCTTATTATAAACTTTTGCCTGACACTTGTAAAATACGAGCATTAAGTCTAAAATAGAACTATGATTAGCATCGAACAAGTGCTTGACATTCTCAAGCAAGATAAAAATTTTAGAGAAGTCGTGAGCAATGGGGAGCTTCACTACCATTTTTCAGGACTGACTTTCAGCAAGATTTCCTATGATAGTCGTGATGTGACTGACAATACCCTCTTTTTTGCCAAAGGAGCTGCTTTTAAGCGAGAATTCTTGGAAAAAGCGGTGCAGGCCGGTTTGAGCTGCTACGTATCCGAAGTCGATTATGAACTTGCTATCCCAGCCATCATTGTTTCTGACATCAAAAAAGCCATGAGTCTCATTGCCATGACTTTCTATGGCAATCCTCAGAACAAGCTGAAAATCCTAGCTTTCACAGGCACCAAAGGAAAAACGACTGCAGCCTATTTCGCCTTTAATATTCTTAAGCAGAACCACAAAACGGCTCTGCTTTCCACAATGAATACAACTTTGGACAATGGAAAGACCTTTTTCAAATCCCAATTCTCTACTCCTGAAAATCTGGATTTGTTTCGCATGATGGCTCAAGCAGTGTCTAATGGCATGACTCATCTGGTCATGGAAGTATCCAGCCAAGCCTATCTGGTTGACCGCGTTTATGGACTGACCTTTGATGTAGGTGTCTTTCTCAATATCAGTCCAGATCATGTCGGTCCCATTGAGCACCCAAATTTCGCTGACTATTTCTACCACAAACGGCTCCTCATGGATAATAGCCGCGCTGTTATTGTCAACGCAGAGATGGACCATTTTCCCATAGTCTGCCAGCAAGTCTCTAATCTCCCACATGATTTTTACGGTACTGGCACCACTAATACCATTGATAATAGCAGAGCCTTTAGCTTTGACTTATCTGGCAAATTGGCTGGACATTACCAGATACGGTTAATCGGACATTTCAATCAAGAAAACGCTGTCGCTGCTGGTCTTGCCTGCCTGCGTCTGGGTGTCAGTCTTTCTGACATTCAAAAAGGGATTGCCGAGACGACCGTCCCAGGACGTATGGAAGTTCTGACCCAGTCCAATGGTTCCAAGATTTTTGTAGACTATGCCCACAATGGCGATAGTTTGGAAAAACTCTTATCAGTCGTCGAAGAACACCAAAAAGGGGACATTATTCTCATTTTAGGAGCCCCTGGTAATAAAGGGGAAAGCCGTCGGGCTGATTTTGGTAAGGTAATCAACTCTCACCCAGATTTGCAGGTTATTTTGACTGCTGATGATCCGAATTTTGAAGACCCGCTAGCCATTTCCAAAGAGATTGCGAGTCATGTTGATAGACCTCTTTCCATCATCATCGACCGGGAAGAGGCCATCCAGACCGCTCTGCTTTTGGCCAAAAAAGAAAACGATGCAGTCATTGTCGCTGGAAAAGGAGCCGACGCCTACCAAATCGTGGAGGGAAAAAAAGCCACCTATGATGGTGATCTTATCGTCGCTAAGAAATACTTGAATTAGAAAGTCATGATGAAAAAACACGCCTATCTTATCATTGCTCATAATAAGTTTGATCAACTCAAATATCTGATTTCTTTATTAGATGATGTACGCAATGATATTTTTATCCATATTGACAAAAAAATTACTTTAACAGAGGAGTTAAAGCAGGACTTATCTTCTGCCTCAACAAAATCAGAAGTCTACTTCACACCACAAATTCCTGTCTATTGGGGACACGTTAGTCTGACTGAAGCTCAACTGCTTCTCTTTGAGACTGCCCATAAAACTGGTCAGTATAGCATGTATCACTTACTATCTGGACATGACCTTCCTCTGGTGTCCCAGGACAAGATTCACCACTTCTTTGATGGCAAGGAAGACAAGATTTTTATCGCCTACGATTCTCAAAAAACTATTGACAACCTCAAACTCTATAAGCTAGCGGCTCATTACCATCTCAGTATGAAAATTAGCCACCGCAGTCTAGGTAACACCGCTCAAAGAGTGTTACGGGCTTATCGTCGCTACGAAAATAAAATTCAAACGGCTCTGAAAATTGATCGACTGGCTAAGCAAAAGCTCCAATTTGACTACGCCTCAAACTGGATTTCCTGTGGTTCTGAAGTGCTAGGGATTATCCTTGAAGAAAAAGACTGGGTATTGAAAGTCTGCCAACACACCTTCTGTAGCGATGAATTCCACATTCCTTTAATCATCAATAAGCGCCAGCTTCACAATCACATCTACCATGCCGAGCGAATGGAAGATGTTCCCGATCAATTTCAGGGAAATCTACGCTATATCAACTGGTGGGATGGACACCCTTATGCTTGGACGGATTCTGATGCTGATTTAGCACAGTTAGATAAGGGAATCGCTTTAGGGCACTTCTTTTCTCGGAAATTTGATTTGGAAAAATATCCTAAAATCAAGGACTACATCGATCAAAACGTCCAATCTTAGACACTCTTTTTAATCATTCCAATCTTTGATAAAGCCTTTTATAAGGCTTTTTACTGTGTTATAATAGCCCTATCTTATTTTCATAGCCTATTATAGTCGAATGAATTAGCTTTCAGACAAGGAGCTGAAGTGCAGGCAATACTAGAGTACGGTAGGCCGAAAGCGACAATGTATCAAGGCTAATTCAAATAACTATAGTTTGCTTTTAGGACTAGGCAATGTCCCACAGGGATAACCAGAGAGTTGACAAAGTAATCAGAGATAAAGCATCTGACTATAAATTATCAGAAAGGGGAACCATGTCATACCTTCAGGCAGAGCACATTTCGGTTGCCTATGACCGTCACAGTATCATTGAAAATCTCAGTCTGACCTTGCCCAACCAGGCCATCACAACAATCATTGGAAGCAATGGTTCTGGTAAATCAACCCTGCTCAAGGCTCTGACGCGGATCATTCCCATTCAAGATGGACAGATCTTTTTGGACGGGCAGGCGATTGCAAAGCTCCCAACTAAGGAAGTTGCTAAAAAAATCGCCCTGCTCCCGCAAGTATTAGAGGCGACCCAAGGTATCTCTGTCTATGAATTAGTCTCCTATGGGCGTTTTCCCCATCAGAAATATCTGGGCACCCTTTCCCAAAAGGACCGTGAAAAGATTTACTGGGCTATGGAAATGACTGGAGTCTCCGCCTACGCCAACTGGCAGGTGGATTCTTTGTCGGGCGGGCAACGTCAGCGAGTTTGGATTGCCATGGCACTAGCTCAGGATACGGACACTATTTTTTTGGATGAGCCAACCACCTATTTGGACATGAATCATCAGCTTGAAATTTTAGAGCTCTTGCAAAAACTCAATCAGGAAAATCATAAAACCATTATCATGGTTTTGCATGACCTCAATCTGGCTTCACGTTTCTCCGACCATCTAATTGCCATGAAAGACGGAATCATCAAGCATCAAGGCCCACCTGAAAGCATTATGACTACTGAGATTTTGGAAGAGATTTTTAAGATTAAATCTCAAATTGTCTCAGACCCTGATAGTCATCGTCCCATTTTGTTGACCTATAACTTACTATAAAGGAGTTTCTATGAAAAAAATTATCACTTTCCTAATAAGCCTTACGGCCATCTTCCTACTGGTTGCTTGTTCGACCTCATCTAAAGAAAAAGCAGAGCAGACACAAACTAACAGCTCCGCTATTTCCAAAATGCCTAAAATCGAGGGTATCAGCTACCGTGGTGAGGTTCCTGAAAGTCCTAAACGTGTAGCAAGTATGGCCTCATCCTACACCGGTTACCTCATCAAGCTCGATTTTAATATCGTCGCTGCCACCACTTATGATAAGAAAAATCCCGTCTTTGCTGATGCCATTAAGGATGCAGAAATCATGTTGCCAACAGATCTTGAAGCCCTGGCAGCAACCGAACCAGATGTGATTGTCGTCGGATCAACTGAGCAAAATCTTGACCAACTGGAAAAAATCGCACCACTCATTGTCGTCGAGTACGGAAAGCACGACTACCTACAGATGATGACTGACTTTGGACAGATTTTTAATAAAGAAAAAGAAGCCAAAAAGTGGCTGTCATCTTGGGAGAAAAAAGTTGCCGATGCCAAAGAAAAAGTTCTGGCTGTGACTGGAGCTGAGGCAAGCTTTACCGTCATGGGACTATTCGAAAAACAATTCTACCTCTTCGGTAAGAACTGGGGTCGCGGTGGCGAGATTCTCTATCAAGCTCTGGGCTACAAGGCACCAGAGAAAGTTGAAAAAGAAGTCTTCCCAACAGGTTTTCTTGAGGTCTCACGTGAAGTGCTTCCTGATTACATCGGAGACTATGTCCTAGTCGCTGCAGAAAATGAGGAGACCGGAGCTAGCCTTTACGAAAGTGACCTCTGGAAAAATATTCCAGCAGTTCAAAAAAATCAGGTCATCAAAGTTGATGCCAACGTCTTCTACTTTACCGACCCCGTCAGCCTTGAGCATGAACTTGATGTTCTGACTGAAGCCATCCTCTCAATGAAAAATTAAAATGATTTTACAACACACATCCAATAAGCCAAAAAACATCTTTTGGCTTGTTTTTTTAAGTATCGGACTCCTCCTTTTGATAGGTTTTTATGCCAGTCTGCGCATGGGGGCAGTTGCCTTTTCGCACAAGGAACTTCTGACTGTTTTTCAGAAGCCCTTTACTAACTCTGACCTGCAGGACATTCTCATTGACATTCGTTTGCCACGGATTTTGGCTAGTCTTTTAGTCGGAGCAGCCATGGCACAAGCAGGAGCCATCATGCAAGGAGTGACTCGAAATCCCATTGCCGACCCTGGTCTTTTAGGGATAAATGCTGGCGCTGGACTGGCCTTGGTGCTTGCCTATGCTATTTTTGGACAGTTGCATTACACTTGGATTGTTCTCGTCTGTCTGATAGGCTCTGCTATTTCCGCTTGCATCGTTTTCATCCTCTCCTACGAACCCAAAAAAGGGTACAATCAAATGCGATTGATTTTAGCTGGAGCTATGGTTTCCATGCTCTTTACAGCATTGGGGCAAGTCATCACCATTAGCTTTGACTTAGCCAGCACTATTATCGGTTGGCAATCTGGTGGACTGGTAGCCACCAACTGGAAAATGTTGAGCATTCTAGCTCCCATCATCTTATTCGGTCTAGTCTTAGCACAGCTTTTTTCCCACCAACTAACTATCCTTAGTCTCAACGAAACCGTGGCTAAGAGTCTGGGGCAAAAAACCTTTGCCATGACCCTTTTGTTGCTAGGTATTGTCCTTTTACTGTCAGCTTCTAGTGTCGCGCTAGCTGGTGTGATTGCCTTTGTCGGACTCATTATTCCCCATCTAATTAAGCTGATGTTCCCACGCAATTACCGACTGATTCTTCCTTTAACAGCATTTGCAGGTGCTACTTTCATGCTTTGGGTTGACCTGATTTGCCGAACCATCAATCCGCCTTATGAAACACCTCTTGGTGCTATGGTTTCCATTATTGGACTGCCCTGCTTTCTCTGGCTCATGAAAAGGAGGCAACAATGATTCTTGCAAAACCTAAATTTAAGGGTATCCTCATCCTACTCTGTCTAATCCTTTTGGGACTATTTCTCCTTTCACTAACTCTAGGAAGTAGCCACCTCTCTTTAACCACTATCCTTAAAGCACTGTTGGGGCAGACTGACAAAAAGACCAGTCTTATCCTCCTCAACATCCGTCTCCCGCGAGTCCTTGCTGCTCTCTTGGCTGGAGCCTCTCTTGCACTCTCAGGACTGCTTCTCCAGACCTTGACTCGAAATCCTCTGGCCGATTCTGGTATTTTAGGGATAAATGCTGGCGCTGGTATAGTCATCGCCCTAGCTATCTCCTTTTTTAAAACTACTCCTAGCTTTATCGCCTTTTTACCACTTTTAGCAATGGCTGGCGCTTTTGCAACAGTCATGGTGGTCTATCTAATCAGCCGAAAGCAAAACCACGACATCGACCCCTTTCGTCTTATCATCACAGGTGTTGGCATATCAACCATGTTGTCAGGACTTATGGTCTCCATTATTGGAAATATCGACCGATTCAAAGTCCAGTACATCGTCAACTGGCTGAGTGGACAGATTTCTGGTGACAACTGGCCGACGCTACTTCTTATCAGCCCGCTACTCATCGCCCTCTGGTTACTCGCTTACAGCCGCAGCCGTTCTCTCAACATCATGACCCTCAATGAACAAACGGCCACAGCCCTCGGGCTCAACCTCCTAAAAGAGCGTTGGATAACCCTACTTTTGTCAACTGCTCTAGCATCATTGAGCGTGGTAATGGTCGGAAATATCACCTTTATCGGACTGATTGCTGGTCATATTAGCCGAAAATTTGTCGGTAGCAATCACCTTATCCTGCTCCCTGTCACCCTCCTGATGGGCATGATAGTCCTCTTAATTGCCGATACCATTGGACGGGTTTTTCTTGTCGGGACTGGTATTCCTACTGGACTGGTCGTCTCTATCATCGGAGCTCCTTATTTTCTCTACCTAATGAAAACAAGTAGAGACTAAAACTCCAGCGCTGCTTAGCTCTGGAGTTTTATCATTTTTAAATGGAATCACCATTCCAAATCGAATTTTTTACAATAACGTAGTTGACACGGGTTAAGCTTTCCAAATCACGACCACCTGCGTAAGAGATTGAAGATTGCAAATCTTGTTCCATTTCAATCAAGGTATCTTTCAAATGACCTTTGGCAGGGAGTAAGATTTTCTTACCTTCTACGTTTTTATAGGCACCTTTTTGGTATTCCGATGCTGAGCCATAATACTCTTTAAACTTTTCACCATCTACTTCAACTGTTTTTCCTGGACTTTCGATATGTCCTGCAAAAAGCGAACCAATCATGACCATACTTGCACCAAAGCGAATGGATTTGGCAATATCTCCGTGAGTACGGATACCACCGTCCGCAATAATTGGTTTACGGGCAGCCTTTGCGCACCAACGAAGGGCAGCCAACTGCCAACCACCTGTACCAAAACCAGTCTTAACCTTTGTAATACATACCTTACCCGGACCGATACCAACTTTTGTCGCATCCGCACCAGCATTTTCCAACTCACGAACTGCTTCAGGGGTACCGACATTTCCTGCAATCACAAACGTCTCAGGCAGTTCTTTCTTGATATGTTGAATCATCTTGATAACACTTTCTGCATGGCCATGAGCAATATCAATGGTGATAAACTCAGGGGCATCAGCTTTCAAGCTAGTCACAAACTCATATTCATATTCTTTTACGCCAACAGAGATAGAAGCAATCAAACCCTGGTCGTGCATGCGTTTGATAAAAGGAATACGACCAGCTTCATCGAAACGGTGCATGATGTAGAAATACCCTTCTTTGGCAAGCATTTCTGCTGTATCTTCATCAATAATAGTCTGCATATTAGCTGGAACAACTGGTAATTTAAAGCTATATTTCCCAAGAGTCACTGTTGTATCTGCCTCGGAACGGCTATTGATGATACATTTATTTGGAATGAGCTGAATATCTTCGTAGTCAAAAACGGGCATATCATTAAACATAAAAACCTCTTTCCAAGCTGAAAGAGGCATTTTTGAATATACAAAAAGTCATCAGTCAGCTGAGCAAATATGATGACCTTCCTATAACTCTTCTATGGGACAATAGCAGAGCATCGCTAGGTGATTTTCTCACCTTTCCGTAATTATTTTATAAAATCGTTTAGAAATTGTCAAATATTTTTCTAAAAATATTTTTATAGTTCGCTTTTTACGAACATTTTTTTATTTAACTGTCACTTCAGAGATATCTAAAATGACAAGGGGATTATCTCTATGGTATTCTATTATGGAGAAAAGTTTAGAAAGTTGAAGTATTATGAAAAAGAAACACTACCAATTTTTGCAGTCGCTGAAAAAGGCAACACTTTTCTGTACAAAATTTATAAAGTGTTTTTGTTAAACGATTCCTCTTTTAGTCATGGCGTTTGGTAATTAAGAGTGCTGTGGATGCGATG
>NZ_AUIP01000007.1 GCF_000423765.1 Streptococcus porci DSM 23759 | reverse complement strand
TTTGGAGTGGCTGAGAGAGGGGAGGTCTCGACCACTTTTGGAGCCTTTAAAGCCTTTGGAGCTACTCTTTCGGTGCTAGCTTCGCTAGTTTTGGGAGTTTCTGACTCCTTAGCTTCTGAAGTGACGGTAGTTTGGGCTTCCGTTGATACTTCTGCTTTTGTTTCTGCCTCTGTGCTTTCGGTTGAAGTTGAGGTTGGGGCTGACTGAGCTGCTTCAGGGCTAACTGTGATAGCTTCGGTACTTACCTGACTGGTTTCTGGAGTAGCTGAAGGGCTTTCTGTGCTGGTGCTTTCTGATGAAACAGGGCTAGCAAGGCTTGTTTCTTGCTTGACTGTCGTCGTTTCATCGGCTTGAATCAAACTAGCTGGCGCTAAAAAAGCCGCTGTTGCAATGCTAGCAACAACCCAGCGTTTCTTGACTTTGTACATTTTCTTTTTCATGAAAACTCCTAAAAATTTACTTTTCAACTTGATATTATACATTATTTCAACCATTTCCAGAACATTAAAACAAGAATATTCTGTAAATTATTGGTATAACTCTTTTTAGCCTTACTCATGAATTTAACAGGTCTGTACGGAATAAATATTTAAGAGAAAATACATTTTCTACCTGAGCAAAAAGATATTACATATATTTAAAAGCTTTGAAATAACACTTAAAAAATTCAACTTAGACATTCCTTTATTTTGGGTTAAAAGGGTAAGATTCCCAGTAGCCTTTCTCAACGAGCTCCCTTGAGATAAAAAAATATCAAGGTTCTGTCTACGTTTGCGTCACATAGTTCGTTCAATTCTTAGCAAGTTTGAGATGAATTAACGCAAACGAAACACAAAAAAACCTAGGTTTCCCTAGGTTTTAAAATTCAATTAGAATTTTTTACGCTTGCGAGCTGCTTCTGATTTACGTTTACGTTTTACTGATGGTTTTTCGTAGTGTTCACGTTTACGTGCCTCTTGAAGAGTACCAGCTTTAGTCACAGCACGTTTGAAGCGACGAAGAGCGTCGTCAAGTGATTCGTTTTTACGAACAACTGTTTTTGACATAGATTTCACCTCCTCAAGATAATGTAACAAAAATGTTCTTGACTATTTTACCACAATCATTGAGAATGTCAAGAATTTTTAACTACTTGAGCTAATTTTCCATACAGAAGGTAGTTCACCTTTGTCAGCTCTGCTATTGTCCGACAGTCAAGGGCACACATAATGAGGCGCAAATCTTCTTTCCAGCTATTAATGATACCAATGACCTCATCAACTGGCTTTCGTTCAACCAATTCCAAAACTGTTCGAGACAGACCAACTCCACGCGCACCGAGAACTAGACATTTGATGATATCTAGCGGGTGACGAACGCCACCAGAGGCTAGAATTTCAATCTCATTTTGTAATTTTTGACTATTAAGCAAGGCTTGAACGGTGGTCTGCCCCCAGTCATTGAGATAGTCACGATTGCCACCACGACTATTTTCGATATAAGCGAAACTTGTTCCACCGCGACCCGAAATATCAACTGTTTTGATACCTTGGGAAATGGCAAAGCGAATCGTTTTTTCGTCCATACCAAAGCCAACTTCCTTGAGGATAATGGGGATGTCGATATTCTGAGCATAGCTTTTTAGATTATCTTTCCATGAACGGAACTCACGCTCACCTTCTGGCATAAGGAGCTCTTGCATGAGATTGACATGAATTTGCAAGAAGAGAGGATTCATCTCAGCAACGGTCTTTTGTCCGAGGTCGACAGGCTTATCAATACCGATATTCGTAGCTAGAAGTAAATTTGGAAAATCTTCCCGGAAATCAAAAGAATCAGGATAATCATTTTTCAGCGCTGCTGAGTAGGAACCCGTCACCATCGGAATGCCCGTCGCAGCCGCTACTTGGGCCAATTTGCGATTGACCGCTCTGCCTTTTTCCGAACCACCTGTCATGGCATTGATATAAAACGGAAAATCCCAGTTGCGACCTGCAAAATGCGTAGTTAAATCAATTTCTGAAAGGTCGTATGTGGGCAAGGAACAATGAATCAGTTCCATGTCATCAAAACTGTTGTAAGGTGCCTGATAGCTAAGGGCGTATTTGATATGATCATCTTTGCGGTTAGTCATGGGTCACCTCAATCCAATAGCGTTTGGTTTTGGTCTTGTCCTCTGGGTTAGTATAGGTATTTTCGTAAACGCCACCATTAGCCAGAATAGTCTTTTCAGAAGCCAAATTTTTGACATCACAAGTGACAAGGACTCGGTTAATATCTAACTTCCCAGCTTCTTGCAGAGCTAGTCTTAATTGTTCTTTGGCATACCCTTTCCGTCGTTCGCTCGGACAAATGGAATATCCGATGTGACCTGTAAAATTGATTAGAAAAGGCTGGTTGATAGAATGTCTGATATTGCAAATCCCAACCATTTTCTGATCTTCTTGCCGAAAGCAGAGAAAGGTTGACGAGGCTACTCGCCCTTTTTCCAAACCTTCTCCCTTTGCAATAGCCGTCACGTGATTGAGCCAGTCGGATAAATCTGACATTTCAGCCAATCGCGCACCACCATGAAGATGGTCTCCAGATTGACTAAATTCCTCTTTATAAGCCGCAATCTGCGACAAGTAATCTGATGACGGTACTCGTAATACTAATTCTGTCATAGAATCCTTTCTTCATATAAAAGCTCAATCCCAGTCTGAGACCAACGTTCTACCAACCTTTGGCTGTCCTCGGCAGAAAAACTATAGGCAATACCACAATCACCACCGCCTGAGCCAGATGACTTGGTAATCACATCAAGACCTGCTTCTGCTTCTTTAAGACTTTTTAATTTATCAATATAAATAGCAGAGCTGAGTGAGACAAGAAGGTCTGAGACTTCCTGTAGGCTAGATTTCAAAAGATATTTGTTCCCCGAAAGCAAGGCTTCTTTTACCTGCAAGGTTGCCTTTTGTGTCTTAGCTAGAAAATCAAGTGTAATAGCTGATTTGACAAGATTAATCATGTCCTTAGATATCGCTGGCTGTCTGGTCCAGCCGACTAAAAAATCAGCTTGAACTTGTCGCTTCAATCTTTCAATCTCATAACCCCAATCCAGCTCCATGATGTCTGAAAGGGATAAAAGCCCTATCTGCTCTGCTATTTTTCCACGGTCAAAAGAAGTGTAAGCTACCAAGTCATCGTAAGCAATGCAGGCAATGTCCCCCATAGAGCCGTTGTCGCCAAGCTTTAGGAGGGTATAAGCTGAAAGTTTAAAGAGCTGGTCAGGAGTCAGGCCAATGGCAAAATGCTGTGCCAGAGCCTTGATAGTGAGGACTGTTACCGATCCACTAGAACCAATACCAAACTTCAGGCCATCTTTCTCCAACTTGCCTGTGATAGAGAGAGCAAAAGCTGGCAAATGACGACCATTAAAAGTCTCCAGTGTCCGAATACTCTCCTGAATCAAAGCGTAATTTTTGTCTGGCTCCATGCTGACAGCATAGTCAAACATGTCCGACTTGATGCTAGTCTGCTCTGCATCTTCAACCGTCGCCGTCATATAGATGGGGATGTTCTTAATAATAGCTATCTGACCTGCGGTCAAAATGCTATACTCGCCAGCGATATAAAGTTTTCCGCCAGTTTTTACTGTCGTCATCTACAACTCCTTGGTCCGCGACACAATGACCTGATAATCTTTAGAAAGCACATCAGCCAAGCGTTCCAAATCTTCTTCAAGACAGAGCACTTTAACATTTGGTCCTGCATCCATGGTGAAATAGCAGCGCTCGCCTTGCTGACGGAGTTTTTTGACTGCCTCCATAGCTTCGTAAGATTTTTCTGTTAGATATGAAAAACTAGGCCTAGCTGTTGTCGTCGTGTCGTGCATACGAAGGGCATTTGCTTCTGTCAGTTGCCCCACTTTTTCAAAATCATTTGTGGCCAAGTAGCCTAGCATATCCTTGTAATCTCGTTCTGATTGCTTGATCCAAGCCGGAAATGAGGTCGAAGTCTCTGTGCAAAGCTTCATACCATCGCGGCTGGAAATAGGCTTTCGTTTATCGTTTAAAACCAGCATAATCATAGCTAGCTTAAGGTCGGTTTTGACAGGAAATACTTCTCCTGTATCCTTGTCCCAAGCGGCTAGTGGCCCAAAGAATGAACGCGAGGAGGAACCCGAAGCAAATTTGGCTATTTGTGCCAGTTCTGTTTGTGATTTTCCAGCTTCAAAAAGGTCGTTTGCAGCTTTGACAAGAGCTGATAAACCTGACGACGATGAGGATAGCCCAGCTGCTGTCGGCATATTGTTCCAAGTCTCAATCTTGACGTATTGAGACTTGTTGGTACGAAAGAGATTCAAAACTTTTGAGGCTTTGGCCAACTCTTTTTCCCCCTGCTCCACATCATCGATATACATGAGGTCAGCGTCAGCATTTTCCAAGAAAGTCAACTTAGTCTCTGTGTACATACTTTCTAAGGTCAAAGAAATGCTGGAGGTAGATGGAATCATCTTTTCGGCATCAGCCTTGCCCCAATACTTGATAATAGCAATGTTAGCGTATGATTTAACACTTACAGACTTTCTATCCATGCGTTTACCGCTCCTTCTTTTTCCATTTTCTCCGCCAAATCCTGCGCCTTATCCGCCTTTTCAACCAGAGCAATGATGCAACCTCCTAAGCCTCCACCTGACATTTTAGCACCTAAGGCTCCGTTGGAAATAGCAAAGCTGACCAATTTATCTGCTTCTGGACTTGATACGGAGAGCATTTTAAGGTTGTCATGGGCTTCTGTCATGGCAGAACCTAATGACGTTAAATCTTTCTTTTCAATAGCCCGCTCAGCTTTTTCCACCAAATCACCAAGGCGATGAAGATAAGTCAAAGCTGCCTCCTCTAAAGCTTCAACAGCTTGAACAGCTTCTCTGGTATGCCCATGAACACCCGTATCCGCAATAATCAAGTAAGCGCCCAAATTCATCTCAATCTGAGAAAAACCGATATTTCTTATAAATTTGATAGCATGATTGCTGAGACAAGTTTTGGCATCAAGACCTGATGGATTGGTATGTGCAATGATTTCAGCCTGATTTGCCAGCATCTCCAGCACCGCCATTGACAAAGGACGGTCAAAATAATCAAAAACTGCTCGAATAGCCGCGATTGCAACAGCTGCCGACGAGCCCATGCCACGACGCTCTGGTACCATGGAGTCAATTTCATAAGTGATTGGCTGATCTTTAATTTCTAAATAACGTAGGGCGGAAAAAATTGCCGTCACCAACGGATCTGTCGCCACAAAAGCTAATGGCTTCTCTGACGGGAGAATTTTACAAGTCACCACAATATTTTTTAAGGGCAGGGCAATGGCTGGATAACCATAAACCACAGCATGTTCTCCCATAAGGATAATCTTACTGTGAGCCTTTCCTATTCCAATTTTACTTTGTTTCATCATACTACCATTTTACCTAAAATTCCTCAATATTGCGATAAAAAAGCTACTTTTGCCATCTTTCAGCCCTCGGACGGATTTTTTGAAAATAGCAAAGCTTCTAAATCAAAGAAAAACAAACCTCCAAGAAGTTTGTTTCTTAGCTTATGCAATCTAATTTTTCTTAAAACTGACTATCGTCAACAGCGTCTAACCATTTTTTCGTCTCAGCAAGCGTTTCAGCAAGTGCCCCCTCTTGGAATGGAGAGGTGATACCTGCAGCTTTCACGACTTGCAAGAAGCTAGCAGTTCCGCCCATCTGACAGATGTGCAGGTAGTCTTCCCATGCTCTTTCATCATGATCAACTTGCGTCCGTTTCCAGAATTGCAAGGCACAAACCTGAGCCAAAGTGTAATCAATGTAGTAAAACGGTGAGGCGAAGATGTGACCCTGGCGATACCAGAAACCACCACGCATGAGAAAATCAGAGTCAGAGTAATCACGGTCTGGCAAATAAAGGTCAGCCAAGCGTTTCCAAGTTGCTTTGCGCTCTTCTGGTGTCATTTCTGGATTCTCATAAATGTCATGCTGGAAGTGATCAACAAGCACACCATATGGCAAAAAGAGCAAAGCTCCTGATAGATGACTAAATTTGTACTTATTCGTTGCTTCTTTAAAGAAAAGCTCCATCCAAGGCCAAGTCATGAACTCCATTGACATGGAATGAATTTCACAAGTTTCATAAGTTGGCCAAATGACCTCCGGCGTTTCAATCCAACGAGAATTGTAAACTTGAAAAGCATGGCCAGCTTCGTGAGTTAAGACATCAATATCGGCACTTGTTCCATTGAAGTTAGCAAAGATAAAGGGACTCTTATGGTCAGCGATGTAAGTACAGTAACCACCCGTATCCTTACCATCTTTAGCCACTAAGTCAAGCAGGTCATTTTCAACCATATAATCAAAAAATTCACCCGTTTCTGGAGACAAGTCATGATACATGGCTTGCGCTTGGGATACCAAGTGTTTGGGACTTCCTTGAGGCTTGGCATTGCCGTCTAAGTACTCAAGATTCAAATCGTAATATTTGAGCCGTTCAAGCCCTATTCGTTTTGCCTGACGTTCGCGCAATTCAGTCACAATCGGCACTACATGTTTGAGAATTTCTTCACGGTAAGTTGCTACCATATCACGATTATAGTCAAATCGGTTCATCATTTTATAGCCAAATTCAACATAATCTTTGAAACCAAGCGTGGTTGCAATCTCATGACGCACTTTTACCAAACCGTCGTAAATATCATCAAAAGCCGCTTCATGTTTCTCAAAGAAAGCCGTCACCGTCTCACTTGCTTCCTTACGAATGGCACGATCTATGGACTGGCTAAACGGCCCCATTTGAGACAAATTATAGGTTTGTCCATGGAAATCAAGCTGCGCAGTCGCCATCAAATTGTTGTAGCGGTCAACTAGCTCATTTTCTTTTTGGAAAAGAGGAATAGCTTGAGATGAAAAGGTTGATAATTTGTTTTCCGATAACATAAAAAAGGTCTCAGGCAAGAAAGTCGACAATTCCTGACGGTAAGATGAAGCCAAAACCACCCTGTAATAGTTAGTTGTCAACTCGTCAAACAAAGGGGAGTGTTCATTCCAAAATTTGGTTTCCTCGTTATAAAACTCATCCTTCATGTCAATGGAATGACGAATGCTCCACAAGGTCATCTGGCTCTCAATCGAAGAATTTATGGCTGTGATTTCTCTGACAATAGCAAGAGCTTCCTCACCTGATGCCGCACCAGCTAACTTCTCCGTTAAAGCTGTGAGTTGTATTTTCAGAGCTTCATAATCTGGTCGTTTGTATTGATAATCTTTAAAAGACATAATTCCTCACTTTCTACAATTTCCATGATAGTTTATTTGCAGGAAATTTGCAAGGGCTTGCACAAAAAGAGAGGGAAAACCCTCTCTGACATTTAGTTCAAATCATTGAAAACTTCTTCCATGTGGAGAATAGCTTCCGCAGGAAGTGGATTTTCTTGATTATCATGATTAAAGTTGAGCAGATAGTTGAGGCGAATTTGCATACGATCCCGTAGCAATTTACGATAGCTCTCATCAAATTCTGGTACTTCAAAACCTTCGACATCAAGGTAGTCAAAACCACGAACATCTCCAAATGCTTTGAAGTTACCAGTACCATCTACCACACTTTCGATAATGGAAAGAGTCACTTCTTTCGGAATCTTCTTGCCCATATAAGAACCTGTATTAATGACATAGCATTGCACACCTGATTCAAAGAGGGATTGGAATTTCTTATAATCTTCCACAAGCGGGTAAACACGGAATGGATTTGCGTATGGCTCGATGATGAGGCTGTTGAGGCTATCAGTGGTGTTTTCAGCACTCGAACGCATCGTTGTTAAGGTACATCCCATTGTAGCTGCCATCACCGGATCAGTTAAGCGCACCAAAGGTGGAAGCGAATCATCTTTCATAATCCAGAAAATTGATTGAATCGGATCATCAATCCGATCTACACGGTTTGGTGTAGAATAGCGTGATTTCACTGTACGACCATTACCGTTTCTCACATCTTCAGTAACAAGACGGAGCCTGCCTTCCTTATCAAGAGCGACACCACAGTTCTGCACAGTGACAAAATAATCTTGCTCTTTGTGCCCAGCTGGATAGTCACTTGTCTTGTCAAAGTAAGAGGGTTCAAGGGCGATTGAGGAGCCGTCTTTTTGTGAGATGATAAAGGCATCATCATGCAAAACATTAATGTCGTATTTGCCATCGTGTTTTGCATGGGTTAGTGTGGATTTACCAGAACCTGAAAGTCCAAAGAATGACGCAACATAAGGCTCTTGACCTTCTTTTTTAAAGATTTTAAGACCACCGTGACAAGAAACATAGTTATTGCGCGCAGCTGTACCCCAAGCAAGGGTTAAGGTAGATTTTTTCAACTCTCCGAAGTAATGCATGCCTAGGATGACTGCGCAGTTGTGGTTGGTATCAAAATAAGCCAAACCATCTGGATAATCAGGGTGACTCCACTCAGGATCTGAGAAGATGTAAATGTCCGTTTCTTCATAACGTGGTGAATTTTTCAGACGTGCCAAATAATCAGCATTGAGAATTTGGAAATTCATCAGCCATGAGTAAAGGTTATTGATGTCATCTTCTGGTACCATCAAATGCGCACGAAGCATGAAGGCTTCATCAAGTCCAACTACAGCATCTGCCTTGAGATATTGACGGTGACGACTTTGAAAAATTGCCTCACGAACAATTGGTAGGAGTTTTGCATCTTCAGCAGGATTATTTCCATGAATGCGACGTGCTTTAGCGGTACGTCCGACAATAGCTCCGCCATTTCCCAAAAGAACCTTAGCGTCATCAGGAAGTCCAAGTTCCTTAGTGTGTGCTACGGGCATATCAAGCACAATAGTGTTCGGCGCCTTCAAAGCTAACTGATATGCTTCGACCAAGGTTTTAATTTGGCGAACATGATTTTCATAGAAGGCAGTCTCGACGGTTGTCTTCAAAGCTGAAAAATAAGGTGTGTCTTTACGCATAGCTTCTTCTGCAAAATGCTGACGTGTTACCATAGGTTTTCCTCCTAAGTTATAATGAAATTTTCTAATGTTATTATAACATATTTTAGAGAAAGCGCTATCATTTTTCTGTTAATTCTTCTACTTTTCCTGAAAATTAATTTGGATTTTCGTAACTATCTGGAATAATAGCCGTATGCTTTTGCTAATCTTCTTGGCACTTTTTTTAGAAAAAGCTAGGCTCCAGAGCATTGGTGAGTTTTGAACTCTTGATGATTATCAAAAAAGGCTGAACCAGCACGGTTACAGCCTTTTAGACATATTAAAGTTATAAAGAATTTTTCAGACAACACTCATCTGTCAAGTGCTCTAAAAACCATAAAGTTCGCTAACTGTAACAAAACGGTAGCCTTGACTAACAAGATAATCCATAACAGCTGGTAAAGCATCTGCTGTTGTCCCATGAATATCATGCATGAGAATAACTGCTCCAGGAGTAACCTGACTTTGAACATTGCCTAAAATGGCTTGCGTGTTACGATTTTTCCAATCCAAAGTATCCACATCCCAAAGAATTTGCGGATACCCGACATTGGCTTGAACCGTAGCATTGGTCGCTCCGTAAGGCGGACGCATAAGCTTCACTTCTTTTCCAGTCGCAGAAGTGATAACTTTACTGGTCTCACTCATCTGCCATTTGATGTCGTTGACAGAAAGTGTCGCTAGAGACGGGTGACTCCAAGTGTGATTTCCAATCTCATGTCCTTCTGATACCGCTCTTTTGAGAATAGCTTCATTTCCAGGAACTGAGCTCCCGATAACGAAAAAAGTAGCCTTGGCATTATACCGTTTCAAAGTATCCAAGATACGTGGCGTGCTTGATGAATTTGGTCCATCATCAAAGGTCAATGCAACCACTTTACCTTCTATAGCAACCTGCAAACGACCAGATGCCAGAGCCTCGGCTCGTTTTTTTTCTGCTTGATAAGCCTTGTAAGCTTCTAAATCACTACCCTTGAGATAGTTAGCGTCAATTTTTTCAAATATATCGCTGAGCGGTAAGCTAATTTTATCCTGATTACCGATTTTATCGGGTAAGGTCACGTTCAAAAGCCCATTAGACACATCAAAAGTCAGTGTTTTAATATCTTGTTGCTTCAAACTATCCAACTGTGGCTTTGTATTATCGTTCAGTTGGTTAGCTTCTGTCAGCGAATTTTCCAATTTTTTTAATAATTTTTCTTTAAGAAAATTGCCATCACTGACCAACTTCGTCAATTCAAAAACGGTACCGTCCTGACCTACCAAGATTTCCTTAATAGCAGTGTCTTTAACCTTTGTAACAGCCTCTTTACCATTATGATAACGACGGAGATGAAGGCTGTATTTTTTGACTTTCTCTATCCCTGAGTCGCTAGATTTGGTGTCTAGAAATGCTAAGTTCTCAACGTCCGATACCTTATCGCTACTGCCAAATTCTTTCTTGACATAGGTTTTCATCTCATTTTCAACAGCTCCGATAATCTTCTTTGACTCATCAATCGGATAGGCTACCGACACAAAGGTCTTATTTATCATTCCTGACTGAAGAGCGCAATTATGATTCTTGGTCATCTCCTTTTCTTCTAGAGAAATAGCTTGTGCAACACGTTCATTAGCATCAGCTATGACCTTATTCTCATAAATTTTCACACCTAAAAAAAGGGCCACTCCCAACAAGCAAACATTTAATATCCATAGAAACCATTTTAACACCTTCATTAGACTAGATACTCCTTAAATTAGTGATTATTTTATCATAATTGTTTGTTCTTTTCAAAGAAAAAGGGAAGTAAAACATCGCTAGAACCCCCTAGAGATGTTTAATGACGCGTAATCACAACATATCCGTCTAATAGACTTTGTCTATGATAAGGTATCTGGAATCATAGAGTTCGATCGGTGCAAACCTCGACAACTTTGACTGAAGTGATAACAATTCTCTCCCGTAATAGAGTCATTCATCTCTTTTGGTCATTTGTGTCTTGAGCTTGCAAAATAGCAAAAAACTCGGACTGTTTGCGTCTGCTATTCTACTGCTGATTTTCCTGAGCTCCTCTATCACTAATGGACGATAGACTTTCCTTTTGTGATAGAGTCATTTGTATTAGCTTCGATACGGCATCACTTTCGACTTGCTCTACTCTAGTACTGCCTGCACCTCCGTTCCTTGTCTGAAAGCTAATTTATCCGACTATGGCTTGTAGGTGTAACAAAAAATCCACCATTTCTGATGGATTCTCATCTAAGTCTCTATTTAATATCAAAAACAGTTGATTTGACAGTTGTCATGGCCTCGATAGAGTATTTAACCCCTTGAGTACCAGCACCAGACTTCTTAGCACCTAAGAATGGGAAGTTATCTGTACCGCGTTGCGTTTTGTTGTTGATGTGAACTGTCCCAACTTCAAGTTGCTCTGCAATAGAGAAAGCAAGTGGGAAGTCGTTGGTAAATACTGATGCTTGAAGTCCGTATTCTGACTTGTTAGAAATCGTGATTGCTTCTTCAACTGAAGATACACGAATAATCGGCATGATTGGTCCGAATGGCTCTTCCCAAGCAAGATGCATGTCAGTAGTGACGTGGTCGTAGATTGTTGGCCAGATAAGGTTACCTTCGCGCTTGAACTCAGTTTGAGCCTTAGCCCCCTTCTCTTCAGCATCTTTTGCAAGACCTTCAATATAATCAGCTGAACCTGAGTCAATAACTGGTGTGATATCAGCATTGTCCTCTGGCATACCTACAGAAAGTTTTGCAACCTCAGCATTGATAAGTCCAGCTAATTCGTCAGCCACACTATCCATAACAAGAACACGTTTGACCGCTGTACAACGCTGACCTGAGTAGCTAAGACCACCGACAACAATGTCTTTAGCTGCTTTAGCAAGATCAGCATCTTCAAGAACGATAGCTGAGTCTTTACCACCAAGTTCAAGCATGATTGGACGCATGCCAGCCAATTTACCGATACGTTCACCGATTGGGGTTGAACCTGTAAAGTTGATAAAGTTTACAGCTTCGTGCTCAACAATGTAGTCACCGATAACTGATCCTTTACCTGTAATAGTGCTGAAAACACCTGCTGGAAGTCCTGCTTCTGCAAAAGCTTCCGCCAAAAGTAGACCTGAGATTGAACCTTGTGTTGGTGGTTTAAGAGCAACAACATTTCCTGAAATCAAAGCTGGCGCAATCTTAGAACCAGCCAAGTTTACTGGGTAGTTAAATGGTGAGATTGCAAGGACAAGTCCAAGTGGCTCACGACGCACAATGGCAATTTTTTTCTTGCTGCCGGCTTCAAAGCTTCCGCCTTCAAGGACTTCACCTTCCATACGGACACCTTCTTCTGCTGCGTAACGGATGATGTCCGCAGTACGAACAACTTCAGAAACCGCTGCTTTATAGCCTTTAGCAACTTCTTTTGAAAGAATTGCACCGATTTTTTCAGCGTCGCGAACAAGAATATCAGCTGCCTTGTGAAGATAAGCTGCACGCTCAACATATGAAAGGGCACGCCAAGCTGGTTGTGCAGCTTTCGCCGTTGCATAAACGTAGTCAACGTCTTCTTGGCTCATAGCTGGAACTGACCCTAATTCTTCTCCATTTGCTGGTGCGTAGATTTTAATCTCATTATCAGAAAGTTTCCACTCACCGTTGACAAGATTTTTGTATTGTTTAGTCAAGATAGTTCTCCTTTTAAGTTTAATAGGACTATTGTATCACATTTTTCAGAATATTCAACATTTTTAATCATCAAACTAGACTGAGTGATAACGTGATAACAAGATGTTCTACCGTCATTTTAGCACTTTGTGGCTCATTGTCAAAAAGTTGCTACGGAAGTTACTTTTCCAATGCTTCAACCACTTTTGCCAGATTCATGGAGTTTGAACCTTTTAGGAGGATTTGATCGGTGGGGCTCAGGATTTCCTTTATTTTTGTCAGCATGTGGTCAAATTGGTCCTCGTCTGCTGTCTTTTTAAAGTAATAAACATGCCCAATCGGGAACATTTGACTCGCTAGTTGAGCCAGCTCTGCAATGTCCTCTCCATAAAAAATGACGCTATCAAGTACATCCGGATTCAAACTCAGAATCATTTGACTGTGCAAAGCTACCGATTCCTCTCCTAACTCCTTCATATCCGCAAGAACGGCGATTTTTTTCCCTCCTGCGTTTGCTGGAATGGCTGAAAAAGTCTCTAAAATCAGCTTCATAGCCGTCGGATTTGCATTGTAAACATCAGATAAAATATCCGCCCCGTTACCAGCTTTTTTCCACTCAGTTCGGTTTCGTGTGAGCTTTAAATTAGCAAGAGCAGAAACGATATTCTCTTCACTGACATCTAATAGTTTTCCTACATAAGCAGCAATCATAGCGTTTGTAGCATTATATTTTCCTGGCACAGGTAGGGTAATGGCTAATCTGAGAAAGTTCGTCTTAAAGGTCAGACTGTCTTTTGCTTCTGACAAGTCAGTGATAGTGAGCTCTGCATTGTCCCCGAAGCGAACCACTTCAAGACCTGTCGGCATATAAGGTCTAATAATCTCATCTGCAGGTACAATAAGCGGGCTTCCAGTAGCCATACCGTCAGCTATCTGCATCTTACCCTCGGCAATTTTATCACGACTACCGAAAAACTCCAAATGGGCCTCCCCAATCAAGGTCACGACGCCAATGCTAGGTTGGGCCAGTCGAGACAACAGATGGATATCCCCCATGTGATCTTGTCCCATCTCAAGAACAATCTTCTCCGTTTCATCTGGCATGTGAAGAACAGTGTATGGCAAGCCAATTTCGTTGTTGTAATTGCCTTGGGTTTTATAGGTCTTGAAAGTTGTGGCAAGCACATCGTGAATCATATCCTTTGTGGTTGTTTTACCATTAGAACCCGTCACAGCAATGACTTGAACCTGAGTTTTTTTTAAGTAATAGGCTGCCAAATCTTGGAAAGCTTTGAGGCAATCCTCTACTAAAATATGAGGTTGAGTCACTTCTTTTTCTGAAAAAGTTGCTGTCGCTCCTTTCTCAAAAGCCGTCTCAATAAAATCATGTCCATCACGCGCGCCTTTTAAAGGTAAAAACAAATCGCCAGATTCAATTAAACGAGAATCAAATTCAATCTTATTCAAGACAAAATCTTCATATATGGTGACATCATTTTTGGCACCAACTACCTTGCCGACTTCATGTAACGTTAATTTCATATCTGTTCCTTTCTGGAATAAGCTCAAAATAAAAGAGCCTTAAGCTCTTTTATTATAGCATAAATTAAATCAAGTGGCTTTCACGCTTATCAAACATCTCTTGTGCAAGGCGAACTAATTCCTCAATCAAGTCTGGATATTTGAGTCCCATATTTTCCCAAAGGATGGGATACATAGACCACTGGGTGAACCCCGGCATGGTGTTAAGCTCATTAAGATAAATGGAACCATCTTCGGTCATGAAAAAATCACAGCGTGATAGACCACATCCGCCAATCGCACGAAATGCTTGGGCAGCGTATTCCCGCATTTTCAACATTACATTAGCTGGAATTTCCGCTGGAATAGCCATGGTAATCTTATTATCGATGTACTTGGCTTGGTAGTCGTAGAAGGCGACATCCTTAACCACTTCTCCTGCTTGAGTTGTCTTCACATCAGTATTTCCCAGCAAGCCCACTTCAATCTCACGCGCTACGACACCCTGCTCAATTAGGATACGACTGTCGTATTTTAGGGCAAGGGAAATGGCTGAACGTAGACTTTCTTCGTCTTCTGCTTTGCTGATACCGACTGAGGAGCCCATGTTAGCTGGTTTGACAAAAATCGGGAAAGTGAGTTTTGCAAGCGTATCAGCGATAGCTTTTTCCAAATCCTCGCCTTCGATATATACCGTATAGGCGACCTGAGGAACACCGGCTGACTCAAGTACGCGCTTGGTTGTAATTTTATCCATTGCAAGGCTTGATGACAAGATATTCGTACCTACATAAGGCATCTTGAGAACTTCGAGAAAACCTTGGATGGAGCCATCTTCACCCATCGGTCCATGAAGAACCGGAAAAGCAACAGCCGTCTCCTCGTAAATGTCACTTGGACGGATTTTTTGTTCAGTCACAATGGTGTCGTTAGTCATAAGTTTTTCATCATCTGATGGTGTCTCTGAAAATTCTTGTGTCTTGATAAAGTCTCCAGTCTGAGTGATAAAGTAGGTTTTAACGAAGAATTTATCGTAATTAACCGCTCGCATAACGCTTTCGGCAGATAGGACTGAAACCTCACGCTCGGCAGACCTGCCACCATATAATAAAATCAAAGTTTGTTTAGACATGGTTCTCTCTTTTCCGTGTATGGTATTCCTTTATTTTATCACACTTTCAGATAAATACAAAGCCTGATTAGAGCATATTTTTTCGTGCATTTTCTTCAAAAAGGAGTATAATATATAGAATACTATTAGAGAGGAAGAACATATCCCCTTAAGATATGTTTCAGGATTATTAATCCATGAGAATTATTGTAGTTGGTGCGGGTAAAGTGGGAGTTGCACTTTGCCGCTCATTGGTTGAAGAGAATCATGATGTGATTCTGATTGAAGAGGATGAGCAAGTTCTCAAACACCATATGAAACGCCACGACATTCTCGGCATTGTCGGAAATGGTGCTAACTTTAAGATTTTAGAACAAGCAGATATCAAAAATTGTGATATTTTTGTTGCCCTAACAGATAAAGACGAGCTTAATATGATTGCCGCTGTCCTAGCAAAAAAAATGGGAGCAAAAGAAACTGTCGTACGTGTCCGCAATCCTGAATATTCAAACACTTATTTCAAGGATAAAAATTTCTTAGATTTTTCACTGATTATAAATCCTGAGCTACTAGCAGCTCGCTACATCGCTAATAGCGTTGAGTTTCCAAATGCCAAGTCTGTTGAACATTTTGTCAATGGCCGTGTCATGCTGATGGAATTCAAAATTTCCGATGGCAGCAAACTTTGCAGCATCCAGCTCAGCCAATTCCGTAAAAAATTTGGCAATATTCTAGTCTGTGCCATCCAACGCGGACAGGACATCATCATTCCAGATGGAGATGCTACCTTACAAACCGGAGACATCATTTTTGTTACCGGAAATCGTGTAGAGATGATCCTCTTCCACAATTTTGTTAAGACAAAAGCAGTTCGTAATCTGCTGTTAGTTGGTGCTGGTAAAATTTCCTACTACCTGCTAAATATTTTCAAAAATAGTAAAACTCCTGTCAATGTTAAAGTTATTGAAGTAAACGAAAAACGTGCCCGTTGGTTCAGTGAAGAATTTCCAAAGACGCACGTTGTTCAGGGGGATGGGACAGCTAAAAATGTTCTTTTAGAAGAAAGTGTTGAACATTTCGATGCCGTTGCAACCTTAACACCGATTGATGAAGAAAACATCATCACGTCTATGTTCTTGGAGAAAATCGGCATCCGCAAGAACATTACCAAGGTCAACCGTACAAGCCTTTTGGAAATTATCGATCGTCAGGAGTTTTCAAGTATTGTTACTCCAAAACGCATCGCTGTTGACAGCATCATGCACTTTATTCGAGGACGTAAGAATGCTCAAGACGCTTCTAGCTTAGATGCTCTCCACCATGTGGGAGATGGACGTATCGAAACCCTGCAATTTGAGATTCGCGAGGGCAACCAGATGATCGGCAAATCATTGGCTGAGCTTAATTTTAAATCAGACGTCCTGATTGCAGCTATCATCCGCAAAGGCAAACCTATCTATCCGACTGGAAATGATATTTTAGCCGTTGGTGATAAGATTGTTGTCATTACCCTTTTGAAAAACATCACAAACGCACGTGATTTGTTAGCGAGGTAAGTCATGAATCGTTCTATGATAAGATTTCTCCTTGCTAAACTTCTGCTGATTGAGGCCTTCTTGCTAGTGGTACCTCTGATTGTCGCTGCTATCTATCGGGAAGAAGCCAATGTCTTCTGGTCTATTTTAGGGACGCAAGCTATTTTGCTATTCCTAGGAATTTTGGGAACTATCTCTAAGCCCAAAAATCTTCACATATACACCAAGGAGGGACTTTTGATTACCGCCTTGGTTTGGATTCTCTGGTCATTTTTTGGATCTCTCCCCTTTGTCTTTTCAGGACAAATTCCAAATTTAATCGATGCTTTCTTTGAAGTTTCCTCTGGTTTTACAACATCTGGAGCAACTATTTTGCCTGATGTTGGGGTTTTATCTCATTCTATGATTTTTTGGCGCAGCTTTGCTCACCTCATCGGAGGAATGGGGGTGCTGGTCTTTGCCCTAGCTATCATGGATAATAGCAAAAACGCTCACTTAGAAGTCATGAAGGCTGAGGTTCCTGGCCCTGTTTTTGGTAAGGTGGTTTCTAAACTTAAAGATACGGCGCAAATCCTCTACATTATCTACCTGGTTATGTTTGTGATTTTTGCTTTGGTTTTGTGGTTGCTCGGTATGCCTTTATTCGATGCTATTGTCACGGCAATGGGTGGGGCTGGTACTGGTGGTTTCGCTGTTCATAACGATTCCATCGCTCACTACCATAGCTCTGCTATTACCTACGCTGTCTCTATTGGAACCCTTATCTTTGGTGTCAACTTTAATCTCTACTACTTCCTTTTAATTCGAAAATTTAAAGCCTTCTTTGGTGATGAAGAATTGCGCACTTACTTAAGCGTAGTTCTAATTTCTTCTATCTTGATCTTCTTGAATATCATGTCACTCTACCCAAGTTTATCTACAGCCTTTGAATATTCTTTCTTTGAGGTGTCAAATATCATTACAACAACTGGCTTTGGGATTACAGATATAACGGTTTGGCCTCTCTTTTCACAAGTTATTTTACTATTCTTAATGTTCTTAGGTGGTTCTGCTGGGTCAACGGCAGGGGGAATTAAAGTTATTCGAGGAATGATTATCGCCAAAATTTCACGCATCCAAGTTCTCTCAAGTCTATATCCTAATCGTATTATGACCATCCATGTAAACAGACAACCGATAGATAAAGCAACTCAGCACAGTATCCTTAAATACCTCGGAGTTTACGTTCTAATCCTGTTGGGATTAGTTCTATGCTTATCTCTTGACAATAACAATCTACTGATTGTAACAAGTGCGGCGGCCTCGACTTTTAATAATATAGGACCAATGCTTGGAACAACTGAAACATTTGCAATCTTTAGTCCTTTTTCAAAACTTCTCCTCTCTTTTGCTATGATTGCAGGGCGCTTGGAAATTTACCCAATCCTTCTCCTCTTTATTCCAAAAACTTGGAGCAAATATTAAAAAAATCGCCATCTAAGCGATTTTTTTAATTATGTGACTTTTAGTCCGTCACGCTCCTCAAGGAGCTTGACAAATAAACCGAGGCTGAGCAAAAACTAACTCTTGTTCAAACCGCCCGTTTGACGGGTAGTCATGATTCTTCTAAATTCCAATCACTTTAAAAGTTCATTTAAAGCAATGATTTCGATACCTTCATCATTGAAGCTGTGCCGAATATTTTTTACAAATTGCAAGGCTTTTTCACCATCACCATGAACACAAATAGAGTCTGCTTCAATAGGAATTACCTTTCCATCAATTGTTTCTACCGTTTTTTCCTTGACCATTTGAATAAGGCGCTGAATCGCAATTTTTTCATCTGTAATCATTGCCCCAGACTTACGACGATTAACTAGAGAGCCATCATTTTCGTAAGCACGATCTGCAAATACTTCTTTAGCAACACGAAGCCCTGCTTTTTTTGCTGCAAGAGCTAATTCACTGGCACCTGGGCAGAGAAGAAACAGATTGTCATCGTATCGTGCAGTGGCGTCAGCGATTGCTTTTGCTAGTTGACTATCTTGACAAGCCATATTGTAAAGGGCACCGTGAGGTTTAACATGTTGCAGGTGCAATAGCTCAGCTTTTACAAAAGCATCTAAAGCCCCCAGCTGATAAGTCACGTAGGCAGAGGCTTCTTGGGCAGTTACAGAGAGATTTCTCCGACCAAATCCGATCAAGTCTGGAAAACCAGGGTGAGCCCCGATAGCAATTTTACTGATTTTAGCAAGCTTTACGGTCTCAGCCATTACCAAAGGGTCACCAGCGTGATAGCCACAAGCAAGGTTGGCAGAGCTAATCAGCGGAATCACTTCGCTATCACTTCCAATGGTATAGGCTCCAAAGCTTTCACCTAAATCACTATTTAAATCAACTTGATAGACCATTTACTGTCCTCCATTTAAAAATTTTTCAATAAAACTAGTATCCACATCGCCTTCAACAAACTTAGGGTGATGCATGATATTGTATTGAAAATCTAGATTGGTTTCAACACCGAGCACAACCATCTCTCCTAGAGCAGTTTTCATCTTTTGGATGGCTGACGCTCGATCTGGAGCATGAACAATAATCTTGGCAATCATCGAATCATAATCTGATGGTATCTGATATCCTGTGTAAAGGGCAGTATCTACGCGCACGCCATTACCGTTGGGAAGGTGCAAATGATTTACCGGTCCAGGATTAGGCATGAAATTCTGAGCTGGAATTTCTGCATTAACACGGCATTCTATAGCATGTCCTCTGAGGACCACATCCTCTTGACTGAAAGAGAGTTTTTGCCCGTCTGCGACTCTAATTTGTTCAATGATAAGATCTACACCTGTCACCATTTCTGTCACACCGTGCTCCACTTGGATACGGGTGTTCATCTCCATAAAGTAAAAAGTATTAGATTTATCCATAATGAATTCAATTGTTCCAGCATTAGTGTAACCAACTGCTTTAGCTGCTTTAACAGCAACTTGATTTAATGCCTCTCGAGTTTTGTCGTCTATTGCTGGTGACGGGGATTCTTCAATCAATTTTTGATGATTTCGTTGAACAGAACAATCGCGCTCACCAAGCGCAACGATATGACCAAACTGATCTGCCATAATTTGAATTTCAATATGTCTTGGTTCTTCGATAAATTTTTCTAAATACATCGAATCATCAGCAAAAGCGTTGATGGATTCACTTTGTGCTAAATTAAACTGGTCTTCAAATTCTAAAGCTGTGCGAGCCACACGCATGCCTTTACCACCCCCTCCTGAAGAGGCCTTTATCATGACAGGAAAACCAATCTCTGTCAGTAACGTTCTAGCAGCAGTGACATCATTGACATGGTCTTGACTTCCTGGAACAACTGGAACTCCCGCTGCTATCATAGTCTTACGTGCTTGAGATTTGTTTCCCATTTGCTCAATGACTTCTGGTTTTGGTCCGATAAAAATCAAGTCATGTTCTTGGCAAAGTCGTGCAAAGTCTGCATTTTCCGATAAAAAACCAAACCCTGGGTGAATGGCATCAGCCCCCACATTGAGAGCAGCTGTAATGATACGCTCTTTATTGAGGTAACTATTTCTAGCAGGACCCTCACCTATACAGACACGCTGATCTGCTAATTTGACATGTAAACTTTTAGAATCCTCTTTAGAGTAGATAGCCACTGACTGTATCCCAAGATTACGACATGCTCGAATAATCCGCACAGCAATTTCGCCACGATTGGCAATCAATACTTTTTGAATCATAAGCTACACCTACAATTTCTTAATTCGGAACAAAGGTTGGCCATACTCCACTTTCTGTTCATTGCTCACAAGAATAGCTTCAACTTCACAATCAAATCCGACAGTGATTTCATTCATCATTTTCATTGCTTCAAGGATACAGATGGTTTCACCTGCTTTCAGTTTATCCCCGACACGCGCAAAAGCTGGGATATCTGGCCCTGCTGCCGAATAAAAGGTTCCTACAATAGGAGAAGTGATGTAGTCTTCATCTGTGTCCTCCTCAACGGCTTCCCCTAAAGCTGTTGCTAGACTTGAAGTGGCTAGAGGGCTAGCAAATTCTCCTTTACGACTGAGATGAATCTTTGATTCCCCCTCCTCTATCGTTAATTCCACTAGACTTGATTTCTCAAGAATAGCTACCAACTCTCTAATTTGTTGAATATCCATAATTTACCTCCTATTGAAAAAGTTTTGAAATTCGTTTAGCAACCTGACGACGATCTAAAACTTCTAGACAAGGTTGGTGAATCAGTTGTTGCATTTTTCTCATTTCCTTAGTTTCTTTTTGGAGCAAAGCTTGCGCTTCTTCGACCGAAATAGCCTTAAAACGCACCTTATGATCTGTCTTGCGTTGAACTAGCTTTGGTAAATCCACAGAAATTACTGTAGCAATCTTGGCATAGCCTCCAGTTGTTTGTCTATCGGCTAATAGAATAATTGGCTTTCCATGAGCTGGAACTTGAACAGATCCAAAACTTGTTCCATCCGAAATAATATCTGCCTTATCCTTGTGGGCAATAAATGGTCCATCCAATCGACAACCCATACGATCAAAATCACTCGAAATTGTATAGGTTTCATTTAAAAATGTTTGAATCCCTTTTTTGCTAAAACGATGATCCTGAGGCCCTAGCACAACACGCAAAGTCACTTCTTCCTCGTCAAATTCATCAATATCCAAGGTACGTGACAGGAAGTAAGGAAGGTAGAGACGATTGATTCGAAAACCAATGAAATCACCTGCTTGTAGCTTCCTTCCTTTAAAACCACCCATACCGATTTTAATATTGGTCGAACGACTTCCCATAACAGAGGGCACCTGTAGGTAGCTTGAAAAGCTGATATAACCACGTGAACCCGTTCGCGCACCACCAAATGCTAAGACATCTCCCTTATGCATGTAAATTGCGGTGTACATAGGTGCAGGCTGACCATTAATTGTCGGCTGAAAGTCACCGCCAGTTATTGCAATAATCGTGGCACGAGTAAATTCTAGAGTTGGTCCGACTAGAGAAAATTCAAGCACAGCTTCGTTTTCAGGATTGTCAATTAGGAGATTTGCAATACGAAAAGATCTTACATCCATAACACCTGAAACCCCAAAGCCTTGACTTTGATAGCCATTACGCCCCATATCTTGAACCGTTGTCAAAATCCCTGGTTTTAAAATTCTAATTCCCATGCCTTACCTCCTCGCCCCTAATAACAGAAACTTCATAAGTTCCCTCTAGAACAGCCCTGTGAATTTCGGCATAACTTTCTTCATCGATTGCCTTAAAGCGAATATAATCTCCTGCTTCAAAAAGGATGGGTTGCTTGCGATTGGGGTCATATGTTTTAACGGGAGTTCGACCGATTAATTGCCACCCCCCCGGAGACGCTAGCGGGTAAATGCCTGTTTGGTTGCCACCGATACCAACACTACCTGCTTCAATTGACAATCTCGGTTCATCCAAACGTGGTGTATGAATGGCTTGATCAAGGCCACCTAGATAGGTAAACCCTGGTAAGAACCCTAACATGTAAATCAGATAATCACGTCCCGTATGTCGCTTGATAACCTCTTCCTCGCTAAGCCCAGCATTTTGAGCAACAAATGCTAAGTCTGGGCCATATGCTCCACCATAACAAACAGGTATTTCTAAAATACGTCGAAGTTCATCTTTGATAGAAACATCAATTGTTGCCAAAGCTTTTAGCCGCTTCCGCAATTTTTCATAAGTGATTACTCTAGGATCATAGGAAACCAAAAGCGAAGCAAAAGCTGGAATGACATCTAACACACCTTGTATCGGTTGCTCTTTTAAAAGTTGAAAAATGCCCTTAATCTGACGATTGATATCCTCACGAATGTCTTGCTCAAACTCAATCACAAGTGCCGAGTCACCCGCAATTCTAATCTCATAAGTCATATCAGACCTCCTTAGGTGTTATCAAGCAAATAATTGCCCAAGATTTTGCAACGATGAAATACCTAGGTAAGCTGTAATAAGAACAACTACGATACCCAAGATCAATAACCACTTAGGGTGCTTGTAATCAACTCCCATAATGCTTGTTTTTTGACTGGCGATGAGACAAATACCTAAAGTAAGTGGCAAAATCAACCCATTCAAGGCACCTGCAATTACCAAGAGATTTGCTGGCTGACCAACAAAGGCCATAATAACTGTCGAAATTAGGATAAATAGAATGGTTACTAACTTCTCATTTTTGGCTACTGTTGTACTTAAGGTTTTCAAAAATGTGACTGAAGTGTAAGCCGCTCCAACAATAGATGTTAATGCAGCTGATAAAAGCACTAATCCAAAGAAACGGTAGCCGATTTCACCCGCTCCTTGCTTGAAAGCATCAGCAGCTGGATTTGCAGCATCAAGAACAAGACCCGTTGATACTACACCTAAAACAGCTAAGAAAAGAAAGACACGAACAATTGTAGCGATAGAAATTCCCATAACAGAACTTTTTGTTACATGATCCAAATTCTCGCGACCAGTATATCCCGCATCAATAAGGCGATGCGCTCCGGCAAAAGTAATGTAACCACCCACGGTACCGCCGAGTAGAGTAAGAATGGCATTGAAGAGATTAGAAATTCCTGCAGACGGTATGATTGTTTCTTTTAGTGCTTCTCCATAAGGGGGATTGACTATTAAGATAACAATAAAGATGACAGCAATCATCAAACCACCTAATAGTTTAGTAAAGCGATCCATTGCCTGCATGGCATTTTTAAAAAGAAAAATCAAAATAGCTAGTCCGCCAGCAAGAAAATATCCAAGCCAAGTAGGAATTCCTAGAAGCGTATTAAAACCAAGTGCACCTCCTCCAACATTTCCAATGTTAAAGACCAAGCCTCCAAGGACAATCAAAATAGCCAGTACATAACCCAATCCAGGCAGAATTTTATTGGCGATGTCCTGTCCTCTAAGACCACTGACCGTTAATATGCGCCAAACATTTAATTGAACAATCAAAGCCAAAACGATGGAAGAAATAATGACAAAGCCAAAACTTCCACCAAAATCACCCGTAAACCGTGCCGTCTGGGTCAAAAAACCAGGTCCGATAGCAGATGTTGCCATGATAAACGCAGCTCCCAAAAGAGCACTTTTTTTGTTAGATGCCATAATATAATCCCCCTTTAAATTTGAGTGCTCTTATTATAGCGTAAAAAAATACATAAAGCAAGCGTTTTTATGTTTTAATGTTAGATTTTATGACATTATCATAGACTTTTATTTAGGCGTTTTATCAAAATTGAGATTTTTAGAGGACTTTTTATGATGTATGATTAGTCAATTTTCTAAATAATTTTTATGTTTTGCGAAGAATTGTATCATAACAAGAAAAGAAGGTCGCTAAGCTTGTATTAGGTCTGCTTCTTTCCGTCATATTTGACTTAAAATCTCACTAACCCTCTTTCGTAACTCTGGCAAAATTTCCTCCTTAAACCAAGGATTTTTAGCTTGCCAGATATTATTGCGGGGTGAGGGGTGCACAAGTGGAAAGTAGTCTGGTAAAAAATCTCGAAAATGCTTGACGTTGTCAGTCACTTTAACGGAAGATTTTTGCTTTAGGTAAAAATGCTGCGCATATGCTCCAATCAGGATAAAAAGCTCCGTTTTGGGCATCAGTCGTAAAATATCAGGGTGCCACTTTTGAGCAAAACCTGCCCGAGGTGGCAAGTCTCCATTCCTAGCTTTTCCCGGATAGTAAAAATCCATAGGAACAACTGCAATCAAGCCAGAATGATAAAAAGTCTCCCGATTTATGCCCAACCACTCCCTGAGATTGTCCCCTGATGGGTCATTGAAATAAATCCCTGTCTCCTGCGCGCGTACCCCCGGCGCCTGACCAATGATGACAATTCTTGCGGTCTCTGGTGCTGCAACGAGTGGCTTAATACCAACTTGGGTAAAGCCAACATTTTCGGAATCAGCCATTATGGCTGAGATAATCTCATCTAATGTTTTCATTTTTCTCAAAAAGACAGGTTGCCCTGCCTTAATTTTTATTTAATAAGTTCATAAATAGCTTCAGCATAGATTGCTGCTGCGCGGTAGAGGTCTTCCACATCTGCAAACTCATTGGCTTGGTGCATGGTGTCTGTATAACCTGGGAACATAGCGCCAAAGGCAACACCACGTTTGAGGAGACGACCAAAGGTTCCACCGCCGATGATTTGTTCAAAACCTTTAAGACCAGTTTGTTTTTCGTAAACAGATAAGAGGGTTGACACCAATTCATCTTCCATCGGTGTGTAATGTGGCACATGTCCATGAGCCGCAAGAGTCACTTCCTTAACTCCTTCAATAGTTTCAAGAACTGATTTGATGTTTTCTTTGTCAGTACCTTGTGGATAACGGAAGTTTAATGCAATGGTGTTATCGTCTGATTTTTCATCAAACTTGAAGACACCAGCATTCATAGTCAGTTGCCCCATCTTTTCATCCGTATAAGCTACACCAGTTTTTTCAGCATAATGGTCTGTATGAATGATGTTACCTGCGACGTGAAGATAATCCTTGGCAGCACCTTCAAAAGCAAATTGGCTCAAGAAATTTGCCAAGTAAGTCACACCATTGATACCAGCTTCTGGATGAGCACCGTGAGCAGATTTACCGATAAGAACAAGGGTGAAACGGCCTGCTTCTTCTGTAAGAGTAGCTGTCAGACCATTTTCTTTCGTAAAAGTGGTAACCTTTTCTTGCAATTCTTGTGAAGAAAGCGGTGCTGAAAAGACAGCCGTTCCAGATTCTGGAACCATGTTTTCACGAAGACCACCCGTCAGACTATGAAGAACATAGTCGCCTTGGTTTTGACCTGCAAAATGTAAGTACTCTGTGATATTACCCTTTTCGCCATTGATGATTGGAAATTCTGCATCTGGAGAAAATCCGAAGTCAGGATCTTTGAGACCATTGTGCTCAAAATAGTAATCCATGTCAGCCCAACCTGATTCTTCATCAGTACCAACAATAAAACGAACTTTTTTAGACACTGGCAAACCAAGTTCCTTGATAATCTTAAGACCATAGTAACAAGCCATAGTTGGACCTTTGTCATCCGATGACCCGCGCGCATAGAGTTTGCCATCTTTGATGACTGGCTCGTAAGGATTGGTATCCCAGCCACTACCTGCTGGCACAACGTCCAAGTGTGCAAAAATGCCCAGAACTTCATCTCCCTCACCGTATTCAAAATCACCAGCGTAGTTATCGATATTACGCGTCTTGTAGCCATCGCGCTCTGCTATTTCCAAAAACTTCTCAAGGGCTTTGACAGGACCAGGACCAAATGGATGCTCCTTATCAGCTTTTGAATCATCACGCTCTGAATTGATTTTCAAAAGGCTGAAAAGGTCAGCCATCATATCATCGCGACGTTTTTCCACTTCTGCTTTAAAATCTATAGTCATTTTTCTCTAAACTCTCTTTCTGTGCTACTTCTTGTAATCCTTTTAATGTTCTCATCGCCAAGTCCGCTTTATCATATGGCACTAAGATATGATCATGGTAATTTCCAGCTACCACATTGCAACTTAAACCAACTTCTCCTAATGCGCTTGCAAAAGCGGCTGTTAAACCCACCGCAGCCAAATCAGAGTGAACATTTAGCGTAATCCAAGCTGATCTAAACTGAGCCTCTAAGCCATAGGTGTGTGCAATTTTTTCCGTGACAAGAACTGACAAACCTTCCTCTTCCTTAATACTTGCCTCAATCAAGTCAAAAGGAAGTTGTGACGAGGTAGTCAAGGTCGCAAACACAAAAACCTCTTCTTTTAAAACAGGCTCCATGCTCGCCAAAAGCTGATTTAAATCTTTGATGGCTGCCATTACCTTACCTCCATAATGTCATCTACAGGTAAACGATAGCTTGGCTCTGGTTTTTCATCAGTATAACCAACCGTAATCAATAACTCTGGACGAAAACGGTCATCAATCCCAAGTACGGCATTAGCTTTGCTTTTATCAAACCCAAGAATAATATTGGCTCCAATTTTTTGATCGGTCAAAGCCATAACCAAATTGTGAGCCACAATTCCAGCATTGAGAGCTAGGTAGTCGGACTTCTGCTGGTCTGTAAATTGCGCAAATTGTGATGGCAGATTTTCTATATAGTAGCTGATCAGGTCATCCGATAGACTTTTTACACCAATACGGGCTATCTTTCGAGCTCGCTTAATCAAATCTGTATCCGTAAAAAGGGCAATGGTAAATTGTGATGATAAAACCTGATCTCTATTTCCACCGCGTGCAATCTCAGCCAGCTCAGCTTTTTTCTCCTTAACCACAACAAATTTCCAAGGCTGGATATTATGGGCAGATGGGGCTAAAGTCGCGATTTCAATAGCTGTGCGAACATCTTTCACATCAACCGGCTGAGTGTTGAAAGACTTAATCGCATGACGCTTTTTGTTCAATTCTAGAAATTTCATAAACTTTCTCTTTTCTATTGTTCTACCTGATATTTTACCACATTTCAGGCTATTGGGAAATGGCGGAGCGACAACTTTTCTCTGTTTACATCACAATAAAGAATAGCAAACCAGATAGGATGAGTGAGCAAATCACATATGTCCACCAACCTAAGCTATTCTCTAGATTAACTGTTAGACCCACGCCAACTTTTCGAGGAATAAATAGCGGCTCGGTCCAGCTTATCTTTGAAAGAGGGGTGAGTAAGATATTGCTAATCATAAAAATCACTAAAACAAGTAAAATAACAATCATGGCAAATTTATTCACAATAAAGCCTCGACTTTCTAATCTTTCTTATTTAACTTCTCAAGTACAGCCTCAGCCACTTTTTCCGGTATGCCCAGTTCACGTAAATCTTCCACCGTCGCCTTTTGGATAGCCGAAATAGACTTGAAGTGTTTGAGCAGAGCCTGCTTACGCTTTGGTCCAAGCCCTTCGATGCCGTCCAATTTTGATGAAAAACTATTTTTACTTCTGACTTGGCGGTGAAAGGTGATGGCAAAGCGGTGCACCTCATCTTGGATGCGGTGGAGGAGGAAAAATTCTTGAGAATTTCTTGGTAGGTCAATCACTTGCAAAGGCTCACCAAAAAGTAACTCATGGGTTTGGTGTCTGTCATTTTTTTGAAGCCCAGCTACTGGAACATCCAGATTAAGCTCATTTTTAAGAACATCCTTAGCAACATTGACCTGACCCTGCCCACCGTCAATAATGATAAGGTCAGGCAGTACAAGACCATCTCGTTTGACCCTGCCATAACGACGTCTAATGACCTCCCGCATGCTGGCATAGTCGTCAGGACCCTGAACAGTCTTAATCTTGTACTTACGGTATTCTTTTTTTGCAGGTTTCCCATTTTCAAAAACAACCATAGCAGAGACCGGACTGGTTCCCATGATATTGGAGTTGTCAAAAGCCTCGATGCGAACTGGACTTGAAATTCCCATAAGCTGCCCCAGATTTTCAACGGCTACTTTGGTTTTAATCAAATCCTTTTCCACTAGACTAAATTTTTGTTCAAGGCTGACGCGGGCATTCTTAGTCGCCAAATTAACCAACTGCTTCTTCTCACCTTTTTGCGGTTTTGTCACCTTAGCTGTCACGAGAGCTTCCACAGACTCTTGATCAATATCAGATGGGATAAAAATCTCACGTGGCATGAGGTGACTGCTGTCGCGATAAAATTGACCTAGGTAAGTTAAAAAATCTTCCTCAGGTTCGTTATAATATGGGAAAAGATTGACATCACGCTGAATCAGCTTACCTTGACGAACAAAGAAAACCTGAACACACATCCAGCCTTTATCCACATGGTATCCGAAAATATCCCTGTCCTGCATGTCCTGATTCATGACGCGCTGTTTGGTGCGGAGCGTCCCTACTGCTTCAATCAGGTCTCGGTATTCGGCTGCGCGTTCAAATTCCATCTGCTCTGCCATTGCCATCATTTTCGCCCTTAGATCATTGACTATCTTGTCATCTTGACCATTGAGAAAATTTTTGACATCATCAACTAAACCATCCCAGTATGCTTTATCGGTCTTGCAGATGGTATGGGCATGACATTGGCCGATGTGATAGTAAAAACAAACCTTATTAGCAGGATTTTTACACTTTTTAAAGGGAAAAATACGGTCCAGCAGTTTTTTAATCTCATTGGCAGCACCACTGTCAGGATAGGGGCCAAAGTAAAGGCCATCATTTTTTTTGACCTGACGCGTGATAAGTAGGCGCGGATACATCTCTTTTGTAATTTTGATAAAAGGATAGGATTTGTCATCCTTAAGTCTGATGTTATACTTGGGAAGATTTTCCTGAATCAGGTTAATCTCCAAAAGCAGAGCCTCAATGTTAGACTCCGTCACAATGAACTCAAAATCCTCAATCTCAGACACCAAGAGTTCGGTCTTGGTGTCGTGGCTTCCACGGAAATAACTGCGGACGCGATTTTTCAGATTTTTGGCCTTACCAACATAAATAATGGTGCCATTTTTATCCTTATGAAGGTAACAACCAGGGCTATCTGGCAACAACTCCAACTTGTATTTAATCGTATCATTCATGTTTTCATTATAACAAAAAAGGAGGGACTTGCCCTCATTCTAGTCACAAAATTGTGCAACTGCTGTCGCAATCTCACTGGCTTTTTCGAGATAAAATTGATGGTCGCTGTCAGAAATGACAATACTTCTGACAACTTTATTTTCAACCTTTTCAAATTGGGATTGTTTGAAGGTCAGAAAATCAGCTGGACTATCAGATAAAAGCACAAGTGTTGGCACAGCAAAATGTGGTTCCCTAATGACAAAAAGACAGTCTCGTCTAATCGCTAAAAGATTAAGAATGGTTTCTTCGGTCAATTTCAGATGGTAGGCGTCAGCCTTTTTCTCATAAGCATAACGAGTCGCTAACGCTAAGTCTTCATCCCAAAAAGATGTCATCTCAGCCTCTTGGCTCAGTTTTTTCTCCAAATCCTTAAGACTCTCAGATCTCAGGTAATTTTGAGCATCAGCCAACTCTTGCTCAAGCGAAAAGTCATCAAAAGTCATAAAACCTCCATCAAGAAGAATGAGACGGGTGACATAGCGAGATTGCTGAGACAAGTAAGCTGCGAAGTCTGCCCCCAGAGAAAAACCCATGAGGAGAAAATCTTCCTTAGGTGTATTGGCTTCGAACCAGATTTTTAAATCATCAAGACTTTCAATCTTCTGCGCCAGATTATCTGGATGACCTGGCAAGGGGAGGTAAATCAAACGGTATCCCTCTACTGCCAAAGCTGATGTTAAACGTTGTGCATAATAGCGATTACTTCCAAGTCCGTCTAAAAAGTAGATTGATTTCATTTTATTCTCCAAAAGATACTAAATGCGTTTACAAAAAAACACCTTCAATACCTTTTTCTCATCACCAAGTTCCCATCAAAGCCTGCATCATCAAGCTCATAACAGTAATAGAAAACCAACATGCCGCTCCAAGTCCTATCGCTTGCCCGCCAGTTTTTAACAATTTAACTGGATTGGTGTTCAGTCCAATAGCGCTCATGGCCATGACGATAAAAAATTTTGATAGCCATTTTAATTGATCAAAAATAATTGTATTATTTCCAAGATTGCTCATCAGAGTTGTCAAAAGCGAAGCAAGTAAAAAATAGAGTAAAAAAGTTGGAAAAGCGCGTTTCAAGCTAAATGCCGTCTGAACTGCTCTGCCATTTTTCGAATCCTTATACCCTTTATAAAGAGATAAACCAAGGGTGATAGGAATAATAGCTAGAGTTCTTGTGAGTTTGACGATTGTGGCGCCATCAAGAGTATTACTTTGATGAACCGCATCCCATGCCGTTGCTGTCGCAGTCACCGAGGAAGTATCATTGACTGCCGTCCCAGCAAAAAGGGCAAATCCTTGATTAGATAGACCAATCATGTCTCCCAATGTCGGAAAAATAAGGGCAGCCAAAATATTGAAAAGAAAAATAACCGAAATCGCCTTTGCTACTTCATCATCTCTGGCATCAATGACTGGTGCTGTAGCTGCAATGGCAGAGCCGCCACAAATGGATGAACCCACACCAACTAAAGTTGCTGTATGGGCATCTAATCGCAAATATTTTTGTAAAAAATAGGCGACTAGGAGAGAGGTGGTAATGGTGCTAAAAATAATAGGGAGAGATTTCAACCCTACCTGCATGACCTGAGAAAGATTGAGCCCAAACCCTAATAGCACCACTGCTATTTGAAGAATATATTTCGATGTGAAAGCAATTCCGTCCGCTGTGCGATCACGTTTCTGATGTACGAGAGCTAACAACATGCCTATAAAAATGGCAAAAACAGGTGCTCCAATCAAGGGCAACTGTTGTCCTAAAAACCAGGCTGGCACTGCAATGAGGAAACATAATGAGAAGCCAGGTATTTTTTTCTGAATAGATAACACGATAAATCCCTCTTTCTATCATAATCATAGATGCAAATAGTCACATTATAGTGCTTCTTCTAAAAGTTTCAAAAGTCCATCATAGCTATTAATTTCATAAGTCGGAATAGCAGAGCTGGTATTTTCTTTGCCAGCTGGATTGTACCAAACAGTGTCAAGCCCTGCATTATTGCCACCTTGTATATCAGCTGTCAAGCTATCTCCAATCATAAGCACCGCTTTTTTCTCAAAACCATCAATTTGGCTAGCCATCCAATCAAAGAAGGCTATATCTGGTTTTTGTGTTCCTGCCTGCTCCGAAATAAAAATTCTTTCAAAAAAATCTGCAAGATTCGAATGTGATAGACGTCCTTGCTGAATATAGGTGATACCATTTGTAGCACCAAAAAGACGATATCCCTGATTTTGTAACTCCTCAAGAAGTTCGCGCGCGCCCTCAAAAGTCTGCCCCTGTTGGCTGAGAAAGTCCTGGTAACGATTGGCAAAGAACTGTCCATCAACTTCTTGACCAAAGTGGGAAAAAAGCAGAGCAAAGCGACTCGAAACCAGCTCTTTCTTCGTCAACTTATTTTGCTCCAAGTCACGCCAAAGCTGGGCATTCATAGGAACATAGTAGTCCTTATAGCTTTGAACATCAGCGACATTAGCTTCCTGCAACAACTCAGTCAAAGCAAGGTCCTCAGCTTTATCAAAATCCAGAAGCGTATGGTCAAGGTCGAATAGTAGAAATTTGTAAGACACAGCAGAAAATTTTCCCTTCTATAACAAGAATTAAGCATCAATTACCGTTTCATTATACCATAAAAAGATGGGCTATATATCAACACTATATTATAAAAACCGGAGTAATCCCCTTTAGTTTATGTTACATTTTCTCACATAGTGCGCTCAAAAAATTTGCATTTCTCATTCCTTTTTGATACAATAGTAGCTAATTTTATAAAAAGGAGTTCTCTGTATGATAAAAAAAATCCAGTTGCTTGTGGCAACTTTTCTATCATCTTTCCTTATCTTAGGTGGCACACAGACTTTAGCTGACACTATCGATGTCGTCTCAGACACTGCTTACGCTCCCTTTGAATTTAAGGATTCTGACCAAATTTATAAAGGTATTGATGTTGATATTATCACTGAAGTTGCTAAACGATCCGGTTGGGATCTTAATATGACTTACCCTGGCTTCGATGCTGCTGTCAATGCCGTTCAAGCGGGACAAGCTGATGCCTTGATGGCAGGAACAACTATCACTGAAGCCCGTAAAAAAGTCTTTACCTTCTCAGACCCTTATTACGACACGAAAATCGTGGTGTACACTCGTTCTGACCAAAAGGTATCTTCTTATGAAGAACTTTCTGGAAAGGAAGTTGGCGTCAAAAATGGTACAGCAGCACAAACTTTTCTTGAAAAAAATAAAGACAAGTATGGCTTCACAATCAAAACTTTCGATACCAGCGACTTAATGAATAATAGCCTCGACACTGGCTCTATCTTTGCTGCCATGGACGACCAACCAGTGGTTGAGTATGCTATCAAGCAAGGCAAGAGCTACGCTATCAATATTGCTGGAGAATCTATTGGTTCTTTCGGTTTCTCGGTCAAAAAAGGCTCAGATTATGAATATCTAGTTGACGATTTCAACAAAACCTTAGCCGACATGAAAAAAGACGGCACTTACGATGCTATTATGGCAAAATGGTTGGGGATTGACTCCTCTAAATTATCCTCAACTGGCGATGCTTCTGCCAAAGCTACTCCTGTCAAAACAACCTACAAAATTGTAGCAGATTCGTCATTCGCCCCATTCGAGTTTCAAGATGATACTGGAAACTACGTCGGTATTGACATGGAGTTAATCAAGACAATCGCTGAGCAGCAAGGATTTTCTATCGATATTTCAAATCCTGGTTTCGATGCCGCTCTCAATGCCGTTCAGGCAGGACAAGCTGACGCTGTTATCGCTGGCATGTCCATAACAGATGCACGTAAAAAAATCTTTGATTTCTCAGACCCTTACTACACTTCTAACATCCTTCTGGCAGTCAAAAAAGGCTCAGCTATTAAAGATTATGCTGACCTAACAGGAAAAACCGTTGGAGCTAAAAATGGAACGGCTTCTTATAGCTTTTTGGAAGAACACGCTAACCAGTACGGTTATAGCCTAAAAGCCTTTGACGAAGCCTCAAGTATGTATGACAGTTTGAACTCAGGTTCTATCGACGCCCTTATGGACGACGAAGCTGTACTCAAATACGCTATCCAACAAGGCCGTAACTTTGAAACTCCAATTCCTGGTGAAAAATCTGGCGAATACGGATTTGCTGTAAAAGCTGGGACAAACCCAGAATTGATTGAAATGTTCAATAATGGACTTGCTGCCTTAAAAGCATCTGGTGACTACGACAAAATCATTGACAAATACCTCGGAACACCGGACTCTGCAAATACCGTTGATGAAACAACCATTTCAGGTCTTCTGTCAAATAACTATAAACAACTCTTATCTGGTCTTTGGACCACGCTTAGCTTGACCCTTATTTCCTTTGCTATCGCAACTCTTATCGGTATCCTCTTTGGTATGATGGCTGTTAGCCCAAGCAAAGCCCTCCGCACCATTGCTAGCATCTTTGTTGACGTGGTTCGTGGAATTCCACTCATGATAGTAGCAGCCTTTATTTTCTGGGGCATTCCAAATCTCATTCAAAATATCACTGGCCAGCAATCACCTATCAATGACTTTGTTGCGGCCACTATTGCGCTTTCGTTAAATGGCGGAGCTTATATTGCTGAAATCGTTCGTGGCGGTATTGAAGCTGTTGATATCGGACAAATGGAAGCCAGCCGAAGCCTTGGTGTTCCATACAAAACAACCATGCGCAAAGTTATCCTGCCTCAAGCAGTCAAACTCATGCTCCCTAACTTTATCAATCAGTTTGTTATCTCACTTAAAGATACAACCATCGTTTCAGCAATCGGGCTTATCGAACTCTTCCAAACAGGGAAGATTATCATTGCACGTAACTACCAATCTTTCCGTATGTATGCGATTTTAGCTGTGATGTATCTGGTGATTATCACCCTACTCACTCGCTTAGCAAAACGTCTAGAAAAGAGGACTAACTAATGGCTGAATTAAAAATTGATGTACAAGATTTGCACAAATACTATGGCAAAAATGAAGTTCTTAAAGGTATTGATGCCAAATTCTACGAAGGGGACGTGGTCTGCATCATCGGACCTTCTGGTTCAGGTAAATCAACCTTCCTTCGCACCCTCAATCTGCTTGAGACCATCACTTCAGGTAAGGTAGTAGTTGACGGCTTTGAACTTTCTGATCCAAAAACGAACCTAGACCGTGCCCGCGAAAACATCGGTATGGTATTCCAGCACTTCAACCTCTTCCCACACATGACTGTGCTTGAAAACATTACCTTTGCTCCTGTTGAGCTAGGCAAACAAACTAAGTCAGAAGCTGAAAAATTGGGAATGGAACTCTTGGAAAAAGTAGGGTTGGCCGATAAGGCTCATGCTATGCCAACTAGCTTATCTGGTGGACAAAAGCAACGTGTAGCAATCGCCCGCTCTCTAGCTATGAACCCAGACATCATGCTCTTTGACGAACCTACTTCTGCCCTTGACCCAGAGATGGTTGGAGATGTTCTAAACGTTATGAAAGATTTGGCAGAGCAAGGTATGACCATGCTGATTGTCACCCACGAGATGGGCTTTGCTCGCAAAGTAGCCAACCGTGTCATCTTTACTGATGGAGGGCAATTTCTTGAAGATGGCACACCCGAAGAAATTTTTGACCATCCCAAACACCCTCGTTTGATTGAGTTTTTGGACAAGGTTTTGAATGTTTAAAATACACAAAAAGGCTAGGACTTTTGTCTTAGCCTTTTAACATGATTGCAGATAGGCGCTTGGCACCGTAGCTGTTTTGATGTTCTCATTCCTTGCTAGGCAATGGATTGGTTCCTTCCTAATCAGCTGTGTGGAGGTGGGAGTTCAGAAGATATGGGAGAGCTTTTAAAGCAGTGGATGTATGCTGGCTACCGTCAACTCACATCATTCGACTTCTCTGGGGATAGACTGCTTCAAGTTGAACACCTGAAAATGGGAAAGTGGTACAAAATCGGCATTCGTGCCGATTTTGTACCACTTTCTTTTTATATCGCAAAAGCAAGAATTGTCCTGATTTCATTATAATTCAGTACGATTTTCAATTGCTCGTAAAAGAGTAACTTCGTCAGCATACTCAATGTCTGAGCCAACTGCTAAACCACGAGCCAAACGCGTAACTTTGATACCCGCTGGCTTGAGGACACGGGAAATATACATAGAAGTCGCCTCGCCATCAGCCGTAGCACTGGTCGCGATAATCACCTCTGTCACCTCGCCGTCCATCAATCGTGTAATCAAACTTTTCAGATTAATATCATCTGGACTAACTCCATTCATTGGAGAAATAAGACCATGTAAAACATGGTATTTCCCACGATACTCTTGAATTTTTTCCATCGCCGACACATCCTTTGATTCTTCAACAACAAGTAGTAGAGAAGAATCCCTAGTCTCATCACGGCAAATGCTACAAGGATTATCATCCGTCAAATTACCACAAATGCTACAATAAGTTAAATCACGCTTAGCAGATAATAAATTTTTTGCAAAGTCATTGACGTCTTCATCGCTCATGCCAATGGTGTAAAACGCAAGCCTTGTCGCTGTCTTAATACCGATACCAGGTAACTTTGAAAAACTATCAATCAGCTTTGCTATTGGTGTTGGATAAAGCACTAAAAAACCTCTCTTAATTCATAGGATATAAACTATGGTACAAATTGATGATATCTCGCGTCATCAAGTGGCTTGCCTTGCTATTGAAATTGGTTTCATGCGGTAACACAACTGCCACTGCAATTTGCGGGTTGTCGCTTGGCGCATAGGCAACAACATTCATATTAGTCGTATAGATAGACTGACCTGATTTATTGGTCACAAAAGACTCAGCAGTACCTGTCTTGGCAGAAATAGAAACAGCTGCGCCTTCACCAATCGTTCGTCCCGTTGCGTAACCTGAATCACTATTGACTACATCGTAAAAGCCTTGCTGGATAATACCCATCTCCTCAGATGAAATATTAACAGTGTTTAAGGTCTTAGTTGCCTTTTCATCAATCATTTGGCCTAGATTGCCAGACTCATCTGTATTATAGACACCTTGGACTAAATGTGGTGCGACACGTTTGCCACCGTTTGCCACCGTTGCAGCATACTGAGCTAGTTGCATAGTGGTGTAGTTATCAAACTGTCCAAAAGATTCCGTCAAAAGCGATGCAGAATCGAATTTTTTTGGGATAAAACCAGTTGATTCACCAGGAATATCAAGACCTGTGGCAGCCCCCAGACCAAATTCAGCATAGGTGGCACGCAATTTGGCCATAGCTGATTCCATACCATCTACCGCTAAAAACATTCCTGGACTGTATTCCTGCCCCATCAACTTCATAGCAATCTGAACCATGTAAGTATTTGAGGAATATTCTAAGGCTTGAGTTGCAGTGATTGGCAAACTTCCTTGTGTAAACCAAGATTTAATTGGGTTTGAACCTGCAAGCTGAATAGCTTGGTCATTCAGTACTTGGTTTCCCCAAATGACACCATTCTCATATCCAGAAGCAATCGTTGCCCCCTTAACTACAGATCCAGGAGTAAATACCATAGTCATGGTTCCTAAGGCATTTTTCTCAATCTCCCCAGTTTCTGTATCATGGGATAGCCCTGCCATAGCTAGAACAGCACCAGTATTTGGATTAAGAGCTACAGCATAAGCTCCTTCAGAAAGTTCTACATTACCCTCAGCCTTTTCAGCACTAAAATACTGATTGAGAATCTTCTCTACACCTTCTTGGAATCCCAAGTCAATCGTCAATTTGAGATTCTTTCCCTTGCTACCAGCTTGTGTTTCGTCATCAGCAATGACAGCGCCTTTTTTGTCAACAGTTATCTGACGAACCTGCGATTGCCCCCTCAGCACATCTTCATAGGCCTTTTCTAGGTAGCTGGTACCAACACGGTCGTTCAAAGAGTAACCTTTTGCAAGGTAGTCTTTGACTTCTTCAGCTGGAAGCCCTGCTTTTTCACTTGAAACTTTTCCGATAATTGGAGAAAGCGAGCTTGCAATAGTCTGCCGTTCCCAATCCGAACGGACTGAGATACCCGTTAAGTCCTTATTGGAGGAAATAAGAGCAATTTGCTCTGCGGTCAAATCTGCTGTCTTCAAAGAAGTTGTTCCAAAAGTTGGCGTAGCATTCATCTGACTGAAAATATAAGCTACTTTCAATTCCTCATCTGAGAAATCTATTTGTTTATCCGTTACTGCTGCGATGGCATTGGCATAAATATCGCTCTCTGCTAGACGATTGCCAAACTTGTCATATTTTTTGTCATCATCCAAGGCTTCGACGACCGCTTGATAATTAGTGCTGTCAGCTAGATAATAATCTTTTTTCTCTCTAGTCGTCACACTCGTTTCTGTATAAGAGACAATGGCCGACAACTCCCAAGCAATCTGCTTCATTTCCTCTGCTGTGGCAAAATTGCTACGTGTAAAGGAAACAACCTCCTTGATATTATTATCAACTAAAAGGGTCCCCTTGGCATCATAAATCTTACCACGGGGACTTGAATTTTTAACCGTGTAACTGGTTGTTGCCGTCAGTTTTTCCATGTAAAAATCCTTATCCAGCAACTGCATCTGTGCTAATCGTAGCAACAAGAGGACAAAGAGTAAGACAATAATAGCAAAAATTAAATTGATACGGCTAGACATTTGATACCCTAGCCGTTTTTGTCGCTGCAAATTCTTTCTATTTCTACTTGCCATTTGACCCTCTCTTTGAAAAACTATGTCTCTTATTTTATCATAAATAAATCAAAAAAACTTGCCAAAATAACAGCAAGTTTTAACTTTTTCTAATGTTTTTTTCATAGACCAAAAAATAGAAGAGAGAGACAAAAACTGCTCCACCAACAATATTTCCAGCATAAACAAAGACAAAGTTTTGAAGAAATTCAAGCCAAGTGGCTCCGCCCTCAAAGATTGCTGCTGGAATAACAAAGGCGTTTGCTACACTGTGCTGGAAACCAATGGCTACAAAGGTCATCACAGGAAACCAAGTTCCCATAATTTTTCCTGCTCCGTCCTTAGCACCATAGCAGAGCCATAATGACAAACCAACAAACCAGTTACAACCAATACCAGAGACAAAAGCTTGTGCAGGTGTGGCTACTAATTTAGCTTGCGCAACTGTCAAAGTTTCTTCAAGATAGTGACCTGAGCTAGTTAAACCGACAAAATGACCAAAGAAATAAGCTACAAAAATCGCACCGATGACATTAAAAAGAGTAACCACAGCCCAATTTTTAAGTAAATCAGTCAAAGTAATTTTCTTAGCAAAAAAACTAGCTGCTACTGCCATCATATTTCCCGTAATCAGCTCACCACCAGCCAGCAAAATCACAATCAATCCTATAGGAAAAGCTGCAGCACCAATTACCGAAGCAAAATGCCCTAACGTTTCCATTCCACTCGCAGTAATTCGTATGTATAAAAGATAACCAAGACTAATCATAGCTCCACCGATGAAGGCTAAAATAGCCTTTTGCATAAAGTTTTTTTCAATCTTATGCTCTCCAGTGTGAATAGCAATCTCTAAAATTTCATCTGGCGAATACATCAACTTCTCCTAATAGTAGGCTCAAGGGAATGCTTGGCTTTCCAAATTCTTTTTCAAAAATTTTTAAAAAGCATCCCATACCTGTTTTTATTATTTCTCCTCATTATTATAACAAGATACCTCGAGATTGCAAGCTTTTTCACAAAGAAAAAATGAGAAAAACGCAAAAAGAACCTGAGCAAAGTCTGCTAACATTAGATTAATCATCTAAAGTATCCGAAGGACTATTCACAGTTTAACTATCGGAGCCTAAGCTAAGATTATTTTTCTCTATTAAATAGCTGTTCGCCAATAAGGTTTTCTAATGTGAAAGCAGTGGCAAGTCTCCATAAAACATTTAAGCAAACATCAGAAAAGCAAGATTAAGCATTATAGGGCTCGTTAAAAAGTTTTTTAATCTAAGTGAATCGACAATATTATCAAATAGTAGATTCTTGACATTGTTTACCATCGTCATAATGACCTCTTTTCTCTTTCTTTGGCATAAAAAAGAACCTATTACTCAAATACGAATAGTAGGTCCTTTAGATTAATGATGTTAAAGCAAGGTCAAATGTTTTCACTAATTAACCTTGGTACTTCTTACGCTTCTAAGTAGTACTCTTTAACGATGTTCAATTTTTCATCAAGTTCGAAAACAAGTGGTGGGAAGTTTGGAATTTCCACGTCCATGATTTCATCATCTGACAATTGTTTGATGTGCTTTACAAGGGCACGGATTGAGTTACCATGTGCACCTACGAACACATTTTTACCGTCTTTCAATGCTGGAGCAATTTTATCTTCCCAGAATGGAAGGGCGCGCTCAAGCGTAACTTTTAAGTTTTCAGCATCTGGAATAACTGAATCATCAAGGTGAGCATAACGACGGTCAGTATGTGCTGAATGCTCGTGATCTTTAGCCATCATTGGTGGCAAAACGTCGTATGAACGGCGCCAGATGTGAACTTGATCATCACCAAACTCAGCAGCAGCTTCTGCCTTATTCAAGCCAGTCAAACCACCGTAGTGACGTTCGTTCAAACGCCATGATTTTTCAACTGGAACCCAAAGTTGGTCTGCAGCTTCAAGCGCAAGGTTAGTCGTTTTGATAGCACGTTTCAAAACTGATGTGAAAGCAAGGTCAAATTCGATACCAGCTTCTTTGATCAATTTACCAGCGTCGATTGCTTGTTGTGTTCCTTTATCTGACAAATCAACGTCAGCCCAACCAGTGAAAAGGTTAGCTTTGTTCCATTCTGACTCACCGTGGCGAGCGAAAACCAATTTTACCATTAGTGTTCTCCTTTTTAATTGTGGTTTAAAACCACTTACTCTTATTATTTTACCCAAAAAATATAAAAAAAGCTAGTCTAAGAACGTTTATTTGTGAAAAAATTACCAATAATTGATAAATAGCAATTTTTTAAGATGATCGTCCAGCTTTTTCAACCTAAAAGCGAACATTAACTCTTAATCCTTCTTAAAAACTTGCAAATCCTCTCATCCGATGATAAAATAGAAAAAATTTCTTGAGGAGACAGAGATGGTTTCAACTGCAACAAAAATCGGGAACTTTACTTTTGACAACTGCTTAATGAATGCTGCTGGCGTTTATTGCATGACAAGGGAAGAATTGGCGGAGGTTGAGGCTTCTGAGTCAGGTTCATTTGTCACAAAAACAGGAACTTTAGAAGCTCGACCTGGCAATCCTGAACCCCGCTATGTCGATGTTCCACTAGGCTCTATCAATTCCATGGGGCTACCAAATAATGGTTTGGAGTATTATCTTGATTATGTCATCGAACTGCAAAATCAACCCAATACAAAAAATCATTTTCTTTCCCTGGTCGGTCTATCGCCTGAAGAAACTCATATCATTCTCAAAAAAGTACAGGCATCTGATTACCAGGGCTTGGTTGAACTTAATCTGTCTTGTCCAAATGTTCCTGGAAAACCTCAGATTGCCTATGATTTTGAGACTACCACAGAAATTTTGACAGAAGTCTTCAGCTATTTTACCAAACCACTCGGGGTTAAACTTCCTCCTTACTTTGATATTGTTCACTTTGACCAAGCTGCCGCAGTTTTCAATCAATTTCCTCTGACTTTTGTCAACTGCGTTAATTCTATTGGAAATGGTCTTCTCATTGATGACGAGACCGTTCTCATCAAACCTAAAAATGGTTTTGGAGGCATTGGCGGTGACTACATTAAACCAACTGCTCTTGCCAACGTTCACGCTTTCTACCAGCGCCTTAAGCCAGAAATAAAAATTATCGGCACCGGTGGTGTAAAAAACGGTCGCGATGCCTTTGAACACATCCTCTGTGGTGCTTCTATGGTTCAGATTGGTACAGCACTTCAAAAAGAGGGCGTCAGCATTTTTGCCCGCATCACAAAAGAACTCAAAGATATTATGGCTGAGAAAGGCTATGAGACACTAGAAGATTTTCGTGGAAAATTAAAGTATATTGACTGATTAGAAAAAGCCCTTCTTATGAAAGGCTTTTTATGTTGTAGACAAACTCTATTTTGTCACTTCCTTAGGCATGCCAGAAGTCAGCAACTTATTGAAAGAATCCTATGGCTGAGTTTTGAGCCTAATCCCCCAAACTTCTGAAAGGTTGGGCAGTAACCTAGATTTAAACAAGATTGAGATAGCCACATGATTTTACCCATCCACGGAAATTTTTCCTGAATAATAATCAATGTGTAATCCTTCTTGAACGTTCGGGATAAAGACATTAAATTCCAATTCACCATCAGAAGACTTGGCTTCCAAATGAGTTCCTGAAGCTAGAATATTATTTCCATCATAAATCAAGGTCACACGATAGCGAACACGTTTGTTGTTGTCGAGTGCCTTACGAACCATTTTTTCGTAGTAGTTCTGACCTGTTGAATTCTCCAAATCAGCTTGATTTGACCAAGCTGTTTGAACAGCAATATTTTCAGGATTACTGGTTGAGGCATCAAAACCAGGTAAGCCTCCTACCAAAGCATAACCAATCAAATGTCCTCGGTCGATAGCATGATCATACTCACCAGGCAAATCATGAAGTTGATGCCAACCTGCAGGTCGATAGGAGCCCCCGCCAGAACCTGTCTGTTCACGGTTTTTGTATTGGCGAGTACTCTTAGCTAGTAGAGCATTACCATTGATAGGAACCAACTTTCCCTGCACTCGCTTGGTCTGATTAGTTGCATAAGGGAGACTGGACACATCTGCATTGAGATTTGTTTTATTATCATTGATGATAAAAGCTCCTGCTCCGTTCCATTCCAAAGTGCCTAGTTGCTTCTTCACCTCGCTTGATAAAACGGATTCAGCTAGAGCTTGAGATGGTGTTCCTTCTGCTGGAATAATTTGTCTGCTACTAGTCTGACTAGTCTGTTCTGAAAAGGCAGTTCCGAGCTGCTCGAAAAATCCTGAGGAATTTCCACCTGCGATTCCAATAACTATGGTCACCAACAGAGCTAATAATGAAATTCCCGCTTTTTGTTGTTTTTTATTCATATGTTAAAGAGAGCTTAGTCAGGTTACCCAACTAAGCTGTTAATTCCCCATAAATTTACTGATAATGCTCTGCCATTTTTCAGGAGAGAGAATCGAGAAAGGCTTGGCACCATCTCCAAAGAAACCGTAGCCTAAAACCAATCCCAATCCAAAGAAAATAGCACAAAGCAGAAGAATGATGGCGATGAGCAGAAATTGCTTACCAATGTATTTCCAACCAATATCCATCTTAAGCTCCTTTTACGCGTCTAATCTTTGCACCTAAGGCTGCTAATTTTTCATGGAACTGATAATAGCCTCGATCTAAGTGCGTTAGCTTTCCGACTGTCGTGGTACCTTCTGCTACCATTCCTGTCAAAATTAGTGCCGCGCTGGCACGAAGGTCCGTCGACATAACCTGAGCACCTTGAAGAGCCTCCCCACCATGAATGATGGCAGTGTCACGCATAATTTCAGAGTGAAGTCCCATGCGACGCATCTCCTCCAGATGCTGGAAACGATTTTCAAAGACAGTTTCAATCATCGTTGATTCGCCCTTAACTACTGCCATCAGAGCAGTCATTTGTGCCTGCATATCGGTTGGAAATCCAGGGTGAGGCATGGTTTTAATAGTCACTGGCTTGAGCTTAGTAACATCTGACTGGACACGAACACCGTCTGCTTCATCCGTTACTTGGACACCCATTTCTTTGAGTTTTGAGATGAGAGGTCGATTATGTTCCCAGACAGCATCTTTAATCAAGACATCACCAGAAGTCATGGCTGCTGCTACCATAAAGGTTCCAGCTTCAATACGATCCTGAACCACATCATGTTCAGCCCCATGCATTTTATCAACACCATCGATAGTTAGCGTCTCCGTCCCTGCTCCTTTGACTTTTGCCCCCATTTTATTCAATAGCAGGGCGAGGTCAACAATTTCAGGTTCACGCGCAGCATTTTCAATAACAGTGCGACCTTGGGCCAGGGTAGCGGCCATCATCAAGTTTTGAGTAGCCCCAACACTTGGGAAGTCCAGATAAATGTGAGCGCCTTGAAGTTTTTCGGCAACGGCTGTGATGTCACCGCCTGCTTGACGAATCTGGGCCCCCATTGCTTCCAAGCCTTTGAGATGAAGATCTATAGGACGGCTTCCGATGGTACAGCCGCCTGGCATGGACACCTTAGCATGACCACAGCGCGCCAAAATTGGTCCCAAGACAACGATGGAAGCACGCATTTGGCTGACATATTCATATGGAGCCGCATCCAAAATCCAACCTGTCGCATCAACTGTCACTCGGTTTGCTGCTTCTTCAAAATCAACATCAATGTCTAACCCACGAACGACATTATTCATGGTATAGACGTCTGATAGAATTGGCACATTGTTAAGGACGGTCTTACCCTCCTTAGCCAAAATTGTAGCGGCAAGAAGAGGCAAGACAGCATTCTTAGCTCCTTCAATCCTTACCTCACCTTGCAGGCGTGTCTTTCCGCCTTCGACAATAATTTTATCCATATTTTATGATTTTGAAGACTCCTTTCCTGATAAAAAGAGCCCTCTTACTCAGTTAATAACTTTAACTGAAATTTCCTTTCTTTTATAAAAGCTATCTTTGACTGATAGCTAAGTCAATATCTGCATTATACCATAAAATAGAGGCAGAGAAAACAAATCACTACCTGCCTCATTTCTGTAAAAAGCAAGGCTTTTTCCTAAATCATCTCATTGAAATCCCAAACCTGAGTCCAACCTTCGTAAAATTCTGGTTCATGGCAGACCATAAGAATGGTGCCTTTGTAGGCTTGGAGAGCACGTTTGAGTTCCTTTTTTGCATCAACATCTAAGTGGTTGGTTGGCTCATCAAGAACCAAGACATTGTTTTCACGATTCATCAAAAGGCAGAAGCGAACTTTAGCCTGCTCACCACCAGAAAGCACTTGGATTTGGCTTTCGATATGTTTGGATGTTAGTCCACAACGCGCCAATGCTGCGCGGACTTCAGCTTGGTTGAGAGCTGGAAAGGCATCCCAAACAGCCTCAAGAGGTGTTTGTCGTGACCCTACTACTTCTTGCTCAAAATAACCAATTTCAAGGAAATCACCACGTTCTACTTTACCTTCAAGAGCTTTGATTTCACCAAGCAAGCTTTTCAAAAGCGTGGTTTTACCGATACCATTGGCCCCTACAATAGCAACTTTTTGGTTACGTTCAAGTGTTAAATTTAAGGGAGCTTTAGTCAGTGGACGGTCATACCCGATTACTAAATCTGTCGTTTGGAAAATAAAGCGACCTGGCGTGCGCGACTCCTTAAAGTCAAAGGTTGGTTTTGGTTTTTCAGCCTGAAGCTCAATAATATCCATCTTATCCAGCTTTTTCTGACGAGACATAGCCATATTTCGAGTAGCAACTCGGGCTTTGTTGCGGTTCACAAAGTCTTGAAGATTTGCAATTTCTTTCTGCTGGCGTTCATATGCTGCCTCCAGCTGTGCTTTTTTCATAGCAAAAACAGACTGGAAATTATCGTAATCTCCAGCATAACGCACCAAATCAAGGTTTTCAACATGGTAAACGATGTTAATCACGTCATTAAGGAATGGAATATCATGAGAAATCAAAACAAAGGCATTCTCATATTCTTGTAGGTACCGTTTGAGCCAAGCAATATGCTCGGCATCTAAATGGTTGGTCGGCTCATCTAGCAGAAGAATATCTGGCTTCTCAAGAAGAAGCTTTGCCAGAAGAACCTTGGTACGCTGACCTCCAGAAAGCTCCGTCACATCAGAATCCATACCAAAATCCATAACTCCGAGTGCACGCGCTACTTCATCAATTTTTGCATCTAAAACATAGAAATCACGAGATTCCAGACGGTCTTGGAGTTCTCCCACTTCTTCCATCAAAGCATCAATATCTGCCCCATCTTCAGCCATAGACATATAGATGTCATTGATACGAGCTTCTGTCTTAAAGAGCTCGTCAAAAGCGGTGCGAAGAACATCACGAACCGTCATGCCTTTTTCAAGGACAGCATGCTGATCAAGATAACCTACAGTTACATATTTAGACCATTCTACCTTTCCTTCGTCAGGTTGTAAGGATCCTGTTACAATAGACATAAAAGTTGATTTTCCTTCACCATTGGCACCAACAAGACCAATATGCTCCCCTTTTAAAAGGCGAAAAGAGACATTTTCAAAAATTGCACGGTCACCAAATCCGTGACTGAGATTTTTAACTTCTAAAATTGACATAATTTAAAATATAAAGGGCTAAGTCAAGAAAGTAACTAGTCTGGTCTACGCGAATTTTCCACTTTTTAGACCTAATTCCTAGCCCGTTTTCATTTCCTTTCAAACATAGAGAAAAGCCGTTTTAACGGCTCTTCTATTACTTCTATTATGGCAAAAAGCCGTGCGAAAGTCAATTTTTCTCTTTTTCCAACGCTTCAAACTTTGCTTTCATGGTCGGATTTTTACGTGTCAATTTTTTTACCGAGACATCTTCAAGCTTATTATTAGCTAGACGGAGCTGATTTTCAGATGTTGTCAAGGCTTTTTTGACTGCTTCCATACGGGCAATGGATTTGTCGATTTCCTCAATTGCTTTTTTAAAATTGTTACTAGCTGAATGATAATTTTTTGCAAAGGCCCTTTTAAAGGTTTCCAAATCTTCTTCAAAGTGGGTGATGTCTAGATTCTGTTCCCTGACTAAAGCAAGTTCCTGCTTATACTGCAAGCTATTAAGCGCAGCATTTCTCAAAAGCGTGATAATGGGAATGAAAAACTGGGGACGAACTACATACATTTTAGGATAGTGATAGGAAACGTCCACAATGCCGTTATTGTATAGCTCATTATCTGACTCAAGCAGAGAAACTAAGATGGCGTATTCGCAACTTTTTTCACGACGATCCTTATCCAGCTCCTTGAAAAAATGTTCATTTTTCTTCTTGGTCGCTGTCTCATCACCTTCATTTTTCATTTCAAACATGATGGAGATGATCTCTAACCCATTTTCATCATACTCCCGGTAAATGTAATCGCCTTTGGAACCGCTCTTGGCATCATTGTCCTTGCCAAACTCAGCACGCGGAAAAGCTGTCATACGTAAACGATTAAACTCATATTCACAGTGCTGTTCCAAACTCTCCCCAATCATCTTGGTTGACTGCTTAGCCTTAAAATCCTTATAATAGGCAATCAGTTCATCCTTTTGTGCCAGCTCCTGCTGGAACTGAGCCACCAAAGCCTGCTGAGCCAGAACCTCCTTTTGCTCCTGCAAAGCCAGTTGATGCTGAATAGCATCCTTCTCCTTCTCTAGCTGCAAAAGAGCCTGAGCCTTTTCCTGCTCCTTGCTCATTTCCAACTGCTCCAAACGCGCCTTTAACTGGGCGATTTCTTGGTCTTTTGGAAAAAGAGCAGAGCGAACTTCCAGTTCCTGCTGGCTAGATTGATTGGCCAGTTGGCTTTTTAGCTGTTCTAACTCCAAGTCCTTCTGAGCCAGTGCCGATTGAAGCTGATTTTTTGACTGTTCTGAAAGAAGTGCCGTCTCACGCTCCAAACGCTCATGAATCTCACGTTCAAACTCAGACCCACGAACTTGTTCTAAAAGCTGGGCGTATTCACTCTCATTGATAGTGAAAACTGTCTGGCAATGCGGACATTTAATCTCGTTCATACATCTTCCTCTCATCTAAACTGTAAGAAAATTATAACACAAAACCAGTCAAAATTGACTGGTCAACTATTTTGATATTCTTCATAAAAATCAACTTTCAGTTGGATAAAACGCTCCATATCATTGAGTAACTGAAAAAGAACAGCGCGTGTTTCAAATTCATCACGACTTTGTGGCAGAGGTCGTTGCCTAAAAAGTTCACGGAAGTCAGAAATGTCATCAAGTAAGGTTTTAGCCGGATTTTCTTGGGATAATTGCTGAGCGGTCTCATGAAAAAGGTGAGCTAGGATAACGCTTTCTCGGCTTTCTAGATGACAGGAGTTGACATTGATAGCCATCTGTCTTAAAAGTTTCGACTGATCCATTCGCATGTCAAAATAGTGAACCTGATAGTTGGTCTGGTGGAATAGGTGATTATTATGATCAAGATACACTAGATTCTGCGCTTGACTTAGGACTTCATCCAACTCATCAATTAACACACCTTCGTTTGTGCCATCACCCTTGAGTAAAAATTCATGAAAGCGGAGTAAAATAGCCTTTAACTGTTCTTCAACCTTGGTGTGATAAGCGTCAATCTCTTTTTGCTTTGATGGCATATAAAGATTAAGAACAAGGGCCACTCCCGCTCCAATCAAAAAGAGGGCTAGCTCATTCCACAACCAACTCATCGCTATGCTTTTTTCCAAATAAAGATGAAGAACCAAAACGGTAATGGGCGGAATACCAGACTCTAAACCAAAACGATAGGCTAAGGGAACATAGAGAGCCATGTAGAGGGCAATGACTGGTAGCCCGAAGCCTAAAGTGGCAAAGAGGAAGCTAGCAATCGCCAGCGCCATAAGCGCCGATAAAAAGCGCTGACGAGCAATTTTAAAGGAAGACCTACGAGTATCAAGGACGCTCAAAATGGCAATGATTCCTGCCGAAGTCGTATATGCGAGCCCAGCCCAATCAGCCAATCCAATAGCCAAAACTGTTGCTAGAACCAACTTAACCGTTCGCTGTAAGAGAGACATCTTTACTTCCTTCCATAAACAATAGTATCTCTAATTGTACCATAAAATCGCTTGAGGCAAGGGACTAGCAACTCATTTAAGAGATAAGAAGATGATTCATATTAAAAAATATATTAAGATCACTTATCTTTTGAGCAAGGGCAGAGCTATCAGCAGGAATTTGTTCATCCGCATACCTTGCCAAAGGAGCATAATCTCCCATTTAAACGCTGTAAAGCGAAGCCCCAAACATCATCTTATCATTTTTAACATTACCAAATGCCACAAAGTCACTGACCAAGAATTCCATATTCGCCCTTGCCTTATTCGTCTCGTGTAGATAGATGTAAATACATTTTTTGTGGGCAAACTAACTGATAGCAACGCTACCAAGCAGGGGTAGTTCATGAAGCCTATCCTCAACAAGATTCTCGTGTTGACTCATTTCAATAACCCTTTAACTAGGGCTTTCAATTCTGACAAGTCCATCCTCTGTGCCAATCCCAGAGGGTCAATAGAGGAATAAAATGGCATTTTTCAATTTGTTGATTACCATAATAACAATCATTACTGATAGCTTTCATATTTCCATATGATACTTTCAGATTATTCAAAAAGAGGCTGAGACAAAAGTCCTAGCCTTTATAGATGATTGCAGATAGGTGCCTTGATTAGAAGTTCTCATCCTTTGCGACACAGTGGATAGCGACTTTCCAAACTAATCTGTTCGGAGCTAGGACAACCTTAATCACTCCAGATGCTCATAGCTGATAAAAAGTCGTCTGAAACAGTGATCTTGTCAGGATTAATACGCTCGCGCTCCAAGCGACGTTCTTCAACCTGACGCAATGTCGTCACACCTTCGTTGCGCCAATTTCTCAGGATAGCTTGAATATACTTCCAGTTGGTCTTATTGTTGAAAACAGCTTCTCTCAAAGCCTCTCGAATAAGCTCAGGATCGGTTTTATCTTCATAAACCAACTTTTGTACATCTTCCAAAATCATAGGATTAAGCATCCCCATAGCTTGCTCCAAATCGTCGGTAAGCGCCTTAATTGCTTCTCCCTGTCCGATGTACGGCAAATTTTTGTCATCCGCCTTAACCTTATTGAGCAAGTTGTCCAACTTGGACAAAGCAGGGCTAGCATCAAAAATAACTTCCACTTCCCCAGCCAGCTCAATGGTTTTAACATCCAGTAAACCGGCCTTTTCCAAGCCAGAAATAATGCGATTAATGTCTGTTACCGTTTTCCCCATAGCCTGAGCAATCTGGCTTGAAGCCACCTCATCTAACTTTGTCGTATTTTGCAGATAAAAAAACTGCCAAACCACAAACTCATCTGTATTTGCAAAAAGCTCTTTGATGTGAAAAATAAGAGCCGATGGTAGGACAAGATTGCCCGATTGAAAGTGTTCTAAATAAGTCATTCTTCTCTTTCTTCTTCTACGGTTTGAGATAACTCTTCCAAGCGATAGGGGGTTTCTTGATAAACAGCGTAGTTGATCCAATTACTGAAAAAGGTTGCCGCGGCTAGATTCCAACGCATAGTGGGCACATTATCAGAATTATCTTCTGGAAAATAATTATCAGGTACGGAAATTTCCTTGCCTACCAAAATATCGCGTTCATATTCCTTTGCCAGAGTGTCACGGTCATATTCCAAATGCCCAAAACTATAGACATTCCGCATATCCTTACTTGCTAGCAAGGATAAACCAACACTATCGCCCTTAGCCAAAATGTCCAAGTCACTAATTTTGGCAACATCTTCTTCTAAAACCTCAGTGTAACGCGAATGTGGCGCCATAAAACTATCATCAAAACCTCTCATAAGAGGGCTTGTTCTGGCAATGACATCTTGACTGAAAATGCCAGACAATTTCCCTTCCTTGCGAAGCCATTTTTCAATACCATAGCGGAAATAAAGACCTGCCTGAGCACCCCAACAAAGATGGAGGGTCGAATAGACGTGGCTCTCCTTCCACACAAAAATCTTAGTCAGCTCCTCCCAATAATCAACCTCCTCAAAAGGCAAGGTTTCCACAGGTGCCCCCGTGATAATGAGTCCATCATAACGCTTATCCTTGATATCATCAAATGTCTTGTAAAAAGTCTCAAGATGATTAGCATGAGTATTTTTTGACTTATGGCTTTTCATGTAGATAAAATCAACATTTAGCTGAAGTGGAGTATTAGATAAATGGCGGAGCAGCTGCGTTTCTGTCGCTTCCTTAGTTGGCATGAGGTTAAGAATCAGGACAGATAAAGGACGAATGTCCTGATGATTGGCACGATTGTCATCCATAATAAAAATATTTTCCGCCCGCAAAACATCAACGGCTGGCAATTTCTTATCGAGGGTAATTGGCATAAACAAAATCCTAAGAGCGATAAAATAGACCTAAAATTATTTTATTCTGGACATAGGGAAATCTAAATTTCCACTTTCTACCAAGTGAGTTGAAAAATCAACCTCGCTCTCCCTTTCTAAAATATCATACTTTCATTATAGAGAATGGCGATATAGGTTTCAAATATGATTTTACTAGACTTAGTCATAGTTTGAAACTATACCACGAGACAAAGCCAGCCTGTAAAGTACTGACTCTAATACTTTTATCCTGGAAAGTTCATCAAGACTTTCACATCATAATCCCCAATAGCTTCACGTCCATTCAAACCATCGAGTTCGATGATAAAGGCACAGCCAGCTACCACACCACCAAGTTTTTCAATCAGCTCAATCGTCGCTTTAACCGTTCCGCCTGTTGCTAAAAGGTCATCAACGATAAGTACGCGTTGACCTGGTTTAACCGCATCTGAGTGCATGGTCAAAGTATCAAGTCCGTATTCTTTTTCATAGTCAGCTGAAACGACTTCGCGCGGTAATTTGCCCGGCTTACGAACAGGAGCAAAGCCAATTCCGAGTTCAACAGCTACTGGACATCCAATGATAAATCCACGAGCCTCGGGACCTACAATCATGTCAATATCATGGTCACATGCATACTGTGCAATCTCACGAATAGCATAGCTATAAGCTTTGCCATCAGCCATAAGTGGAGAAATATCACGAAAAGTGATACCCTCTTTAGGATAATTGTCGATAGATGCAATATATTGTGTTAAATCCATTGTATTTACTAGCGGAAAGCATCCGCTATCCTTTCTGAAGGGGAAGACCCAAAATGTTTTACTCTTTATTATAGCAAAAAAAGAGCAACTGGTCTAATTCCAGTTGCTCAAACAAGAGGTTAAACTGCTTTTAAATTTTAGAAGATCCAAGCTAGCTTAGCAAGATTATTTGACGTTAGCTTCAAATCCTTCTGCAACTGCTTCTGCATAGGCTGTTTCAACAATGTAAGCACAATGGTCACAGATGTAAGCATTGTAGCTACGATCTTTTGTCGTCTCATCCACACGACGGCAACGGTCGCAGACCTCGCCTGATGCATGGACAACTGTAAATGCAACATCATCAAATCTAATCGCATCAGCTGGCGCAGCTTCTTCAGTTACTGTCAATTGTGAGACAATAAGAAGTTGGGCAATATCACTGTTAAGTTTTTCAAGCAGGGCTTTGGTTTCACCTGAGGCATAGACAGTCAAGTTAGCCTCCAATGATTTACCGATAACTTTTGCATTACGAGCTTCTTCAAGAGCTTTTTGAGCCTGTGCTCGGAAGGTCATAAAGTCTTCCCAATCAGCAAGCAAAGTATCCGCATTTTCAAAAACTTCTACTTGAGGCATATCTGATAACTGAACAAATTCTTCTGACTCATGCTCAAGATATGACCAGATTTCTTCAGCGGTGTGAGGAAGGATTGGTGTCAAGAGCTTGGTGATTTTAACCAAAATGTTGTAGAAGACGGTTTGCATCTGACGGCGAACTAAGCTGTCAGATGCTTCAATATAAACTACGTCTTTAGCAAAATCAAGATAGAAGGCAGACAAGTCAATGGTGATAAAGTTATTTACCGCCTTGTAGATAGCCATGAACTCGTAATTATTGTAGGCAGAAAGGACAGTATCGACCAATTTGTTAAATTTAACAGTCATGTACTGGTCAACTTGACGAAGATTGTCAAAAGAAACGCTATCAGTATCTGGATTGAAATCGGATGTGTTTGCAATCAAGAAGCGAAGGGTGTTACGGATTTTACGATAGGTTTCAGATACCTGTCCAAGAATCTCCATGGATACCCGCACATCGTTAGAAGTGTCCACAGAAGTCACCCACAAACGCAAGATTTCCGCACCAAACTGTTTCTCCACATCGCTTGGAAGGATGGTATTACCCAATGATTTAGACATCTTCATACCTTTACCGTCTAGGACAAAGCCCTGTGACAAGACAGCCTTATATGGCGCATGACCATTTACAGCAACAGAGGTAATCAAGGATGAGTTAAACCAACCACGGTATTGGTCTGAACCTTCAAGGTAGAGATCAGCTGGGTAGGCAAGGTTTTCACGGGCGTTCATGACACCATTCCAAGAAGAACCTGAGTCAAACCAAACATCCATGATATCCGTTTCTTTAGTAAATTCGCCATTTGGTGAACCTGGATGAGTGAAACCAGCTGGCAAAAGATCTTTTGCTTCAGATTTCCACCAGATGATAGAACCATGCTCTTCAAAAAGGGTAGCAACGTGGTCTGTCACTTCCTTGGTCATAATCGCTGTACCATCTTCTGCATAGAAGATTGGAAGTGGCACACCCCAAGCACGCTGACGAGAGATGACCCAGTCACCACGATCACGGATCATGTTGTAAAGACGTGTTTTACCCCATGATGGATGGAAAGTTGTTTTTTCAATTTCATCAAGAATATCTTGTCGGAAGTCAGAGACAGAAGCAAACCACTGAGGTACTGCACGCCAGATGATTGGCTTCTTAGTACGCCAGTCAAATGGGTATGAGTGGTTGATGACTTCGCTAGCAAGCAAGAGGTCACCCAATTTTTCCTTGACGGTTGGAAGGACTTTATCATAAAATTGCCCTTGGAAATCTGGACCAGCCAATTCATTCATAAGTCCGCGCTCGTCAACTGTCACGTAAACTTCCAAGCCGTATTTCATACCAACATTGTAGTCATCCTCACCAAATGATGGTGCTGTATGAACAACCCCTGTACCAGATTCAGTCGTGACATGGTCCCCAAGGATTACCAATTCATCAACTTCCGTATCCCAAGGATGCTCAGTAACGATGTACTCAAAGTCGCTACCAGGGCGAACCTCAAGAATTTCAAAAGACTCCCACTCAAATTTTTCTGCCAATCTATCAACAAGGGCCTCGGCAAGCACATATTTACGGTCAGTACCTGCAGGCTTCACCACAGCATAGTTAATGTCTGCCCCCATGGTCAAACCACGTGAAGCCGTGATAGTAAATGGTGTTGTAGTCCAAACTACAATGTAAGAATCGGCATCCAGAATACCTTTACCATCCTTAACTTTATTGGCATAGTAAAGAGAGGTTGAATCAATATCGTGATACTCAATCTCGGCTTCTGCAAGGGCAGACTCAGATGACCATGACCAATAAACAGGCTTAGCACCGCGGTAGATATAGCCCTTGTCTGCCATGGCACCAAAGACACGGATTTGAGCTGCTTCATAGTCTTTAGACAAAGTGATGTAAGGATTATCAAAATCGCCAGACATTCCTAAACGTTTAAAATCCTCCCGTTGCTTGTCAACCTGACTAAGCGCATAGTCACGACACATTTCAAGGTATTCGACCAAGTCCATTTCCTTGCGTTTGACACCTTGTTTTGCCAAGACCTGCTCAATCGGAAGACCGTGCGTATCCCAACCAGGTACATAAGGTGCTCGGAAGCCTGACATAGACTTAGAACGAACGATGATGTCTTTTGAAATATGATTCAAAGCATGTCCAACGTGGATATTTCCGTTTGCGTATGGAGGGCCATCGTGGAGGTGGAAGGCTGGCTTGCCTACGTTGAGTTCTTGACGACGGGCATACAAGTTTGCTTCATCCCAGGCCTTTTGCCATTCTGGCTCACGTGTTGGTAAGCCTGCACGCATTGGGAAGGCCGTTTTTCCAAGATTTAGGGTTTCTTTTAATTTCATTGTACTTCAATCTTTCTATATCATTTAATGAAAAAGGTACCACAATATATCATCCAAAGGACGATTGCTCGTGGTACCACCTTAATTCAGCCTGAGGTAGTCTTACTGCCTCAAGCTCTCTTTGGTCGATAAGGCAACCACGCCTCCTAGCTTAATAGCTCAGCTTTCAGCTAGAATACAGGAAGAGGATAATTTTATCGGAGAGATTGCAAGGCTCACACCACCCCTTACTCGCTTAACATATCACGATAAAACTGTGTTCTTCATTAATATTAGGGACAAACTTATCGTTACGTCCACTCATCTTCAATTTTCATATCCGGAGAAAACCGTTCAAAGAATACTATTATTCCTCAAATTTTACAGTAAACGTTTGTGTGTCTGTTGAAACTTCTTCATTTACTTCAGCTGGAACTTCTTCAAAAAGATGATCCTGCTGAGCTTGAGCATTTTCCAACTCCAAGTTTGCTTCCGCAACACGACGATAGATTTCTTCCATCTCTTCTGGAGTAAACTGGCGAGTGGCATCAAATGTCACAGGCTCATCGGTATCTGAAAAGTTCTCTTGAAGAACTTTTTCAACGACATCTTTGAAGGCAGCATCTGAATTTTGAAGGTAAACAGCTGTCGGTTGCAGGAGTTCTTGCCACTCTGGTGAATTTACCAGATTTACTTGGCTCTCCATAGCTGACAAAAGACGTTGATGGAAGTGACGACTTTGACGTTTTAATTCCTCTGTCTCAACAGCAACACGCTTAGCATTATCAGTCGCATCTCGTAGGATCTCATTAGCTTTCATTTTTGCTTCTTCAATTAAATGTTGAGAGTCATATGTAGCCTTATTGATGACATTAGTAGCTTCTGTTTGGGCAGACGCTTTCACTTTATCAGCTGTCTCTTGTGCCAATAAAACTGACTGCATCAATGATTCTTTCATGTCATTAAAATAAGCCAACTTTTCTTCCAAGTCGCGAATACGCAGTTCTTGCTCGCGGTTAGCACGTGTCAAAGCCTCGTAATCATCTGTAACGATATCCAAAAAGTCATTAACTTCATCTTCGCTGTACCCACGGAATTTTACTTTAAACGTTTTATCTTTAATATCAAGTGTCGTTAAAGCCATTAGTTTCTCCTCATAGTTCTGTTATTTTTTCTATTGTAAGTTTAATTTTTCCTGATTTACTATAACCCTTTTGCTGAGCAATCTGATAGCGCCCATAGCCACGAATACTCAGCAAATCCCCAACTTCAAGTTCTTGAGAACTTTTCCCTAAACTAGCATAGTTGAGTTTAACCCATTCCTTATCAAAAAGTTTCGTCACATTGCTGCGAGATAAGCTCAGAGTTTCTGAAACAATGGCATCCGCTCGCCAACTAGCCACCAAAATCTCCTGACTTTGACGATGGACAAGCAAAGGGAGCAAGTGATTAAGCTCTACTTCTTTCAGAGCAACTGTAACCTTACCAATTTTTGTGATATTTTGGACAAAGTAGGACGCCATAGATGATTCGACCAGAATCTGTGCCTTACCCTCTGCTAGCAAAATGTCACCAAAAATACTGCGCTTGACCCCCAGCTGATTTATCAAAGTTCCCATAATCTGACGATGAGTTAGATGGTTGAACTTAGGATTGTAAGATAATTCAAGCAGACTAATTCCAAAATCATTCAAATCCAAGGTATAGTAATCTGGCGCGACTAAGACTTTGGCATACTCTGTATCATAATAGTCTGTCGAAAAATAAGCACTCAGACCAGCCTGATTAATTAGACTTGATAAAATGGAAACCTGTCTTGGATTGAGAAATTCTGTCACCCGAAAAGCATAAGTGGCTTTAACTTGCTCTATTAAGTCAAAACTTTTCTCAATGAAAACCTGCTCATCAGGACGGAAATGCTGATAGATAGCTCTGCCATTATTTACCATAGGGTGAAAATCATAGCATAAAGCTGAAGTAATAAGTAACGGACAAAGTTCAAAGCGGCAAATACCACTAAGACTGTGATATCAACAACTCCAAATCGCAAGTTGAGTTTACGAAATGGTTTCAAGAGAGGCTCAACAAAGTAGCATATCCAGCCTCCAAGTGTCGTTTGATAGGCACCTGGAAACCACGACATGAGGGCATAAACACCCAGCAACAACATGTAGACCTCAATCACTTTGAATAAGATGCCAAAAACATAAGCAACTAGCATATTATCGTCTCTTCATATCGTAATCAAAACTCGAAGACTCGCCACGATGTCCGACTTCAGACAAGCCCAAGTCCTCAATATCAACCACAACATTAGCTGGTGTCAAAAGGTACATTGATGAGCTAACCTTTTGCAAATTTCCAAAAAGTACCGTACTGGCACCGCTTAAGAAATCTAGACACCGTCTCGCTGGGGCATCTAGCATATATTGAAAATCAATCAGGACACTCTCATTTTCAATCAAAAGATTAACGATTTCAGGTGCATCCTCGTATTGACGCGGGTATTTAATTGCAATTTTTGTCTTTTCTATGACTGGAGCATTCTGCATCATTTGTTCACGTTGCTGTGCTAGAGTTGATCCAGCTTCAACCACTGGTCGCAAATGCGATTGGTCTCTGGCTGGCACTCGCTGTGTTTCCTGACGACGAGGTGCAGGTTGAACGGGTGCAACTGGTCGGGCAGGCTCTTGATATTCTGAAGTTTCGAACTCTTCAATCTCAGATACTTCATCAGTATCAAAATATGAGATGAAATTATTTAGACGTTCCTTAAGTCCCATGTGTCCTCCATTTATTTAAAGAATGCCGTTCCAATACGCACGAAAGTGGCACCTTCTCGAATGGCAATTGGATAATCGCCAGACATTCCCATACTAAGTTCTGTCATTGGCATATTCTTTATTTGTTTTTCTTTTAACAGTTCCTGTAAAACTTTTGTTTTTTGAAAAATATCTACCAAGGTTTCTTCGTCTGCCTCAAATGGAGCCATTGTCATGAGACCAACGATTTCAAGGTTGTTTAAGTTTTCTAATTCAGGCAAAACGTCATCTAGTTCTTCAATTGAAAATCCATGTTTAGTATCTTCACCTGAAATATTAACTTGTAAAAAGCATTTTATGGTATGCTGAGCCCTTTTTTGGATTTCCTGAGCCAATTTTACTGAATCAAGCGCATGAAAATAATCAACTAAGTTAATGACTTCCTTAACTTTTCGTCTCTGCAGACTACCAATTAGATGCCATTTAAGATTTTCGCTTTTCAAAGCCTCATACTTTTCAAGAAACTTATCCACACGATTTTCACCGATATGGCGAACGCCAGCTTTTACAAGCTGGCTAGCCATGTTATGATCAACATATTTTGTCACTGCTATGACAGATACTGAATCAGTTGGACGTCCTGCTTGCTCGCAGGCATTTGCAACCGACTTAAACACTTTTTCAACTCGACTTTGTAATGTCATAATTAACGATTTTTAAAGAATGGAGGTGTTTCCAACTCATCGTCCCCTTCAAAGCTATCTTTAAAACTTGTTACAGAGAGTTGGCTATCCAATTCGCCTTCTGTTGGGCGCGCGATGGGTTCACGACGAAGGTTCCAATCGCCAAATGGACTCTGTGTTGGCGTTTGAGTTTGGGTAGTTCCTTGACTCGTTGGAACTTCTGAGCTTTCAGCCATGTCAAATTGAGCTGGTGCTTGACGATGATGCGGAGTACTCGCTTGTGTGAAGTTACGCTGTTGAGGTTGCGATTGTGCAAAACCACCAATAACACGTTGTGTCTTTTCCTGACCTACACCAGTTGCAACAACTGTTACACGAATTTCATCACGCATATCTGAGTCAATTGATGTTCCCAACCAGATATTGACATTGCTTCCAGCAGCTTGGCTAACAATCTCAGATGCTTCTTCAGCCTCAGTAAGGGTCATGTCGAGGCCACCAGTGACGTTGACAATAACATCTTGGGCACCATCAATAGTCGTTTCAAGAAGTGGAGAGTAAATTGCTTTACGCGCAGCTTCAACGATTCGTTCTTCACCTGAACCGATACCGATTCCCATGAGGGCGTTACCTTTATTCGCCATAACTGTTTTAACATCGGCAAAGTCAAGGTTGATAAGTCCTGGACTTGTGATAAGATCCGTAATACCTTGAACACCTTGGCGAAGAACATTGTCTGCTTCACTAAGTGCTTCCATAAGCGGAGTCTTTTTGTCAACAATTTCAAGGAGATTGTTATTTGAAATAATGAGGAGAGTATCCACGTGTTCACGCAACTCTTGAATTCCTTCAATCGCAAAGTTACCGCGTTTATTTCCCTCAAAACCAAATGGACGAGTGACAACAGCAACTGTTAAAGCACCTAGACCTTTAGCGATACGCGCAATAACTGGAGCAGCACCTGTGCCTGATCCTCCACCCATACCTGCAGTAATAAAGACCATATCTGCGCCAGCGAGTGCTTCTGTCAGAACTTCTTCACTTTCTTCAGCAGCCTTACGACCAACCTCAGGCTGTCCTCCAGCACCAAGCCCACGAGTTAATTTAGGGCCTAACTGAATCACCGTTTCAGCTTTTGAAGAACTTAGAGCTTGAATATCTGTATTAGCTGCGATAAATTCAACACCCGCTACACCTTCATCAATCATACGGTTGATAGCATTGCCACCACCACCACCGACACCGATTACTTTAATGATTGCGCCGGTTACAGACGCTGCATCAAATGAAAATACCATTTTTTTCCTCACTTTAATATTTAATCAAACATAGAACCGAAGATACTGCGAACACGGTCACCCAACTTAGGTTTGTCAGCAACTTTCTCAGTAGCTTGAGCAGATGGTTCAGCTGGGGGAACTGCTGGCACTGAACGAGTTGGCGGTGGGGTCACTGCCTGGATAGAACTCGTTGGATAAGTCGGGGTAACGTCAATTGGCTTACGACGAAGAAGCTCCTCATTATGAACTGCATTTTGCGCAATTGCTTCAACTTCGGTCATGTTACCAACGTACTCAACTAAACTGATGACATTAGCAAACATTGGGTTGCGAATTCCAACTTGATTTGGAATGTAAAGTTTAACATTGGTGCCAAAAACTTTTTCAGCTAGTTCAACAACACCTGGCAAGATTGCACCACCACCGGCAAGAACAATCCCACCTGGCATTTCAAGCACACGTCCACGATCCAAATCTTGTTTAACACGCTCTAGGATATGACGAATACGTGCAGAGATTATTTCCGCTAGGTAGCGCTCACTGACATCAATCGGGCTAGTTTCACCAACTACATCCACTTGAACAGTTTCTGTGGTGCTTGCTGCTTCAACATTGGCATTCCCAAAGTTAAATTTAAGTGCTTCTGCAATATCCCGTGACGTCTTAAGAACCTTAGAAATATCCTTAGTCACATAATCTCCACCTTCTGGATAAATATTGGTGTATTGTAATTCCTGATTTCTCATAGAAGCAACAGTCGTTTGACCACCACCCATGTCAATCACTGTAGCACCAAATTCACGTTCACCTTCGTTAAGCACTGTTTGTGCCATAGCAAGAGGTGAAATGACAATATTTTCAAGTGCAATTCCTGCTTTTTCAACTGATTTACGTAAATTGTGCAGAATAGTACTTGGACCAGTATAAAGAATACCACGCATTTCTAAGCGAATTCCCATCATGCCACGAGGGTCTTTGATGCCCTGGAAGCCATCAATGATAAATTCCTCAGGAATCAGGGTAATCACTTCGCGCTCAGGGGTAACGCTCTTTGTCAAAGCTGACTTCACGACGCTATCAACATCTTCATCACGAATTTCTTTTGTCTCACTTGGGACCGGAATCATCCCTTGAGTCCCTTCAATTTGCAAACTGTTTGCAGGCAGGCTGACATTGACTTTTTCAATGTTTACTCCTGCTTTTTCCTCAGCTTGCTCAATAGCAGTTTTAATAGCACCAGCTGCTGCGTCAATATCAACGATAATGCCATCTTTGACACCTGCACTTTTAACCTTGCTAACTCCGATAACATTCATTTCGCCACCGATAAATTCAGCGACCAACACCTTAATAGTGCTTGTTCCAATATCTAGACCTGTAAAAAAGCCACTTCTAGCCATTCACTTGACTCCCATTCTTGCTGTTCTTGTTGGTAATTTTTGCTATTTTACCACCTTACGCTATTATATCATAAAAAAACACAAATTGTCTGTAATTTCTGTTTTTTTCAAGATATTATAGTAAGTTTTTTGCTTCTGTTACACCAGAGTCATCTTTTTACAATAGTTGTAAAAATTCTAAAAGGGTTTGAGCAGACTTAGCTCCTGCTTGGACGACAAAATCATCAAAACTGATGTTTGCATCGTGGTTGGCTGTATCACTCATGGCACGGACAACCACAAATGGTTTTCCAATATTTTGTGCCGCTTGCGCAATAGCTGCGCCTTCCATCTCAACAGCTAAAACATCAGGAAACTGACTCTTGATTATATCGATTTTTTCCTGACTCGCAATAAAACTATCGCCCGTCGCAATGAGTCCGATGTGGCTTGGTAAGCCTTGCTTTTTCAAGGCTTGCTCAAAAATCGTCACCAAGTGACTATTGCTTTCAAAATACAGTGGTTGCCCTGCCATTTGCCCAAAAGTATAACCAAAAGCGGTCACATCAACATCATGGTAAGCAAGTTTACTAGCAACGACAACGTCTCCGATAGCCAGTCCCTCAGCTACTGCTCCAGCAGAACCCGTATTGATGAGGGCGTCAACCTCAAAGTGGTCTGCAAGTATGGCAACACTCATAGCTGACATGACTTTGCCAATACCAGATTGCACCAAAACCACCTCATGCTGGCCAAGTTTTCCCTTATAATAAGTTTTTCCGAGAACCTCTATCTCAGTCGCTTCTTGAAGATGAGGCAATAAGGTGCGCAATTCTTCTTCCATGGCAGCGATAATACCAATTTTCATCTGAAGACCTTTCTTAATGATGTTACCAATTAAAAATAGCGTACATGAGGAGAGCTAGAAGGAGCAATATCACAACTAAAATCAGGTTTAGTTTGCGACGAAATTGATTTTTCTTAGCATTTTCAATGCGACGACTTTTAATCATCCGGTCGATGTCAATTTCTTCAAGTCTTATGGTCTGACCTGTCTTTAGTTCATGTTCATGAAGTAAGTCTTCCAGAGTTTCTCCTCTGTTATATCGCTCAATAATCTCATCTGTCAAAAGCGGTTTGCTCACGACACATTTCCTCCAATTGTTAAGGCATAATACTGTAAAGCCATAATAGTCTTCGCATCGCAAATCCGACCTGTTTTAATCATGTCCATACACTCTTCCAGACTGAGTTCGAAAAGCTCAAGAACTTCATCGTGGTCTTTTGGTCTGGGATTTGGCACCTTAACTAGGTTGGTTGCTAGATAAAGCTTGATTTTTTCATTACAAAAACCAATAGCTGTGTAGAAATCATAAATGGGGCTTAAGTCGCCTTGGTAACCCGTTTCTTCTTCGAGTTCACGAGCTGCTGCTTCAAGTTCTGAGCCATTTTCTCCAACTTCAAGCTTGCCTGCTGGAATTTCATAGGAAATTTTTTCAATAGCTTTACGATACTGTTTGACAAGAATAATTTTATTTTCTGATGTCACTGCTAGAATAGCCACGGCTCCCTTGTGGAAAATCAGCTCACGCTTGGCTGTGCCTAGTCCATTTGGCAGTTCAACATCATCAACAGCAACTGTGAAAATATGGCCCTCAAACTTGATATCGCGCTTCAGCGTTTTTTCTTCAAATTCCATGATTTCACCCCTTAATCTCATTTATACTTTTCAATTCTACTATAATTTAAGCAGAATTGCTATTTTTAGCACAATTTAGACAAAAAACCTCCTTAATGGAGGCTTGATATTAGTGATTATTTGGGTGGTGAGGCAGGCGTTTAGCATAGTCGTCCTTATTGTCTTGGCGACTGCGACCAATAGCTACACTGTCTGCTGGTACATTTTTGGTGATGGTTGAACCTGCTGCTGTCAGTGAACGGTCACCGATTTCAAGCGGAGCAATGAGGGTAGAGTTTGAACCGATAAAGACATTATTACCGATAGTCGTTTTGTACTTATTTTTTCCATCGTAATTGACCGTGATGGTGCCAGCACCAAAATTAACGTCTGCCCCAACCTCAGCATTACCGATATAAGTCAGGTGGCCTGCTTTGCTATTTTCTCCAATAGAAGAACCTTTCACTTCAACAAAATTTCCAATATGGACGTTTTGTTGAAGGGTTGAGCCTGGACGAATGTGAGCGAAAGGTCCAATGGTGACCCCCTCTTCTACAGTTGATTCCTCGATCATAGAATTGGTGATGGTAGTCTTTTGACCAATGACAGAGTCAACAATGTAAGTACCGTTAGTTAGGAGACTTTCAGCTCCAATCTTAGTTTGCCCCTTGAGGGTAACATTTGCTTCAATGATAACGTCTGGCTCAACCTCAACATCAACCTCAATGTAAGTTGTCTCAGGATTTTGGAAAGAAACACCATTAATCATATGAGCTTTGTTGATGCGGCTACGCATTACTGTCTCAGCTGTTGCAAGGGCAAGGCGGTCATTGACTCCCAAGCTCTCATCAAAATCACGAAGAACATAGGCGCCAACCTTTTCTCCATTTTCACGGAAGATTGAAATAACGTCAGTCAGGTAATATTCGCCCTGAGCGTTGTCTGTATTGATGTTTTTCAGAGCTTCAAAGAGACGTTTATTGTCAAAGACGTAGGTTCCGGTATTGATTTCTTTAACCTGCTGTTCAAATTCTGTCGCATCTTTTTGCTCAACAATTTTAGTCACTTCACCATGTTGATTGCGGATAATACGTCCGTAGCCAAATGGTTCTTCTGCCGTCGCTGTCAAAATGGTTGCGACATTTTTATGGTTGACATGAAAATCAATCAGATTTTTCAGGCTATCGCCAGTGATTAATGGCGTGTCGCCAGCGATAACCAATGTTTGACCTTCTAAGTCAGCTAGCTCTGCTTCTGCCATCATAACAGCATGACCTGTTCCCAGTTGTTCCGTTTGGAGTGCGAAAGATGATTTGTCTGCAAGAACTTCGCGTACCAGCTCTGCCTTATGACCGATAACCGTCACATTTTTTTCAGGAGAAAGGACAGAGACAGCTCGAAAAACATGTTCAAGCATAGTAATTCCAGCAACTTTGTGCAAGACTTTTGGCAGGTCAGACTTCATGCGAGTCCCTTTACCTGCTGCCAATATAATAGCGTAATTAGACATAAGATTTCCTACTTCACATATTATTTTTTCCATTATATCATAAGTCCTTAAAAAAACTCAAAATAGTTTTAAAGCTATTCTTATTTAAAATCAAAACACTCCGATATGACGAAGTGCTTATCTTATTATTCACCCAACTGTACAGGACTTGTTCTTTTCTTTTTGAACGAGAAGGTCTTATCAAAAGTAGGGCTTTGGTATTTTTTATAAGGCTCATGCAAATAAGTTCCAAATAACTTTTTCACATCTGTCTAATCCATTAAAATCCTCTAAGCAGTCCGAGCTGGAACTGTGTCATTTATCTTTCGAAATCCCAAGTCTTAGCTGGTTTGCATCGTCTTTTCTGAAAATAGGAAAAACTATTTTTGATAGAGAAGTTTAGCAGGATTTTTTAACGGAGAGAGTATTATTCCTATGGCATGTGGATTGATAAGTACCAGAAATCTTTCATCTAATCTCTTTTTCTTAATGTGGCCATTCATGATAGACTGTCACTCATCATACTAGCTATCCATCCCTTGAATAGCTTCTTCTAAGACTTCCATAACAAGGCGACTATGGGCAAGTGCCTGGTCACGCGCAACCAAATCATTAGCTCTAATCAGATGCTCAAATGCGGTAAATTCAGCATGCATGCGGTGATGAGGTGTATTTTTATCATTGACTTGAGCTTCTTGTCCATTTAGACTGAGGCTAACTTGAGGCATGGTGTTGGTCGGTCCTAAAATCGCCATTGAACCCTTGTCTCCTTGAATGGTTGACTTGATTTCTGCTGAGCAATCCTTGGCAGCGATAGCCACAGCTTTAAAATTCTTGTAATCAAGAACCAAAACGCCAGAAGTATCCACTCCACGCTCCATATTTGGTAAATAGAAGACTTCTTCTGGTTTCCCAAAAAGGCCAACTAGAAGGTGAATATTGTAAATGTTTAGGTCACGAAGCGCCCCTCCTCCCATGTCTGGGTTAAAAGCTGGCGCTATCTCGCCTCGTTTAAAAGCATCATAGCGTGAACTGTATTGAGAGTAGTTACATTCCACGATTTTTATCTCTCCCAGCTGAGATAAATGATCCTTGATATAGTGAAAATTTCCCAAATACTGATTGGTAATAGCTTCCAACAGCATAAGATTTTTCTGCTCTGCTATTGCCACCAAATCCTCAAACTCAGAAAGCGTTAACGTAAAAGGTTTCTCACAAATCACATGCTTGCCTGCCAAAAGCGCCTCTCTTGCATAAGCATAGTGGGTGTGGTTGGGCGTCCCAATATAAATCGTGTCAATGGCAGAGCTGGCCAAGATGTCAGCGTAATCGCTGGTCGCAAGTCCAATCTGGTACTTGCCTGCAAGCTCCTTTGCCCTTTCAAGGCTGCGCGGTGTCGACAAAATTCCTGCCAACTCAATTCCATCAATTTCCGTCAAAACAGGCAAGACTTCCTTGACAATCATGCCTGTACCTAATAAAGCTAGTTTCATTTATATTCTCCAAATCTTATTTTACTAATTTTCCAGTAAATAGTTTATCAAGTATTTTAACACTCTTGATTATTTTTACAGAAAATAGACTAAGTAACATTGCTCCAAGAAATAGCGCTACCAATATCAAAAAAGTTGATGTGATAGACAGTTTTTTCAACAAAATGGCTATTACTGCCAAAAAATAGGTGTGTAGTAAGTAAATATAAAGCGAGTTTTGTCCTAAGTCTCTAACTCTCTTATTCCCGTATTCAATAAGATGCTTAGTAAACTCAAATAAAACAATGGTCATTGCAAAAGCATTTACATACCGCAAAAAAGTAGCGATGGATATGTCTTTTGTCACACCTCCAGTCAATCCCTCATTCAAGTAAAAAGCATAATAAATAATATAACTTAATAAAATTATTATGGCAGTCATTCTCGATTTACGAGTAAAAATACTTATTTCTTCATATTTTGAGAGGCAATATCCCAGATAATAGAACATTGGCAAAGAGGTTAGATGTTGTATGCTCAGTGGTAACTGTGACAAATGCAGTGGGCCACCAAAGAAAATGGCTAGAATGATAAATCCTGCTAACAAAACTGTACGGTATCTTTGACTGACTGACTGACTGACTGACTGACTGACTGACTGACTGACTGACTGACTGACTGACTGACTGACTGACTGACTGACTGACTGACTGACTGACTAGTATATCTTTTCCATACTAAGAATACAAGTGTCATAATGATTAAAAACCAAATATACCAAAGAGTGGTATCAGGAATTAGAATATTAACCAAAAGAGAGGTTGAGGTTACCTTATCAATAGTGAATTGTGAAAAAAGGTATTTGACGAATACGACACTCGTTCCAAATACTAAATAAATCTGAACAAGACGATATAAATAAGCCATTATTCTATCAGTATCAATACCATTTTTCACGTATATTTGATAAAAAGAATAACCATTGATAAAAACAAAGAATGGCATTAGAAAACTGTGCAGCCAATTTTCACTGAACCAAAACAGTGCGTCCGGTAATGGTAACACATGACGAGTATAACCGAGGCTATGCACCAAGACCACCAAAATGATGCCAAATCCACGTAAATCATCAATCAGCGTATTTCGTTTCATAAATTCACTACTCCTTTGGATAAACCACTTCAAATTCTTCTAAGACAATTTTACTTTCTTTTGTAAAAGGTAGGCCTACTTCTTCAAAATAAGGTTTAAAAAACGCCTCATGAACCTTGCGCCAATAGTCCAAGGTTCTATCCCCCTCACCTTCTTTATAGGCGTGCTCTGCTGAAACTTCATTGAAGGGACAAATTGAAACATCTGTGATTTTGATAATACAGACAGCATTATCTTGACTGTCTAAGATGACATCATAAGTCCCCCTTTGGGGCAATGACTCACCATCTAGCTGATAAAGATCGAAAGCTGAGGCTGTAGCAGTTTTGGTACCATCCAAAACCAGCTGCGCCAAGACATCAGGTTCGGCACCAAATGCCCATGCTTCAAATTCCTCTCCGATTGAGGGGGTGATTTTCTTGTATTCATTCCATAATTGACTGGCTTTCATCATAGCTCCTTTTCCCTTTTATTATAGCACAAAGCCCCGAGGTTGCGGGGCTTGACGGTGTTTATAATATTCTTGGCTATTGTATTTGTAACTGCTGAGCCACAGAGGGACAAGAAGAATGGCAATTAAGCCTAGTTGACACCTTTCAAGAACAGCCTCTATGAGAAAATGAAGCAATTTTGCTCCGCATTTTTCTAATGTTGAGTCATTAGTTGATGACGTGCCAAAACTTCTGCCAACACTAACCCAGTTTTTCAAAAGGACACTTTCACTGATTGTGATATAATAGTAGAAAATAAGAAATGAGGATTAGCTATGGCAATTACTTATAAAAAACAAGATGATTTGGAAAAAGTTTTAGAGGCCTTTGCAAAACTCCCTGACCTTGAAAAAGTCACCTTTCCAGATCCGCTGTCTAAGGAAAAATCTGATGAGAAGAAATAAAGGAATAGGGGGCCAGAGATGAGAAAAATAGAAAAAATCAACTCTAAAGAAGGTAATCGTTTAGCTGTAGGTATTGCACTGGGCATGAGTCTAGGAGCTGGGCTAGGTATCATCGTTGGTTCATTTTTTGATAACATGTCGCTAGGTCTCTCTTTGGGTTCTTCTATCGGATTGGGTAGCGGAATCATCTTCTCTTTACTAACTCAAGAAACAGGTGAATGATGTTTAACTTTCTTCCTAACCATGTTTTGCAGTGGCTGGCTGTCTTTCTCTCCATAATCATTGAAGCTCTGCCCTTTGTCCTTATCGGAGCTATTTTATCAGGTATTATCGAGGTCTTTGTGACTCACTCGGTCGTGGAGCGTTTACTGCCTAAAAACAGAATTTTGCGTATCCTTTTTGGCACCTTGATTGGCTTTGTCTTTCCCTCTTGTGAGTGCGGCATTGTTCCTATTGTTAACCGCTTTTTAGAAAAAAAGGTTCCCAGCTACACTGCTGTTCCCTTCCTCGCTACTGCTCCTATCATCAACCCTGTCGTGCTTTTTGCAACCTATTCAGCTTTTGGAAATAGCTGGCGCTTTGTGGCTTTACGACTTATAGGAGCTATTGCGGTTGCTCTTATCTTGGGACTGTTGCTAGGTTTTGTCCTTGATGACAATATCCTGAAAGAAAGTGCCAAGTCTGCCCATATCCATGACTATTCCAACAAAACTTTTGGTCAGAAAATCTTCTATGCTTTAGCACATGCCATTGATGAATTTTTCGACGTGGGACGCTATTTAATTTTTGGGACTTTGGTGGCTTCTGCTATGCAGATTTACCTGCCAACGCGGATTTTAACCTCAATCAACACAAGTCCTGTCTTTGGTATTTTAATTCTCATGCTTATGGCATTTATCTTGTCTCTTTGCAGTGAAGCAGACGCTTTTATCGGAGCTTCCTTACTTTCAAGTTTTGGACTTGCGCCAGTTATGGCCTTTCTCCTTATCGGACCAATGGTCGACATCAAAAATCTGCTGATGATGGCTAAGTCTTTCAAGACTTCCTTTATTGTCTTTTTTGTTGGAACCTCTAGTCTCATGGTTATCATATACTGCTTACTTTTGGGGGTGATGGGATGATACGATTTCTCATTTTGGCGGGCTATTTTGAGATGTCCATGTACCTGTATTTATCGGGAAAACTGGATCAGTACATCAATACCCACTACACTTATCTGGCTTACATTTCGATGGTGCTTTCGCTGATTCTTGCTATCGTTCAGCTGCTTATCTGGATGAAAAATCTTAAGATGCACAGCCACTTATCTGGAAAAATAGCGGTGCTAACTAGTCCTATGATTTTGGCTTTTCCTGTCTTCGTTGCTCTGTTTGTTCCTACCGTAACGCTGGACGCAAAAACGGTTTCTGCTAAGGGTTACAACTTTCCTATGGCAGCTGGATTTGATGCCGATGTGGCCGCTCAGGAAGGATCAGACGTACAGTACCTAAGACCTGATACCAGTCTCTATTTCACCGCTAACGGTTATCAGAAAGAGATGCAAAAGTCCCTATCAAAATATGTTGATGCTGAAAAAATAGACATCACAACTGACAACTATATGGAGGTCATGGAGTTAATTTACCTCTATCCTGAGTCGTTTTTGGGAAAAAGCATCTGCTTCACAGGCTTTGTCTACAAGGAGCCAGGACATGTGGGCTATCAATTTCTTTTTCGTTTTGGGATTATCCACTGTATCGCAGATTCTGGCGTCTATGGGCTTCTGACTACTGGTGGTCAAGCAAACTACGACGACAACAGTTGGGTCACCGTGACTGGTAAACTCAAACTAGAGTACAATCAAAAACTTGAACAAACCTTACCAGTCCTTTACATAGAGGATGAAAAACAAGTCAACCAACCTGAGAATCCTTATGTTTACAGAACCTTTTGAAGTGACAGTCTAGCAAATACGATTTTTCTAAAAAGTCTTTAAATATTTCGCTTTGATAACCTATTAATGGCAACCTATGACGTTAGCCATTTACATCGTATTTTTAGTCTACATAGAAAAACTAACCTACCACAAATGTGATAGGTTAGTTTTGTTAATAATGAGCATTGGATAATATCCTGCCTCTTATCACAGAGACTAAACTGGGTGACCATCATTCTACGCTCGAAGACCTAAAGTCTCTGGTATCAAGTACGATGTCCTTGCAGACTCGATCCTATGACAAGACGAAGTAAAGATTCTGTTTCACGTATTCTACAATTTATAGTGCATAAAGTTCTCGTGTTTCACGAATCCGGAATCTGTATACAAGAGTGTCCCCATGTCAGATGTCGTCATTTGAACTGTTCCACAACCATGCATTCTTGCTTCATTAACTACTCTTGTCAGCAGTTCTTTTGCAATACCTAGTCGGCGATAATTCGGGTCAGTAAACATACTTGATAATAATCCAACCCGTCCGTTTGGACAGCCAAAGTGAGGTGGCTTCTCAACACAGGACATCCCACTCATACCAATAGTTTTATCCTTGTCCAAACCCAACCAAGAAACGAAAGTCCCGTCAGCCATGTGGCGATTGTAATAATCTTTCAGAGCAGGAACAAGGTCGATATCTTCCTTTGCACCCTCCTCTCGGAGTTGCTAGACACGAATGTTAATAAAGATGCCCAGCTCATTTTCTGTCAGCTTTTTATAATGTATTGTCATTTTTTCTGATGAATGAATATTGGACTAAATTCTTTAACTTAATGACATGAAGAGAAAACCTGACTTATTTTGGTTTCTTATCCGATTACAGAACCATTTGGTACTGATGGGTCAACTGTAAGAACAGTCAATTTACCATCATGTTCGGCTGATAGAATCATACCTTGGCTAACGTATTTTTTCATCATTTTTCGTGGTTTGAGGTTAGCTACGATTTGAAGTTTTTTGCCCACTAATTCTTGCTCATTTGGATAGAATTTGGCGATACCAGATAAGATTTGGCGATCTTCCCCATCACCAGCATCAAGTCGGAAGTTGAGCAATTTGTCTGAACCTTCAACTTTTGAGACTGCTTTTACCTCAGCAACGCGGATTTCAACGGCGTCAAATGTCTCAAATTTGATTTCCTCTTTAGAAGATTTGAGTTCGACTTCTTCAGGGGTCCATTCTTTTTCTACAACTGGTTTGCCAGCATTCATTTGGCCTTGGATGTAGGCAATTTCTTCCTCCATATCCAGACGTGGGAAAATTGGTGTCCCTTTAGCCACAACTTTAAGACCAGACGGAAGACCAGACAATTCTAAGTTTTCAAGATCAAAGCTGTCGCCTAGACCAAGTTGCTCCATGATAGCGTTAGAAGTTGTCATCATGAATGGTTGAATGAGGTGAGCAACCACCCTCAAGCTTGCCACAAGGTGAGCCATAGCGGCTGCCAAAGCTTCTTTATCACCACCTTCTTTTGCCAAGACCCAAGGAGCTGTCTCATCAATATATTTGTTAGTACGTGAAATAATGTTCCAAACCGCTTCAAGGGCGCGTGGGTAGTCAACCGCATCCATGTTCTTGTGGTAGGCTATAAGATTGTCAGCTACGACTGCTGCTAAATCAGCATCAAAGTCGGTCACATTTTCAACATAAGCTGGAATGTCTCCACCGAAGTACTTGTTAATCATGGCAACTGTACGGTTAAGCAGATTTCCAAGGTCATTAGCCAACTCATAGTTGATACGAGCTACATAGTCTTCTGGTGTGAAGGTACCGTCTGAACCAACTGGAAGACTACGCATGAGGTAATAACGGAGAGGATCAAGACCAAAACGTTCTACCAACATTTCTGGGTAAATGACGTTACCCTTAGACTTAGACATTTTACCATCTTTCATGACAAACCAACCGTGAGCAATGAGGCGGTTTGGCAATGGCAAGTCAAGCGCCATAAGAATGATTGGCCAGTAGATAGAGTGAAAACGGAGGATATCCTTACCAACCATGTGATTAACTTCAGGATTGACAGTAAAATCCCAAGTCTTTCCATTTTCATCAGTCCAAGATTTAGTCACAGTCTGACCCAACCAAAATTTTTCAAAGTTTTCTGAATCTGCTTGACCATAACCAAGAGCTGTTGCATAGTTAAGCAAAGCATCAATCCAGACGTAAACAACATGCTTTGGGTTTGACTTGACTGACACACCCCAAGTAAAGGTTGTACGAGATACGGCTAAATCTTCAAGACCAGGTTCGATGAAGTTTTTCAACATTTCATTCATACGACCATTAGGGCTGATAAAGTCAGGATTGGCTTTAAAGAAGGCTTCCAAATGTTTTTGGTACTTGCTGAGTTTGAAGAAGTATGATTCTTCTGAAACCAACTCAACTTCGTGACCAGATGGAGCCACACCGCCAATAACATTCCCCGCTTCATCGCGGAAGACTTCTGCTAATTGACTTTCTGTGAAAAATTCCTCATCTGATACAGAGTACCAGCCTTGGTATTCACCCAAGTAGATATCACCCTGCGCCAGCAATTTTTCAAAAACGTCAGAAACGACCGTTTCATGGTAATCATCCGTCGTGCGGATAAACTTGTCATAGCTGATGTCCAGCAATTTCCAAAGCTCTTTAACACCCACCGCCATCTCGTCAACATAGGATTGTGGTGTAATACCAGCTTCTTCAGCCTTGGTCTGAATTTTTTGGCCGTGCTCATCAAGTCCAGTCAGGTAGAAAACATCCTTATTCATCAGGCGTTTGTAGCGCGCCAAAACATCACAGGCAATGGTCGTGTAGGCAGAACCGATGTGGAGTTTACCAGATGGGTAGTAAATCGGTGTGGTAATGTAAAATGAATTATTTAAAGTCATAATAGTTCCTTTCAAGGCAAATGAGACCTTTTATTTGGATTAGCTGACCTAAGTCAGTTCAATCTTCATTATTATATCATTTTTGCTCAGTAAAAAAAACTCCAAAATCAGAGTTTTCTTATCGCTCGCAAGCTAAGCGGTAGATGGCTTCAGCATAGATATCCATGGCCTTGAAAATATCGGTTAAAGTTAGATATTCATTTTCTTGATGTTCGGTTTTCTTTGATTCTGGGAAACAGGCTCCGAAGGCGACACAGTTGGGCATGGTTCTGGCAAAAGTGGCTCCACCAGACGCTTTGGCAGGGACAATGTCACCTGTCTTATCCTGATAGACTGACATTAGCGTTTTGACCAGCTCGCTATCTCTTGGAACATAGAGCGGAGCTAGATAGTCGTGTTCCTCATAGACTAACCCATAAGCGCTAGCCTTTTCTTTTAAATCAGTCACTAATTTCTCCACATCAGCTAAAACGGGAATCCGTAAATCTAGTCGGATTTCTGAGCTTTCTTCTGTGATAGTTAGACCAGCAATGTTAAAAGAAAGATCCCCAGATTCCTGGTCTGATATTCTACCCAAAAGGTGACTCCCTGTGGCGTCCTCGCCAACAGCGTTGGCTATAAACTCCAGGGCAGGATGACTGATTAAAGGAACTAAGCCTTTGGCGAGTCTGACGAGTGCATTGGTTGCTAGCGCAGCATCTTTTGTATGCCTTGCATGACCAAGTACCGTCACAGCGCCTGCTTCTTCCTCAAAATCAAAGTCTAGATCTTTCAACTCTTGGATTAAGTCAGTTAATAAAGCCCCTTGATAGGTCGCTTTGGCAGGCACGACATTGTAAGCTTCTCCAATGTCAAGAGTTAGCTCTTTACTACCAATTCCGACCACTTTTGCCTGTAAGAGCCCTTTTTCGGCATAGGTTACAGGAAAGGTGGCATCTGGCGCAAATCCAATAGTCGCCGCTTCCTCTTTTTCAGTATAACGGCGAAGGCAACGCCAAAGCGTCTCCTCATCAGTCCCAAATATGAAACGCACGCGCTTATTGAATGTCACACCACTATCCACCAGAGCCTTAACCGCAAAAAGAGCAGACATTGATGGCCCTTTATCATCTTGCACGCCACGGCCAAAGAGTTTTCCATCTTTCAAGACTCCTTCAAAAGGGTTAGTCTCCCACTTACTCAAATCGCCAGCTGGAACCACATCCAAATGGCAGAGAATAGCTAATAATTCCTGACCTTCACCGACTTCAGCATAGCCATAATAGCCGTCCGACTCCATAAAAGTTCTAAAACCCAGCTTTTGGCATAGAGACAAGGTTTCCTTTAGAACCGCTAAAATTGCCTGACCAAAAGGTGTTCCCTTTTCACCTTCATTTAAGACGGACGGAAAACTAACTAAACGTTGAATAGCTGAGACTGCTTCAAGTTGATGTTTTTCATGAATAAATTTTTTCATCATATACCACTCCTTTCCTATTATTTTACCATACTTTGCATATTGTTCCTATTTTCAGATAATATTTATAAGAGTTTTCTGATATAATAAAGTAAAAAACAAGATTGAGGACTCATATGCACGTTACACCTGACCAACTCTTACTGTATAAAAGCAATCCTGTCTGGACTGCCTATACCATGCCCGAAGTCATCACAAAACGCCATAATACCAAAATCGGAACTTATGGCAAAATTACCGTCATCAAGGGGGCGCTCACTTTTTATGAGATGACTGAGGACGATAGAATGATAACGGAACACCTTTTTACTCCCGATAGCCAAACACCTTTTGTTGAGCCTCAGGTTTGGCACAAGGTAGCAGCCGCCTCTAACGATTTAGAGTTTCGTTTGGATTTTTATTGTAAGCCAGAGGATTATTTGTCTAAAAAATATGGTTGGACTAGGACACATTCAGAAGTTATTGAAGCTGCTCCGCTATTTTCTCCAAAGTCAAAAATCCTAGATTTAGGTTCGGGTCAGGGGCGCAATTCCCTCTATCTCAGCATGTTGGGTCATGAGGTAACTTCAGTTGATAGCAATGGTCAGAGCCTGATAATGCTAGAAAATATGGCTATTAAGGAAGACATCCCAGCCAAAATCGACTGGTATGACATCAATTCTGCTAATATTGACGACCTCTATGATGTTATCATCTCAACCGTGGTCTTCATGTTCCTTGACCCTATAGCTGTGCCCGAGATTATCGCTGATATGCAAGTTCACACCAAGATTGGCGGTTACAATCTCATCGTCTGCGCCATGGACACATCAAACTACCCATGTCCTATGCCCTTCTCTTTTACTTTTAAGGAAAATGAGCTGCGCAACTACTATGACGGCTGGGAAATTATCAAATACAACGAGAATCTCGGTGAACTTCATAAAATTGATGAAAAGGGCAATCGCCTCAACATGCAATTTGCAACCCTGCTGGCTAAAAAGATAAAGCAATAAAGCCAGGAAAAGCTCTGTTTTGAGGCAGGCTAAAAAAAGTATGTAAAGAAAAACGCATGAAATCGACGTTTCTAGTACAATCATTCATGCGTTTTTACTTTTAGAGTTAGACAATTTTAACCAGTCTCTATTTTATTGAGCCTGTGTCAATGTGACATTTGTCAGATAATTCTCCTTACCAAGCTCACCCGTGAAATGATCTCCCACTTTAATAAATGGTAAATTGTCCGGTGTGCTGGTGCTGGCCTTAATCTTGTAGATGGTGTCGTCAGACTCAACATAGTAAATCGTCGTTCCGTTAATAGTCTGAATAGCCAAGGCTTCGACGGTTCCAGAAACTGATTCTTTTGCCTTGCCGCTTGTATTCACTCCCGATAGAGCAGTCGTGTCTGCATCAGTAAACTGGGCAATTAGGCTTGCTATATCATTGTTGATTGTAACTTGCTGGTAGTCTTCTGCATCAACAAGGGCATATGATTTAACAAGTCCTGCGTCATCTTTTAGAGAAACTAAGTAAAAAGCTTTGCCATTTAACTTCACCAGAGAAGGAGCTGTCGCGCTGTATTTCTTTTCTTGAACTTCACCTTCTGCTGATTCTTGGGCAGCTGACTCAGTCGCTGAAGCCAACCTGTAGTTGACCACTTCACGCGTTCTCATATTGACCAAAATAAAACCAAGATTTGAAGAATCGGCTGTAGCCGAGGTAATTCCTGTATAGAGGTAAATATCGCTACCAATACTGATATAGTTATAAATATCTGTGGTCTTTTTTACACCAGTTTGGCTAAAGACGGTATTCCAAAAACCTTTTTGATAAGTGTAATAGTCATCGATGCGGGTAATCACATTATTAGCGGAGAAAACTCGATCAACCCAATCAGGAATATCACCTAGACTATACTCCTTAGTGTCTCCTGTAACAGCATTAAGTAGGACAACACCTTTAGGATCATTTGAACTGAGCATAAATTTAGGTTCATAAATGGTTGCCACATAGTAAGGATTGCCTTCATCATCTACTTCAAAAGATGGATCCCCAAAAATGGTGAATGGATAACGTAGGCGCAAATGGCGCATGGTATCGTTGAAGAAATATTCCGAATCAGAGTATTTCATCCCCTTCTCCAATTTTGCTAGCTCTGCTTTACCAGTAGTCTGATTGACTTTGACATAGTAGCCAATCCCTTCCTGATGATTGCTCAGCCATTTCCAAAAATTTTTATACTCCAAAGGAGAAACGCGATAAGGTTGCTCTCCAATGGTAATCTGACGGTAATCGTCTGAAATACCAAACTGAGACACCTTATCAATGGTTCCTAAATAGGTATCACCTATCTTTTCCGCTGACGCTCTATCAAGCAGAGCAAGCTTGGTAATGTCCGTTTCTGGGAAGTCTTCTACAAAGTCTTTTTCAGTAACTGTGATGACATTTGCGTAGCTTTTTGCCCGAAAAATTCGAGAATTAAAGAAACCAAGAACAGTCATCAGCAGAAAAATAGCTACCGCTGTTGTCAAACTAAGTCCTAGAGGCTTAAGATGACGCTTGAAATCAATAGTCACATCACGTACCACACCATGACGACCAAGACGGTTATTTTTGATGACCTTATGTCCAGCTGATACGGTATCTACGATACTAAGTAGAAGAAAGGCTCCTGCTAGCAAGAGTAATCCCCAGATGGTGAAAAACCAAAATTGATTACTCATTAGATTAAGGGGTGGCAGGTAAATCCAATAGCTAACCATTAAAATCAGTAGCCAAAGAATCCAAATGATAGATTGCAATACTTTTCTCATAAGAACACCTCCTATTACTTTTCGTCTTTATTATATCATATCTCTAGTACAAGTAAAGCGTTTACCGTGAAATCGTTACACTCGCCCAAAACTGTTTTTTTTGCTAAACTAGATAAGACTATCAATAGTTTAATATCACTTGAAAGGAATCGAAACCGCTCAACTATATGATTCCCTGAGCGGACTTGGACACTTATTTTGAAACTCATTTCTTGGAACATTGATTCCCTTAATGCTGCACTAACTGGCACTTCTCCTCGTAGTGAGCTATCACGCGCTGTTATTCAAACATTAATCGCTGAAAATGCTGATATTATTGCCATTCAGGAGACCAAACTCTCTGCTACTGGACCGACTAAAAAACACCTCGAAATCTTGGCAGACTATTTCCCTGATTACGCTAACACCTGGCGTTCATCTGTAGAGCCTGCACGAAAAGGCTACGCTGGTACCATGTTTCTCTATAAAAAAGAGCTCCGCCCTACTATTACTTTCCCAGAAATCGGTGCCCCGACCACAATGGATAAGGAGGGACGTATCATTACTCTGGAATTTGACAACTTCTTCGTAACCCAGGTTTATACACCAAACGCTGGCGACGGACTCAAACGTTTAGAAGAACGTCAAATCTGGGATGAAAAATACGCAGACTATCTTGCAGAGCTTGATAAAGAAAAACCAGTCCTAGCTACTGGCGACTATAACGTTGCTCACAAGGAAATTGATCTTGCAAATCCTGCTAGCAACCGTCAATCTGCAGGTTTTACCGATGAGGAACGTGAAGGCTTCACCACCCTGCTTGCTAAAGGCTTTACAGACAGCTTTCGACATATCCATGGTAATGTTACAGACGCTTATACCTGGTGGGCGCAACGCAGCAAGACAAGCAAGATTAACAACACAGGTTGGCGTATCGACTACTGGTTGACCTCTGACAGGGTTGCCGATAAAATCACTAAATCTGATATGATTGACTCAGGTACCCGTCAAGACCACACGCCAATTGTGATGGAGATAGACTTATAATTTTGATTGGCTGTAAAGACTAAGATTTTAGTCACCGACTTTCTGAGATAGATTAGGTTTAGGCCTTTTTATCACAGCTAAAAGCCGTTGCTCTGTGTGTTTTCGCTAAAAAAAGAGACGAGCTTCCTTTTTCTAGCGAAGCTTTGTGACTGATTCACTACGTAACCATAACTTACCTTCAATCTGAAAAACAAAATACCTGCTTCTCATTTGCCGAAAGTCTCTGCCAAATAAGACAATCGGACTTGAGCCCAAAACTTATCGCTGACTTTCTGTTTAAAAGTTACTGGTGTCCGACACCAATAAAAAGAAATGGAGAAATAGGGTTCTCCTACACCCTCTAGAGTTCGCGAGAACTCTTTTCATTTTGTCAAAACGAGGGTTTTAGTTTATAACAAAGAAAACGATTACAATTATATGCAGTCTTCTGCACTTATATAAGGAGGAGCTATGTCATCTTATATTCTTGCCATTGATGAAGGTACAACTAGCACGCGCGCCATTATTTTTGATCGCCAAGGTCAAAAGCTTGGTGAGGCACAGAGTGAGTTCACCCAATATTTCCCTGAACCCGGCTGGGTCGAGCATGATGCGATTGAAATTTGGGAGGCTGTTTTATCAACAATCGCTGATGCTCTGATTTCTTCAAATATCTCTCCAGCCGAGATTGCCAGCATAGGTATAACCAACCAACGCGAGACTACCGTCATCTGGGATAAAATAACTGGAGAACCCATTCATAGAGCTATTGTTTGGCAGTCTAGACAAACAAGTGAACTGGCTGACCAACTCATTTCTAATGGTTACGCTAATTTTTTCCATCAAAAGACAGGATTAATCATCGATGCCTACTTCTCAGCGACAAAGATTCGCTGGTTATTAGACCATGTCCCACGTGCCCAAGAGCGAGCAGAGGCTGGCGAACTCCTCTTTGGAACGATTGACACCTGGCTGCTCTGGAAATTAACTGGTGGAAAAGTTCATGTAACGGATTATACAAACGCTAGTCGTACCATGCTTTTCAATATCCATGACTTGACTTGGGATCAGGAGATTTTAGAACTCCTTAATATACCCGCACAGCTTTTACCAGAAACTAAGGGAAATTCAGAAATCTACGGCTATGCAGAACATTTTATCTTTGCTGACCACAAAATTCCTATCTCTGGAATGGCCGGCGATCAGCAAGCTGCTCTTTTTGGGCAACTTGCTCTTGATGAGGGGATGGTTAAAAATACATATGGTACCGGTTCGTTTATCGTCATGAATACGGGTACAAAGCCCATCCTTTCCAAACATAATTTGCTGACAACTATCGGCTATGCACTGAATGGACAGGTAACCTACGCTTTAGAAGGTTCTGTCTTTGTCTCTGGCTCTGCTCTCCAATGGCTACGCGACCAACTTAAAATTTTACCTTCAGCGCCAGAATCAGAAGGTGCCGCTCATCGCTCGACGAGTCATAATGAGGTTTATGTGGTTCCTGCCTTTACAGGACTGGGTGCTCCTTATTGGGACAGCAAGGCCAGAGGCGCAATATTTGGGCTGACCCGCGGTACCACCGCAGATGATCTTATTAAAGCCACTTTGCAATCTCTTGCCTATCAGACAAGAGATGTCGTGGATACCATGATTTTGGACACTGGCATCTCCATCCCAACTTTACGTGTTGATGGCGGTGCAGCGAAAAATGACTACCTGCTACAATTTCAATCTGATATTCTCCAAACTCATATTGAACGTGCTCAAAATCTTGAGACGACAGCTTTGGGCGCAGCTTTCTTAGCAGGTTTATCGGTTGGATTTTGGAAAGATACTGACGAATTAAAAGCTCTCTTTGCCCAAGGCAAGGTCTTTAGCGCTAGCATTTCTCCAGAAGAAAGTCAAAAACTTTACAAAGGATGGACACGCGCTGTTAAAGCTACTCGACTTTTTAGCGAGGAATGATAAAAAAGAGGGGTATCATGCTTTTCAAAGCAGATTCCCCTTTTTTAAACAAATATCATATTTTTTTGTACCCTATAACTCACAATAAACAGGAAAGTTTCGGTCAGCAATTTTGCAATGACAAGCCCTATTCCAATCCCCAGTAGACTCTGAATCAGAAAATAATTGCATATTAACAAAATAATCACAAGCAAAGTGTATCGTATTCCTACCCTAAAAGTCTTGCTTGTTCTTGATTTAAAGACAAGACTTGCATTTAAACAGCACTGCGCTGTTGCGCTCAGTACCCTTGCCACTACAACAGAGAACAAAAGGTGACCTGTCAAGTTCATAAGAATAAACAGTAGGCTTGCATCAATCACTGCTGCAATAATGGCAGTACTTGAAAATTTTAAAAATGGGGCATAAATTCGAATAGAATCTTGAATAGGACGAAAATGGGAACTCTCATTTTCTTCAATGTAAATAGTTTCAATCGGTACTTCTTCAATCAGAATCGACGAAGTCTTGGCTTCCAACAACATATTAAACTCATATTCAAAACGATCCCCAGAGAGGCTCAGCAACCACGGCAAAAGTCTTGTTGACATGGCTCGTAAACCCGTTTGCGTATCTGAAATGTTTTGTCCTGTTACCAGCCTAAAAAGTCTTGCAGTCACAATATTCCCAAAGCGACTTCGCAGTGGAACTTCTCCCACGAACGATCGACTTCCCAAAATGAGGTGAGAATGCTTGCCCCTAGCCGCTTCTGCTACCTTTATCATATCTGATACCAGATGCTGCCCATCACTATCAATGGTCACCAAATAATCTTCTTGATCTGCGCAGCCATTCTTCAAAAGATAATCAAAGGCAGTCTTAAGAGCAGCTCCCTTGCCTCGATTATGAGAATGTCTTAAAAGTGTCGCCCCCAGTTGCTCAGCATGATCATAATAAGACTTATAATCATCGCCTGAACCATCATCAATGACAATAACCTCTGAACTTGGTAAGTCACGTACGATGCCTTCAACGACTTCTACTAATCTGTGATTGGGTTCATAAGCAGGAATAATAATTTTCATCATGTGTGATCCTTTCTTCTCAATATACCGACGAGGAAGCTAAGTCCAAAAAATGCAAGCGTTGCATACCAGTAGGGTACTTCCATCACCGTTGATCTTCCTGAAATCTCGATAATCCCTTTAATCAAACAGCCACTGATAGATGTGGCAACACCTGAATTGAAAAGTAAAAGTGATAATCGATTTTTCACCCATAATTCTCGAAAACCAGACACTAGGTAAAAGATAGCAGCTATCAGAGGAATTAGAAATACCAAGCGCATATAAACTGAACTCTCTCCATAACTAAATTGTTCATAAATGTAATTAAAAATAGCTAAGAAAATCGTGAGACTCAAATAGATCAGACTTCCTTTTGCAAAAGTTCTTTTAGTAACCGATGTAAACAATATCACTCACCGCCCTTTCTGAAATATTACCGTTAGTCGTTGGATTATTGACAACCTGACCATTAAAATACATCGTTGAGGAACCACCACCATCAAGATTATAGGCGGTTGTCACTCCGTAAGACTGCATCAGCTCTGCCATTTCATACAGAGTCAAGCCTGATGACTCATTGGTACGACCATCTGACACGATAACAATGTAATGGAGGCTGCCATCATCTTCTTCGATAATCCCAATGGCTGTCCGAGGATTATCAGCCATAGCACGCCCGACTTCATCAGAAGTTGAGACGGCAATCTGACCATCCTTAACCAATGTTGGACCAAAGGCAAATGTTTGAACAACCCCTGAGTCAATTAATTCTTGAGCAGTTGTCTCATTTTCTGAAATTGTCCCAAAGGTTCCATCTGAATAGACAACCAAATCCTCATAGTCGCTACTACGCGCAGTATCACGATAAAGGACACCATTTTTGATGACGTACCCTGTGCTATTAGCACCATAGTAGTCCCCATTAATGGCAAAAATAGCTCCTAGACGTTCAGCTTGACTAGATGTTTTCTCCGTCACATTGGTTCCGTAAGTGTCATTTGCCAGAGCTGTTTTAAGATATGAAGCATCCGTCAATTTAATGTCAGCAACATAATAAGTTGTGTCACTTGTTTGACCCGTAGTGATATTGATGCTGATATTATCATCAGAGTAGCTGGTATCAGTACGAGTCACACTACCGGTGTCATTTGAAGTCGTATCCGCAGTTAGACTTACGCTAGACTGGTTGGTACCTGTTGCATCTGCAACTGAAACCATTGCTTCGGATAAAACAAATGTTTTCAATAGTACATAGCTGTTTGCAGACATTATGGCTATTGAAAATAGCAGAGCATAAAAGTGTTTCTTTAGAAAGTTCATAAACCATCCCCCTATATTTAATAATCAAATTCTACTTAGTTGACCAAAATCTTTTCTTAAAAATAACTAATAGAAACCTTAAACTAAAAAAGACTAGAACGAAATCGTTCCAGTCTTCACTTAGGAAAATGATATAATTGAGCATACTTATAACACTCAGGGTTTTTAGGATGACAAATTGCTCTGCCAAAGTAAATCATTGCCTGATGGGCCGCCAACCATTTTTCTGGCGGTAGGACAGAGCACACATAGTCCTCTACTTCGCGCGGAGTTGCTGATTTTTTAACCAAATCGTGGTGTTTACAAATGCGCTCCACATGGGTGTCAACTGCAAAAGCAGGAATACCAAAACCAACTGACATGACTACATTAGCGGTCTTTCGACCAACACCAGCCAGACTTTCAAGCTCCTTTCTGCTCTGTGGAACCACACCACCGAAATCGGTAACTAGCTGCTGAGAACATTTCTTCATGAACTTTGCCTTGTTGCGATAAAGTCCCAGCCGAGAGATGTACTTAGCCAATTCTTCCTCTTCAGCGCCTGCCATCAGTTCAGGAGTCGGAAAGGCTTCAAAAAGAGCTGGAGTCACCTGATTAACTGCTTTATCCGTCGTTTGCGCCGACAAGAGTACTGCTATTAACAACTCAAAATGATTTCGAAAATCCAAACTCGGTTGTGCATCTGGAAAGAGGGCAATAATTTCTTCGAGAACGTATCTCGCTCTTTTCTTTGATAATACCATAACTACATTATAGCAAAAAGCTCTGCCATTCCCAAAAGCTAAAGCTTGAACGACATAAAAGATTTAATTATAATAGACCTATGATTTTTGAAACATTAGTCAAGCGCTTCGAAGCGCAGCAAAATTCCAAAAATGCGGAGGTCATGTCAGCCTATCTACGATACCAATTCAGCTTTTTTGGGGTTCCTAGCCCCCAACGTCGTCTCCTCTACAAAGACGTGATTGCTGCCGCTAAAAAAAGTAAGAGCATCGACTGGGACTTACTGAATCAGGCTTGGTGCCACCCTCACCGTGAGCTGGACTACTTCGTCTGCGATTATCTCAAAGCCATGCAAAAGCATCTGACCTACGCTGACGTTCCAAAAATCTTGACCTATGCCACTAGCCACCAGTGGTGGGATACCATTGATTATTTTGACCGTATTTTGGGAAATATTGCTGACACTAGGATTTCAGAGCTCATGCTAGAACTGTCCCTATCTGAAGACTTTTGGCTGCGTCGCATTGCCATTGACCATCAGCTAGGAAGAAAAGATGATACAGATACAGAACTTTTGTCTAAAATCATCAAAAATAATTTTGGAAGCTCCGAATTTTTCATCAATAAAGCTATTGGTTGGGCCCTTCGTGACTACTCTAAAACCAATCCTGATTGGGTGCGCAGCTTTGTCCAAGAAAATAAACATCAAATGGCACCACTATCTATCCCAGAAGCTAGTAAGTATTTATAAAAAGAATGATTGCATCTCTATAACAAGAAGAGATTACAAGGCATCTTCTAATTCGTCCTCTGAGTAACCAAACATATAATCTTCATCTTTGCCATTTGAGAACCAAATATCAGCTGCTTCAAATACACTTAGCGATTCTTCATCATATTCGTTATACTCATTTTCATCAGAACAATAGTTACAAATATACGTTTCTTCGTCCCAATAGCCAAAACTATCTTTAACTCTACTTAAACGATGCCCACAGTCTGGACACATCGCATATCTACTCATAGAGAGTTCCTCCTACTTATAGTTTAGGTATTGGTTGATAAAGCAATACCTGATATGCTTAGTATATCAGCAGTCGATTTTCTTAATTTGATAGAAAAAGTAGCCAGTTATCTAGCTACTTTTATTTTTATAGTTTAGTCTACAATGATATACTCTTTTTGAAGTTCAAGAACTTCTTCTGCCGTTGCACATTCTGTCAAGGCACGATGAGCATATTCTTCCATCTTAGCTGTGTCAAGTGTCTTCATGAGGCTACGTGTACGAAGTACAGATGTTGCACTCATAGAGAACTCATCCAAGCCCATACCTACAAGAAGTGGAACAGCTTGTTGATCACCAGCCATCTCACCACACATACCAGCCCATTTACCTTCTGCATGTGCAGCCTTAATAACGTTGTTAATCAAGCGAAGGATTGATGGGTTGTAAGGCTGGTAAAGGTATGACACTTGCTCGTTCATACGGTCAGCAGCCATTGTGTATTGGATAAGGTCGTTTGTACCAATTGAGAAGAAATCAACTTCTTTGGCAAATTGGTCAGCAAGCATTGCTGCTGCAGGAATTTCAATCATGATACCTACTTGGATATCATCAGAAACTGCTACACCTTCAGCCAACAAGTTTGCTTTCTCTTCTTCAAGGATTGCTTTTGCAGCACGGAATTCTGTCAACAAGGCAACCATTGGAAACATGATACGAAGTTTACCATGTACAGATGAACGAAGAAGGGCACGCAACTGCGTACGGAACATTTGGTTCCCAGTCTCAGAAATAGAGATACGAAGGGCACGGAAACCAAGGAATGGGTTCATTTCGTGTGGAAGGTCGAAGTAAGGAAGCTCCTTATCACCACCGATATCCATTGTACGAACCACAACTGGCTTACCGTTCATACCTTCAAGAACAGCCTTGTAAGCTTCGTATTGCTCATCTTCAGTTGGGAAGTCTTGAGAATCCATGTACAAGAACTCTGTACGGTAAAGACCAACTGCTTCAGCACCATTATCATTTACACCTTCAACGTCTTTTGGTGTACCGATGTTTGCTGCCAACTCAAAGTGTTTACCATCTGCTGTAACTGTCTGAGCGTCTTTCAATAGTGCCCATTCAGCTTTTTGTTTAGCATAAGCTTCACCAGCAACTTTAAATTCTGCAATGACATCTTCTGATGGGTTGATGACAACTTCACCTGTGATACCGTTGACCGCGAGCAAATCACCGTCTTTAACAATTTCTGTGATATTGTTTGTACCAAGAACAGCTGCAATCTCAAGTGTACGAGCCATGATAGCTGAGTGGCTTGTACGTCCACCGATGTTTGTCACAAAGGCTTTTACAAATTTTTTGTCCAATTGAGCAGTATCAGATGGAGTCAAATCGTGCGCAATGACGATTGATTCTTCACTGATAGTTGCTGGGTTGGGAAGTTTTACACCAAGAAGGTGTGCAAGAACACGTTTGGCTACATCACGAATATCAGCAGCACGCTCTTGCATGTATGGGTTATCTTCCATGCCTTCAAAGATAGTGATGAACATGTCAGTCACTTCTTTCAAACCAGTTTCTGCGTTGGTTTGTTTAGCACGAATTGTTTCTTTAATTTGGCTAATCATCTCTGGGTCAGCCAATACCATGAGGTGAGCATCAAAAACTGCTGCCGCCTCTTCACCGAGCGTACCTACTGCTTTTTCACGGATAACAGAAAGCTCGTCTTGTGACGCCGCTAGAGCAGCATCTAGACGAGCTTCTTCCGCATTTGTGTCTTCAACTGTGATTGTCTCGAATGACAAGTCTGGTTGAACCAGTAGATATGCTTTAGCAACTGCAACACCATCAGATGCTGCGATTCCTTTAAGCATTTCTGTCATAATCTTAAGCCAATCCTTCTTTAGTCATTGTTTCTTCGATTGCTGCAAGTGCTTCTGCTTCATCAGCACCTTCAGCAGAGATAGTAACGTCAGCACCTTGACCAACACCAAGTGACATAACACCCATGATTGATTTAAGGTTTACTGATTTACCTTTGTAGTCCAAAGTGATGTCAGAAGCAAATTTGCTAGCTGTTTGAACGAGCAAAGTCGCTGGACGAGCGTGGATACCTGTTTCTGCAACAATGTGGAATTCTTTAGAAGCCATAATGGTTCTCCTTCGTATTTTTGAATTTATGAATTATCAATGTGATAACCCTTACAATCGTAAATTATAGCACAAATGTAAGGCCTTTTCAAGTTTTGAACGACTTATTTTCCATTTTTCTTGTAAATTTCGAAACTTATAACGTCATTTTTCAAATCAATTTTTTTAGCCTTAATATAAATATTTTGAGTATTTTCAATTTTTGTCACATCTATAGTTATTAGAGAATTATCTGTATCAACCGTGACAATCTTAGGAAGCTTATAGGCCTTTTTCAGATATTTTAATACTTCACCCTCTGGCAGAGACAAAGTCCCAGCGGAAAAAGAAGTCAATTTTAGTTGTACTGCGCCTTTTTTCGATACATAGGGTTCAAAATAGATGTACAAGGGGACTTCGTATCCCAAGAAAGTGTAAGTTCCCTCAAAGAGCATCGTTGTTGAGCTAGCATAAAATTCGAAGGTCAAATTCTTAGCTTTCATGTCAGAAAGGTAGGCAGCCAGAGTTTTATTTAATTGCTCCTTGGTCGTTGTAATGGTTCCAACGCTGATGCTTTTCTCCTTTGATTTGGTTGAAACAGCCTCTGTTACTGGTTCACGAATTTCTATCAATCGGCTAGCAAGGACAGCAAGGAAGGCAAACTGCGCTGATAAAAGCAATATAAAAGCCCATTTCCAGCCATTGATTCGTCTGTTATTTCCATGTTTTCTTTGTATCACTAATTTCCTCCATCACAGCGTCAGCCATGCGCTGATAGCCCATATTATTGGGATGAAAAAGATCCTCTGCAAAAAGTGCATCATTAATCACCGTTATCTGACCACCTGAAGTTTGCACAATCCCTTCTTCCCCATCTATTCCTTTGTAGAGCAAGTCATTGATAGGAACGAAATAGACATTTTTATACTCCTTGGTAACTTTCTGGGTTGCCTTATTCCAATTTTCCACAACAGTTTGCATTTCAGTTACTTCTGGAAAATTCAGATAAAAAGGATTGTAAATCCCCAGGATGTAGATAGGGAGGTTTTTGTTGTTATTTCTAGCCAATTCAATAATGCTTCGCAGGCGCTCTTGATAATCTTTTGATGGCTTTTGAAAGGTATTGACATCTAAGTCAGCCAAATTTTTCCGAATAACTGCCATGACATCATTACCACCAACTGTCAGGGTCATCAGATCAGCCTTAGCTAAATTTTTACTAATGTCTTCATTTTCCTGCATGCGGGTCAAAATTTGCTTACTGGTATTGCCGGTAACTCCGTAATTGTGGCTAATCACTTCATAACCATAAGTGGCATTGAGGTTATTAACAAGGAGCGGAATAAAGCCACCTTGACCTGTAGTATCGCCTACCCCCTCAGTCAAGGAATCACCGATAGCGACATAAGAAAAAGTTTCCACTTTCTTAGACAAAAAATCCTTTTTTGTCAATTTAGTGTCTGACTTGGGAATTAGTAGGCTGAAAAGGGCAAAGAAAATGGCGTAGCCAAGAAAAAATACCAATAATCCCGCTAGGAATCGTCGCTTAATCATAACGCACCATGACCGCGAAGGCCCCCTCACCAGTGTGGGTTTGGATGATAGAGCCTGTTTCCAAGATAGAAATGATAGACTCGTCAACAACCTCCAAAAGGCTTTCTTTCAAAGAATTTACCAATTCAATAGTTCCTGAGTATGAAATGCCAATTTCAGCAATACCACGGTCGCCAATTTGGGATTTCCAACTTTCTAACCACTTAGTAAATGTTTTTGTCCCACGCCCCTTAGCTATCGGAATAAGTTCGTGATTCTTTTGTTCCATGACAACCTTGATATTCAATAGAGAACTGAGCATGCCGGTAACACGGCCGATACGACCTCCCTTGACAAGATTTTCAAGAGTTGAGACACCGATGAAAAGTTCAGATTTGCTACGAACCTCCTCAATACGAGCTAAAATGGTGTCCAAATCGGCGCCAGCTTTTGCCAATTTGGCAGCTTCAACCACTTGAAATTTCATAGCTTGGTCAGTAAAGGTTGAGTCAATAACAGTCACTGGCGCTTCTGCAATAACCGCTCCCTGACGGGAAGCCTCAACTGTTCCAGAAAGAGAGTGCGTCAAATGAATGGCGACAATGTGGTCTGCTCCGCCCTTAACCAAATTCTCATATACCTCAGCAAAGAGACCTACCGGTGGCTGACTGGTCTTTGGAAGTTCCTTGCTAGCCCGCATGAGACTGCGGAATTTGCCGACTTCCTTGAGATCAGCATCTGAATAGAGTGTACCATCTACCATGACAGATAGAGGAACAACTGTAATATCAAGTTCCTTGACCACTTCTGGTTCAATGGTCACGGAAGAATCCGTCAAAATTTTAATCATTATACCTTCCCATGAACGTGTTTTTGAGTGATTTTCACACGTTACCCTTTTCTTTTCAATCCTAATGCTTCCATTATAGCAAATTTTCAAGAAAAAATAACAAAAGAGATTGATGCCTCTTTTGTTTATGATTTTTTCAGTAATTCTCTTGCTTGGATGCGAGCGGCTTCTGTCACATCAGCTCCAGCAAGCATTTTGGCGATTTCTTCCACACGTTCATTATCAGTTAGAAGTCGTACAGTTGAGACTGTCTTGGTGTCATCGCTCTGCTTTTCGATAAAGAACTGATAGTCTGCGATGGCAATCACCTGAGGTAGGTGTGAAATCGCTAGTACCTGGCCATTACGACCAATTTTATGAATTTTTTGGGCAATAGCTTGCGCAACACGACCTGAAACGCCTGTATCCACCTCGTCAAAAACAATGCTGGTTTTGTCTTCTCGCCTTGAAAAGGCTGATTTGATAGCCAGCATAAGACGGGATAATTCACCTCCAGAGGCTACCTTAACCAGAGGTTTAAAACCTTCACCTGGATTGGTTGAAATGTAAAATTCTATCGTTTCATTGCCCTCACGATTGAATTTACTTTTGACAAACTGAACTTGGAATTCTGCCCTTTCCATGTAAAGGTCTTGGAGCTCTGCCTTGATTTCATCTTGTAGCTTTAAGGCAATGGCGTGCCTAGCTTGGCTAAGTTCAGCAGCTTTTGCGACCAATTCTCTTTCCAAAACTTTAAGGCCACGCTCCATATCGTCTGAAGACTGTCCCTGACCTGTTAAAAGACTGTATTCTGCCCTGATGTTAGCAAAATAATCCAGTACATCATCAACAGAACTGCCGTATTTTCTCGTGATGCTGAAGATAGTGTCCAGACGGTGCTCAATAGCTTGCAGGCGGTTACCATCAAAATCTAGGTCGTCAATGATATCTCCCAACCGCTTAGTCACATCTTCCATCATGTAATAGGCTTCTGTAAGGCTATTAGACAAGTCCTTGTACTCTGGGTCAAAGTCTTCTAGACCCATCAAATCATTCATGGCAGAACGAACATTTGATAAGCTTGAAAATTCCTCATTGTCCAGCATAACAAAGGCATTTGTCAAGGTGTCCACAATGTTTTTGTGATTGAGTAGTTTATCCCGTTCTTGATTGAGAGCAAAATCTTCACCAGTGGTCAGATTAGCTGCTTCGAGCTCCGCTAATTGAAATTCCAGCATCTCAATCCGAGCCTTATGTTCTTGTTCATTTTTTTGCTTGGTCAACACCTCTTTGCGCAATGCTCTGTACTTGTCAAAAGTGTCCTGATAAGCTTTTTTGAGGTCAACAAAATCATCGTCTCCAAAAGCATCTAGCAAGTGACCATGTAAAGCTGGTCGCATCAATTCTTCCTGATCGTGCTGACCATGAATGTCAACCAAATGCTGACCGACAGCTTTAAGTGTAGACAGGTTGACCATCGAACCGTTGATACGGCTGACGCTCCGCCCATTTTGCAAAATTTCACGACGAATGATTAGTTCATCTGTAAATTCAATGCCATTTTCCTCGAGAACTTGGCTCAGCACAGCGTTTTTTTCCACCGAAAAGAGCCCTTCAATCTCTGCCTTGTGTGCGCCGTGACGAATGACTTCTGTGCTGGCACGCGCTCCCAACATAAGGTTCATGGCGTCTATGATGATGGACTTTCCAGCACCGGTCTCACCAGTTAGAACCGTCATCCCTGTTTCAAAGTTAAGGGAAATTTCTTCAATGATGGCAAAGTTTTTGATGGCAATTTCTAATAGCATAGCCACTCCTTAATTGATTATGTCCAGCGACTGATACGTTTTTGAAGTGCTTCTGCTGTTGCTTCAGTTGGAGCAACCAAAAGAAGACTATCATCATCGGCAATCAGGCTGAAAATTTGGTCTGAAAATTCATCCAAAATATGACGTTTCAAGAGGCGACTATTGCCCGGAACCACGTCGATATGAAGCATGTTTTTCAGGCGTGAGATTTCTAAAATGATTTCAGAAAGGTTGAGGGGCTGCGGTACGATAACAGCCGCTTTATTTTTTGACAGACCGTAAACGTAACGGCCTGATTTTGACGGAATTTTAACAATGCCAATCTCGTTCATATCACGTGAAATAGTTGCTTGAGTTGGTGTCAATCCTTCTTTTTCAAGGAATTCCAATAACTCGTGCTGGGTTTCAACCTCATTAGTCAGGATAATTTTTTTAATTAATTCTAGTCGTTCATTTTTTTTCATATTTGACTCACTTCGCGTTTAGTAATAACAGTCACCTAAACGCTCCTTTCTATTTCTGTTAATTGCTGTTGGCAAATTCTTGATGTGCTTTTTGAACAATCTGGGAAATCAAGCTACTGACAAGATTTTGGGCGTCAGCTGATTTTTCCAAATGGGCCAAAAACTCAATATTACCATGGCCCCCCTGAATAGGTGAAAAATCAAGATTTTTAACGGTAAATCCGTAGCCTGTAGCAAAACTGGTAACCGTCTCTAAAACCTTTTCGTGGACAGTCGCATCCTTTATGATACCATTTTTACCAATTTGCTCTCGCCCCGCTTCAAATTGAGGTTTGATAAGGGCGACGACCTGACCGCCATCAGCTAAGAGGTCGTGTAAAGCTGGCAAAATGAGATTGAGAGAGATAAAACTGACATCAATCGAGGCAAAAACCGGCTGTCCTTCCGTAAAGTCTTGAGCCTGTGCATAGCGAAAATTGTACTGCTCCATAGAGCGGACACGCTCATCATTGCGTAGTTTCCAGACCAGCTGGTTGGTACCGACATCCACCGCGTAAACTAGCTTAGCACCACTTTGTAGCATAACGTCCGTAAAACCGCCTGTTGAAGCACCAATGTCAATAGTGGTTGCTCCCTGAACTGAAATCCCAAAAACATCTAATGCCTTTTCCAGTTTGAGACCGCCACGGCTAACATATTTTAGCTTTTCTCCCTTAAGTTTAAGCTCAGTGTCCTCATCAATTTTCTCGCCAGGTTTGTCGTAACGCTGGCCATTGATGACATTGACGACAAGACCTGCCATAACCCCGCGTTTGGCTTGCTCTCGAGTCTCAAAAAGCCCCTGTTTGTAGGCCAATACATCCACACGTTCCTTAGCCATTTAATCGTAACCTTTCTGTTATTTCCGTGATTCTTTGGGGATTAAAATGTTGACTTTCTTGGAGTTTTTGGAAAATAGCTAGCGCTTTGTCCAAAGAGTCATTTAAAATGTCTTGTGATTTTTCAAGCCCTAAAAGCGCTGGATAGGTTGATTTGTCCGCTAGCAAATCTTTTTGAGGTGTTTTTCCGATTTCTTCAAAGGTCGCTGTTAAATCCAAGATATCATCGCGGACTTGAAAAGCTAGTCCAATCAACTCACCAATCGTCCGCAAATCAGCGATGACTTCTTCTGACTGCTCTGCGATTATTCCTGAAGCCACAAAGGGAAAGGTCAGTAGTTTTCCGGTTTTATTGGCATGAATGATTTGCAACTGCTCCAGTGAAAGCTGGGCTTCTTCACCCTTCATATCCAGCATCTGGCCACCTACCATCCCAAAAGTTCCTGAAGCAAAAGATAGCTCCGAAATCAGCTTAATCTTAATGCAATCTGACAAATTAGTTCCTGCAATTAAGCCAAAGGGGTCAAGAAATAGGGAATCTCCTGCCAAAATAGCTGTCGCTTCGTTAAATTTCTTGTGGTTGGTCAAGCGACCACGCCGATAATCATCATCATCCATAGCCGGCAGATCATCGTGAATCAGCGATCCTGTGTGAATCATCTCTACACTAGCCGCCACTTCAAAATGACTGTCCGTCAATTCCACACCAAAACCTTCCAGCATTTCTAGCATGATGAGAGGGCGGATTCGCTTGCCACCAGCATCAAATGAATAGTGAATACTCTCAATCAAATCTGGCGAAATCTGCTCTCGGCTTTTATAGTAGTGGCCAATAGCCATATCAATTCCTTGCAATTTGTTCATCAGGCATCCAGTTCCGTTTCTGTACCATCAGCTTGCACAACTTTAACCAAGGTTTTTTCAGCCTCTGCCAATGTTTTTTGCAGCTCTTTGGATAAAACCATTCCTTTTTGAAATTCTGCGATAGCTTCTTCCAAAGCTACATCCCCGTTTTCAAGTTTTGTTACGATAGCTTCCAAATCCTGCAAATTTTCTTCAAATGTCTTTTTCTTACTTGCCATTCTTTCCCCTTTCTCATGTGCCCGTCACTTGACTGACTCAATAACCTCAACGTCTAAGCGGCCATCACGCATCATAATATTGATTTTATCACCCTTTGAGATATCCTTACTACTAGATAGAACCTTGCCGTTTTTTTGAACCATGGCATAACCCCGTGCGATAATACGATTGGTATCTAATGACAATAAGGCATCTTGAGCTTTTTCAAATCTGGCCAACTTACTGTCATACTGGCTTGTCATGTGTGATTTCAGAAGTTTCTCCTGAATTGCCAAGCGTTCCTGATAACGATTGATTTTGCCGCCTAAGTCTAGGGACAATAGTCGTTGAGTGAGCATGGCCTGAGCTTGTTTAACTTGGCTGAACTGATATTCCATCTTATTCGTTAAGCTAGTCGTCAACTTATCTAACTTCTGAACATAGCCATCATAGAGACGTTCTGGTTGTCTGAAAATGACTGAACTCGATAGTTTTACCAATCGCTCCTGATTGTAGTGAATTTGTCGTAGAGTAGCCTGATAGGCTCGATTTTGCCGCTCTGCAATCCATGACAGAATATCAGCCTTGGTCACAGGCGTCGCCAACTCGGCTGCTGCGGTCGGCGTTGCTGCTCTGCGATCGGCGACGAAGTCCGCCAAAGTTGTATCCGTCTCATGTCCCACGCTAGAAATAATAGGCAGGCGACTCTCAAAGATAGCCTGTACTACAATTTCCTCGTTGAAAGCCCAGAGGTCTTCGATAGAGCCGCCACCGCGACCCACAATGAGCAGGTCTAGGTCGTTGCGCTGATTAGCCCTTGCAATGTTAGCAGCCACTTCCTGAGCAGCACCTTCACCTTGAACCTTTGTCGGGAAAAGCAGAATATCAATGCCTGGAAAGCGGCGACTGACAGTTGTGATAATATCACGAATAACCGCACCACTAGGACTGGTAATAACGCCAATTTTGGTGGCAAACTGCGGGAGAGCTTGTTTGTGACGGTCATCAAAGTAGCCAGCCTCGGATAATTTTTTCTTGAGTTGTTCAAACTGAATGGCCAAAGCTCCGATTCCATCTGGCTCCGCTTTTTCAATAATAATGGAATAAGAACCACTAGGCGGATAGAGCTCAATGCGACCGATGACGTTGATTTTCATACCTTCTTCGAGGTCAAAACCAAGTTTTTTATAAATGCCGCCCCACATGGTTGCCTGGATGACAGCACCCTCGTCCTTGAGGGAAAAATACTGGTGGTTGGGACGACGACGAAAATTGGAAACCTGCCCTGTCAGGTAAACCCGTTCCAAATAGGGATCACGGTCAATTTTCATCTTAAGGTATTTGGTCAAGTGACTGACCGACAAATAATCTGACAAGGCGCTTCCTTTCTTGTGAATTGATGGGTCTTATGACATTTTTCTAGGTCAAATACCTTTACAATTATACCAAAAATGGGATAAAAATGTTTAAAATAAGTTGTTATTAGCTGGTTCTTTCATGTTTTTCCAAGAAAAAAATACCTTGCGGTATTTTCTTAGATTTGAGTCAGTGGGGTTGCTCTGTCTGGCGAGGTGTCCAAAATTTTGATTTTACGTTCCACATCAATATCTGCTTGAGCAAGGTTACTTTTTACCGTCAGATGAGCCAATTCTTTGATGTTATTTTCTTTAGACAGGTGCCCCAAATAAATCTTCTGGGTACGGTCTCCAAGACTATCTATCATAGCTTGCGCTCCCGCTTCATTTGATAAATGCCCAAAATCAGATAGAATACGCTGCTTGGTTGACCAAGGATAGGATCCTGCTCGCAAAATTTCAATATCGTGATTAGCCTCGATCAGGTAGGCGTCAGCATTTTCAATAATCCCTGACATCCGATCTGACACATAGCCCGTGTCAGTCAGCATCACAAAACTCTTGTCATCTTTCATAAAGCGGTAAAATTGCGGTGCTACGGCATCATGGCTGACTGCAAAACTCTCGATGTCAATATCATCGAAAGTCAGCATTTTACCTGTCTCAAAAAGATGTTTTTGACTAACATCAAGATTTCCTATTGCCTTGTCCATGGCCTGCCAAGTCTGGCTATTGGCATACACATCTAGATGATACTTGCGAGCCAAAACACCTACGCCATGGATGTGATCTTTGTGCTCATGAGTTACCAAAATAGCATCTAAATCCTCTGGTTTACGGTCAATTTCATCAAGTAAGCTAACGATTTTCTTGCCAGACAAGCCAGCGTCTACCAAAATACGCTTCTTTGGGGTTTCCAAGTAAAAACAGTTTCCGCTAGATCCTGAAGCCAGAATACTATACTTAAACCCCTTTTCTATCATCATTTTCTTCGTAATCCTCCCAATCATCTATTTCTAAAGCTTCCTTGTCATAAGGCAAGACAATAGTAAAGGTTGACCCCTTACCTTCTTCACTTTTTGCCCAAATAAAGCCGTGATGCTGTTTCACAATTTCTTTAGCAATAGCAAGACCTAAGCCTGTTCCACCCTGTGCACGACTTCTAGCCTTGTCAACACGATAAAAACGATCAAAAATCAAGGGTAAATCTTTTTTGGGAATACCCAGACCCTGATCTGTAATGGAGATAATCAGCTGACTATCTGTCGTCTTCATGCTAACTTTAATTTGACCACCATCTGGAGAATATTTTATGGCGTTATTGAGGATATTCTCAATAACTTGTGTCATCTTATCATTGTCAATCTCCATCCAAATAGAGGTCAACGGATAATCGCGAACAATTTCAAAACTCTTATCAGTGCTGGTGTGCTGACTCTTGACCTTATCAAAACGGTTTAATATAGAGGTCATAAAGGCTGTAAAATTGGTCATTTCCACTTCTAATCGTACAGCTCCATTATCAATTCGAGACAGATTGAGCAGATCGGTAATCATACGCATCATACGGTTAGTTTCGTCTAAGGAAACTTTGATAAATTGCGGAGCAACATCATCTTTCAAAGCACCTTCATCAAGTGCTTCCAGATAGGATTTGACCGATGTCAAGGGGGTGCGCAGCTCATGACTAACGTTAGATACGAAAAGACGACGTTCTCGTTCTTCCTTTTCCTGTTCAGTTACGTCATGCAAAACAACAACCAAGCCAGAGATGAAGCCTGATTCACGGCGGTTGAGTGCAAAGCGAAAACGTAGGGTCATAAATTCCCCAAACTCATCGCGACGATTGATCAGTATGTCAGGTGTTTTAGCCACCAAGTCATGATAAGAATAAGGATTGTCGCTACCAAGAACATCTAAAATGGTCATTTTCAAGGCTTGCTCAGAACTTAAATTGAGCTGTTTTTGCGCAGTTTCATTGATGGTAATAATCTTCCCGCCGCGATCCGTTGCTATAACTCCATCTGTCATATAGGCCAAGAGACTGGATAGCCGGTCTCGTTCCTGAGACAAATTGCCATGTGTCAGACGAACCACTTCAGACAAATCGCTGAGGCTATTGGCAAGATCTTCTAAGTCTGAATCCGCCTCCACTTCCAAAATATCTGAGTAGTCACCATCAATCAAAGCATAGACATTCTCCGTCAACTGACGAATGATTTTGGCCTGCTTGTAATCTCGATAGGCTCCATAAAGCAGGTAAGCGGCAGCTATTGCCAAAAGAAAAAGCAGAGCTCGCTCAAAAGTCCCTAAATTTTCAGTTAAATTAGTCATACGCTTTCATGTAATAACCAACGCCACGACGAGTCAGAATGTACTCTGGGCGACTAGGTGTATCCTCAATTTTTTCACGTAGGCGACGCACTGTGACATCAACCGTACGTACATCTCCAAAATAATCATAGCCCCAAACCGTTTCAAGTAAATGCTCTCGAGTCATGACCTGACCGATGTGGGTAGCCAAATGATAAAGGAGTTCAAACTCACGGTGGGTTAATTCCAACTCTTGACCACGCTTGTGAGCAACAAAGGCATCTGGTAAAATTTCCAAATCACCAATTTTTAAGGTAGCTGGGCCTTCTGAGGCATTTTCATCGGCGATAGCCAACTCAATGTTTTCTGTGCGACGCAAATGTGCCTTAACACGAGCTAAGAGTTCACGATTTGAAAAAGGTTTGGTGACATAATCATCAGCACCAATTTCAAGTCCGATAACCTTATCAAATTCACTATCTTTTGCCGACAGCATGATGATAGGAATGTGACTGGTCTTACGCACCTCTTTGGCAACCTCAAGACCATCCAACTCTGGCAACATCAAATCAAGGATAATCAAATCAGGATCCTCTGCCTCAAATTGAGCCAGAGCCTCCCTGCCATCAAACGCTGTGACAACCTCATAACCTTCTTTTGACAGATTAAACTTGATGATATCTGAAATTGGTCTTTCATCGTCGACAATTAAGATTTTTTTCATGGATTAGATTTACCTTTCTCTTAGGTTTTTTCTCATATCTTGCGACTATTATAGCAAATTTGCTCACAAATAGAAACTTTCTGCTTTATCCAGCGCTTTTACAGGCTTGAAAAAGTAAAACAGACCCGTAGCTGGTCTGTTTGGTCTGAAGAGAATGTATCTGCTGTCATTTGTTGCGTCGCTCTACTAAATGATACAAACGCAAGTAATTCTATCATGGCGAGAAAGGCAGACCTTACCACCACTTCCGCCGCATCGAAGACCTTATAAACTAGCCGTTCATCCGGTTAGATGTTTTGAAACTTGGACTTGGTATTCTGTCAAGAAGTCGCTAGCATCCGACAGCATCTAAGGAAGTGGAAAATAGAGCTTACCTACTTCCTTAACAGACCTATTAACTAGTCTATGACGTAAAAGGATTAAACCTTCTGCTGAATTTTGTGCATTTCTGCGTAACGACCTCCAAGATCTAGGAGCTGTGCGTGGGTGCCTCGCTCAATGATTCGGCCAGCGTCAAGCACTAAAATCTGGTCAGCGTTTTGAATAGTTGATAAGCGGTGGGCAATGATAAAGGTGGTTCGTCCCTCCTTAACCACATCCATAGCTTTCTGGATAATATCTTCTGTCTCTGTATCAATGTGAGAAGTGGCTTCATCTAAAATCAAGATTTTAGGATCTGTAATCAAGGTTCTGGCAAAGGCAATCAACTGACGCTCTCCAGATGAGAAGGCTGAGCCTTTTTCCACAACTGGTTCATGAATGCCTTTATCAAGTCTAGCAAGCATATCACCAGCTCCAACCTTTTTGAGACTTTCTAAAATAGCTTGATCGGACAACTCCTTATTTTCCATAGATACATTACTAGCAATAGTTCCCGTGAAGAGATAAGGATCCTGTAGGACAATTCCCATATGACTTCGTAAACTTTCTCGAGAATAGTGGCAAATATTCTGACCATCAATCATCACTTGTCCCTCCTGAGGATCGTAAAAACGATAGAGTAGATTCATGATGGATGATTTTCCAGAGCCCGTATGCCCGACTAGAGCGACTGTCTGTCCAGCCTCAGCATGGATAGTGATGTCACGGAGAATTGTTTTTCCCTCCTCGTAGGCAAAGGTCACATGATCAAAAATGACCTGACCATTTGGGACTAGGAGCTGAGCTTCTGAGTCCACCTCATCTTCTTCCTCCAAAAGGTCAAGAACGCGACGTCCTGTCTCTAGTGAACGTTGGATGTTTGGCAACTGGCGAACCAACATCCCCATCAGGTCAAAGAGGGTTGTGATGTAGTTGATGTAAACAAAGAGTCGGCCAGGCGTCACCCCCATTTGTCCTCCTAAAAACTGATAGCCAACCACCGTCAGAACGCCTGAAATCACCATGTACTTGGTAAATTCAGTCAAAGTCCAGGAAGCCGTAGCATTGATCAGATGCATACGATTATCAGCCGCCAGCATTTTCCCAGAGGTCTGATCAAACTCAGCCAAGACTCGTTCTTCTTGGTGGTAGAGCTGGATAAGACTGGCACCGTTCATCGTTTCATTGACCTGAGTATTGACGTCACTTCTAGCATCGTAAAAATCTTTCATAGGCTTGTCTGTCGCCTTACGATAAATTCTTTGCAAACCATAAAAAAGTGGCACCAAAACCAACATACAAAGACCGATTGTTAGGTCTAATTGAATCAAAATGACATAAATAGCCACAATCCGAATCACATTGAGGGAAATCATCGTCAGCAAATTGCTGTAAAATTGATTGCGTAGCGTTTCAGTATCATTGACAATCCGCGTGGCGATTTTCCCAGCTGGCTTATCATCGAAATAAGAAATCGGTAGCCGCTGCATTTTATCAAAAGACTGATTGCGCAAATGAGCTGTCACTAAGAAAGCACAGCGATTAAAGATATAACGGTCAAAATAGTAAAGAAACAGCGACAGGATAATCATACTGGAATAAAGAGACACATTTTTCAGAAAAACTGCCTGATTGATTTTCTGCCCCTTGTCAAGAATCGTCAGACTAGAGTCGATGACCTGCTGCAGGACAAGAGGAGAAAGCTGACTGACCGCTGTCACAATTAAAAGAATGATGACACCAATTGCAAAAAGACCTTTGACAACCTTGATTTGTTTCAATAGTTTCCAAATAATCTGCATCTTATACCTCCTCTTCTTTATTTTGGGATTGCTGGCGCTGATACTGCTCATAGTACCAACCTCCGCTTGCTAATAGATCACTCGGGCGTCCCGCCTCAATAATACGACCTTCATCCATTACAAGAACCCAGTCCGCGTGCTGTATAGCAGACAAGCGATGAGTGACGATAATATTCGTCTTACCTGCACGTTTAGCTTGAAGATTAGCAATGATTTTCTTTTCAGTTCTCGCATCAACGGCTGAGAGTGAGTCATCTAAAATCAAGACTTGCGGATCCTTGATAAAGGCACGTGCCAGAGAAATCCGTTGCTTTTGTCCGCCTGAGATGGATACCCCACGTTCACCTATTGTAGTGGCGAGACCATCAGACATACGCTCTAAGTCTTCTGTGAAGGCCGCTGTTTCAATAGCGGAGCGGATTTCTTCTTCGCTGGCATTTGGCTTGCCCATAGCGATATTTTCACCAACAGATCGAGAAAAGAGTATATGTTCCTGAGGCACATAGCCCACCAAACCCTCTACACTTTCCCGAGAAAAATCTGTCACAGCTCTGCCATTAACCTCAAAAGTTCCCAAACCAACAGGATACTGGCGCAAAAACTGACGCACTAAAGTTGTCTTGCCCGATCCAGTCTTGCCGACAATTCCCAAGGTCTGGCCTTTTTTTAGGCAAAAGCTAACGCTTTTTAGGCTTGTCTGGCTGGCCTGAGGATAGCTAAAGCTGTAATCATTAAACCGAGCTTCCTCAAAAACTGATGCGACAAGGTCTCCATCAACCTCCATATCATCACCTGTCTCAATCAAGCCTTGTAATTTTTCAAAGGAAGTCCGCCCCATCTGATAAACCAAAACTAACTCTGATAGCATGGAAATAGGCTCTGTAAGAGAAACCGTGTAGAGTTGCATAGCAAGCACTTGCCCCACTGTCATACTGCCATCTGCAACAAACTTGGTTCCCAAAAGCAGGGTGATAACCGTTGTCGCCCCAAACATGAGGGTATAAATAGGGTTATAGAGGGCAGTTACCTTAGCCAAACGATCTTCACGCTCTACTAAATCCTGAGTTTTCTGCCGAAAACGTGCCGACTGCAACTCTTTACGACTATATGCCCGCATCACACGCACACCTTCAATAGCCTCGACCACTTCATTGCTGAGGTTGGCAACCGCCTCACGATTCTCATCAAAAAGATTATCTGTCTTTCGCGAAATGAAGTAAATAGACGAGGACAGGATTAGAACTGGCAAGAGAGCTGCCAATGTGATTTGCCAAGACATGGCAAACATGACTGGTATAATAAAAATCAACATACCGCCCGCATAGAGAACTGTCATCAACCCATAGCCAAGCAAATCCTGCAACATCTCAACATCATATGAAAATCGGGTCATCATATCCCCCGAACGGAATTTTTCATAAAAAGGTGTCCGCATGGCAACCAATTTTTTAAAGGCACTTTGCTGCAAATCAAACTTGAAACGACTTGCCTGCTGGAAGAGTTGAAAACTCCAGAAAAAGGCTGTCAGGTAACTCACAATCGTCGCTGCAACTAAAATACCGATATGGAGCCAAAGGTTAGAAGTGGTCAACCTACCACTTGTCATTAAATCAATCAAACGCTGAATGACTTGAGTTGGCACAACCAAACTGGCATCATAAATAATTAACACCAGACCAATCAAGAGGTAGAGCCACTTGTGGTCTTTGATGTATTTTCCAACAAATTTAAACATATTTCACCTAAACTTTCTGACAAAACTTTTCAAACACAGACTTCCTATAGTCCCCTTTTCCTAACTTACCTCTCTAAAATGGCACACAAAAAGACCTATGGACACATCCTTTCCATAGGTCTCATTTTTTACACGTCAAAAAAACTACTGAGAGAAGTTAGAAAGGAGAAAGATATGATAACTGTAAGTTACTTTGTTGTTCATGTTAATGTCTCCTTTCTGTTAATTGTTAGTATTTTAACATGCTTTTAAGAAGTCGTCAATATTTTTCAGGATTTTTTGCTACAAAGTACTGCGGTTAGCATGAGCGCCTCATACAGAACCAAAAATAAGATAAAACAATGCAGAAAAAAGGTTTCTGGCAGAACCCAAATAATAGGGTCTGTCGCTGGATTAAAGAGCCACGAGCTGTCGCCAGGAAAAAGAACTTGATGAAAAATGGTGAAAAAATTTTCAAAACCAATCAACATCCCCATGATGCCAATCACTACTGGTATGAGGGCTGCTCCTAGAAAAATCTTTTGGTGGAGCCACAGAGTCTTAGTTCTGCTATTTTTCCAAAAAAAGTGCAAAGCTGGATAGAGCGTTAAAAGTACCACTAGCTGAGCCAGATGAAAGAGGTTTTTCACGTCTACAAAATGCTTAAGACCACTAGCTGAGGAGGGAAAGTCGGGCATATCCAGTACCCAAGAAAAGGGACTAGTTAGATAGACCATCAGAATATGAAAGTTCTGTAATAGCTGGTCCTTGCTGATGGTGACTTGATCTGTCAGCCTCAACCAATCCACCTCAAGCGGGTAGAGAAGCCAAGCTCCATAGATAGTGCCAAGTACAGCCAGCGCCAAGAGCCAGACAACTGTCAGATAAGCATAGATGTTACTTTTCATCAAAGGTCCACTCCGATAAACTTTCTAAAACAAAGGTAGGGGCAATGGGTAATGTCGGAACTTCTTCCTTGGCCGTAAATCCAGTCAAGACTAAGAGGGTATCAATGCCATTTTGAATACCTGCCATAATATCGGTCAGGTAATTGTCTCCCACCATGATAGCGTCAGCCTTTTCCACACCCAAACGAGCCAGCGCCTTATCCATGATGATAGCTTCAGGCTTTCCGATGATGGTTGGTTTCACACGAGTTGACGCTTCAAGCAGGGCGATAAGAGAACCAGCCCCTGGCAAAAGCCCACGTTCCGTCGGAATATTAAGATCAGGATTTGTTCCAATAAAGTGGGCACCCTTTTGTATGGCAAGAGTTGCTGTCACAAACTTCTCGTAGTCCACAGACCAGTCAAGACCAACAACAACATAGGCAGGATTTTCTAAATCTTCTATAAAACCAGCCCCATAAATGGCCGATTTGAGCCCTTCTTCGCCGATAACATAGACCGTCCTGCCCATATTCAAATCCTTCATGTAGTCCACGGTCGCAAGCGTTGCGGTGTAAACTGTCTCTAGTGGTGTCTCAATCTCGAACTTGTCACGCAACATGGTCTGAACCTGTTCTGGCGTCCGTGTTGTATTATTGGTCACTAGCATATAAGGAAGTTCACGCGCCTGCAAATCACGAATAAAGGCTTCTCCTGCAGGAATACGGTCGCTCCCCTTATAAATAGTGCCGTCTAAATCAATCAAATAACCTTTGTATGTCACTTTTTTTCCTCTACAAATTTTTCTTTTTTAATCGTTCCTTTAATCAAACACCGTTTCCCAAACCTCTGCTTGATTGGCTTCAAAGCAGAGGGCAATTTGCTTGGTAGTGGTTTTAGTCTCAGCTAGATTCGGTAGCTCGTCCAGTGCAAAATACTTGGCAGCAATAGTTTCACTATTGGAAACAAAAGTGCCACTGATATACTTGCAAAGGACAAAGTGCTTGATAACGCGCACGGCAGTTCTAGCAGGATTATTTTTAGCCTTGTCTAAGACTGCTACGAGTCGAAATGGCTCTACCACTGCGCCAGCTTCTTCTAAAACCTCTTTGACCGTATTGTCTCTAATGGACTGATCCACATCGCACCAGCCACCTGGCAAGGTCCAGTTGCCATCTGATTCTTGAACTAGCAAGATTTTATGGTCTTGGAAAATGGCTGCGCGGGTATCTATTTTTGGGGTCTGATAGCCTGAGTCTGAAGTAAAAAGCTCTTTGACAATTTCTTTAGGCAAACCAGAAGGCTCTACCAACATTTCAGTAGCAATTCGGCGAATTTCTTCAAAACGCTCGATGTCAAATGTATCCTTGCCATAAGCCAGTCCCGCTTGAGCTAAAGCCTGCAAACGAACTGCCCAGTCGATGTAATTGTGATTTTCAGTCATGACTATCTCCTTCTTCACTATTAGGAAAGTTATTCCTTGACTTCTAAAGGCAGCCATTCTATAACCGCCTGAGCATTGATATGACCTTCTGAGCTGATGTCGTGGTAAGTCGTCAAACCATCTCTGACAAAATGGGAAGAAATATCACCACCCGGAGACACTTCACGATTGTATTTGAGTTGAAGCTTAGCAGGACGGTGGCTACTCAAAAACTCATAGCCCAGCACATCATACATCCAATCCAGATAAATACTGTTATTGACATGACCATTCATATCAATATCAAAATAGCGGACATGATAGAGTCTCTGCTCTGCATTTTCCAAAGGCAGCATCTTAGGAGCCCGTTGGATTTTTTTGACAAAGCTAGAAGCGTAAACGTCGACAATCTCTGGTAATACAGGTGAGACCTTGCGAGTCTTGGCATCCATAAGTGCAAAATAGGTCAAGACATCAAGCAAAAGCTCTCCATTTTGATCATAAATTTTGAAGGTCCGATAACAGAAAAACTTATTATAACTAATGGCTTCTGTCTCGATAGTGATAGTCTCTGTAAAACGGGGTAGGCGGTGGATAGTCACCTCATAGTCTGTAATAATCCAGAGCAAACCAAAGTTTTCTAAAATGTAATCATCACTTCTGCCCAACTCCTGTGACTGCTTGCCAGATACAAAAAGGCAGTAAGATAAGAGCTTAGGCAGCTTGATATTATGATTGACATCAGCCATGTCAAATGGTATTAAAAAATCTTCTCTGTAAATGTGTCCCATCTCTGTTTACCCTTCTAAAATAAATTTCTCAGCCACAGTGTCTCCCAAAAAGAGGCCTTTCTTTGTCATACGCAACCTGCCATCAGTGATTTGGACAAGACCATCAGACGTGAGCTCGTCTACGATTTTACCGTATCGATCTTCAAAATTCTCCTGAAATTTTTCTTCAAATCGTGCGATAGAAACACCAGATTTTTTACGGAGACCCAGAAAGAATTCCTCCTCCATCATCTCATTTTTAGTCAAAACTTCCTCTGACAATCGAGCATGATCCTCTTCTGCGATAGCCCTCAGATAATGTTGGATTGGCCCACGGTTACGGTAGCGCACACCATTGACATAACCAGACGCTCCTGCTCCGAAACCGTAATACTCGTCATTATTCCAATACATCAGATTGTGACGGCTCTCCATGCCTGGTTTTGTAAAGTTGGAAATTTCATAATGTTCAAAACCGTTTTTTTCGAGTTCTGAGATGATATAGTCAAACATCTCTGCTTCCAAATCTTCGGTCGGTAGGTTGAGTTTACCGCGCCGCATTTTATTCATAAAGACCGTGTGGTGTTCCAATATCAGACTATAAAGACTGAGGTGGGGAATGTCCAAACTCAGAGCTTTTTCAACGTTTTCTTTAACGTCTTCCATCGTTTGACCCGGAAGAGCATAAATGAGGTCAATTGAGATATTGTCAAAGCCAGCCACTTTCAGAGCTTCAATGTTGTCGTAGATTTGTGCTTCATTGTGGCTTCTGCCGATGCGCTTAAGGTGTTTGTCGTTAAAGGTTTGTACGCCTAGTGAGACGCGATTGACCGCAGACTTTTTTAGCACTGCTATTTTCTCAGCATCCAAATCGCCTGGATTGGCCTCGATGGTAAATTCCTCAATCTCAGTCAAATCAAGGATTTCTTGCAAATGGCTGAGCAGGTAATTCAGCTGATCTGCTGATAGTGCTGTCGGAGTTCCTCCCCCGATATAAAGCGTCCGCAGTTTTCCCGTATCAGCAAGGGAAATTTCACGAATAAGAGCCTGCAGATAGGCGTCCACAGGCTGATTTTTGATAAAGACCTTTGAAAAATCGCAGTAATAGCAAATCTGCGTACAAAAGGGAATGTGAATGTAGGCTGAGCTTGGTTTTGTCATGGGACTATTATAGCAAAAAACGAGGAAATCCGCTATTTGTCAGCATGTGGTCTGATACTTTCTTTAAAGCCAGAGCTGGTCTTTTTCAAAACCTATCTTTCCATAGAAAGCATGGGCATTATTCTTTCAAAACTTATACCACTTTTAAAAGCTAAAGCTTTACAGCCTATAGCCAGTTATTTTAAGCTTGTTGCTAAATATCCAGCAACGCCCTTACAATACTATTGATGTAAAGTAATTAAGACAAGGATACGTAAATAAGAACCATCAGCTTCAGAAAAGGACATCCTAGCATAACCAAGAAATCCTATAATCCTCTGATTTTGACAGGCTACCAATATGCTAGAGTCTAAGCGCTCTTAATAGACCTTCAATCCGTCGTTTTAAGGGTCGGATCCCTCAAAGAGCATCACATAAAGGAACTAACTGGTTGATGTCTATCTTTTGCTGATGCCTGATAGGACATGTACCAGTCACTTTCTACCTCACTTATGATTCCATTAACTCTCTAAGCTTTTTCAGATAAGGTTTTCTCATGCTTCATTCGTCATTTAGCACTTTCTCCATTCTGAGAAAATCATAGACAGAGCCGTTTGTTTCTTGTCTATAAGTCTCAATGGTTTGAAATCCCATCTTTTGATAGACATTTATAGCACGTTGGTTAAAGTTGGCAACACAAAGTGAGATTTGGGTAATCGAAAAATTTTCTTCGATATACTTTTCTATTGCTTGGTAAAAGGCTGTGCCCATACCTTGACCAAGGTAAGCAGGATTCATGCCAAGACCTAATTCAAGGGCGTCAGCCTTTTTCTCCAAAACACAAAAGCCAAAAAAGACCCCATTTCTGATGACTTGAAAATAACGACCAGCACGCGCCGTCTCATCAATCAGCTCAGCATAATCCTCCGGATCAGCCGTCATATCGTAAAAGTCATAAGGTGCTTGGTACTTCCACTTATCCGCAATCTCCTCAGCATCAGCTTGGCTCAAGGGTTGAATGTAAAAATAAGGTTCTGCCAAATAGCGTCGAAAAATCTTGTCCATCTGCTTAACTCGTCTCGCCTGCACATCTGGTTTGTCTGTCTGATAAACATAATTGACATACCCCTCCTTATATGCTGGGATTTGTTGAGTAAAAAGCTGAGCTGACTGTGGACTGAGCTGACTCCGTATATGATGAAATCTATTCTCGTCCATCTCACTTCCCCTTTTTCCCGTAAACACGATAGATGAGAATACCTAGATTGATAAAGAATAAAAGTCCCCAGATGGCTGCAAGGACAAAATTCCCAATTCTGAAATTCATCCAAACACCACCACCATATAAGGTTAGAAAAAAGAAGGTCATCATATTTTCTGTTTTAAATAGTTTCTTCATTAGCTACTTACCTCTTTTCAAAGTAATCTTATTATATCAAAAAACACGATCTCGTGTCGTGTTTTCTCATACTAAGTGAAAATCAGACTAGGCGACTCAGGTGCCAATAGAACGGTGTTTCGTCAAATCAAAGCAAGAGCATCCAAGGTTGGTTGTCGAAGCATATCGTGTCATTTTCCAAGCTCAGCCCTATTCTTTCAACCAATCATAAATTTCCCGAGGTGTTCCCAAAGCCATGAGTTCTTGATATTTGACTTTTGCCCTCAACTCTTGGTAAATCTGACTATCAGAAATCTCCCTTTTCTCCGCTTTTTTATTGACCGTCATGACGCCATCAGTAATGGTAACAAAGCCTAGCTCATCAAAGATTTGAATCATTTTGACTAGGAGAATTTTATCAATGTTAAGAAAATGGCTGAGCTCCTTGAGTTTGTAACGAACGTCAAACTCTGGAAACTGGTAAATCGTCTTATAGAGCTTTGCGTATTGCTCCCGCGTCCCAAAACCTGTCAAATAGTAAGGCTCTTTAATGGTATTCTTAAAATAAATAGCCTCAAAGTCCTTGTCTGCAAAGAAATCTTTCAGCTCCTCAGCTGTGTCTGGAAGGTCAGCAACGATAACCGCTCTGCTATTGTCCCAAGAAGCTAGCTCTGGCACACCATTTGGTAGCTGAGCCGACTTGGCACGAATGTCAAAAAGCTGAATTCCCTGAACCCGAGCATCGACTAACATAAGCTGCAGGGTTGTGTTCCCATTCCAAACATTGACAGAAAGTGTGACCGCAAGCTCCAAGTGCTGCGCTTGTTGAAATTCCTGAAGCAAGCTCCCCTGATTGAAGGCTACCACATCAAATTCAGCCCCATTTTGACTAATTCTAAGTTTGAGATGAGCATTGTTTTGTCCCATGGTGCGAGCCTGTGTGACCTTGAAGTTCTTGAGCCAAAAAATGGGCTTTTTATTGTCCATGCCAAAAGGCGCTAACTTGTCCAGAGCTTTGAGGGTTTCAAGACTGAGGGCTGAAAGATCCAGCTCCTCATCGAGTGTCAAGCTATTTTTGAGGGAAGTATCAATGTTATGGTCACGGACGAAAGTACAGAGAATGTCTGACAATTTATCCAAATTTGCTGCTGGTAGGGTCATACCAGCTGCTCCGCTATGTCCCCCGAAAGCTGTAAAAATTTCGCGGTGGTTGTCAAGTGCGGAAAAAATATCAATGCTTTCAAGACTTCTGGCCGATCCCTTGGCTGAACCATTTTCGATATTGAGAACTACGACAGTCTGACTGATTTGCTCCATGATACGACCCGCAACTATCCCCAGAACACCTGGGTTCCAACCTTCTTTCGCCAACACCTGAACAGGCTTTTGGGGGTCAATCATGGCAATAGCATCGTCAAAAATACTTTGCACAATGGCTTTGCGCTCCTCGTTTTTATCCTTAATCATGAGAGCAATGGCTTGTGCCTCATCATCATCAAAGCCAGTCAAGAGTTCAATAGCAGGATTTGGATCATCTAATCGCCCCAGAGCATTAAGTTGGGGAGCAATGGTAAAGCCAACCGTGTCCTCATCAACGGTTTCTAAATCTACATCTGACAGTTTCAGGAGCTCTAAAAGCCCTACTCGCTCTGTTTGTTTGAGCACGGCAAGACCGACCTTAACCATGATTCGATTTTCGTCTGTCAAGCTCACCATATCAGCAATTGTACCAATAGCCACCAAGTCTAAGAGCTCAGTCGGAACGGATTCAAGCAAAGCTGTTGCTAATTTAAAAGCAACGCCGCATCCTGCCAAATGCTTAAAAGGGTAGTCACTCGCTGGATGCTCAGGGTGAATAATAGCAAACGCCTCTGGTAGCGCTGCTGGCATACTATGGTGGTCAGTGACGATGACATCTACCCCTTGACCTTGTGCATAAGCGATAGCCTCATGACCTGCTACGCCATTATCTACTGTTATAATCAAGGAAATGTCTTGTTGCTCGATGAAGTACTTGTAAACGCTGAGATTTGGCCCGTAGCCATCCGTGAAGCGATTAGGCAGATATACCTGAACCTCTGCCCCCATCATCTCCAAAGTTTCCTTGACAATGCTCGCGCTAGTCATCCCATCGGCATCATAATCGCCATAAATGAGAATCTGCTCGTAATTTTCAATGGCAGAGCGGATGCGCGCCACAGCCTTCTCCATATCATTGAGTAGATAAGGATCATGCAAATGTGAGAGGTCTGCTCCCAGAAAATCAGCAAGGGCATCTTCTGTCTCAATACCTCGCTCAAAAGCAATAGCAGCTGCTGTTTTTGTCAAACCAGCTTTTTTAGCTACTTTTAAAAAGGCCTGATCTGGCACTTTTTCAGTTATTTTCCAATCAAATGTTGATGTAATCATAATTTAAGATACAAAGCCCAAAATGCGAGAAAAATAGGAAACCGACAATGCGTGCTTACACATCAGAGGGGCTTTTCCCAACATTAATAGGGCGTGCTCAGTTTAAATCGCTGAACTAAATTTTCTTTCTAGTCTTTCTTCTTGCACTTACCTCAAGTAGTGGGTGAGGTAAACGTCTCCTTGAGGAAGCACTTCCCTTGAAAATAATTATTTTCTTATCACAATGGATGCTGAAAATAGCACTCAAAGGCGACTTTGTCCTACTTATTTTTAGTTTTAACAATGTCACTACTTTTTATACGTCGTTGCAGGTCACCTTATGCATCTCCAGATGGTTTACCAGTCACAAACATGGTAAAGCTAGCTTTTGTGATAAGGTCGCCTTTCTCATTGCTGATTACCGTGTCCACAATTTTTGTGGTACGTCCATCGTGTACACAGCGCCCCTCAACGGTCAAAAGATCTCCCAGATGGCCTGCACGAAGGTAGTTAATATTTGATTGTAGGGTTACCGCATTGGCACCTAGAGAACGAGCCACCAAACCAGAAATCTGATCACAAAGGGTAAGTAGATAACCACCATGCGCATTGCCATAGTAGTTAAGAGAACCATCAACAACCTTGGTGTTAATGACAATATGACCTTCTTCTGCCACCTTCACCTCATAATTTTCAAAGGCTCTAATTTCATGTAAAATAATGTCCATTTTAAACTTCTTTCTGTGTTAAATGCCAATAGTGTTTATAGAGGCTACCAAATTTTCCCAGATAAGCTTTTTTCCAAGGCTTATCCCGTCCACAAAAATGGAGAAAAACAGTATGTGCCATCACCCAATCTAAACCGTGTTCTGCTTTGCTTTTGGCTACATAAAGCAAAAAATATCGGGTATCATAATTATATATTTCATCTGGAATAAGCTCAATCTCATGACCGTAAAGAGCTGTCAAGACATCCTGATCAGGCAAGAAAAGGCGATTGCTCTTTTCGGAAATATAAGCCATGATATCTTCCCGCTTGACGACCCAACGGATGGCCGTCAGATTCATAAGCAGCACGCCGGAATTAAAGTAGGATTTGGACTCGTAATTTCCGAGGCGAAGACGATTGATGGCATCAGTAATATCAGAATCTTCGGTGTGACTAGCTGCCGCATACAGTTTGTCACCAAGCTCCATCTCATAAAGAGGCACTAAATCATTAATGCAGAGAATATCGGCATCAATGTAGAGAATCTTGTCCAACTCTTCTGGTAAATACTCGTGTGCTAGCAAGCGATAATAGATAGTTTCTGGATAACGATCCGTTGTCGGCGCCATATCAAAGGCCTTTTCTTCAATGATAACTGGTTTGTAGCTGATTCCCAACTTCTGGCAAAATTGGACAATTTCCTCATGTCTTTTCAACAGTGGCTTTTGTAAAATATAAACATGGAAGTCTTTACGACTAGCATTTTTGACAATCGAATAGAGGGTTGTCTTAAATTGATCCACATACCCATCATCAATCGAATAGAGCAAATTGATCGGTTGTGTCACTTGCTCATCGCCTCCTTCTCTCTTGCTGTCTCTTTATCTTTGAGATGGTGGTCGTTTAACTTTTTAATTTCTTGGCGCAAGCTCATATTTTTGAAAAAGCCCAGCAGAAATTGAATCAGCATACCTAAACCAACTGACATCAAAATTAGCAAAATCAACGGTAATTTAAAGGTGCCAAAGAGGTAATTGACAGTTACAGTTTGAATATTGGCGATTGATAAGACCGCTGTCAAGGCAACAGCTGTAATCAGCAGTCCAACGGTTAGATTTTTTCTCATCTTATTTCCCTTTCAAATTAAAAACAGTTCCAGCTAGGTAATCTGCCAGATTTGGGAACAAGGTATAAGTCTTGTGAGCAAGATTGAGGGCGATGGGCATATTAAGGTGACGCTTTTTCTTACCTATTATTGCAACTATTTTTCGAGCCACTACTTCAGGTTCTAGGGTAAAAACTTTAACACTTTCTTGATAAGCTCCCGTTGGATCTGCCTGATCAAAGAACTTTGTAGCAACTGGACCAGGATTGACCGTCGTTACATGAACACCGTGCGGTGCCAATTCCAAACGTAAGGTGTCCGAATAGCCAATCATGGCAAACTTAGTTGCGGAGTAAATAGAAGATTGCCCAGAAGCCATATAACCAGACATGGAAACGATATTGATGATATGACCGGCCTGCCGTTCTTTCATCTTACCGCCAACAAGGCGACAAAAATTCATGCTAGCAAAGGTATTGACATCAAACATGTCACGAATTTCCGCCATTGAAAAGGTCTCAAAATCTTTGTAGATTGCATAGCCAGCATTATTAATCAAAATGTCAATCTTGCCAAATTCTTGATAAAGGTGATTTAGTAGGTTTTCAACCGCTACATCATCCGTAATATCAAGACCGATACAACGCTTGTTTTGACGTTCTTGGTAAAGTTGTTCCAACTTCGTCTTGCTTCGTCCAATCAAAAGTACCATATCCTCTTCTGGTAAAAGCCTGATAACCTGCTCTGCTATTCCCCCAGAAGCACCTGTAATAGCGATAATTCTCAAATTTTAAACTCCTCAAAATCTCTGACCACATGAACATTTTTGAAAATAGCTGATGCGTCGCGCTCCATCTGTTGGCAATCACGACCTAAAAAGCGGGCAGAAACATGATTCAGCAAAAGGTGTTTTGCAGACGCTTCTTTGGCTACTTCAGCCGCCTGAATATTGGTCGAGTGACCGTGACTGCGAGCGATTTTTTCATCCCCCTTACCATATGTAGACTCATGTACCAAAACATCTGCTCCAAGGCCAAGACGAACACTAGCAGCGGTTTTTCTAGTATCTCCCAAAATGGTAATAATTTTACCTTTTTTAGGCTCAGAAATATAATCTTTAGCGATAATTTTTGTTCCATCCTCCAAGACGATGTCTTGGCCATTTTTAATTTTTCCAAAAAGCGGCCCGAAGGGAACACCAGCCGCTTTTAAGCCATCTGCATCCAAAGTCCCCTCTAGGTCTTTTTGCATGACACGATAGCCTAGGCAGAAAATGCTGTGATCCAGTTGGTCTGCATAAACCACAAACTTATCAGTCTCCAAAATTTTACCTAGATTAGTCCTATCAAACTCGTAAAAGTTAATGCGGTAAGGCAAGCGTGACCCTGTCACTTTCAGACTGGTTAATACAAACTGACGAATCCCCACTGGACCATAGATATCCAAATCGGTTTGTTCTTCATTGGCTTGAAAAGCACGGCTAGCCAAAAAACCAGGCAACCCCAACACATGATCGCCATGTAGGTGGGTGATAAATATTTTTTTGACTTTACGAGGACGAATACTTGTCGATAAAATCTGGCGCTGAGTACCTTCACCACAGTCAAACATCCAGACTTCGTTAATTTCATCCAATAATTTCAAGACTAAACTTGATACATTACGTTGCTTAGCTGGCTGACCTGCACTTGTTCCTAAAAATTGAATTTCCACTTTAATCTCTCATACTTTCTATTCTATACACTTTCGATTGTACCAAAATTACTTGACAAGTTGTACATAAACCACAAATTCCCTTTGCTCAAAACAGTAGTAAGCCTCTCCCTGAAACTGCATAGCCAGCTCCAGACACTCCTCTTGGTTAAAAGAAGAAATCTTGACGACATCCTTTTGAAGCTTTGTGACATGACTGAGCAGATATTTTTCTGGTGTCAAATCTTCCTGACTCAACTCATTAAAGGTAATTTTTGCCATCTTTACCAGACCATTTTCCTCATAAATCTTATAGTGAGGAAAAATTTGCGCCAGCTCGAAAAAGAGAGCTTCTGTTATCTCTTCTTTGTTTTCAGAAAAAACAATAGCCACTTCTTGTTCATTTTCATAGGCAAAGCCGTAAGATTTACCAGATAAATTCAGCCTGATAAAGGGTTTTACTTCGTCAAAGGACGGTTCTGTGGTAAACAAGTTCAGAGCTGAGCTCATGTTAAAAAAGTAGTCAGTCGCCACTTCTGGGCTCTCTTTTTGATAAAGCTCTGCAAAATAGGCATTGATAACGCTGGGTGGCGGCGTAATAAAAGTCAGCCTATCTTCATCTGACAGCTGCGCCAGCACATTTCCCAGATAACGCTTATCCAAAGTCGTAAAGCCCCCGTAGGTGAGGGCAAGTCTCATCAAATCAGTCATAACATTCTTCCAACTTCCAGCTATTGTGGCTCGCGATATGGCCTGTAATTTCCTCGATAGGCTCATCAAAACTGTAACGATCCAAAAGGGCAATTTTGTTGAGTTCATAAAGTTTATAGAGCTTATCCTGACTCACTTTGATACTAAAAGGCTCAAAAATCTCCCGAATCTCATCAATAATTAGCTTGCGTAAGCTCTCCCTAGCCCCTTCCTCACGAGCAGAGATACGAACATTTGGAAAGATCGTCGCCGTTAGATTTTCCACTTGATCCATTTTATTGTAAATGGCTAGGCGCGGAATTTCCAGCATGTCCAAATCTTTGAGTATCTCCAAAACAACCTTTTCCTGTTCTTCATGGTCAGGATCTGAGGCGTCAATGATATGAAGAAGCAAATCCACATGGCGACTTTCTTCCAAGGTTGATTTGAAAGCGGCAACCAACTCTGTTGGCAAATCTTGGATAAAACCAACCGTGTCCGTCAACGTTGCTTGAAATTGATTTTGCAGGTAAATCTGCTTTGTCGTTGCATCAAGAGTCGCAAAAAGCTCATCAGCTTCATACTGGCGATTGTCCGTCAAAACGTTCATGATAGTTGATTTACCAGCATTGGTGTAACCAATCAATCCAATTTTAAAGACGTCAGATTGGCTACGCTTGTCACGTATGGTCTGACGATTTTTCTCAACAATTTTCAACTGACGTTCAATGTCCAGAATCTGATTGCGAATGGATCGGCGATTAAGCTCCAACTGACTTTCGCCAGGTCCACGAGAACCAATTCCCCCAGCTTGACGACTAAGCATGATTCCCTGTCCCACTAAACGAGGCAGCATATACTTAAGCTGTGCTAAGTGAACTTGGAGCTTACCCTCGTGGCTTCTGGCACGCAGAGCAAATATATCCAAAATCAACTGCATGCGATCAATAACCTTGACACCTAACTCCGATTCCAGATTAGCATTTTGTCGTGGTGTTAGACGGTTATTAACAATGACAGTGTCAATCTCATCCATCTCCACAATCTCTTTGATTTCAGCTAATTTCCCCGAGCCCACAAAAGATTTGCTATCGTAGCGGTCTCGCTTTTGTGTATAGCTGGACACTACTTCTGCCCCGGCTGTCTTAGCAAGGTTTGCAAGCTCTGCCATTGACATGTCAAAATGAGGGGTGTCTTGTAGTTCCACTCCCACCAAAATAACCCGTTCTCGCTCTTTTCTTGTCTCAATCATGGCCAACCTTCACTCACCTCCGCTTGCATTTTTGCACTCTTTCCATTCTACCACAAAAAGTAAAAAAAGGCGGTCATACTGACCGACCTTTCTGATGAAATTTTCTTCTCATAAGCTCTCTAAAAAACTTTTAATAAGCTCTGTATAGGCTTGTTCTCCCATCGCTTCACGTGAGGCGGCATGCTCTGCTTTTGGCACAAGTTTCAGGAGGTCTTTTGAGGGGTTTGTCTCGGCCAAGCGGTAACTATTATCTGGCTTGATAAAGGCATCATTTTCACCATGGATAAAGAGAACAGGAACAGTATTATCCTTAACTGCTTCGATAGGGCTTGTTTTTTTCATATCAACTCCATAAATTAAGTTGGTCATAATATTGACACCGTGAATCAGAAATCCCACCTTCATGTCTTTATAAGCGCTGTGAATTAAATCATAGAGATTAGTAAAACCACAATCTGCAACGACAAAAGCTAACTTAGGTTTTTGTCCCAAAACAGACAAGGAGGTCGCACTCCCCATAGATTCACCGTGCAATCCAAGTGTGATATCCGAACCGTAAGTTTGGTAGGTGTATCCAATCAAAGCATAGAGATCTTTCGATTCAAAATTACCCAGACTAATTGCTGTCTTCTCATTCTCACCATGTCCACGAACATCGTAAATAATCACGTTATAATTCAGTTTGTGATAGCTATCCACGTACTTAATGGAACCGTTGCGATTGGAACGAAAGCCGTGAGTTATGATGACATATTTCTTAGATTTTGGATCATCTGCTCTGATAAATTGGCCGTGAAGCTTGTAATCCTGATAGCCTAAAAAGGTAAAATCTTCCTTTTCATAGCTGTCAAAATCTCCTACCAAATTGTGTTCTTCAATCCACTGACGCTCCTTTTCTAGAGTCAAAACGTCTGGTTTGACAATGGATTTAGCCAGATTATAGGAAAAGCCCAGATAGGCTAAGCTAGCCAAACAAACTAAAGCAATGACTATATTTCTTAAAAGATTCATTCTTTTTCCTTCAAAAAATTGACAACTTGTTGCTTGATGTCCTCCTCAAAACTACTGGTGCCCACTTGGTAAAACGTCATATCCATACGGTTTCTAAACCAGGTCAGCTGACGTTTGGCAAAGCGACGGGTATTTTGTTTGAGCTTTTCGATAGCTGCCTCCAACTCCTGCTCACCGGCAAAATAAGGGAAAAGTTCCTTGTAGCCGATTCCGCGCGCCGCTTGAGTTTCCGGGTAATGTTCATAAAGCCACTTAGCCTCCTCTAGCAACCCGGCACTCACCATCTTGTCCACCCGCTCATTGATACGGTCGTAAAGTTTTTCACGATTATCTGTTAGGCAAATAAGCAGGGCATCGTAGTCCGTTTCCTGATTTTCCAGATGGTTTCCAAATCGTTCCAGTTCCAATGTTCGAATGGCCCGCCTACGGTTTAACTGAGGAATGCTTATATTCAGCTCTGCTATTTTCCCAAATAAAAAATCATCGGAAAATTTTTCCAACTCCGCTCGATAAGCGAGAACTGCGGCCTGATCGACCTGACCGCCAAGATGATAGCCCTCAAGTAGACTCTGCAAATAAAGTCCCGTGCCTCCAACGATGATGGGGAGCTTGCCACGAGATCTAATGTCCGCGATGGCCTCCTTGGCTTCCATCACAAAATCATAGGCTGAATAAGTCTCCGCTACCTCTCGAACATCGATGAGATGGTGCTTGGCAGCCACCTGCTCCTCTGCTGTAGCCTTAGCAGTTCCAATATTGAGATCACGGTAAACCTGCTGACTGTCTCCCGAAATAATCTCACCATTAAATAGTTGTGCTAGTTTTATCCCCAGAGCAGTCTTCCCAACCGCTGTCGGACCAGCAATTACAATCAGTTTCGTCATAGGAATATTATAGCACAGCTTTGAAATTTAGCCGATGTTATTATCTGATATCTCTAATAATAATGTTTTATAAGGAATCTCTCACTTTTCTTAAAACTCGACGAATACTGTGTTTCTGCTTAATATTAGATATCCGTCAGATATCCGTCAGGAATAGTCATAAAGTCGTTTACTATATGCGCATTGTATAAAATAACGCTTAATTTATCTTGATGAAACAGTGACAGGATAAAGTCGTAGAACATCTCCTTTTGTAAACTCACCAACGTGAGCTTTAATATGTAAATTGTCGCCTACCGAAATACCATCAATACTTTCAAACGCTTCATCATAGGTATTTGTGTCAAAAAACTGCATACTAACACCAGTATAGCTTGTTTCACCTTGACTTATCCAATCACCGCCAAAAATAAGGATATCATAATGACTTCCGTTTTTTGCAATATGTGCGACATGTCCATCAAATTCAACAACTCTCCCCCTGTATTTTTCAGAAAAAGCCCTAGCTTGACTAGCATCCTCAGATGACAAAATGGTCATAAATTCAGAGTTATCTGGAGTAATAATTTCTTGAGCTTGAGTTGTTTCAATCTGTGTTGTTGTAGCGGTGGTAGATTGTGTTGTCACACTTGCTTCAGAAGCGGATGTAGAAGTTTCTTGCTGTGTAACTGATGTAGCGACTATCGTTTCTTCTTTTTTTTTCTTCTGGATTTACAAGATATATGATAAGTAATGCTACAACTAATACCACACCCCCAATGGCATAGAGCAGGCGAATTTGTCGTGTTTTCTTGGCTCTATTCTCTAAATCTTCGTCGGTTAAGGCGATAATTTCTATCTCCGCCTCTTTTGCAAGAACACCAAATATTCCTTTCGTAGGCTCTTGAAGAACCGTAATATCAGCATGTTTTCTGTCTATTCCTAATTCTCTAAGACCTTTTTCAATCGCTTCGTTTTCAGTTTTTCCCTTAAATATTTGTACAATAATTCTCCTTTTTCTTCTATTATAACACGTTGTGAATATACCCACAATATGAAAATGGCGACTTTCTTTCTATAATTATTAAAAAGATGTTGACGAAAGGAGTTGATTTCAATTATAGATTACAGTCCCCTTTGGGAAACACTGAAAAATAAACAAATTTCGCAATATCAACTCCTGAAATCTGGACTTGATAATAAAACCTTAGATAGTTTAAAAAAGAACAAAAACATTACCCTGCTAACTCTCGAAAGATTGTGTCTAATCATTGGTTGTACACCAAACGACATTGTAAGATTTAATTCTGATGACAACTAGTCCCTTGCTTTAGTAAATCGAAGCAAGGGATTTCATTTTATGATATACTATTCCTATCATATCATAAAGGAGAAAAAAATATGCCATTTGTTAAAATTGACCTTTTTGAAGGTCGTACAGAAGAACAAAAAATCGAGCTTGCCCGCGAAGTGACTGAGGTCGTGTCACGCATTGCCAAGGCACCAAAGGAAGCTATCCACGTCTTCATCAACGATATGCCTGAGGGAACTTACTACCCAGCCGGCGAAATAAAGAAAAAAAACTAAGCCCTTGTGCTTAGTTTTTCAGGTGATTTATGGTACAAGAGACACGTCAAATCAAACTGATGGGGACGACCATTGACCTTATGGTCGATGCTCCAAATAGCACTGAGCTTCTTGCAAAAGCCGAAAAACTCCTCCACACTTACAATCAGCGCTTTTCCGCCAATGACGATTCATCCGAGTTGTCTCTGGTCAATAGCAAAGCGGGAATCGAACCTGTTCCTGTTCATCCGGAGCTATTTGAACTCATTGCTATAGGTAAAGAACATAGCTGCGCTGAACACAGTAATCTCAACATTGCAATCGGCCCACTCGTTCAAAGTTGGCGCATTGGTTTTTCTGATGCTAAATTACCAAGCAAAGATGAGATTTCTGAGAAATTATCCTTAACCAAGCCAGAACAGATTAGTCTTGATTCAGAAAATTTAACCGTTTTTTTGAATCAAAAAGGCATGAAAATTGACCTCGGTGCCCTTGCCAAGGGCTACATTGCAGATAAAATCATGGCTTTCCTTATCACATCAGGTGTCAGCTCTGCCTTGATTAATCTCGGGGGCAACCTTTTAGTTCACGGCCCGAATCCCAATCGTGACAACGGTCTTTGGTATGTCGGAGTTCAGAATCCTGATAAACCTCGAGGCAATCATCTGACTGTTCTACCTATTCAGAATGCTTCGGTGGTAACATCTGGCGTCTATGAACGCTTTTTAACCATTGGCGACAAGACCTACCACCATATTTTTGATCCTAAAACAGGCTACCCTATTGAGACCGATATGGCAAGTATTAGCATTATCGCAAAATCATCACTGGACTGTGAAATATGGACCAGCCGACTCTTCGGACTGCCAACAGCTTCCGCTCTACAAATCATCAATCAGACCCCGGAAATCGAGGGACTGATTATCACAAAAGACCTTAAGATGTTGAGGAGCTATTAGATATAGCTCGCTAAATGTTCCCTAACGATTTTAATAACCCTTGAAAAGACTTTCTCTATGAAGGTCTTTTTTGAAATAATAAAAGAGACAAACCTCATCAGAAGCTTGCCACAACACATTTCTTCGCAAAAAATATGAACTAAAATTTAATGACGACTAAAAGTACTTCTTCAAAATCTGGGGCGGTTCCCCCCAGAACATTTGCTTTCCATAAAAAGTTCCAAGTTGTCAATTCCATGTTAGGTTAGGAATTTCCTTTTATATCTTGATGACTTTATTCATCACATGAGGTAGGAAATCCTCTAAATCTTGATGACTTGCTCTAACATTGCTGGATCACTTCCCATCTCAAATTTCATCAGCAATAAATCAAAATGATACCCTTTAAATTACGACATCCGAATATTCCGAACAAGTTAAGGCAGCTTGGTCTGATAGGCTTGCTTGTGGGCTTCTAATTCCTTTAACTCAGAACTGGTTAAATTTTCAAAAATGTCCAAAATAATGTCTTTTTTATCTCGTTTCCAAGTAGCTACCAGTCGGCCCTTGTAGAAAACAACGGGTTTGACAATGCCAGTCAGCGTATAAATCTGGCGGATATGCTTGGTTCATAACCTAGCAAAAGTTGGTCAAATCCTGCAACGAAGAGGCAGTCAGGGAGTTCTGCTTCTTCTAATTCTCCCAGATAAAAGCGTTCTTCTCCTGCTACCTCAACGGTTTTTAAATCTAATTGCTCCATCCATTTTAGGACGTAGATTTATTTTCCTTGAAATAATAACGAGCATCCGCTAAACTGACTGGCCCAAAACCTGCAAAATACCGTCGAGCAATTTCCAGCTCTGCTTTTTCCCGAGAAAGTGGCTGAAAGTCTGTCAGACGATGAAAACGCTTGGCACCGTATTCTTGATAAACTTCCCCACGCTCGACCATGTAACGAAAGAGACCGCCCCAGGCATTAAAGACCTGCTTCTCTTCTTCCAGTGTCATTTTCTCGGATCGGCAAAGGGACTTGAGTTCCTCGCGGGTCATGGGACCTTGTTCAAGGGCTTCTAAAATCAGCTGGTGATATTTCTGCTTGGTCTGAGGACTAAAACCGTCCCGTCCTTCTGTCTTGAGGTAATCGGTGCTGGCCAGCCGCCCCTCGTGGATATAGAGGGGAATTTCCGACTTGAGATAGGCATGAACCGTTCGCCGAATGGACCACTGACGAGTCAGATCCTCCTGCCAGCTACTCTCATAAAAATCCTCCGCTGTCATACGGTTACGAAATCCGACATGAACATAGGGCTGAAACTGAGCCTGCAAACCATTGAGATTTTGGCAGATTTGTTGAACAGACTGGGGTTTCAACAGACCTTGTTTCTGCAGAATAATTCCCTTCCAAGTATCGTGGTGCATCGTATTTCTCCTCCGCTTTTCTAATCCCAGTATAACACAAAAGACACCCGAAGGTGTCTGATGATAGTCTAAATATCTTAGTAAGCCAAAAATCCTTCCAAGTCCTTGAGGGAACGCTCTGCTATTGCCTCATAACGTTCCTTCTTATCGCGGATGCGTGGCCCATCCAGCTCCTTGATGATGCCAAAGTTGACATTCATAGGCTGGAAGTGCTTGCTTTCGGTGTGGGTGATGTAGAATGGCAGAGCTCCGATAGCTGTTGTTTGCGGGAAGATGACCGGCTCTTCGCCACGGAAACGGCGAACAGCGTTGATACCGGCCACTAAGCCAGAGGCGGCAGACTCGACATAGCCTTCTACTCCTGTCATTTGACCTGCAAAGAAAAGATTTGGATTTTTCTTGGTCGCAAAGGTCTGTTCCAATAAGTTTGGCGAATCCATGTAGGAATTGCGGTGCATGACACCATAACGGACAAATTCAGCATTTTCAAGCCCTGGAATCATCTGGAAGACCCGCTTCTGCTCGCCCCACTTGAGATGGGTTTGGAAGCCTACGATGTTGTAGAGGCTACCTGCTGCGTTATCCTGACGGAGCTGGACAACTGCGTAAGGTGTCTTGTATTCGCCGTCACGAGGCCCCTTGTAGTCTTCTGGATATTCCAGACCAACTGGCTTCATAGGACCATACAACATGGTTTTGATACCACGTTTGGCCATGACCTCAATGGGCATACAGCCTTCAAAGTATTTTTCTTTTTCAAAGGAATTAAGCGGTGCCTCCTCGGCTGAAATCAAAGCTTCATAGAAAGCGGTGAACTGCTCCTTGTTCATCGGAGCATTGAGATAGGCAGCCTCTCCCTTGTCGTAACGGGACTTAAGATAAACCAAGTCCATGTTAATGGTCGAACTATCCACAATCGGTGCTGCCGCATCGTAGAAGTAAAAACCGTCACCGCCATTAAGCGCGTGAATCTTCTCCGCCAAGGCGTCAGATGTCAATGGTCCCGTCGCGATAACTGTGATAGCATCGTCAGGAATCTCTGTAATCTCGCCACGAATGACCTCAATCAGTGGGTGATTGTGAATCTCATCTGTGACCGCTTGGGAGAAATTCTCGCGGTCCATGGCCATGGCACCGCCAGCTGGCACCCGGTGAGCCTCACCAGCACGCATGATAATGGAATCCAAGCGACGCATTTCTTCCTTGAGAAGACCGACAGCGTTTGTCAAACTATCTCCACGGAATGAATTGGAACAAACCAACTCAGCAAACTTGTCGGTCTTGTGCTGGGGTGTTGGTTTGACACCACGCATCTCGTAGAGTTTGACAGGAATGCCCCGCTTGGCAATCTGATAAGCAGCTTCTGAGCCAGCCAAGCCAGCTCCGATAACGTTAATGTGGGTTTGAGACATGAAACTAATACCTCTAGCCAGAATATCTGACTACTGTTTGGGAATGACCCAAAACAGAACCTTTCTAAGTTTTAATACTTATCTATTATATCAGAAAAGGACTAGAAAAGGAAAACTTGCCTCCCTTTCCTTATCCATGACAAATGCGCGAAGAAAATCTTTTATTAGAAAAAGGCTAAAAGCAACAAAAATCTATTGTCTATTGATATTTCCATCTAAATGATGAACTCAAAGATATTAAACATGTCTTCCTAAAAAACAATACTATCTAAAAAAGAGGCTGGGAGAAAAATCTTAGCCTTTTAACATGATTACAGATAGGCCTTTGGGTGAAGTGGATGATTGGAAGATCTCATCCCTTGCTACACAATAGATAGCAACCTTCCTAATCAACTCTGCGGAGGTGGGCGACAAAATCAAAATCAGCAAAAATGCCGTTTTACCGATTTTTGCTCTGCTCTCATGTCATAACATCATTTTCCCGCAAGCATGGTTCAGCTCGTCTCCTTAACTCAAGTCATATCAAAGCACATCCACTTAATTTAAAAGCTCTGCAATATCCTCAATGACAATAAAATCCCACCCCTTATCTTTACAGGCCTGAATATCAGTTTGGCTATGTGGAAAAGTATTGAGCAAGATACTATCAATCCCGACAGCGTGAGCCACAGCAATATCCGATGTTAAATCATTGCCTACCATAACCGTGTCCTCATCACATAGACCATTTTCTTCCAAAACCATCCTTAGAAAGGCAGGTTCAGGCTTCTTCATCTGATAGTCAGAGGAAATGTAGATTTTATCCATAAAAGTGGCACATCCTGTCCCTTCAATTTCCGCTTGGGTAAAGACTCTCTGAGCATTTGACAAAATAAAGAGCCTAGCTCCTGACTCTTTCAGAGCCTGTAAGCTTGATAGGCTATTCTCATATGCCACGAGCCTTTCTCGAGAAAGCACTCGAAAGGTATTAGCCATAACTTGTCCAAAGGTGGCTAAATCAATTACTCGCCCCTCAGTTGGATTCTTTTTAAGAGATTCTTGCAGCAATCGAATGAAAATGCTTGTCAAATCAATTTCAACGTGTTCATAGGTCACCTGCTCGGCTAACTCATGTTCACTCTCTTTTACAAGTTTGCTGTAGGCTGTCTTCAGCTCTTGCGCATCATATGAAGCTCCAAAGGCTTGATAAAGTTCTGCTAATTGTTGCCAAAGCCCTATCCTTCCTTCATCTGTTTTGATATCAACAAGCGTTCCATAAAAATCAAAAATATAATTCTGGTACTTCTTCATAACTAAACCTCTTCTCACTAAATCACTCAGTTAATCATTGATAGTTCTTTAAATCACAATTCCTTCCAGATGATCCAATTCATGTTGGACAATTTGAGCTGGAAAATCCTTTAAGGTCAGCTTTTTCTCCAGCCATTTTTCATCGCGGTAACTGATTTTTATCTCTTTGTAGCGCGTAATGGGGCGACTTCCTTTCAAGGACAGACAAGATTCTTCTGCCCCGTAAGCGCCAGCTTTTTCCAAAAGAACAGGATTAAACATCACCAAATCCACAAACCCCATGCTGATGATTATGACTCGCTTTTTGACACCAATCATATTGGCCGCCATGCCGACACAGGATTCACGGTGAAAAGCGAGAGCATCTCGCAAATCCTGAGCCAAAGGCAAATCTTCTTTGGTCGCTTCTTGAGAAGGCTGAGCTAGAAAAAAAGTATCGGTAACAATGGTTTTAATCATAATAAACTCCTCCTCACTATTATATCACACTGAAAACAGTCATTTGAGGAGTGTCTGTCAAATTTATGATACAATAGTGGCGATATCAAAAAGGAGACCGTGCTTTGAAATTAACCCTACTCATCACCTTCTTGAATGAAGAAAAAATGATTGAAAAAACACATCGCGAGGTCAAGACTGTCCTTGAGAACATGTTGCCACACGAACTTTCGGATTATGAACTCCTCTATATCGACGATGGCTCGACAGATGCCACCCTTCCCCTAATAGAAAAAATAGCAGAGCAGGATCACCATGTGCGCTATGTCAGCTTTAGTCGTAATTTTGGTCGCGAAGGAGGAATCCTTGCCGGCTTTCACTATGCCACAGGAGATGCGGTCCTAGTCATGGACGGTGATCTCCAACACCCACCAAGTCTTATTCCAAACTTTGTCACCGCTTATAAGGAAGGCTATGACATCGTCAGCGGTCAACGCGATCGAACTGGTGAAGCTTTCGCCTCTACCTTTTTTGCGCGAGCTTTTTACAGCCTATCCAATCATCTGATGGAGGTTAAATTAAAGGATGGAAAATCCGAGTTTCGCCTACTCAGTCGCAAAGCCGTGGATACCTTTATCTCTCTCCCTGAGTATAACCGTTTCAACAAAGGACTTTACGAATGGATTGGCTTTAAAGAGAAGATCATTCCTTATCACAACCATGTCCGTGAAGCTGGTAAAAGCAAGTTTACCTTTGCTAAATCCCTCAATTACGCCATGCAGGGCATTATCTCTTTCAATGACAAACCACTGCGATTTTGCGTACAACTAGGAGCTTTTTCCACCACTTTAGCTCTCCTCTATCTGATTTGGGAACTGATTAAACGTATTCTGCACCCCGCTTCAACCGTTTCTGGTTACTTCACCACTATCGCCGCCATTATCCTCTTTGGCGGTGTTCAGCTCATTTCTATTGGTATTTTAGGGGAATACATCGGAAAAATTTACTACGAAGTCAAACATCGTCCACACTACATTGTCAATAAGTCAAACATCGATAAAGCTAACAAGGAGAGACTAGGATGATAGAGCATTTTATCAAAAAAAACAAAAAAGGGCTGACTTATCTTGCTAGCTTTGGGCTACCCATCCTAGTTATGACAATCGTATGGGCTATTAACGGAGCCTTTCCTTTTGGCAACAAAAGTCTCATGGCTGTTGACTTTGGCCAGCAATACATTGGATTCTACGCCTACCTCAAAGAAACCGTCCTAACTGGTGATTGGTCTGCCTTTCTTTACTCCTTTGAAAAATCTATTGGGGGAGAGATGATTGGTGTACTGGGCTACTATCTCATGAGCCCTTTTAACATTTTTTACATCTTGTTGCCACTTAGTCAATTCAAGTGGGCTGTTGTCATTACTATTGCTTTACGTTATGGCTTTATGGGGCTAACCTTCAGCCATCTTCTCATCAAGCGCTATCAGGCTCTGCAAGGCAAAACTTGGTTAGTGCCACTCATGGCAGTCTCCTACTCCCTATCTGGTATGTTAGTCTCTTATCAAATGAACCCTATCTTCTATGATGCCATGATAATGCTACCGCTTGTCATTCTTTATCTAGAAGAAACTTTAGATGGTGGCAAACCATTCAAATATGCGGTAACTTTAGCTATCACCATGCTCCTGCAATTTTACATGGGTTATATGATTTGCCTTTTTGTGGCACTTTACGCTGTGGCTTATATGTTACCAAAATGGGCAGAGCAAGGCACTTTGAAAGAAAAAGCCAAGCACTTTTTCTCACCACTCGTTAAAGTTGTGGGCTACTCTGTTCTGGCAGCTACATCAACCTTTATCACACTTTACCCAATCATTCTGAACCTACTTCGCAGTAAGGGAGCTTATAATGCCCCCATGCGTTTTGAATGGAAACTCCAAATCAATCCCTTAGATATACTGGCTAAATTAGCCATCGGCGCCTTTGATAACGAATCCTGGCCTGCTGGCCCAAACCTCCCAAACATCTACGTAGGAGCACTTGCTCTATTTGGATTTGTCTTCTTTTTCCGCTATGCTAAGGTTCATTGGACTAGAAAACTTGGCTTTGGAACCATTGTCATCATCTTTTTCCTCTCCTTTGTCCATGAATTTACTAGTAAAATCTGGCACATGGGGCAAAATCCTGCTGGCTTTTTCTACCGCTTTTCTTGGATTTTCTCATTTTTCATGGTGCTTCTTGCCTACCAAACACTGAGAAACAGTCACAAGGTTAAGTGGTACGACACGATTGTCGCTACGCTTCTATCGGGAGCTAGTCTTTACTATGTCGCTACCAATAATTTCTCCTTCTTGGAAGACAAGCAACTGCCTGCTCTGACCGAATGGGTTGGACGAAATCTCACTGCTACGGCCCTTCTATTTGGCTTGCTCTTTGTCCTGATTGCTTACGCGTATTGGCTCAATAGCAAAGCTAAAATCTGGCAGAAAGTACTTCACATCCTCCTTGGTGCTGGATTTACTGTTCTCAGTTTTTACCTCATAAAAGAGGGCTATCTGCTGACACAAATCACCTTGACCGGACTAACTTGGCTTTCTGCTCTGCTATTTTACAACTACAACCCAAAAGGCGTGGGGCGCCTCATCTTAGCAAGTATCACTATATTTGAACTAGGTTTAAACGCTTATATCTCACAGGCTCGCATCGGCTATACTGATGCCTATAAATTTAGCGATCTTGCGGTTAAACTCAACAACATGGGTAGGACGGTTCGAGACTACTCTGACCAGCCTTTCTACCGCATCGGTACAGACTTTTTCTACTCTAAGAATGACCCTGTTCTCGGTTCTTACAATGGTCTCAGTAACTTCTCATCCAGTCTAGAGCGTTCGACCATCAATCTCATGGCATCTATGGGAGACATGGGGGGAAACGCCTCAACTTTTTATACCAATGGAACCGTTCTGACTGATACTATTTTTGGTGTTCGTTATCATGTGGCACGGAAACCGTACAGCAATGAAGAAGTGCAGAATAATCCTAAAAAACACTACTTCAGCAAGACCTCAGCTCGTAAGGACATCACTAGCTACTACCAACTTATCAAGGAAGACGACACCTTCCTTTACTATGAAAATCCTAATGTCATCAGTTTAGCTTACGGGACAAACTATGTAACCCATAATATCAAATTTGGAACAAACAACCCTGTTTCTAACCAAAATCTCATCCTCAAATCCATGTCAGGTCAAGAATATGATTTCTTTACCCATGCCGCCTTCAATGACATCAAATTGGAAAATTTGGAATTAGATGAATCCACTGGGCAAAAAATCTATCGTCGTCTCGATAAAAGCAAACCAGGCAAAATTTCCTTTACCTTTGTCCCTCAAACCAACTGGACCTACTATTTCCAAGCGCCATATGCCCTCCGAAAATCCATGGGTAAGATGAATATCATGCTTAACGGCCAATGGTACAACTACACGCAAATGTTTGACCAAGTTCAGCTCTGGCAAATTGCCCATAGGGAAGCCGGTAAGCAAATTACCTTAGAGATTTCAACCTCTTCTGAAGATGAAATCAATTTGACCAACTATTCACTGGTGCGCGCAGATGATCAGGCCATCCAAAAGGTTATGGCTGACCGTCTGGCTCAAAGTATGACGGTTGACAAGATGTCTAACACACAGATTGAGGGATCAGTGGACATCACGGACGACAGCAATCTTATGATGACTAGCATTCCTTATAATCCCGGCTGGATTGTTACAGTTGATGGAAAAGCAGTGCAAACTACTGAAGCATGGGGCAGTCTTCTCTCTTTCCCTATCACAGCTGGCAAACACCAGATAAAGCTAACCTTTAAAGCTCAAGGATTGACGACAGGTCTAGTGATCTCAATCCTCTCACTCTTTAGTCTTTTGTTACTCTATATCCTTGACAGACGACACAAATCCAAATAAAAAATCTCGCATTCTAATTCTAGAGTGCGAGACTTTTTGTCTAAATTTATAAAACCTTGCTCAGGAAGTCTTGAGTTCTGGCCTCTTTTGGATTTCCAAAGACAGCTTCTGGTGCCCCTTCCTCAACGATAACACCGCCATCCATAAAGATAACACGGTCTGCCACTTCACGGGCGAAGCCCATTTCATGTGTCACGATAACCATAGTCATCCCAGATTTTGCCAAATCTTGCATAACCGCTAGGACTTCTCCAACCATTTCTGGGTCAAGAGCTGATGTCGGCTCGTCAAATAGGAGAACATCTGGGTCCATAGCCAGACCACGCGCAATAGCGATACGTTGTTGCTGACCTCCTGAAAGGCTAGCTGGAATAGCACCGGCTTTATCACGAAGACCGACCTTATCTAACAATTCATAAGCCTTTTGCTCAGCTTCTACCTTAGGCAACTTTTTGGTCTTAATGGGTGATAAGGTGATATTTTCAAGAACTGTCATATTTGGGAAAAGGTTAAACTGCTGGAAGACCATGCCCATCTTTTCACGCATTTTGAAAACATCGTTTTTCTTGTCCGTAATGTCCACACCTTCAAAAGTCACCGTTCCTTTTGTTGGGACTTCAAGCAAGTTCATGGTACGCAAGAAAGTTGATTTTCCTGAGCCTGATGGTCCAATAATAACCACAACTTCTCCTTGCTTAATATCAAGGTCAATTCCTTTCAAAACTTCATTTTTACCAAAATACTTATGTAAATCTCTAATGGAAATAATGCTTTCTGACACTTTAGTTTCCTCCATTCAAACGGTTTTCGTACTTCTTGAGAATTGCTGACATAACTGTCGTCAAAATCAGATAGTAAAAAGCTGCGAATAATTTTGGTTCCAATGGCTGATAGGTAGCTGTCTCAACAGATTGGGCACCGTTCCAAAGTTCCATAACACCGATGGTCTGCAAGAGTGAGGAGTCCTTGATAATGGTGATAAATTCATTTCCCAGAGCTGGTAAGATATTTTTCAAAGCCTGTGGCATGACAACATAGCGGTAAGCATTTAGAGGTTTAATACCTAGTGAGTAAGCTGCTTCAAGCTGACCTTTAGGGACAGACTCAATACCAGCCCTGATAGACTCAGAAATATAAGCTCCGCTATTAAGCGAAATGACGATAATACCAGGAACTAGACGGGATAAATCCATGTCCAAAACACCAAAGGGAATGATTGGCATATTGCTAAAATGCATCCAGGCAAAAGCCAAGGAAATCTGAACCACCATTGGCGTGCCACGGAAAATCCAGACATAAAAAGAGACCAGCCAGTCTAAAACTTTGATGTTACTCCGCTTAGCAAGGGCAATCAAGACCCCAATGATGGAGCCAAAGAAAACCACACAGGCGGAAATGATGATGGTAACAAGTGCTCCATAATTAAAATAAGCCCAATACTTCTCTAAAAATGAAAAATTCATGAATAAGATACCTAATCCAACTAAAATAGAGACTTTTCCCTTAAGAAAAAATACTCGAAATACTGCTTGTCTGTTGCAAGCAGCCTCGGGTCGGATAACTTCCTTTCTTTTGACAATATCAGCAAGAGGACAAACCTCAATTTAATATTCCTTATTAGTTTAACAAAATATGTATAATAATGCAATGTTTTGCTTTTTTAGTTGATAATTTCTTTTAACAGCCTATTCAGTCGAATAAGTCCATTCTATCAAAAGCGGACATTTGACTTTCCATTATCATTTTTTTAGTAAGAAAGAATACTCTATGATTGATGACTCTTTACAAAAATAGAGTTTCATCTAGTCACCCTTGCCGTCACTCAAGTCAATCTAAAAATTGACAGCTTTGATAAAACTCTTTAAAAAAGACAAAACTCTCCCAAAAAAGGAGAGTTTCTTTTGTCAATTAGTAAAGCAAATCGTAGATTTCCATTGCAATCAAATCAATACTGTCAAAGGTATATGACTCACGCGCAGCGACATCACGCAATGTGAATACGGGACCATTTTCTGGATCGTTAGCAAATGACACTTCTGCCACGACAACACCCTCACGTTCGAAATTACGTTTTAAGGTGCCGCCATCTGATGCCATCATTTCAAGACGGTTAATAATTCTTACCAAATGAGATTCCATGGTTAAACTCCTATTTCTATTTATCGTCTTTATTATTCTATCATAAAGAACCCCAAATAAACAAGGAAAGATAGTGAAATTCTGAGAAAATATGAAAGTAGAGAGTCGTCCTTTTTCATCTCATTCACCAAAACCTATGACTACAGATGATTTTAGTATTAGCACTCTCTGTTTTAGACTGCTAATTTTTCGTGCTTTTTACTTGCATTGTCTGCCAGGAGTGCTATAATGAAATCATAATCATTTGACCAAATTTGACCTTTAATCAAACTAAATCAAATAGTTCAAACGAAAGGAATTGAACTCCTAGTAAATCTTTACTAGGCCCGCCTTTACAGGCGAGAATGGTTCAACTCGGTATTTATCCATGCTATGTCAAAATTGTAACCTAAACGAATCTAGCATTCATCTCTATACCAATGTCAACGGTCAGCAGAAAAAGGTTGACCTTTGCCAGCATTGCTATCAAATCATGAAATCTGGCTCTGGTGAGCCTGATATGTTTCTTCATGGCGGATCACTCAATCCCTTCCTTGAAGATTTCTTCGGCGATCTCAATAACTTCCGTGCCTTCAATCCCGACCTGCCCAATGCTCCTAAGACCCAGTCTGGCCGCTCTGGTGGAAATGGCGGAGCTGGAAACGGCATTCCAAATCGTCCTCAGCAACCACGCCAACAGGCACCTCAAAAAACACAAGGACTCCTTGAAGAATTTGGTGTCAACATCACTGATATTGCTCGCCGTGGCGACATTGATCCAGTTATAGGACGTGATGCAGAGATTGTTCGAGTCATCGAAATTCTCAACCGTCGTACCAAGAATAATCCCGTACTTATTGGGGAACCTGGTGTTGGTAAAACAGCCGTTGTAGAAGGTTTGGCACAAAAAATCGTTGATGGCAACGTTCCACAAAAATTGCAAGGCAAACAAGTTATCCGACTTGATGTGGTCAGTCTAGTTCAAGGAACTGGCATCCGTGGTCAATTTGAAGAGCGTATGCAAAAACTCATGGAAGAAATTCGTAACCGTAAAGACGTCATTCTCTTCATTGATGAAATTCATGAGATTGTCGGTGCTGGTTCTGCTGGTGATGGCAACATGGATGCTGGAAATATTCTCAAGCCAGCGCTAGCTCGCGGTGAGCTGCAGCTGGTCGGAGCTACAACGCTTAACGAATATCGTATTATTGAGAAAGACGCCGCTCTAGAACGCCGCATGCAACCTGTTAAGGTCGATGAGCCTAGCGTAGAAGAAACCATCACAATCCTGCGCGGCATTCAACCAAAATATCAAGATTATCACCATGTCAAATACACGGACGAAGCTATCACAGCTGCTGCTGAGCTGTCAAACCGTTACATCCAGGACCGCTTCCTGCCTGACAAGGCCATTGACCTTCTGGACGAGGCGGGATCTAAGATGAACCTAACCCTTAATTTTGTCGATCCAAAAGATATTGATAACCGTCTGGTAGAAGCTGAAAATCTCAAAGCTCAGGCCACACGCGACGAAGACTTTGAAAAGGCTGCTTACTTCCGTGATCAGATTGCCAAACTCAAGGAAATGCAAAGCCAAACGCTGGCTGACCAAGATACCCCTGTCATCACTGAAAAACACATTGAGGCTATCATCGAGCAGAAGACAAATATCCCAGTTGGTGACCTCAAGGAAAAAGAGCAGAGCCAGCTCATCAATCTAGCAAGTGATCTCAAATCGCACGTTATTGGTCAAGATGATGCCGTCGATAAGATTGCCAAAGCCATTCGTCGCAATCGTGTCGGACTTGGTTCTCCAAATCGCCCAATCGGTTCTTTCCTATTTGTCGGTCCAACTGGTGTCGGAAAAACAGAGCTTTCCAAACAATTAGCCATTGAACTCTTCGGTTCGGCTGATAGTATGATACGTTTTGATATGTCGGAGTACATGGAAAAGCATGCTGTGGCTAAATTGGTCGGTGCCCCTCCAGGCTATGTGGGGTATGAAGAAGCTGGGCAGTTGACCGAAAAAGTTCGCCGCAACCCTTATTCTCTCATCTTGCTTGACGAAGTTGAGAAAGCCCATCCTGATGTTATGCACATGTTCTTGCAAGTGCTTGATGACGGACGCTTAACAGATGGTCAAGGGCGCACAGTTTCCTTCAAGGATACCATTATCATTATGACCTCAAATGCTGGAACAGGCAAGGTTGAGGCTTCTGTCGGTTTTGGTGCCTCCCGCGAAGGACGTACCAATTCTGTTCTTGGTCAGCTAGGAGATTTCTTCAGCCCAGAATTTATGAACCGTTTTGATGGCATTATCGAGTTTAAGGCCCTCAGCAAAGAAAATCTCTTGTCTATCGTCGATCTCATGCTTGATGGTGTCAACGAACGCCTCAGCTACAACGGACTAAGCTTAACCGTTACAGATAAAGTTAAGGAAAAACTGGTTGACCTTGGCTATGATCCAAAAATGGGGGCACGTCCGCTACGCCGTACCATTCAAGATTACATCGAAGATGCCATCACAGACTTCTACCTTGAAAATCCAAACGGAAAGGATTTCAAAGCAGTCATGTCTTCAAAGGGAAACATCATCATCAAATCCGCTAAAAAAGTTGAAACCGTAAACGTTTCCGAATAAAACTTTAGAGACTAAAGACAAACTACCTGTACCTCACTTGTCGAGTAGTTCAGCCAAATGAGATAATCCAAAGTAACTCAATTAGGACTCTTATCACCACTATGTTTATAACCGCATCAACCAGCCTTGATGCGGTTTGTAAGTTTCGAGACTTTTGCTCAAATTTAGCCATGACATTCTGACAAGAAGGCGCTGGTGTCTGATAACACTTGGGGATGTGACAAAAATGGAAAATAGCTTAGAATGACGTCATCAGACACGTCGATTCTAAGCTATTTTAAATTATTCAAATTGTAATCAGAGTAAGTATTTTTGTTTTTCCCAGCCTCCTTAACATTATTGCAGATAGGCGCTTTGGCGCAGTAGTTAAATGACACATCTCATCCTTTGCTACATCCTTCCTAATCAGCTCTACGGAGATGGCGTTCAAAAGGTCTGGCAGATTTTTTGAAACAGGAGATTTAAGCTGATGGTAGTCAGCTCACATCATTCAAGGTCTGAGTATCGACCGTTTTGGATCAAACTCCTGAAAATGAAAAAGTGGAGAAAAATCGGTAAACCGGCATTCTTGCCGATTTATCGATTTTGTCCCACTCGTTTTCTATAGCCAATTCTTTTCTCTGGCAATTCTCACCGCTTCTGTACGGTTGTTAGCGCCTAACTTTGTCATAAGGCTAGTCACATAATTTCTAACCGTACCATCTGACAAATAGAGTTTACTTGAAATGTCCTTATTGCTTAGACCCTTGGCAATGAGTTCTAAGAGTTCCTGTTCTCTCCGACTAAGCGGATTCACATGAGTCATGATCGTCTCCATCAGTTCGGGAGAGTATTCTTTGCGCCCAGCTAAAACCGTATGCACCGTCGCCATCAAGTCAGAAATCGAACGGTCTTTTAGCACATAGGCATCTACACCCGCTCTAACGGCACGCTCAAAATAGCCCGTCCGTTTGAAGGTGGTCACAATCACTACCTTGATATCCAGATGCTTTTTAGCCCACTCCAGTACATCTAAACCAGACAACTGAGGCATTTCCACATCCAAAATCGCCACATCTACTGTTTCCTTTTGCAGAATGGCTAGCGCTTCTGAACCATTACCAACTTGGAAGACCTGTTCCACATCATCTTCCATCAAAAGTAACTGGCAGAGCGCATCACGCAACATAGCCTGATCCTCAGCAACTAATAACTTCATGAACGACCTCCTTCTTCTAACGTCACACGAATTAAGGTTGGATTTTGACTGGATAAGATACTTACCTCACCTTTGACTAACTGCAAACGTTCTTTTATCGTATGCAGTTCTTCACCAGTCAACTTCTGAAAACCAGCGCCATCGTCACCAACTTCAATAATCAGATTCTCTTTCCGATAAAACTTAATGAAACACGCTTTAGCCTTAGCATGTTTGATAATATTAGTGGTTAGCTCTCGCAGAATCATGGTCACACTAGATTGGATAACAGGTGATAAAGTTGTTAAATCCAAATCATTATCAACCGTCAGTTCAATGTCTGATAAGGTCAATACTTGCTTAATGTTTTCTATCTCTTCTGCCACTGTACGGTATTTGAGGTTGTTGATTAGCTCACGGACATTTTTCATGGACTCCTTGCTGATGCTACTGAGTTCCAACAATTCCTTACGCACAGCTTCTAGGTTGTCCCTGTCCAACTGCTTGAGGGCAAGCTCTGTTTTCAAGCTCATCATGGCAAAGGTGTGTCCCAAAGTATCGTGCAAGTCGCGCCCGATACGATTCCGTTCGTTCTCAGCGATAAGCTGGCTATTTTCTTCAGTCTTTTGGTATAATTGCTGGCGCAGCACATCCTCTTCACGGAGTTTCATCTGATAGGTAACCATGCCTATGATAAAAACGACCACCAGAGCTATAACTACACGCTGACTAATCGCACTGGTGTAAATCACTCCAAAACTGGCTACCAAAAGTAGAAATGCTAAGAAAGAAATCCCTCGATAAGAGCGCCAGCTTTTCCCAAAACGCCAAACTAAAAGATTAGCAGGAAAGAAGAAAAACCACATCATATTACCATTGACAAAGCAGGTCAAAAGGGCAATGTAGAGCAACGCATATAGCCAGAGAAATTCTATGGTCTTTCTGTAACAAATCTGCAAGTGAACTAAGAGCAAATATGCTATTAGAAAGCCAAGGGTTGCAGGGAAAGTCCAAAGTGGATAGTCAAAATAAAAGGGACCCAGAAAAGGAAAAATCATAAAGACTAACCCAGCATAGTATGGCAAGTCATTTTTATCAAATTTATTCAGCATCAGTTTACTTCCTGTCTTTTACGAATAAAGGCGATAAGTCCTAAAACTATTATGGCATAAAGTCCTAAAATTACAAGCGACTGCCAAGAAAACTTATCCTCAAAATAGGAAGTTAAAAGCTTCAAAGCGTGGTAAGTCGGCAAGACTTTTCCTATGGATTGGAGCCAGTCAGGGAAAGTCTCTAACGGATACCAGAGCCCACCTAGCACAGCAGATCCCATAAAGGCGATATTACTAACAATTGACAAGAGTTCATTTGATTTGATTAGACTGAGTAAGATGCCAAATGGCATGAGAAGTCCTGCTCCAAGTAGTAGTAACAATACTGACATGACCCAATCACCTGCCGACATCGAAATATGCTTAACAAGATAACCAACCGTAAACACCACAAGTACAGACACTGCAAAATTGGTCAAAAGGCGTAGCATTTTTGCCAAATAATACTGCCAGATAGGCACCGGTGAATGTTTAATCGCCAATAAACGCTTTGTTTGGCGATCCTCCTGCAAGGTAGACGGGAGGTTGTAAAGAACAAGGCTCAAAATTGATGATATCGTCATCATCATCAGCACTTCACGGAAAATCACATTTTGAATAGCCATCTCATAAGAACTGACATCATAAGTGGCTGAGAAAATCAGGAAAAATCCTACCGGAATCCCTAAAGCCAACACCATTGACATCCATTCCCGAAAGGCAAGCAGCCACTCCTGCGACCAAATAGCTTTAAAGGTTTTCATTTGTCATACCTCCTTCATCAAATAGACTATCAAGCAAACTACGGTTAGTCATCTCAAGGTCAGCCACAGCAATTCCCAGCTCTTGTAAGCCCTCAAAAACCACTTCCGCCTCACGGGTCGCAAAACTGATTTTGTCCGGCTTCTCCTCTAGGTCGTATATAGGAAGGTGAGAAATGGCAGAGCAATATTTCAAAGGCAGGGTGAAGACTTTTTCCCTATCTTCACGCCGTATCGCATAAGGTGTCGTATCTTTCAATAGCCGCCCCTTATGCAAAACCAATATCCGATCCGCTGTATGTTCAACTTCTTCAATATAGTGGGAACTGTAAATGATGGTCTTTCCCATAGCCTTTAACTGGTCGATAATCTCCCAAAAACGTTTGCGAGTGCTAGTGTCCATACCAGCTGTCGGCTCATCTAAGAATAAAATCTCAGGTTGCCCTATCAAGGTTAATACAAAACTAAATAAACGGCGCTGCCCACCAGATAATTTCTCCGCCAGCTGCTCCTTTTGCTCCTGAGAAAACTGCAAGAGCTCGTCAATTTGAACCAATGATAGAGGATTTTTGTAAATATTCCGCTGAAAGTCAATTAACTCACGTACTTTCAACTTATTCACCGTTACATTTTCCTGAAAAAGAACAGAAATTTTCTCTTTCAGCTCAGCCCTATCAGGTGCTTGCCCCAACACCGACACCTGACCTCTTTCCGTCCGTAAATCTCCCAAAAGACAATTCATCAACGTCGTCTTACCAGCACCATTGGGACCAATCAGAGCCAAGCAGTCCCCAGCAGCAACTTCAAAAGACATGTCAGATAAGATGGTCTTAGCCTTAAACTGTTTGCTAAGATTTTTGACCGAAATAACTGTGTTCATTCCTATTCCCTCCCTCTTTGAAAATAAAGAACCAAACCGATGATTAGACTAGACGGTAGTGACCAAAACAAGTATTGAAAAACAGTTGTTACAAGATTCTGACTAGCAGGACCAAAAAGAAGACAAGTCGCATAAATCAACACAAAACTGATTAGTCCATAAATAGGTGCTTTCTTCATCATATTTCCTCATTTCTTATTTCTGACTTTAGTTTACAGGAAAATGGCAAAGCATTTTAGCACTTTTTGTCACTACAAGATGTGACATTTGTCATCATTTTTAGTATAATCATTCTAAGAAAAGATGAGGTATCATTGATGACAAATCCAACTTTTGGTGACAAGCAAGCGGGTGTCACTTATCAAAATCGCTACGGCGTCTATGCCGTTATCCCGGATGAAAAAAAGGAAAAAATTATTCTTGTTCAGGCCCCTAACGGCGCTTGGTTTTTGCCTGGCGGTGAGATTGAAGAGGGAGAAAATCATCTGACTGCTTTGGAACGTGAACTCATCGAGGAACTGGGCTTTACTGCTGACATTGGAGATTATCTAGGTCAGGCTGATGAGTATTTTTATTCACGCCACAGAGATACTCACTACTACAACCCAGCTTACATTTATGAGGTCAAGAGTTTTCAGGAGATAGGAAAACCCTTGGAAGATTTCAATAATCTAGCTTGGTTTGAAGTTAGCTCTGCTATTGCCACGCTTAAGCGTGGAAGCCACCAATGGGGCGTCAAAGAGTGGGAAAAAAGACAACAAAAAAACGTCATTTGAGAAAAATAGTGCTATAATAGAGCCATCAAAAGGAGGTTGCTTATGCGATTGATTAACACGACAAATAGCCATGCGGAGCTGGTTGTCAACCAACTTCGTAACACCGATGCGACCTTAGTAGAGGTCTATTCGGCGGGAAATACCGATGTGATTTTTACTCAGGCACCTCGTCACTACGAACTTCTTATTACCAACAAGCATCGTGCTATTCAGGATAAGGAAATTGAGCAAATTCGGGACTTTTTCATGCGTCGAAAGATTGACCAGAGCATCATTCGTGCTGATCAAATCAATACCATTCACACGCCACGCTTGATTGAGATTTCAATTCCAACAAAAAAATGAGGCTGGGTATCCCCAGCCTCAGACTGAAGACAAAGTCCTTAGAATTGATTTTCTAAGGGCTTTTCTTCGTATTTAGGAGTATAATATAAGAAAAAGGACTTATGAGGTTCTCCTATGCTACACAAAGAAAAACCTGACTATAACCGCAATCAGTACGGTTTCTATACCCTTGACCAGCTTGTGCCTGCAGATCATTTCCTGCGCCAAGTGGAAGCTGTGATTGACTTCGACTTCATTTATGACCTAGTAGAAGATACCTATTCGTCTGATAATGGTCGTCCTAGTCTTGACCCTGTCATGTTAGTTAAAATTCCTCTGATTCAGTGCTTTTATGGTATTCGTTCCATGCGTCAGACCATCAAGGATATTGAAGTGAATACTG
>NZ_AUIP01000006.1 GCF_000423765.1 Streptococcus porci DSM 23759 | reverse complement strand
CTAAATGATGATTTATCTTTTTATTATTTTCAATTTTATCATCAATTACACTCAAAATTCTGCCAATTTGAATTTGCTCCTCTAATGGAGGACATAGAATTTCATAATTCTTAACAACATCTAGCTGAACTCTTTGTCTTCCAGAAGTTCCTACCATTGATTTGATAGCAACTTCTCTAACCTTTGGGTCAAGCATTAGATAATAAACAAAATTTTCATCACTAATACCTTTTTTGGCTCTTGCTACGATAAATTCTGTTGAACCAAACCCTATTTCATCTTCATCCAGTAAGTTTACCTTAGCTGTTTTCCCATTTTCAAGACTGGGCGTAATACGGGCTATTAAAGTATCGCCATTTCTAAATTTTGTACCTCCTTTAAATTCTAATCTCTCAAACTCAGAAATATCACGAGTGAATGGTTCTATTTTTTCCATTGCTATTTTTTTAGAAATGCTTCCCTTAAGCAACTGTTCTTTTGGATTAAAATCTATGATTTCTGAAAGCTTTACCCATTTCCAATCGTTCAATTATCACTCCTCCTTATCCTATGTATTTACGATGCGAATTTTTGACATTCACTTGGTTGACCATGGCATAGTGCATAGTCGTGTCTATCTTGACATGACCTAGTAGGTGCTGAACTTGCTCGATGGGCATGCCTTTATCTATTGCTCTTGTTGCTAGTGTTCGTCTGAATTTATGTGGGTGAACTTTTTGAAGGTTAGCCCGTTTTCCAATCTCTCTCAATCTCGTCTCAACACCACCTATCATCAATCGGTCGTAGGGATAAGCTAATGACACAAAGAGTGCAGAGCTGTCATCTTTCCGACTATCGAGATAATTGATTAAGTGTATCTTTGTTCTTGCATCAAAATAAACAATCCGTTCACTATTTCCTTTACCAAACACCAAACACTCACGCTCATAAAAGTTGATGTCCTCACGATTAAGTCGAACCAGCTCTCCAACACGCATGCCAGTTGAAGCAAGCAAATCAATCATGGCTAAGTCACGAATATTGTCACAAGTATCTCTAAGCAGCTCTAGACTTTCATCCGATAGCGTTTCCTTGATAACCTTATCCGTCTTAATCTTGTGAATACGTCTCACTGGGCTTTTTAAAATGTAATCTTCATCTTCTAGCCAGCTAAAGAAACTACTAAAAATACGTCGCATGTTATCAATCGTTACTTTGCTAGATTGGCGTTCTTTTTGGTAGTTGGCAAGGTAAGTTCTTAAATCACTGGTGCTTATCTGCCTGATTGGTTTATCCAACTCGGCTACCATTTTCTCAATAACCATTTTATAGTATTTTAATGACTTTTCACTGCACCCCTCAATCCTCTTAGCAGAGATAAAAAGGTGCAGTAATTTTGGGTTAGATGTTTCATCAACCTTTGAAACATTCTCCGTCATTACGACATTAGCCAAGTTAGCCGCTAACACTCTCTCCAACTGCTCTAGTTGCTCCATTGTCAGATGTTCTTCCATAATACTGACTACTTGTGTGATTATTTTGTCCTTCATACCTTACCTACCTTTCATTTACATTGTAGTACAGATAAGGTGAGCGGTAAATCATCATTTAGCAGAACAAATTTCACTGATATATAATTTGGCTATTACCACTCAAAAAGTTACAACAAAAACTATTGATGAGGTTACAGTAAAAAATGAAGATATAATTGCTGTATCTAAAATAAATTCTAATAACTACGTTTCCACAACAAATATGATTTCTGATAAGTCTGGTATAAATAATAATATCACGCTTCCATCAACTCAATACGTTAAAGCATTTCACCCAAAAGATATATTGATTTCAAATATTAGACCATATTTCAAAAAAATTTGGTATTCAAATAAATCGGGTGGTCATTCCGCTGACGTCTTGAATTTTAGAGCTAATACAGCAATAATTAGTCCCGAAATACTTTGGGCATATTTATATCAAGATAGTTTCTTTGACGCGGTTACTAAATCAGCAAAAGGGACTAAAATGCCGCGTGGTGATAAAAACGCAATAATGAAATTTAAAATAAGTATACCTGCTAACTCTAAAGAATTGACTACAACTATTCGTCCCATATTGTCTCTTATTGCGGAAAATAATAGACAAAACTACAACTTAGAAAATTTAAAAAGTTCTTTATTACCTAAACTTCTATCAGGCGAACTTTCTGTTAATCAAGCTACTAAATGATGATTTATCTGTCATCTTAACTATATTTTAAAGGATATTGAAAAATGAAAGTAAGTATTTTTGATAAGGATATTTTAAAGCAGTTTTCTAATATATGTGCTACGATTACTGCGATTTTATCGGCCGTATTGATTTTTTTTGATATTCCTAATCAATGGAGGATTACTTCTGGCGTTGTATACGTTGTATTTCTTAGTGTTATCTATATCTTTTTATGGATAAGGGCAAATAGATTGAGACAAATTGATATTAGAATAGGTATTACAACCGTTGTTATAAAATCAGGCGATATTTTTAAAGAAGATGGGCTAAAAGCAATCGCTTTCAATGAATATTTTGATACGAGAGTTGATGATAAAATAATTGCTAAGAAATCTTTGAACGGACAGTTTATTTTAAATCATATTGATGATGTTGATAAATTAAATTCCGACATTGAAAGTGATGATGATTTAAAAAATAGTATTATAGGGAAGAAAGTAAAACGAAAGCAAGGAAAAACGACTAAATACAAGTTAGGAAGTTCCATTTTGATAGATGATGAATATATTTTAACTGCTTTTAGCCGATTTAATAAAAATAATCAAGCAGAACTGACTATTCAGGAATACGTCAATTTTCTTTTAACGTTTTGGAATGAGATTAATAGATTGTATGCTCAAAGGTCAGTTACAGTTCCAGTATTTGGTGCAGGAATAACGAGATTTAAAAATGGTTTTGAAGATATTGATATTAATGAACTACTGCGTATCATGGTTTGGACTTTCAAAATCAGCAAAATAAAATTTGCGTATCCTGCGAAGTTAACTATTATTGTACATGATGACTTACTTAGTCAAGTGAATTTATATGAATTAAAGGAGAATGAATAATGACTTATCGGAATAAAACTTATGTTGCTTTTGATGGTGATAATGATATGCGCTATTACCAGTTAATGAAAGCTTGGAAACAAAATGACAATACGTCATTTAATTTTTATGATGCTCACGATATTAATAACTCTAGGGATTCTAGTCAGGAAGAATCCATTAAACGACAACTTCGTGAAAGAATGGCTAATAGTAAGGTTTTTGTCCTATTGATTGGTGAACATACCAAATATTTAAGAAAATTTGTAAAATGGGAAATAGAACTTGCTATTAAAAAAGGCTTACCAATTATCTGTGTCAATCTGAATGGGAATAGAAGTAAAGATTCATTATGCCCATCAAGTTTAGATGGACAGTTAGCTATATTTATTCCTTTTGGAAGTAAAATTATGCAGTATACTCTTGAAGACTGGCCGAGTTCACATGAGCAATATCGAAAAGAAGGCAAAACAGGAGCTTATTCTTATAAAGATATAGTTTACCAACGATTAGGCATTTAAATTTAGAATTTATCTAGGAGACAGATCTTATGGGATTCACTGAAAACAACTACGAAAATGCGGTTATGGAGCTTTTTCGTGATAGTTTAGGGTATTCATCTTTTTATGGTCCTGATGTCGGGAGGGACTACCGCGATAGTCTTTTTCGTGATGTGCTTTATGTAGCCTTGGAGAAACTAAATCCCTACTTACCGAGCTCTGCTATTGATTTTGCTATCAATAAGTTGCGTGATTTTGAGAGCGGCACACTGTTGCAGAAAAATAAAACTTTCATGGATTATCTCCAAAATGGGGTGCCTGTCACTTATGTTAAAAATGGCGAAGAGGTTTCGGACATTGCTTACCTCGTTGACTATGATAATACTGACGCTAATAGCTTTATTGTCGCTAATCAATGGACAATCGAGGAACATAGTGAGAAACGACCAGACATTATTGTTTTTCTCAATGGTCTACCTATTGTGGTCTTTGAGTTGAAAAGCCCGTCACGTGAGGAAACGGAAGTTTCAGAAGCTTACAGTCAGCTCCGCAACTACATGAAGGAAATTCCATCTTTATTTTATTACAATGCCTTTTTGGTCATGAGTGACATGGCAACATCAAAGGCAGGGACTATCACAGCTGGTGAAGATCGTTTCATGGAGTGGAAGACGACTGATGGCAATTATGAGGATACACAGTTAGCAAACTTTACAACCTTGATTGAAGGCATGTTTGCCAAAGAACGTTTGTTGGATATCCTTAAAAACTTTATCTGTTTTTCAGGTGATGCCAAAATTTTAGCGGCTTATCATCAGTATTTTGCCGTGAAAAAAGCAGTTCGTTCTACCTTAAAAGCTACGCAGACTGACGGGCGTGGTGGTGTCTTCTGGCATACGCAAGGCAGCGGCAAGTCCCTTTCGATGGTTTTCTATGCTCATTTGTTAGATAAGATATTACGGTCGCCAACAATCGTTGTCCTGACGGATAGAAATGATTTAGATAATCAGTTGTTTAAGCAATTTGACCGCTGTTCTCAATTTTTACGCCAAACACCAGTACAAGCGACAAGTCGTAAACATCTTAAAGAACTATTATCTGGTAGGCAAGCGAACGGGATTATTTTCACAACCATGCAGAAGTTTGAAGAATCATCGGAAGCCTTGTCAGAACGACATAATATCGTCGTTATGGCTGACGAGGCACATCGTGGTCAGTATGGTTTAGAAGAAAAGATTGATCCCGCAACTGGTAAGTTTAAAATCGGGACAGCGCGCATCATCCGTGATAATCTCCCCAATGCGACCTATATTGGTTTCACTGGAACACCTATTTCAAGTAAAGACAAATCAACAACAGAAGTATTTGGGGATTATATCGATATTTATGATATGACACAGGCTGTTGAGGACGGTGCAACTAGACCTGTCTACTATGAGAGTCGTGTCATACATCTCAACCTTGATGAAAAAATCTTGCAGGAGATTGATGCCGAATATGACGTGTTGGCAGAGCAAGCCGAAGATTCTGCCATCAATAGAAGTAAAAGAGAACTTAGTCGACTGGATAGTGTTTTAGGTGCTGACCAGACCATTTCGGCGCTAGTGACAGATATTATCACCCACTACGAAGATAATCGTGAAAATGAATTGACGGGGAAGGCGATGATTGTCGCATATTCGAGACCTATTGCGATGAAGATTTATCATAAGATACTTGACTTGCGTCCTGATTGGGGTGATAAGGTTGGTGTTGTGATGACTTCTAGTAACAAAGATCCCGAAGAATGGCATGATCTTATAGGCAATAAAAAGCATAAAGAAGAACTGGCTAAAAAATTTAAGGATGATAATAGTCCTTTCAAGATTGCTATCGTTGTTGATATGTGGCTAACTGGTTTTGATGTTCCAAGTCTTGCGACCATGTATGTCTATAAGCCGATGTCTGGTCATAATCTCATGCAGGCTATTGCGCGTGTTAACCGTGTCTATAAGGATAAAGAAGGTGGTTTGGTCGTTGATTATGTTGGTATCGCCTCAGCTTTAAAACAAGCTATGAACGATTATACCAATCGCGATAAAGGCAATTTTGGAGACACCAATATTGCTGCGACAGCTTACCCTAAATTTCAAGAAAAGCTTGAAGTTTGTCAAGATATGTTCTTTGGCTTTGATTACACCGCTTTTAAAGATGAAAATGCAACGAATCTGATGCGTGCTAATGTCATCACGGGTGGTGTCAACTTTATCACTAGTAGAGACAAGGATAAGGAGAGTTTTTTACGGGAGGCTACTCTCTTAAAGCAAGCCCTGCAGCTCTGTCGTTCCTTACTAACGCCAGAGGAACGCTATGAAGCAGCTTATTTTGAAGCTGTTCGAACAATATTAACGCGTATTGTTAATCCTCGAAAACCTCTATCGGTCAAAGAAATTAATGCTAAAATCAGTGAGTTGCTAAAATCAAGTATTAAGAGCGAAGGTGTTATCAATCTATTTGCAGATTCTGAAAGAGATTTTTCATTGTTTGATCCTAAATTCTTGGACGAAATTGCAAAGATGAAAGAAAGGAACATTGCGGTTGAATTGTTGAAGAGGTTGATAAGAGAACAAGTTCATATTTATAAGCGAACAAATGTTGTTCAATCTGAGAAATTTTCAGAGATGCTTTCCAGAGCTATGAAAGCCTACTTAAATGGTATGTTGACAAATGAGGAAGTTATCGAAGAATTAAAACGCATGGCGTCGGAAATGCAAGCAGCAAGTGATGAAGGAAATGAACTAGGACTTAGTCCAGAGGAAATAGCTTTTTATGATGCGATTACCAAACCTGCTGCTGTTAAAGATTTTTATGATAATGACCAGTTAGTTGCCCTGACGCGGGAGCTGACAAACGAATTGCGGAGAAGTCGCACGATTGATTGGCAGAAAAAGGAATCTGCTCGCGCTAATATGCGACGGATCGTTAAGAGACTTTTGAGAAAATACAAGTATCCTCCAGAAGGGCTTGAAGATGCCTTGTCAACAGTTATCACACAATGTGAGTTATGGGCGGATAGTTAATAGAATTCAGGAGAAATACATGAATCGAACCTTACACTACTACCAATTTTCACCAGAAACTCAATACTTGGATAGAAAATCAGCACGCAAGAAGCCACAGGAATTACTCAAGCATCTGATTGCCTTTGCCAATGCGGACGGCGGTCAGTTGGTGGTTGGTATTGAAGATGAGAAACAGGACAACATTATCACTGGTTTCAAGGATGGCAGAGCTTATCCAATAGACGATTTCAAAAAGATTGACCGTGAGATGCGTGACACTCCTCTGGACTTATCTTTTGAAGAAATCCCTGTGGTTAATCACAAGGGAGAAGATGATTTAATTTTGGTTATATCAGTTGAATTGTCATCAAATCGAGTGATTGCTGCGCCTAATGACGAGGTCTATCTGCGTCAGGGAGATGAAACTGTTAAACTAAGTTATGAGCAACGTACTCAGCTTAGCTATGATAGGGGACAACGTTTTTTTGAAGATGAAACTATTCCTGATGCGACCCTGGAAGACATCGATGACAACTTGGTTCAGGATTTTAAAAATCGGTTTGATATTTCAAACCGTTCGACAGAAGAAATCCTTAAAGCACGGCGTTTTCTCGTGAATGGTAAACTGACCAAGGCAGCAATTCTACTCTTTGGTAAATATCCGTCAGCGTTTTTCCCACAAGCTCGTGTTCGCTTTCAACGTTTTGATGGGACAGATGTGGGAACGGGCAGTAGTTTCAATGTCATCAAGGAAGTGACTTTTGATGATGCACTTCCGACTTTGATTACCAAGGCGCGTGATTTTATTCGAACTCAGCTTAGAGAATTTCAGTATCTGAATGATGAGGGGCAATTTCAAATCTTGCCTGAATATCCTGAGTTTGCTTGGTTCGAAGGTGTTGTCAATGCAGTAACTCACCGTGATTATTCTGTCTACGGAGATCACATTAGGGTGATGATGTTTGATGACCGATTGGAAATTCATAGTCCAGGAAAGCTCCCAAATATTGTTACCGTTGAGAATATCAAACACGAACGCTTTTCAAGAAATCCGAGAATTTCCAGGACTTTGACTGAATTTGGTTGGGTTCGTGAGATGAACGAGGGTGTCAAGCGTATCTATTCTGAAATGGAATCAGCTTTTCTTCATGAGCCTAAATACTCAGAACCAGGAAACAAAGTGGTCCTAACTCTTGAAAATAATATTGTCAGTCGTCATCTTCGTACACGTGACAGCCTAGAAAAACAGTTCTCTGATTTTAGTAATTTAAACGCAGATGAGCAGGTTATTGTCCACTATATGTACAATTCTGGCGAGAAAATGACAACAGCAAAGGCGATTGAAATTACTGGTAGAAGCCGTAAATTTATTGTAAAAACTATGAAAAACTTACAAGAATTGGGCATCCTTAATTGGTACGGCGCAAACAAAAATGATAGACATCAGTACTATACTTTAGTTGACAGATAGTTTATCCTTTATGAAGTAGGATACAGTAGGATACAGTAGGATACAGTAGGATACAGTAGGATACAGTAGGATACAGTAGGATACAGTAGGATACAGTAGGATACAGTAGGATACATTGTTGCTAGGGCACCAAATTATTCAATATGTTGGATAATTTTGATTTAAGTTAAAAGTATCTAGATGAGAAAGGGGAAGAGGAAGAGATGATTTTTATTAGTTATAATCACGGAGATCAAGATGTAGTAGATATGATTGCTAAACGATTAGAGATTGAGTTTGGACGAGATAATATTTTCTATGATAAATGGTCTATGCAACCAGGAGATAGTATTATAGGCAAAATGGATGAAGGACTTGAAAAAGTTACAACATTTTTTTATTTTCTATCATCAAATAGCTTGAATAGCAATATGGTCAAAAAAGAATGGCAAGCGGCTCTAACTAAGTCGCTCTATGAGGGAGTTAAATTTGTCCCAATAAAGGTTTCTGATTGCAAGATACCAGCTATTTTAACAGATGTATACTATATTGATTTATTTGGTCAAGGATTAGATAATACTATTGAACAAATGCGAAGTGTGATAAGTGGCAGTTCGATATATACACCCTTACCTGATATAGAGAATTTACAAGTTTCTATTAAATATATATCAACTTATGAGGTTGAGTTTAAAATTTTTACTACACATTTTGTGGAAAGTGATGCATCTTTTGGTTTTGTTTGCAAAAATCCAATTGAGTCATATGAAGTTCGTCCCTTAACAGAAACGATATATCGGAGTATGCAAGGGGAAACATATAAGAAATTAAGTGATGGTAGAGAGAAAGCGTTTAAAATGCAAATTGGAATTCTGCAGCGTTCTATTACGCCAAATCAACCTTTTATAGGCAAGTTGGTCTCTAAGCAATTACCATTACAGCTAGAAGGTATTTTGCATATAAAGTCATTTGAACCGGTAAATTTTAGGGAATTAAAGATAAATATTGAGCAGTGACTAGTATCTAAAATAACTCGAGTCAGGGAATAAAAAAACAAGTCATTCTATGACGACTTGCTTATCCATTTCTCAACTACATAAGCTCCGAAAACGAGATTTTGGTAATCTAATGGTAATCCATTGTTTGTAGGATTAGGTTATAAGTGTTTATTTTCAATGAAAATAAAGTTTGAAAACTTAATTTAATAAGCTTTTACAGATATTTAATTTTTGTTACCCAAAACCAGGTCTTAAGAAAGCACGTAAAGCTTCACAATTCTCAAAACGTTAATCAAAACCTTATTATACCAACGATTACAGCTACTTTTTGGTGTCAGTTGGTGTTAATTATAATGATAAGTCGTTTAAGAGACTTAAAGCATCGGCATCTTGCTGATGCTTTTTTTCTGGCATCAGCTCAAGATAATAGTTCTGAGTTGTCAGAATACTATTGTGTCCGAGTCTACGAGAAATATAATCTAAACTAATATCTTTTGAAAAAAGGAAAGAAGCGTGAGTGTCACGCAAACCATGAAAAGTTGTTTTGCTCAGGTCTAGTTTCTTCAAAAGTTGTTGGAGTTGGCTTGCTTGTCTGAATCCGTTCCAGTCGAAGATATAATTCTCTTTTTTATCTGCTAGAGACATTAGAGCGAAGTAAACATCTTGGTTGATAGAAATATCCCGTTTTGAGTGTTTCGTTTTTAGTTGAGTATCATCACTAATAGGACTGATTGACCTGCGTATATTGATACCATACTTAAAAATATCTTCTTTCTTCAATCCAAGTAATTCTCCTCGCCTTGCCCCAGTTTCTAGGGCAAGAAGTACAAGGATGTTGAACTCGTCATCTTCTTGGTGGTCAAGGCAATATGTTCGGAGTGTCTTAAACTCTGTTACAGATAAGGGAACATTTCGCTTAGGTTGTTCTTGTCCTCTCGCTTTTAGGAGTGAGGCAAAGTCATTTGTAATCAATCCTTTAGCATAGGCATATTTGAGTGAACCTCTGATTTTTAAGACAAGTTCTTTGGTTGTCTTTTTGGAGTGAGTTTCAGCGTATTTATCAAGCTTCTTTTGCATGACTAAATCATCTAAGTGTTTTAGTCGCATTCCCTCAAATAGTTCGTCCACGATTACAAGAGTTCGCTTATAATTGACGAAAGTAGCTTCACGAACCTCATTCTGTTTTACAGAGTTAACCCAGTTACGATAAAAGTCAGTAAATAGGGTAGAGCGTTCAGCAATATCTTTCCCTCGTCCTTTTTCCAACTCCATTTCAAGAGCCCATAGTTCAGCATCTTGTTTGTTAGAGAAAGTCTTGGTTTCTCTTTTGTATTGTCCTTTCTTGTAGAGTGATACAGTTGCACGGAAAGAATTTCCACGTTTAGTAATTGTTGCCATTTTATCAGCCTTTCTATATGAAAAATGATTGATAAAATAGACTAGTCACATATAGGATATATGAAAAATCTTATTTTATCAATCGTTATCCGTTAATCACAGTGATTTTCGATAAATTTTACAAGCTTAGATTTTAGGTATCGCTCCTGCTTCCCAACCATAAAACATTGAAAGTCTGGGTGATTTCTGATGTATTTGTCGAATGATTTAGGGTCGATTCCAAGTAGTTCAGAAGCTTGTTGCCTAGTTAGTAGAAGTGGTCGAGTGTTTTGAATCATCAGTTTAACTTCCTTTCTTTGTTTGATTTCGTTGTGGATTGCAACGCCGTGAATCAAGATACTTTGCAAAGAAGTAGGTACGTTCAATGATGAGTCCAAGAAGTGGTGTGTGATTAGCACGAGCATACCAAACCAATTCTTCAAACTCAGTGAAGTCATTCTGCTCAATAATATCCACGACTTCGTGCATGAACTCATCTGAGTTCATTTCTACAAGAAATTTATTAAGGTTGAAGCCACAACCCACCTCAATGCCATTCACATCATACTGGGTTTTGTCTTTATTTTCAGCATGAGTGAAATAATCGAAGAGACCCTTAGGAGATTGGACAACCTCCACATGGGCAGGACCATTCAATTTATCCTTGATTAACTCAGATACTTGCTTGTAGCTCTTGAGTGAATCAAAGAAGAATGCTCCGTGTTTGTGAGCTTTTTTCAGTTCTCCTGTTTGTCGATTGATGTCTTTGTCGTGCCAAGGGCTCAGAATGAAGGGGATGTGCAATTCTTCTAATACCTCAAGATAGTCAGTAGGGCAACTCTCTTTGTAGAACAGGAATGTCCACTTGCTTGAGCGTTGTTCTTTTGCCATATATTTACATGCCTTTCTAATTTTGATTACTGATTATTGGATAATTGGGGGTCGTAGTAACCCCCAATTATCTTGTTCAATGGAAAAGAGGGAGCTATTTGGCTACTGCTTAACGCAAGCCATAGCCCCCTCTTTTACCGTCTTTTCCCAACTAACCAAAGGCTATTGCGAACCCGATTAGGTGCAGAGAAATAGTAGTCAGGATGCTGGCTAGAGACTTCTTCTTTCAACTGGGAAGTCATATCTCCCAAGACTTTTTGCCCTTGCTGGTCTCTAGGGACTTTGATAAAGACGGTAACTTCATCTTTTCGGATGTCTACCACGCTCTTATGAGCACAGCGATTGAAACTACCATTGATTGGATTGTAGGTGGTAATGGTCTGGTTGTCTATGGTGGTGACCTTCTCTGACTTTTCTCGTTGAGTCAGGAAGTTACGGAGCTTGAAGGTGTGGTAGATAGATTTGAAATAGTTGAAAAGATTATCGAATCGGATACGATTCAAAACTTCAAGCGTAACGGATGCAAACAAAGTACCGAGTAAGTAACTCATAGCCATATAAGCGTAATGGCTACCCATTGCTAGATAGCTATTGATTTGAGAGAGGTCAAGTGCGATAGGAAGTGTTAAGTCAAGAGTGCTTGCTAGAAAGCTTAATGACCATCCAAGGAAACCTGTTAGGAGTGAAAACAGCATCAAGTAGATATTGAAGTTGTAAGTCCTCATAAAGAATGATTTTTTCATCATTAGTGAATGCCCTCCGTTGTGTAGTATGTTGGACAAAGTAAAGGAAGCACTTGATAGGGATGTTCATTATCAATCACCTGAATCAACCCAGTGCCGTGTCCAGTAGGAATGACAATGCCTTCGGGGTCGAGGTCAGGGAATAAGAATTGGGTTGTTTTCTTATTGATATTGCCAATCTGGATGAGAACATTGAGTTGCTCACGAACAGAAATTGGGATAGTTGTGTGGTCGAAACGCTGGCTAACAAGGAGTAAGTGAATCTTGGTAGCTCGTCCCAGTAGAGCAATTTGCGATAAGAGGGAGAAGAAGGACTCTTTGATGGTCTTATTGACACCCTCTGAGAGAGCCAGCACCTCGTCCATGACGATAGTGAGATGGGTGAACTTATGGCGGGGGTTGTCATATAGAATTGCCTGACGTTGTTGAATCAGATTCAGGCATTGACTCAAACGCTCATTGACCTCAGATACAAAATCAGACTTAGAGCGATTTTCCACGGGGTGAATGACTGCAATTTTGTGTTTACGTGCCCAACGGCTTGGACTATCGAATTTGGGGTCTACGATAATTAAATCAGACTGATTTTTTAGCACAGACAGCAGATAGGTGAGTGCGTAAGACTTACCTGAGCCACTATTGCCACAGATTGCCATATGGTTGACCTTATCAAGATTGAGAGAAAAGTTTTCCATAATTGGAATTTGATTTTTTGGAAGTTCAGCCGTATATTTGTCAAGGTCAGGAATGACCAAGCGTTTTGAGATGCCTACCTTCCACGGAAAGTAGAGTCCACGCTGAACATGAATATCATCTGTCTTGAGTGGAACAAAGTAAGTTGCGTTCTGCTTCAAAAGCGTATAGTGGGGGTACAAGGATGCGTTGGCAATCAAGAAGATTTTGTTATAGAGTTCATCATCTAGGATATAGGCACAAGGAAGCCTAGGGATGAAGATGAAGCCATCCTCTTGAATGACGATATTGAAGCTATTAGTATAGCTCGTTTCTCCTTGTATCAAAGCCCCCAGACACATGTTCAGACTCTGTAGCAAGTAGGATTGCAGGGCGGTATCTGCTTTTGTTGTCATTATTTGACCTCCTTGATACAGGTAGCTCTAAAATATACATTGTAGTGAACTTCAATAGCTTCAAAATTTTCAAATTCAACCAAGCTTAGAAACTCAGGAAGTTTGACCTTGTCTTCAAATTTAACTTGGAAGGGTTCGAGCCCCTCTTGGACAAAGGTTGCTTTGTAGGCGATAATTTCGCCAGTAGGCTTTCCATCCTCAAAAAGTTGTTGGGGTTCAAGTTTTGTGCTCAGGCTGTGAATTGGCTTTGTAGGTTTCACGTAGTCAGTTGCAGTTGTGGTAGAGTAGCCACCCTTCTTGTGTTTTGTTTTAATTGCCATATTATTTACCTCCATATGGTCTTTGAAAGTTGTTAAAGTGATTTGCTCAGTTTGAGTCGTGAGCTGGACTGTCTTAGCTAAGTACACCTCTATGGTACGTTATTTTGAGAAGTCACACTTTCAAGAATTTTGAAAGTGTAACATTTAAAGTTGTGCTACGAGTACTACAAATTCAATTAACCATTCAGCCAAGCTATCAGCGATTTGGTAAGAGCTTTCTTCCTCAGGAAAATCAGGGACGAAATCATATAGGGCATCTGCTAAGGCTGAGAGATTCTGTTGAATATCCTTCTCTTTTACTTGGAAGAGTTGTTTTGTAGAGCTGAATCCATCACTAAGAATTAGTTTTGTAAGTTGGATAATGAGTAACTCACAGAAGTCAAGATTAGGAAAGAATACACTTTTTACATTGGGAAGACCTAGCGTTTCTTGCAGAGCATCCGCAGTATCTAAGGAGAGGTTTCGTTTCCCTTTTAGGATTTGGCTAATTGCAGGGGCAGAAATCAATCGGATGTCATCATCAAAATAGTAAGACACTTCGTTTTGAGGGATTTCTTGTTCAATCAATTGTTGCTTGATAGATTCTCCGAGCGATTCACAATAGAGGGTTTTAACTTTAGCTTTTAGCATAAGTTGTCCTTTCCAGACCTCAGACGGAAAGAAACATACGAGCTATTACAGTTATCGAGTGAGTGTAAAAAAGCACACCAAAGACACGGTGAAACAGTAATATGCAGAATCAACCTGTTATTGGCTGATTTTCATATTGTTTCATTCCGTCCTTTGGTGGCCACCATTTGGACTATTTATATTTATAAGCTAATCTTAACTCTTTGCAGGATATAAATATATAACTTGTCAAGTCACTATCATCAAGCTTGATATAACGGAATTTCTTGCTGTTTTTCTCTGAAATATTGAACTAAAATACCCCGAAAAAGGACTTGTCAGGTCATTTTTTTCTTTTAGCAGTATTAAATTTTTTTCTCAAGTCCTTCGTGGTATAATAGAACAGTAAAGAAATCAGTTGACAAGGAGATTGAGAACTTGATACCATTAGCAACAAGCAACAAGCAACAAGCAACAAGCAACAAGCAACAAGCAACAAGGTAGTTTTCTACCTCTTTTCTGCGTGTACGAAAACACCCTCTTTTTTGAGAAAGGGGGTGTTTTGTAATGTCTAAAGATTTTATCGAACGCCCTCGCAAGAACGAGAAAGATAGAGCTATCACCTATGTACAGGAACTTCTGAAACAGGCTCGTGAAGATAGACGAAATGAGGATGTTGATAAACTGGAAAATCTTATCCGCTTGCTCAATACTAAGAAATATGGTTTGGTCTGGGAGGAACATGCCGAATTGGTCGAGGAGGAAATGAAAACAAAGATTCCTGTCTTCATTGAGGACGAGACCAAGAAAATTGTGGGGAATCCTGAATCGGAGGACTATAACTTCCTGCTTGAAGGGGATAACCTTCATAGTCTACATCTCTTGAAAAAAACGCACACAGGAAAAATTGATGTGATCTATATTGACCCGCCTTATAATACAGGAAATAAAGATTTTATTTATAATGACAAAATTGTAGATAAAAACGATGGCTATTCTCATTCAAAATGGTTGAGTTTTATGAGTAAGAGGTTGGAAATTGCTAGGGAACTACTCAGCGATGAGGGGGTTATATTCATAAGTATAGACGATAATGAACAAGCACAACTAAAACTACTTTGTGATGAAGTGTTAGGGGCGGAGAATTTTGTAGGAGAATATATAAAACAATCAAAAGTAGGAGGTGGTAATGACAGTAAGTTTATTGTAAAAGAACATGAGTATTGTTTGTGCTATGCAAAAAATATCAAAGTGACTGCTCCTATGAATATTGAACATGATGATTCATATTTAAAAAGATATAAGGAAGAGGACGAATATGGGCGATATTTTTGGGATACATTTGCTAGACCAGGATTAAAAAATCCAATCATCTACAATATAATTGCGCCGGATGGAACCAAGATCAATAATGGATGGATACGCTCGGAGGAGCGTTTTAAGAAAGAATATTCGGAAGGAAAAATAAGGATTACAAAGAAAAAGAATGGGGAATGGAGTGTTCAATTCAAACAATATTTAAATCCAAATGGAAAAAGACCGAGAAGTATGACAATGGATTTTGGGGGTACAACTGAAGGAGATAAAGAAATTAAAAGTATTTTTGGCAGAAAAGTATTTAGTTACCCTAAGTCAGTCAAATTTTTGTTAACGCTTATTTCTACAGTTAAAGATAATAATATTTATATTTTAGACTTCTTCGCTGGCTCTGGCACCACCGGTCACGCAGTTATGCAACTAAACAAAGAAGACGGAGGAAATCGTAAGTATATTCTTTGCACAAACAATGAAAACAAAATCGCTGAAGAAATTACCTACAAACGACTATCGAATATCCAAGAAGAATTACCACACAATCTCAAGTACTTCAAGACGGATTTTGTAGTTAAGGAAGACTTTCCTGATGTCACCCTTGAGTATGAGTTGCTTAACTATATTACTCCTCTAGTGGAGTTAGAGTTCGGAATCGATATTTCAAATCCTAAGGTGCAAATTATCCTATCCGAAGAACAGTTAGATGCGATGCACGAGACCGATTTTATTGAAGACTCAACTCTCTTCTTCCATCCCGAGATCTTCTTTGATGCCGATCAGGAACGAATCCTTCGTGAGAAAAATATTACAAAACAGGAAATTCCACATTACTACTTCGGAAAGGAGATGTGGTCATGATTGGATTAAAACAATTCCAACAAAAACTAGTTGATAAACTCTTGAGATTTACAGCACCTGAGTATGAGTTTGATGAGATGGTCATTAAGTCGCCAACAGGATCGGGTAAGACGATTACCCTTCTTGATTGGGTCAATACCTATATTTCAAGTACACATGATAACGTAGCATTTGTATGGTTTACGCCTGGAGCAGGAGAACTTGAAGAACAGAGTCAGGATAAGGCGAAGCATTTCTCATCTATTAAGGCACAGTCAGTGGATGATGCCTTACTGCAAGGATTTGATAAGGAAAGTGTTACCTTTATTAACTATGAGCGTGTTATCGGTAAGAAGTCGAAAGCCATGCTTTCGGATAGCGAGCGTGATAATCTTGAAGATAAGATTGAAAAGGCTGTCGCAGCAGGTCGTCATTTTATTCTTGTCATTGATGAAGCACATCGTAATGATACCAAACAGGCGAGAGATATTATTGCACGCTTTAATGCTTCAAAAACTGTCAAGGTTTCTGCTACCATTGAAGCCCCCAATATGCCTGACAAGATAGAGTTCTATGAGGTGATGGAAGAAGAAGTTATTGCATCAGGATTGATTACAAAATCGGTTGTCGTCAACGAAGGACTTGAAAACTATCTTGACGAGAGTCAGCATATTAGTGAGGAATTTGAACTTCTCTTTGAAAGTGCTGAGCTGAAGCGTAAAGAAATTGTTCAGGGTTATGCTGAACATGGCGTAACAGGAGTCAATCCCTTGGTGTTGGTTCAGTTACCTGATAAATCGGATTCAGAACCTGAGTTAGTAAGTCGTATTGAAACCTATATCCAAGAAAAACTTCACAAAACTTATGAGGATGGAAAACTTGGTATTTGGTTGGCAGACCAGAAACGAAACTATCTCAATGTACAAGAACTAGATAATGAAGTAGAATATCTTATTATCAAACAGGCAATTGCCACAGGTTGGGATGCTCCACGAGCTAAGATTCTGATTAAGATTCGTGAAAACATGGGTGAAGCCTTTACTATTCAGACTATTGGTCGTATCCGTAGGATGCCCGAACCTTTCAAAGGGCATTATGATGTTGATGTATTGGATAATGCTTATCTTTATACTTTTGATGTGGACTTCTTGAATGGTGCATTTACTCAAAAAGGAGTAGGAGCACCTACGCCACTTCTGAATCGAAAAGATATAGCTAAAGATTTCCATTTAATCAGCGAGCGAGTACTTGATTTGCATGAAGGACAAAATGAAAAAGCTATACGTGAAAATCTCTATCAAGGTATGGTTCGTGAATGGAATCTGACAGAAGATGTTGAATCAAATAAGCAAAAGTTAGAAAATCAAGGACTTCAATTTGGAAGTTCCATTGTTAACACCTATAAACAAGGTCGTTTTGATACGTTGGAACATTCTGACCGCCTTCAAGATAGAGAAAGACGAGTAGAAGCAGACTATCGTGCTAATCGTCTTGACTTGCTTCATGCTTACCATGAACTTGACCGAGTTACTCACTTGAAAGTAAGTCAGGTTGAAGCTCTTCTGAAACGCTTCTTCATGGATGATAAGCGACCAAACCAGCAAAAACTTTTGACGTTGGAACCTAGCGAATGGACAGCCTTTATCTTAAATAATTGGCGTGCTCTGCGTGAAGTCTTTAGACAAGCTGATATTCAGCCAACCATCAGTATGGGACTTGTAGTACCTCAGGAGAATGATTTCTATATTCCGATGACAGAACGTTATTCCTATAATCCAAAATTGGAACATATTGATACAATAACCAATATCTATGAAGGTTATACAAATAGCGTTCTCAAAGGAAGTGAAGCTGAACGTCTTTTTGAAGAGTACATTGAATCACACGAAGATGCTGTTGAGTTTGTCTATAAGAACGGTGATAAAGGAAGTCAATATTTTTCAATTGTCTATTATACAGCCAGCTCTTCCCATCATTTCTATCCTGATTATATTGTCAAAATGAAGAAAGGCGATGTCTATATTGTAGAAACCAAGGGTGGAGAAAGTGCTAAAGGTGAAGATAAGAATATTGACGAGTATGCACCATTGAAATACGAAGCCTTGAAAGCTTACCTTGAAAAATATAATTTAAAAGGGGCATTTATCCGTGATATTTCAGGCACTCTTCGCTATTTGAATGAAGGAGCATGGAAAGATGATATGACAGATTGGCATTCCATTGACGAGCTATTTGGATTTTAGGAGGAAACTTGATTTCTTTTAGCAAATATATAGAAAAAACATTCTATAATGAAATTTATGACGCAAGTGAGAAATATTTCCTAGGCAATCTTGAAGAACTAGGTATTACCTATGATTATGACGGTGAAGTAGAAGTTACAGATGTAGACTTCAAGTATGTTTATGCTGGACATCATGGAGATGGCGAAATTGATATAGATATTTTGACGGATGTCTATGCAGTAGTAACTGAACGTACCAATCATTATGAGAATACCATCGAAAAGAATCGTTGGCTTCGTGTATCTGCTATTGGAAAGCCTGATGCAGGAATCAAAAATTTTAAAATTGTAAAAGTTGATACCTATGAGAGGGGGACATATAGTACCTTTAAATATCCTCTCTCTGATAAACTTGTTCCATTTATTTGGAAGGATGATTTGGATAAGGTGGCAGAAGCAATTTTGAATAAATATGACCGAAATGCCTTGCTGACACCTACAAGAGTTGAACCTGAATATATTGTTCAACAAATGGGGCTTCAATTAAAGTATGATTCCATTACGGAAGATACTTCAATTTTTGGACAAATCTATTTTCAAGATAATCCTGAAAATGGTATCTCTGCAGGAACAGTGGTTATTGATGAAAAGCTTCCTCAGATACGAAATCTTGGAGTTGTGAGAAATACGATTCTTCATGAATGTGTACACTGGGAGTTGCACCGTTATGCTTTAGAATTAGCAAGAGCTGAGGAAGAGGAACTTTCTGTTCTATCTACAACAAATGACATTAAGGATGAAAAAGCTTATGATATGATTGGTTGGATGGAATGGCACGCTGAATCAATTGCACCTAAAATCTTGATGCCTAAAGAGATGTTTATTCAAGAAGCAAGGAGTAGACAGCAACGGTTACTAGAGTTGAGTCAAACCCAAGATATTCTTGATATTCTTAAAAAATGGATTGATGAATTAGCTCAGTTTTTCGGAGTTTCTCGTCTATCTGCTAAAGTTCGCTTGGCAGAATGTGGTTTTGAAGAGGTGAAAGGTGCATTTATTTATATAGATGATGCCTATGTTCCAACTCATACATGGAAGCAGGGATATTTAGAGGATAATCAAACTTTTTCAGTAAATCTGATTCAGCTTGGTCTTCAATTATTATCTCAGCCAGTCTTGAAAGAGCGTGTTGAGAAAGGTGAATTACTCTATGTAGAATCCCACCTCTGTATCAATGATGCCAAGTATCTTTCATATGATATTGCAGGAACTCCATTCCTAACGCCTTATGCAAGGCATCATATGGATGAATGTTGTATTGTCTTTGAAATTTCGTCAAGCACTCGAATAGGTCGCTCTACTTCTTTAACCTTGTTACTCAATCGTGATGCAGATTCTGATATTCAATTTACGATTAGTTATCCGAAGGATAAGAATAATTGGCTCGAACAAGTTGATGTTCACATTGATGATACACTGGAAATTATGTTAAAGCTTAGTGGGATGAATAGTTTTGCTCCTGCATTAGTAGAAGTGATGAAATGGCGAGATGTTCGAAATCAGGAACTGGCTGATGAAACCAATCTCGGATTGAAGGCTATTTCCAACTTGAGGAATGGAAAGACTGAACCCAAACTTGAAACGGTGATTGCCATTTGTATTGGTATGAAATTACCACCAAGTATCAGTAAAATGCTAGTTGAACTATCAGGAAGAACACTTCGTGTAGGAAATCAGCAAGAAATGTTGTATGAGTTCATTCTTAATTGCACAGCAAGCTGGGATGTGAATATGTGTAATACACTATTGGTCAACAAAGGCTTCAAAGAGCTTGTTCCTGATAGAAGTGGCTTATAAAATAAATTAGAGAGGCCTTACATTATGGTAGCACAAAGTAAATATTTGCAGACTCTTATCAAAGATGTTATGGATAACTCTGATTCCAATGACTGGGACTCAGCAGTCTTAGAGTGGGAGATTTTAGATGTAGAAGAGGATGAACGATTAGAAGAATCATGTATATGTGGTAAAGAACATCTTCGTTACCTTTTTACAATTGAAAATCAATTGAATGGTAATGTACTTTATCCTATTGGTAGTTCTTGCATTAAGAAGTTTGAGCGTGATGATTTGAAATATGAAGTGGATGTCAAAGAACAATTATTTAAGTTGTTACACGCAGTAGAAGATAATGAATTTCTTCAATTATCATCAGAATTTTTCAGTCGTAAATTATTGCGTTATTTATTTGAAGTTGGAGCATTTAAAGCAACGAAATGGAATAACTTTGAACCAGAAAAAGATTATGAATTCATGATTGATATGTTCAATAAACGTAATCGAACTGAGAATCAAAATAAAAAAGCCGTGGCTATTATTCTGACATCAATAAAACCATTTCTACAAGAAGAATTAGCTCATAAGGTAAAAAAATAGATAAAGGCAGGTGCGAACCTGCCTTTTGGATTCCTCTGCTCAATCGGAAAGACTACGCTTTTCCGACAGTTTAGAGGAATGAAATTTGATGAAGTGACTAGTCTATTTTATGGTGTTAATTGGTGTTAATGCTATCCATTTTTATGGATTTTAAAGGGTTTGGGAGAAGCATCCTTCCTATTAAATGTTGATATAAAGAGATTTGTTTGGTGCTGCTCTCCGTAAAAAATTAAAGTTTTGTTCTCAAAACGTTAATTATCAGCGATATATCAACGTTTTAGAGCACTCAAGAGTTTACCTCATGGGTGCTTTTTTCGTAATTTTTTGAAAAGTTCACCTTAAAATTTACCCTAAATTTTTTTAAGGTTTCGGTAGGCGATTTCTCCCATTGCTACTGGGACTACGTTAGATGTATTATATACGTTTTTGTAGTTGATGTATCGCTATGAGTTAGAGCTTCGAAAATTATTTCAATGGAAGTACCTGCTTGTTTAGCGAGCGTTATACCTGTATGTTTCGTCACTTACAGTATAGTCCATTTGGCCTTTTTATTGTATGTTGAAATTAACTAGCACCACGGGTTAAAAATATTTATAGTTAAAAAGTATTTAGTCAAGACGTTGATATAAAATTATGGTAGAATAAATGTACGTACAAAAAGAAAAAGAGATAGCAAATGGAGACAAAGTATCAGAAAGTAGCAGATGATTTATTAAGAAAAATATTAGATGATAGCTATGCGATTGGACAGGTGATACCAACGGAGCATCAGTTATGTGATATTTACCAAGTTAGTCGTCACACAGTAAGGCAGGCGCTTAGATTGTTGATTCAGCAAGGCTATTTGAGAGCGGAAAAAGGTTCAGGAACGTTTGTTTTGGACTATAGAAATGCTCAGATAGAAAGACCTACATCAACAAAAACGATTGGTGTTATTACAACTTATCTATCAGATTATATTTTTCCGAATATCATTGAAGGAATAGAAGAGGTTCTGAGAAAAAACGGCTATTCGCTCATGTTGGGTGCAACTAACAATAATCCAGCACTAGAGGAAGAGAGCTTAAAACAAATGATTACACAGGGAGTCGAAGGATTCTTAATTGAACCAACATCTAGTAATGAGTATAATCCCAATATAGCCTATTATGCTCAATTAAAGGAAGCTGGAATTCCTGTTTATTTTTTAAATGCTTATTATGATATTCTAGATTTACCTTATGCTAGTTTAGATGATTTTTCGGCAGGATATGAGGCAACGAAATTTTTAATTGACCGTGGGCATCGAAAAATTGGTTTGATTACTAAACTAGATGATATGCAGGGGAAATTGAGAATGAAAGGATTTGTCAAAATGCATGAAGTTGCAAAGCTCTCCTTTCAGTCAGATGATATTGCTACTTTTACCACGCAAACACAGACATCAAATATCAATGAGTATGTTAATCGAGTCTTGCAATCAGATAATCCACCGACAGCATTTGTCTGTTATAATGATCAAGTAGCCAGTCAATTCATTCAATTAATGGAGGAGAGGGGAAAAAAGATGTTCTGGGATTTCTCAGTGGTGAGTTATGATAATTCTTATCTCGCTGAGGCTCATCAGCTCACAAGTGTCAGTCACCCTAAGAAAATTTTAGGAAGAGATGCCACAAAACAATTACTTGGTGCCATTGAGAAGAAAAAACAGATGAAGATTATTCAATATCCAGCGGAAGTTATTGAAAGACGCTCAGTAAGGGCACTCTAAACTAAAATGTATAGTAAGTATAAAGTCAAAGGCAAAATAGCACTTTGGCTTTTTTGAATACTTAAACTTATTAAGTAATAACGCATCTCAAAAAAATGTTCGAACAAATTTACGTAAACGGTTTACATGTACGAACATAAGTGATATAATCAATTCGAAAATGAAAACGAATTCAATTAAGGAGGATTTTATGGGAAGCATTATTGATGATTTGATGAATGGTCGAACATCTTTAGGGGTTGAGTTCGGTTCAACTCGCATCAAAGCAGTCTTGATTGATAGTCAGAAGCAACCAATTGCCTCTGGTAGTCATGATTGGGAAAATCAACTAGTAGATGGTGTTTGGACTTATTCATTGGACAATATTTGGAAAGGGTTGCAATCTTCTTACCGTGAACTTGTTCAAAATGTTAAAAAAACTTATCACGTTGATTTAACGCGGATTGGGCAAATTGGCTTTAGTGCTATGATGCACGGTTATCTAGCGTTTGATGAAGAAGACGATTTATTAGTACCATTTCGGACTTGGCGAAATACAATTACTGGCCAAGCAGCACAGGAACTGAGTCAATTATTTGACTTTAATATTCCAGAGCGTTGGAGTATCGCTCACCTATATCAAGCAATTTTAAACCAAGAGGCTCATGTTTCTCAAATAGCATATCTCACTACGTTAGCAGGCTACATCCACTGGCAACTGACAGGTGAAAAAGTTTTGGGAGTTGGAGATGCTTCTGGGATGTTTCCAATTGATTCGACAACTGGCGATTATAACAGCATTTTTCTCAATCAATTTGCTGAATTGACGCAACAGTATCAACTCCCTTGGGATTTGAAAGCTATTTTGCCGAAAGTGCTATCCGCTGGAACAGTGGCTGGAACATTGACAGATAGGGGTGCCAAATTATTAGACCCAACAGGTCAACTCCAAGCGGGAAGTCAGTTATGCCCGCCAGAAGGTGATGCTGGGACAGGAATGGTAGCGACAAATAGTATCAGACAGCGGACAGGAAATGTATCTGCTGGGACATCTATTTTCGCCATGATTGTCCTTGAAAAAGAATTACAAAACCGTTATTCAGAAATTGATATTGTAACGACACCAGTTGGTGACGCCGTAGCGATGGTACATGCGAATAACTGTAGTTCAGATATCAATGCTTGGGTTAAATTATTTAAAGAGTTTTCAGCTTTGTCAGGGCAAGAAATATCAGATGATGAGCTGTACCCATTACTCTTTAATGCAGCCTTAAAGGGTGAGAAAGATTGTGGCGGTCTATTAAGTTATGGTTATTATTCAGGCGAAAGTATTACTGGATTGACTGAAGGACGTCCACTTCTTGTCAGAACTCCAGAAAGTCGTTTTACAGTGCCTAACCTTATGAGAAGCCATATCCTGTCTGCTTTCACAACTTTAGCGATTGGCATGGAGATTCTTGTGGACAAAGAGGCAGTTGCAATTGATAAACTGTTAGGTCACGGTGGTATTTTCAAAACCCCTCAGGTTGCCCAACAATTGTTGGCGGGAGCTATGTCAACTCCGGTTTCTGTTATGGAAACAGCTGGAGAAGGTGGTGCTTGGGGAATTGCACTCTTAGCAGATTATCTAACGGCAACTGAAACTTCATTGGAATTTTATCTTGATGATGTCGTATTTGTCAATGCTGCTGTTCAAACGGTTCAACCAGAAGTAACTGATGTTGAAGGATTTAAAGCGTATCTTGAGACTTATAAAAATGGCTTGCCAGTGGAAAAATTAGCAGTTGAAAAAATATAGGAGGCTATATGCTAGAAGAATTAAAAGAAAAGGTATTTCAAGCAAACTTAGAACTACCCAAGCGAGATCTTATCAAATACACTTGGGGAAATGTCAGCCAAGTTGATCGTGAATCAGGTCTCTTTGTGATTAAACCATCTGGAGTTGATTATGATGTCATGACAGCAGATGATATGGTTGTTTGTGACTTTGATGGTAACGTAGTGGAAGGGAACTTACGCCCATCATCTGATATGCCAACTCATGCTGTACTCTATAAAACATATCCTGAAATTGGTGGTATTGTACATACCCATTCGCCTTGGGCAGCCAGCTGGGCGCAGTCAGGTTTGGATGTTCCAGCGATGGGAACAACTCACGCAGATACTTTCTATGGGACAGTACCTTGTGCGCGTTTCCTAAGCAAGGAAGAATTAGATGCTGGTTATGAGCATGAGACAGGTAACGTCATTGTTGAAACATTCACTAAACGTGGCTTGGATCCAGTGGCTGTACCAGGAATTTTATTGCAAGGACACGGTCCATTTACTTGGGGGAAAGATGCTGATGATGCGGTCATGCATGCTGTTGTTTTAGAAGAAGTTTGTCGTATGAATGCCATCACTCGCTTTTTGAACCCATTTGCACCTGAGTTACCACAATATGTGTTAGATAAACACTATCTCAGAAAGCATGGGAAAAATGCTTACTATGGTCAAAAATAATATTATCTAAAAAGAAAAAAGGAGTTTATTATGCTAGAAGCAAAAAAAGAATTTTGGTTTGTTGTAGGGTCACAACATTTGTATGGTGAAGAGGCTCTTGAAGAAGTTAAAAAGCATGCGCGTGAAATGGTTGCAATGTTAAATGCCAGCGGTAACTTGCCATACCCACTTGTTTTCCAAGAAGAATTGGCTGTATCAGCTGATACTATCACAAAATTGATGAAAGAAATTAACTATCGTGATGAAGTTGCGGGTGTTGTGACTTGGATGCACACTTTCTCACCTGCAAAAATGTGGATTCGTGGGACAAAATTGCTCCAAAAACCACTCTTGCACTTAGCAACGCAATATAATGAATCTATTCCATGGGCAACCATTGATATGGACTTTATGAATTTGAATCAGGCAGCTCATGGTGACCGTGAATATGGCTTCATCAATGCTCGTCTTAAGAAAAATAACAAGGTTGTTGTCGGCTACTGGAAAAATGAACCAGTCCAAAAACAAATTGGTCAATGGATGGATGTTGCAGTTGCTTACAATGCTGGTTTTGAAATCAAAGTTGCCCGCTTTGGAGATAACATGCGTAATGTCGGTGTGACTGAAGGGGATAAGGTAGAAGCACAAATCCAGTTTGGTTGGACTGTAGATTACTTTGGCATTGGTGATTTAGTTGAAGTGATTAATCAAGTGACCGATGAAGAAGTGGAAGGGCTTTTTACTGAATACAAGGAACTTTATGACTTTGATTACGGCAACTATGATGTTGACACTTGGGAACACCACGTGAAAGTACAAGCACGTTATGAAATTGCTCTAAAACGCTTCTTGGATGCGGGGGGTTACACTGCATTCTCTGATAACTTTGAAGATTTACACGGTATGGAACAATTACCTGGTTTAGCGACTCAACGTTTGATGGCGCAAGGATATGGATTTGCAGGTGAAGGTGACTGGAAAACAGCGGCTCTTGATCGTTTTATGAAAGTCATGTCTCATAATCAAAATACAGGATTTATGGAAGATTACACTTATGAGTTGGCTCTTGGTAAAGAGGCTGCGCTTCAATCACATATGCTTGAAGTTGATCCATCCTTAGCTGTTAATAAACCTAAAATTGTCGTATCTCCACTAGGAATTGGTGGTAAAGCAGACCCAGCACGTCTCGTTTTCGATGGTAAAGCTGGTGACGGTGTCGTTGTGTCAATGGCAGATTTTGGAACGCATTATAAATTATTGATTAATGAAGTAAAAGCATTTGAACCAACGGAGCCTGCTCCAAACTTACCAGTAGCACGCGTCCTATGGGAAGTGATGCCCAACTTCCAAGATGGAGTCAAAGCATGGATTGAAGCTGGTGGAGGCCACCATACAGTTGTCTCACTTAATTTAACATCAGATCAAATCATTGCCTGGGCAAAATTAGTCGGTCTAGAATATGTGTTGATTAAGTAAAGGAACGTAGGTTTGTTAACAATAGCAAAATTGGCTGAAGCTTCAGCCAATTTCTTTAGAAAAACACGTGATAAAACTCACAAAAAATAAAAAGGAAGACAAACATGACAGATTTTAATTCAACAGAATACCTTTCAAAAGTTGATGCATGGTGGCGTGCAGCCAACTACATCTCAGTAGCACAGATGTATATGAAAGACAATCCCCTACTTCGTCGTGAAGTTACAGCAGAGGACGTTAAAGTACACCCCATCGGACACTGGGGAACAATCTCAGGACAAAACTTTATCTATGCACACCTTAATCGTGTCATCAATAAATATGACCTTGATATGTTCTATATCGAGGGACCAGGACACGGTGGTCAGGTTATGGTGTCAAACTCATACATTGATGGTTCTTACACCGAGCGTTACCCACAAATCACTCAAGATGAAGAAGGATTGAAACAACTTTGTAAAATATTCTCTTTCCCAGGCGGTATTGCCTCTCATGCCGCACCTGAAACACCAGGCTCTATCCATGAAGGTGGTGAACTTGGATACGCTCTTTCTCACGCGACAGGCGCAATCTTAGATAACCCAGATGTCATTGCAGCAACTGTTATTGGTGACGGGGAAGCTGAAACTGGCCCGTTGGCTGCTGGTTGGTTCTCAAATACCTTTATCAACCCAGTAAATGATGGTGCTGTTCTACCAATTCTTTACCTCAATGGTGGTAAAATCCACAATCCAACCATTATGGCTCGTAAGACGGATGAAGAATTAACACAACTCTTTAATGGTTTTGGTTGGAAACCTTATTTTGTCGAAGGAACAAATCCAGATCTTGTTCATGTTCAAATGGCAGAGACCCTTGATAAGGTGATTGAAGAAATCAAAGCCATTCAAACAGAAGCTCGCAAGCACCCAGCAGAAGAAGCTAGTCAACCAGCTTGGCCAGTATTGATTGTCCGTATTCCAAAAGGTTGGACAGGGCCAAAAGAATGGAATGACGAACCAATTGAAGGTGGTTTCCGCGCTCACCAAGTTCCAATTCCAGTAGAAGCTGGTCATATGGAACACATTAACCATTTGACTGGTTGGCTTAATTCTTATCGGCCAGAGGAATTATTTGATGAAAAAGGTTATGTGAAAGAAGAGATTCGTGCTATTTCACCAAAAGGTGATCGTCGTATGTCCATGAACCCAATTACTAATGCGGGTGTTGTGAAAAAACTTGACTTAGCGGACTGGCGTAAACATGCCATCGATACCTCAACTCCAGGGGCTGTCATGAAACAAGACATGATTGAATTTGGTAATTATGTGGCTGACCTAGTAGAAGCTAACCCAGATAACTTCCGTATCTTTGGCCCAGATGAAACCAAATCAAATCGTCTCAATAATGTCTTTAAAGTGACTAATCGTCAATGGCTTGGTCGTCGTGATGAATCTTACGATGAGTGGATTTCACCAGTGGGGCGCGTTATTGATTCACAGCTTTCAGAACACCAAGCAGAAGGTTTCTTAGAAGGCTATATCTTGACAGGTCGCCATGGCTTCTTTGCGTCATATGAATCCTTCCTACGTGTCGTTGATTCAATGATTACGCAACATTTCAAATGGATACGTAAGTCTAAGACACACACCAACTGGCGTAAGAATTACCCAGCCCTCAACTTGATTGCGACTTCGACGGTCTTCCAACAAGACCATAATGGTTACACTCACCAAGATCCAGGCCTTTTGACTCACTTAGCAGAGAAGACACCGGAGTACATCCGTGAATACTTACCAGCAGATAGTAATTCACTTTTTGCGGTTATGGAAAAAGCTCTCGCAGACGAAGATAAGGTTAATGTGATTGTCACTTCTAAGCATCCGCGACCACAGTTCTACTCAGTCGCAGAAGCAGAAGAATTAGTTCGTGAAGGCTATAAAGTCATTGACTGGGCATCAAATGTCTCACCAGATGAAGAGCCAGATGTTGTCTTTGTGGCAGCAGGAACAGAACCAAACTTGGAAGTTTTGGCAGGTATTTCTATCCTTCATAAAGCCTTCCCAAAACTTAAGATTCGCTTTATCAATGTGGTTGATATTCTGAAACTGCGTTCACCAAAAGTGGATCCACGAGGCTTGTCAGATGAAGTCTTTAACAAACTCTTCACGACTGATAAACCAGTTATCTTTGGATTCCACGGCTATGAAGGCATGATTCGTGACCTCTTCTTTGACCGTGCCAACCATAACGTTTATATCCATGGATACCGTGAAAATGGTGATATCACAACCCCATTTGACATGCGTGTAATGTCAGAGATGGACCGCTTCCATATTGCTAAAGAGGCGGCACAAGCTGTACTAGGAGACAAGGCGTCAGCCTTTGCCCAAAAAATGGATGACAAAGTTGCTTACCATACCGCATATATCCGTGAAAACGGAGATGATATCCCAGAAGTCCGTGATTGGAAGTGGGAGAATATCGGTAACTAGTGAGTTAGTGCTACTAGGCGAATGAGTTTATAATCTAATAAAGAGAGGCGAATGTTAGTCGTTAATATTATCGAGTCTCATCTTTCTTTATACTAGCATTTTCTGACAATCATTAAGGAGAAAATGTGATGAGAGAGGTTCTGTTAAAAAATGTAACCGTTGAATCTGAATTCTGGAAAAACTATTTAGAGCTCATTAAACAGGAAACCATCCCGTATCAATTAAGTGTATTAAAGGATGCTATTGATGTGGATGTCCAAGCCGAATGAAAAGATGAAACGTTACCATTTGGAAAGAGTCATGCCATTGAAAACTTCAAAATAGCAGCAGGAATATCACAAGGAGAACATTTTGGATGGTTTTTTCAAGATAGCGATGTCTATAAATGGCTGGAGTCGGTAGGGCTATTGCTCCAGAACACAGAAGATTCTCAGCTAGAAGCTCAGGCTGATGATGTTATTGCTATTATCGAGAAAGCTCAAGAAAAAGATGGTTATCTTAACACTTATTTTCAGTTGAAATTTCCACAGCTAAAATATCGTCAGCTGTATTTTAGTCATGAATTGTATTGTGCAGGGCATCTAATAGAGGCTGGGATAGCTTACGATAAGGGAACTGGAAAATCTAAGCTGTTAGATATTGCCAAACGCTTTGTGAAGCATATTGAAGATCACTTTGGTTATGAAAATGGAAAAATTCAAGGTGCAGACGGTCATCAAGAAATTGAGTTAGCACTGGTTAAATTATATGATTACACAGGTGATAATGCTTACCTTAGGTTAAGTCAATTTTTTATTAATGTGCGTGGTGAAGATCCAGAGTTTTATCAGAAAGAAATTGAATCCAATCTTAAATTAGGTCTCTCTACGGACAGTTCTCGTGTAGATTTGACTTATTTACAGGCTTTTACACAGCCAAAATATCAAACAAAAGCAGTGGGGCATGCTGTTAGGTTGCTTATATGGCTACTGGAATGGCGAAAATTGTGAATCGAGACTTTGATAATGAGCTTTACCAAGCCTGCTTAGCTATTTGGGATGATATTGTTAATCGTAAAATGTATATAACTGGTGGCGTAGGCTCAACAGTTTTTGGAGAGGCTTTTATAGGTGCTTATGATTTGCCAAATGATACAATGTATTGTGAAACTTGTGCGGCAATTGCACTGTTAAATTTTGCTTATGAATTATTCCAACAGTCTCCAAAAGCTGAATATCTAGATGTTATTGACCGCTTAATTTATAACGGGATTTTATCGGGAGCCTCGCTAAATGGGAAACAATTCTTCTATGTGGATCCTTTAGAGGTTGATGTTGATTCTTGCCATCATAATCCAGGGAAAGGTCATGTCAAAACTCAAAGACCAGACTGGCTAGGATGTGCTTGCTGTCCACCTAATTTTACCAGGACAGTTGCATCGATAGGACGCTATGTTTATCTAGAAGATGATAATAGAATATTTGTTAATCTTTTTATGGCAAGTCGATTATTAGGAGAAGACTATACTATCGAACAAAAAACGGGATTCCCGTTCGAAAATAGAGTTGATATTTCCTATCATGGGCCAGAAAAAATAGACTTTTGATATTTTCAAAACTTTTTCAATAAATGATTTTCTTCATACGTTTGTCCTGTGAATGAGCAAGAAAACTTGCAAAAGCTTCAAAATGTGCTATAATACTCTATGGAGCAACAGTCGTGCGTGAAGTGGGTCAGGGGAGGAATCCAGCAGCCCTAAGCGAGGTCGATTGTGTGCTCTTTTTATTTTGATAAAATGAAAAGAAGATGTGTCCATGTGAACGCATCTTCTTCTTTTTCTAATTTTCAATGTTAAGGGCATTAGCAACATTGTATTTTTTCTGTAAATAATAACGAGCTCCAAAAGCTAGGGCACCAATGATAGCGAGTGCAGGAATGGATAGGATAGGATTAATGCTAGCTGGGATAAAAACACTTGCTAGTGTAAAAATTACTAGCCAAAGGGTTGTCACCCCAAAGAGAATGCCCATACTTTTGGCCCAGTGAGGTCGATTTCCTGCAGCAATATGGCGGTAGATGAAGTAGTAAATGGCATACATGGCTGCTCCACCAGTCATTGTCAGGATGAGGAGGGTCAAAATGCCGTAGCCAGTTGCTGATTTATTGAAAGATTGTAAAACAGCATTTAACAAAGAGAATGCCCCGAGGAAGAGAAGGGTTGTGTCCAGCCACATGAGCCAGGGGTTGGTATTTTTTGTAGCCTTAGCAGCTTTCTCCTGCCCTGCTTTTGGGGTGAAAGAGGCAGCCCAGACAGTAGGAGCACCCAAGAGAGTACGAGCAGGGATGCCTTTTTTCTGATTTTCTTCAATTTGTGGCAAGACGTCTTCTAGGATGGTTTTTATCTCGGCATCAGATTTTCCGTCTTGAATCAGCTGATGGGTAGCAATTTTTATAAATTCTTGATTTTTTTTGGTTAAGTTTTCTAGTTGCATAAGAACCTTTCTAAAGAGATGGGAGAGTAATAACTAAACTAATGGGTTAGAACCATTTTTTTCTGAAGAAGTAAATAACCACGCAGGATGAGCCTAGAGCAGCGATGGAAGCAATAATCCAAAAGGCATTAGGGAGTCCGTTAAGTGGCATGGTATTGTCCTTAAAGTTCATTCCGTAAGCTGAGAAGATAACGGTTGGAATGTCTAGGGCCATGGTCATCAAGGCCAGCGTCTTCATGATGGTGTTCTGATTATTACCGATGATGGAAGCAGAGGTTTCGGTCATGACATTGAGGACGTTTTCGTAAATGCTAGCCATCTCGATGGCCTGTTGGGTCTCGATGAGAGTATCTTCAAGCAGGTCTTCATCTTCAGCATATTTTTTCAAGCTGGAGGCATTCCCGGTTAATTTTTTGACGATTCGTTCATTGATTTTCAGAGAAGCTTTCAGATAAATGATAGACTTCTCCAATTCCATCATGTCAATCAGTTCTTCATTTTTTGTTGCTTTTTCAAGTTCAGCTTCGATTTTATCAGACTGCCTGTCAATGGAACGCAGGGCTGTTAGAAAGATTTCAGCATTTCGATACAGTAGCTGAAAGACAAATCGTGTTTTCATATAGGTATAGAAGTTCCGCACCCGCCGATTTTTGAAATGATCAAAAAGGGGAATATCCTCTAAGCAAGTAGTGATGACTGCATCTGGCGCTACGATGATACCAAGAGGGATGGTCACGTAATAGTTGCGACCGTTGCGTTCTTCCTGCATTGGTACGTCTACGATAATCAGGGTGTAGTTATCTTCCACGGAAATACGGGAGCTTTCTTCCGCATCGAGTGGTGCTCGCAAGTCGGTGATGTCGATATTGAAGCGTTCTGCAATTCTTACCGAATCTTCCTGGGAAGGATTGACCAAATTGATCCAAGCACCCGGCTCAAATGTGTCAATTTCTTTGAATTCGTTCATCGTTGACAAAAATATTTGTTTCATCAAGACCCCTCCTTTGGATAGATTTGGCCCAGTGGGCATACAGTTTATTATACTATAAAATAAGTCTTTTGTGGGAACTCTTTTGGGAAATTTGTTATAATGGAAAGATAGACGATGCTTCAAGGCTTGATACAAAGAGAGGGTTGAATATGGTTTACCTCTTTCTTTGAGGACAATTAAAACTCTCTAGACTGTTAAAGTCTTCCTTGTTTTTTAGAAAGGAATGAACCCTGCCCTAAAGCTTGTGTGAAAAGGATAACTGAACGGGTATAGGCAACCTGTTTGAAGTTTCTATGTTCACATTGTATTTTACGGGCTCGGTATCTTAGATATGCAAGATAAGTTAGTTATTCATGGGGCTCGTGCCCATAATTTAAAGAATATTGATGTGGAGATTCCGCGTGATAAGCTAGTTGTGGTGACGGGTTTATCGGGTTCGGGGAAATCTTCTCTGGCTTTTGATACGATTTATGCGGAAGGGCAACGCCGGTATGTGGAATCCTTATCGGCTTATGCTCGTCAGTTTTTGGGAAATATGGAAAAACCAGATGTGGATTCTATTGATGGTCTCAGCCCTGCCATTTCCATTGACCAAAAAACGACTAGTAAAAATCCGCGCTCGACGGTTGGAACAGCAACAGAAATTAATGATTATTTGCGCCTGCTTTACGCTCGTGTTGGTATTCCTTACTGTATCAATGGGCATGGAGCCATCGCTGCTTCCTCGGTAGAACAAATTGTGGATGAGGTTTTGGAGTTGCCTGAACGGACTCGGATGCAGGTTTTGGCACCTATTGTTCGTCGCAAAAAAGGGCAACACAAAACGATTTTTGAAAAGATTCAAAAAGATGGCTATGTGCGTGTGCGCGTGGATGGTGACATTTATGACGTGACTGAAGTTCCTGAACTATCTAAAAGTCAGATGCACAATATTGAGGTTGTTGTTGACCGTTTGGTCAATAAGGAGGGTATTCGTTCTCGTCTCTTTGATTCGATTGAGTCTGCCCTGCGGTTGGCGGACGGCTACTTGGTCATCGATACCATGGACGGAAACGAGCTCTTGTATTCAGAACATTATTCCTGTCCTGTTTGTGGCTTCACGGTACCTGAACTTGAGCCTCGCCTTTTCTCATTCAATGCGCCCTTTGGTTCTTGTCCGACCTGTGATGGTCTTGGCATGAAGCTAGAAGTCGATCTTGATTTGGTGATTCCTTTCCCTGAAAAAACGCTGCGCCAAGGAGCGATTGAGCCTTGGAATCCTATCTCATCTAATTATTATCCGATGATGTTGGAGCAGGCCATGACACAATTTGGGGTGGATATGGATACCCCGTGGGAAGACTTATCTGAAGAGGATCGAGAACTGGTCCTCTATGGTTCGGGTGAGCGTGAATTTCACTTTCACTATGAAAATGACTTTGGGGGAATTCGAGACATCGATATTGTCTTTGAAGGAGTGATCACGAACATCAATCGACGTTATCACGAGACAAGCAGTGACTACACCCGAAATGTCATGCGAGCTTATATGAACGAGCTCAAATGTCAAACCTGTCACGGTCACCGACTCAACGAGGCCGCCCTTTCGGTACGTGTTGGCGGGGAAAAGGGACTAAACATCGCAGAAGTTTCTGACTTGTCTATTGAAGATCACCTATCTATTGTAAAAAATCTCAAATTGGAAGGAAATGATAAGCAGATTGCTGGGCCGATTCTCAAAGAAGTGACTGATCGCCTGACCTTCCTCAATAATGTGGGGCTTAACTACTTGACTTTATCTCGTACGGCGGGAACCTTATCTGGAGGAGAGAGTCAGCGGATTCGTTTGGCAACGCAAATTGGTTCTAATTTGAGTGGTGTCCTTTATGTCTTAGACGAGCCATCTATTGGACTTCATCAGCGAGATAATGACCGTCTCATTTCCAGTCTTAAAAAAATGCGTGATTTAGGAAATACCTTGATTGTCGTTGAGCATGATGAAGACACCATGATGCAGGCTGATTGGCTGATTGATATTGGACCAGGTGCAGGTCAATTTGGTGGTGAGGTTATTGCTTCTGGAACACCGGAACAAGTAGCTAAAAATAAAAAATCAATTACAGGTCAATACTTATCGGGCAAGAAAACCATTCCAGTTCCCCTTGAGCGTCGAGGTGGGAATGGGCGCTTTATTGAAATCAAAGGTGCCAGCGAAAATAATTTGAAAAATATAGATGTTAAGTTTCCGCTGGGTAAATTTGTAGCTGTGACGGGGGTTTCCGGTTCAGGAAAATCAACCTTGGTAAACGGTATTTTGAAGAAAGTCATTGCTCAAAAAATCAATCGCAATTCCGACAAACCAGGGAAGTATAAGTCTGTTGAAGGAATTGAACATATCGAGCGCTTGATTGACATTGACCAGAGTCCAATCGGACGGACACCGCGGTCAAATCCTGCGACCTACACCGGTGTTTTTGACGACATTCGTGATTTATTTGCCCAAACCAATGAGGCCAAAATCCGTGGTTACAAAAAAGGTCGTTTCTCTTTCAATGTCAAAGGCGGACGCTGTGAAGCTTGTTCGGGAGACGGCATTATCAAGATTGAAATGCACTTCTTACCTGACGTTTATGTTCCCTGTGAGGTTTGCCATGGTACGCGCTACAATTCAGAAACCTTGGAAGTCCGTTATAAGGACAAGAATATTGCTGAAATTCTGGACATGACGGTTGATGACGCGGTGGACTTCTTTGCAGCTATTCCAAAGATTGCTCGCAAAGTTCAAACGATTAAGGATGTGGGGCTTGGTTACGTCACTTTGGGGCAACCGGCAACGACGCTTTCAGGTGGAGAGGCTCAGCGCATGAAATTGGCTAGTGAACTCCACAAACGTTCAACCGGTAAATCTTTCTACATTTTGGATGAACCAACGACGGGACTGCATACGGATGATATTGCTCGGCTTCTTAAAGTCTTGGAACGCTTTGTCAACGAAGGAAATACAGTTCTTGTCATCGAGCATAATTTGGATGTCATTAAGACGGCAGACCATATCATTGACCTTGGTCCAGAAGGAGGTGTCGGTGGCGGAACTATCATTGCTACCGGCACTCCAGAAGAAGTCGCAAAAGTTTCTGAAAGCTACACGGGCCAATACTTGAAAATGAAATTATAAAAAAAATTCCTTCTCAAAATGAACTGCTCCCCAAGTTAGATTTTTTCTGTCTAACTTGGGGAACACGGTTCAAATGAGAGGGAATTTTATCATGTTCCTATAAAGTCTTCCTTAAATGGGTGTCATCATAAAAAAGATAGCCGTGTTTGGGATAAAAGGAATAGGAAGCTATCCAGTCTTTCTTGGGTTGTCCCAGATGGACATGGACGATAGTTTTTCCTATTTCTCTCAAATAATCTTCAGCAAAAGTTAGTAATTGACCACCAATGCCTTGTCGTTTAAGGTTAGCTTTGACAAAGAGCCTGTGCAGAATTACCTGAGACGACTGTGGTATATAAGAATAGGCAACCGATCCGATAACCCTATCTCGTTCATCCAGAGCGATCCAGAATTTATCGCCTTTTTCCAGATAGGTTACCTCAATATTCAGCAAATCGGGATTGATACTAGGAATTCGTCCTAGCGCATCCTTGGCTTCTAATATCATAAAAATCAAGTCGTCACGATATTTCGCTTGATAGTCAATAATCTTCATAAAAGAACTCCATCAACAAGAAAAAACCTTCTGTCGAAGGCTTTTTCCACATTATCTACCCCCTACAACGATTTCCTACAATTTTTTGTGTTAAAAATAGTCAAGAATGCTGATTTTAAAGGCTTTTTGTTTTGCTAAATTTTTGAAAAATTATTGTTAGAAAAATAATGTGGGACAAAAAGGGGACAAGGAACTTAACTCCCAGACTTAATTTTCTTTCCAACTTTCTCCAAATAACTCATTGCCGTTTCGAGATAGAAACAATACTTCATTATCATTTATTATTTTTATAACTTCATCATCATCAAAACTAATTTTATCAGTAAGAGCAATAAAAATTTGTCCTTTATTATATTATCTGTTAAAAGAAAATGGTGACCAAAGGGTGACCGTTTTCTTTTTGACAGTAGTAATGAATTATTTGGGATCCTATAACCATATTTTCGAATTAAATTACGTCCTATGACAGATGTCCTACAATTTAACGATAATGTATTAATATGATGTGCTATATCAAATATTATTAAAGTGTATTGTCAAGCTTGAAAAAAGAATACTGGAAGGATACAATGGAATAAAACAGTTCTTGAAATGGGAAAAATTCCGAAATGAAAACGATCTAGAGGATATTCTTAGCGATGAGAACTTTTTAATCTGATAATGTTTTAATAATTTATAAAGCTATAGACTTTTGAGGAGGATAAAAGTGGAACATATTTTAATTAGAGAGCAAGTAATGCCAAGTTTGGATAGTCTTCTCAACCTATACAATGATGTTTCATGGACTGCGTATACTTCCAATCCAAATCAGTTAGAACTTGCATTGAAAAACTCTTTAAAAGTATGGACTGCTTGGGATGGAGATCTGTTAGTAGGATTAGCACGAGTTATTGGAGATGGTAGTACAATTATTTATATTCAAGATATTCTTGTTTTGAAAGCTTATCAAGGAAGAGGAATAGGAAGTCATTTTATTACAACAATTTTAGATGAGTATGAAGACATAAGACAGATTATTTTATTAACTGAAGATAATCAAATAACAAAAAAGTTTTATGAGAAGAATGGACTTAATCAAGTAGGTAAATATGATTGTGTTGCGTATATGAAATAAGACAGCACAAAATTATGTAACTGGTTTAAAATAAGAGGTGATATTAAGTAAAGTAGGAGATAGTCATTATGAGGGATGAGCAAGAAATATATAATTTGGTTTTAAACATAGCAAATCGAGATAAAAGAATCGAAGCTGTACTATTGAATGGATCTCGGGCTAACCCAGATGTACCGAATTTCAAAATAGAGGACTAGGAACACAAGTCATTAATATACTAGAAAATAAAGTAAAACAATATTCGGAATCTTTGTATCTAGAAGTGGCTTCAAGAAGTTTGAAAGCAATGAAATTATATAGAGAGTTAGGCTTTGATTGTCTAAACTCAATTACTATTCGTAAAGATTTTCAAAAAGAAAATTTTGAAGTAATTGAACGTCAGAAAATTTCAGATTTTCAATTTGACATCAAAAAATATAATAAATAATTTCGGGGGCAAATGATGGGACAAAACAACCTTAGACAAGCAAAAAATCCTTTAAATAAAGGCTTTTTTATGTATAGTATGATACCCCCTACAGGGCTCGAACCTGTGACCCATGGATTAAGAGTCCACTGCTCTACCAACTGAGCTAAGGAGGCATGAAAGCTGTATTGGCACCGGTGATTCACGTTTTGTATTGAACCCGCGCAATAAAGCAGGTGGGCAACTCGCTCCTCCTTAGTTGTTTCCGCGTGAAACGGCCTACATACTGGAGTAAGACTTTTGTTTCCCGAAAAATACAAAAAATAGTCGGTCAACACATTGATGTGAATTCGTATGCCACAGCAATTATTTCTGTACCCTTATGATACCACTTTCTCAAAAAAATTCAAGGGTATTTTTTAACTTTTTGCAACCGCTTGTTACAAGCCTGTCGAGGTGACTGATTTGGGTGATTAGCTTTGCACCTATACTATAGAGTTTGTCAAGGAAGTGACCAAGTATAGTGATTCAGTAGATGCTGATAGCTGGCAATGACAGAATCAAGCCGAGAAGCGTCCAACGATTAGTCGAAAGAAAACCGTGCTTTGTCGCGGTTTTTAGTGTATAATCTTAACTATGAAAAGAGATTTTAAAAATGTCAAAAGACTTGTGATTAAAATTGGGACCAGTTCACTGGTGTTGCCAAATGGAAAGATAAACCTTGAAAAAATTGACCAACTGGCCTTTGTCATCTCTAGCCTGATGAATAAGGGATTAGAGGTGGTCTTAGTGTCCTCTGGTGCCATGGGCTTTGGTTTAGATGTCTTGGGGCTTACTAAGCGACCTAGTAAGATGGCAGAGCAGCAGGCAGTATCAAGTGTAGGTCAGGTGGCAATGATGAGTCTTTATTCGCAAATTTTTGCTCATTATCAGACCAATGTCAGTCAAATTCTCTTGACCCGTGATGTCGTTGAATTTCCAGAGAGCTTGGAAAATGTAACCAACGCTTTTGAAAGTTTGCTGGGTATGGGGATTGTCCCTATCGTTAACGAAAATGATGCGGTTTCTATTGATGAAATGGATCACCAAACCAAGTTTGGTGATAATGATCGCTTATCTGCTATCGTTACGAAGATTACTAAGGCAGACCTATTGATTATGTTGTCTGATATTGATGGGCTGTTTGATAAAAATCCGACCATCTACGATGATGCCAAACTGCGCAGCCATGTGCCTGAAATCACCCAAGAAATTTTAGGGTCGGCAGGTGGTGCTGGTTCAAAATTTGGCACGGGAGGGATGTTGTCGAAAATTCAATCAGCGCAAATCATCTTTGACAGCAAAGGTCAGATGGTACTGATGAACGGAGCCAATCCACGTGATATTCTGCGTGTGTTAAATGGAGAAAATTTGGGAACTCTTTTTAGCCAGAAATGAGGTAAGTATGACTTATATTGACATTCTAGGAAAAAATGCCAAGGAAGCGGCACGCGATTTAGCAAATTTGTCAACTGCGGAGAAAAACACAGTTCTATTAGCTGTGGCCAAGGCCTTGGTTGAAAAGGCGCCAGTTATCTTAGCTGAAAATGAAAAAGATATTGTTGTCGCAAAAGAACATGGCATTTCTGACATTATGATGGATCGCTTGAGATTGACGGCGGATCGCATTGAGGGAATTGCTGAGGGTGTTCGCCAAGTAGCAGACCTTTCTGACCCAATCGGTCAAGTTGTTCGTGGCTACACCAATCTGGATGGATTGAAAATTGTTCAAAAACGCGTACCTCTAGGCGTTATTGCCATGATTTTTGAGAGCCGTCCAAATGTCTCAGTTGATGCTTTCTCATTGGCTTTTAAGACCAACAATGCCATCATTCTACGTGGCGGACGTGATGCTCTTAACTCAAACAAAGCTCTGGTTGGTGTTATTCGTCAGCTTTTGGCGGAGAAAAACATCAATCCAGACGTGGTTCAGTTGGTGGAGGATACCTCTCACGCCGTTGCAGAAGAACTGATGCAGGCGGTAGATTATGTTGATCTCCTCATTCCACGTGGTGGGGCCCGCCTTATTCAGACGGTTAAGGCAAAGTCCAAGGTGCCAGTCATCGAGACGGGTGTCGGAAATTGCCACATTTATGTGGATGAATTGGCCGATTTAGATATGGCGGTCAAGATAGTCCTTAATGCCAAAACCCAGCGCCCAAGCGTTTGTAATGCGGCCGAATCTTTAGTTGTTCATAAAAACGTAGCAGAGCGCTTTTTGCCACTTTTGGAAGAAAGCGCCAATCGAACTCAGCCAATAGAATTCCGTGCTGATGATGCTGCGCTAGCCATTTTCAAAACTGCTGTGCCTGCAAGTGAAGAAGACTATGCGACTGAATTTTTAGACTACATTATGTCAGTCAAAGTGGTAGCTTCGCTTGAAGAGGCCATTGACTGGATCAATACTTATACTAGCCATCACTCAGAGGCTATTGTAACAAGAGATATTGTAGCGGCAGAAAGATTCCAAGATCAGATAGATGCAGCAGCAGTTTATGTTAATGCTTCGACTCGTTTTACTGACGGTTTTGTCTTTGGACTTGGAGCTGAAATTGGCATTTCTACTCAAAAAATGCACGCTCGTGGACCAATGGGACTCGAGGCTTTGACCTCTACAAAATTTTACATCAATGGTCAGGGGCAAATTAGAGAATAAGTAGTAGTTTGTGTCAATCAATGCTATCAGGAAAGACATTTAAAGGAAAATTTAGAAAGTGAGGTCTGATGAACTGGCAAGATTATTTTTCCAGTGCTCAAAAAAGTCAGCAACCCTCTCTGGAGGATGGTGTTCAGAATATACCGCTTGAGACGGGCTGGCTACAGGTTCCAAAGGCGGATTTGACAGAACGTGAGCTGTTTTTACTGGATTTGTTATCTCAAAACCTCCCGTCAGAAAATCAGGCTAGCGATCCTTGGCTTAATTTTTTGATGGGTAAGGATTCCCAGATTCCTGAAAGTTACCAAAGTTATCAATTTCTTTATTTGGAGCACTCTCAGGCTTTCACAGAGGACTTGCTTAATCTGCTGGATCAGCTTCTTTTAGGACGGGTAGCGACTTTATCACTAGGACAACATCGTACAGCCCTGCTTTTGACCCAGGAACAAGACAACGATGTCACCAGTCTTTTGCAGGAACTCTTGGTGACTATTGAAAGCGACTTTGGTCTGTCGCTCAGCCTTTTTCTGGGTAATAGCTGGACGCGGCTTGATAGTGCGAGTCTGAGGCAACTTTTTCAGGCGGAAAACGCCCTCTTCAGCGACTATCTGCAAGGGCATTCGTCGGAAAAAATGCAGAGCTTTGCCAAAATCTTACTGTGGGCTTTGAGCAATGGGCTGGAAGTCGGAGTGTTTAAAGAGACTCTGAATTATTATTTGACACTGCAAAATGATGTTCCAGATATAGTAGTAGCCTTGTGGGAAAGTCATGGCAATCAGGTGCAGGCTGCCCAAAAACTTTATCTGCACCGCAACAGCCTCCAGTATAAATTGGACAAGTTTCAAACCTTATCCGGGCTCAACCTGAAAAAATTGGACGACTTGGCTCTGTGCTACTGGTTATTGTTAGAAAATTGAGGGTCTAGGTTAGGCTCTTTTTTTCTTATTTGGTAAAAACATTTTCTTAAGACTATTATTTTTTACAAAACAAAAGAACGAAAATTGTATAAATATTTGACATACAGCTTTTAAAACTGTATAATGAAAGCGGAAACAAGTTGGTATAGATGAAATGAAAGGAGGATAAAGACGGAAACGATAATAGTTCTATATTGACTTGGAGACATATTGCTGACTAACCAAGATTTGTTCGAAAAGTTGACTAACTCTTCAACGCTACGGTTTTAGTCTGTAGTTGAAGTTTTCGCCTCGTTTTTCGACCAAGTCACGTTTCAAATTAGTGAGAAGAAAAGAAATGAAAAACTACACAAAAATACTTTCTGTATTTTAGTTCTACTGCTTACGCAAATCATTTTGAGATTAATATTGAACAAAATGGCAATTCTTATGACTTGAAGGCACCTATCAAGGTTCCTAAGCAGAATATTTTGCAAGATACTGATGATTCTCTCATCTATTAAAATTGATGAAATGGCAATACTGACAAGTGATAATGGTGATTCTTATTCAGTAGATGGTATTGTAGATAGCAGGATTATTAAAGAAGAAGCCTCTAGTATGACAGGTATTACTGACTATCAAGTGGACTTATCTAGTGCGACAAAGATGGAAGGGGATGACGAGGGAATGCTAGACGATCTCTATTCATTTTTTTCAAATAAAGTGTATACAGACAGTAATAATACATCAAGTAATGAAATATGGGATTCAACCATAAGTGTTAAACTTAAGATGACTGTACATTGGCGTAAATATGATTCTGGACATATGAATATCACAAAAGTCACTGGAGGGTATACTATATCGGATCGTACGGTATCAGTCACTGATTCAAAGGTTTTTGTTACTCAAGGGCAGTGGTCGGAAGGTCAGACTAGAACTTATCGTCCAGGCACTAAGAGTAGTTGGAGCTATTCAACAGGACTTTCAAAGGTAGCTAACCACGGTTGGACGACCCCTAAGAGTGTAGAATATACGGCTTATCTCAAGCGTAATCAATCAACTTGGTCGGTGGAATTGTATAGCGCCTTATAGCATAGTTTAGCTTTTCAAAAGAATAGGAGGATTATTATGACATATTTTAAAAAGTATTATCCTGAACTCCTTTTTCTAATGAGTTATTGCCTGCCCTTCTATAAAGTGATTTCCATCAATGACGGCGTGAAAAGTGTCTATTTTCTTTATGGTTTTAATCTCATTGCTAGATATTATCCTGCTTTTCTAGTATCGGTGATGTGCTACCTTCTTTTTAAAAAATATAAGAAGCCTTATCTGAAAAAATTAGCTATTATTTCCTATCTATTCTTTATTGCCTTAGGGATTACGGGTGGAGATATATTAAATGTACCGCCGCTACAGTATTATTCTTTATTCACTTATATTGTTTTTAATTATTCTTTAATAGGTTTTCATATCAATTTCTTACTCTATCTGTTGCTATCTTATCGATTGCTCTTTGTAAGGGGAGATGTATAGAATATCATTAGCAGTGATTTATTGTGAAAAAGAGGGACATTTGACCTTTGTAATGCTCCTCTTTTTACTTTGGGGGCATCTTCTTTTGTGCACCTTGCCCAAAAAACTGTTGTAGCTGACCATAGTCCTATGAAAGCGTTTTTGCTATACTTAAATCATCATAAAATAAGGAATAGGAAAGATCTTATGACAACTCTTAAACTCAATAACATCTACAAAAAATATCCAAAAAGCACTCACTACTCTGTTGAAAATTTCAATCTTGACATCAAAGACAAAGAATTTATTGTCTTTGTAGGGCCTTCAGGTTGCGGTAAATCAACAACTCTTCGTATGATTGCTGGTCTTGAGGATATCACTGAAGGTGAATTTTACATTGATGACAAACTCATGAACGATGAAGCGCCAAAAGACCGAGACATCGCCATGGTTTTCCAAAACTACGCCCTCTACCCACACATGACTGTTTACGATAATATGGCTTTCGGTCTTAAACTGCGTAAATATTCTAAGGATGACATTGATAAACGCGTGCGCGAAGCGGCTGAAATTCTTGGTTTGACTGAGTTTTTGACTCGTAAGCCAGCTGACCTTTCTGGTGGTCAACGTCAACGTGTTGCCATGGGACGTGCCATTGTCCGTGATGCCAAAGTATTCTTGATGGACGAACCATTGTCAAACTTGGATGCCAAACTTCGTGTGTCAATGCGTGCTGAAATTGCCAAAATCCACCGCCGTATCGGAGCAACTACTATCTATGTTACCCATGACCAAACAGAAGCGATGACACTTGCTGACCGTATCGTTATCATGAGTTCAACTAAAAACCCAGAAGGTTCAGGAACTATTGGACGTGTTGAACAAATCGGTACGCCACAAGAGCTTTACAACGAACCAGCTAACAAATTTGTAGCAGGATTTATCGGAAGCCCAGCAATGAACTTCTTCACAGTAACATTTGACGGTGGAGTGCTTCGTAGCGAGGATGGTATCGAACTTGCTCTTCCTGAAGGACAAGCTAAGAGATTGGAAGCAGCAGGTTACAAAGGTAAAAAAGTTATCTTTGGTATCCGTCCAGAAGATATTTCAGGAAATCCACTTGTAAAAGATACTTATCCAAATGCAACCGTTAAAGCAGAAGTTATGGTATCAGAACTTCTTGGAAGCGAAACAATGCTTTATGTTAAAGTCGGTTCAGCTGAGTTTGCTTCTCGTGTTGATGCTCGTGATTTCCACAATCCAGGTGAACAAGTCGAGTTGACTTTCAATGTATCTAAAGGACACTTCTTCGACGCGACAACTGAAAAACGTATCAAATAAGACACTCCTAAATCCAACCCGCAGGCAACTGCGGGTTTTTCAGTTTCTCGAAAGAGGTTAGGAAAGTCGATTTCAGGACAATCCTAGATTATATCAGGTCTAGTTGTTTAATATAACATAATACCCATTGTGCTAGTTAATTCTAGCCAAATAAAAAAACTTTGCGTATCATAAACTCAAAACAACCACGAAATGAGGGAATGATATGCAAAGCCAACATTATTATCTCGCAAATCCCAATCAAACACAAGTTATTTTTTCAAAAATCTTGACCCAAGTTCTCGCTTTATATGAGCGATTTGTTCCCTATGAGGTTCGAAATCGGCGAAACATCCACCTACAAAAACAGTCTGATGTCGTTGTTATCGCTAGTTATCTTTGGGCAATTCAAGAGGGCTGCAGGACGGCAAGTGCTATTTACCGTGCCATTCGTCATAATCTCTTCCCTGACAACTTCCCAGAACGCTCACGATTTTGCCGTATCTGTCAAAATCTTGCTCAAAGTATTCAGCGTATGCGCTATTTTATGGTCTTAGATCTTTGTCAAACCTGCTCGTTCGGCTTGATTGACAGCTTTCCTTGTGCCCTATGTTACCCCATTCGCAACATGAGAGCTACATTGTTATCAGAGGTGGCAGATATTGGCTATAATGCGACTAAGAAAATCCATTATTATGGCTTGAAATTTTCAGTTCTTGTCAGCGATAGTGGGTTCCCTATTGATTATGTTGTCACACCCGCATCTATTTATGATGGCGATGTTGCTTTGGAGCTACTTGAAAATAGCCCATTTCCAATCGTTTATGGAGATAAAGGATATGTGGATAGACAGACAAAGGCAGCGTTAGCAGACCGTGGTATCCAGTTAATTTCTCAACTCAGAAAAAACATGGTGGGTTATTCATGGCTAGAAAATTACAAAATAAGTCGATTGAGAAAATCAGTGGAGACTGTATTTTCTAGTTTAGAGCAGTTTGGAATGGAGGCTTTACGTTGCCGAAACATTCAGGCGCTCAAATTTAAGACAGAGGCAATATTACTTATCTATTCTCTTTTGCTTAAAAGCAGTCATACTGAATTTGGTATCAGTTTAAAATATTCCCTTGCTTACGCTTGATTAACTAGCACAATGGGTAACATAATATCACTGGCGCTGTACCCCAATAGTGGGATAGGAGAAAACCACATTTATGAGACCGTTTTTTTGTAATCTAAAGGAGACTGGCTCTTTAATCTCTGTTGACTTCCAGTTTCATTATAAATGTGTTACGGATGTCTAGAGTTAAGCCGTATTTATTTAGCTGGTGATGTTTTTCTGGGAAAATCAAATTTTGATACCTGTCATTGGACAAATAAAAACGTCAATAGATTTTCTTATAACCTAATGTAATTATAGGTATCACAGGCTTATTCTAAGTGACTACTCCAATTCAAGAAATATTGTATAAGCAGGAACTGGGTAATAGTGACATACTTTCTGAAATGCACATCATATTGCGTCACCCAAATTTTAGACAGAAACTTCTCCTTTATGCTATAATAAAGGCTATGACTAATGACTTTTATCATGTGACAGTGCTTTTGCATGAGACGGTAGATATGCTTGATATCAAGCCAGATGGTATCTATGTTGATGCAACTCTTGGAGGAGCGGGGCACTCGTCTTATCTACTTTCAAAACTCAGCGATAAGGGGCACCTTTACTGTTTCGACCAGGATCAGAAAGCTATTGATAATGCCCAGGTTAAGCTCAAAAACTACATTGACCGAGGTATGGTTACTTTTATTAAGGATAATTTTCGATGTCTGAAAAGCAACCTTAATCAGCATGGTGTCACAACCATTGATGGAATTCTTTATGATTTAGGTGTTTCCAGTCCTCAACTTGATGAGCGTGAGCGTGGTTTTTCCTATAAGAAGGATGCTCCGCTTGATATGCGTATGAATCGGGAGGCGAGCTTGACCGCTTATGATGTGGTCAATAGTTACTCATACAACGACTTGGTGCGTATTTTCTTCAAGTATGGTGAGGATAAATTTTCTAAACAAATTGCTCGAAAGATTGAGCAAGCTCGTGCTGTAAAACCGATTGAAACCACCACCGAGTTGGCTGAGTTGATTAAGTCAGCTAAGCCTGCCAAGGAACTAAAGAAAAAAGGCCATCCAGCCAAACAGATTTTTCAAGCCATTCGTATTGAGGTAAATGACGAGCTAGGCGCAGCGGACGAATCCATTCAGCAAGCCATGGACTTGCTTGCGGTTGATGGGCGAATCTCGGTTATCACCTTTCATTCTTTGGAAGATCGCTTGACCAAGCAATTATTCAAAGAGGCTTCCACCGTAGATGTGCCAAAAGGCTTGCCTTTTATTCCAGATGACCTGAAGCCAAAGTTTGAATTGGTGTCGCGTAAGCCTATTTTACCTAGCCAAGAGGAACTGATTGCCAATAATCGGGCTCACTCGGCCAAACTACGTGTGGCTAAAAAAATACATGAATAAGGACAAAACTTATGCCAGAAGATAAGAGACAAGAAGCGCTGAGTCAGATTCTCCAGAGACGAATACGTCAATTCACCAGACTTGAAAAGGCCTTCTATGGCACGGTCATTTTGACAGCCATTGTGATGGCGATTAGCCTCATCTACCTTCAGAGCCGTAATCTTCAACTCCAGCAAACTATTTCAGAGCTCAATGGAGAGCTTAATCTTAAGCAAACAGAGTACAACAACGCCAAACAAGAAGTCAATGAACTGTTGCAACGCGAACGAATTATCAAGGCAGCTGAAGAAGCAGGGCTTGTTCCAAGGTCAGAGAATATTCAAAAGGTTGACTAGCTTATGAAAAAATTGATACAACTCTTTTTGAATTACGTTGTCGGAGACCGAAAAAATCCAGCTACCAATCGAAAACGAGTGGGTCAAAATCTGATGATTTTGAGCGTTTTCGTCTTTTTTGTCTTTTTGATTAACTTTGCTATCATTATCGGCACCGATAGTAAATTTGGTACAGATTTATCAGAAGGTGCGGCGCAAGTTTACCAATTACAGGTTACCCAGCAAGCCAAACGGGGCACGATCTATGACCGGCACGGGAATGTTATTGCAGAGGACTCAACTACCTATTCAGTTTATGCTGTCATGGATACTTCTTATGTGGATGTTTATGGCAATAAACTCTATGTTAAAAAATCTCAGTTTAAAGAAGTAGCTGATATTTTTAACAAACACTTGGGAATGGACAAGGATTATGTCATTGGACAACTAGAGCAAGATAATCTTTCGCAAACAGCTTTTGGTGTACAGGGAAATAATTTGAGCTATAGCACCATGTCAGCCGTAGCTGAAGAAGTTAAAAAAGCAGGAATTAAGGGTGTGGATTTTTATACCAATCCAGGACGCATGTATCCAAACGGAACCTTTGCTTCTCACTTTATCGGGCTTGCTCAGTTGGTTGAGGACGAAAAGACTGGAAGTAAGTCTTTTGCCGGTGTTACAGGCATGGAATCAGCCCTAAACGAAGCATTATCTGGAACGGATGGCATTATCAGTTATCAAAAAGATAAAAATGGTAATGTTCTTCTGGGGTCATCAACACCAGTCAAGGCAGCAATCAATGGAAAAGATGTCTACACGACCCTCTCCCAACCCTTGCAGGTAACTTTAGAGACTCAGATGGATATTTTGGCAGAAAAAGCTAGCGCAAAATACATTAGCGCGACCCTCGTCAATGCTAAGACAGGAGAGATTCTAGCAACCAGCCAACGCCCAACCTTTAATGCCAATACACTGGAAGGATTAGATGAAAAAAATCTAAGAACATGGAATAGCCTTCTCCATCAAGCGAGCTTTGAGCCAGGATCAACTATGAAAGTTTTCACTCTGGCCTCTGCTATTGATAACGGCAGTTTTGACCCCAACCAGACCTACTTCAGCGATAAGTATGAAATTGCAGATGCGGTTATCAAGGACTGGGATGTCAATATGGGGCTTTCTGAAGGGAATTATTTGACGATAGCTCAAGGTTTTGCTCATTCTAGTAATGTTGGGATAGTTTACCTACAACAAAAAATGGGTCAAAAAACTTGGACTGACTACTTATCAAAATTTCGTTTTGGGACTAGAACTCGCTTTGGTATGGCTGGTGAGGAAGTCGGAAGCCTACCTGAAGATAATGAGGTGACCGTAGCCATGTCAGCATTTGGTCAAGGGCTCAACGTGACTCAGATACAAATGCTCCGAGCCTTTACATCTATTTCTAATAATGGTATCATGCTGGAACCTCATGTCATCAGTCAGATCTACGACCCTAATAGTGAGTCAAGTCGTACTGTTTCTACTGAGGTAGTCGGAAATCCTATTTCTGAAAAGGCGGCCAAAGATACCCTTAACTACATGGTGACTGTCGGGACGGACCCCGTTTGGGGAACCTTGTATTCTTCTCTTTTGGGAGGTCCTGCCATCACAGTAAACAATGAGACCGTAGCGGCCAAATCAGGAACCGCTCAGATTGCTGATGAAAAGCATGGTGGCTATTTAACGGGAGAAACTGATCTGATTAACTCAGTTATTGCTATGGTACCGTCAGACGATCCCCAATTCATGATGTATGTGACAGTGCAACAGCCTGAGACCTGGGGAGGTATGGGATTTTGGAGAGACGTTTTCACGCCAGTTCTCGAAGAAGCCATGCTGATGCAAGAAGATTTAACGAAGCCCATCACACCCGTTAGTGACAAAGTGACAACTTACAAGCTTCCTAATTTTGTCGGAGAGCCCTCGGGAGATTCAGCCGACATTCTACGCCGGAACATCGTTCAGCCTATAATTGTCGGAAATGGGGAGACGATTACTAAGATGTCTGCAGAAAAAGGCACTAAATTAACTGAAAATGCTCAACTTCTGCTCCTGACCGACTCAGTCAAAACCGTACCAGACTTGTATGGATGGACCAAGGAAAATATGGATATTTTTGCTGAATGGCAGGGCATAACTGTAACTTATAAAGGCTCAGGAAGCACTGTCGTCAAACAGAGCGTCAAAGCGGGTGAAGATATTTCTAAGATTAATAAACTTACGATTACGTTAGGAGACTAATATGTTATTAAGCATCGTAGCAGGATTCGTTGCCTTCGGGTTGACGGTTCTTGCCATGCCACATTTTATCCGATTTTTCCAAATCAAAAAAATCGGTGGTCAACAAATGCACGAGGATGTCAAACAACATCTAGAGAAAGCAGGAACCCCAACCATGGGAGGAACCGTTTTTCTTGTGGTGGCTGTACTAGTCATTGCCATTTTCTTTGTCATTTCAAACCTGACTGCTGACACAGCAACACCCTGGACTGCTGTTACTGGGATTTTAGCTGTTTTAGCCATCTATGGAACCATCGGTTTCTTAGATGATTTCTTAAAAATCTTCAAACAAATTAACGAAGGTCTGACTTCCAAGCAGAAAATGGCTGCGCAGATTATCGGTGGTCTCTTGTTCTACTTCGTGCACGTTCAAGCTAGTGGCCATGATAGTCTAAATGTCTTTGGTTACCAGCTTCACCTTGGAGTTTTTTACCTAGCCTTTGTTCTGTTTTGGATTGTTGGTTTCTCAAATGCGGTCAATTTGACAGATGGAATCGATGGTCTAGCTTCAATTTCTGTTGTGATTAGTCTCTTAGCCTATGCAGTGATTGCACATATGCAAGGTCAATTAGATATTTTTCTGGTTATTATCACTATGATTGGTGCTCTTCTCGGCTTTTTCACATTCAATAAAAAACCAGCCAAAGTTTTCATGGGTGATGTCGGATCCTTAGCTCTGGGAGCAATGTTGGCAGCTCTGTCTATCGCTCTGCATCAGGAGTGGACTCTGCTAGTTATCGGAATTGTTTACGTTTTTGAGACCAGTTCGGTTATGCTGCAGGTATCTTACTTCAAGTACACCAAGAAAAAATATGGTGAAGGTCGTCGGATTTTCCGCATGACACCATTCCATCATCATTTGGAACTTGGTGGACTTTCTGGAAAAGCTGAGCAGTGGAGCGAGTGGAAGGTTGATGCCTTCTTATGGGCCGTTGGCGCACTTGCTAGCCTGGTCACACTAGCTATTTTATATCTATAAAGTCAAAGTCAGCTGGCAAAAGCTGGCTTTTTTTACTTACAATGCCAGCCTAGCTCTGCTATTTTGCAATTAAAAAATCAAAATAATTATTCTTTACGAATGATATAAGTGAAGCAGTAATGTTGATAATGTTGACAGAAAGCGATAAAAGGTGGATAATGAAAGCACTGAGGAGGAATATCAATGAAAAAGAAAATGTACAAAGTCAAGAAACGCTGGGTTGTTGCTAGCATTGCAACAGCGGCTTTTTTAGCGCCAGCTAGTTTGATTCAAGCCGATGAAACGACGACAGTCAAGCAAGAAACAAGCCTTGCTAGCCCTGTTTCATCAGAAAGCACCAGCACAGAAAGCCCTTCAGCTACTCCAGAAACCAGTCAGGTAAGTACCGAAGCTATCACAGTTAGCCCTGAAGCAGCTCAGTCAGCCCCAACCTCAACTTCAACCGAAAGCACAGAGGTAGAAACAAAAGCAGAAGTTTCAACGGAAGCTCAAACTACTGTCACTTCAGAAGCTAAGGAGTCAGAAACTCCCAAAACTAGCGAAGCTAGCACCGAAAGAGTAGCTCCAAAGGCTTTAAAGGCTCCAAAAGTGGTCGAGACCTCCCCTCTCTCAGCCACTCCAAAAGCGCAAGATATGACAGTGACCTACACAGGAGAGGTTCCCAAAACCAGTGAAGTCCGTGTTGCTGTCTGGTCGCAGATTGGTGGCCAAGATGACCTCAAATGGTACACCCTTCAAAACGGTCAGGCTACCGTTCCCTACAACAATCACTGGGAGTATGGACTCTATCACCTCCATGCCTACCTTCGCGATAAGGCGACAGGCAAGATGACTTTCGCCAAATCAGAAACCATCACCCTAGCGCAACCTGCCCTAAAAACCACAATCACAGCCACCAGTCAAACCAGCTTTGAAGTGACCGTGTCAAATGTTCCGGCCTATTTCCACAAACTCTACATTCCCATCTGGTCAGCCACCAATGGTCAAGATGACCTCAAGTGGTACGAGGGACAAAAGCAGAGCAATGGCACTTACAAGGTCTCTGTAGATATAGATAATCACAAGTCTTCAACAGGCCTCTACCACATCCATTACTACGAAGGAAAACCAAATGGCAAGAAAACCTATGTTGGTCAGGCTAGCTATAATCAGCCTGTTCCCAAAGCGCCAGCCTTGTCTGTCAAGGTCCTCAATGATCGTAGCTTTGAAGTGACTATTACCAATGTCCCAGCCAAATACAGCAAGGTGCTCCTGCCAACTTGGACGTCAAAAAACGGTCAGGATGACCTCAAGTGGTACCAAGCTCAAAAACAAAGCAACGGTAGCTATAAGGTGACCGTATCCTTAGATCATCACAAATTTGAGACAGAGAACTATCAGCTCCACCTTTACGGGGAAGTTGCTGGCAAGAAAACTTTCCTGGCTGGCAGGACGCATAGCCAACCTAAAATGGCTGTGCAGACGACGGTCTCCAAAGTCACAGACGGTCAATTCACCGTCAGCGTCACAAATGTGCCGAGCTACATAGATCAGGTTCGTATTCCGACTTGGACGGACAAGAATGGTCAAGACGACATCAAGTGGTATGTGGCAACCAAACAAGCCGACGGCACATACAGCTTGACGGTCAACATCAAAGACCACAAGTACGAGACAGGCCTCTACCACATTCACGTCTATGGCAATGCTGGACAGGTTAAGTGTTTTTTTTTAAATCATCATTTAGAAGAGATGATAGATGCAATCTTTTTAAGGTATATTGAAAGTAGTAAGCAATTAGAAGTAAAGAAACTTGGTGAGTTGTTTGATACCAAAACAGCTACCTTTAATCCAGCTAAAGCAAGTGAAGAAAAGGTAAACCACTTTAGCTTACCCGCATTTGATGCCAGTCAATACCCATTAGTTGATGAAACGAATAATATTAAAAGCAATAAAAATATTATTAAAGAGTATTCGGTTTTATTTTCAAAGCTAAATCCATCAACAAAGAGGGTATGGGTGCCATTTACAAACCAAGACTTAATTAGTGTTTGTTCGACAGAATTTGTTTCTTTAGCAGGAAAAGATAAAATTGAGCAGGCTATTTTATTCGCCATAATCAATAGTCAAATTTTTCAGGACTACTTTGTAGCTCATGCTACTGGGACGACTAATAGTAGACAACGAACGAAACCAAGTGTAGCTTATGAATTTGAGATCCCATATAATAAAAATCTGCTTTATCAGTTGGGAAGAACACTCTCCCCATTATTAACACAGTTAGAAGATAATTTACATCAAATTCACAAAATTACTCAAATAAGGAATGAACTTCTTCCCAAGCTCTTATCAGGCGAACTTTCTGTTAATCAAGCTACTAAATGATGATTTATCTGTTTATTAAGTTGAATTTTTTTGTCATATGAGTTCAAAATATTCGCTATTTCCCGTTGTTCTTCTATCGGTGGAACTGGAACTAGCATTTTACGAAACTCAGTCTTATTAAATTTGGGTTGGGCACTCCCAGATATAATGGCAGAAATCATATGTTGCCCATACCTACTCTTTAGCCAATGAAAATAAAAATCATCACAATACTTTGTTCTTAGCATTACAGAATTGGGAGCCAAAGCCATTTTCATATTCAAATTAGGAGTCTTAAATACAGTTCCCACATTTGCACCAACATTAGAAATAATAATTTCACCACCAAATAACTGACTTTTCTTTAAAAAATCATACGATGATTTATTTATATAAACAAAGTCACCCGAAAAACTTTTATTAAAATCTACTAGCCGAATTAGAACAGCATAATCAGGCTCTGAAAGATATTGGACATTATTTTTTAAAGATGCAAAACTTCCATTAGCAACATAGTCTGTCACTACTTCAGCAATTTCTTCTATGCTCTTTATCTGCCAATGGCTAGGTATTTCTCCAAAAGGAGCTGTCTTATATCTCAAACCCAATCTCCTCCAATCGTTGTTTGATTTCTTCTTCTAGGACATGAGACTGTTTAAACAGTTCAGACAGTTCTGTGGTTAAGCGTTCCATTTTCTCTTCAAAGGGTTCGCTATCTTCCTCCTTGTCTTCAATTCCAACATAACGTCCTGGTGTTAAGATATAGTCTTGATCAGCAATGGCCTTGGTCTCAACGACAGCACAAAAGCCTTTTTCATTTTTCAATGTCCCTTCTTGAAAATACTCAAATGTCTTAGCAATCTTTTGGATGTCATCGGCCGTAAAATCCCTATGTTTACGATCAACCATGTGACCTAGATTTCTAGCATCGATAAAGACTGTTTTGCCTTTTTGTTTTTTATTTTTAGAAATAAACCAGAGGCAAGCTGGAATCGTCACGCTGTAAAAGAGTTGGGCAGGGAGTGCTACAATACCCTCAACTAAATCATCCTCGATAATTGCTTTTCGGATGTCTCCCTCGCCACTCTGTGTTGATGACAGCGACCCATTTGCCAAAACAAGACCAATTTTCCCATTAGGAGCCAAGTGGTGGATCATGTGTTGTATCCACGCATAGTTGGCATTACTATCAGGAGGTGTGCCGTATTTCCAACGAACGTCATCTGCTAGCTTATCTGCTCCCCACTTCTTCAAATTAAACGGAGGATTTGCCATGATATAGTCCGCCTTGAGTGTCGGGTGTAAATCGTTGGTAAAGGTATCTGCTTGATGAGGTCCAAAATTGGGTTCAATACCGCGAATAGCCATGTTGATTTTTGCCATTTTCCACGTATCAGCATTGGCTTCTTGACCATAAATGGAGAGGTTGTTAATATTGCCGCTATGATTTTCAACAAATGTCTCTGATTGGACAAACATACCACCAGAACCACAGGCTGGGTCATATACACGACCGTTAAAAGGTTTTAAAATCTCAACAATTGTTTTAACAATGCTTGTTGGTGTGTAAAATTCCCCACCATTCTTACCTTCATAGGCAGCGAACTGTTCCAAACAGTATTCATACGTTCGACCGAGCAAGTCTTTTTCATTACCATGATCATACATGTTGATATTTGTAAAAATATCAACAACTTCACCCAGTACACGCTGATCCAAATCAGGCGAGGCATAGACTTTAGGTAGAACACCACTCAGCGATTTGTTTTCACGCTCAATCTCACGCATGGCATCATCAATCGCAAGACCAATTTCAGGGGTGTGTGCTTTTTCCGCAATGTAAGCCCATCTTGATTTTGGTGGGATAAAGAAGATGTTTTCAGAAACGTATTCATCGCGGTCTTCTTCAAATCCTTCATCTTCTTTGAGAAGATAATTATATTTAATTGTAAACGAATCGGAAACGTACTTTAAGAAAATCAAACCAATTATCACTTTTCGATAATCAGCTGCTGAAATATGACCACGTAAAGAATCTGCCGCATCCCAGAGCTCCTTTTCGAAGCCAATATTAGCACTCGTATTTGTATTTGCCATTTTACACTCCCAAATTGTTTTGTTTTCTCTATTATACCATTTTCAAACCCTTATCTCGAACTATTTCTCAAGGGGCCTGGGGATTCTCCCCAGATATAAAAAACGAACATCACCTCAAAAGGGTCACACTGACCTTTGCTGATGTTTGTTTTTTACGATAGTGTGTATACACTATCTGAGCTCGCAAAGACCTTTTAACATTCTAAGGACATAACCGTACTTTATACGGTGCCGCACATTGTCCGTACAAGGATTTTTTATGACGACATAATAAAAAACACTGACCACCATCAGCGTTTTTGCTATCTTATTTTAAAACTATGCTGCCAAAATTACTGGAGTACTATCACTTCTTAGCTACTCGTTGCTTATCTTCCCTGATTTGCTTCTCTACATGTTCAACAAGTTCCTCCATCAGCTGACCTAATTCCATCAAGTCTTGCGGAGAGATTTTCCCAAACTGGGTCGCACTCTTGGCAATAGAATTAATTGTTCTGCCAATAAATAGCAATCTATTCGTCAGAGTCTGATATTCCGGAAAGCTTACTAGCCATGTTTCAAAATCAGGTTTCAACAATTGCTTTCTAGCAAAAATAGAAAAGTTTGAAAAGCCATCTTGCTTCATTCGCTTTAACAATTTTTGATTTTCTTCTTCAGACAAAAAGACTTGTTTAACAACATTTCTAATTCTATTTTTATCCATTAAGCTCCCTTAGATAATAATTTCCGTTTCTTTTTATTGTGGTAACGAGTTAACTCCTTTTCATAATGTGAAACTAACCTTCTGCTATAGTCCATAGCTCTGTAGACTTGACTATCTTGAGACTGCTCTGCAATTTTAGATAATTGCCTTAAATTATTTTGAATACGTCTTAGAGAATAAATCAATTCATCAAACTGAGATTCATCAAATTGAATAAAGAGTGACGTTTCCTTAAAAAGCACCCGACGAGCGTAATTAGAGAATGTTTGTAAGCCTGTATCATTTACTAGTTGATTAAGTACTTCATTCTGCAATTCCGTCACATAAAACTTCTTTAATATAGTTCTAATACGTTCAGACATGACGAACCATCCCTAAATACCTGTCTGCCTGATTAGTATCATATCGTTTCAACTCTCCTACCAGTTCTAAATAATCAATCATTAATGCTTCTGATAAGTTCGGAAAATCATTCTCTGAGGTCTGACAAATGATTTCAATCTGATTGGTGATTTCTCTAATAGAAAAGCTGTAGTCTTCTGACTCCCCTTCATAGTCTCTCTTGAGAGCCTGATAGCGGTCGTACTCCTCTTGTGACTTAAATCCAGCCACTAACATATTTTCTAATTGATAATATACTGTCATCACTAGTTATCCTTCTAATCTTTCCATATATCCATAGCTGCTATGAAATCTTCAGATACTTCCACATTTGAAATTTCTAATGGACGGTAGTCTTTTTCAGACGCTATCACTTGGTCAGCAGTTATAAACCCTCTAGCTTCCCAATTCATTAGTATCCCTTTGACATAACTCATGTTTTGTTTTTTTGGCTCAAGCTCAGCTGTTTTGTGAATAGCTAACTGCAATAAAGAATCACTAACTGTTAATCCTTCTAGTAATACTTTTTCCTGTCGGGTTAATTCTCGATGCCATAGTGTTTCCATTAACCAGATGTCATCAGTCAGTCGTGATGAGATTGGATCATTATCTAATCCTATCTTATCTTGACTTAACTTATCTTTCCCTATCCTATCTTTACTTATCTTATCTTTAATTATATTGCGGTTCCCATCTGGATCCAGACTGGCTCCAACTTGGAGCCTAGTATTTTGAAGATAATTAATCAAGCGTGGACCTAAATTTAAATTCTCCAACAACTGATTATCCTTCAGATAATCTATAAGAAGTTGACGATGACTACTCGGTGTGTAACGATCTGCTTTGATGGTATTCTGCTCAAAGAAATCCTTGATAAAGTAAACCATTTCATTGTTTAACAAGAGTAAATACTGCTTAAGAGTTAATAAATTCAAACTGTCCTCATTAGCGTTGATCATTCGCATAACAGGAAAAGCTTCAACAATACCATCATCATCTGCATTGACTACCAAGTGACAGTAAAGCGCCTGCGCTTCAAGTGGTAGGCGTAAAAATCGTTGTGTCTGTACTACCGTTTTACTCAACATTCGTCTATTAGCCATCCTTTACCTCATCTTTCATATTGCTTCAACTAACGTGTAACCGCACGTTTATCGTACAGAGTCACACCATCAATAACCATTGTAGGCATTCCTTCACGCGTCCACTTTTGAAGGGTTGTCGTTGACACATCAAGCCATCTAGAAAGGGCTGCCATCCGAACCATAGGTTTATATAATTCTTTATCCTCTAGCGCTCTTTCAATAGCTGTAGAAACCATTTCATCATAATGTGCCCTTAATTGTTTTTCCAAAACCTTGGGAAGTTGAACAACTAAAGTCGCTTCTTCAGACATATTATTACCTCGTTTCTATTTCTCAATTAAATAAACTCCGAAATTTGTATATTTTATTATACATTTTAAATTATAAATACTTTTTGTATTCTTGTCAAGTGGCATTATACTTTTTGTATTAAATGTGTTAAAATATCAACTAGGAGGTAACTATGACTAATAATATAGCTAAACTTATCGAAGAAAGTGGCAAAAAAATAAAAAGTATCAGTGAAACACTAGATATATCCTATCCAACATTATCTAGCTATAACCAAGGAATACGAAAGCCAAAAAAAGAAAATGCTCAAAAACTGGCTGACTATTTTGGTGTCTCAGTAGCATACATCCTTGGGATTGATGATGAGAAACACGCTCCATCAAAACTGAAGATAGTCGCTGATAGTTTTAAAATATCCGAAATTACTTCTGTAACGCCTTTTAAGAGTGATATGGAAAAACTTAAGAAAAGTATCGAGCTTGGAGAAATTCATTTGTCTATGCCCTTAAACGAGGTTTTCTCAGATGACTTTAGACGTATTCTTTCTAACTACTTGGTGGATTATGAAGAAACGTTTATCAATGACTTAATTAAGTTTATGAATAACCAAGGCCAAAAATCGGATATTTGGAAAACGTGGATACAAACTGAAGAGTTTCAAATTAGACGAGCAGATCGCGACAGAAAATAGACTAATATTTCTCAATTACATAAGCTCCGAAAACTTAGAAACGGAGAACTGTTATGTCTGTACACAAGTACCAATCTACAAAAGGAATCACCTATTTTGTTAAAGTTTACCTTGGTCTAAACGACTACGGTAAGAAAAAATATTATACTAAACGAGGGTTCAAGACGCGTAAAGCTGCCAAAGCTCATGAAACTGCTGTTAATCATCAGTTGAATAGTGGAACTTTTGTCCATATTACTGCTCAAACAACCTACACTTACCAAGAGCTTTATCAAAGATGGTATGAAGCTTATAAAGATACTGTTGAAGCAACTACTGCAGTCAAAACTGCCGACCTTTATCGCCTACATATTCTTCCTGTTTTTGGAGAAAAGAAAATTTCAAAAATCAGTCCTTTAGACTGTCAAACCTTCATCACTGACAAAGCCAAGACATTCAAAAACATGAAGCAAATCAAATCTTATACTTCTAAAATATTTGAATTTGCCATTAATATGAATTATATTGAACGAAATCCCATGAGCAAGGTTATTATGCCTAAACTCAAAAAAACTGTCAGTGAGAACTATTGGACAGTTAACGAATTGCATCAATTTTTGACAATTATTTTGGAAAATGAACCCTATAAACATTATGCGCTATTCCGATTATTAGCTTATAGCGGATTACGCAAGGGAGAACTATATGCTCTCAAGTGGGAAGATTTTGATTCTGAAAATCAACTATTAACAGTTAGCAAAAGTTTAGGAAGAATAGATGGTCATGCCATTGAAAAAGGAACTAAAAATACATTCTCTGTACGCTCTATATATCTTGATGATGAAACCTGTTCTATCCTCAACAAATGGAAACAGGAAACTAGCAGAGAAAAGTGGCAATTATCAGTACAGCCTCTTTCTCTCGACAAAGAATTTATGTTTACATACTGCAACCGAGATGGTGAGATAGAACCCTTACACGCTGACTATATCAACAATATTCTAAAACGTATTATACGTAAGCATAATCTTAAAAAGATTAGCCCACATGGGTTTAGACACACTCACGCAACCTTGATGATTGAAATGGGAATTGACCCAGTCAATACTGCTAAACGCTTAGGCCATGCAAGCAGCCAGATGACTTTAGACACTTATAGCCATGCTACAAAAGCTGGTGAAAAACAGTCAATTACAAAATTTGCAGAGTATCTTAATAAGGCTAAATGAACTAGATTTATTGCTCAGCCTCATATTGACCAAAAACCAAGTCTCGAAAGATTACCAAAAGGATTACCAAAGTACTTTTTTCATCAAAAAAACACCCAAGAAATAAACTCTTGAGTGTCCATAAACGTTGATTTGTAGCCGTTTCTTAACGTTTAGAGAACTGGCTAGCTTTACGTGCTTTCTTAAGACCTGGTTTGGCTAACCTAGTAACTAAACTAGCTCAAATAGCTTTAATCAAGCCATTTTTGACTACCAAAGACTTACTAGTTCTCAACTAATTTCAAGTAATTTCATCTAAATAGGGCAAATTTATTCTACAAAATAAACCAATACGAGTCAGGTATATCAGTAATTTGCCTAACAAAAAAGAAGTTATGACTTGCTTTTTAGAGTAAAAATGGTACAATGAAATAGAAAAGGGTGTCGCAAAGAACAACACCCAATGTAAAGCCGTTTAAGACGGTGGTTACAATCTTTATTCTATATAAGATAGCTCGTCAGACTGCCCAAAGTACAGACGGCTATTTTTTTGTCGTTTTAACAAGTTCAAGTATCAACTTTACAAGCGAGATAACGAAGTTACCAGCTACAAACATAAGCGTCAATACTTCAAAAGTCGACAAAATGTTGGTCGCTCCTTTCTAATAGGATTTTACTGGTTATGCACATAGGCACCACCTACCTTTCGAAATAGCAACCACCGTCTTTACTTCTTTACGATACTAGTATAGCATTTTGCAATATTATTTCAATCATAACATTAGTAAATTTGCTATTATTGAATTTTAATTGTACAATTTATATAAAAAGGAGAAAAAAATGAGCAAATTTCAAGTACGAATTTCAGCAGAATCAGCATTTTACATTCGCGAACTACGTAAAATTTATGAACAAGAATCTGACACACACATTACTAAAGCAATTATTATTGCCAAAGCCTTTGATTCAACACAAAACGTTACTAACTGGAAAAAAGTTGTACAGGATAATTCAATTCCTCTAAACAATATTTATCCTGTTGAAGAAAAAGAGTTAAAAATAAACGTGGATATCAGTGATAGAGTAGCCTCAGGGATTAAGCAGTATAAAAACATTCTCCCCTCTGCTACAAATACTAGAAGTGTTACACTTGGGGTCTGCCTAAAGTATATCTTAAAAGCTGCACTACTTTCATATCAAACACAAAATGATGAACTGATATCTGAAGACGCATTTGAGAAACAATTTATAGAACTTCAAAAGAATCTATCGGAAATTGTCGCTCCTGTTAACTACGATACTTTGACAAATCTTCTTTGGGATTTTAAGAATAAATTTATTAAGTATTAATTTCACCACAATCAATTGAAATTTTTAAATAAAAAATGTACAAAAAAAATGTATTTTTGTGTTGCGTTTTTGTGTTTTTGTGTTATAATAGTTTACAAATAGAACACTCAATCGTATTTTTTACATTGAGATTCTTGATTATAAAAAAATATACGGAGGCCGAAGATGAAAATAGGCACATTTAATTTTGAAAATTATAGAAATTCAAATTTAGTAGATAGCAATACTGGCAACGCAAAAAAACTTTTGGAAAGTGATTTAGACATTATTGCTATATCAGAAATCTACAATCACCAAATCAAATATCTAGAAAGTGAAAAATATAAGGTATTTTCTCCTTTACACTTACTAGAACTTAATAAGCCACAGTTGACCACTGTAATCATGGTAAAGTCAGAAATTCTAACAAAATACAATCTAAAACAAGTTGCTCCCCTTTTGACAGAGCACCCACTTCAATATCGAAATTTAAGATTGGTTGGGGACAAAATCGATATTAATAGCTTTTATCTCCCTACTGGTGCACCTAACCAACGGTCAAAAGAATATGGGATTAACACGATTCTCGATTATATAAAAGATTGGTCTAATTCAGATAATATCAATCTTGCGTTTGGTGATTGGAATATTAACGACGGAACAGAATCATTAAAAAACTATTTCGATTCGTACAAAAATAAATTCTCAAGTGACGAAAAATACAATCAGTTAAAAAATTCATGGACAGAGCTATCGAATAAATATAATGGATGGAATATAGCCAAAGAAAAAGTAGGAGATAAAATTACATGTATTGATAAAAAATCTCATGTTGATTTTATTTATTCAAATAGACCTATTTCAAAGATAGAACACCTTGAAAACTATATAAAATCAGACCACAAAGCAGTAATTGCTGAACTAAAATTATAAATCGAAAATACATGCTTCCCTTATAGCGGACGATAAAAAGACAAAATTTTCATTAGAAACTATGGGGAATCTTTGTCACTTCTAAAAATAATCCTACTTTATATGCAACTTACTACTTAAACTAAGTGAAAAGATATGATAAGCCCTAAAATTTAGGGTTTATTTTTTTATTTTTTTAAAAAAATGTACATTTTTGGAATTTTTTTTGTAAAAACTATTGAATTTTTTAAATTTTGTTGTATAATGTATTTTGTAGAAAGGAAATGTACAAAAAATTGACCTTTGAAAATTTAATAGTTCGAAGCCCTTTTAATTTTTAATACTGGAGGAAAAAATATGAAATTTGAACAATGCATTCACACTTTTAAAAAAGGCGATATCTTCTTTGAGGATAACCAAATTCCAATCAATAACTTTTGGCAAATCATTGATATCAAGCAAGTGGTTACGACCACATTAAGCGGTTCAGAGATATTAGAAAAAAAGAAAATTACGTTAACAATGGCACACATTGGCTTTGAGACTATCGATTCTCATGAGAATTTTGGAAAACGAACAATCGAGCCAATTCCGAATGGTTTTACCGATACTACTAGTTATGACCAACAAAGAAAACAAGTAATCTCAGAAAAGCCATTAAAGAAATTTTCTAAAACGTTAGATTTTGAGAATAGCACCTCAGACCAGCCAAAGTTCTCTACTGCACATCTCAAACTTGTCCGATACACTGATGGGATAACTTTAACCCAAGATGAGGAATGGTTCGAAAACCGATACAACCTAAAATAAGGAGAAGATGATGACTCAATTAGCTTTTACACACAATCCCAATGCCCTGATAGTATCACTTGATGATACTATCCCTACGGCTAAAAGTATTATCCTCGATTATTCAGAACAAGATATCATTTTTCCTGTTCTAGATGAGTACTCAAACAAAAACAAAGACTTTGAATTTATTTTCGGAAATGATATTCTTCTCATCCCTGACCCAAGAGAGACCCTTGGAAAAAAATTTCAAGCCTTTTTTAATAATGATATGATTCCAACAGAATCCCTCGGTAGTTGGTTTGTTTGTTTTGGAATTATTGAAAAGAATGACCAATTTATCGTTGCTGGAGATATGACATTACAACATATTTTAAATGCCAAAAAACACCTTACTTTAAGGTACGGTAATAAAACTATCCACCCGAAATTTATCTAAGGAGATATCATGAAATTTATTCACAATCGAAATCCTACAATTTCTCTTACAAAACGCAACATCAACTGGATATTCTACTCAAAAATAGCTAAATATATAGCTTATATCATGCTAATAATTAGAATAAACATACTATTCAACAATCTCAGCCCTTTGAATATAATCATGTTGCTATTTTCTGTTGGACTAATTTATATCTTACAAAAACTTTCTTTGCGAATTTACAAGCGATATAAACCCAGAGATACCTTACTTTACTTCTTAAAAGCAAATAATTTATTCACAGAAAAAAAGATAGATGGCAAAACCTATATCGCTACCTCTGCTATTTTAGGCTGGAAAGAAACCGAAAATAAAATTATTATTACTGCTTATAAACAAGGTGACGCCTATTCCAAGCGTTTAGAGAACATAGATATAGAACTATCTGCTTTAATTGGACTTCCGCTTGAGAATAAAATCATCCGACCTTCGACAGTCGAATACCACTACTACACTATTAAACCTACTAGACTTCGGACTAACACTTTTTCAACGATAGCAAATAATGACCTTACTATTCCACTAGGATATGGAGTTACTTATAACCCTAGTGAATGCCCGCATATAATGATAGCTGGCGGAACTGGCTCTGGAAAATCTATTCTAATTTCATATTTCATTTTAGAAATATTAAAAAGACACTCCGAATTATTCATAGCTGACCCCAAAAATTCTGACCTCGGAAGTTTATCACACTATCTAGGTTCGGAAAGAGTTGCTACTTCTCCTAGTCACATTGCTCGTATTGTCCGCTTAACCGTTCAAGAAATGAACCGGCGGTATGAGTATATGAGAGAAAACTTTAGGTATGGTGCTAACTTTTCAGACCACGGTTTCAAAATGACTTGGTTAATTTTTGACGAAATGGGCGCTTTTCAAGCAAGCGGAACAGATAAAAAATCAAAAGAAATTATCCAAGAAGTTATGGACGGAATAAAACAGATTATTCTCCTCGGAAGACAAGCAGGAGTATTTATCCTTGTATCAGCTCAACAAGTTAATGCTGACACACTCAATACTGATTTAAGAGATAACCTCGGATTACGTATTGCCCTTGGAGCTAACTCTTCAGAGGGCTATCGAATGGTCTTCGGTTCTGCTACTCCAGTAAAACGACAACCCATCGAAGTTAAGGGAGCTGGCTATCTCTATATGCAAGGCTCTGGAAAGGAATCTGCCGAATATTGGGAAAGCCCATATCTAAATCCAAAAGAGTTCGACTTTATTAGCGAACTTCAAAAATTGATACACTAACTCAAAATACTATCAATCCTTGTATGTGAGTAATTCAGTTTACTGATTTACTCATAGGAAAGGATTCATCATCGCTTGCGATGACAAAAGAAAGGAATATTTATGAAACTAAATGATTTTTTAAAACCAGAACTACTTGGCAACAAATTCTTTGCAATAAAAGGGCTTACCGAAGTGCATGACCGTGAAACTCAAAAACTCTCTGCCTACCGTGTGAATATTTCCATCCAAGATGAATCCTCAGATTTCTTTATGGAGATGATTCAAGTGAAGGTAAACACCACTACCCCAACAATTTCTTACGAAGAGATGTCCAAAAATAAAACTCGTGAGGTTATTTTGAAAGACTTGAATGTTGGACAATTTAATGGTAACCTATGGTTTACCTGCTCCGATATTTTGCCGGTAATAAAATAAACTCCAAGAGGTAATACATGAAATTCTACACTTATACTGACTTTGACAAATCACACCTGACTTTTTCTGAATGTCAAACTATTCATGAACAAATCCTAAACTCATCCAATAAGCTTGACAGCGAATTTCAAGAGTATTGGATAGAGCTCTTAACTTATTGTATTGAATATACAGAGGCACGAGCAAAATGGTTACTACTGTCACGAGAAGAAAAATTGGATTTTGATTCTACCAGAACTACTATTCATAACAAAGTAATCCATAACCTAAAACTAATTAAAGCACTTGCTCTTGAAAATAATAAAGATTGTAGTTGGTACGAAAAGTTTCAAGAGGACCGAAAACGTATCGGTGATTTTGCCAACTACTTGGTATATGCCTATGCTATTAACGCTAGATGATTGAGGTTACTTATGATATACTTCATCGCTGACACTCACTTTTATCATGAAAATGTTATAAAATTTTCCAATCGCCCCTTTATAAACGCTGATGAAATGAATAGAAAGCTCATCAGCAATTGGAATCAAGTTGTAACTGAAAATGATGAAGTCTATATTCTCGGCGACTTCCTTTTTCGAGGAAAGGCCGAGCAAGCAAATGAAGTTTTAACAAGCCTAAATGGCAAGAAGTACTTAATCAAAGGGAATCATGAACATTATCTTGATTCCCCTGATTTTGACCAAACCTTATTTGAATGGGTTAAAGATTACTACACATTTCGATATAAAAAAAGAAAATTCATTTTATTTCACTATCCCATACTGGAATGGGAAGATTATTTTCATAACTCGATCCACTTGTACGGACATGTTCATAACAATAGAACCGACTATTTCAAAGACATATTAGGAGACCGTGCAATAAACGTAGGTGCTGATATGATTAATTTTACACCTATTAGCATTGAACAAATCCTAGATATTGTAAAGGAGTGATGATATGACTAAAACAATCCTCATCGGCGACACACACTTAAAAAATGGACTAATCCTGCCAATCATTGATAATATCATTGAAAATCATTCTGTAAAACAAGTTATCTTCATGGGGGACTACCTTGACACAAGAATTCAAGGGCAACAAAACAATGCAAAGCTTTATGCTAAAGACTTGATTTATTTAGTTGATTGGAAAAAGAAAGCTACTGAAAAAGGAATTTCATGTACATTTCTAATAGGGAATCACGACATCTTCTACTATCTGGGAATCCCTACTTCCTTTACTTTGACTAATCAAGAAGCTTTTGAAGCTATCGGAGATACACTAGAGGAACTTGACCTACAAATCGCTTTTCAATTAGACGATTACCTTATTTCACATGCCGGTTATAACTTCTTATTTGATGTAGAGGATTGGCACTTTTCTAGATTGTCCCTAGAGAACGAGGATGAATTGATTCGTTTTGCTAGTGCTATTGGTCCAATGAGGGGCGGTCAAGATTTAGCTGGTTCTCCTGTATGGGCTCATATTGAAGAAATTGAAATAGCACCCAATCCCGAATACCCAAAACAAATTGTTGGACATACTCCTCAAACCTCTATTGACTTGTCTAAAAATATAATAGGAATTGATACTTTTGCGATTGATGAAGAAATGAATTTTTTTGGAAACGGGGATATTCTCCTCTATGATTCTGAAATCAAGGAGTTTTCTGTTATTGCTACTAAGTGGAAATCTGTTGAAACTTTTGACAGATTGAAAAAGTATATCGGAGGAAAATAATGGCTATTTACTATGCAATGAGTGATATTCATGGATATCTTGATGAATTTTTAGTGGCTCTCGAAAAAGTTGATTTAACTATGTCGGAAAATCACTTATTTATACTTGGAGATTATATAGATAATGGGGAATACTCTTATCAAGTCCTTGAAAAAATTAGAGAGCTCGAATCTAATTATCCTAACCAAGTCACGGCACTCTTAGGAAACCACGATGAGTGGTTCTAACATTGGCTAATTAACGAAGATGTAAATGCTGAATATTTTCCTGAGACCATTAAAAGTTTCTTTTCATTAGAGGAATTGACCCAGCTTTTCCAGAAGAATCCTAGTCAGTTTGAAGAAGCTATCCGAGATGAAATTAAATATAATCCAAAATTCACTCCTTTCATGGAGTGGTTTAAAAGAAAATACCAAGAACCTAGATATATTGAAACAGATTGGCAAATCTTTGTTCATGCTGGTATCGATGAAGAAGCAGGTGTTTTTTGGAAAGAGGGAACTGACCCTAGTATATTTACAAATAAATTCCCTGTTACAACCGGAAAATTTTCAAAAGATATTATCTCAGGACATGTTGGTTCTTTTCAAGTCGCCGATAATAAAGATTATCTGGGAAAAATTTTCTTTGATGAACACAATCACTACTTTATAGACGGAACAGTTGACCAGAGCAAAGTCATCCCTGTTCTTGAATTTGATACCCTAAACCAAACCTATAACTACTAAATTTTTTTCACAAGAAAAACTGCCGACTGGTCGGCAAGCTGGAAGCGTGTTTAGCGGAGCGATTCTTGTGATAAAAATTCAGAGGAGCTTGCTCCTCTAGTTTATTTATTATATAGGCAAACGTTACGAGAAAATGAGGTGATTTTGTGAGTTACAATCGCAAAATTATCCGAACTTCCTCGTACCTTGAGATTTGGGAATATAGTTCCCCTATTTTCTCAAGTGATAATACTGATATTGAAACCAATCAAGTTAGTTTAAAAGATAAGAAAAAACGTAGAACGTTTGATGAACTTACACCTGATGAACAAGATGAAAGATTAAACCGTATATCAAAGACACGTAAAAATTCAAAATGGAAACTCCAAAGACTAATAGATAGCAATTATGATAATAAAACAAGTTTCCTTACCCTTACTACAAAAGCAAATATTCAAGACCGAACAGAATTTAATACAATGTTTGACAAGTTTATCAAAAGATTGAACTACTACATTTACAATTCTAAACGAAGGCAACTAAAATATATCTCAGTATTAGAACGACAGAAAAGAGGAGCGTGGCATGCACACATTCTTCTTTTTAATTTCCCTTATGTTCCTCACAAAGACTTATTAAGGATTTGGGGACACGGGGCTGTTCGGATAAACAAATTAGACAGCCTAGATGATTCTTCCAATGCTGGTAGATATGTCGCAAAATACATGGAAAAAGGCATAGGGCAAGAATTGTTAGAGAGCTTAGGAAAGAAAGCTTTTTACTCCTCTAGAAACCTTAAGCAACCTGAGGAAATAAAGCTTTTAACAAATGAAAATGTAGAAGACCTTATCCAAACTGATGACATCCTTTACGAAAGTACCTACAACAGTAAAGTTTTCAGAAAAGGACATTTTGTAAATAACAAGGTCAAGTATCGAAAAATCAAAATTGATAAGGAGTAAGGAAACATGCAAGTGATTTTACCAACAGAACAAGTACAAGAAATTCAATCAATGATTGCGAATCTACTACAACATGAGATCTCTCATTTCAAGGAAGATCTGGGATTAGATAGCCCTTATCTCAATAAGGTACAAACTTGCCAATATCTAGGTATTTCAAATAATACATTAGATAGCTGGATTCAAAAAGGGCTTCCTGTAATTAAAATCGGCAAAACAGTCCGTTTTAATAAAAATGAGATTGATAGATGGCTTTGTAAAAAAAGCATGCTATAATATTGCTAATGATATATCCTGACTCTAACCAAGGAGAACATCATGACTGTTACTAAAACAAGTAGTAATACCTACAACTTAAAAGTGTATATTCCAAAAGAAATCCGTTCAAAAATGGGCATAAAAGGAACTCACTTTGTCAAACGCTATAAAACACGAAAGGAGGCTAAAGAAGCTGAGCTTGATATTTTAACTAAGATACATCAACTTGAAAACGGAGAAAACCTCGTCTTCTCTAAAGATGGAAACATCTTATTTTCTGACTTCTATAAGCATGTTTGGTGGGACTCTTATAAAGCTGGACAAACTACTTCAACAACTAAACCGCCAACACAGGTAACTATTGACAATACTGAAACTGTTTTTAGAAGGCATATCTTACCAATGTTTGCAAATTTCTCGATAGATTTTCTCAATCAGAATAAACAAGTTGTCCTTAATCTCATGACGGCTAAAGCCGAAGAATATGCAAACTTTAAAGTCATTCGTAGCTACGTAAATTCAATCTTCGATTGGGCTGAGGAACTTGAATATATCGAAAGCAATAGATTATCTAAAACTATTAAACGTATCAAGGCAACTAAGAAAATTAAACTCCAAGAATCCAAGATAGAAGAGGAATTGTATCTTTCTAGCGAGGAGTTACAAGAATGGTTTGAAGCATTTAAGGAAGATTTAGACAATGACAAAATATCGTTGAAAGACTATGTCTTATTTTTTACAACCTTTATTCTAAACGATAGAAAATCCGAATCTTATGCCCTGCATTGGAAAAACATTGATTTAGACAAGGCAGAAATTAACCTGAAAAATGCTCTTGATAAATATAAAAACTTGAAATCTACAAAAGGAAACAAGAAAACAATTTTCTCTATCCCTTATTACCTTGTAACACTCCTATCCCAATGGAAAATACAACAAAAACAAGAGTTAGCACAATTTGATATTATGCAAACTCCTGACCAGCTAGTATTTACTTATATCGATACAAAAGGGAATGTCAATAGCCCTTTACACGTTGATTATCTGAACAATAAAATGAACTCAGTAAGGAGACGCCATCCACGCTTAAAGCATGCCACACCACATAAACTAAGGCATACAGGTGCTACACTTGCTAGACAGGCAGGAATGAGCCTAGAAGCCATTTCTGAGGCTCTGACACATAGTGACACTATCACAACAAAAACCTATGTAAACACCTCAAACGTTGTTCCTCTATCTGCTGGCACCCTCGCCTATCAACATATTCAAAATAAATAGGGTAAATTTAGGGCAACTTTTAGGGCAAACTTTCGTAAAAAGCATAGAAAAAAGCACCCATGAGGTAAACTCTTGAGTGCTTTGAAACGTTGATTTCTCGCGGATAATTAACGTTTTGAGAACTGACTAGCTTTACGTGCTTTCTTAAGACCTGGTTTCTTACGTTCAACCATACGAGCGTCACGTGTAAGAAGGCCTGCGCGTTTCAATGAATCGCGGAAGTCTGGGTCTACTTGAAGAAGTGCGCGAGCGATACCGTGACGGATAGCTCCTGATTGACCAGCGTAACCACCACCTACAACGTTAACGAAAACGTCGTATGAACCTTGAGTTGAGGTAACTGCGAAAGGTTGGTTGATGACCAAACGGAGGTCAGCGTGTGGGATGTACTCTTCTACATCTTTTTTATTTACAGTGATTTTACCAGTACCTGGAACCAAACGAACGCGTGCAACTGCGTTCTTACGACGGCCAGTACCTGCATATTGTGCTTGTGCCATGTTTTATTTGCTCCTTTCCTCTTAGATAAGTCCTGAGATATCAAGTACTTCTGGTTGTTGTGCAGCATGAGTGTGCTCGCTACCAACAAATACTTTCAATTTCATACCTTGTGCGCGTCCAAGAGTGTTGTGTGGAAGCATACCTTTAACTGATTTCTCAATCAGGCGAACAGCATTTTTAGAACGCAATTCACCAGCAGTGATTGATTTCAAGCCACCTGGGTGAAGTGAGTGAGTGTAGTACACTTTATCAGTTGCTTTTTTACCAGTCAATTTAACTTTTTCAGCGTTAATAACGATAACAAAATCACCTGTATCAGTATGTGGTGTGAAAGTTGGTTTATTTTTTCCGCGAAGTACGCTAGCAACTACTGCAGAAAGACGTCCAAGTGGCACATCAGTAGCGTCTACGACATACCATTTACGTTCAACTTGGCCTGGTTTAGCCATAAAAGTTGTTTTGTTCATGATTTCTCCTATATATAGTGCGATTATTTGTTTACAAGTGCGGTGGGTGTTCCGTCCCACCAAAGGTATTTGGAAGGTTCCGGGGCCTTTCAAATGGGGTAAACAATACCGTCTAATATCATATCAAAAAAACAGAACCAAAGCAAGTACTTTGAGTCTGTTTTTCCTTTTATGGTTCGGAACTATAAGAAAGCTAAATTTCAAGTAGAAGTTAGCCACTCAAGATAAATTGCCTAGGTGACATGTAGTTCAAACATTTTTTAGGATAGTTATTTATCCAATTTTCGATGAAAGCGACCTGTTTGTGGGTTGTTTTCATTGTGCCTTTTGGGAGCCAACGTCTGATAAGCCTGTTATGATTCTCATTCGTGCCCCTCTCCCAGGAGGAGTAAGAGTGAGCGTAATAGATGTGTTCTTCGGGGAAAACATCAGAGAGGCGGTTAAATTCTGTCCCATTATCGGCTGTAATGGATGCGATGGTATAGTGTTTGAGAATACTATCGACTGCCTGATTGACGGAGTGAGCGGTCTTATCAGGAATCAGTCTAATGAGCCGATGGCGACTTCTACGGTCTGTCAATGTGAGCAGGCACTGTTTTTTCTTCTGCGTGAGAATGACTGTATCAATCTCATAGCGGCCGTTTTCAAGGCGTTGATTAATGTGGTCAGGTCGTTCCTCAATCGACTTTCCAGCTAGCTTGAAGCGAGATCTTGCTTGTTTCTTTTGCGCTTTTGGCTTTCTAGCATAGAGTAAATCCTTGTAGGTCTGTCCTAATTGCCCATGATGAATCCAGTAGTAAATGGTGGATGCTGGAACATCTACTTTTTTTGATTTGACCATCATCTCAGGAGAGAATTTTTTCTTGATGTAGTGCAGAATTTTCTCCTTCATTGGCTTGTCTAAGCGACACTTTCTGACAGAACGTTCACGTGCCTTCTCATACTGATTTTGAGCATAATTAGCAGAGTAGACCATTTCAAATTTTCCTTTTCGCACTTTTGGCGAACGAAACCACGCTTGATGTCATTGTTAATGGTTTGTGGAGCTTTTCCAAGCAAACGCGCAATCTCAAGGTTGGATTTTCCTTCTATTCTCCACTATTCAATCAAGCGACGCTCCGCTATTTTCAAGTACTTGCCTTTTGAGGTATAATAAGTGTGCATCTTAAAGAGTCTCCTTGTGTTTGTGGTGAACTACAAGTCTATCTCTTTGAGATGCTTTTTCATTCTCTTAGCTGGCTAACTTCATTTTAGAAAATGACGGAACTATAAGAAAAAGGAACCCATTTTATTAGGTTCCTATAGCGATTCTATTACGATCATCACTTTGAATTTTTAGTGAGCTAAGTATAGCGTTATGTTTTATTTAATCTGATATAAGAGGCTATAATCCAGCCGATGTATAATATTAGCAAATAAATATAGGAATTTAAAATTAAATCAAAAAAATTTATGATGTTTAATTTGGTTACGACAATTGAAAAAATAAATATTAATCCTAATGTTTGGTTAGCATTATTAAAAGATTTAATTAGTTTATTGGAATCCAGCATTATTTACACCACCCCAAAGATAATTGAAATCGAACCAAATTCCATCTTTTATTTGACTTGATCCAATTCCTAATAAAGCGCATGCTATTTCGACGGCACGACTAGGAGCGTATATTCCTCCAATAGCAAAGCCTGCTTGGAGAGCTAAACTTAAATTATTTGCGTCAATATAAATTCTTACATAATTCCAATAAAATTCAATTGCGTTTTTGCCAGGGGAACGAAAAAGTAGTTCTGTAGTACCAATTGTTTTATTATAACTATTTGTAAATATACCTTCTTCTCTTTCTGCTTGTGAAATTTTAAAGTTAGTATCTGCAATTTGCAGTTTTGCTAGATATTCAACTTCTTTAGAAAGTGTGTTTTCTTCATTTAAAACAAATCTATTGTCTTTGATAGTAACAAACTGATCTACTAATTGTGTTTCAGATTCTGTTAAAGTTCGGCTGACATTGACAGTTTCAGTATTTTCATCAGCTAGTACTTGTGTCGCTGGAACACTTGAGAAAACTAATGGACTGATTGTTATACCTAAGATAGCTAATGTAGCTAGTTTTTGAGAACGTTTTTTCATGATAAATTTCCTTTCTAAAATATTGATTTTTTTGTTGAGACTAGTCTTTACACTCATAAAATACTACTATTTCAAAAAAATACAAGTCTTTTTTTTAAAAATTATTTATAGTATAATAAAAATGATAACGCTTAAAAAATAAAAATGCTGGTGCAAAATGCATCAGCTTTTTAAATTGGGTTCGGCATTCGACTGATTCCACCGGAGGGTATCAGTTTTGAGAATGAGCCGAACAAATCACGCAGTCAGTTACTTGAGTCATAACTACCAGAGAAAACGGGTGATTATGATTTCTTTATGCATCAAAAATATTCCCGACTTCAACGGTGACTTTATTATTCTTAACATCAATTTCTGAAACACTAAGCAAAGACTTATAGGCAAAATTCTCGCGAGTTTCTTGAGTGTTGTCTGCAAAGACTGCCACACCTACAAGAGTTGAGTCAAACTCGTTCAAAAGACTCGTCATACCTGTAATAGTCCCTCCACCTTTCAAAAAGTCATCCACGATAAGGACACGGCTGTTTGGTTTTAAGCTGCGCTTAGATAAGAACATTTTTTCGATACGATCGCTTGATCCCGAAGCGTAGTTGACTGAGACTGTAGATCCTTCGGTGATTTTCAAATCACGACGTACAATAACGAAGGGAACATTGAGAACATTTGCGACAGCATTTGCCAAAGGAACCCCCTTGGTAGCTACAGTCATGACAGCGTCAATCTTCTCTCCTTGAAAGGCATTAGCAATAATACGACCAACATTTTGCAGAATAGATGGTGTACTAAGTAGGTCTGACAAATAGATATAGCCTCCTGGCAGAATACGATCGCTCTCTGAAAGGCTCTGACAAAGTTCCTCAACGATAACACGCGCCTCACTCTCAGCGATACCAGGTGTGAAAATGACGCCTCCGCTAGCGCCAGTAACGGTATCAATCTGACCAATACCTGCTTCTTCAAAGGCTTTTTTGATAATGGAAATATCCTCTGAAATAGAAGATTTAGCCGCCTCATATTGCTCCGCAAAAGTATTTAGACTTGTTAAAATATAGGGGTTGTTAATGAGGTAGTTTGCAATAACTACCATGCGTTCGCTACGACGTAACTTCATAGGCTCCTCTTTCTTATCATCTTTTCTGTTATTATACCATAAGACACATAAAAAGCGAACATTTCACTTGAAAAACGTTCACTTTTTCGTTTATTTTAGTATTTTGGCTTGTAGAAAGAGCGATTATCCATAGCAAAAATCTTACTGGTCATCTCACCTTCTGAAATGCGGCTGAGAGCTGTCGTCATCATCATCATTTCGGCATCTATGTTATCAATCATGTGGAGAATCTCAGCTTCCATAATCCGTGGACGAACGGGACTACCATATTCTAATTGCCCATGGTGGCTAAGAATAACATGACGAAGCACTGTCACTTCTTCCTTGTCATCATCAATTTGTAGCTCTGCTATTGCCTTTGTGATTTCCTCATTGATAAGGGCAATGTGCCCAATCAGATTGCCACGTACTGTGTACTCTGTATTATCAGGACCAGATAACTCAATAACTTTAGCCAAGTCGTGGAGCATGATGCCCGCAAAGAGCAAGCTCTTATTAAGGTCTGGATAAATATCACCGATAGCGTCTGCTAAACGCACCATAGTTGCCGTATGATAGGCAAGACCTGTCTCAAAGGCATGATGATTGGTTTTGGCTGCTGGGAAAAGGTAAAACTCTTTGTCGTATTTACGATAAAGATTTCTGACAATTCGTTGCCAAGTGGCGTTTTCAATGCGAAACATAACCTGTTCTAAATAGTCCTTGACATCACTGGCCTTGACAGGTGGTTTTTCCTTGAACTCTGATGGGTCAGAAGGTTCCCCATCTCTCGGATTTCTGAGAGTAATTTGGTTAACCTGTGGTGTCCCATTGTAGATTTCACGGCGTCCCTTCATAAAGACTACCTTGCCGGCCACAAATTCTTCGACATTATAAGGCTGAGCGTCCCAAAGATTTCCTGAGATTTCTCCTGAGTCATCTTGGAATGTAAAAGAAATATAATCCTTACCAGCACGCGTTTTTCTGACTTCAGCTGATTTGATTAGGTAAAATCCTTCAAAAAGCTGGTCTTGTTTCATCTTAGCTATTTTCATTGGTATCCTCATCTAGAAAAATCTGGTCATCTTCAATCGGAAGATTGAGCAGGGACTGAGTCGCCTGATCTTGGTAGGTTTCAACAGTATTTAGGGCTCTGATAATGGCATTTGTTCGTGTCGTCAGGAGGCTATCCACAGTTTTTGAAGCTGTATTGAGTTGCCGCTGCGCTTTGACTAACATGCCTCCAAACTTGCCAAATTCACTCTTAACATTACCCAAAATCTTGCTGATATCGTCAGCATTTTTTTGGATGTTCAGGGTTTTAAAGCCAACTGATAGGGAGTTGAGAAGGGCAGATAAGGTCGACGGTCCTGCCACTACGATATTTTCTTCACGGCGTAATTTATCAAAGAAGTCTGCATTACGCACCACCTCTGAGTAGAGACCTTCGGTTGGTAAAAACATAACGCCAAAATTGGTCGTCTCAGGCGGATTGAGGTACTTGGTCTGAATATCCTTGGCAAAACGCTTGATAGAACCCAGAAGTTTTTTGCGGTGCAGATCAATCTGTTCCTTATCACCGGTCTCGTAGGCTTCTTCCAGACGATAGTAATCCTCCAAAGGAAATTTGGAATCAATAGGCAGATAAACATAATCGTCCTGACTGGTTCCTGGGAGCTTGATGGCGTACTCAACACGCTCGCTCGAGCTAGAGACTGTGGCAAATTCTCGTTCGTACTGACTTTCAGTCAAGATATCTTCGATAATCTGTCCCAACTGTAATTCACCTAAAATACCGCGAGTTTTAGTATTCGAGAGAACCTTGTTGAGTGCCCCAACATCTTGAGCGACGGTTTTCATTTCGCCCAAACCTTGATTGACCGACTCCAATTGTTTAGAAACCGTCTCAAAGGAGGCTTGCAGACGATTCTGCAAAGTTTTTTCCAACTTTTCTTCAACGGTTTGGCGCATTTGCTCAAGGCGTTCTTCGTTAGAAGACTGCAACTCTTTCACCGACTGGGTCAAGTTTTGGTTTATCATGGCCAGACGTTGGTCAGATTGGTTGCGATTTTCCGTTAGATTTTCATGAAGGACATCTCGTAAGTCTGTCAGCTGATGATAGAGATCTGACTGCAAACGGTTGACGTGTTGGGCAAGAGCTAGCTCTTGTTCTTTAGAGAGATGTGACAACTGGTAGGAGATCTGCTCGGATAGGTTATCCGCATGGTTGTCCAGTTGTTTATCAATGTTCGATTTTAATTCTGCTACTTTTAGCCATATGACCAGCGACACCAGGAGGCTAGTAACAGCTATGATTAGTAAAAAAAGTTCCATACTAGCTCCTATCTCGCGTTCGGAGGACGACCAGATAGCCCGACGGCACAGTCACCTCTATAGGATTATTCGTAAATTCATTGCTGGAGTAGATTTTCTTTCTGAAAAAGTTGCTGGCGCTCAGCTCATATTTGGCACCTGAAATTTCCAACTTCCCCTCGCCCTCCAGCATAAAGGAGATGTATCTTTCGTTTTTTGGAAAAAGCTGGTGCTTTCCAGCTGACAGGTAGGAGATATGATTTTGTGAGTCTACTAGACTGATTTGAGCCATAAAAGGAGCTAGCGCAGGGTCCGAAGGCAGAAAGAGATTAGATACAAGGTGATCCAAACGGCCACCAAAAGCTCCAAAAATCGTCACTTGCGCTTCTGGGTAAGCCTCAAAAATCAGCTTGAGAGCTAATTCCGTATCTGTATCTTCTTTTTCCGCAGGTGCTAATGTGAATTGTTCAGCGGCAGCCTGAATGCCTTCCCGTTCTAAAACAGAAACCGAATCAAAATCCCCAATCGCCCAGTCCAGCGGCAGCTTTTTTTCCAAAAGAGTAAGGCAGGCCCTATCGACAGCCACGTATAAGTCAAAAGCTGTCTCAATAGGCGACCAGTCCCCACCTGCTACAAGGGCAATCTTAGGCGTCAAGAGCATGTCGCAAAGTCCCAACCTGAGCCACCAAGTCGTTTGCTTTAAAGAGGTAAGAGCCCGCTACAAAAACGTTGGCTCCGGCTACCGCACAGGCTTTGATAGTGTTATCATCAACGCCACCGTCAACTTCAATATCAAAAGTCAAACCTTTTTGGTCACGAAGTTCAGCTACACGCGCCACCTTTTCGAGGCATTCAGGGATAAAGGCCTGACCCCCGAAACCTGGGTTAACCGTCATGATGAGAACCTGGTCAACCAAATCAAGAACTGGAATCAGAGCTTCGACCGGTGTTCCTGGATTAATTACCACACCAGCTTTCATGCCAGCAGCCTTAATTTTTTGCAGAGCACCGTGGATATGGATGGTGGCTTCTGTATGAACGGTCATGATATCCGCACCAGCGTGTGCCATGGCATCCACATAACGCTCAGGATTGACCACCATGAGGTGAACATCAAAAACTAATTTTGAATGCTTACGCATGCTAGCAACCACATCAGCACCAAAGCTGATATTTGGCACAAACTGACCATCCATGATATCAATATGAACGTACTCAGCATCAGTCTCTTCGATACGACGGAGCTCGCTGGCAAAGTTAGCGTAGTCTGCTGCTAAAATTGAAGGAGCAATTTTGTAGTGTGACATGAAAAACCTACTTTCTTTTGATAACTTTTTTATAAACTTCACGACGATTTTCAATTTCCGAGAGAAATTGAAGGTAATTATCATAGCGTACTTGCCAAAGTTGACCGGCTTCCAGAGCTTCCTTAACGGCGCAGCTCGGCTCATGGGTGTGGGTACAGGAGCGGAATCTACAGTCTCGGCTAAGCTCTTTCAGCTCCGGAAAAGCGGCTGTTAAGTCTTCAGCCGTTGAGACTTCGTAGTCTAAAGAAGAAAAACCGGGCGTATCAGCAATTTTACCATCATAAACGTTATAAAGACTGACCGCGCGCGTGGTGTGGCGTCCCCGTCCTAAACTGTCTGAAATTTCTCCTGTTGCCAGTTCGAGGTCGGGAGCAATTTTATTGAGCAGGGTTGATTTTCCGACGCCTGTCTGTCCCATAAAGACGGTGATTTTATCTTTCAACAGCGGCAGCAAGTCGTCCAAATTATAACAAAAATCATAACCAATGGCTTCATAGTGATGGCGAATATCATCCATTTCAGCCCTGCTTTTCAACAAATCTAGCTTAGAAATATAGACCACAGGCTGGATATTTTTGTGCTCCAAGAGAACTAAGAAACGGTCCAAAAGATTGCTATTAAAATCTGGCTCTTTGGCCGACATGATAACCACCGCCTGGTCTATATTAACAATGGGAGGACGCACCAATGCATTCTTTCGCTCATGAATGGCTAAAATGTAGCCCTCGGAATTTTCCTCAGCAGAAAACTCCACCTCATCACCGACATAAGGTGTCTGACCTTTTTTGCGAAAATTTCCCCTCGCTCGCGTCTGATAAACTTGCCCTTGCGCCTCTACATAGTAAAAGCCAGCCAGAGACTTAATAATTTTTCCTTGCAAATGAACTCCTTATAGGGTTTGATAGTACTATTTTACCAAAAAATACTAAAAATGAACGGCCTAAACCGCTCATTCTTAACTTTTGATTGCTTTTGGTAATAAGGCTAGACCCAAAACCAAGCTGAGACTTCCTAAAACCAGAAAAGCAGTTGAGCTGTCAGAACTAAATAGCCCGATGGCTTGGAGGGCAAAAGCTGCGCCACCACCTCCCAAATTACAGCCTAGAAGGACAAGAGTCGTTGCCTTTCCAAGCTGATGGGATGGAAACCTTTCAGAGACTTTATGAAAAACGAGGGTGACCCCTAAATTGTAAACAATCCCCGTCACGACCGCCCCAAGTCCAATCATAAAGAGGGAATGGCTCTGCCAAATAACCAGCATGCCAAGCCCTAATAGAATAGCCACGGCTGGCATAAACCACTTTTTAAGGAGTGATAGAGCTTGTCCGAAAACAGTTCCTGCAACAATTCCCATCAACATCATAGCAGTCAAGATAAAACTAGCTTGACTGGCTGTCCCAATTTTAAGACTTTCTACGAAAACTGGAATACGAAGGGTGTTGGCCGTGTTAAGCAAAATGACAAAGCCTGCATAAAAGGCTAGCGAAACCAGATAGAGGATTTGTTTTCTTGTAAGCGTTACTTTATGGTTGGCTACTTCTGTTCGTACCTCCTGTTTATCCTTTGGTACAAAGATAAGATAGAGTCCCAGCATGATGAGACCAATCAGATAAACGAGATAGGATTTTTCCCAGCCCAGCGTCAGTAACTGACCTGCTAAAAATGTCAAGGTAGCAGAACCTAAGACCTCCGAAGAACCCCGCAATCCAAGAAGCTTGGTCCTCTCCTGTCCCTGATAATAGTGGCTGATAATATTGATAGCATGGGCATTCATCAGGCCGACACCAAAACCCAAAATCAAGCGCGAAGCAAAGACCAGCGGATAAAGCTGGGTTAGAGTCGGCAAGACACCACCAAAACTAACCATTAAAAGACCCGTGATGAGAGCTTGGCGTTCAGAAAAGAGGCGGTTAATCAACGGTGAGGCAAGAAGGACTCCTAAAATCATCAAGGATGACAAGGAAAAGAGCAACTCCACCTGAGCTGTTGAATAGCCTAAATTCCCATAGTAAACCAGCATATCTGGTAAGGCCGATGAGACCGCAAAAGGGGTCACCAGCATGAAGGAAAGCCCTAAAAGGCTGACCTTTTTCATCAATTCTTTCATGTTTTCTTTCTATAATTCTTCTGCTAAGGAGTCTATATCTTCCTGAGTGGTTGACCAAGAGGTAGCTAGACGAATGACTGTGTGATTTTCGTCGTATTTTTCCCAAAAACTATAGACGACGGATTGACCTAATTTTTCCAATTTACGATTTTCCATAATCAAAAACTGCTGGTTGGTCGGACTTTCCAGATAAAAGCGATAACCTTTTTCCTTGAGGAGAGCTCTCAGCTGCTTAGCCAGGAAAATGGCAGAGCGGCCAATCTCAGTGTAGAGATTATCTGCAAAGAAGCGGTCAAACTGCACACCAAAAAGACGACCTTTTGCCACTAAAGCCCCGTGTTGCTTGACGATAGCGGTAAAGTGCTTGGGCATGTTTTGCTTGGTGAAGACGATAGCTTCTCCCGCCAGGGCTCCCATCTTGGTACCACCGATATAAAAGACATGGCAGAGCTTAGAAATGATTGGCAGCGTCAGCTCATTTTCTTCAGCTCCTAAAGCGTAACCCAGACGAGCTCCATCCATAAAAAGGGGAATCTGATAAGCATCGCAAATATTGGATAAGGATTCAAGCTCAGCTTTTGTATAAAGCGTACCGTACTCAGTAGGATGAGAAATATAGACCATGCCAGGAAAAACCATGTGTTCATGGTTACCATCAGCGTAAAAATCTTCCAAATGTTTTTTCACATCCTGAGCTGAAATCTTGCCCTCCTTATGAGGCAAGGGTAGAACTTTATGACCTGAAAATTCAATCGCCCCAGCTTCGTGAGTGGCAATATGCCCCGTCTCAGCAGCCAGAACTCCCTCGTAGGAAGTCAAGAGACTGTTGATAACCAGTTGATTAGCCTGAGTACCACCTGTCACAAATTGAACCTGGGCTTGAGGGCAGGCGCACGCCTTGCGAATCTTATCTGCTGCGCTTTGCGTGTAGGAGTCAGTGCCATACCCTGATAAATTGATGTGATTAGTCTCCACCAAGGCCTGCAACAGAGCTGGGTGGACACCCTCATTGTAATCATTTTCAAAATGCAACATAAATCAATATACAAAGCCGTTAAGCGATGCAAAAGAAAATAGAAAAGGCAACGAAGATACCTATATTTTTTTCTAAAACATCCTAGGCGTGCTCAATGATACACGCTCACCAGCTTTCCTTTCCTTATTTTTTAAAATAGAAGTCTCAACACAGCCATGCTGGCGCAACCAATCAAAACAGTCAACATAACATTCTTGGTTCGCAACATCACTATAAATGTCGGTATGATAGCCATCAGCTCTGCCAATTTCACAGAAGGTGAGCCTCCAACCTCTGTCGTCACGACGCTTGATAAAATCAGAGCAAAGATAATTGAAATAGGCAGGTAGTTGAAAAAGCGGATGACTTTGTCGGGAAGTGTAACCATCCTAACGATAACATAGGGCAAACCCCTAGGTAACCAAGTGACTACGGTCGCCAGCAAAATGGCTACAAACAGGTAAGTTCTAGTCATCAGTCATCACCCCCACAAGGCATGCGGTCAGAGTCGCTACAAGCACCGCCAGAGAACCCGTCATAAAATAACCCGCCAGCAAATAAGTCACCATGACCGTTAGCAAAACCATACCAATTTTCTTTAGGGGCAAACGTTTGGCCATGCCCGCTAACTGTCCTGAAAAGATGGCCACAAACATGGCTATGAGGGCAAAGTCAATGCCTAAAGCGGCTGGATTTGGCAAGAGTTTTCCAAGTGCAGCTCCCATAGTGGTCGCTAAGCACCATGAAGCATAAGAAGCGAAATTGTTACCATACATCCAAGCTAGACTTGCCTGCCCCGCTGTGACCTTTTGCCCTAAAAGAACCCCATAGCTCTCATCAGTCATAAAAGAGCCAATTAGTACCTGTTCCCATAGCTTGTCTTTTGGAAAAAGCGTTGCAGTGTGCAGATTCATAAGAAAATGACGGAGATTGGTCAAAAAAACCGTCAAAGCAATACTGGCTAAATCAGCCCCAGCCAAAAGAAGGGCACAAAGTACAAACTGGCCAGAACCCGAATAGACAAAAAGACTGGTCAAAAGGGTCTCAAAAGGCGATAATCCTGTCTCGTTAGCTACAATCCCATAAGCCAGACCAATAGACAAGTAGCCCAAAACCGTCGGAACCGCAGCCCTAGCTCCCAGACGCCACTCACACTCTCTCATAAAAACCTCTCGTTTCTATATTGTTCCTATTTTAACACAAAGAAAAGGGCTTGGAAAGTTCCAAACCGCTTTCAATTAAATATAGAGGACTGTGAGATTAGAGAAAACTAAATCACCTCTGATGTGCAAAATCTTATCGGTTTCTGCCTTTGGTGGCTGACAATCAACTCGGCTGAAGACATTGTCACTTTGAACATCAACTGCCCAATTCCGAGGGAGGTACAGGGTAGCGCTACCAAAGACTACATCTAGATTAAAGCTTGCCTTATCGCCTAGAATGACCGCATTATCGAAATAAATGCTTGAAGTACTAAATACGATATCAGCATCGCCATGAACAAAATTATCATCATTGATGTAACGAGTACCAGAGCCCATGCCCTTGCCAATCAAAGCTTCAACTCTGCCATTTTTCCTCACATAGCCCTGCCATTTCCCCCACCGAGGAAAAATAAGCTGAAGACCAATGTAGATTAAAACGGCAGCTAAGATAAGATGCCAAGTGCCAATCACGAGCCAGTGATACTCACTGTTTAGGGTAATAAAGGCGACCGCTCCCCCTGCATAAGCTAAATGAATGTCTTTTCTAAAAAGATAGGTCACACTTTCAATAATAGCATAGACAACTAAAAATAACTTCCAAAGAGGCAAACCCAAGCTTGGCAACTGGTCTCTAAAAATAATGAGCCCTGCTGCGCCAATCAGCACCAGTCCCCAAAAGATGTTTTTTTTGCTGTTCATAACTTACCTCATTTCCTGTAATTTTTCTTTTAAAAATTGATAATAATGTCGCGAGACATGCACCTGCTTGTGGGTTTCGTAAAAACGAATAGTTGATGTCCCCGAGAAAGACTTATCCAGAGAATAAATCTGTTTGATATTGACAATGGTACTTTTTGCCACCCGACAAAAATAGCTGGGCAGGTAGTCTTCAAGCTCATAAAGCTCAAGTTTGACCTCGTAAGCCTTACTTCCAGTATGCCCAAAAATCTTATCCCCATCTGTCTCAAAAAAGAGAACATCTATCAAATTGATAAAATATTCGCTACTTCCCTTGTAGAAAATCAGAGGAGGACGACTGACCTGAGCTAAAACCTGCTGGAGATGCTCCACCTGGGCAGATAGGTGACTAGCCTTAATCACAACTTCAACATCGTCTAAACTGTCATCTATTTCAATTTTAACTTTCATCATGTCCTCCTTTCATTTTTTATTATAGCAGGGCTTTTTCAAATAACAAGAGCTTTTGGGTAAGTGGTCACTTATTGCCAGTAAGTCGTCAAAAAAAGAATCCAAACTTGCATGGATTCTTTCAGTCATTTTAGAAAAGGTTACCAAGGAAAGAACCTCCACCATCATCTCCGCCTCCTAGAGAGATATGGCTACCCACAACACGAGAGAAGGTTTCGATATTGAGACTTTGCACGTAAATTTCACCGTAACCTCGGAAAGTATTAACAATCCCCTCTCCTGTACCAATGGACTGTAAAAAGCCATTTTCTAGGTGAATATCATAATCTAGTTCCTTGCTCCAAGCTACTACATGAGCGTTATCAATGGTAATACTATCGCCATTGAGGACAAGTTTTTTGATGGAGCCAAAGCTATTTGCTAATAGAGTCCCTTCTCCCTCAGTCGTCATGACAAAGAGACCGCCTTGCCCGCCAAAAAAGGCGCGACCAACTGACTGGCGTTCCATCTTATACTGAGCAGAACCGTCCAAAGCTAGAAAGGCACCATCATTGAGTCGGTACTGTTTGGCCCCCAGTTCCAAAGCAATGACCTGACCAGGCATTGAAGGGGATAGAGCCAGTTTGCCATCATTAGCGTTCGAGACTGCCTGAGTGATAAACATAGACTCTCCAGATGTCATTGAGCGACCGATAGCTCCTATTAACTTGCCAAGACCCGAGTCCCCACGAGCATTCAGACGGGTGTTTAGGGTCACACTGGGTGTATGATAAACCATCGATCCTTGCTGGATGTAGGCTGACTCACCTGCTTCAAGATCAATTTCTACCAGTGGAAATTGCATATTGCTGTCAATTGTGTATTTCATTCGATTATCCAATTTGAACCTCTTTCTTTTTGAAAATAGCTGTGCTTTTTGTGTTAATTCTATAAGACAATTATATTGTATTTCTAACAACTTGTCAAAGAAAAACCAAATCACTTTTTAAGACTAAAGTCATTAGCCGCCTCTGGCTTTTTCAAAAAAATCAGCCTCAAGTGAGACTGACCAGATGACTAGCGATCAAAGAAATAAGAAAGCACAGCGATGACGATAGCTGCCCCAAAAACAGAGGGAATAATCGCCATACCTGCAAGGCTAGGTCCCCAGTTTCCAAAGAGACTCTGTCCTACCCAAGAACCAGCTAGACCAGCTAAACTCGTTCCAATACAGCCGTATTTACGTTCTGTAAAAATCCCAGCTAGTGAACCAATTAGAAAACCAACTAATAAGGACCAAATCATAGTAATATACCCATGACTCTTGTCTTAGCCATCATTTCCAATCTAAAACGCGTGCTTGTCCCATACTTATCTTGCTAAGCAATTAAGCATTCCTTTCACTATTATTATAATCAATCTAGGTAGCAATGGTAAGTTTGGCAGCTAGGGTGACATGCTTTTTCGACGACCTGAACCAACGCTTCTAAACTGCAGGCGATCGTAGAAGCCATCGGCCTCTGAAATCAAATCAATTCGAGTTTTGGGGTGCCTGATGCTAATTTCCGAAATCATTTGACTGGCGTAACCCTTACAACGATGATTCTCAGCTACCACTAATTCACAGAGATAGGTGGTCATCAGCTTATCGGTCAAATACCTGACAAAGCCGACAATCTCTCCTTCATTTTCTAAAACTAGCCAGTAGGAACTCTCCACAAGTTTCTGGATTTTATCAAGTGTAAAACTTTCCCAACCTTCTTCTTGGTACAAGCGATAAATTTACCCACAATCTTCTGGGATAGCTTCTCTAATGATCATTTGTCAAATACTTTCTTTAAAACTTCGCCAACCGTTGTCACTCCGATGACCTGAATATCTTTTGGCACCTCAATGCCTTGCAGGGCATTTTTAGGAGCATAAACTTTGGTAAAGCCAAGCTTTGCCGCTTCGTTGATGCGTTGCTCGATACGTGTGACACGACGGATTTCCCCAGTCAGGCCAATTTCACCGATGAAGGCTTCTTGGGGATTGGTCGGCCTTTCCTTATAGCTTGAGGCAATAGCTACCGCGACAGCCAAATCAATCGCTGGCTCATCTAGTTTCACTCCCCCTGCTGACTTAAGATAGGCATCTTGGTTTTGCAAAAGAAGTCCGCAACGCTTTTCTAAAACAGCCATAATCAGACTGACGCGATTAAAATCTAAACCCGTTGTGGTGCGTTTGGCATTTCCAAAGACTGTCGGTGTCACCAAGGCTTGTACTTCCGCCAAAATTGGACGACTACCTTCCATTGTCACGACAATAGCAGAGCCTGTTGCTCCGTCCAAACGTTCTTCTAAGAAAACTTGGCTGGGATTAAGCACCTCAACCAGACCTCCCGATTGCATTTCAAAAATGCCAATTTCGTTGGTTGAACCAAAACGATTTTTCACAGCACGCAGAATACGGAAAGTGTGATGACGTTCCCCTTCAAAATAAAGCACCGTGTCCACCATATGTTCCAACATACGCGGTCCAGCCAGTTGCCCCTCCTTAGTCACATGACCAACGATAAAGGTTGCAATATTATTTGTCTTGGCCAGTTGCATCAGCTCTGCCGTCACTTCACGCACTTGCGATACCGACCCTTGAACCCCCGAAATATCAGGGCTCATAATGGTCTGAATAGAGTCTATGACGAGAAAATCAGGTTTAATCTGTTCAATCTGGCTACGTACAGCCTGCATATTGGTCTCAGCATAGAGGTAAAACTCATTATCAATGTCACCCAGGCGCTCACTACGCAGTTTAATTTGCTCTGCTGATTCTTCCCCAGAAACGTAAAGGACTATACCCTTATTAGCTAGTTGGGTGGAGACTTGAAGTAAAAGGGTTGATTTCCCGATACCGGGGTCACCACCGATAAGAACCAAACTACCAGGAACCACACCGCCACCCAATACACGGTTAAACTCTCCCATATCTGTCTTGGTGCGGGCGTAGTTAATCGAAGAAACATCCTTAAGCTTGGTTGGTTTGCTCTTTTCACCGGTCAAACTAACACGGGCATTTTTGACTTCCTGAACTTCAACTTCTTCCACAAAAGAAGTCCACGACGAACAGTTTGGACAACGCCCAAGATATTTGGGCGAATGGTAGCCACATTCTTGGCAAACAAAAGTTGATTTTTTCTTAGCCATTTTACTTACCTGTCGAGCCAAAGCCACCTGTACGCACGCCGTCTGCCTCATCCCCATCAGCAACCAAGAAAGGCATAAAAACACCTTGGACGATGCGCTCTCCGACTTCTAGGACCACTGACTCATCTGTGATGTTTTTCATCTGTGCAAAAATGTGGCCTTCGTTGTTAGGGTTATCGTAGTAGTCGCCATCAATCACTCCGACGGAGTTTATTAGCACCAAGCCTTTTTTCCGAGGATTAGACGAGCGATCATAAAGGTAGAGAACTTCATTTGGCTGCATGTAGGCTTTGACGCCTGTCGGTACCAGCTTAATCTCCCCTGGTGCAATGGCGGTTGCCACCGCTACTTTTAAATCATAGCCTGCTGCGTGAGCTGTTTCACGCTTTGGCAATAAGTTTTCATCTGTAAACTGGCTAACCAGTTCAAAGCCACGAATTTTAGTCATTTGTTTTTCTTTCTAATACCATTTAGTTAAGGTTTCACCTAGAAGTGATAAGAGCCCAATTAGTAGGCTTATCACAAGCGATATATCCAGATTGTAAAAGCATTGCCTCGTATGATGAGACATCAGAGTAGGTGGGCAACAAAAACTAGACTTTCGACAATCAGCGCTGTTCTCACCTTTTTCATCAGATAAAGCTCACTTTTCTCTGTTATACTTTTCTCTATTATAAAATATTCGTAAGGGAAAAGCAAAAGCACCACAAGGGCGCTTTGATTAATTTTCTTTAAGGACCAACTTCCCTTTTTTGAGCACATAAATCTTATCTACTAAATCAAGAATCCGTTCGTCGTGGGTGACCATAATAGCTGCGGTATTCTTTTCTTTGACTTCTTTGCGGAGCAGTTCGGCAATTTGGCGACCTCTCGCTTCGTCAAGGCTAGCAGTTGGCTCATCAGCTAGAATCAGACTTGGCTGAGTGATAAAGGCTCGGGCAATGGCTGCACGCTGCTTTTGACCCCCAGACATATCCTTAGGAAATTTCTGAGCACAGTCAGAGATTCCTAGCTCCCCCAGGAGAGACAGGATATCTTCCTTGGTTGCGGAGGCGTTTGCCATCTTGACCACCATCTCCAATTGGTCATAGATAGTTAGGTAGGGTAACAACTGATGATTTTGGAAGATAAACCCCAGATAGTCGCGTCGAAGACGTGTCCACTCTTTTTTGGAACTTGAACCAATGCTCTGTCCATCAATGATGAGCTCGCCCTCATCTGCTGATAAAAGACAGCCGACGATAGAGAGCAGGGTCGATTTCCCAGAGCCAGATGGTCCAAGGATGGCTACCAACTCACCCTTTTCAAGGACGAGGTCAATACCATCCAAAATCTGGCGTTGTTCACTACCATCTTGATAAGATTTTCGAATATTTTTAAGTACCAAAGGTTGAGTCATTAGGCGTCACCTCCGTTGATAATCATGAGCGGGTCAACTTTGGCAATACGGCTAACAGAAAGCAAACTTGCTACAATCGTCACCAGCACAAAGACCAGGGATAGAATCAGAACATCCGTCAGGTTAAGGTAGAAAGGCATTTTAATTGGTAAGACGCTTGCCATTCCAAGAGCTAGAGCATCACCGACAAGGGCTCCAAAGAGTGCAAGCAAAGTGACTTGACTCAACTGTTGATAGGCGATTCTCCCCATGCTCATACCCAGAGCCTTCATCACACCAAACTGTTGACGTTTTTCAAGGCTGATAATATAGAAGAAGACTGCTAGGATAATAGCGGAAGCTACCACCAGCACCCAGGTAATCATGCTTAAAGTTCCTTGCTCAGCTGCATAGCCAGGAATTTTTTCAATTAGCGCAGCTTTTTCGTAAACAACAAGACTGCCAAGATTCGCTTCGTCGAAAATCTGATCAGAAGTCACTATAGCTTGAGGTGTCCAAGTGTACTTGGGATTGGTCGCTTGAGCCAGTGCCACATAGGTAGCCTGACTGATATAGCCGATACCTGTATGCCCGTAAAGGGCACCTGAAGTGAAACCAACTACTGTCAGCTCAAGTTCACTCTTGGTGTCCTTGATGCTATCACCCAGTTTAATGCCGTCAGCTTGGAAGCGATTATCCAATACAATTTCAAAATCTTTGTTGCTGAGCGCTTCTCCCTCAATCAAATTAGGGGAAAGCTTACTCTTGTCCTCTAGGATAAAGTAGGTAACATCAAGATTTTCTTCTGTGGTATCCGCCGTCAGCTGACTACGTGAAATAGCTAGTTCTTCCTGAGTTTTCAAATCCAAATCAGCAACGGTCTTTAGATTTTCCTCCGAAAGGCTAGAGAAAGGGATAATCCCATCCGCTTCCTCCTGCAAGATAATCCGCTCAATAGGCATATTATCAATCCCAGCGCTAACAAATCGTCCCAAGCCATTAGTCAAACCTGACAAGAACATGACCATAAAGATCATGAGAATAACCAGACCTTCTACTAGGAGATACTTCTTTTTAAAAAAGAAAAGTTCCTTTAATGCAATTTTCATGTTTCTCCCCTATTCCTAAACCAACCTACTCAAAGACAAACTGGTTGTGGTAAAGCTCTGAGTAGAATCCTTTTTGTTTGAGTAGTTCGTGGTGGTTGCCTTGTTCCAAGACCTTGCCATCCTTAAGGACAATGATTTCATCCGCATTGAGGATGGTTTTGAGGCGGTGGGCAATGACAAAGCTAGTCCTACCAGCAATGATTGCTTCCATAGCATTTTGAATTTTTGCCTCAGTTACCGTATCCACATTTGAAGTTGCTTCGTCCAAAATCAATACTTGCGGGTCCGTCAAAAGGGTTCTAGCAATAGAAATCAACTGCTTTTGACCAGTCGAGAAAACATTCTCATCGTCAGTGACAAAGGTATCGTAACCATCTGGCAGCCCCATGATAAAGTCATGGATGTGGGTAGCACGCGCAGCCACTTCCACCATTTCTTGGGAAATCTCATCATTGCCGAAACGGATATTATCGGTAATGGTGCCAGAGAAAAGAACGGATTCTTGTAAAACGATGCCGACTTTTTCACGGAGGCTATCCAAATCGTATTGACGAATGTCGCGGCCGTCAAACTCAATGGAACCAGCATCCACATCGTAGAAACGGTTGATAAGGTTCATGATGGTGGTCTTACCGGATCCGGTTGGACCAACCACCGCAATCATCTTGCCTTTTGGCGCAGAAATACTAACATTATCCAGAACTTTTTGGCCTGGTAAATAACCAAAGTCGATGTTTTTGATTTCCACACCTTCTTTTAGCTCAGTGAAAAGCGGAGCTTTTTGAGGGCGAATTTCCTCAGGCTCATCAAACATTTCTTGGACACGATGGGCTCCCGTGAAGGCCAGTTGCAATTCCGCCCAGCTAGAAGCAATCTGCATCATTGGTTGGTAATATTGTTGTGAATATTGAACAAAGGTAACTACCAGCCCCAGCGCCACAGCTGAATCCATTGAGGAATCGTTGAGGACGATATTTGAACCAGCAAAAATAACGATGGCTGTGTTGACCAGACTCATCCCATTCATGAATGGAAAGAGAATCCCACCAAAAAGACGACCCTTGAAGGTTGTTCGACGGACTTCCTCATTGAGTTCCAAAAAACCATCAATGGTTTCTTCCTGAACACCTTGGACGATAATGGCTTTTTGTCCAGAAATTTTCTCATCCATGTAGGCATTAAGTTTGGAAACTGCTGCTTGTTGTAGATTGGTGTATTTGCGAGCCAAGCGAATGATAATTACTAGCGCAAGTAAGGCTACGGGAGTTGAGGCGATAGTTACCAGCGCTAGCCTTGTATCCTGACGGAACATCATCCAAACCATACCAATATAAAGCGCACCGTTTGACAAAATTTGAATCATGGATTGGTTAAAGGCGTTTTGGATGTTGTCCAAATCAGAGGTAAAGCGAGACAGAATGTCACCATCCTTATGACGATCAAAAAAGGCAATCGTCAAACGCTCTAGTTTTCCAAAAAGACCTTTACGCATACGGTTTGTCGAATGAGCTACAATTCGCGTCAAGAGTAAGCTGTAAATCAGATTGGCCACGACTGTCGCAGCATAGGCCAGAAAGAGACTGGACATGACACTTTGAAAATCAGCCAGGTCTGGCTTGAAACCTGTCTCCCCTGCCTGCTGAGCGACAAAATATTGCTGACCAATTTTGCCCAACTCAGCGATAGCATCTCCTAGTAAAACCGGAGTCTTTACTTGCAAATATGTCGCTACAATAATAGCTAGGAAAATCACGACAAAAGTCAATTTGTAACGTTTAAAATAAAACCAGAAAAATCGAGCTGTCTTCATTAATCTTCCTCCTTCCCTTTTTGAGTTTCATAGATTTCACGGTATACAGCATTGTTTGCTACCAATTCTGCGTGAGTACCCTCGCCAATCAAACGTCCTTCGTCAAGCACCAAAATCTTATCTGCCTTGACTACAGAAGAAATTTTTTGGGCGATGATAATGGTTGTGGTTCCCTTTAAATCGTGATTGAGTGCTTCTTGGACCAACTTTTCAGACTTGGCATCTAGGGCTGAGGTTGAATCATCCAAGACTAGAATCTTGGGATCACCGATTACACCACGGGCAATAGACATCCGTTGTTTTTGCCCACCAGAGAAGTTATTTCCCCGTTCTTCGACCTCACTTTCATAAGTCTCATCCAAGCGGTCAATAAATTCTTTAGCCTGAGCAATTCCTGCAGCTCGCTCCAACTTAGCTAAAGTCGCATCAGGCGCCCCTTGACGCAGATTATCTGCGATGGTTCCTGAGAAAAGAATAGCCTTTTGTAAAACGATAGAAACCGTCTGACGAAGTGTCTTTTGATTGATATCTTTCAAATCACGGTCACCAATGGAAACCGTTCCTTCTTGTGGATCAAAAAGTCGTGGAATCAGCTGCGCCAGCGTAGATTTACCAGCACCAGTGGCACCAACCACACCAACCATTTGACCGGGCTCAATCTCAAAAGAGATATTTTTCAAGGTAGGTTCTGTATCATGCGGATAGGTAAAGCTGACATTGTCAAAGACAATTTTTCCAATTAACTCCTCATCAGGACTGTCCACAAAGGTCATGGCTGGTTCGGTCTCCAAAACTTCGTTAATCCGTTTGATGGAAATAGCCGCACGCGAAGCCTGCATCCCCATGAAGCTGGTCATGATAATGGCAAACATGATTTGCATGAGATAACTCATGAAAGAGGTGAAGCTACCAATAACTTCCATATTGTCTGCCACCATGTCCGACACAAGGTAGAGCGAAGCAAAAATAGCCATGTAGGAAATAAACATCATCAAGGGCTGTAGGACAGAAAAACCATAGCCAATAAAGAGGTTAAGATCCAACAATTCATTAGACGTCTCTTTAAACTTGGCGTATTGATTTTTCTCCTGAACGAAGGATTTAACCACGCGGATACCACGTAAGTTTTCCTTAGCAATACTGTTCATCTTGTCCATTAAGATTTGGAATTTCCCAAAACGTGGCCCCATTTGGCTCATCACAACTGCCATGACAGCCGCCACCAAAATCACCATGACAATAATCATCCACCAAAGTTCTGGAAGTATTCTAACTGCCATGAAAAAGGAACCGATAAAGAGCAGAGGCACGCGCATCAAAATCGTAAAGAGCATCATAACCAAGTTTTGAATTTGGGTGACGTCATTGGTCATACGAACCACCAAATTTCCAGCGTTAAATTCTTCAATGTTGGCATATGAAAAACTTTGAATTTTGCGGAAGGTTTTCTCACGGATATCAGCAGAAACACCTTGGGCAATCTTCGCAGCCACAATCGTATTAGCAAGACCAGCCACCAAACCAATTCCTGCAATCACTAAAAGCCATTTTCCTACACGAAAAATCTCATCTTGATCATTCATCAAGACAGCCGTTAAGACCTCTTTCAGGTAACTAGGCTGCAAAAGCGTCGTGATAACAACTGTTGATACCAAAAGGATCGAACCGAGCGCATACCACTTATAGCGTAAAATCGCTTGTTTAAGCATCTTTATTCTCCTTATAATTTTTAATATTTTCCTTCAGCTGTTCTGCCCACTGCATAACCTTCTGAAAGTCCTCTTTTTTGATATTTTTAAACAAAGAGCTGTGCAACTCTTGGTGAAAATCCGCTAAACGGTTTACCTTATCCTTACCAAGAGGGGTCAGGACAATCTGCTTATAGCGCTTGTCTTCTACCGATGGTATGACCTGAACAAAGCCATTTTTCTCCATCCGTTTGACTAGATTGCTGGCAACTGATTTTGAAATTTTCATCTCTTTTTCAATATCTTTGATAAAGGTCTCTGTATCCTGCCTACCGTGCAGATAAAAGAGCGCCCAGCCTTGCGGACCAGCCAAATGTTCAACGCCCTTTTCCTTGGCAATTTCATCGCAAACTTGCTCAAAATGATTGAGCAAGTTACGCAAATCTGGAATAGGATTTCCCATCTCAATCTCCTTCCCTTATTTTTTGAAAATAATTCGCATGAGAACTATTATAGTTCCTGTGAGAACCATTGTCAAGAAAAGGCTCCGCAATTTTTCAAAAAGAGGATTAAAGAAAAAAGTGGAAGCCTTTGCCTTTTAAAAGCCAAACATATCATCTTATGGTATAATGTAAATGGTACTATGACAAGTAAAGGAAACACTATGGAAAAGCAGAAAATTGCCATCCTTGGTCCTGGTTCTTGGGGAACAGCTCTGGCGCAAGTTCTCAACGACAATGGGCACGAGGTTCGTATCTGGGGAAATATTCCTGAACAAATTGACGAAATCAACGAAAAGCACACCAACAGCCATTACTTCAAGGATATTGTCCTAGATGAGGGGATCAAAGCTTATAAGGATTTGGGTCAAGCTCTTGATGGAGTTGACGGTATCCTCTTTGTGGTTCCAACCAAAGTAACCCGCCTAGTAGCTAAGCAAGTTGCAGAAATTCTGACACATAAGGTCATTGTTATGCATGCCTCAAAAGGCTTGGAACCTGGCAGTCACGAACGCCTATCAACTATCCTAGAGGAAGAGATTCCTGCCCAATACCGTTCTGAAATCGTAGTTGTATCTGGACCAAGTCACGCCGAAGAAACCATCGTCCGTGACATCACCCTAATCACAGCCGCCTCAAAAGATTTAACCGCTGCTAAATACGTCCAAAGCCTCTTTAGCAACAGCTACTTCCGCCTCTACACCAACACTGATGTCATTGGTGTGGAAACAGCTGGCGCCTTGAAAAATATTATCGCCGTTGGTGCCGGTGCTCTCCACGGTCTCGGCTACGGTGACAATGCCAAAGCAGCCGTCATCACACGCGGTCTGGCTGAAATCACTCGCCTCGGTGTTAAAATGGGAGCTGATCCGCTTACTTACAGCGGCCTATCCGGTGTTGGTGACTTGATCGTTACAGGGACATCCATCCACTCTCGTAACTGGCGCGCCGGTGATGCTTTGGGACGCGGTGAAAAACTCGAAGACATCGAACGCAATATGGGCATGGTTATTGAAGGAATTTCTACTACAAAAGTCGCCTACGAAATCGCGCAAGAACTTGACGTCTATATGCCAATCACCACAGCTATTTACAAAACCATCTACGAAGGTGCTGACATCAAAGAATCTATCCTTGGTATGATGCAAAATGAATTTAAGTCTGAGAATGAATTTTAAGGAGTTAATCATGCAAAAAAAAGTCAGAAAAGCTGTTATCCCTGCTGCTGGACTGGGAACTCGCTTCCTACCAGCAACCAAGGCGCTTGCTAAAGAAATGTTACCAATCGTTGATAAACCAACGATTCAGTTTATCGTTGAAGAAGCCTTGCGCTCTGGTATCGAAGATATCCTTGTTGTCACCGGTAAATCCAAGCGCTCAATTGAAGATCATTTTGATTCAAATTTCGAACTTGAATATAATCTTAAAGAAAAAGGTAAGAATGACCTTCTCAAATTGGTTGACGAAACTACTGGTATCCGTCTTCACTTCATCCGTCAGAGTCACCCGCGTGGCCTTGGTGATGCAGTCCTTCAAGCTAAGGCATTTGTAGGTAACGAACCCTTTGTAGTCATGCTTGGTGATGATTTGATGGATATCACAAACACCTCAGCTCTGCCATTGACCAAGCAACTGATGAACGACTATGATGAGACTCATGCTTCGACCATTGCGGTTATGCCGGTTCCTCACGAAGAAGTTTCTGCCTATGGGGTCATCGCTCCTCACGGTGAAGGGGTTAATGGCCTTTACAGTGTTGACACTTTTGTAGAAAAGCCTGCGCCTGAAGATGCTCCAAGCGATTTGGCTATCATTGGTCGCTACCTTTTAACGCCTGAGATTTTTGAAATCTTGGAAAAACAAACACCTGGTGCTGGCGGTGAAATCCAACTGACTGATGCCATTGACACCCTCAACAAAACCCAACGTGTTTTTGCCCGCGAATTTAAAGGTAACCGCTACGACGTTGGCGACAAGTTTGGCTTCATGAAAACCTCAATCGACTACGCCCTCCAACACCCACAAGTCAAAGACGATTTGAAAGACTACATCATCGAACTTGGTAAAAAATTAGAAGGCAAGTCAGCTGAGTAAGACAAATAAGACTGGGACACATCACGATGCTTGTCCCAGTCTTTTTAGCTATTCTCTAACGAGGCTCTCAAAGTCTCGTTTTTATTATTTATCCCAGTGAGACGCAAAATCAAACTAAGCAAATCACATGCTGATGGATCTCAAAGTTTAACACTATAGCCATCCGAAACTATTATGATTACCAAATGATGACACGTTCGCTAGGTTCACGCCACATAGCGTCACCTTTTTGGACACCAAAAGTCTCATGGAAATCATCAAAGTTTGGCACTTGGACATTCGTCCGAAGTTTTCCTGGGGCATGAACGTCGACATTGACTAGAAGTTGCAAGTATTCTTCACGAGCTTTCATGCGCCAGATGGTTGCAAAGTTAGTGAAGTAATCTTTGGCTGAAAAATCAGCTTCTTTCTTAGCCGCTTCAAGGGCTGCCGCAAGTCCACCCAAGTCTGCTACATTTTCAGATACAGTTAGCTGGCCATTGACCTTGCTTCCTGCAAATGGGATACCATCAAATTGGGCAACAACCTTATCCGTCCGCTCTTTGAAAGCTGCATAGTCTTCATCTGTCCACCAGTTGTTGAGACTACCATTTTCATCAAAGGAAGCTCCATTAGTATCAAAAGCATGAGAGATTTCATGAGCGATAACGGCTCCGATACCACCATAGTTAGCTGATGAGCTTTGCTCCAAGCTATAAAACGGCGCCTGCAAAATGGCTGCTGGAAAGACGATTTGATTTTGTTGCGGATCGTAGTAAGCATTAACCATATGGGCTGGCATGTGCCATTCGCTGCGATCAACAGCCTTGTTCCACTTGCTCCAAGTATGAGCAATTGAGATTTTTGCCAAATTCTGGGCATTTTCAATCAGGGATAAACTGTCATCAATAACCTTCTTAACATAGGTTTCTGGTAATTTTTCAGGATAACCGATATGAGGTGTTATAACATTAAGTTTAGTAATTGCCTTGTCACGGGTTTCAGGCTTGAGCCAGTCATTTGCTAAAAGGCGTTCCTTGTAAACGTCAATCATGGTTGCCACTTTTGCTTCCACATCAGCTTTTGCTTCTGGCGAGAATTTCTCACCCGCATACCAGAGACCCAAAGCCTGATTGAAGGGACCTTGCGCCAAATAAAAAGCAGCTTTCTTCTGATCCATAGCCTGTGGCGTTCCAGAGAGAGCACGACCATAGGCCCCCGCAAGAATACGGATGTCCTCTGTTAGATAAGAAGTGTAGCTAGTCGCTGCGCTTTCAACTAAAAGAGCCTTGAGGAGTGGCCAATTCTTTTCAGAATAATATTCAGCAGCAAACTCTGTCCAGAAACGTTCTTCTGGCACGATAACCTTGTCAGGTAAGGTTCCCAAAATCTCTGTAAAGATGGTATCAAGCGGTAATTCGGGCACCAATTTTGTAAAGTCTGCCCAGTCATAAGGGTGATAAAGTTCTACATATTTTGAACTTTCCTCAGATGATAGCACATACTTAGCTACCTGATCATCTAGCTCAATGATTTTATCCAGCATATCTTTAATCTCATCTGGTGTAAAATCAAATTTTGCTAAAAGATTTTCCTCACATTTTCGCCAAGTGGCAAGGAGTTCCTTACCTTTTTCATTGTCATCAGCATAGTAAGTCGTATCTGGCAAGATTGTATGTGGGGCATAAGCCCAGAGGACGTTATTTTTAGCGTCCATAAAGTCTGGAGAAACGCCAAAAGGTAGAAGATTAGGCTTGCCTGCCATTTCATATTCGGCTATCCGCGCAGCAAATTCTTCAAAAGAGGAAAGCTTTTGGTATTCTGTAATCAGAGGTTCAACTGGCTTGACACCAGCTGATTCGCGAGCATCAAAATTGGCCACTTGCTTGTGAAATTTAACGAAATTCTGCAAGATGCTATCCTCTGGAACATTTTCACCTGCCAACCACTGATCTGTGGTTTCAAGCATCAGGTCTTCAATCTCGTCAGCTAAATCAGAAAATCCACCAGTTCTAGGTTTGTCGTCAGGAATGATGGCCGTTTTTTCCCATTCGCCATTAATAGCATCGTAAAAGTCATCTTGTAAACGTGACATAATCGTCTCCTTTTGTCTGTGATAGGTCTATTATAGCAAAAAAACGCTTCCTTGAAGCGTTTTAATTCGTTGTCATACGAGAGAGGAATTCTTTTCGAGTTCTTACCTTCTCTTTCCAGCAAAATTTCACTCTAAAATAGGACTTTCTTTCGCATATCCTATACTGATTTTGAAAAGTTTAAAGTTACATAATCTGAGGCTCTAGCCAACCGACCCTTCCATTTCATAGGCTATCAAGCGGTTTAGCTCGACGGCGTATTCCATTGGGAGTTCTTTGGTGAATGGTTCAACAAATCCCATGACAATCATTTCAGTAGCTTCTTGTTCTGATAAGCCACGGCTCATGAGGTAGTAGAGCTGTTCTTCTGAAATTTTTGAAACTTTTGCTTCATGTTCTAAAGCAACTTGTGAATTGTGGATTTCATTGAAGGGGATGGTATCCGACTTAGAGATGTCATCCATGAGGATGGTGTCACATTCGATATGAGAAACTGATTTTTTGGAATCTTTGTTAAAAGTGACCTGTCCACGGTAGTTGACCACGCCTCCATTACGTGCAATAGATTTTGACACGATAGATGACGATGTATGCGGAGCATTATGAATCATTTTAGCTCCCGCATCCTGATGTTGCCCTGCATTTGCAAAAGCGATAGAAAGCATAGTCCCACGCGCCCCTTCGCCGTCAAGGAGAACGGATGGGTACTTCATGGTCACTTGGGCACCAAGGTTTCCGTCAATCCACTCAACCGTCGCGTCTCTCTTTGCTGTCGCACGTTTTGTTACCAGATTATAGACATTATCTGACCAGTTTTGGATAGTGGTGTAACGCATGTAGCTGCCCTCTAGAGCAAAGATTTCTACGATAGCAGCGTGAAGACTAGCTGTAGAATAAGTCGGTGCTGTACATCCCTCAACATAGTGAACGCTTGCCCCCTCATCAACAATAATAAGGGTACGTTCAAACTGAGCTGTCGCTTCATTGTTCATTCGGAAGTAGGTCTGAAGAGGAATCTCACACTTGACGCCCTTTGGCACGTAGATAAAGGTTCCACCTGACCAGAAAGCTGAATTAAGAGCTGCAAATTTATTGTCTGTTGGCGGTACTAATTTTGAAAAATACTGCTTGAAGAGGTCTGGATAGTCTTTCAGGGCTGAATCCGTATCGGTAAAAATGATACCTAACTTATCGTACTCCTCTTTCATATTGTGGTAAACCACCTCTGACTCGTACTGAGCAGAAGCTCCTGCAAGATAGGCACGCTCCGCTTCAGGAATACCAATGCGTTCAAAGGTCTCTTTGATTTTTTCAGGAACCTCATCCCAAGAACGCGCTGGTTTATCCGACGGTTTTTGATAGTAAGTCAAGTCATCAAAATCAATTCCAGATAAATCTGGCCCCCACTCCTGCATAGGCATCTTGTTAAAGGTTTCCAGAGATTTGAGGCGGAATTCCAACATCCACTCAGGCTCTCCCTTGGCAGCTGACATATCACGAACTACTTGCTCGCTAATGCCCTTTCCTGTCGAGTAAATAGGAGTCACATCATCGTGGAAACCGTACTTGTATTCCCCGAGGTCAATCGGTTTTGGTTCTACTTTTTCTTCAGACATGAGTTGTCCCTTCTTTCATTTTCAGTTATTCGGTAGATTCACCGCACTTCTGGCACGATGCCTTCTCGCTTCGTTCAATAGATTTCTTAAGTGCATTCCAAGCAAGCGTGGCACATTTAACACGTTGTGGGAATTTCGACACACCTGCCATAAATTCGGCGTCACCGAGAACCTTGGTATCTATATTATTTTGTCCTTGCACCATGGCTGAGAAGATTTCTGCTAATGCCAAAGCGTCAGACTTGCTTTTCCCGATAACGGCATCACACATCATGCTAGACGATGCTGTCGAAATAGTGCAACCTTCTCCCGCAAAAGCAATATCCTTAATGATATCACCGTCAAATTTTACGGTCAAAGCAATCACATCGCCACAGGTAGGGTTATTGAGCTGGATAGCTTCAACCCCCTCTAACACACCGTGGTGATGGGGGTTTTTGGAGTGATCAGCAACCACTGCCATATATAAAGAATCTAATCTAGAGAGTGCCATTAAAGAACTCCTTCGTTTTTTGGATAGCATCAAGCAACTTGTCGCAATCCTCTTTAGTATTATAAATATAAAAGCTTGCGCGGGCAGCTGACGAAATTCCCAGGTGATTGATAAGCGGTTGAGCGCAGTGATGACCTGCACGCACAGCCACACCCTCATAATCCAGAGCCGTTGCCACATCGTGCGGGTGCAGTCCATCAATGTTAAAAGCAATAACACCGGCATGTTCTCTTGGATTCTTTGGCCCGTAAACCGTCACTCCCTCAATAGCCTGAAATTTAGGCAGGACGTAATCGACCAATCCCTGCTCGTAAGCATGGACATTGTCCATGCCGAGCCCTACCAAGTAATCAATAGCCGCACCCAGTGCAATAGCGCCCGAGATATTTGGTGTTCCTGCCTCGAACTTCCAAGGCAGTTCCTTCCAAGTGGCTTCTTGCTCGTAAACAAAGTCTATCATCTCACCGCCAAATTCAACTGGATTCATGAGATTGAGAAGGTCTTCCTTTCCATAGAGAACGCCGATTCCCGTTGGTCCCATCATCTTATGTCCTGAAAAGGCAAAGAAATCACAATCCAAATCCTGCACATCAATAGTCATGTGAGGCGCCGATTGAGCTCCGTCCACTACCATATAGCCTCCGACTTGATGAACCAGCTCTGCGATTTCTTTGACTGGATTGACACATCCAAGGACATTAGAGACATGAGCCAGGCTAACAAACTTGGTTTTAGGCGATAGCTTTTCCTTTAAATCTTCCATGTCTAGCCTGCCATCTCTGAGATAGACATAGACCAACTTAGCACCCGTTTGCTTGCAGACTTCTTGCCAAGGGATGATGTTGGAGTGATGCTCCATAATCGAAATCAGAATTTCATCACCTGGTTGTAAAATCTGACCTGCAAATTTAGCTACCCAGTTGAGGGCAGTTGTGGTGCCTCGGGTAAAAAGGACTTCCTTGGTTGATTTGGCATTAATAAAGGCACGGATTTTTTCACGCGCTGCCTCATAATCAGCCGTCGCACGCTCTGCTAGAGTATGCACACCGCGGTGGACATTGGCATTATTGGTTTCATAATAATGTTGGATGGTCTCTAGCACCTGTTTGGGCTTTTGAGTTGTTGCAGCGTTATCAAGGTAAACCAAGGGTTCGTCATTGACCATTTGGTCTAAAATTCCAAAATCTTGACGAATTTTTTTAGCGTCTAACAACGACATGACCTCCTTTGAACATGTGGGTAAAAACTTGATAGCTGACTGGTCTTATTCCAATCACTAACGTTTATCCAATTTTTTATCTAGAACTGCAATCATTTCCTCACGGACTGCTTGGACTGGAATCTCAGTAATTACGGCTCCAAGGAAACCACGGATGACCAAGCGCTCAGCCGTTTCACGATCCAGACCACGACTCATCAAGTAGTACATATCTTCTGGGTCAACCTGTCCAATCGACGCAGCGTGACCAGCGGTCACTTCGTTTTCATCAATGAGAAGAATTGGATTAGCATCCGAACGCGCCTTGTCAGAAAGCATGAGAACACGGCTTTCCTGCTGGGCATCTGCTCCCTTGGCCCCTTTGATAATGTGTCCAATGCCGTTGAAGGTAAGGGTTCCACGCTCTAAAATAACACCGTGTTGTAAGATGTGACCGACAGAATTATTTCCATAATTTGTCACGCGAGTATCAATCCCTTGAACCTGACGACCACTTGAAGCGGCAACAACTTTCAGATTTGCGTGACTACCATTTCCAATCAAGTCTGAATCAAAATCAGCAATAACATTGCCTTCATTCATGACACCCAGTGCCCAGTCGATGCTAGCATCTTGAGCCAAACGGCCACGGCGGCTGATGAAGGTTGTCACCCCTTCACCTAGTCGATCGATAGCTGCGAACTTGATTTGACTGCCTGCACCAGCGATGACTTCTACGGAGATATTCGCAGATGTCTCAGCTCTGCCGTTTCCAATGGTCTCAAATCGTTCCAGATAGCTAACTTTTGCATGCTTGCCCGCGATGACGAGGATGTGCTTGTTAAAGGGCACAGCTGATGAACTATCCTGGAGGAAAATACCCTCGATAGGAACTTCAACCTCGACATTGTCTGGCACGTAAAGAACTGCTGCACTGTTAAAATAAGCCGTGTTGTAAGCAGCCAGTTTGTGCTCATCAAAAGCAACAGCCGTCCCAAAATGTTGCTCAATCACTTCAGGAATTTCCTCAAGAGCTGAGTAAAAATCCGTGAAAACCACACCTTGATTCATCAAATCAGGCGACAACTGCTCAAGAACTGTTTGCGTACCAACTTGAACCAACTTAGGATTGTCGCCAAAAGCTGTGAAATCAGGAACATTAGCCCCCATCTCATCCTCTGTGATGGTTCCGTCTCCCAAATTCCAGCGGTGAAATTTAACACGCTCAATAGTTGGAAGAGGTAGCTCTTCTAGTTTTGCAAAAGCTGCTTGTCGGCGTTCCTGTAGCCAAGCAGGTTCTGCTTTAGCTTGTGAAAAAGCTAAAATCATTTCTTTCGTCATTTATCGTCTATCCTTTATCTCTCAAAAAATCAGCAAGAATAATGTCATAATGGTCAGTTTTAGCCACTTCCCCAGTCGGTACAAAGCCCTGCTTTCTCCAAAAAGCCTCAGCAATCGCATTAGTCGCCACATAACCAAGCCTAAGCCTAGCAAAGTCCTGCGTCAATACCTGAATGGCCTCTTGAAATAACTGACTTCCAATCCCTTTACCATGGTAGTCCCCATCCAACATAAATAAGCCAATAAAAACTGTCTGACTATCTGGATATCCCTCTACCAAATCCAGTACTGCAACCAACTTCTCTTCTAAAAAATAACCTAGAAACTGTTTCTGTTCAGAGGAAATAGCTGGAGGGAGTTTACGCATATCATTCAGTACCGATGATAAGGTCGGCTGTGGGGGACAATGTTTAAAAAAGTAAGGATTGCTCTTATATAAGGCCAAAACAACCAGACCGTCGCTTTCACTAAGCGGACGAACCTTATAGTAGGTCGACAGCTTCTTGCAATTAACCATTAGGACTCCTTATTCGACCTCTTCGTGGTAGTCGATGCCTAGCTCCTCAGCAATCTTGACATACCCTTCTTTTTCAAGACGAGCAGCAAGCTCCGCTCCGCCAGAAAGCACCACGCGCCCCTCCATCATGACATGAACCACGTCAGGTGTGATGTAATTAAGCAAGCGTTGATAGTGGGTAATAATCATGGCACCAAAGCCCTCACCACGCATTTCATTGACTCCTTTTGATACCACCTTAAGGGCGTCAATGTCTAGACCTGAGTCTATCTCATCAAGCAGGGCAAACTTAGGCTCAAGCATAAGTAGCTGCAAAATTTCGTTGCGTTTTTTCTCACCACCTGAAAAGCCTTCATTGAGGTAACGCTCTGCCATTTCCTCTTTCATACCAAGTAGTTCCATTTTTTCATCCAATTTGGTGATGAAGTCGCGGACAGAGATTTTATCCTCCTCTTCTTTTCCTGCATTCATAGCTGCGCGGATAAATTCAGCATTAGTGATGCCTGGAATTTCAGATGGGTACTGCATAGCCAGAAAAAGGCCCATGCGTGCACGCTCATCAACTTCCAACTCAAGGATATTTTCTCCATCAAAGAGGATTTCTCCTTCTGTCACTTCATAGTTTGGATTTCCCATGATGGCTGCTGATAGGGTTGATTTCCCCGTTCCATTTGGTCCCATGATAGCTGCAATTTCTCCTGTTTTTAGGGTTAAATTGACACCTTTCAGGATTTCCTTGTCCTCGATTGAGACATGCAGATTTTTGATTTCAAGTACAGACATGACCGTCTCCATTTCTAAATTTATAACGTTTCTATTATAGCAAAAAAGCCCCTAAAAGGCTTCTTCCCTGCTTATTTCTTAGACCTTTTCTCCAAAACTTCCTTGCGGTAGCTAGGATTTCCAATGAGTTTTAAAAGATGGAAAAGCGGCGTTCGCCCCTCTCCCCAAATTTCTAGCCCTTCAATAAGAACCTCAAGACCAAAGAGAACACCCACCATGAGGAGCACCCCTCCCAGACGAGTAGAGACATTCAAAAGTAAGGCTATTAGAGAAAATAGCAGAGCAATGGCATAGACAACAAGCACCGCACTTCTATGAGAAAATCCCATAGCTAGCAGGCGATGATGTAAGTGCATTTTATCAGGCTCGTAGAATTTTTGACCGGACAAGGTGCGACGAATAATCGCCACGAAAGTATCAACAATAGGGACTCCGAGAATAATGACTGGCGTGACAACAGCAACGGCAGTGGCATTCTTAAGCCCTTGCAAGGACAATACCGAAATCATGAATCCAATAAACAAAGCACCCGTATCTCCCCCGTAGATCCATGCCGGATGGTAGTTATAAGGGAAAAAGCCGACAATCGAAGCTACTAAAACGAAGATTGTCAAAGTCAAAAAAATATTAGCCTCCGCCAAAAAAAAGTTGGAGACCACACCCATGGTCAACAGGCTAATAATAGAGACTCCACTAACCAGACCATCTAAACCATCCATAAGATTAACCGCATTGGTCACACCAACAATCCAAAGGATAGTTGCAACAAAAGTCAAAAGAGGATTAAACTCTAATAGCGGACCCCCAAAAGGAATTTTAAAGGAATCAAAACGAAATTCTGTAAAATACCAAATAATGACTGCCGCAATAACAATGCCAATTAATTTTTTCTTGGCCGATAGCTCGTAAATGTCATCAATCAGACCAGTCGCTGCAACGATTAGGCCACCAATAACAACTGGTAAAATATAATCAAAATAGGTTTGATAATGAATATGTCCTGTCACAACTAGAGGCATAAAAAAGAGAACTGTCATGACAAAAGAAAATACTACTGCCAAACCGCCTCCGCTAGGCATAGGAATTTTATTGATTCGCCGAGCGTTCGGTTGGTCAACAGCACCAATTTTAAAGGCCAACAGACGAACAATCGGTGTCGCAAAGAGCGATAGTAAGAAAGCCCCAATTAAGACTAGTATGTATTCAAGTGAGAAGGCTACCATTACGCCACCTCAATCCCCTTAAGCAAAAGTACAGCATCATCCATCATCAGCTGAATGCCGTGTTCTTGCAGATAGGCGCGAGTCTTACTAGCTTTTTGGGCATGCTCCATCAAACGGGCAAAAACTAGATTTGAGTAGTGAGAGGGCTGATTTTCAAGAGAGACCAAAACGGTCATGTAATAACGTCCATCTGCCTTATAGAGCTCTGAAGCCTCCGTTGGAAAATCAACTGTCTGAACAAAACTCACAACCGCTTCAATATTTGGAAATTCAAGCACGTAGTGAACATAGTCTTGGCTTTCTTCTTCTGTCTCATCAGACACGATTGCTTCTTCTTCCTCTACTTCCGCTAAATGTTTGTGAGCGGCAACATCACCCTTTTCAAACATTTTCTGTTCCAAGGTTTTGAAAAAATCCTCTGGCGACATTTTCGACACATCACCAAACTCAGCCAAATCCTCAAAATTTAACTCTTGGTTAAGCTCCGATTTCGTCACAAAGACATCTAATCGGTCTTTTCGAGGAGTGACACGAAAAGAGAGCATACCACTCTGCTTGAAATTATCAGGCAAATCCAGCTCGTCCATGACCGAATAGAAAAACTCCTCTGTTTTTTCTTGGGGGATTAAAAAGTCGTGCAATTCCATACCACGCTCTTCCAAATCCTCCATACTGATTGTAATTTTTAATGTTGTTTCATTAATTTGTTTCATTTCCATTAGGCTTACCTCGCACGGGTCTAGTTATTTCATTATACTAGAAAGGCTTAGAAATAGCAATTTCTGGGGTCTCAAGCAAAAACCAGCCCAAGGCTGGTCAGTAATTTAAGCGAAGATAAATGAAAGCCCGGCATAGGCAAGAAGAATCAGCCCAAGCACGATACGGTATTTCCCAAAAATCTTGAAAGTGTGATTTTTGACATAATCGGTCAGGAAGCGGATAGCGTAATAGCTGACCACAAAGGCCGTCACGCTTGCAACAAGTAGGAGGATAATTTGTGACATCGCCAGACTATTGCCATCAATAAAGAACTTTACAGCTTTCAATCCACTATAACCAAACATGGTCGGAATAGCAAGAAAGAAAGTAAAATCGGCAGCCACACTTCTGCTGGTTCCCAAAAGGATACCACCCAAAATGGTCGCTCCAGAACGGCTAGTACCAGGAACAATACTAAGCACTTGGAACATCCCAATGTAAAGGGCTGTCAAGTATGACATTTTTGACAGGCTTGTCACTTTTGGTGTTTCTTTTTGCTTATCTTCCAAAAGGATAAAGGCAATCCCGTAGATAATCAACATGAGAGCAACGGTGGGCATGTTTTGGAAGTGTTTTTCAAACCAACTGTCAAAAGGCAGGGCAATCAAAATAGAGGGTATGCAGGCAATCGCAACCTTGACCCAAAGTTGCCAGGTTTTCTGCACTTCTTTCTTGGTTTTTCCAGGTTGGAAAGGATTGAGGCGTTTGAAGTAAATCACGATAACAGCTAAGATAGCTCCTAACTGAATAACGATGTTGAACATATCCATAAAATCCTTATTTTGATCACTAAAGTTGATAAACTCCTGTACCAAAATCAAGTGACCTGTACTGGAAATGGGGAGCCACTCGGTGATCCCTTCAACAATCCCAAAAAAGATGGCTTTTAAAATTTCAAAAAACATAAATACTCCTTAATTGTTTACATTATTATAGCAGATTTTGCAGTTTTTAGAAGGAACCGCCGCCACCGCCACCGCCACCACCAGAGAATCCGCCACTACCGCTACTTCCGCCTGATGAGACAGAAAAATTGGAAGCTACGCTGGCATTATTAGACGTCGTCACAAAATGATTGGTTGACAAAAGCATCTGGTGGCGCAAGAAGCGTAAATCAAGATTTTCAAACTGCTCTGGTAGCCTAATATGATTGACCCGAAGATATTTTTCAACCTTATCCGCATAGCCAAAAAGCGCTGCATAGACCAAAAGACGATTCCAGACCACTAGCCCTTCAAGCTCCACTGCTTTAAAGGTGTTAATTTCCTTAATCATCCTCCTGAAGCTCTGCCATTGCTCCCAACGATGGGCTCCATCCGCTGTAACAACTCCTAACTCAGTATAAGGCTTAGACAAACGCGTCAAGATAGCCGTAAGTCCAATGATAACCAGCGTCATGAACATATAGAGAAGCAAAAAGATATGTCCCTTTACCATAAAGTAGAAACTAATCCCTCCCGTCATCACTGCCAAGAGACAACCAAGACCACTAGCCGTTTGGAGCTTGCGACTTTCCTGTGTGGTCAATTTTCTGTAAATAGCTGGTAAGGTCAATTTTTCAATTTCTTTTTTGACCGCCTTATCAATATCCGAAACCCTGGAGTTAATGAGCCCCTGCACAGCTTGAGAACTCTTTCTAACTTCTTTTTCAAGTTTGCTTCCTGAAAACTGCTTGCGCAGACGCTTTGTTGTGTCCTTATCATACTGAAAATCGTCAAACATCCGACTAAGAGGCAGGGTCAACTTGCTTCCAAAAGCCATGTTTAAAAAAGCCAAATCAGATGATGTCGTTTTATCAAGATTTTCAATAGTCAAGCTTGGTTCAGCCTGATTGTTAGCTAAGGTCAGCACTCCCCTATCAAGCAAATCCAGAAGAACGGCCTGAACGGTATTGTCAAAACGAAGGTTACCAGCTTTTGGAGCGTCGGTCAGCTCTTTAAATCTAACGTGATAAACATCCCTTGCTAAGACTAAAGGAGGCAAATCTTCTGGAACCTCATAAAGTCTGGTAGCCCCCAATTTAGGAGCGTATAAATCTAGCTCTTTTTTGACTGAGATAAAGCGCCAAACCTGAAACAGCATAAGTACAAAGACTCCTATTGGCACCGCACTGCCAAAAAATAGAATTAACAACTGCGATTTCTTTTCAATGGCTCCCTCAGTCTTCTTAATACGAGGCAGAGCTTTGCCAGACAGACGAGTCACCGAAGGGCTTAAAATGCTATTATCCCAATAAGCATGCAACTCTAGAACACCATCCACATCATGAGCAGTCAGAGTATAGCTACCAGCATTATCATAGTAGACCTCAGGAGTCGCCTTAAAATAGCCACGATGTCCCCAGAGCTGGCTCTTCTTAGTTGCCTTATCCGTAACAACTGTAAAAGTCACCTTATCTATATTCTGATCCCAGTCACTAATTGGTTTCCAGTTTAACTCCGCCACATCCTGGTAAGGAAAGGTCATGTTTTCCAGTTGCCAGATGACAGAAATTTCAACCCAATCACCGCTGTAACCACCATTATAAATCTTCAGGCGGTAGCCGTCACCCATATCCTCCAAAAGGGTTTCCGCATCAGCCACACTTTCACCATTTTTCTCAACCTGAACCAGAGGCTCGCCAGTAATTCCAAAATCATCTGGCATATTTCCAGCCACACCTAGAGTCACATACTGACCGTTAAAGGACGAGTCATAGCTATAAGTCACCACCTGCTCAAAGGTAGCGCTATTGTCTTCATGAATGCGAAGAACTCCCTCATAAGAGTTAATCGTATAATCAATCTCATCATCCGCCCTGATGCTTTGGGGAAATAGCAGAGCAGCACAGGTCATCAGCAAGACCAGCAATCTTTTCATTGCAATACCTCCGATTTTCTTACTCCTATTTTAACACAGATTCGAGAACTTTAGACATTTCCATTGAAAAGCACCGCTTTTTCCTGTAAAATGAATAAGTATAACTATAATAGGAGAATAAGTTTGAAAAAAATAAAAATTACTTTTTGCTGTTGTCCCTAATTTTGAGTAGATCAAAAAGAGGTCTTGTAAAATTTCTCGCCTTATTTATAGCACAAAATAAAGAGCACAAGTTCTTGTCATTCAGTCTTGTGCCTTAAATGAAACGAAAGGAATGAATTATAAAAATGAAAAAAACATTTCTCACCCTTTTAGCCTGTCTGGGATTGGTTTTAACGGGTTCTCAGGCTGTTTTTGCAGCTGAGGAAGACAACTACCTCCGTGTCGGTATGGAAGCAGCCTACGCTCCCTTTAACTGGACACAAAACGACGATGCTAATGGGGCAGCTCCCATTGAGGGGACTAACCAGTATGCCAACGGATACGATGTGCAAATCGCTAAAAAAATTGCCGAGAGCATGGGTAAGGAACTCTTGGTCGTCAAAACGGAATGGGATGGTCTGGTACCTGCCCTAACATCTAACAAGATTGACATGATTATCGCTGGCATGAGTCCGACAGAGGAACGTAAAAAAGAGATTGCCTTTTCCGATAGTTATTACACTAGCGAACCTGTTATCATGGTCAGAAAAGATGGTGATTTCGCATCAGCTAAATCAGTTTCTGACTTTTCAGGGGCTAAAGTGACTGCCCAGCAAGGCGTTTGGCACGTCAACCTTCTCAGTCAAATGCCTGGCATTGAGCCTCAAACTCCCATGGGGGACTTCTCACAAATGCGGCAAGCCCTAGAATCTGGCATCATCGATGCTTATATTTCAGAGCGTCCTGAGGGAACAACCGCGGAAAACGCTAATCCTTCTTTCAAAATGCTGACGCTGTCAGAAGGCTTTGAGGTCTCTGAATCAGACGCCGCCATCGCTGTTGGTATGCGAAAAGATGATAATCGCATTTCAGAAGTCAATCAAGTTCTTGCGACCATTTCAGAAGATGATCGCATCGCCCTCATGGATGATATGATTTCAAAACAGCCGGTTGAAGAAGAGAGTGACGACAGTGCTAAACCATCCTTCTTCTCACAAGTTGCGACCATTCTCAAAACCAACTGGCGGGAATTCCTAGTTGGTACGGGAACAACTCTCCTCATCTCAATCACTGGTACCATCTGTGGCCTTTTGATTGGCCTTTTGATTGGTATTTTCCGTACAGCACCAAAAGCAGCCAATCGAATCACAGCTATTGCCCAAAAAGTCTTCGGCTGGTTCCTCAGCGTCTATATTGAAGTCTTCCGCGGAACACCGATGATTGTACAATCCATGGTTATCTACTACGGAACAGCTCAGGCCTTTAACATCAACATTCCGCGACTCTGGGCAGCCATTTTTATCGTATCCATCAATACGGGAGCCTATATGTCAGAGGTCGTCCGTGGCGGTATCTTCGCTGTGGATAAAGGACAATTCGAAGCTGCGACAGCCCTTGGCTTTACCCACGGACAAACCATGAGAAAAATCGTCCTTCCGCAAGTTATCCGAAACATCCTACCAGCAACTGGTAATGAATTTGTCATCAATATTAAAGATACTTCTGTATTGAATGTTATCTCGGTCGTTGAACTTTACTTCTCAGGAAAAACAGTTGCAACGCAAAACTATCAGTACTTCCAGACCTTTACCATCATCGCAACTATTTACTTTGTACTGACCTTTACGGTAACTCGCATCCTACGTTATCTTGAAAAGCGGATGGATTCTGACCACTACACTACCGGTGCCAACCAAATGCAAATCAAGGAGGTTACACATGTCTAATACTATTTTAGAAATCAAGCACCTTAAAAAATCCTACGGTCAAAACGAAGTTCTCAAGGACATCTCACTGACCGTCGAAAAAGGCCAAGTTATCTCCATCATTGGTTCATCTGGTTCAGGAAAATCAACTTTTTTGCGCTCTATCAACCTCTTAGAGGAGCCTTCTGGTGGACAAATCCTCTACCACGGGCAAAATGTCTTGGAAAAAGGCTATGATTTGACTACTTATCGTGAAAAACTAGGCATGGTTTTCCAATCCTTCAACCTCTTTGAAAACCTCAACGTTTTAGAAAATGCCGTTGTTGCTCAGACAACAGTCCTCAAACGTGACCGTTCTGAAGCGGAAAAAATCGCCAAGGAAAACCTTGAAAAAGTTGGTCTTGGTCAACAGTACTGGACAGCTAAACCCAAGCAACTCTCAGGCGGACAAAAGCAACGGGTAGCTATCGCACGCGCCCTCTCAGTTGACCCAGAAGCCATTCTCTTTGACGAGCCAACTTCAGCACTTGACCCAGAAATGGTCGGTGAAGTGCTCAAAACCATGCAAGACCTTGCCAAATCTGGCTTGACCATGCTGATTGTGACCCACGAAATGGAGTTCGCCAAAGAAGTCTCAGACCATGTTATCTTCATGGACAAGGGGCTTATCGCTGAACAAGGCACACCTGAACAAATCTTCGAGAACCCCCAAGAAGAACGCACTAAAGAATTTTTGAAACGTTTTTTGAAATAAACAAAAAGAGCTACTTGGCTCTTTTTTTGCGGTCTTTCTTTGGTGGCTTGACCCAATAGGCGCCGTCCCACTTTTGATATCACTATAGGATAAAGATAGGGGGACAAAAATCGGTCAATCGTCAGTCTTACCGATTACGATTTCATCTCCTCACTTCCGCATAGTTGATTAATAAGGTCGCTATCTATTGTGTAGCTTCCAATCAACCACTGCGCCAAAGCTACTATCTGCCATCACGATAAGAGGCTAGGACTTTTGTCTCAGCCTCTTGTCGTTATCTTAATTTATCAGGGTTTTCCACAAAACTTCTGACAACTGTGCCACAGTTAGCACAAATATCATGATAAAGGTTTTGCCATGCCATAGACCATGTACTCTTATGGAGACGGGCATAGGAATCTTGCTGAGCACGCACCATCTCACTCCCACCACAATAAGGGCAAATCAGTTCTTTCATAAGAACACACTTTCTATTTAGCCTTCAAAGCAGACAAGACTTGGGTGCGAATATCATCAACACCATTTGGACTACTTGGCAGGAAGATGGTTTGATTGCCTTTTGTCGCAAATTGGTTTAGGGTATCAAGGTATTGGTTAGTCAGAAGAATGGACATGATTTGTTCTTCAGTCATGCTAACATTAGCTTCTTTAAGTTCTGCAATAGATTCAGCAAGACCGTCAACAATAGCTTTACGTTGTTGGGCAATACCGACACCGTGGAGACGATCTTTTTCAGCCTCAGCTTCAGCAGCTGTTACGATTTTAATCTTATCAGCATTAGCCAATTCTTGAGCTGCCACACGTTTCCGTTGCGCAGCATTGATTTCATTCATGGATTGTTTAACTTCAGCATCTGGTTCAACCTTGGTGATGAGGGTTTTCACGATAATGTAACCGTAGGTTGACATTTCTTCTGCTACCTGGTGTTGCACTTCAAGGGCAATCTCATCTTTTTTCTCAAATAACTCATCCAATGTCAGTTTAGGAACTGATGACCGCAGGGCATCTTCAATGTATGATTTAATCTGAGCTTCCGGTTTCATAAGCTTGTAGTAAGCGTCGGTTACGTTTTGCTCATTAACACGGTATTGAGTGGCAACATTCAGAGTAACGAAAACGTTGTCCTTAGTCTTAGTTTCAACAACAATTTCGCTTTGGAGCAAACGCAGTTGTACTCGCGCAGCAATTTTATCAATACCAAAAGGCATGCGAACATGAATCCCTGAACCAGCGGTCTTTTGATACTTACCAAAACGCTCGATAATAGCAACTGATTGCTGGCGCACTACATAGAGAGTACTAGCAATTACCGAAAGGATAATCACTAAGACAAAAATCACAAAAACGATGAAAAACATAAAACTTTCCTCCTTATTTTTTCTTGCTGCCCCAAAGACCAGCTGTAATAGCGATAAAAACAAAAATCCAAAAGTAAAAAGGCATAAGATCTCCTTTGTTTTGTTCCCTTAGTACAATTATATTATCAAATAAAACAAAAGTCAACGATTTACAGGACATTTTAAGCTTAAAAATGATCAATCGATATTAAAAAAGAGTCTGCCCCCACAGCGACAAACTCCTCTTAGTTCTCTATATGATTGATGAATTTATTATACCCAATTTTGGGCTTTGGTCAAGAAAAATCCTAAGCTAATTCACCAATTCTTTGACCAATATTGACCAACTTAAACTAACAAATTATAAAGACTTTCGTTTCCATGAAGATTGATATAGGTTGGGTCAAAAGCAGCTAGCCTCTCAATTAAACCAGGGTAATCTTCCTTTTCTGCAAGGGTAATCCCAATGAGTACAGGGCCTGTTCCCTTGTTGGCACGTTTGATGTATTCAAAGCGGGTAATATCATCATTTGGTCCCAAAATGTCATTTACAAACTCGCGCAGAGCACCCGGACGTTGTGGAAAATTAACCACAAAATAGTGCTTGAGGCCCGCATAAATAAGAGCCCGTTCTTCCATTTCCTGCATACGGTTGATGTCGTTGTTTCCACCTGAAATGATACACACGATGGTCTTTCCGACAATCTCATCCTTCATGACCTCCAGCGCAGCGATTGTCGCCGCACCAGCAGGCTCGGCAATAATTCCCTGCTTAGAGTACATGTCAATCAGAGTTTCAGAAATCAGCCCCTCATCAACACCGACTAGCTGATCCACGTATCTACGAGCCACCTCATACGTTTTTTGACCGACTTTTTGCACGGCAATCCCATCCGCAAATTTATCGATTTCTGTTAGAGCTATTGGATGTCCTTTGTCAAAAGCTGCGCGCATAGAACGGGCACCAGACGCCTCAACACCCACAATCTCTAACTCTGGTGCAAGGTCCTTCAGGTAAGTAGCAACACCAGCAATCAAGCCACCGCCACCCACTGGTACAAGAATTTTATCAAAGCTGACATTCTCTTCCCTAGCCTGTTCGTAAATCTCATAGGCAACCGTTCCCTGCCCTGCTTGAACATTGTCATCATCAAAAGGGTCTATAAAGGTCATGCCTTCTGACTTTGTAAATTCCTGCGCTGCTTTTGCCGAAGCATCGAAGGTATCACCGACCAGTTTAATGGTCACAAAAGGACCACCAAAAAACTTGACCTGACCGATCTTCTGCTGAGGCGTTGTCACCGGCATAAAAATTGTCGCTGGAATTTTCATTTCATTACAGGTGAAAGCCACACCTTGGGCATGGTTACCCGCCGAAGCACAAACCACTCCACGCGCCTTCTCCTCATCTGTCAACTGAGAAATAGCATAGTAGGCACCACGAATCTTAAAAGAACGCACTTTTTGCATGTTTTCACGCTTTAAATAAATGGTTGCCCCGTACTTTTCGGATAGGTAGCGATCAAAATCAAGTGGTGTTCTTTCCACCACATCTTTTAGGACAGCATAAGCCGCCGTCACATCTTTAGCTGTAATCATCTGATATCCTCGTTTTCGAAATTTTCAGCAAATTTATTATAGCAGAAAAAAGGCTCATTTTAAACCCCTTTTAGCTGTCTCGGAGAAAAGCTAACGCTGTCTCCAAGTCCACATTCCTCTCAAAATGCTCTGGCGTCCATGTAATGAAAACATCTGGCTCAATTCCCTTATCAGCTTGCCTTTCCCCTTCATCTATCGCTAAAAGCCGCGAGGTCGGAAAGAGGAAAGTAAAATCCTCATCAGTCATGCCCTCTGTGACTTGTTGGCGGAACGGATCTAGCTTAGCTACCAGAGTATCTTTCTTTGTTGAGGGATCATTTTGCAAAACATCAACCACTTGAGTGAAAATGTGTGTTTTGTCATGTTCTTCTTGTTCCATTACAAAAGACGATAAAATCAGGAGGTTCTAAACATCCTGATTTTAAGCTATCGTCTTCTTTACTTAGTTATAAATCTTGAAAGCATCGTCGTCGTTGTTTCCAACAAATGGCATTGCTTTACGAAGTTCTGCACCTACTTTTTCAATTTCAAGGTTAGCAGCTGCCTCACGGTAAGCTGTCAATTTAGGACGGCCATTTTTGTAATCTGTCACAAAGTCATCGGCAAATTTACCTGATTGGATGTCTGCAAGAACACCTTTCATATTTTCCTTAACTTGTTCAGTGATGACACGTGGTCCTGCTACATAGTCACCAAACTCGGCTGTGTTTGAGATTGATTGACGCATTTTCTTGAAGCCACCCTCGTAGCAAAGGTCAACGATGAGTTTCATTTCGTGAAGCACTTCGAAATATGCCAATTCTGGAGCGTAGCCAGCTTCTGTCAAGACTTCAAATCCTGCTTGGATAAGAGCTGTCAATCCGCCACAAAGCACCGCTTGTTCACCGAAAAGATCTTCTTCAGTTTCTTCTTTAAAGGTTGTTTCCATAAGACCTACTCGAGCAGATCCTACACCTTTCGCCCATGACATGGCAATGTCTTTAGCATTTCCAGTAGCATCTTGATAAACAGCGTAAAGCGCTGGTACACCAAATCCTTCAGTGTAAGTACGACGTACCAAGTGTCCTGGACCTTTAGGCGCGCACATGAAGACATCAACAGACTCTGGTGCTTTGATATAGCCAAAATGGATATTGAAACCGTGAGCAAAACCAAGGGCATTTCCAGCTTCAAGATTTGGTGCAATTTCTGTTGCATAAACATCTGCTTGGATTTCATCTGGAGCCAGAATCATAATCACATCAGCCAATTTAGTCGCTTCTGCTACTTCATAGGTGTCAAAACCGTCTTCTTTAGCCTTGTCGAATGATTTACCCGCACGCACACCGATGATAACGTCGTGTCCTGAGTCACGCAAGTTTTGTGCATGAGCATGACCTTGTGAACCATATCCGATGACTGCAATTTTTTTGCCGTCAAGTGCTGGTACTTTTACATCATTTTCATATTCCATTGTTACTGCCATAGTTTTTCTCTTTTCTTTAATTAATTTTCATTTAGGACATATCACGGGAGAAGCCAGTTGCTCCTGTTCTCGCGATATTTTGAATTCCGTAAGGTTTGATGACGCGGAGGAGAGCTTCAATTTTATCGGCATCTCCAGTCATTTGAATGGTAATAGATTTTGGAGCCACATCAACAACGCTTGCTCGGAAGGGTTGAATCATGGCTAAGATTTCTGCTCGTTTGCTAACAGGCGCAGCTATCTTGACCAGAAGAACTTCACGCTCAAGGTGTGGAATGTCAGTGATATCGCGCACTCGCACTACATCGATGAGGCGATTGAGTTGCTTGATGATTTGCTCTGCCTCATCCAAGGTTTCCACATCAATGATGATAGTCACACGTGAAATTGCTGGAATGTCAGTTGGTCCAACTGAGATGGACTCTATATTGACCTGACGACGAGAAAGAACACCTGTGAAACGGTTGAGGACGCCGGTTGAATTTTGTAATTTTGCGGTTAACATTCTACGCATTAAAAGTCACCCCCAACATTTCATGATTGGCCTTGCCAGCTGGAACCATCGGAAGAACATGCTCACGGTTGGAAATACAAATTTCAATAAGCATTGGCTTGTCTTCCTTAATAACCTTCAAATCTTCTTTCAGAGTAGCTGGATTTGTCAAGCGATAGGAGGCAATAGCATACGCTTGAGCCATAAGCTGGAAATTTGGTTCGTCGTCAAAAGTCGACTGGCTGCGACGCTCCTCATAGAAGGACTCCTGCCACTGGCGAACCATCCCAAGTGAATGATTGTTAATCAAAACAACTTTAATTGGGACACCGTAGCCATTGAGAATGGCCAACTCTTGATTGGTCATCTGGAAACCACCATCACCCACAAAAAGGATAACTTCCTTATCAGGATTTGCCAACTTAGCACCAATCGCCGCTGGGATACCGAATCCCATAGTTCCCATACCACCTGAAGTAATCAACTGACGCCCATAGCGGTAAGGGTAAAACTGAGCCGCCCACATCTGGTGTTGTCCGACATCGGTGACGATAATGGCTTCACCATCAGTCAACTGGCCAATATACTGAATCACTTCCTGTGGTTTGATGAAATCCTCAGATTTATCATAACTAAATGGTGCCCTTGCTTTATTGGACAAAACTTGCGCTAACCAGTCAGCATAATCAGTTTCCACCTGATCAAAGGCCAAAAGCATTTCAAGAGTCTTCTTTGCATCGCCGACAACGGGAATATCAGTTTTAACCACCTTACCGATTTCAGCAGGGTCAACATCAACGTGAGCGACCACTGCATTCTTGGCAAATTCTGCGACATTACCAGTCAGGCGGTCATCAAAGCGAGCACCGATATTGATGATAAAATCAGCGTCGGTCAAGGCCATATTGGATGCATAGGAGCCATGCATGCCTCCCATACCAAGAGAAAGCTCATGCGGAATGGGCATAGTTCCAAGTCCTAAAAGTGTTGACACAACAGGAATTTGATAGCGCTCCGCAAAGGCAATGAGTTCAGCACTAGCTTCCGCATAAGCCACGCCACCTCCAGCCAAGATAACTGGACGTTTAGACTTGCTTAACTGCACCAACATTTTCTTCACCTGAAGACCATTAGGCGAAATTGTTGGCTGATAGGACGGAAGATCAACCGTTGGCTCATGATAATGCTCCACAACTGTAGCTGAAACATCCTTAGGCAAATCAATAACAACCGGACCCGGACGACCTGTCGTTGCGATGTGAACAGCCTCCGTGATGATACGAGGAATATCCTCTGTGTGACGAATTTGATAATTGTATTTGGTAATAGGCATAGTCATGCCGATGACATCGGCCTCCTGAAAGGCATCTTTACCGATACCAGGCGTTGCCACCTGTCCCGTGAAGACGAGAAGTGGAACACTATCGCCCATGGCATCAGCAATTCCTGTAATGGCATTGGTTGCTCCTGGTCCTGAAGTCACGAGCGCCACACCAATCTTTCCAGTTGATTTGGCAAACCCTTCCGCTTCGTGAACCGCCCCTTGCTCATGGCGGGCTAGGACATGGGAAATCTTATCCTGGTACTGATACAAAGTGTCATAGAGAGGCAAAACAGCTCCGCCAGGATAACCAAATATTCGATCAATCCCTAGATTTAAAAGGGTGTCCAAAACCAATTCCGAACCTGTCTTAGGTTCGTTTAAAATCATTTTTTCCACAAATTCTCCCTTCATAAAGATACTAAAAGCCTGATACGTACAAAGTCAAAATGAAAACTGGCCGATGAATACGTTCCGCCTCTAACAATCATCTTTTTCACTTAGTTTCTAGCCTGCATTCATTTTCGGAAATTGTCGAAAAATTCAAAACTTTCTTCTATGATACCATTTTTAAACAAGATTGCAAGACAAAACTGGAAAATATTTCCATTAATCATATAAAAAGGTTTTGGTTTCTGTGATACATTGATTAAGCTCGTCCTAGTAGTGAATGCGTTCGAAAGAACCCTTGCAACAATAGAGAGACAAGCGTCCCCTGATATCCTTTTGTATGGAAATATTATCTAGATTAGTAATCTGCCAGCATTTTGGCTTGCCCTTTCGGGAATCTTCTAACAAATGTCCTTCAAAATTCGTACAGAGAAAATCATAATAAACATAACGTTCAAACTTGTCTGGATTGGTAAGGCCAGAAATGCCTTTGAATTCTAAATTTAAGGCAGTCAGGACTGTTTTTTCCTGTAATTCTCTCACGGCAGCTTCAAAAAAGGACTCTGGAAATTCTACCTTCCCACCTGAAAAAATCCAGCCTGGAAAACTGTCGTGCTTCCTATCTAATCATAAAATCTTGTTACCATCTTTAACACAAATATTAACCCAATTCAAAATTTTCTCAGTCGCATAAGTCCCTCAAAAAACTCTCCTTATCAAAGTTACGACCTTGCGGAGCCACCTTATCCCAAAAACCATCGTCTTTAAAACGCGGAATCAAATGACAGTGAAAATGCGTCCCCTCATCCATCAACTTCCCGTTATTGATAGCAAGCGTCCCACCCCAATCATCTATCTGTTCTACTTTTTCCAAAAGTTGCTGCTGCAAAACCAGTAAATCAGCTGCCTCTTCTGCGCTTAGTGCCTGCAAAGACTGGCGGTGTTGCTTACTAATCAAGAGCATGTGCCCATCTTGAATGGGATCAATATCCCAGACCACATAAAAATGCTCACTCTCAGTAATCCAAGACGCTCTTGTCAGCTGACAAAAAAGACACTCCGACACTTTCTTCCCCCTTTTCAAAAAACTCGCCACTGAGGTAGCGAGTTTGGTCATTTTATTCAACACTCATCAGATATGGGTAAACCGGCTGGTCACCTTGGTGGATTTCCACTTCCACATCTTCATAAGTTTCTTCAAGGTATTCTGCAATTTCTGTTGCTACTTCTTGAGAACCTTCTTCGCCGACGTAGATGGTAATAATTTCACTGTCTTCGTCAATCATTTTAGCAAAAGTATCTTTCAAGGCAACAACCATATCGGGTGTAGAAACTAGAATTTTTCCGTCAACCATTCCCAGAATGTCGTTTTCATGAATTTCAAGACCGTCAATAGTGGTATCGCGCACCGCAAGGGTCACAGAACCTGACACGACATCCGCAAGGCTTGCTGTCATAGCCGCTACATTTTCATCCAAAGCTCTGCTTTCATCAAAAGCTAAAAGACTTGTAAAACCTTGTGAGACGGTACGTGTTTCGACAACTGCTGCCTTTACCTCAGCGACTTCCGCTGCTGATTGTGCCGCCATGAAGATGTTCTTGTTATTTGGCAAGATAATAACATTTTTGGCATTTACAGCTTCTATAGCTTTAACGATGTCCTCAGTTGAAGGATTCATGGTTTGCCCGCCAGAAATAATGTAGTCAACACCTTGTGATTTGAAGATGTCAGCCAAACCATCGCCTGCTACAACAGCGATAAGTCCATATTCTTTAGCTTCTTGTTTTGCTGGCTTAGCTTCTTTTTCAAGCTGAGCTTCGTGCTGACCACGCATATTGTCAACCTTAACCTTAACAAGCGCCCCATACTTGAGACCTTCTTGCATGACAAGACCTGGGTCTTCGGTATGAACGTGAACTTTGACAATTTCATCATCATTGACAACTAAGAGCGAATCTCCAAGCCCTGATAAGTAACCTTGGAACTCTTCATAGTTGAATTCTTTGACATAAGTTGGGCCCTGCCCGAGAGCAACCATGATTTCGGTACAGTAACCAAACGTGATGTCTTCTGTCGCTACGTGTCCTGCTACTGATTTATGATGTTCTGCGTTAATCATCTCAGACATCACAGCTGGTGTTGCCTTAAAATCTTCTGATGCGATGTACTCGCCTGTCAAAGCTGACAAGAAACCTTCATAGATGTAAACCAAACCTTGGCCACCTGAGTCAACCACGCCAACTTCTTTAAGAACTGGTAGCATGTCTGGTGTTTTTGCCAAAGCACGCTTTGCTCCCTCTAGAGCAGCCCTCATAACTTCGATAGCATCGTCAGTTTCCTCAGCTTTCTTAAGGGCACCGGTTGCACCACCACGCGAAACGGTAAGGATTGTTCCTTCGACCGGCTTCATGACAGCTTTGTAAGCCACTTCAACGCCTGATTGGAAGGCTGCTGCTAGGTCTTTACCATCAAGTTCTGTTTTCCCTTTGATGGAATTGCCAAAACCACGGAAAAGCTGCGAAGTGATAACACCAGAGTTCCCGCGAGCCCCCATAAGAAGACCTTTTGAAAGGATTTGTCCAACTTCACCAACGGTATTGGCTGGTTGGTCAGCTACTTCTTTGGCACCATTGTCCATGGTCATACTCATATTGGTCCCTGTATCGCCATCTGGCACAGGGAAAACGTTGAGCGAGTTAACATACTCAGCTTGTCTTCCAAGGCGACTGGCCGCCGCTTGAACCATTTCTTGCAATAAACTTGTTGTAATTGTAGACACGATTATTCTCCCTCTACCTTCACACTTTGGATATAGACATTGACCGCACTGGCTGTGATGCCTAATTGACTCTCCAAGTTGAATTTCACGCGTTCTTGAATATTCTTTGATACTTCGCTAATCTTAACGCCATAGCTCATGACAGTGTACACATCGACAGCAATACCTTCTTCGGTCGATTTAACCACAACTCCCTTGGCATAATTTTCCTTGCGAAGAAGAGCTTGAAAATTATCCTTGAGTGCACTCTTGCTGGCCATCCCAACAACACCAAAAATCTCCGTTGTTGCCCCACCAACTACTGTGGCAATGACATCGTCAGCAAGCTCAATTTGACCATCTTTTGTGTTAATTTTTACAGTCATTTTTACTACCTCGATCTTTTAATCACTCTATTTTAGCACATTTGATAAAGAATGTAAAAAAATATAAAGTCTAGGCCTAAACAGCATAAAAAAACGACCTTCATCAGGCCGATTTTTGATTAAACGCGTTCAACTTTACCAGATTTAAGAGCACGAGCTGAAGCCCAAACTTTTTTAGGTTTACCGTCAATAAGAACTGTAACTTTTTGAAGGTTTGGTTTAACTGTACGTTTTGTTTGGTTCATTGCGTGTGAACGGTTGTTACCAGAAACAGTTTTACGTCCTGTGAAGTAACATACTTTAGCCATTTCGTTTTTCCTCCTAGGTAGAATATGTTCGGATGTGCTAGCACCACATACCCAACTATTCTACCATCACTTTCAAAGAAAAGCAAGCTATTTCTTTGAAAGTTTCCACAATTCCTGACTGCTAGCAGTCAGGCGGTTCGTAATCCACTGGGAACTTGCCGCTCTCTGGCTTGATTTTCACCAGATTTGTTTGCAGGAAGACTAGTAGCTCTAACTCTCTGGCACATTTTCTTTTCCAAAATCGTAATTTTAGCCGTAGACTTGTCCTACTTTTTTGAAAAAATAACAAGCAGTTAGTATGAAATCACATCTCAAGATATTGTATTGTTAAGTTTAGCTTTGCTCAAGACAAAAGAAATCTTGCTGCTATCAAGGTTTCTCCAAACTTTGATGCTTTTGGTAAAGGGCAAAGCTGCACAGGCAGAAAATGAGACAGAATAGCATGAAGGCTGTTGCCATCACGAAATTCGTCAAAAGACTACCCACAAAAAGAACACCTATTGACACGATAGCGCAGAGTGGCGATAAGAATCCTGTCAGTCTATTGGTGATTTCCCCCTTACGGTAAAGGCCAAGTACCGTCAGATATAGAAGGATGAAGGACACATTGTTAAAGACAATAGCTACCTCACTAATATCACTTCCTGGAAGCAGATGGTATTTAGTAACAAAGTAATGAATAAGAAGCCAAAAAATCGTGATACCTGCTATTGAATAACTAGCAGCCATAGACAACTGGTATCGGGGATGAACCTTAGCAAATTCTGAACTTCTTATCCAGCCACGCGCCGCAAAAGCTTGAGGAAGGCGCATGTTTGATAAGGTTAATCCATTTGAAACACCCAAAACAGCGATAATGATAATAACTAGAAGTAGCTTACTAATAGTTTGACCATAAATCATTTCTGTGGCATGAAGCACCGCATCATTACCCGTAGTCATGATAAAGGAGGGTCCTAGAATACGACTCAGACCATAAAAGAATAGCAAGTAGAGGCTGAGAATAACAAGCGGACCAACGATAAAGGCTTTAGCCAGATTTTTCTTAGGATTTTTCAATTCTGGAGCGATGCTAGCTACGACTGTCCAACCATCGTAAGCAAAGTAAAGTGGCATCAAACCTGATAACCAACCCAAACCAACTGGCCGAGGTTCAATAGCTGTCAATCCTTGTGGAATATCGGGCACCGCTTTTCCCCAATAAAGTCCAACAAGAGCGATGGCAAGAAGGGGAATAATCTTCAAAAGGGTAGATAGGGACTGGAAATACCCAGCTAGAATGCGGGAGTAAATATTCATAAGAGCTAGGAGACTTATATAGAGGCCTGCTAGTAAAATCTGACTCTCTAGACTGGAATCACTACCTAGAGTGAAGCTAGCCGCCACCCAGGCGACAACGGCATTCAGGGCTGGCAGGTAAACATAAGCTGTGAATAATCCCAAGGAAGTCGCTAGACCAGGATGCAAATAAGTGGCGTAGTATGAAAATATCCCGCCATCGCCATCATTTCTCATAGCTAACTCTGATAAACTCAAGGCTCCAAAAACGATGGAGAAAGAACCCAAGATGATTATTACCATTCCAAGACCAACATTTCCCCCTGCGTAGGTCAAAATATCATCTACCTTAAAATAAATCCCTGAACCAATAACAACACCAACAATTAAGGCTATTGCTGTTGATAGCCCGTAAGCTTTTCTCTCTTGATTTTTCATCCGATAACCGTTCTCCTCAATTCTGGGCTTTAAAATGAATAGGAGCTTGCCTTTGATGGCAAACTCATTTTACTCTCCGATTCTGTGAGGTTCAACTCTTATCAAGCTAAATTCCTCATGTTACTGTGATTTTTTCTGTTAACCTTACTCATTATAGCCTAAAGAAGCAGGACTGACAAGGTCAAATAGAATCTTTGATATCACTTGTTCTACGTCCATTGGTTTTCAGCGTGGGAATGGCTTTATAGCGTTTATAGTAGCCATGTCAGAGTGTCCCTTTTTGGAAAAGTCGACGACATTGTTGACGGCCTGTTTTGACCTTCCCAGTGATTACAAAATAACCTATTACTTATACACTTTCCTGGTAATATGCTTCTATCATGACGAGATCATTCGCGGCTCATAAGCATAGGTCATGTTTAGTTCAGACGAATTAGGAGTTTAGCTAGCCTAACAAAGTGATTTTTTCTATCTAGCTTAATTTACAAATTGTTATGTTGCTATCTATGAATTAAGCTAAATAGAACTTTTGTTCTCGAATCATTTTTGGGATACAAAGTCAAAAAAGTAGCAAAAAAAGCCCTATATCAAGGGCTTTTTATCTTGTATTTCAATGCCGATTGCAGGGATCGAACCTGTGACCTACGCGTTACGAGTGCGTTGCTCTACCAACTGAGCTAAATCGGCTAATTTATTTACACCATTATTTTACTCTTTAGATTGGTTTTGTCAATGTTTTTTGATATGTTAACAGTTGATAAAGTGTAGTAATGTCTCTCACTTTTATGATAAGGTAGACAAAAAAACCAGTCCGTAGACTGGTTTAACATACAAGTTATGTTATTATGCTTTGTTTGCGCTACCGAACACATCGATACGTTCTTCAACAGCGCCTTGGACTGCTTTGATACCTGGAGCCAAGAATTTACGTGGGTCGAAGAGTTTTTTCTTGTCGTATTCTGCTTCGTTTGCATCGTAAGCACGTGCAAATTCACGAGTTGCGTTTGAGAATGCGATTTGGCTTTCAGTGTTTACATTGATTTTAGCAACACCAAGTTTGATTGCAGCAACGATTTGCTCATCAGGAATACCTGAACCACCGTGAAGGACGATTGGGAAACCTGGGATAGCGGCAGCCAATTTTTCAAGGTGATCAAGTGCAAGACCTTCCCAATTTTCTGGGTATGGGCCGTGGATGTTACCGATACCAGCCGCAAGGAAGTCAATTCCAGTTTCAACCATTGCTACTGCATCTTCGATTGGAGCAAGTTCACCTTTACCGATGATTCCGTCTTCTTCACCACCGATTGTACCAACTTCAGCCTCAACTGAGATGCCTTTAGCGTGAGCTTTTTCAACAACATCTTTAGCCAAACGAAGGTTTTCTTCAACTGGGAGGTGAGAACCGTCAAACATTACTGAAGTGTAACCAACTTCGATACATTCAAGAACGTCTTCGTAGTGACCGTGGTCAAGGTGGATAGCAACTGGAACTGTGATGTTCATTGACTCAACAAGGTTAGCGATAAGTGATTGACACACTTTGTAACCACCCATGTACTTAGCCGCACCCATAGAAGTTTGGATAAGAACTGGAGCTTGTTTTGCTTCTGCTGCACGCAAGATAGCTTGAGTCCACTCAAGGTTGTTAGTGTTAAATCCGCCGACAGCATAGCCGTTTTCACGAGCTGCTTGGACAAATTTTTCTGCTGAAACTAATGGCATTTTAGGAGCCTCCTCTTATATTTTGGGTCAAACCCATTACTCGTTTATTTTATCACAAATGATTCAATAATGCTAGTATCAGATAAATCTTGTTCAAAATAATCTGATTTTTCTTGATTTGAGAAAAGACAGAGCTTCTTTCATCACTGCCTTAGTTTTTGTCATCTGATTTTTTATCTCTTAGAAATTTACAGCATCTGGGTCTGGTGCCGTGGGCAACCCTGGCAAGCCTTTGATAAACCCTGCATCTTCTAGACTGAGCTCAATATCTGCAAAATCCATATTTTCTAGAATGCGGGCGTGGTGAACCGATTTTGGAAGGGGTAAGAAGCCTTCATACCATGACCAGGCAAGGGCTACTTGCGCAATGCTCTTGCCATATTTTTCAGCCAAGGTCTTCATGTCCGCCTTGCCAAAGGAACTGACAGGGCTGATAGACAGGCTGTTGACTCGCATTGTCGGTGCTCCATAAACTCCTTCTCATTTTATATATTACTATGCTAACACCTTAGACTAGGTCTAAATCAAGCAAAAAAACTGCCCATCGGACAGTTTTTCCAATTTCGTTTAGGTTGCTTAAGCTTCAAAGCCTTTTTCACCATTAATATAGGTGGCAAGGAGATTTAAGTCTTTGTCAAGAACAATAAAGTCCGCTGGGTAGCCTGCTGTTAATTGACCACATACGTCGTCAATATTGACCGATTTTGCTGGAACATAGCTAGCCATTCTAATAGCTTCTGCTGGGCTTGCAAGTCCCCATTTGACCACATTTTTAAGACCGTCTTTGAGTTTCAGGATAGAGCCTGCTAGGCTGCCACTTGACTTGAGCCTAGCTGTGCCATTTTCCACAACAACTGGAAACTCACCCAACATGTAATCACCATCAGGACAGCCTCCGGCCCGCATGCAGTCTGTAATTAGAGCAACATGGTCGTAGCCTTTTTGCTTTATGAGAATATCTCCTGCCTCAGGTACAGAATGGTGACCGTCACAAATCCACTCGGCATAGGTGTCAGGAATGTGATAAGCAGAGCCCACCATACCCAATTCACGATGGGTTAAACCTCGCATGCCATTATAAACATGAACCCAGACGGAAGCCCCGGCATCAACTGCTGCCTTAGCTTGGGCGTAAGTAGCATTTGAGTGTCCCAGTGCCACGGTCACACCTCGTTCCTTCATGGCTGAGACAAAGGTAGCAACGCCATCACGTTCTGGGGCTAAGGCAATCTTTTTAATCAATCCGTTGGCGGCCTTTTGCCAGGCATCAAATTCTTCTAAACTTGGGTCTCCCATGTAAGCTGGATTTTGTGCGCCCTTATATTCTTCAGTAAAATATGGCCCTTCAAAATAGATTCCTTGAATTTTAGCCCCTTTTTCGGTACCTGCCACGCTCGCAACAGAAGCAGCCGCTTTTTCCAACTGCTCAAAAGATGAGGTTAGTGTCGTAGGCAAGAATGAGGTCACTCCAGTCGAAAGCAGGGCTTGACTCATCTGTAAAACACCCTGAGGATCTGCATCCATGATGTCGGCGCCACCGTAGCCATGAATATGGGTGTCCACCAATCCAGGCGCAATTTGGTAACCCCTATAGTCTAGAAGTTCAACTCCATCTGGAAGCTCGCTCCGCCATTCTCCAAAATGCCCGTCACGAATCTCTAAATAACCGCCTGATTTTGTTTCATCAAGAAAATAAAAGGTATCTGCTGTAATATATTTACATGTCATAACAAGTCCTCCGTCTTTATATTAACATTATAAACTTTTATTAGAAATTGTAAACATAAAAGCAAATAAAAAGGGAGAGAGGCAAAAATCACTGCCCCAAAGCACCTACCTGAAATAACGTCAAAAGGCTAGGATTTCTATCCCAGCCTTTAACTACTAGTCATTTAACGTTTATACTGATTGAGGACTCGAGTCAGCTTGGTTTGTAAGGTTGCTAACTCTTCTATACGTGGCAGGTAAACGATGCGAAAATGATCTGGCTCTTTCCAGTTAAATCCTTTACCTGGCACCAACATGACTTTTTCCTGCTTCAAGAGCTGCAAGCAGAATTCTTCGTCATCATCGATACGGTACATATTACGGTCAATTTTAGGGAAAATGTAAAGCCCCGCCTCTGGCTTAACAGCTGACAGTCCCGGAATATCATTAACCGCCTTGGTGATAAAATCGCGTTGCTCATAAAGGCGTCCACCAGGGATTAAGAGTTCATCAACTGATTGATAGCCACCAAGAGAGGTTTGTACCACATGCTGGGCCAATACATTTGAACAAAGGCGCATGTTTGACAACATGTTGAGACCCTCGATGTAGCCTTTAACATGTTGTTTTGGTCCTGACAAGACCATCCAGCCTACACGGAAGCCACAGATGCGGTGAGATTTTGACAAGCCATTCATAGATACACAGAAGACGTCTGGAGCTAAGCTTGCTATGGCAGTGTGTTTTTTCTCATCCATGACCATACGATCGTAAATTTCGTCGGCAAAAATAATCAAGTCATTTTGGCGGGCAACCTCAACGATTTCTTCCAAGATTTCACGTGGATAGAGGGCTCCAGTTGGGTTGTTAGGGTTGATAATGACAATCGCTTTGGTGTTTGAGGTGATTTTAGACTTGATGTCGTCAATATCTGGATACCAGTTTGCTGATTCGTCGCACAGGTAATGCACCGCATTTCCCCCAGCAAGGCTGACACAGGCCGTCCAAAGTGGGTAGTCGGGCATTGGCACCAGAACCTCGTCCCCGTTATCCAAAAGCGCCTGCAGGGAGATGGAAATCATCTCAGAAACGCCATTCCCAATGTAAATATCGTCAATGTCAACACCTTGGATGCCCTTGGTTTGGCAATACTGCATGATAGCCTTACGGGCAGAGAAAATGCCTTTACTGTTAGAATAGCCTTCGCTGTTTCTGGCATTGATAATCAGGTCACGGATAACTTCATCTGGCGCTGTGAAGCCAAATTCTGCTGGGTTTCCCGTGTTGAGGCGAAGAATTTTTTCGCCATTAGCAATCATACGCTCCGCTTCGTCCAAAATAGGACCACGTATATCATAGGCAACATGTTCAAGTTTTGATGATTTGTTGAATTGTTTCATTTTCAGATACCAGAGCTTTTTGCTCCCCTTTCTGTCACGTCCACTATTATAGCGCAAATGGTTTTAAAAGAAAAGAAAGAGACGGTTACTTCTCTTTCTGGCTTTGTTTCATTTTTGCTTTTTGAATTTGTCTGTCTAATTCTCGCTTGATGGCAGGCTCAGGAGCAAAGTGTTTTTCCCAGTCATCTGGCTTTAGGATTTTATGAGTAATAGGGTCAAAATGCGCCTTTCCATCAGGAAAAATTTTCCCCATATTAGATTCATGCACGGTGTCAAAGATGGGTTTGGGGTCAACCCCCATAAGCACAAATGAGCCATAGGTTAAGTAAAGCATATCCGTTAAAGCGTCAACTTGAGCGACCAAGAGGTTTTCCACAGCTTCATTTTTGTTCTCAATTTTGAAAACTGCTTTATCCAATGCTTGGTGAAGATTTTCCACAGCTTTTTTAAAGGTTTTGGGATTGCCAGCACTCGCTGCGTAAAGAAATTCTACAATTTCTTCTACCTTGAAATCTGCGCGGTGCCCCGCTTCCTCCAAATCATAGATTCGAGGCATCTCACAAGTTTGACCATCCATACATTGGTGGAAATCCTTGACGCGGTTGAAATTGTCGTCCCGACTGCCAAAAATCTTTTCTTGTTCGACATGAATCAGTCCAAAGTGGGCCAGAGCCTGCGCGATACCATCCTTATTGTTGGTCTCTGTGATGTAATGGGCAATCTTTTTGAGTTCTTCTTTGGCATTACCCATAGCTACCGCTACACCGACGCCTGATAGCATCTCCATGTCATTATCCGAATCGCCAAAGGCCATGACTTCAGACAGTTCAAAGCCAAAGACTTCACCAACTCGGGCAATTCCTTTAAGTTTAGACTGATCTTTTGAAATCATATCTGCTGAGTAAGGGCTACTCCGCGTAACCGTTGCGGTCGGAAATTCATCTTTTAAAACTTGAGTTTTGGTCGTAATCAGTACAATTTGATAAACCGGTTGGCGCATCATCGTCATCAAATACTGACTGTTCTGCGGTTTAAAGCGACGCACCAAATGTTTAAAACTCCGCTCAACGGATTTAGTCCATTTTTTGGGAACCAAAGCACTAATAAGCTGACCGACTGGACTTGTCCCCATATTGATAATATTTGAACCCAAAAGCCCATCCGCTGAACCCAGAGAAATTTCCATTCGCTTGGCTGAAGCAAACTTAATAGCCTTATAAATAAGCGACTTAGGCAGTTGGTTTTGATAGAGAATCTTATCACGGGTGATGATGTACTGACCATTATAGGTCACCGCAAAATCCAATCCTAAATTCTCCATGAAAGGAGCGACAAAACCTGGCCCACGACCAGTAGCAAGTCCGACTAAAATCCCCTGCTTTTTCATCTCAGTAATAGCCTTTTGTGTAGACCGCTGAACCTTTTTCATATCATTCACCAGCGTGCCATCAATATCGAAAAATACAGCTTTGATTGCCATAGAAGCTCCTTTCTAAGTTATAGCGCTTATCTGAGCGAGGCTTTCCTGACCATTAAAAGTCCCAAAAAGAATTGCGCCAAAATATGTTACAATAATTATATCATATTTTCAGAAAGGCATTTTCATTCATGTCTAAAAAAATCCTAGTTCTCCATACAGGGGGCACTATTTCCATGACTGCAGACGAATCAGGGAGTGTCTCTCCAAATGAGGTCAATCCAATGACTACGGTTGGTCTTGATTTTCCTGACATTAAAATTGACAGTCTTGATTTTTTTAATCTTCCAAGTCCACATATCAAGCCCGGCCACATGCTGGCTCTTTATCACAAAATCCGTGATACTGCTGGGCTTTACGACGGCATTGTCATCACGCACGGGACAGACACACTTGAAGAGACCGCTTATTTTTTGGATACAATGGCTGTGCCTCAAATCCCAATCGTATTGACCGGCGCCATGAGGTCATCAAATGAATTAGGGAGTGACGGCATCTACAACTATCTTTCCGCCCTTCGTGTTGCCAGTCACAACAAAGCAGCTGACAAAGGCGTTTTGGTTGTCATGAATGATGAAATTCACGCTGCCAAATATGTGACAAAGACCCACACTACCAACGTTTCCACCTTTCAGACGCCCATTCATGGACCTCTAGGTGTCATCATGAAGCAAGATATTCTCTTTTTTAAGACGGCCGACCCTCGGGTACGTTTTGACCTGGAAGAGATTTCTGGCACGATTCCTATTATTAAGGCCTACGCTGGCATGGGAGACGGGTCAATTATTAGCCTGCTTAGCCCTGACAATGTCGATGGGGTTGTCATCGAAGCGTTAGGAGCTGGAAATGTTCCACCTAGCGCTGCTTTGGAACTCAAAAGGCTTATTGAAAAAGGTGTCCCTGTCGTTTTGGTATCTCGTTGCTTCAACGGTATTGCTGAGCCCGTCTACGCCTACGAGGGAGGTGGCATTACCTTGCATGAAATGGGAGTCATGTTCATCAAAGAACTCAATGCTCCCAAAGCCAGACTCAAACTCCTCATCGCTTTGAATGCAGGACTTGTTGGCCAAGATTTGGTCGATTATATTGAGGGATAAGATGAAAAGCGTCTCAGATTGAGGCGCTTTTTGTTTCTATGGTAAAACATTCCCTGCACTGATATAAATATCATACCACTCTGGGCGAGTCAGAGTCACTTTCTCAGCCTGAGCAATCTTACGGATACGATCAGGGTTCATGGAACCGATAATGGCCTGCATTTTTGCTGGGTGACGAAGAATCCAAGCGATGACAATAGCCTCATCGGACACGCCGTATTGCAGGGCGTATTTACTGATGGTGGCATTGAGGGTGGCATAGCCGGGATTGCCAGAAAAAAGTCCCTTCCCGAGGTCTATTTGGAAAGGCGACCAGGCTTGGATGGTTACCTTATTTAGGCGACAATAATCAACAATACCAGAGTCACGATTGGTGGCGGCCTCATTTTTCATATTGACATTGACCCCAAAATCAAACATTGGCGTGTGGGCAGGCGACAGTTGAAGCTGATTAACCGCCAAGGGCTCCGCCAGATAACTCTGCAAAAGCTCCATTTGGTAACGGTTTTGATTGCTAACACCAAAATGTTTGACCTTTCCTGCCTTTTTGAGTTGGGTAAAAGCTTCCGCAACTTCTTCAGGTTCAATCAGAATATCAGGACGATGCAAGACCAGAAAATCTAGATAATCGGTCCCCAGACGAGATAAAATACCGTCCACAGAAGTCAAAATGTGCTCTTTTGAAAAATCAAAGTAGCCTCGCTGAATTCCACACTTGGACTGTAAAATCAGCTTTTCACGCGCCAGACCAAGATTTTTCACTGCATCACGAAAACGCTCCTCAGACTGCCCTCCCCCATAAATATCAGCGTGGTCGATAAAGTTTATCCCTTCCTCCAAACTGGTCGCGATAACTTTTTCAGCCTCTTTGATGTCCAGACCAGCCATTCGCATGCAACCAAGGGCTATGCGTGACCCCTCAATATCTGTTTGACCGATTGTTTGTAACATGTGATATCTCCTTTTCCTTGGAGAAGCAACTAGTTCTCCGTTCATAATGTCATGAAACCCATTATACCATTTCTAGAAAACGTTTTCTTGCTTTAACAACAAAAAGAGCGATTTCTCGCTCTAAGGCCATCTACATTTACCGCTTCCTTAGGTGAGGTGGTGGCGGATACCATCGGTGTTTTGATCGCATGTCATGGCTAAGTTCTGCCCCTAAGTCTCACAACTTCCAAACTGCATAGGCTGCTTTATGCAGTTGTCAACACCGTAGAGTGGTGACAAAGCTCGCTTCGCTCTGGAAGGATTTTCCGCTCTTTTCTTTTGTTTTGTTTTAATCTTGGTCGGGTCTGAATTCCAGTATATCGCCTGGTTGGCAGCCCAGTTCACGACAGATGGCGTCTAGGGTTGAAAAACGGATGGCTTTTGCCTTACCTGTTTTTAGGATGGAAAGATTGGCATTGGTAATTCCGATTTTTTCAGCCAATTCACCCGAGCGCATCTTTTTTTTGGCTAATTCCACATCTAGGTTGACAATAATCATAATCTGCCCTCCCTAAATGGTAAATTCATTTTCATCGGCAATAGCGACAGCTTTTTCCAAAATAATGGAAAGGGTCCAAACAAGGACGGCCGCTAGCAAGTAGTTAAGACTGAAGAAACTGTAGGTAAAAGAGCGCACTGCTTCCCCATCTGCAAACTTGTTGCTTAGCACCAAACCAGAAGTGTCTGATCCCTCACGAATCAAGGACCCCAGAAGCAGGAAAAGAGTTGACAGACGAGCTAAGCGCACATTTTTAAAGATAAAAATTTCTTCGTTTAGAATATTTTTCATAAAGGCTCGCATGCAAATCAAGAGCCCCAGAGCAGCCACTGCATTGATTAGCCGAATACCGGAGCTGATGTAGGCTGTTTTATCCAAAGTAAAGGTCAGACTAAAGCCAGTTTCGCTCTCTGTCATCAGCTGTGTCAGCCATTCAGCACCGCCAAAATAGGAGATGATAAGATGAAAGATACCCCCTATCACACCCAGTGCTAAACTGAAAATCAAAAGATTAACCAGATAAATGACCCAGCGCAGATAGCCAAATTCACGTTTTGTCAATGGCTTTTTCCTAGCTTTCAGAAAACACCATGCTAAAAAGAGGAAAATGATCAAGATTAGCAATAATGAAAGATAAAAATTCACTTGCATGATTTACTCCTTTGCTTTCGTCAGTTTTTGTCTGTGATACTCTTATTATACGCACTTTATTGACTGAGGGCAACTTTTTATTTTTCGACGATAATATCACCACCATAATTATTAACGACTATCTTGGTTTTATCTGTGTCAAAGCTATTTTCAAAGGCAAATCCCATCTCAACAAAGATCCCTACTAAAAATCCTGAATAGCCCGCTTTTTATCTCTTCTTTTCTAATTCAAAGTGATGGAAATATCCCCTTTTTGCGTTTCAATTTTTGCCTGACGATTCTGGTTGATTCCGTCCTCGGGTTTGGATATCTTCCCTCCTTTTACTTGGAAAATGCCGTCAAAACTAGCTGGTAAGCTGATGTCCGCTCCGCCATTGCTACTAAAGTAAGAAAAATCTTCAAAGCTGACGCCCTTAGCCAGATTAATCTCAATAGTCACGGTTGGTTTCTCCCCCATGACTATCACGCTGAACCCACCCTTAACAAAGGAAATTAACAAATCTCCCTCATCATCAATGCCAAATTGTTCCTCCATGGCATCAATATTGTTTTTCGACACTTGGCCACTAATGTGAACCGTCGTTTCAGCCTGTTCGCTTTCTCTAACAATCACTTTGGCAGGCTGTTCCAAACTAGAAAGCCTTAAAACCTTTATGGCTTGTGCAGGCACGGTTAAGATCTTATCATAGACCACATCAGCCTTATCGTTCTGAACTCCAAGCCAGACAAGACCAGCAAGACCCAATACTACAAGTGTTAAAAAGCCAAACAAAATCTTCTTTTTCATCTCAATCTCCTTATTTAAATTCACGTTTCTCAAAGAGCAAATACCCGACAAAAGCATAAATCAGGGTGAAAAGCAGGGCAACCAAACTCGTATTAGTTAAAAAGTCACCAGAAATATCAACCTGACTCAACTGATTAAACATCATATAAGGAGCTAGAGCATCCGTCTTAAAGAGCATTCCCATCATCAGACTAGCCAGTTGGTCGAAGAGCAAGACAAGAATGATGTAAACCATGTAAGACTGGTAGATACGGTCAAAGAATGCAAAGATAAAAGCACAGAGACTAGCAATGACTGTGTAAAGGGGCAACTGATAAAGAACATAAGTCAGCATAGTCTGATAGGAGGACACACCTGTCAAAAGTTGGTGAACAAGCCCTGTCATTCCCAGAGCAACAAGGATATAGAACCAAGATGTAACTACCGTCATTCCCCACTTGTAGGCAAAAATCTTAAATCGATTTTGACTTTTGATGAGGAGATTATTGATGGTGCGGTTGGTCATGTCCTCTCCTAAGAAAATCTTGGCTGGCGTGACGAAAAAGAGTGGAAGCAAGGTCGGCCAAGCCATAACAAGACTTGTTGCCACTTGACTCGAACGATTTCCACGGTAAATGTAGGCAAAAAGCGTTCCAAAAACCATCAGTAAAAGAATTGAGATTAGCGAGAGACGCTCCTTACGAATACGATAAAAATCAGCTTTTAAGTAATGTAACATGATACCCTTCTTTCTAGTCTAACAAACTCAAGTAGTAGTCTTCAAAATGACCGCCCGCATGGTAAATGTCTGTGATGTCAATCTTTTTCTCTAAGAGGTAGAGGATGATTTCCTGTACAGATGTATCTGGTGATAGGAGAAGCTTGTCCCCTTGGAAAAGCGGTGCTAAGCCCAAGTCACTTAGAACTTGATACGCCTGCTTATTATCCACAGTCGAAAGATAAATCCTCTCCTCCACCTGAGCCCGGAGAGCAGACTTGTCAATGTCCTTAATAATACGCCCCTTGTGCATGATGACAAAACGGTCAACAACCAACTCCAGCTCAGACAAGATATGGCTAGAAATCAGAATCGTCATGCCATATGTGTCACGCAAATTATGGATAATCTCCCGCATTTCTTTAATTCCGGACGGATCTAGACCGTTGATTGGCTCATCCAAAATGAGAAAATCCGGAAAATCCAGAATAGCTAGGGCAATCGCCATGCGCTGACGCATGCCCAACGAAAAATCCTTGACCTTTTTCTTCTTGTCAACGTCAGAAAGCCCAACTAGCTTCAGGACTTGAGCGATACGCTTTTCTTTATTCTTGATGCCAATTTGCAGAGCAGCATAGGTCAGATTGTCCTGGGCTGACATGTTTGGATAGAGGACTGGCGATTCAATGATAGCACCGATCTTGTCATCTGGATTTCGGATAATCTCACCCTGATCTTTAGCAATTAGCCCGATCAAAACCCTAATCAAGGTTGTTTTTCCCGCACCATTTTGACCGACCAGTCCCAGAATTTCTCCTTTTTTGATGGAGAAGCTGACCTCATCAAGTGCTTTTTGTTTGCCATAGCGTTTGCTGATATTGTTAATGGTTAGTAAATTTTGCATGATAAGCTCCTTTGGTCCTCTTTTAAAGGCTTAGACCTTTTTTTAACATGTAACGGTTAGCATAGTCGCAGGCAAAACCTGCAATGATCAAGTAAACACCGTGTTTAACGCTAATGAGATAAGTTCCTTCTGGTGCCTGAATTGTCGCTAAGTAGCTTGAAAAAAGTTCTGTAACTAGGACAAAGAGACCTGCTTTTTTCAGGGTATTAGCAAATGCTTGCGTCATTAGATCTGACACTTGGAAATTTTTGACAAACGTTTTGACCTTGCTAAGACCCAGTATCCAGAGAAAATTGTGAATAAGAAGAACTGACAGACTAACTAGACCAATCTGACCTGTCACCAGAATGTCCGCATTTTGTAGCTCTGCTATGTACCAAGTTGGAACAAAAGTCACGATAAGAGCTAGAAGAACTTGCAGACCAAGGATAAAGATAGCAACTGAGAGGAGGATGTTTGTGAGTGATTTGATAGTTTTCATTGTATTTTTCCTTTATTATTTTTTTTTGAAAAAGCTGAGCTCTTAACTTTTTCTATTTTTCGACGACGAATCGTTGTTTTGAAATCATTTTTTATCGTCTTTCGATATTATTATGATATAACAGAAAAACTCCTTTGTCAACATATTTTTATCATTTTTCGATAAATTTTTTATTTTTCTAAACAAAAACCACCAAACCTTTGCTTTGAAAAGGTCTAGTGGACTTCGCTTAAATGATGAACGGCTAGTCAATCACAGTAAACATCGCTTGATTTATCAAATCAAATTCAATCTCTGCCCTGCTTTCTCCCATAAAATCACCTTTTTCATTTTTGACAAAAAAAAGGAAGTGCCAGCTAGTCGCTTTTACTTCCTCTTAGTCTTCTTATTCAATCGCTTTACTTTGACAAACGATCATTTCTTACTCTACTATTATCTGACTTCTATGCTCCTAGACTAGAGTTGAGTGATTTGCTTGCTTCCCTCGATATAAAAAGCACTGGTTAGGCTCTCTTGACCATTGTTGACAAAAATTTCGATGGAATTTTTATCTAAAACAACCAATAACTTATGAGCATCTATTTCCACTGCACGACGACGCATATCCCAAGATTCCTCACCAATTGGCTGATATCTCAGTCCTCTGCGGTCAATGTAAACGACGCCCTCCTCCTTATCAACACCAAAGGTGATGTAGTCCTCATCAGTCCCGAAACGGAAATGGCAACTGTCTGTAACAGACACCTCCAGATAACCCGATACCACATTGGAATCCAAAGTTAGGTGCTCCAAAGCCTCCAAACTTTCTGGCAAGAGCTTTTGTACAAGTGTGCCGTCAACATATTGCAATTGGCGGGGCAGACTCATGCTTCCAGCCCAACCGTGGTTTAAATCATGGGGTGGCAAATTGCGCCCCCAAGAATGAATCCAAGCAATGATAATTCTACGTCCCACTTCATCCTGTAAGCTCTGCGGGGCATAAAAATCATGTCCATGATCAAGTTCACGAATTTCTTCTGCCTGGAATGTTTTACTCTCCCAGTCAACCTGCCCCACAATCATAACACTAGAATTGAGATTACGGTAGTTGTATTTAGTACGCTCAAATCGCATGGGTGATACAATAATCATATCCTTGCCATCTAGCATAAAATAGTCTGGGCATTCCCACATAACGCCTTGACCCGGAAGACCTTTTAAGAAAATGGATTCAAACTCCCACTTACGCAAGTCCTCTGACCCTAAAAGAACAACGGTGCCTACATCTTCCTTGTGTTTAGCAGCCACCACCGCATAATAACGACCATCTTTTTCAAATAATTTAGGATCACGGAAATCCGAAGCAATCAGCTCATCTGGTAAACAAGCCCCAGTCGCAACTGGATTTTCCGCAATTTTGGTAAAGGCCACACCGTCCTTGGAATAGGCCATGTTTTGAACCTGCTGCACGGATCCATCTTCAGCTACGACATTACCCGTGTACATAATCCATAGAGTATCGTCTTTGACAAGGGCAGAGCCTGAGAAACAGCCATCTTTATCATAAGGCATATCAGGTGCCAAGGCGACTGGCAGATGTTCCCAAATCACTAAATCCTTCGATTTAGCATGTCCCCAGTGCATAGGCCCCCAAAAACTACCATATGGGTAAAATTGATAAAAGAGATGATATTCGCCTTGGAAAAAAACAAAACCATTAGGATCATTAATCCATCCAATCTCAGCAGAAAAATGTTTTTCCGGTTTAAAGGTCTGGTTGACCTGATCCTTATGCTCAGCAATGTATCTGTTCGCACGATCAACTGTATATGTTGTCATAGTTTATTTTACCCCCGTTCCAGTACTTCCAAGACCCTGAACTAGATATTTTTGGAAGAAAACATAAATCACAATCAGAGGAATTGTTGAAATGGTCAACATTGCCATAATCTGATTAGTATATGTAGGCTGAGTATTATTAATATTAGTAATGGCTACTTGGAGTGGAAAATCACTGGTATTTGTCAAAACCATCAATGGCCAAATATAGTCATTCCAGCTACCAATAAAGGACAGTGTCCCAACAGTAGCAATCGCTGGCTTAGACAAAGGAAGCATAATATTCCAAAAAATTCTAAAATGCGAAGCTCCTTCAATTCTTGCTGCTTCTAAGATTTCATCTGACACCGCTTTGAAAAACTGCCTAAACATGTAAATAAATAGTGGTGCAGAAAGGGCGGGTAAGATAACGGCCAATCGCGTATTCAAGATACCCAGCTTTTGCACGATGGAAAATTTGGTAATCATAATAGTCTCAGCCGGAATAACTAAAAGAGCCAGCATTAGAGCAAACAGCAATTTTTTTCCTTTAAACTCAAATTTTGCAAAAGCATAGCCTGCTAAAGAATTAACCAGAATTGATCCAGAAGTTACGCAAGTTGCATAGAAAATACTATTTCCGATATATTGAAAAAGGTTAAAACGACTTGAAATTTCTTGATAAGGTTTAAACCAGTCACTAGGGTTAAAAGATGGTAAAAATGATTTCCAAGTACCTAGCTCCTCAAAGACAGCCTGCTCACTTTTCATTGATGATGCCACCATCCATACCAAAGGAAAAATGAATAGAAGTGCTAAAAGCAAGGTTAAGATAAAATACAATACTTTATGTGCTTTTTTATTCATGATAGCCCTCATCTCCTGTTAATTTTCGTTGAATTAGTGTAAAGATAATGATGATTGCCCCAAAGATAACGGTAATGGAACTTGCATAGCCAACCATCCGATCAGTGAAACCTGTTCGATAAATGTAGTAAACAGGTGTCAGGGTTGAATTAAGTGGACCACCTTGGGTCATAACCATAGGTTGGATAACCAGTTTAAAGGCATCGATTAAAGTTGTTGTTAAAATCAAAATAGAAGTTGGTTTCAACATAGGCAAGGTGATACTGATGAATTGTCGCCACTTTCCAGCACCATCAATACTTGCTGCTTCATACAGAGAAGATGGAATATTTTGCAAACCTGCCAAGAAAATCAACATCTGGTATCCCGCCCCTTGCCAAGCGGATACTGCGATAATCACAAACATGGCTTGTTTAGGGCTTGTCAAAAATGGTTGTGACTCAATTCCAATGGCATTCAGAACAGAGTTGATAAGTCCACTGGATGGGTTTAGCAAAACAAGCCACAAAACTGACACAACAACCAGCGACATAACAACAGGGGCGAAAAAGGCAACTTTGAAAAAAATGGTTGATTTCCGTTTGTTATTTACCAGCAAGGCAAGCCCCAGAGCCAAGCCGAGCTGAATAGGAATGATAAAAATCACAAATTGGCCAATATTTTTCAAACTTTGCATAAACAGGGGATCTGAGAATAATTTTTTAAAATTATCCAATCCAATAAATGTCGTCGCATCAGGTGTCAGTAAGTAATAGTTGGTAAAGGCATAATAAATAGATAACAGAGTTGGTAAAAATAGGAATAACCCCAAGATAATCATCGCAGGTGACAAAAAGAGATAACCCATTACTGATTCTTTTGTCTTTGCTTTCATAAAATTGCTCCTTATTTAAAACAATATGGACTGTCTATACTCAGATATTCTGCGCTAGACAGCCCATTATTGACAGACGTGCTCTTATGGCAAAAGCGGGTCGATTTCTTTAGCTTTTTGCTCAAGCAAAGCTTTCACATCTGCATTTTGGTCGACATAGGTTACTTCTGTCACTGTATTTTGTACAATTCGGCTTACTTGTGGGTAATTTACCAAAACTGGACGCGCATGACCTGTCTTAGCATTTTGTTCCAATAGAACTTTCATCTGTTCAGATACTTCTGAAGCCAAACGATCAGATGTTGATTTTCTAGATGGCAAGACTGAGTTACCGACACTCATATCATACACTTCCTGCTCTGAACCAAGGAAATCAATCAATGCTCCAGCAGCCTCTTTCTTAGTAGTTGTTGCACTCATTCCGTATGCCCAGCTACCAGTTGGAGAAACCAATTTTTTCGTTGTTGGAGACATTGGTAATGGTAGGACTCCGTATTCGATATCAGTATATTGTGAATCCATTTCTTGCATTGTCCAAGAACCTGTCATTTTCAACGGATACACACCTGTTTGGAAACCATTTTTCTCTGGAGTAATAGTAGAATAGCCGTTTTTAATCAGTCCTTGTATAAAGGTAAATGCTTCAACGGACCCAGCATTATCGAAAGTTCCTGATGCCGTTTTACCATCTTCACTAACAACACCTCCACCTGATGACCATACAAATGGTGTGAAAGCATACATTAACCATTCTGAATGGTCATCAAAACCGACATCAATGGCTGGTTTGTTGTATTTTTTCGTTAGTGTTTCAAAAAGCTTATTGTATTGCTCGTAGGTCCACGGATTATCAACTGTTGGTAGGGTTGTTAAATCAACTCCTGCTTCTTCCAACATTTTTTTATTATAGAAGATACCTACCCCTGATTCTGAATATCCAAGTGAATACAACTTACCGTCATATGTCCCTTCTTCAATAATACTTGGTAGAAGATCATCTTTGTTAGTTACGTAATCGTCAATCGGAGCAATAATTCCTGATTTTGCATATGCAGCTGTGTTTGGTCCGTCCAAAGTCAGTACATCCGGCAGAGTATTGGTTGTTAAGGCTGCATTTACCTTATCCTCATAACCACCACCAGAACCGCTACGAGGAATATACTCAACTTTAGCTGTATAGCCTTTACCATTACTTTCATTGAAATCCTTAATGGATTGTGACATCACTTGTCCTTCTGCAGATTCCTCTGAATATTGCACCCATAAGGTAACGGTATTTTTATCACCAGAATCGGCGGTTTTATTACCTCCACCCTGTCCACAGGCAGTCAAAACTACCGCAGAAAAGAGAGCGACAGCAATTGTTGATTTTTTAAAGATTTTCATCTTTTCCTCCTTTTTGAAACGTTTCATTTTTATTTTTTGAGAAGAAGGTCTTTGCTTCCCAAAAACCTTTGAAACGTTTCATTTTTATTTGAAATAAAAATGCATTGATTTATTTACAAAAGAATTGTATCATTGTAAACGTTTTCTGTCAAGCGTTATTATTCTTTTTTTTAAATTTTTTTGTGGTAGCACCCTCTATATAAGAAATTGGCAGAATCGTTTCTTGGTCATGGGGCTGTTTTTCAATAATAGCTAGCAAAATATCCACTGCTACCTGAGCCATTTCGGGCAAGGGTTGTTTAATAGTAGATAATGGATAAGGCTTATTGGAGGCGTAGCGAATACCATCATAACCAATAATTTGAATATCTTCTGGAATGCGTTTACCTCTTCTTTGTAGCACAGTCATGGTGTCCATAGCTGTAAAATCGTTCACCGTAAAAATACCATCAATTTCAGGATAGCTGTCCAAGAAATCGTCTAGTTGTTCTTCAAAATGGTCAAAAGGTTCCTCTAAATCTAAGATATAACAGGGTCTTCCTGATTCACGCACCGCCTTTTCAAAAAAACGACGGCGATTTTTTGTCTCATTGATAGTCTCGTTATGACTACCAATAAAGGCCAAATGTTGGCAACCTTTTTCTAGTAATTTTTCCGCTGCCAATCGCCCGCCTTTCTTATTATCGGAAGTGATACAGATGATATTTTTATCCGAATAGCTTCGGTCAATACTGACGAAGGGAATGTTGGAAGCTAAGTAATCATCAATTGGGTTGTAAGTGATGGCAATAATACCATCAACTCGATTTTGTTTCAGCATGGTAATGTATTCAATGTCTTTTTTAGTACCATCTGTGTTACAGAGAAACATCTTATAATTTTTTTCACTTAAAAATTTCTCAACGTGAAAGGCCAACTCCCCAAAAAACGGATGCCAAATTGTCGGAATAATTAAAGCGACTGTCTCAGTACGATTTTTCTTCATCCCTCGCGCATAAGCGTCTGGAATGTAATTGAGCTCTTGAATGGCTGCATTAACCTTGCTCAAAGTCAATTCTTTGATACCAGACTCGCCGTTGATGACGCGAGAAACTGTCCCAACACTGACACCTGCAAGCTTTGCCACGTCTTTCATCGTCACTGATTTTTTAGTAGCAATCATTAGGAAACCCCTTTCTCTATGTTGGTTTTCACTATTTTATCACTTTTGGAAACGTTTGCCAAGAGGCAAAAAAGAACTCTGTCGAGTTCCTTCCTGCCGTTTTCTGAATTGACCTCAATCAAATTCCCCTTGGGTCTGAAGGTTTTTGACAATAATTTCCCAACGCAAATCCTCTTTCCACTGTTTGTCAGAGACGATTTCCGTAGAGACGCGTCTGGCTTCTTCCAAAATTGGGTAGTCTTCAACCAGGTCTGCCGTTTTAAATTCTGGGATACCTGACTGGCGAGTGCCGAAAATCTCACCAGAGCCTCGCATTTTTAAGTCTTCTTCCGCCAGAACAAAGCCATCTGTAGTCTCAACCATGGCTGTCATGCGTTTTTTACCAACCTCATTTTTGGGGTTGGCGACAAGGATAGCGTAAGATTGCTTCTCCCCACGTCCGACACGTCCGCGTAGCTGGTGAAGCTGACTAAGCCCAAAACGATCCGCATCCATGATAACCATGACGGTCGCATTTGGCACATTAACACCAACCTCAATGACGGTCGTTGAAACCAAAATTTGCGACTTTCGGGCCTTGAAGTCTTGCATGATTTGGTCCTTTTCTTCATTTTTCATGCGACCGTGCATGAGGGCGACCGTGGCAGTCTGAGCAAAATAGGCAGACAGTTCTTCATGCAGCGCCACCGCATTTTTCAAATCCATCGCCTCAGACTCCTCGATAAGAGGAGATATAAAGTAGGCTTGAGAACCCTTGGAAAGTTCACCCTTGAGCCAGTCCAGAACTGTATCCAACTGCTGGTGCTTGACCCATCTGGTGACAATGGGCTTGCGCCCCGCAGGTAGTTCATCAATGATAGACACATCCATTTCGCCGAAAGCCGTAATAGCCAAGGTCCGTGGAATGGGCGTAGCCGTCATCATGAGAACATCTGGATTATTACCCTTTTCACGGAATAAACGACGTTGATTGACTCCAAAGCGATGCTGCTCATCTGTAATGACTAATCCCAGATTATGGTAAGTGACCGCATCCTGAATCAGCGAATGCGTCCCCACAACCATGTCCACTGAACCATCTGCAATGCCAGAAAGTGCTGCTTTTTTGACCGCCGCTTTCATTCCAGAAGTCAAGAGAGCCACCTTAATCTCCGGAAATAAATTAGCCAAACTCTCAAAATGCTGCTCCGCTAAGATTTCTGTAGGCACCATAAGAGCTGACTGGTAGCCTGACGTGTAGGCAGCATACATGGCTAGACTGGCAATGACCGTCTTTCCTGACCCCACATCTCCCTGTAAAAGTCGATTCATGTGAGCACCTGATTTCATGTCCGCCAAGATTTCTGTCAAACTTCTCTTCTGAGCTTTCGTTAGGGGAAATGGCAGAGCTGAGATTTTATCAAGCAATTTTTCCTCATCATATGGAATTGACAAACCATTTGTTTCAGATTTGTTTTCAGCCTTTAAGACCTGCAAACTCATCTGAAAATAAAAAAGTTCTTCAAACTTGATACGACGTAGAGCCTGCTTATACTCTGCCAAATCTCTTGGGAAATGCATGGCACGCACTGCTTCTCGCCGTCCCAGCAAACGATAATTCATCAGAAAAATATCTGGTAAATTTTCCTCCAGCTGGTCTAAAGCTCCGCTATCAAAAGCTGCTTTGATAGCTTTAACAAGTGCGGACTGCGAGATGCCTTGAGCCACGTGATAAACAGGTTGCATGTCATCGTCAACTTGAGCCAAGATTTTCATTCCTGTCAAAGCAGACTTTTTGTCCTCCCATTTGCCAAAAACAGCCACGTCTGCCCCAAGTTCAATCTTTTCAGCTAGGTAGGGCTGGTTAAAAAAGCTGACAGCAATGACTGCCTCGCCCTGCTTTATTTTAAATGACAGACGGTTACGCTTAAAGCCATAGTACTGAACATTAGCAGGAGTAACCACCGTGCCCGTAATAACAGCCTTTTCGCCATCTAAAAGCTCAAAAATCGACTTACTCTTGAAGTCTTCGTATCGAAATGGGTAGTAAAGCAGCAAATCCTCTATGGTAAAAAGCCCCAGCTTCTGGAATTTCTCCGCTGACTTGGGACCAAAACCCTTGAGCGCCGCGATTGAATCAGTTAATTTCATGTCTTTATTGTACCAAAAAAGCAGAGCGGTTGCCCAGTTCTGCTTTTCCTGTTCGTGTGTTATTTCGCTTTGATATCGGCTTCGTCTGGCAAGTAGCTACCACCTAGAAACTCATTTGACAGTTTTTCGAGAGTTCCATCAGCGTAAAGCTCTGCAATGCGCTTGTTGACAAAAGCTTGAAGGTCTTCTTGACCATCAGCAAAGACGAAATAGACATAAGGGTTTGTCTCTGCACCCAAATCAGCTACGTCAAATTCAATAATGTCAATGTTTTGGAAACCTTGCTCTTCAATAATTTTCTTAACGGATTGGGTCTCAAAAATCTTGTAATCAAACTTTCCGCTGTCAACGCTGGTCATCATTTGAGTGATGTCTTCGTTGGTGTAATTAATTTCAGTCGCTTTATCGGCGTTCGCTTGGTTGTACTTTTCAAGCATCGATGCTGTTGATGTTCCTTGAACAACCTGTGTCTTTTTGCCTGCGATATCTGAAATTTTTGAAATACCAGAGTTTTTATTCACGGCAAGTACAAGAGGGTTAGAGGCCGTTGGAACTGAGTAAAGGTATTTCTCAGCACGCTCATCACTGTAGGAAATGTTATTTCCAGCCATTTGGAATTTCCCAGCATCAAGACCTGTAAAAATGGATGACCAAGCCGTCTTTTTGTATTCAACCTCATACTTATCAGAGCCTTCAAAAACTGCTTTAGCCACTTCAATATCGTAACCTGTCAAATTTCCATCAGCTTCAAATGAGAAAGGTTTTGTTGTCCCCACTGTTGCAAAAACAACCTTTTCCTTACTAGCAGATGAATCCGTATTCTTGTCTGTTTTTTCGTTAGAACCGCATGCCGCAAGCAAAACCGCTGAGGCAAGGGCAACAAATCCAAAGGTTAATTTTTTCATGATATTCCTCCCAAAGATAATAAAACTATGATATCACGATAGGGCTACTTTGACTAATATTAAAAACCTATCGTTTCGATAGGCTTTTTTTATCAGGCTAGAAAAATAAAAAAACCAGTCAATAGACTGGCTGACTTTGCGGAGAGTGGGACTTGAACCCACACGGCCTAAAGCGGCCACAGGATCCTTAGTCCTGCGCGTCTGCCAATTCCGCCATCCCCGCTTGGCAACATAATAAATTATAGCAGAGGTCGTCACTGTCTGTCAATACTTTTTTGAAATTTTTTCACTTTTTTCACCTGAATTTGGCACATTTCTTGAAAACACCTTTTTTTAGTTGTCTCATATATCATTGTAATTACATTGTCACGTTATCGTTTGCTAAATGTATCCTTTCTTTTCCTCTTTTTGTTATAATAGAAACATTATTTCAAAGGAGGTCGTTATGAGAAAACTAGGCATTGCTTTACTTGATTTGCTACTCTTTACCAGCCTCTGGTTTATCGGCTACAAAGTTTTTACCCGCTATTTCTACTGGTATGCCATCAGACTCTTTGATCAGGGCAATCTCCCCATTCCACAAATTCTCACCACACCTTTTGTCGTTACACTCATCAGCGTCTGCCTTTTCTTGCTCATCCGTCCTCTCTACGCTAAAGAGCTGAAAAAAACGGCTCTTATCATTATTTATACCATCTATGCACTAGCTCTTGTCTTTGGCCTTTTCGGAAAAAATGTGGGACTGAGCGGCTTTAATCTTTCTATCGCTACCAGTCTTCAGGACCTTTACTTTGATCGGATTACCGTCCTTCTCAACCTGATCATGTTTATCCCTTTAGGACTGCTGTTCAAACCCAGTCTGAAAAACAGCCTTGCCTTTCTTCTCTTTATCCTCTGTGTAGAATTTAGCCAATATTATTTCTCGCTGGGCTACTTTGACATCGGTGACCTGATAGCAAATAGCATCAGTTTTCTCGTTGGAAATCTCATCCACTCCAGCCCACCAGGTCGCTACATCAAATCTCACATCCAGTAAAAACTGCCTACTCACTTGTACTGAGTTGGCAGCTTTTTTTAATCTAGAATGTTAGCTCCAAGCACATTTTTGAAGTGGTTGAGAGCAAAAAGATGAGCTTCTTCGGTAATTGAGGCAATGGCTGAGCTGATAATGTCAATCTCATAGCCCAGATTGTAGGCATCAATAGCTGTGTGAAGGACACAAATGTCGCTGAGAACACCTGTCAGCACCACCCTTGTCACCTTTCTCTCGCGCAAGCGAATGTCCAAATCTGTCCCTGCAAAAGCGGAATAGTGCCGTTTATCCATCCAAAAAACTCTCGGATCTGCTTTGCTTTTATCATAAAAATCAGCCAAAGGCCCAAAGAGATCCCGACCAGAAGTGCCTGCTAAATTATGAGGTGGGAAGAGTTTGGTTTCAGGGTGAAAGCAATCCCCCTCATCGTGGCGATCAATGGCAAAAAAGATGTAGTCTCCTCTGTCATAGGCCTCCTGAGTGACCTGAGCAATGCGGTCAGAAATAGCCTGAGCGGGCTTACCTGCTGTCAAAAGGCCGTCATCTGCTACAAAATCATAGGTATAATCAATCGAGATCAATGCTTTTGTCATATAAAATCCTTTCTTAGCGAAAAAGGTTGGAGCAAAGTCCTAACCTTTCTAATCCACTATTCAAGTCAAGGCAGAACTGCCTGCGTGAACTTTTTATTTTACTCATAGCCCTTGACTTTGTCAAAAATGCCTTCGTTGATGACCTTTAGATAGGTGCCTTTCATCCCTAGTGAGCGACTTTCAATGATTCCAGCAGATTCTAATTTACGAAGAGCATTGACAATGACTGAACGTGTAATGCCGATACGATCAGCAATAACTGAAGCTGTCAAACGACCTTCGTTGCCATCAAGCTCTGATAAAATAGCAGCGACAGCACGCATTTCAGAATAAGAAAGAGTGTTGATAGCCATGTTAATCGCCGTTTGTTTACGGATTTTTTCTTCCAAATTTTCCGTTTGAAGATTGAGGAGTTGGATACCAACTACGGTAGCTGCCATTTCAACCAAGACCAAATCGTCTTCCTCGAAAGCCTTATCATTGCGCCAGATGATGAAGGACCCTAGGCGCATACCACCTCCATAAATAGGAGCTAGAGTCGTCAACCCATCCGGATAAAGATCTTTTGATTCAACTGGGAAGACGGTCAAAGTATTATCAACTGGGATATTGGCTTCCGTGTCATAAACTCTGCCAGCTGCACGGACATATTCTTCCGGAAACACCTGACTTTCAAAAAATTCTTCTGTGCGGTCATTATTCGTTTTATATTTAAAAGAGTAGCCGAGCACATCACCATTTCCATTGATAATACAGGCATTGCAGTCAATAATGTCTGCTAGCTGATCTGCCATGGCATTGTATGGAAGTTCTTCACCTAAACTATCAACAGAGCGTTGTAGGATTGCAGTGATTTTTCGCGTTTTTTCAAGTAAATTCGCCATTAGTCTTCTTTCCTTTATTTAGTCGTGCTTATTATAACAAAAAGACACACGTTTAGCAACAATTTTCAGAAAATTGGCTACAGTTTTGACAATTTCGTTAAAAGTTGATATAACAAGAAAGAAAGCCCTTTCTAAATATAATCTTCTAGCTAAAAATCTTAGTTAAGCACTTTCATCTGGAAATATAGAGAGTGATTATAGTTCTTTTTCAATGGCTTCGATATCTGACTTAAGACACTCAGAGGTATGCCGGTGCTTACTTAGGCAAAACCGCTTCTACACGCACAACTTTCACCATAAATTTCTCATCACTCCTTGTTCTCAAAGCGGCTAGCCATATTCTTGGTTAGAATGGCCAGACCCGAGGTAGGCAAGAAATTTGCGGCTAGCAAATATCCTATCTTGTCGTCTTTCTCCAGCTAATCTAGCAAACAAAAAACCAAGAGCCTCGAGCACTCCTGGTTTTTCTTCTATAATCGTCTCTATCTTATGCAGAAAGAACTTTACGCCCTTTACGGCGACGAGCTGCAAGCACGCGACGTCCGTTTTTAGTTGACATACGGTGACGGAAGCCGTGTTTACGTTGACGACGGATTTTACTTGGTTGATAAGTACGTTTCACAGTGAATACCTCCTCATAGATTTTCGTATTCGTTTAGCCGGCTATTGTGATATCAGTTACTAAACATACCATAATATTTTATAACAGTGAGGGAGTTTTGTCAAGAATTACTCCTACTATGTTGGATTTTTTTATTAATCTTTTGGACATAGCTGCGCTCATACCAGATAATACCTAAAGTAATGACTGCGTAGATAGCGAGAAATTCAGTAGCAAAGCTGAGAAAATTGACTTGTGAAAACCAGCCATTAAAGAGCATCATGGCAGTCACCAGACCAAAAATAAGTAAAATATGCAAACTTCTCTGGTAGAGAGGCGCCAGCTTTTCCCAAGAATAAACCAAGGAAGCTAACCCCATAAAGCCAGATAAAATGCTGACGCTGAGCATGTTATTGAAGGTTTGCGTACTTACCCCCATGAAGCTAAGCAAAGTGAGATAGAAAATTTGTCCAATCCCCATACCGATGACAAAATAAGATATTAATTTACGCATGTTCTTCTCCTTTCATGTGATAGATGCCCCAGAAAATTAGGGTATAAAGTGATGTTGTCCATACCAAGGCTGGAAGGTTTAACCAACTATTAAAGGCGAGAGTCGCAGAGAGCAAAATCAATACGACTAAGAGGTGAAGCAGCCAACGCTTTGCCAGAGAGAGACTTTCTCGTTCGTAAATCATGGCAGAAAGACCAATGAGAGCGCTCATCGCTAGCAAACTGAGAATAGCCTTTGGTGTCGTTGTCTCAACTTTTATGAGTACCAGCAAATAGGCAAAAGCCCCAATGCCAAAACCCGTTGTTAGGTAGTTAACTATTTTTTTCATGTGAATTCTCCTTCTAATTTTTTTATAATCCAATTTGTTTTTCTAAAACCTTTAGGTAACGTCTGCTGACTTGCACCTTAATCTTATTGGTCAAAACAGCCAACATATTTCCTGAAAAAGAGGCTTCTAACTTTTCCAGATGATTGATGTTGATGAGACTTTGTTTCGAAACTTGGACAAAATCTGGGTTGTTTAAGCGCTCCTTAAATTTATAAAGTCGCTCGGTCGTTTGATAGCTAGCCTTACTTGTCTTCAAGATCAACTGCGTTCCTTCGACTTCAATAGCTATCAGCTCTGCGATGGTCAAAAGCAAAATCTCTTCGGCAGTTTTTATAGGCAAAACCTTGGGACGTTCCTGTTCAAAAATGCCCAGATGTCCAATCAGTGCCTGCACTTCGTGATCCAAGGATTTCTTTTGTATGAGAACCTCCAACTCATCTGTGTCTTTTTCCTCAAATTGCCATTTCATAATTTCCTCCTTTGTTATGAACTCATCTTACCAAAAAATAGAGGCATTGTGGGCTATTTCTCGCTAAGCGGTCGAAAATAGCAGGTGAGCGGTTAGATAAGAAAAACACAACCCGTAGGCTGTGTCTTCTTATTTCCCAAAAATGGCCAGAGTTTGGTAGGCTTTCAAGGTCACTTTATCCGTGATTTCTACCTCTTCGTAATTGCTAATCAACGTTTGACCCTTTTGATAAGCGCTTGGAAGTTCCAATTCCACTTCATTTCCATAAAAATTGTTGAGCACCAAAAGTTTTTGCCCCTCGTGCTCACGCTCAAAGGCATAGACTTGATTATGATTCACATAAGCCGCCTTGTAATCGCCCGCAGCAATGATGGCGTGCTCTTTGCGAAGCTTGATAAGTTCCTGATAAAAGGTAAAAATTTTACCATCTTTTTGGTTTTCGACATTGATTTCCTTATAAGTTTTCCCAACCTTAAGCCAAGGTGTACCCGTTGTAAAGCCCGCATTGTCACTTGCGTCCCATTGCATCGGCGTACGAGCATTGTCTCGGGATTTGGTTTTGATAATGCTTAACGCTTTTTCAGGCGTCTTGCCCTCATCAAGCATGATTTGATAAGCGTTGAGACTTTCAACGTCCACATAGTCATCCATCGCGTCAAAGTCAGGATCTAACATGCCGATTTCCTCACCTTGGTAAATGTAAGGTGTCCCACGTGACAAGTGAATAGAAGCCGCCAGCATAGTTGCCCCCTCTTCACGGAACTTGTCCGTATCTACAAAACGACTAAGGGCGCGTGGTTGATCATGGCAGGTCCAAAAGAGGGCATTCCAGCCATTGCCTTGTGCCATACCCTCTCCCCAAGTATGGAAAAGGCTACGTAGCTCATTGAAATCAAAATCCTTAATCGTCCATTTTTGACCATCTTGATAATCCACCTTGAGGTGGTGGAAGTTAAATGCCATAGATAGTTCTTCACGTTCTGGATCCGTGTAAAGGATACAATTTTCCACCGTGGTCGCCGACATTTCTCCCACAGTCATGAAGCCTTCTTGATCGCCAAATGTGGCATTGTTCATCATTCGGAGGTAATCATGGTTGATCGGGCGATCTGTGTATGCAGGTTTGCCATCATTGATTGGGCAATCTTCCAAGACTTCATCTTTTCCAATCAAATTAATGACATCAAAGCGGAAGCCTTTTACTCCTTTATCCTTCCAAAAATTCACCACTTTGAAAAGTTCCTCACGAACATGAGGATTGCGCCAGTTGAGGTCGGCCTGAGTCACGTCAAAAAGGTGAAGATAATATTTCCCAGTCTCACCAAAAGGAGCCCAGGCATTGCCACCAAACTTAGACACCCAGTCCGTCGGATGGTCGCGCAAGATGAAGAAATCTTGGTAAAATGTATCCCCTGCCAATGCCTTCTGGAACCATTCATGATCAGTTGAGCAGTGGTTGAGAACCATATCTAGCATAAAATCAATACCGTGAGATTTCCCAAGCCGAACCATTTCCTCAAAATCAGCCATCGTTCCAAAATCAGGATTTACCGCTGTGTAATCAGAGATATCATAGCCATTGTCTCGTTGCGGACTTGGATAAAAGGGATTAAGCCAAATCATGTCAATGCCAAGTTCAGCAAGGTAAGGCAATTTTTCAATAATCCCGCGCAAGTCACCGACGCCATTACCTGTCGTGTCCTTATAAGATTTGGGATAGATTTGATAAACAACTTTTGTCTTGTCAATCATTATTAAGGGACCTTTCTATTATAGTCGAATGAATGAGCTTTCAGACAAGGAATTGAGGTGCAGGCAGTATAGAGTACGCCCATCCGAAAGTGACGATGTATCAAAGCTAATTCAAATGACTATATTTTTTCAAACACAAGAAAGGGGCTTAGCCAACCCAAGCCCCCTTTCCTCTTAAACTATTATATCATATTAAGCTTTTGCTTCATCTTCTGCTTTTGTCAGAATACCAGCTTTGCGGAAGAAGAAGGTTAAGACAAATGGTACTGCGATAGCAACAGCCATACAGATGAAGAACTGCACCATATAAGCAACGTTGATTGCCATGAATCCTGGAAGCCCACCAACACCGATAGAGTTAGCTTGAACATTCATGGTTGTTGACAAGAGACCTGCAAGACCTGAACCAATCATTCCAGCTACGAATGGATAAACATATTTAACATTGACACCAAAGAGGGCTGGCTCAGTAACTCCTAGATAAGCTGAGATAGCTGCTGGCAACGAGATTTGAGCTTCTTTTTCGCTGTGGCGGTTCATAAAGTAGTAAGCAAGCACAGCAGAACCTTGAGCGATGTTTGAAAGAGCAATCATTGGCCAGAGACCTGTTGTGTGAGTTGCCGTATCAGCAATAAGCTGTGTATCAATAGCATTGGTCATATGGTGAAGACCGGTGATAACAAACGGAGCATAGAGTGAGCCAAAGATTGCACCGAAGAGCCATTTAAGCGGACCAGTCAAACCTGCAAGAACAACGGTTGAAAGGAGTTGACCCAACCACCAACCGAATGGCCCAAGGACTGTGTGGGCAAGAATAAGGGCTGGAAGAAGTGACAAGAATGGTACAAAAATCATTGAAATCACTTCTGGAATACGCTTACGCCAAAAAATTTCAAGGTATGAAAGTGATAAACCTGCTAGAAGAGCTGGAATGACTTGCGCTTGGTAACCAATACGATTTACCGTTGCAAAACCAAAGTCCCAAACCCAGTTTTTAGCAATTTCTTCTGCTGAAGTCCCTGCTACTGCGTAAGCGTTGAGGAGCTGCGGTGATACCAAACAAATCCCAAGAACAATTCCAAGAATTTGAGAGGTTCCCATTTTACGAGTTACAGACCAAGTGATACCAACTGGTAAGAAATGGAAAATCGCTTCACCTGGTAACCACAAGAAATGATTGACTCCGTTCCAGAAAGTTGATACTTCAACAATTTTCTTACCATCAAGGAAACCAAACGGAACACCTTCCAAAATATTGCGAAAACCTAGAATCAAACCACCAACAATGATAGCCGGCAAGATTGGTGTGAAAATCTCAGCTAGCATGGTCATGACACGCTGAATTGGGTTCTGGTTGCTCTTAGCTGCAGATTTAGCCGCTTCTTTAGAGACACCTTCAATACCAGACATAGCAGTGAAGTCGTTGTAGAAAATCGGCACATCATTACCGATGATAACTTGGAACTGACCTGCATTGGTAAACGTTCCTTTAACTGGGGCAAGGTTCTCGATAGCCTTAGGATTAGCCTTAGACTCATCATTTAGAACAAAACGCATGCGCGTCGCACAGTGAGTGACTGCTTTGACATTATCTTTACCGCCGACAAGCTTCAAAAGCTCCTTGGCATCTTTTTCAAATTTTCCCATTTCTTTCTCCTTTGGGATGTTTTATTAGGTACAAGATGATTGTAAACGATAACAAATTTGTTTGCAACTTGTTTGGCACTAAAGATGTAAATTTTCCTTAAAAACCAACAACTTGTATGGTAAAATATAGACATATTCCAAATTAGAAAGTGAGTGAGCATGAAAAAATACGAACAAATTTTTAAAAGCTTGGAAAAAGATATTTTGTCAGGTCGCTACCCTGTCGGTCATTACTTGCCTACTGAAATGGAACTCTGCCAGCACTTCTCTGCCAGCCGAGACACCGTTCGCAAGGCGCTCAGTCTTTTGAGCAAGGAGGGACTCATCACCAAATCCCAAGGTCGAGGCTCCCAGGTTAAAAAGCATGAACTGATTAACTTCCCCGTCTCTGAGCTATCTAGCTATCAGGAATTAGTCGCCCTTCACGGCATAAATTCTAAGACTAATGTCATCAGCCTGGATAACCTTATCGTGGACGAAGAATTGCGAAAACTTACAGGATTTCCTATCAACTCCCACGTTTTTCGCATCACCCGCCAGCGGGTGGTTGATGATGTCGCATCGGTTTTGGATATTGACTACCTGCTCAAGCCTATCGTTCCTTCTATTTCTCGGGAAATAGCGGAGCAGTCTATCTATGCCTACCTAGAAAAAGAACTGGGATTAGCCATCTCTTATGCCCAAAAACAGATTACCATTGACACTGCCCACGATCAGGATAAAATTCTCCTTGATTTAGGCAGCGATAAGCATGTGGTCTGTGTCCGTTCCAAGGTTTATCTAGCAGACAACCGACAATTCCAGTTCACCGAAAGCCGGCATAAACTGGAAAAATTTCAATTTATCGATTTTGCAAGACGGAAGTTGTAAGATAAAAAGCACCTCGATTGAGATGCTTCATTCTTTTCACCCTCAGAAACTAATAGCTCAGCTATTTTACTAAATACAACAAAAGTAAAAAAGCAATATTAATTCCCATACGAATGACATGATGCTTGACATTTGGTCGCTGGTGCATAGCAATGCCATTATTGAGGGCAATAGCGGAAATTCCAAAAAGTCCGCCAGCGATACCATAAATACCTGCGCTCTGCCCTTGTCCCAGATAAATATAGGTAAAGGCAATGGTCACAGCAACGGCAAAGAGAGTCATCAGCAGGTTGCGTCTTGTGATAATCTTGCCCACAAAATACCCCATGATAGCCGCCAAAGAGACGGCCGCCAGATAAAGTCCAAAAATCACCAATACTACAACAATCATCACTTGCCTCCTCAGATTCAATAGCCATTTTTCTTAGTATATCAAAAATTCCGCCTATACAACGGAATTTCTTTGTTTTTTTTTTTTTGAAAAAGCCTGCGCTTCTATGGATTTTTGGTATCAAGGATAATGGTGACCGGTCCATCATTGATTAGAGATACCTGCATATCCGCTCCAAAACGTCCTGTGGCTAAGGGCACCGCTTGTCCCAAAGCCTTATTTAAGTCGTCATAAAGCTGACTGGCAAGATTAGGCTTGGCCGCACCTGTAAAGGCAGGACGATTTCCCTTTTTCGTATCCGCAAAAAGGGTGAACTGAGAAATGGATAAAATGCTGCCACCAATGTCTTGAACAGATAAATTCATCTTCCCAGCATCATCGGAAAAAATCCGCATGTTGAGAATTTTTTTGGTCGCGTAAGTCACATCTGCTTGACTATCCTCAGGCCCCACACCGACCAAAAGGAGAAGACCTGTACCAATTTGTCCTATAACTTCTTGATCAATAGTGACCGAAGCCTGCGATACTCGCTGAATAATAATTTTCATGATTTACTTTCTAAGCTGCGAACGCTCTAGCAGATAAGTTTCCACCTGAGCTGATGATAGTTTTCTAACCTCTGTACCTGAGTAGTCGGTAAAGTTTTCAAGACTAAAGAGAGCATGCCTTTCTAGGCATTTTTCCCTTTATTCTTTGCCAAATAGCTGCGCAGGTCTTCCTCATCAGCAAAAATTTTATAGGAAGGTCTGCCTTTTTCATTTAGTAGCTCATAAATACCACAAGGCTTCTTCATGCTAAAATCAGCTGTTCTTAGGTAAATCTTTGCAATTTCCAAAGATTTGAACGGGAAGTGCCAACGCTATAAGCCACGCTTTAGCTCCTTTTCGATGCAAATACAAGGACCTCATGTCTCACAGATGTACTGAGTATGATTTTCCAGACCGTCTCTGGGATTTAGCAGAGGCATCATCCGGCTGTCATCGCTATAACATTCAACACACATCATTACAATTCATTCCTCCTATCAGACTAAGAGTCAAGCCCACTTTCGCAGTTACTAGCCTACAAAGGACTCACCGTACCTTAGAATAGAGAGTCTAACGACTTCCTTATCCACTGATTGAAACAGTGTTGCGCTCCTGCTTGAATTCAGGGAAGAGTCTAAAAAATGAGACACATGCATGGCTTGGGTCAGTCAGGGCAAAGCTGACGACGGATAGTCTTATTTTCCCGAACTCAACCATTTGTTCGTTTAACGCTATAAACATCTGGAACGACCTTTATCTTGTCAACAACAGTGGTCAATGTGGTAAGGTTTGGAATGCTAAAAGAAACGTGAATATTAGCAAACTTCATGTCCTTGGTCGGCTGAGCATTAACGGTTGAAATATTCTTGGTCTGATTGGACAAAATAGTCAGAACATCATTAAGAAGACCTGAGCGATTCAACCCGTAGATATCAATTTCAGCCAAATAATCCTTGCCAGTATTGTCATCATCCCACTCAACCTCAATCAAGCGCTGAGCATAGCCTTCCTGACTTTTAATATTGTTACAATCAGCGCGGTGAATAGCAACCCCACGCCCCTTAGTGATATAGCCTTCGATAGGATCCCCAGGTACAGGATTGCAACATTTAGCAATTCTCATCAGAAGACCTGACGCTCCCTGAATAATAACCCCATTTTCACTTTTGACTTTAAGAACATCGCGATTGCTACGATTAACCTCACCACCGTTCAAAAGCTCATCCGCCTCGGCTTTTGCCTTAGCACGTTCTTCTTCACGGCGCTCCTTTTCAGTCAATTTATTGAAGACACTAACAGCAGAAATTTCACCAAAACCAATAGCAGCATACATCGCTTCTTCGCTTCTGGCACTCACGCGCGGTAAAATCGCTTCGATATGCTTTTTGTCTAGATACTTATTGGCAACCAAACCATTTTCTTGGAAAACATCTATCAGGAGCTCGCGTCCCTTGTTGACAGACATTTCCTTATCTTGATTTTTGAAAAATTGGCGAATTTTACTTCTGGCCTTGGTGGTTTTAACAATTTTAATCCAGTCACGACTAGGACCAAAGGAATTGGGATTGGTCACAATTTCAACCACGTCACCCGTCTTCAACTTAGCTGTCAGAGGTACCATGCGACCGTTGACCTTAGCACCTGTGGCTTTTTCACCGACCTGAGTATGGATAGCATAGGCAAAATCGATAGGACCAGAATCTTTTGGCAATTCCTGAACCGCACCGCTTGGCGTAAAAACATAAATCCGTTCTGAGAAGATGTCTTCTTTAACAGAGTCCACAAAGTCTTTTGCAGAGCCATTTGACGAATCCTGTAGCTCGACTAAATCCTTGATCCAGTTCATGCCGATAGCCGATTCTTTGCTGTCAACCTTGCCGGTCTGCCCCTTTTTATAAGCCCAGTGAGCTGCAACCCCGTATTCAGCCACCTCATGCATCTCTTTGGTACGAATCTGAATCTCAATCGGCCCTTTTGGTCCATAGACCGTAGTGTGGATAGATTGGTAACCATTTGCTTTAGGCGCAGCGATATAATCCTTAAAACGTCCTGGCATCGGGCGCCAAAGCTCATGGATGTAACCAACCATAGCATAGACATCGCTAGGCGTTTCCATAATACAGCGGATAGCAATCAAATCGTAAATCTGGTCAAAGCGCTTCTTCTTATCCCGCATTTTACGATAAATGGAATAGAGGTGTTTGGGACGCCCATAAACCTCACCATAAAGCCCTTGTTCATTAGTATAGCTCGTGATTTTACTGACGATTTCTTCTACCAACTTTTCACGCTCACGGCGCTTTTCACTCATCATGTGGGAAATCTTGTAGAACTCATTTTCTTCCAGATAGCGGAAGGCCAAATCCTCCAGTTCCCACTTGATACGACTAATCCCCAAACGGTGAGCAAGCGGCGCATAAATTTCCATAGTCTCCCGAGAAATACGCTCTTGCTTGTCCTTCCGAAGGTGTTTGAGGGTTCGCATATTATGGAGACGGTCAGCTAATTTGACCAAGATAACACGGATATCCTTGGACATGGCCATGAGCATCTTGCGGTGGTTTTCAGCCAGTTGCTCTTCATGGGATTTGTATTCTACCTTACCCAGCTTGGTCACACCATCTACGATATCACGCACTGCTTTTCCAAAATCAAGTTCAATATCATCAAGAGTGATGTCTGTATCCTCGACCACATCATGGAGAAATCCACAAGCTACCGTTACCGCATCTAGGCGAAGCCCAGCCAAAATTCCTGCCACCTGAATAGGGTGAATGATGTAGGGTTCACCAGACTTTCTAGCCTGATGAGAATGAGCTGCTGTAGCGTACTCCAAAGCATACTGGACAAACTTAACATCCTCTTCAGACAAGTATTCTGCAACAAGGGCAACCACTTCTTCCCCTGTTAGATTTACTTCTTTTGGCATGATTGCTCCCTTTCAATCTCACTTCTAAATAAATCTGAAACAGCCCATCAGGCTGTCTTTTCCTATTTACTTGTATTTTGTTTATTTTAACACTTTTTTGGAAAAAAGCATAGCCAACAACCTTTTGCTGATCAGACGTTCCCGTGAACGAATAGGATGTTCGCTCTTAAAAAGGTTCGTTTATTTTTAAAACTCCATTGAAAAAAGCATTTTCCAGTTGTATAATGTGAGTGCACGCAAAAATTCTTCAATATTTTTGACAAATTAAAAAAAGGAGTTTTTTAATGTCTAAACATTATCTTTCTAAGAGTGCTCTCGCACTCTCTCTTATCGCAGCAAGTCTAGCTAGTGCCAGTCTTGTCCAGGCAGATGAGTCAACGACAGAAAACCAACCAGTCACTGCACCTGCACTTGAATCGCAAAGCACAGCAACTACTTCTGACACAGTAACAAGCGAAGTTCCTTCTTCCGAAGAGGTAGTACCTGCAGAAACAGCTGTTGCAGAGACCGTGGACTCACCAGAGGTCAACACACCTACTAGCACTCCAGTAGCTGATACGGCTGTCACCGCACCTGTAGAGGGACAGACAGTTGACATCCGTATCGCTTCAACAACAGACTTGCACACAAACTTAGTCAACTACGATTACTACCAAGATAAGGAGTCTCAAAACATTGGCCTAGCGAAAACAGCCATTCTCTTGGAAGAGGCCAAGACCGAAAACCCAAATATTGTCACCGTAGACAACGGTGATCTCATTCAAGGGACACCACTTGGAACTTACAAAGCTATTGTTGATAAAGTAGAGCCAGGTGAACAACACCCTATGTATGCAGCTCTAGAAGCCCTAGGTTTTGATGCCAGCACTCTTGGCAACCATGAATTTAACTACGGTTTAGACTATCTAAAAACAGTCCTCAAGACGGCTGACATTCCTGTCATCAATGCTAATGTCCGCGACGCCAAAACAAACGAATTTGTCTTTAAACCTTACGTTGTTACACCAAAAAACGTTACAGACACCGCAGGTAAAGTTGTCACCCTCAAAATTGGTATTACAGGTATCGTCCCACCTCAAATCATGAACTGGGATAAGGCTAACCTTGAAGGAAAAGTAGTCGTCCAAGATGCCGTTGAAGCTGTTGAAGCTATCATTCCCGCAATGCGAGAAGCTGGAGCAGATCTCATTCTCGTTCTCTCTCACTCTGGTATTGGCGATGACAAATATGACAAAGGTGAAGAGAATGTCGGCTACCAAATCGCTAGCCTACCAGGGGTTGATGCAGTTGTAACTGGCCACTCTCACGCTGAATTCCCATCAGGAAACGGTACTGGCTTTTATGAAAAATATACTGGTGTTGACGGAGTTCGTGGATTAATTAACGGAACACCAGTAACCATGGCTGGTAAATACGGTGATCACCTAGGTATTATTGACCTTAACCTTACTTACACAGATGGCAAATGGACAGTCAACAAAGACAAGAGCCTAGCCTCTATCCGTAAAATTGACACCAAATCAACAAAAGCCGACCAAACCGTTATTGTCATTGCTAAAGAAGCTCACGACGGAACTATCCAATACGTTCGCCAACAGGTTGGTACAACAACCGCTCCAATCACCAGCTATTTTGCCCTTGTCAAAGATGATCCATCTGTTCAAATCGTCAATAAGGCGCAGCTTTGGTACGGAAAGCAAGAACTAGCTGGCACGCCTTATGCTAAACTTCCACTCCTCTCTGCTGCAGCTCCATTTAAGGCGGGTACACGAAATGACCCAACAGCCTACACAGACATTCCAGCCGGCCCAATCGCTATCAAAAATGTTGCCGACCTCTACCTTTATGACAATGTCACGGCTATCCTTAAAATCACAGGTAGTGACTTAAAAGAATGGCTTGAGATGTCAGCTGGACAATTTAATACCATTGACCCTAACAATAAAGAGCCACAAAATCTAGTTAATACTGACTACCGCACCTATAACTTTGATGTTATTGACGGTGTTACCTACGAATATGACATCACACAACCAAACAAATACGACCGAAATGGTAACCTCGTCAATGCAGACGCAAGCCGTGTTCGCAACCTCAAATATAATGGCAACCCTGTAACAGACGATCAAGAGTTTATGGTTGTCACCAATAACTATCGAGCTAGTGGCACTTTCCCAGGCGTAAAAAATGCAAGTGTCAATTACCTATTCAACCTCGAAAATCGTCAAGCCATCATCAACTACATCATCTCTGAAAAAACCATCAACCCATCTGCTGATAGTAACTGGTACTTCACAGACAGTATCGCTGGACTTGACCTCCGTTTCTTGAGCGCTGAAAAAGCTAAGGATTTAGTTGGCGATGCAAAAGACATCTCATATCTTGGTGCATCCAACATTGAAGGCTTTGCAGAATTTAAATTCACCTATATGAAGCCAGTTGAAGACCAATCAATCAAAAAACCTGTCCCTCCAACCGATACTAAACGAAACTCTGGTCTCTCAGATAAAGATCGCAAGGACATTCACCAGCTTGTCGCTACTAATTACCAGGCCCAACAAAAGAAAGCCCCAGCTAAAGACCCGATCCAAACAGACGCCCTGCCAAAAACCGGCGAGGACCACTCAGCAGTTCTCACTCTCTTTGGATTTAGCATCCTAGCAGGCCTTACAAGCCTTCTCCGCCGAAAAGAAAACTAAACCATTCGAAAAGCGAACTGCCCAGCGGTTCGTTTTTCCCTTACTTTTCATCAGGATTTTGCTATAATATCATCATGGAAAAGACAGATTTAACCCTCGTTTACATTAGCCTTAGCGGCAATACCCAGTCTTTTGTCAAAAGGCTGAGCGACTATCTCGCTTTAAATCACAGTATAAAATCTCATCAGATTAATATCAAAGAACTAAACCACGAAACTTTTGAAGTGTCTGATCCTTTTGTCGCCCTACTTCCAACCTACCTAGAAGGTGGCAACGGTATTGACCACGGTGACGTTGAGATATTAACAAATCCCCTCGGTGACTTTATCGCTAGTCATGACAACTACAAACGTTGCATGGGCATCATCGGTTCTGGAAATAAAAATTTCAATAACCAATATATTCTCACCGCCAAACAATATAGCAAGCGTTTTGATTTTCCCCTTCTGGGAGATTTTGAGCTCCGAGGCACGCAAGCAGATATCGAACGCTTAGCCAAAGTGATTTTAAAACGACAAAAAGAATTTAACATACAAATCTAAATAAAGGAAAAGACCATGCAAACAACCATCAACTACATCACTACTCTCTGCAACATCCCCTCACCAACTGGCTTCACAACCACCATCATGGATTACGTACAAAAGGAAGTCGAGTCCTTTGGTTATCAAGCAACCCGTACCAATAAGGGTGGATTGCTCGTAACAGTCAAAGGTTCAGATGACGAGCGTCACCGTATCGTGACAGCTCACTTGGATACACTTGGCGCCATGGTTCGTGCCATTAAACCCGACGGTCGCATTAAGATGGATCTGGTTGGTGGCTTTGTTTATAATGCCATTGAAGGAGAAAATTGTACCATTCATGTCACAAAAAATGGCAGGGCTATCTCAGGAACCATCCTCATGCATCAGACATCTGTCCACGTTTACCGTGATGCCGGCACCGCAGAGCGTAACCAAACCAACATGGAGATTCGTTTAGATGAAAAAGTACAAACAGCTGATGAGACACGTGCTCTTGGCATCGAAGTCGGAGATTTTATCTCCTTTGACCCTCGCGTTCTTGTGACCGAATCAGGCTTTATCAAGTCTCGCCACCTAGACGATAAGGTCAGCGCAGCCATTCTCCTAAAACTTCTAAAAACCTACAAGGAAAACAATACCCAATTGCCACACACCACCCACTTCTACTTCTCGGCCTTTGAAGAAGTCGGTCACGGTGCCAACTCGAGCCTATCTGAGAAAGCCGTTGAATACCTAGCCGTTGACATGGGAGCCATGGGAGACGACCAGGCTACAGACGAATACACCGTCTCTATTTGTGTCAAAGATGGTTCTGGCCCATATCACTACGAGCTACGCCAGCACTTAGTCTCCCTAGCAGAAATCAACAAAATCCCTTACAAGCTAGATATCTACCCTTATTACGGCTCAGACGCCTCAGCAGCACTGCGTGCTGGTGCCGAGGTCAAACATGCCCTACTAGGTGCTGGCATCGAGTCAAGCCATTCCTACGAACGCACACACACCGACAGCGTAGAAGCCACAGAACGACTGGTTGATGCCTATTTGAAAAGCCCACTCATATAATGAAAAACTGCATAATCATTCGGGGTAACTCTGGCTCTGGTAAGTCCACTCTTGCCCTAAGACTTCAGCAAAAACTCGGCTCCAATACCCTATTACTGCCACAAGACACTCTTCGCAGATTTCTCCTCAATGCTAAAGATGGCTACGACACTCCTACAGTCCCGCTCTACCTGACACTCCTTGACCATGCCTACAAAAATCATGACCTTGTCATCGTCGAGGGTATTCTTCATCGTGACTGGTACGCTCCTGTCTGGGATAAAATAGCAGAGCTATACGGTGACAACGCCTACGCCTATTATTACGATTTACCTTTTGAGGAAACTGTCAAACGCCACCAAACCCGTGATAAGGTTAAGGATTTCTCGGTTTCTGATATGAAGCGCTGGTGGCTAGAGAAAGATTATCTCAAACGTTTCAATGAAACCTTATTTGATGAAACTTTGAGTCTTGAACAGGCTCTTGAAGTCATTTCAAAAAATATAGTAAAATGAAACACAAATAGTACATAATGTGATATAATGTTTTTATGGCATATTCATTAGATTTTCGTAAAAAAGTTCTCGCCTATTGTAAGCGAACAGGTAGTATCACAGAAGCATCAGATGTTTTCCAAATCTCACGAAATACCATTTATGGCTGGTTAAAACTAAAAGAGAAAACAGGGAACCTAAACCATCAAGCAAAAGGAACAAAACCAAGAAAAGTTGATAGAGATAGACTCAAAAACTATCTTAATGACCATCCGGATGCTTATTTGACTGAAATAGCGTCTGAATTTGACTGTCATCCAACGGCGATTCACTATGCTCTCAAAGCTATGGGATACACTCGAAAAAAAGAACCATACCTACTATGAATAAGATCCAGAAAAAGTAGCTTTATTTCTTAAACATTTTAATCGTTTAAAGCACTTAACACCTGTTTATATTGATGAAACAGGATTCGATACTTATTTTTATCGAGAATATGGTCGCTCATTACGAGGACAATTGATAAAAGGTAAAGTATTTGGAAGAAGGTATCAGAGGATTTCTTTGGTTGCAGGTCTTATAAACGGTGAGATTATAGCCCCAATGACCTACAAAGTAACCATGACGAGCGACTTTTTTGAAGCCTGGTTTCAGAAATTTCTGCTGCCAACATTAAGCACACCATCAGTTATTATTATGGATAACGCAAGATTCCATAGAATGAGTAGGCTAGAGCACTTATGTGAAGAGTATGGGCATAAACCTTTACCACTTCCTCCATACTCACCTGAGTATAATCCTATTGAGAAAACATGGGCTCATATCAAAAAACACCTCAGAAAAGTATTGCCAAATTGCGATGCTTTTCTTGAGGTTCTTTTGTTCTATCCCTATTTCAATTAACTTTATTTCCTTAGATTATTGGCCTTAAGAACCAAGCCGATGTCAATGGTGACCTGCCATTTTCCTCTCAGGTTACATCTCTTGTAACCCAAACAAGCCTTTATCTGACCAAAGACAGGTTCCACATCTACCTTGCGTTTGGCAAAGATGCGACTGCCTTCTTCAGATAAAAGCGCTTGGCTTTCTTTTCGTTTTAACTCCTGATACTGCTCGTTGATATAAAGTCCCTTTTGAGGAGCTAAATCAGCTTACTCTGCTTTATAAACCTTGATTTCCTGCTCGAAACCTGTCTCAGTTTTGCGGGGTTGAATGTGGGAAAAGAGATAGGCCCAACCATCGGGATGGATATAGGTGTCCGTATTGGTATCGTAAGTCCAGTTTGCTAGGTTTCTGGCAGATTGCTTATGTTTTTTCTTCTGCTACTTGTCAAACAAGCCGTATTTAATGAGGTGAGGAATCTTCCTCTGGTCCAATGTTAGGAGGTTTTCTTCACTCCCATAACCTGCGTCGGCGACAACCATTTTTAACTCATGTGGATAGGTTTCTAAAAAAGGTAATAAAGTTCTGGTATCCGTTGGGTTGGGATAGATATCATAGTGTAGCACGAACTGATTTTCCGTGGCGATTTGGAGGTTATAACCAGGCTTGAGCTGACCATTCCTCATACTCGCTCTTTTATTTCAAGGCTCGTGAAGAAACAGTCTCTCTCCAGACTGTTTCTTCCTCTTTCATTCTCATAAAAGTCGCATCGGTGTCCGTCTTAGAAAAACTATTGCGACCTTGGAAGGTCTCTTGGTAAGTCTCGTATTTCTCAGCCCACACAGAAAAATCATCCTTGACTTTTCGCAGGACTTTCCTGAGTTTGCGGCGCTTGGTCCTACGGTCGTCTGTGCCTTTGACTGGCGTATCCTCAATATCTCGATTCAGCTCTGCCAATTGTTCTGAGGAGATAGGTTCTTCATCATCCTGCTCAATGGCCTGATGAATAAGGGGGATGATTTCTTCCTGAAAATAGACCTGCAGTTGTTCTTGGAGCTTGGCGGAAAATTTGTCTGTTGCTCTCTTCCAGACGAAGCTATATTTGGTTGGTATTGGCTTATATCTTAGTGCCATCAATAAACAGGCAATCTAACGTTACTAGCTCTTCTAGTTTTAATTGGAGACTGAGGTCAATAAAGAGTTGTCTGATTAACTCCTCCATGCCACTAGCCACACGGAAACGATTGATGGTGCGATAGCTAATGACCAACTGTCCTGTCAAGTACTGCATAGCCAGGTTTTCCACCATCATCTTTTCAATCTTACGACCAGAGAAGATACCTTGAGAATAGGCAAAGAGAAGAGCAGACAGTAGCAGTTTGGGGTGATAGGACGGACGACCGAAGTCATGGTAGAAAGACTGAAAGTAACTATCCTCCAAAGCATTTACCACTTTTTCGATAGTAAAGACGATATGGTCTTTAGGCAAAATACAAGCAAGTTCTAGTGGTAAAGTGGTCTGATTTGTGTTATAGTGAATGTGCATGAGATAGCCTTTCTAAATGGTTTATTACGCAATTCTATATTACCAAGGCTATTGCAACCATGCAAAAAGCAACGGAAAAAACCGTTGCTTTGTTTGATAGAATCGTAGCACTATTGTCCCAAACTCTTCTTTTTGTTTTTATAGATTCCCTAACATGACACAAATGTCATGTTCTTTTTTCTTTTTGGGAGATATACTGGGGTTATCACTTAGTTAAGGAGTTTAGTCATGAAAACTACGATTGAATTTGCGTCGATTTATGGTAAGGTGAGGCCGATTGTTTTGAAGTTGCGTCAGTCTTATTTTATAAAGATGTGGGAGGCAGATGATTGGCATCAGGAGGGGATGATTGCCTTATATCATCTTTTGGAGCGAGAGCCTGAATTGGTTTATGATATCAAGCGTCTTTGTGTGTATTTTAAAACCAAGTTTTCCAATCGGGTCAAGGATGAAATTCGTAGGCAAGAGAGCATCAAGCGGGGCTTTGACCGCATGGCTTATGATGAAATCAGTGAGGTGGCGCATTCT
>NZ_KE384090.1:127136-206706 GCF_000423765.1 Streptococcus porci DSM 23759 | reverse complement strand
TTTTATAAATTTTAAGAGGCGTTAAAAAACAGTTTTCAGACGAAAGGAGATCGAAGTTGAGTATAGATTTAAGTAACAAAAAAATTCCGAAAGAAGCAATTCAAGCATTAAAAACTATAGCGGAACTACTTGATAATATGTTAATTGGGGTGTATTTGTATGGTTCGGCAGTAATGGGTGGTTTACGTATGAATAGCGATGTAGATATTTTGGTAATAACAAATCAAAGTTTATCTGAAAAAACTCGAAGGAATCTTAGAAATAGGTTAATGCTTATATCTGGGAAAATAGGAAACATAAAAGATATGAGGCCTCTTGAAGTTACGGTCATAAATCAAAAGGATATTGTCCCTTGGCATTTCCCCCCCAAATATGAATTTATGTATGGCGAGTGGCTAAGAGAGCAGTTTGAAAAGGGAGAAATTCCTGAGTCGACTTATGATCCGGATTTAGCAATACTTTTAGCACAACTAAGAAAAAATAGTATTAACCTTTTGGGACCAAAGGCAACAGAAGTAATTGAGCCTGTGCCAATGACAGATATTCGAAAAGCAATTAAAGAATCGTTGCCCGGGTTGATAGCTAGCATTAACGGTGACGAACGCAATGTGATTTTAACTTTAGCCAGAATGTGGCTGACAGCATCTACTGGTGAAATTCGCTCAAAAGATCTGGCAGCTGAATGGGCGATACCTCAATTACCCGATGAGCATGCTACTTTACTCAACAAAGCGAGAGAGGCTTATTTAGGAGAGTGTGTTGACAAGTGGGAAGGAATGGAATCTGAGGTGGCTGAACTCGTTAATCATATGAAAAAGTCTATAGAGTCTTCCCTTAATATCCAATTACCTTTTCGAATAGTTTAAATATAACAAAGACTAGTTGTTAATGTGCATTATTGATTGCTTCGATATGTTCCCCCATATATCAGTTTCTTAAAAAATAATCAAAATACCGTTGATACGTTCCCGCGAACGAAAGGGTTAAAAATCAGCTTAAGACATCAATGCCATCAACTCGAGCCACGTGGAGTGTGTTGCTCTGCTCATAAAAGCCTAGAAACCTTTGAACGAAAGGGATACTGAAAAGCCTTGAAATCAAGGCTTTTTGCTATGTTGTGGGGAAGTGTTAGAGTAAGTAATTTTTTGGAGTGAGTAGAAGTGATAGCAAGAAATTATCAAAATCTATTTCCATTTACCCTGTGGGTACGTGTTTATTTCCATTGACAAGGAGTTTGTGGGAATAGAAACGTACCCACCTCTAATATCGCCTGAATGGTCGATTGAAGTGTGAGTTCTGAAATTGATATAATACAACTTAACTTTTTTTGAAAAAAATTCGAAAATTTATTTTGACTTGCGAATATAATAAGTGAGAGCAAGTTGTTTACTTATTAATGATGAAGAGGAAAAGTAGAATGACAACAATAGTACATTAGGAATTTTCGGAGTATTTTGATAGACTAATAGTTGATTATCCAGTCAATAAAATTATTGTTCAAAATTTTGAACGTTCAGCGAAAAATATCATTATTAGTGAGATTTTATAGCACTAACAGATTTACTCCTTTTTGAAAATATATTAATATAGCTCAGATAAAATCCGTTCTTAATCTTGAAGAAAATTTTGAACACTTAAATTTTCCTACGGTTATTTTTAGTAACTATAAATAGTATTGTATGATACATGGCGTTTTAATGATTTGACAAATTCATTGAACTTGTTTATAATAAAAATATAAAATACGTGAGGTGAAGTTACATGAATAATTAAGCTACTTATTAGTCGTTCTTAAAACTTGTATGAGGTTGCATTAACCGACGATACAAGGGGTAAGACTGCTCATAAGGGCTTGCTATTCGTGTGACTTTTTCCATAGGGAAAGGTCATGTTTTGCATGACTTTTTTCTTGTGTCATTTTTTGAAGAATAGAAGCCCTTTTTGTGAAGAAAAGAGGTCTATATGGAAATGATAAAATGTATTCAATTAGAGAAGGAAATTGCAGGGCGTAGATTGTTCACAATCAAGCAGTTGAGCCTTCAAGCTGGTCAAAAGGTTGGTTTGGTTGGAAATAATGGTGTTGGCAAGTCTACTTTTTTGAAAATCTTACTAGGACTGGATAGGGATTTTGCCGGTCAAATTGAGGTAAAAGTAGACTGGGCCTATGTACCCCAGTTACAGGAAAGGAGCTCGCTTTCAGGTGGGGAACAAGTTTGGAAGTCTATTCAAGAGGCTTTTGCCCAAAGACCACAGTTGTTAATCCTGGATGAGCCGACAGCTAATCTGGACCAAGAACACCAGGAAAAGCTAATCAAACAAATCAAACGCTATCGAGGTAGTCTACTAGTTGTTAGTCATGATCGGCATTTTCTCAATCAAGTAGCCAGTCACATTTGGCATTTAGAAGAAGGAAAGTTTCAGGTTTATCTAGGAAATTACGAGGCGTTTGTAGAAAGTCGCCGAGCTAGGCGAGAAGGACAGCAGCAGGCCTATGAAACCTATCAGAAAAAAGTTGCCCAACTGAAAAAAGCCCAACATGAACGCCAAGTCAAGTCTCAGAAGATGGGGAAGAAAAAGAAAGGTGTTTCATCGTCTGAGTGGAAGGTTAGTGCTATGATGGGTTCCTATGATAGTAAAGCCAAGTCTATGGCCAAGACTGCCAAGCATTTGGAAAAACGGATAGAGCGTTTGGACAAGGTTGAACAACCCAGAAAGGAAGCGTGGGTAAAGATGGAAGCGAAAGGTGCCTTAGATACGGGTCTTCACAGTCTCTTTCGCTTGCAGGCTGGTCAGCTCTGGATTGGAGAAAAGTATTTATTTGATTTTCCTCAGCTTGGCATGATTTTTGGAGACAAGCTAGCTTTGGTTGGGTCAAATGGTACTGGGAAAACAAGTTTTGTTCGGAAATTGATTTCAAAAGAATTAGAAGGCTATTACAATCCAAAATTAAAAATTGCTTATTTCTCCCAGGATTTGACAAGTCTCAATGAAGAAGAAACAGCCTTTGTGAATGCTAGCTCAACGTCGCTTCAAGACAGGGGAACGGTTCTCAATCTTTTAGGCATGTTGGGGATTTCTTACGATAAGGCCCAGCAGAAGGTAGCAAATCTGTCTGGTGGTGAACGTGTTCGACTTTCTTTGGCCAAGGTCTTGTTATCGGATGCAAATCTTTTGATAGTAGATGAGCCAACAAACTATCTGGATATTACAGCCATAGAAGCTCTGGAGAAATTTTTGCAGGAATACCAGGGAAGTGTGCTCTTGATTTCCCATGATCAGCGGTTTGTTGAGAGTATTGTCCAAAGAAAATGGCTGGTTGAGTATAATCAGCTAACTGAGGAGCCATAGATGTACTCGCTTAGTCTCTATTGTCTTACATTGATGTATTGATATTTTCCTCAGAAGGAAAGAATTAAACATAGGGTATGTTTTTATAGAAAAGCTTAAAATAAATAGTGGCGCAATAGTGGAAAAGATTACAGATAATTACCCAATATATTTTGGTAAGAAGTATGGCATTAATTTAGAAGCTGAAAAGGAATTTTCAATTGAACAATAAATAACAAAAATATAAAAAACAGGAACAGTCAATTGAACAGTTCCTATTTTTCTGCTAAATATGTTGTAGTTTTCTTATATGTATAATGATAGATTAGTGGATTCTCTTCTAAGGTTCTTACTTCAAATATGAAGAAGTGATCGCGATTATCTCTAGCCTTTTCCTTATTCAGGACAAAGTAATTCTTACGTGAAGTCGCCATTGTTTTGAGGATATCATCGGTCAGGAAGGTCAATGGAATATTCATGTTGGAGTAGCGGTAGAAGTCACGTTCAAAATCTTGGTAGCTCTCGCTGTAATAGTCCATTTGCAGGTGATTACGCTGAAATTCAAGCTGATTCATAGAGCACCTCCTCTACAAGTTCAATACTAACAATGTCTTTCAATTTCAAATTAATGTGACCTGTTGGAGTTTTTATTAATATGAAATCTTTGGTCAGACTTGGTATTGTTCCAGTATAGGAAACTCGATTGTTTTTTTCAACTACATGAATGCGCGTGTTCAGTTGCCCAGCATACACCTGACTGAGGAGTAATAATTTCTTCTCCAGTGACAAATCTGACATATACGTTACTTTGTTTGCATCGTCAGTGAGTGCTGATGTATGCTCAGATAGGAAAAAGCCCATCCATTTTTGCATCTTAGTATCCTGGTACTCTCTTGCTGACTGAAATGGTAAGTATGAACGGTCAATCATTTTAATCCCTCCAATCCACCAGCGGAATGACCGCCGATAAGTTTACTGCGTTCAATATTTCTGGAACCTTCAGTTAGGATGGTTCCTTTTTGTATGGCTAAAAAGCCAAACTGTTCTCTGACAACATCAATAGCTGTCTGAAGTCTATTTTCTTTTTCAATTCGTTCTACATCATCAAAGAGTGATAGTAGAGTATACTATGTAGGAGAAAGTTATGAAGCTATTATTGACAAAGACACTTGGGAAATAGTACAGTTGGAATTGGCAAGGAGGAAAGTCTTTCGAGAAGAACACCAACTGAAATCTTGTATTATGCAGAGTAATGATATCCTCTTCACTACAAAGGTGTTCTAAGTAGTATGTGGTTCAGCCTTTGGATGAGAGAGCTGGACTACCAGTCGAGGTAAACCTAAAGTTTGGCAGTGTAACAATCGTTATAGGATCAAAGGACAGATTGGCTGTCAGAATAACCATATTGATGAAGAAACGCTAGAGAAAGCTGTAGTAATGGCTGTAGGACTATTGAGTGAGAACGTGGATCTATTGCATGGAAAGTGGAATAAGATTCTGGAAGAAAATCGTCCACAGTAAATTCCATGTTTCTAATATATATCAGATTTTGAATTTGGTTAAGTATAAATTAGTGACAAAAATAAGGTAGCAGCCTCAAAACAGCTACTGTTATGCTTTATTTTTTTGCTTAAAGCCTTGATAGACTTGACAAATGGTAGAAAAAATCACCACCTTAAATAAGATAACGAAGTGCTTATCAATCTTAAGAGTGAAAATTCATGTAGTCGAAAACTAGCTAGGTATGAATTTTAAAAACTGAACGTAACAGAATTAACTTTATGAAAACGAAAGACTAGAATAGAAGGTTGGGAACATTTGAATGAAAGAAATCGTAATGATTGATAAAGTACTTTTTAATGTAATAGTTAAATCTGAAGTCTCACTTGACTACACCTTGCCAAACCGAGTATTGCGACTTTAGGATATTAGATGAACAGGTCTTTTCTTGCACTTCATTTTACCACAGGGGACTAAAAAAACATTAGTCAATCCTTATCATTTTTGATACAATAGTGAAGATAAAAAGTTACATAGAAAGAGGTTTTCTCATGGGAAAATTCCAAGTTATTTCACACCCGCTGATTCAGCACAAATTATCAATCTTGCGTCGTACAACGACATCAACAAAAGATTTTCGTGAGTTGGTTAATGAGATTGCCATGTTGATGGGATACGAGGTTTGGCGTGATCTTCCACTTGAAGATGTGGAAATTGAGACGCCAATTACCAAGACGGTTCAAAAGCAACTGGCTGGTAAAAAATTGGCAATTGTTCCAATCCTCCGTGCAGGTATCGGAATGGTTGACGGATTGCTTAGCCTTGTTCCAGCAGCAAAAGTGGGACATATCGGAATGTATCGCGATGAGGAAACCTTGGAACCCGTTGAATACCTAGTAAAATTGCCAGAAGACATTGACCAACGCCAGATTTTCCTGGTAGATCCAATGCTTGCGACGGGCGGTTCTGCTATCCTTGGGATTGATTCTTTGAAAAAACGCGGTGCGACAAACATTAAATTTGTCTGCTTGGTGGCGGCTCCAGAAGGCCTTGCTAAACTTCAAGCAGCGCATCCAGACATTGACGTCTACACGGCAGCCCTTGATGAAAAGCTTAACGAACACGGCTACATCGTCCCAGGTCTCGGCGATGCGGGTGACCGTCTCTTTGGTACAAAGTAAGACAAAGGAAGGAGTAAGACAGACTTGCTCTTTTCCTTTTAGAAGATTTTAGCACTCGTTCACAAAGAGTGCTAAAAAGTAAGTTTTTTATTTGACCTTTGCTGACTAAAAACATATAATAGCAGTAAGAATTTTAGAAGAAAAGAGGAAAATTATGATTCCTGTAGTTATTGAACAAACATCACGTGGAGAACGTTCTTACGACATCTATTCACGCCTTTTGAAAGATCGCATCATCATGTTGACGGGTCCTGTCGAAGATAATATGGCAAATTCTGTCATTGCGCAGCTTTTGTTCTTGGATGCTCAAGACCACACCAAGGATATTTACCTTTACGTCAACACGCCTGGCGGTTCTGTGTCGGCCGGTCTTGCCATTGTCGATACTATGAATTTCATTAAGGCTGATGTCCAAACCATTGTCATGGGGGTTGCAGCCTCTATGGGTACAATCATTGCTTCATCAGGAACTAAGGGAAAACGTTTCATGCTTCCAAATGCCGAGTATATGATTCACCAGCCAATGGGTGGTACTGGCGGCGGCACACAACAGACTGACATGGCTATCGCAGCAGAACATTTGCTTAAAACACGTAATAATCTTGAGCAAATCTTGGCAAAAAATTCTGGAAAAACTCTGAAGCAAATCCATAAAGATGCTGAGCGTGACTACTGGATGAGTGCCGAGGAAACCCTTAAATACGGCTTCATTGATGCCATCATGGAAAATAACGATTTAAACTAAAGTAGAGCAGGATTGTCCTGCTTTTTTACTGCCTAAGTACAAATTTATGGTATAATAGTGCAGTTATGGGAGTAGGCTTATCATCTTTAAATTTGAACAAGCAGGGCAGCATTGGTAGGGTCAATTCTCAACAAAATCAACCATCATTATAAAAATTGAAAGGAACGACCATGTTTGAAAAACAAGAACGGGTTAGCTTAGCGGTTTATCTTTACTATAACCGAGATGCTCGAAAATTACACAAATTTGGTGAGACTTTTTACCACTCTAAAAAATTGCGCTACGTCCTTCTTTATGTCAATGCAGAGGATGTTACTGAGTTGACAGCCCTGATTGGAAAACAAAAATTTGTTAAACGAGTGTCACCCTCTCACCTACATGAGATTGATCAAAATTTTGTCGGGAACCTCCAAAGAGTGGTGACAGACTAAAAAAGAAGAAAATTTAGTTAAAAGTATTGCTAATTTTCAGATAATTCAGTATACTTGTACAGTATAACAATTAAGAAAAGATTAAGGAGTTTATCTCATGAAGAAAAAATTCACTCTCGGCATGCTTGCATTTGCAAGTGCAGCGGTATTGGTAGCATGTGGTTCTGCCCCAACAGCAGGTTCGTCAGCAGCAGGTACTGAAATTGGCGACAACTTGAAAATCGGACTTAACTTTGAATTGTCAGGTGCAACTGCAGCCTACGGTTCAGCTGAGAAAAACGGTGCGGAACTTGCTATTGAAGAGCTTAAAGCAGCTGGTAAGAAAATTGAATCAGTATCTCAAGACAACAAATCTGAAAATGCTGAGGCAGCGACAGTTGCCACAAAATTGGCGACTGAAGAAAAAATCAACGTAATGATCGGCCCTGCAACCTCAGGTGCGGTAGCGGCGGCTATTCCAAACGTTACTTCAGCAGGTGTTCCTTTAATCACACCATCAGGAACTCAAGATTCACTGACTATCGGAGCTGACAAAAAAGTAAATGAGTACGTTTTCCGTACTACTTTCATTGACAGCTACCAAGGTGAAGTCTTGGCTAACTATGCTACTAACACTTTGAAAGCTGACAAGATTGTTCTTTACTACGACAATTCTTCAGACTACTCTAAAGGTATTGCCGATGTCTTTAAAGAAAAGTACAAAGGTGAAATCGTTGTAGAAGAAACGTTTGCAGCTAAAGATACTGACTTCCAAGCAGCCCTTTCAAAAATCAAAAAAGCTGACTACCAAGCAATCATCATGCCTGGTTACTACGAAGAAGCTGGTTCAATCATCAAACAAGCACGTGAAATGGGAATCACACAACCAATCGTAGGACCTGACGGATTCGCAGACAGCCGTATGATTGAGTTGGCTGGTGCTGATAATGTTGATGAAGTTTACTATATCTCAGGCTTCTCAGCGTCATCTTCTGACAAGGCGGCAGCTTTTGCTAAAGCATATGAAGCTAAATACGGTGAAGCACCATCAATGTTTGCGGCGCTTGCTTACGATGCTGTTTACATGGCAGTAGATGCAGCAGAAGGTGCTAAAACATCTAAAGATATTGCAGCAAATCTTGCTAAAGTAAAAGATTTTGAAGGAACAACTGGTACAATGACAATCAACGAGTCACACAACCCAGTGAAATCTGTATCTATCATCGGTTTGACAGATGGTAAAGAAACTTCTTCAACAGTCGTAGAAGCTAACTAAGTCTCATAACTTAGAAACTGAAATCAGTAAATGATTAAATCTGGGGAGCAAATTGTCTTCCCAGATATTATTATGTTATAGAAAGTTTGGTAAGAACATGTTTCAACAACTTGTTAATGCTTTAATCCTAGGAAGTGTATATGCACTCTTGGCCTTGGGTTATACCATGGTTTATGGGATTTTGAAGCTGATAAACTTTGCCCATGGCGATGTTTATATGATTGGAGCCTTCGTCGGCTACTATCTGATTAATACCTTCCACATGAATTTTTTTGTAGCCCTAGTGCTGACGATGATGATTACAGCTTGTATCGGAATGTTGATTGAATTTTTGGCCTATCGTCCTCTGCGACATTCGACAAAAATTGCTGCGCTAATCACAGCGATTGGTGTGTCTTTCCTTTTGGAATATGGTATGCAATACTTCGTCGGTAGTCAAAAACGCGCCTTTCCGCAAGCCCTTCAGACGGTTAAATTTGACCTTGGACCAATCTCGGTGACCAATGTTCAGTTGATTATTCTTGGTGTCTCTATTTTCTTGATGCTTGCTCTGCAATTTATTGTTAAGAAGACAAAGATGGGGAAAGCCATGCGTGCGGTGTCTGTAGATAGCGATGCAGCTCAACTGATGGGGATCAATGTCAATACAACCATCAGCTTTACCTTTGCTCTTGGTTCAGCCCTTGCTGGTGCAGCAGGTGTCCTTATCGGCCTTTACTACAACTCTATCGAGCCCTTGATGGGGATGGCTCCTGGTATCAAATCCTTTGTTGCTGCTGTTTTAGGTGGTATTGGTATTATTCCTGGTGCAGCTCTTGGTGGTGTTCTAATTGGATTCTTGGAAACACTATCGGTTCAGATTGGTCTATCAAGTTACAAGGATGCGGTTGTTTATGTGATTTTAATTTTAATTCTTCTTGTCCGTCCATCTGGAATTCTTGGTAAAAATGTGAAGGAGAAGGTGTAAGCATGAAAAAAAATATCAAACCTATTTTAGCTTGGCTTGCTCTTGTCATTGCTATTTATGCGATCTTGTCAGTTCTGATTAGTACAGGATTAGTTGGACTTTACTATATTCAAATCTTGATGGGAATTGGGATTTCCATGATTATGGCACTAGGGACTAACTTGGTCCTTGGTTTCTCAGGTCAATTTTCATTGGGACAGGCTGGTTTTATGGCCATTGGGGCTTACGCGACAGCCATTTTGACCAAAAGTATGCCAACCTACGGTGGCTTCTATCTCTCAATGCTGGTTGGTGCAGCTCTTGCGGCAACGATTGCTTTAGTCGTAGGTCTACCAACTCTTCGTCTGAAGGGGGATTACCTTGCCATTGCAACCCTTGGAGTAGCTGAAATTATCCGTATTGCCATCGTTAATGGTGGTACCTTAACCAATGGTGCTGCTGGGATATCGGGAATCCTGCCATATACGACATGGCCAATTGTCTTTGCTTTTGTGGTTTTGCTGATTGTTCTGAGCTTAAATTTCCTACGCAGTCCAATCGGTCGTAGCGTACTCTCTGTTCGAGAGGATGAAATTGCAGCTGAATCAATGGGTGTCAATACAACTCGTGTTAAGGTTCTTGTTTTTGTTATTGCTGCTATCATGTCAGCTATCGCAGGCTCTCTTTATGTAGGATATATTGGAACGATTGTTCCGAAGGATTTTGCATTGATGAAATCTATTGAGTACCTGATTATTGCGGTTCTTGGGGGTATTGGTTCAGTTACTGGGACAATCATTGCTGCCGTTGTACTAGGTTTCTTAAATATGTATCTGGCATCATTTGCAGACGTTCGTATGATTATCTACTCACTTGCTTTGATTTTGGTTATGGTGTTCCGTCCAGGTGGATTGCTTGGAACCAAAGAATTGAGCTTCTCAAAAATCTTTAATAAAACTAAGGAGGGCAAATAAATGGCACTTCTTGAAGTCAAAAATCTAACCAAAAACTTCGGTGGTTTGACTGCCGTTGGTGATGTCACTATGGAACTTCATGAGGGTGAATTGGTTGGCCTTATCGGGCCTAACGGTGCTGGGAAAACAACCCTCTTCAACCTTTTGACTGGTGTTTATGAACCTAGCGAAGGAACGGTCACTCTTGGTGGAACACTTTTGAATGGTAAAGCACCTTATAAAATTGCTTCGCTGGGTTTGTCCCGTACCTTCCAGAATATCCGCCTCTTTAAAAATATGACGGTTTTGGAAAATGTTTTGATTGGTTTTAACAATCATCATAAACCACATATTCTAGCATCGTTATTGCGTTTACCAAAATTTTATTCAAACGAAGAAGAGTTAAAATCAAAGGCGCTTGATTTGCTGAAAATTTTTGATTTGGATAAGGAGGCAGATACTCTCGCTAAAAATCTTCCCTATGGACAACAACGTCGTCTCGAAATCGTACGTGCGCTTGCGACAGAACCGAAAATTCTTTTCCTTGATGAGCCAGCAGCAGGTATGAACCCGCAAGAGACGGCAGACTTAACAGCGCTCATTCGTCAAATCAAGGAAGAGTTTGGTATTACCATCATCCTCATTGAGCACGACATGAGCTTGGTAATGGAAGTAACTGAACGCATCTACGTGTTAGAGTATGGCCGTCTTATTGCTCACGGTACGCCAGAGGAAATCAAAAATAACAAACGTGTTATTGAAGCTTATCTTGGAGGTGAAATTTAATGGCAATGTTAGAAGTAAAAAACCTCTCGGTTAGCTACGGCGCTATCGAAGCGGTCAAAAACGTCTCTTTTGAAGTTCATGAGGGAGAGGTTGTGACCTTGATTGGCGCCAACGGTGCAGGAAAAACCTCTATTCTTCGCACCATTTCAGGTCTTGTTAAAGCCAGCGGTGGTGAAATTGTCTATGCTGGTACTGACATCAGCAAGGTTCCGGCTCGTAAAATCGTTGCAGATGGTCTGGCGCAGGTACCAGAAGGGCGTCATGTCTTCGCTGGTTTGACTGTCATGGAAAATCTTGAAATGGGTGCCTTTTTGAAAAACAATAAGGATGAAAATGCGGCTAACTTGAAGAAAGTTTTTGCGCGTTTCCCTCGTTTGGAGGAACGTAAAAATCAAGACGCGGCAACTCTATCAGGTGGTGAACAGCAGATGCTTGCTATGGGGCGTGCCCTCATGAGCCAGCCCAAGCTCCTTCTCCTTGATGAGCCATCAATGGGGCTTGCTCCAATTTTCATTCAAGAAATTTTTGATATTATTCAAGATATTCAAAAACAAGGAACAACCGTTCTCTTAATCGAGCAAAATGCTAACAAAGCGCTGTCAATCGCCGACCGTGGATACGTCCTTGAAACAGGTAAAATTGTACTCTCAGGAACAGGAAAAGAACTTCTTGAATCTGATGAAGTACGAAAAGCATACTTGGGTGGTTAAGGTGAAAGGCTCTGGGCTGGATATGTGAAAACATGTTTAGACCTAACTGTTTCTCAAACATTAACATTCATTGTGGCTGTGAGTCTAACTCGCAGTCATTTTCTGTCTTGAGCATCTTTATGTGCTCGTAAGTTCTAAAAGAGGTCTCTAGCCAAAATTCAATGAAGATGTGGTAAAATAGGACATGTGATTTTAACATGATATTTAATAAAAATCTTAAGATGAAATAAAAAGATGAACAGCAGGAGCCACCCCTGCTAGGAAAGGAATTATACACACATGGCTACTATTCAATGGTTGAATCCTTGAAGCCATGTTTTGCATACTGAAAGAACGATAAAATATTTTGACTAAACACTTAAAAAGCCTTGTATCACAAGGCTTTTTGCTATATCTAATTTACTTCTTATTCTTAAGCGAGAAAAAATTGATTGAGCAATAATAGTCAAAAATAAGCATGGTTTGCCCAATTTTTTGCCCAAAATTTTGTATAATAGAATCAGATAAATTTCAGCTAACCTAGGTTAGTCTTTTGCTTACACAAAAGACTAACCTAGGTTAGTCTTTTGCTTACACAAAAGACTAATACCATTGGTCAAGCTCTTCAAACAAGGAGATGTGTATGGCAATCAAAGGAATCACACTTAAAGAGAGCATGAATAAGTCAGTTCAAGCAATCATGCCGCTTGATGAAGAAAAAGAGGAATTCAATCATAAATTAGTTGGTTACCTCACTCACTTGAGAGATAAGGAACTGGAATCTGAAGAATATCAGAAAAACCTGCTTAAGGTCTTTTTAGAAAGCATACTACCTTATAATTTCATCAATACTTTCAATAGGATTGACCTTGCCATCTACAATGGGAAAGATGCCAATTCATCACTGGGTGTTCTATTTGAATGCAAGAGTCTTTCCAATAAGTCTGAAATGATGTCAACGGAAAAAATCAATTCCAAAGCATTTCAAGAAATTGTTTATTATTATCTACAGGAACGCTTATTCAATAAAAATTTAGAAATCAAAAAGTATATTATCACAAATGGTCTATCTTGGTTTGTGATAGAAGCTAAAGAATTTGAAAAGCATTTTTTCAAAAATAAAAAGCTAGTTGACCTTGTAACAAAGTTTAAGAACAATCAGCTTTCTAGCAACAAAACAGATTTTTTATACCCTGAAGTCATTGCACCAGAAATTGATAAAGCCATTGAAAAGGGAATTGTGATTGCTCACTTTGATTTAAGTTATGCTTTGATCAAATCTAGCAAAAATATTGAAATCAAGAAAAATAATCTGACTCAGCTTTATCGTTTTTTCACAGCAGAGAATCTTCTTAATAAAGAGATTTTCACGGATTCAAATAAGCTCAATAAGAATTTCTATGATGAATTGCTTTATTTGATGGGGCTAGAAGAAACGAAGTCAGGGACTTCAAAAATTATTTCACGTTTGAAACCTACTAAACGCCAACGGTATTCTTTTGTTGAGAATATCATTGATAAATTGGAGATGAAAGATGTTCCAAAAGAAAAGCAGGAAGAGATTGCTATTCAACTAACAGTTGTCTGGACAAATAGAATTCTATTTTTGAAACTGTTAGAATCTCAGCTGGTGTTGTTCAACAAAGATGAATCTTATAGGTTCTTGACCTATGAAAAACTGCCTAACTTTGAGGAGATTTATAGCTTATTCTTTGCTGTACTTGCTAAGAAAGAATCTGAAAGAAATGACCGAGTTCAAGAAAAATTTGGTTATGTTCCTTATCTAAACTCATCACTATTTGAAGAAACAGAATTAGAAATTTCTAGAGATGGGATTGGAATTGATAGATTACCAGAGGGAGATATTGAAATTTTCTCCAAAACAGCTCTTAAAGGCGTAGATAAAAAACGTAAAAAAGGGAATATCAATTTTATTGAATATCTCTTTGAGTTCTTAGCTTCCTATGACTTCTCGACCTCCATTAGTCACCATAAAAAATCTAAGAATGACCTTATCAATGCGTCAGTTCTGGGATTGATTTTTGAGAAAATCAACGGCTACCGTGATGGCTCTTTTTATACGCCAGGCAATATTACCATGTATATGTCACGTAAAGCGATTCGTACAGCAGCAGTGGACAAAGTTAATGAGGCACTCGACTGGCAGTTTGAAACAATCGAAGATATAAAGTTTAATATACGTAATGCTCAAATTGCTAAAAAGGTATCAGATGCGATTGACAGTTTGAAGGTTTGTGACCCTGCTGTGGGGTCAGGGCACTTCCTCGTATCAGTCCTGAATGAAATTATTGCTCTTAAAAGTGATTTAAATGTTTTGTTTGACGCTGATGGCAACTATATTGGAAACCTGATTCAATGTTATGTTATCAATGATGAGCTAGTCATTCAAGATATGTCTGGAAATAATTTTGTGTATCAGACAGGTAATCAGCAGTCAGAACAAATTCAAAAGGCAATTTTCAACCAGAAGAGACATATTCTGGAAAATTCGCTCTTTGCAGTGGATATTAATCCGAGTTCGGTCAATATTTGCCGTTTGCGTCTCTGGATTGAACTCTTGAAGTCTTCTTATTACTATCAGGATACTGATACCAACCAACCTGTTTTGACGACTTTGCCAAATATTGATATTAATATCAAAGTGGGGGATAGTCTCCTTCATAAGTTTGAATTTGACTATGAATTTGATATGAGACGGACGGATTTCAAAGATTATCTCGGTTTAGTTCGAGACTACAAGGAAACGAACAATAAACGAGTAAAAGCAGAAATCTGGGAAAGAATTGAAAGTCTTAAACACTCCTTTGATGACACAGCTTCAAGTCCTGAATTAAAGAAATTATCTCGGCTCATATCCGAACGAAATAAGGCTGGTGCCATTAGCTTATTTGAGGAAGAAAATAATAACTCTAAAGAAGTAGCGGCATTAAATAAGCAACTAGCAAAAGCTGAAAAGGAATTGGAATACAGACTGAAAAATCCATTATTCGCTAAAGGTATGGAATGGCGAATGGAATTTCCTGAGATTTTGGGAGAAGCTGGCGAATTTCTCGGCTTTGATCTTGTGATTGGGAATCCGCCTTATATCTTTGCTCGTAATCAGTCCTTTACAGATGATATGAAAGCTTACTACTCAAGGACTTATCAAGTAAGTGAATACCAAGCCAATACCTATACTATATTCATGGAATTGGCTTATCAACTCTTGCGTAAAGGTGGGACATTCTCCTATATCATTCCAAATAACTTTTTGACCATTCAGACCAATTCAAGGGTTCGTCAGTTTATCACGGAGCAGACGAGTGATGTTGTTTTGATCAATTCTCTGGATAAGATTTTTGTGGATGCTAGCGTGGATAACTGTATCATTTTCTTTAAGAAAAACGCTCCAAACTGGATTGAAGTAGCAGAATTACATCACGGCGAGTTCAACACTGTCGGACGAGTTTCGTCAGATTTCTTTGGAGAAATCCCTACCTTTTCAATCTCGATGGTCAAGTATAAGTCAGCAATTTCAGCATATAAACGAATTGATAAAATTAGGGGAATAAATGATTCTAAGATAGCAAACATAGGAGTTGGCATAGAAGCATATAGAAAAGGGAGAGGTAATCCTAAGCAAACAGAAGAAGATGTAAAAGCTCGGATTTATCATTCATCTAAAAAAATTGATGATTCCTATGTAAAATATCTCGAGGGAAAAAATGTTTCTAGATATAAATTATCTTGGAACGGCGAGTATATTAAATACGGTGTACATCTTTCAGAACCAAGACCTTCAGTAAATTTTCAAAATCCTAGGTTAATTGTTAGGCAAATACCTTCCCACAAATCTTATTCAATTGAAGCAGCGTATACCGATGAACATTTAATCAACGATAGAAATTCCAATATCATTGGAGATATAGAAGTAAATCCTCTTTATTTGTTAGGTGTAATCAATTCAAAAGCAATTTCATTATGGTTTATGATGAAGTTTGACAAATTCCAACGAAGAGTATTCCCTCAATTTAAGGCAAATGAATTAGGTCAATTCCCAATTCCAGATGCCACTGATTCCCAGCAAGAAGAAGTAGCACAGCTTGTTGAACAACTGATGGAAGAAATAAAAAAAGATTCTCCTGACACTGAAAAAGTCAATCAGCTTAATCAGGAAATTGATGAACTTGTCATGGATTTGTTTGAATTGACGGAAGAGGAAAAGCAGACAGTTAGAGAGTTTGAGGTATAGAAAGTAGGTATAAATGGCAAAAAGTTTAAAAAGTCAATTCCGAGATATTGAGAGAAATTTGGTCAGAGAAACGAACAAAATGGTGAAGAGTGCTAATAAGAAGATAAAGCCTGTTATCCTTCCAACACAACTAGATTCCTCTAAAACAGCACTAAACTTTAACGAATATCATCAAGACAATAGCACACATGTTTCAATCGGTGGTGATATGATGAATTCTCAAATAGGCGGTCACAATAATACGATAAATATTGACTATTCTGATACGAAGATTGAGAAACTATTTGAGAATATCAAGGAGTATTCAAGAACATTGGACGATGAGGAACAGAGCGAGTTAATAACAATTTTTAATGTCGTACAAGAAACTGGAAAGCTTGACAATCACCCAAGTTTTTTTGACAAACACCCAATACTAGAAATGGCTTTTAGTGCTATTACAACATGGGGAATTGAGAATGGAATTGATAGTCTTGTTGGAATAATTTCAAATACATTTAAGTGAAAAGTTTTTTATTTGATGGAAATAGAAAATGAAGAGTTTGAGGTGTAGATGATGTTGGACTTAGAGAAAATTTTGAGGGGAATGATTTCTGCAAAATTCAAGGACTTGAGGGGAAGCATCTCACCAGATATCATTTCAAATGGCCAAAGAACTGCAATCTACAACATTGAAAAAGGTAAAAATCCTAAAAGCGGAAATTTTGTAACCGACACTTTACTGGAGGATTACTCTAGCTATTTTGGAATGGATAAGTCAGAGCTTATCTTTGGAGATGCTCACTTAAGTGAAACCCATCAAGAAAAATCTGTTCAGGCAATTACAGAATTTATCAATCATATTGGTTTTGCCCAATAATTGCCCAATAAACAAGAGTTTTACAGATGCAAGGCTGACCCCCCTGCTAGGAAAGGAATTATACACACATGGCTATTATTCAATGGTTTATTGGACATGTATGAAAAGCCAACAAAATTGAAAGAAAATTTGGTACCTGTTTTTTAGAATTAACTCAGCGTAAAAGCCTGATTCTACGGGCTTTTTTAGCTTTCCTTTATATTTTTTAACATTTTGAATTACACCAAAGAATTAGTAAGCATAAAGGAACACGTAGTATAAGTTAAAGAAGAGATAAATGCGAAACTAATTGATGATGCATTCTTAAGGAAAGTGAGCAAACTAGTTGCGATATGAAAAACTATTTGATAAACTTGTTCTTGTGATTGATACAAGAACATAAAGGAGACCGAATGGATACAAAGTTTTCAGTAGCCCTTCATATACTGACCATGATCAGTGAGAGTAAGGAAATACTTAGCTCGCAAGCCCTAGCTGAGAGCGTTGGCACCAATGCCAGCTACATCCGCAAGGTGATTGCACTTTTGAAAAATGCAGGCTTAATCACTTCGCACCAAGGGAGATCAGGCTACCAATTGAGCAAGTCCCCTAAGGATATTAGCTTATTGGAAATCTACCTTGCGACTCAAGAAGTGGAGCATATTCGACTGTTTCAGATACACCAGAATGCCAATCTTACTTGTCCAGTTGGGAAACATATAGAAGGTGCAATGGTTCCCATCTTTTCCAGCGTTGAACAAGAACTGGAAAATCAACTCAGTCGTCAATCCTTAGATAATGTGATTGATAATCTCTATCAATCCGCACAAGAAACCCGAATCTGACCTCGGTCAGATTTTATAAACCCAAACATAGACCTGTAAGTGATACAGGAACAAACTAACTAATAGAAAAGAGAAGAACATGAAAGCAGCACAACACACATCTTATAACAAAAACAATCTCACCCTTAACCTTACAGAAATTGCTAAACCACAAATCAAGCCTAACCAAGTCCTTGTCAAAGTGACCGCAGCAGGCGTTAATCCATTGGACAATATGATCTCACGCGGAGATGTGAAATTGATAGTTCCTTACAAATTGCCACAAACAGCTGGAAATGAAGTGGTTGGCTTGGTTGAAGAAGTAGGTTCAAGCGTGACGACATTTGCAGCAGGTGATCGTGTCTTCGGACGTCTTCCGCTTGATAGTATCGGTGCTTTTGCTGAGTATGTAGCGGTTAACGCTCAGGCTCTTGCTAAGGTTCCTGCCTACTTGACAGATGAAGAAGCGGCAGCTGTTCCTTTGACAGCTTTGACCATCATGCAGGCCCTCGACCTCATGGGTGCTGAGGCAGGCAAGACCATCTTCATCTCAGGCGGAACTGGTGTTGGCGGTATGGCTATTCCGATTGCCAAAGCTAAGGGCTTGACCGTTATCACTAATGGTGATGGGGAAAATGCAGAGCGGGTGTTGTCATTGGGTGCAGACCAGTTTATCGATTACAAGACAGAAGATTACACAAAAATACTTAACAATGTTGACTATGTCTTGGACACACTTGGTGGTGCAGAAACAGAGAAACAAATGTCCATCATGAAAAAAGGTGGACAGCTGGTTTCCCTTCGTGCCATGCCAAATGGAGAATTTGCCAAACGCATGAATTTGCCAAAATGGAAACAAATCTTGTTTGGCTTAGCTGGTCGTTCATTTGACAAAATGGCTAAGAAATACGGTGTTCACTACCATTTCATTTTCGTAGAGAGCAATGGTCGCCAACTACAAGAGGTAGCAGATATTTTCAGCAAGTTAGAAATCAAACCGTCTATCGATACTGTTTACCCATTTGAAGAAGTCAATGCAGCACTTGATAAGGTTGCCAACGGTCGTTCACGCGGAAAAACCGTCCTCAGTTTCAACTAAAATAATAAAATATACAAGGAAACATCATGTCATATATTACAACTAAAAACCAATACATCACCGTTTCAAACAATAAAATCGCCTACCGTGAGCTCAGCAAGGGCAAGTCTGATATTCCTTTGGTCATGCTGGTTCACCTAGCGGCGACCTTGGACAACTGGGATCCAAAATTGCTGGATTTGCTGGCTGAAAAGCACCATGTGATTGTCCTAGACCTTCCTGGCGTAGGAGCTAGTCAAGGCAAGGTGGCCCCAACTATTCCAGGAATGGCTGAGCAGGCTGTTTCCATTATCAAGGCTTTGGGTTATGAGAAAATCAATTTGCTAGGTCTGTCTATGGGTGGTTTCATTGCTCAAGAAATCGTTCGCCTGGATAGTCAGCTGGTCAACCGTTTGATTTTAGCAGGTACAGGTCCTCGTGGTGGTTTTGAAGTTGATAAGGTGACTGGAAAAACCTTCCGCTACATGCTGAAGGCTGGTTTAGAGCGTGTGGATCCAAAACGCTACATCTTCTACAATCATGATGAAGCAGGTCGTTTGGAAGCAGAAAAAGTCTTGGGTCGTATGGGGCAAAGAAGTGCTGCTCATGCAGACAAGGACATGAATGTTCCAGGATTTTTGACCCAGCTCAAAGCTATCAAACGCTGGGGAAGAGAGCCGCAAGATGACATGACCTTTATCACTCAGCCAACTCTTATCGTCAACGGTGATAAGGACATGCAGGTTCCAACAGAAAATTCTTATACCATGCATGAGAAGATCAAAAATAGCCAACTGATCATCTATCCAAATGCAGGACATGGCTCGATCTTCCAAAATGCAGAAGAGTTTTCAAAAGCCTTACTAGCCTTTTTGGAGGAAACCAATGCCTAAAACCATTTTAATCACTGGTTCGACGGATGGGATCGGCAAACACCTAGCCATGAAACTAGCTGGTGAAGGTCATGAAGTGATTTTGCACGGGCGAAATAGTGAAAAGCTCCGTGTAGCCCTCAGTGATATGCAACTAAAAACAGGAAATAAAAAGATTCACGGCTATCTTGCAGATTTTTCCAAGTTAGCAGATGTCTATCGTTTCAGCCAAGAAATTAAACGCGATTTTGAGCAGATTGATGTCTTGTTCAACAATGCGGGTGCTTACTTTGGTGATGCTCGTGTGGCAACAGCGGAAAATATCGAGATGACCTTTATGCTGTCTGTTCAAGTTCCTTATATCTTGACGACGGAGTTGCTGCCCTTGCTGGAAAAAGCACCAGCAGGCAGGGTCGTTCACACCTCTTCCTTCATGCACCATTTTGCACAAACCAGAGGCTTGGATTTTGGTTTAGAGCAGAGCTATTCTGCAGCCACGGCTTACAATAATGCCAAATTATACACCATTTGGCTGGCCATTGCTCAGGCAGAGGCCCTAGAAAAGCAAGGTTCATCTGTGACCGTCAATGCCTACCATCCTGGCTTGATTGCGACAAATTTGGGCAATGATGGTATCAAACGCAATCTGAGAAGTCGGATTCTCACCAGTCTGATGAAACCGTTTTCCAAGGATTTGGATCAAGGGATTGAAACGGGTTACTACTTAAGCCTGTCACCAGAGGTGGCTGGAGTATCAGGTCGTTATTTTGCGGAGAAAAGGTTGGCTAAGGTCAGCTTGAAAGGATTTGATGTGGCAAAGAGCCAAGCCTTACTAGACTATCTTGATAAGAAAATTCAAATATTCAAGGAGAGCTACGGTGACTAAGATTTTGTTAGAAAACCTCCAACTTCCTAATGGTCAGGTCTTAGACAATCGCTTTTTCAAATCCGCTATGAGCGAAACCATGGCAGATAGTCAGGGAGCTCCCTCAGATGACCTGATTGCCTTATATGATTTTTGGGCCAAGCAGGGAATGGGTGTCCTAGTGACAGGCAATGTCATGGTGGACGGCCGCTACCTTGGTGAGCCGGGCAATGTGGTCCTTGATTCAGACGATCATCTGGCTCAATTTCGGAAATGGGCAACCGTTGGGAAAAAGAACGGTGTGCCTATCTGGCTCCAGCTCAATCACCCTGGCAAACAGATGTATCGGTCAATCAATCAAACTCCGATTGCACCCAGTGCCATTCCGATTTCTGGAGGTTCAGCTTCGGCCTTTCGTCCACCGAGAGAAATGACTGTGTTTGACATCAAAGAAGCCAGAGATAAATTTATTGCAGCAGGCCTTCGGGCAAAAGCAGCAGGATTTACAGGTGTACAGTTACACGCTGCACATGGTTACTTGATCAATCAATTCCTCTCACCAGCAGATAATCAGCGGACGGACCGCTATGGTGGCAATCTGGACAATCGCATGCGATTTTTGGTGGAAGTCTATCAAGGTCTGCGTGACAAAGTGGGACCAGATTTTACCATCGCCTTGAAATTGAATGCTTCTGATTTTAAGGAAGAAGGCTTTGGTTTTGAGGATTGTAAGCATGTGGTGAAAACCATGTCTGACTTGGGTATAGACCTGATTGAAATTTCAGGTGGCAATTATGAGACACCTGTTTTTGGTAGTGAATATGAGAATGGTGCTGGATTTGTGACCTACGCCCTTGCCTTAGCAGATTTGACTTCTGTTCCTATTGTTTCAACAGGCGGTTTCCGAAAAGTCACTCAGATGGAGGAGGCTATCAAGGGTGGTGTGTCCATGATTGGTCTTGCCAGACCCTTTGTCCTTCGTCCAAATCTTGTCAATGATTACCGTCAAGTCGGTGATGTGCAACTGACAACGCCTCGCCTGACAACAGGTATTCCTAAAATGGATAAGGCTCTTGGTCCCATTATCGGTGTCAGTTATTACGAGGTCCAGATGAAACGCTTGGCCAAGGGAAAATCTGTCACCGTCAGTCAAAATGCCTGGCCCTATCTTCTCCAAACCGTCAAGGCACACGGCCTGTCAGCCTTGAAACCGAGGAGGAAGTAGAATAGACTAGAAAAGATTTGAGAGTTCATCTCAGATCTTTTTTCGATGGATTGAGATGAGAAAAATAAATCCGACACTTTTGTTAAAAATTGTCGTTCTCTAACAGTCATTATTTGGGTAAACTAAATACATCAAATGAAAGGAGGTTTGCTTGATGTCATTTTTAGAAGCAAACGAAAAAATCGCAGAGAAAGTTGTTGGTGCCCATAAGGCAATAGAAAAAACGGTTGTGGGAGGCTATAAGGCAACAGAAAATGCAGCAGTTTCAGGCTTCAATACAATTTCAGATAAATTTATCGGAGCATTTTTTACAAAGGATAATGAAACAGTAGAGGAAGCAAAGGCCCGCATGTCTAAAATGGACTTTAATCAACCTAACTCATCTAAGGGTGATGACAAGTAAGCAAGAGTAGATTTTCTTGCTAACCATACTAAATAATAAGAAGAAAAGGAATATTATGAAAAAAAGAGATTTTATCAGTTTGATTGCTTATACGGTGAGTTTATTGGTCTTAGCTTTAGGGATGTGCTTTTATACCTTGCCAGAATGGAAAATGACTACCCTAGGAATGCCCTTATCGGTAGCCGGTCTGCTATTACTTGCACTATCTTGGGTTCTGCAGAGGAAGTTAGCAGGTAAAGGGGCTCCTAAGTTTGATTGGAAACAGATTGTTAAAGTCATCTACTGTGTTTTTGCCTTGTTGGTTTTTGGTGGAGGCTTCGCCCTTGTGACAACTGGGAATTTTGTTCTGGGTCTAGTCCTAGGCCTTGTTGGCCTTATATTAGTGATTGGGATGATTCCTGTAACTGTTGGCTTAAAAAATTAAAGAAAACCTGAGGGATGTCTCAGGCTTTTATTGCTTTCTGGTGATACAGATTTGGATGATGTCAGCTATCTCTTCAATCGATTCAGCACAGCCATTTCTCACCCACTTGGATACGACTTGTGTTATGCCTGCCAGAAAGAAGCTAGATACATAGGCAATTTGTACTGGATTTTGGATCCCTTGAGCATGAAAGCGAGGAGTAAAAATCGTTGCTAGCAAGTGTTCAAAGTGTTCCTTGTGGTGAAAATCTAATTCGTGATGAAGATAAATCTGATAGATTTTCTGGTGGTCTTTTACAAATTGTAGGTAGGGAATGAGGTAGGCATCCCCTGTTAAATCAGCTTCGATGTTTATGTTGCTAAGATCATGAGATGGGAATTTAGTTAAAAAAAGCTGAGTAAGGAATTGATTGGCATCTTCTAATAAGTCAAATTGATTGTCATAATAATGATAAAAGGTAGAGCGATGCACCTTGGCTTGCTTACAAATTTTGCTAACAGAAATGTCTTCAAAATCTTCCTCATCTAAGAGAAGAATCAATGCTTGTTGCAGTTTTGTTTTGGCTGATTCAGTCATAGTTTCCGATCCTTTGGTTTCATTACTTACTAGTCTACCTCAACATTCTGTTTGAAACAAGTCGCTTTTACCACTTCGTTTCATTTATGACAATTGATACAACTGACAAGTTTCTCCAAATCCCTAATTTCTTCTTGAATGAAATTAACTGACTAGCAAACGTTCTGTCTGCCTTGAAACCGAGGAAGAAGTAGAATAGACTAGAAAAGATTTGAGAGTTCATCTCAGATTTTTTTTTGTGCGATAAATAAACCTACCAACAATTTTCAAAAAAAGTTGTAATAAAACTGTTGACAACTTCGAAGGGTTAGGATATACTAGTTTACATAAAGTTGTAACAAAATAATTTACAACAAAAAACAATTCGGAGGAAAAGAAAATGAAAATAGCAGTAGTAGCAGCAAACGGTAAAGCAGGTAGCTTGATTGTGAAAGAAGCGGTAGCACGTGGTTTTGAAGTAACGGCCATCGTTCGTGGTGAAAATAAGACAGTAGCACAGCAGGTTATTCAAAAGGATGTTTCTGACTTGACAGCCGATGATGTGATTGGTTTTGATGCGGTAGTGGATGCAGTAGGTGCTTGGACAGCAGACACTGTCCATGTGGTTCCTGATGCAGCCAAACATTTGGCGGCTATCCTAAAAGATTCACAAACACGTTTGCTTGTGGTAGGTGGAGCGGCAAGCCTCTATGTTAATCCAGAACATACCTTGACTGTGGCAGATGTGACAGAGTTTCCAGCGGAAGTATTGCCTGTGCTAAATGCTCACAAGGAAGCACTTGAGGCCCTTCGTCAAGTAGATGATGTCAACTGGACCTATGTAAGCCCGGCAGGTGATTTCCAAGCAGACGGTGAACGGACAGGTCGCTATATTCTTGGCGGTGAAGAGTTGGTCTTGAACAGCAAGGGAGAAAGTGTTATTTCCTATGCAGATTATGCCATTGGTATGATTGATGAGATTGCATCAGGTGATCATCTCAAAGCACGTATTAGCCTTGTCAGCGAGTAAAAGGTTGTTATGCAGATCTCAAATAAATTTACCATTGCCATTCATGCCTTGGCCTTTATCCATCTCTTTCAAGACCAGCAACGTGTCACCAGCAAGGTTTTGGCAAACAGCATTCAAGCCAATCCCGTTATCATTCGCTCGGTTCTATCTGGTTTGAAGGATGCGGGAATTGTAGATGCCAAGCAGGGTAGTGGCGGTTTTCGTTTAGCAAAGCCACTTGATGACATTAGCCTTTATGATATCTTTGTTACGGTTGACAATATCGATAAGAAAGGCTTGTTCAACTTTCATGAAAATCCCCATCCCGACTGTATCGTAGGGGGGAATATCCATGCTGCTGTGGACGACAAACTAGTCCAAGTCCAGACAGCTATGGAGAAAGAATTGAAAACTATGTATATGTCTGATGTTCTGGTTGACCTAGAAAAAGCCATTGAAGAAAAAGTGAAAAGGAATTAAATTGTTATCTTTTCACAATGCTCACTATATACAAAAAAGACTTAGAGTGACTGAAAAACAGTTGTCTAAGTCTTTTTGCTTGGTCTGGTCAAGATTGTTGATAAGCTTGCTCTATTGCTCACCCATCAACCGCATGATGTCATCAGGGCTTTCCTTACAGCCTCTAGCAACCCAGGTTTTAAGCACTCGGAAAAATCCTCCCACAATAAATTGCAGGTGAAAATCATCAGTCAAGTCCCCCAGTCTTTCTTTGAAATAGCGTTCCAAGACCTCCTCGAGCATGTAGTCCAAATGGTTGGCTGTCAACAATCGAATCTTGTCCTGTTGCTCATACCAAAAGTCAAAAAATTGCCGTAAAGCTAGTAAGAGATGAGCATCTGACCAATCCGACAAGTCAATCTGTTGCTCGGTCAACCAGGCTTGCAATTCCAAGTTGAAGGATCGTTCGAGCACCTCTTCCTTATTGGAAAAGTTTCTGTAAAAGGTCACCCGACCGATGCCAGCTCGCTCCACCAACTCTGACACACTAATCTTTTCAAAAGATTTGTCTTCCAGCAACTCCCACAAAGCCTCTACGACACTCTCCACAAATAACGACTCTTTCCGCTTCACTCTTTCCATGCGAAACACTTCCTTTCATTTGTTTCCTTTTGGGCAAATAGCAGAGCTGGGACTAGTTTTCCTACTGTTCATCTGCTATACTGATAAAAAAACGAAACACTTGTTTCTAAAAATATACCATAAAGGACAGAAAAAAAGAAAGTATGAAAAAAGTTTGGAAAATAGTAGCAGCTGTAATAGCCACCTTAGCTTTGCTTGGTTTTATTGCCTATAAAATGACCTTTGGTTGGTCCGCTCCTGAGCTTGTTGATCAGACCCCACAAGTGAATGAATGGTACAGCCTCAGTCCCGAAGGGGTTGTAGATTCTCAGGGCAATCAGGCACACGGCCTGCTTCGTATCGGTAAAGAGAAGAATAAGGTGATGGTCTATTTCTTTGGTGGTGGTGTGAGTATCAATGAAGAGACTGCTAGTGGAGGGACTCAATATTATGCGACCACAACTGGCCATCAAGATTATGTTGCGACTTGGGGAATTGGAAGTTCCCAGGAAGATAATCCATTTAAGGACTGGACTATGATTGTGCTTCCGTATGGGACAGGAGATTTTCATGCTGGCACACAGAATTTTACTTACGTAGATGATAAAGGTAAGGAACAAGCGATTTATCATCAGGGTTATAATAATTTGTCAAGTATATTAGCGGCAGCCAAATCGCACGTTGGCAATCCCGATACACTTCTGGTGACTGGATTTTCAGCTGGCGGATTTGCGACCTCACTGCTAGCGGATGATGTCATTTCTCATTTTCCAACGGCGAAAAATGTCACCGTTGCAGTTGACAGTTCCTTTTTGAGACATGATAACTGGAAAAGTATTGCGGAAAATGTCTGGAAGACACCGACTTCCATTAGTGACCGTCTCCATTCAGACAATATTGTTTTAGATAGCTTAGTAGCCCTCCATGAGAAACGCGGGGATAGCGTTAAGATTTTATTTGACATTTCCTATCGAGATGGAATTCTTCAGCAATATCAGGCTTATATTGACCAAGGGCAACTAGCAGATGCAACAGAAGAGAGCAGTGAGCACTTTCAAAAAGAACTTAAAAAAATGATTCAAGAACTGCAATCTAAAATTAATGGCGTGGGTATTTTTATCTGGAACTATGGGCAAGATGAAAAGACCACAGCTACTCAGCACACCACCATTAACTTCTCAACATTCTTTACCCCTATGTCTCAAGACAAGAGTGTGGCAGAATGGCTGGATGATGCGGTTAACGGAGAGGTAAAGAGTTACGGGTTAGAACTATTAGATTAGGAGAACAACATGAAAAAATTCAAAAAAATCATCTTATGGATCCTTGGGATTGTAGCTAGTCTCGGTATCATTGCTTATGTGTCTGTTACCAATCATCCGCAGTTGATGGTCGGTGTCATTCAATCGTTTATGTACAAGGAAAGTTCACCTAACTCTTACAGTCCCCTATATGATCCCATTGACGGCTTGAAAGATAATGGTCAGTATTTGAAAAGTGAGATTGCCTATAGCAAGGAATATCCTAACAGTTTTTTAGATATTACCTATCCAGACCAAAATTTTGAAGTTGACCGTCCAACCCTCTTCTATTTCCACGGTGGTGGATTCTTTGGAGGCAGCAAAAATATGGGGGACCCTCTGGCTGCTAGCCAATCGACCTATCTCATTGACGATATCGTTTCAAAAGGTTACAACGTTGTTAATGTTGACTACGCTTTGGTGCCCGATTACCATTTTCCAACGCCTGTGATTCAGATGAATCAGGCTATCGCCTACATGAAGGAACATGCTGAAGAATACCATTTGAACATGGATAATGTTGTCTTGATGGGTTCATCAGCAGGTGCCATCATGGTAGCACAATACGGTAGCCTCTTAGCAAATAATGATTACGCTCAGCTATTGAACATTGAACCAAGTATTGCAAAAGAACATGTCAAAGCTCTGATCATCGACGACGCTCCCTTAGATTACGCCAAGTTTAGCTTAAGCACGAAGCTCTTGGTTGGAAATTATGTTTCAGAAACCATTTATCTAAGTGAGGAAGAAATCAATGCCTATAACCCGATTTCACATGTGAACAAGGACTACCCAGCTAGTTTCCTTCTGGGAAGCGAGTATCGAACAGATATGGTATCGCTCAACAAGGCCTTGAAGCAAGCGGGAGTTGAAAATGAATTGGTCGATCCCTTAGCAGAAGAAGGGCTTGAAAAGCCACATGGCTTTGTGGCTAATTTACGAACAGACCCTGTGTCGGCCAAAGCATTTGAGCGGATGATTACTTTTATAAACGATAGAGCCAAGGAATAAAATAGATGACGATACAAGAATTGTCTCCGAAGTGGCGTCAATGGATAATTGTCTTACGAATCGTAGCGGTACTTTTGCCCCTGCTTTTCTTGCTTTATTTTAGTTGCTAGATGACATTCTTAAAGTATCTTTGTATTACACGTTCAGCATATGCAAAGATTGAGCGAGGAGAACATACATTATCAGCTGAGGTTTTAATACAATTCTCGAATCTTTACAACGTCAGTACTGATTATTTGTTGGGGCAAACTGACTTTCCCCACCGAATAAAGAATAATTTAAAATAGTCCTTCCTGATTTGTTCATTGACAATTGAATAATTCTAGGAGGGACTTTATTTATTTGTTGAGCAATAGAATGTAATGCGCCAGGAAATGAGCGAAAATCATTTATTCAAAAATAGGATGGTAACCTATCTGCCATGACACAAATAATGATAATGATACTTCTGACCGTTCAGGCTGCCATCGTAAAAGGACAGCGGGTGGAATTCCCATGATTGATTTAACCAGTCATACCCACAATGGATGAAAATATCAAAGAGAGAAGTAGTTATGAAAATAAAATTTGTATCTGTTGAAAATAGTATCGCTGAATGGGCAGATAAAAAAGCACTAATGAGAAGATGGGAAGGATTAAATCAATATACTTTGAATAGATGGTTAAGTCAAATGAGAGAAAATAAAGAGTTTAAAGATTATGTAATCAATCCGACCCATAAATTAGTCTTTATTAATTTAGAAGGATTTGAAGAGTTTTTAAGATGGAAACAAAGGGCGGTAAAATAAAGAAAATCGTGGTATAATAGACATTGTCAATTTTTCTATTAAATATAGTTTCGATTTTCTTTTAGATAATACTAAAGTGGGCGATATTATGTATTATAGAACACGAAAAAATGCTAAAGGGGAAACTCGTTTTGAAGTAGTTGAAAAATACAAGGATCCACTTACAGGAAAGTGGAAAAATGCTACAGTAACTTTTTCAAACGACACTTCAAGGTCTCGTATAGATGCTGAAAGAAGATTGATTGATAAGATTGATAAAATAGTCAACAACGTAGAATATCAATATAATCCTCAAAAAATCAAGACATTTGGTCAATTGAAACAAAATTGGTTAGAAACTTGGTCTGTTTCAGTGAAACCGCAAACTGTCAAAAGAGAAGCCTTTGTGTTAAAGAGATTAGGAGATATTATTGGTGATGACTTCTTGCTTGAAAGCATTACGCCATTACTTATGAAAATTTTGATATTAAATGTATTCGAGAAGGAAAGCAAAAAATTATTGGGTATGAAATGGTTTGGTGAAATCAGTCTAAATTTGGTGACTTTTTGGTGACCTGATAGAATTTTGACAAGTTTACCACCGTCAAACCCCTGCTAGGAAAGGAATTATACACTCATGGCAATTATTCAATGGTTTCCAGGGCACATGTCCAAGGCACGCCGTCAGGTGCAAGAGAATCTCAAGCATGTTGATTTCGTGACTATTTTGGTCGATGCAAGGCTCCCCCTATCCAGTCAAAACCCTATGCTGACCAAGATTGTCGGTGACAAGCCAAAATTGATGATTCTCAACAAAGTCGATTTAGCTGACCCTGTTCGTACAAAAGAATGGCAGAGCTACTTTGAAGGTCAGGGCATTCGTACCCTTGCTATCAACTCAAAAGAACAAGCGACGGTGAAAAAGGTGACCGACGCAGCCAAGAGTCTGATGAAAGACAAGATTGAACGTCTCCGCCAAAGAGGGATTCAAAAAGAAACCCTACGGACCATGATTATCGGTATTCCAAACGCAGGAAAATCTACCCTTATGAACCGTCTTGCTGGTAAGAAAATCGCCGTCGTCGGCAACAAACCAGGTGTGACCAAGGGACAGCAGTGGCTCAAAACCAACAAGGACTTGGAAATCTTGGACACGCCAGGGATTCTCTGGCCTAAATTCGAAGATCAGCTGGTCGGCTTAAAATTAGCTCTAACAGGCGCTATCAAGGATCAACTTTTGCCTATGGACGAGGTGACGATTTTTGGTCTTAACTATTTCAAAGAAAATTATCCAGAGCGCCTCCAAGAGCGTTTTAAGGGGATGGACTTGGAGCAAGAGACACCAGAACTCATAATGGAATGGACGCAAAAATTAGGTTTCCGAGATGACTATGACCGCTTTTACAACCTTTTTGTCAAGGACGTTCGGGACGGGCGTTTAGGCACTTATACATTAGACAGGGTGAGTGACTTAGATGGCGACCGTTAAGGAAATTAAAAACCAGCTGGCAGAGCTGACCGATTTGTCAGACCCTCGCTGGTCTAATTTTGAAGCGGATCAGCGGGCTGGAGTTCAAGTAGCAATCAAACAACGCCGCTCTGCTATTTTCAAAGAAATCCAAGAAGATGAGCGTTTGGAAAAAATGCTGCGCTACGAAAGGAATCTGTATGCGCAAGGCTTTGAGTTTATCGCAGGGATTGATGAGGTTGGTAGAGGGCCACTAGCAGGGCCCGTTGTGGCAGCCTGTGTTCTTTTGCCCAAAAATTGTAAAATTAGAGGCCTTAATGATTCGAAGAAGATTCCCAAAGCTAAGCATGATAAAATCTATCAGGCAGTGCTTGATAAAGCTTTAGCAGTCGGTATTGGTGTTATGGACAATCAGGTCATTGACCAAGTCAACATCTATGAGGCAACTAAGCTTGCCATGCTTGAAGCTTTGGGGCAGTTAGAGCAGGTACCGCAACACCTTCTTATTGATGCCATGACATTGGATACGCCAATTCCTCAAACATCGATTATCAAGGGTGATGCTAATTCTCTTTCCATCGCAGCGGCGTCCATCGTTGCCAAGGTGACCAGAGACAAGATGATGACAGACTACGATACCCAGTATCCCGGCTATGCCTTTGCCAAAAACGCTGGTTATGGGACTGCTGAACATTTGGCAGGACTGGCAGAGTTTGGGGTAACGCCTATCCACCGTAAAAGCTTTGAGCCCGTGAAAGGAATGTTAGGATATAGTGAGAGAACTTAAAAAAATGCTAGCAGGGGAATTTTACAATCCTGCGGACCCAGAAATCCAGTCGCTTCGACAGATTCGTCAAGAGAAAATGGCGCTTTTTAATGCTGAAGAGGATGCAAGTAAGCGCTCTGACCTGCTCAAATCTTGGTTTGGAGCGACGGGGGACAATCTCCATATGGAGCGCACCTTTTCCTGTGATTATGGCTGTAATATCTATGTCGGAGAGAATTTTTATGCTAATTTTAATCAGACTTTCTTGGATGTTTGTGAGATTAGGATAGGAGACAACTGCATGTTAGGTCCTAATTGCCAACTATTGACACCTCTGCACCCACTAAATCCCAGCGAGCGCAATTCTGGTTTAGAGTATGGAGCACCTATTACTATTGGAAACAATGTCTGGCTAGGTGGTGGTGTGACAGTATTGCCAGGGGTAACCCTGGGAGATAATGTCGTGGTTGGAGCTGGTTCAGTCGTTACTAAATCTTTCCCCGCTGATGTGGTCATTGCAGGCAACCCTGCTAGAGTTATTAAGAAAATCAACAGTTGAGCTTGTCTCAACTTTTTTTCGTCTTCACGAATAATCAAGTGGAGGTTATTTATGAATAATTTTGATTTGTATAAGTTGCGAAAAGCGGGGCTGACGAACCTAAATATTCTGAATGTATTGGATTATCAGGAGCGAGTTGGCAAGTCGCTTTCCCTGCGTGATATGGCGGTGGTTTCTCAGTGCAAAAATCCAGTCCTTTTCATGGAAAAGTTTAAAAATCTGGACAGCAAAAGCCTTCGTGAGGAGTTCAACCGTTTTCCGAGTCTGTCCATTCTAGATAAAGAGTACCCGCTGGAGTTGAAAAATATCTACAATCCTCCCGCTCTGCTCTTTTACCAAGGCAATTTAGAACTTCTCAATAAGGGAAAGTTGGCGGTCGTGGGTTCACGCAAATGCTCGGAGATTGGCGCTCAGTCGGTGGCTAAGATTATCAAGGAGCTGGGGAATCGCTTTGTCATTGTTTCTGGCTTGGCACGGGGGATTGATACTAGCGCACATGTGGCGGCTTTGAAAAATGGCGGAGCGACCATTGCTGTCATCGGTTGTGGCCTTGATGTCTACTATCCAAAGGAAAACAGTAAGTTGCAGGACTATATTTCCAGAAATCAACTTCTCTTAACTGAGTATGAAGTGGGGCAGGAACCAAAGAAATTTCATTTTCCAGAACGTAATCGCATTATCGCCGGGCTTTCCCAAGGCGTCATCGTGGCAGAGGCTAAAATACGTTCGGGCAGTTTGATTACCTGCGAACGTGCCATGGAGGAAGGACGGGATATTTTTGCTGTTCCAGGCAATATCTTAGATGGAAAATCTGATGGTTGTCATCAGCTAATCCAAGAGGGAGCAAAATGCATCACATCAGGTTTTGACGTCATTTCTGAATACAACTAAATAAGGACTTTTTCCTATAGGAAAAAGTTTTTTGTTGACAGGAAGAAAAAACTAGGTTATCATGCTATAGATTTATAGAAAATAAAGGAAAATCTATGGCAAGTGCAACAGCCACCACGGCAAAGAAAACAGGTAAGAAAAAAAATAGTACTTCTAAGAAAAACTTAGTCATCGTTGAGTCGCCTGCAAAGGCAAAAACCATTGAAAAATATCTAGGACGTAACTATAAGGTTGTGGCATCGGTCGGTCATATCCGTGATTTGAAAAAATCTAGCATGTCCATCGACTTTGAAAACAATTATGAGCCTCAATACATCAATATTCGTGGCAAAGGTGATTTAATCAAGTCTCTCAAAAAAGAGGCTAAAAATGCAAAACAAGTCTATCTGGCGAGTGACCCGGATCGAGAGGGGGAAGCTATTTCTTGGCATTTAGCTCATATCTTGGATTTGGATTTGTCCGACAAAAACCGCGTGGTTTTCAATGAAATCACCAAGGACGCTGTCAAGAGTGCCTTTGTAGAACCTCGCCAGATTGATATGAACTTGGTCAATTCCCAGCAGGCGCGCCGTGTTTTAGACCGTATTGTAGGTTACTCCATTTCTCCCTTGCTGTGGAAAAAGGTTAAAAAAGGTCTATCGGCTGGACGTGTGCAATCCGTTGCGCTTAAGTTGATTATTGACCGTGAAAATGAGATTAAGGCTTTTAAACCAGAAGAATACTGGACCATTGACGGTGCATTCAAAAAAGGAACCAAGAAATTTGAGGCATCTTTTTATGGACTTGATGGCAAAAAGTTGAAACTTGCTACCAATGACGATGTTAAAGTGGTGCTGTCACGCATCAAGGGTGATGACTTTAATGTCGACAAGGTTGAAAAGAAAGAGCGTCGCAGAAATGCTCCCTTACCTTACACAACTTCGTCTCTGCAACAAGACGCAGCAACCAAAATTAATTTCCGAACCAGAAAGACCATGATGGTTGCGCAGCAATTATACGAAGGAATCAATCTAGGTTCTGGTCAACAAGGTCTCATCACCTACATGCGTACTGACTCAACTCGTATCAGCCCCATCGCACAAAGTCAGGCGGCAACTTTTATTAGTGAACGATTCGGAGAAAAGTATTCTAAGCATGGAAGCAAGGTGAAAAATTCATCAGCAGCTCAAGATGCCCATGAGGCTATCCGTCCGTCCAATGTTTACCAGACGCCTGAATCCATTGCAAAATATTTGGATAAAGACCAACTTAAACTATACACCCTGATCTGGAATCGTTTCGTGGCTAGCCAGATGACGGCTGCTGTCTTTGATACCGTCAAAGTGACCTTGTCGCAAAATGGTGTCATTTTTATAGCCAATGGAAGTCAGGTCAAATTTGACGGCTACATGGCGGTTTACAATGACTCTGACAAGAACAAAATGCTTCCTGATATGGCTGAAGGAGATAGTGTTAAGAAAGTTCTGGCATCACCAGAACAACATTTCACTCAACCACCAGCACGTTACTCTGAGGCAACTCTCATTAAGACCTTAGAGGAAAATGGAGTGGGGCGCCCATCTACCTACGCTCCAACTTTGGATGTTATCCAGCGACGTTACTATGTCAAATTAGTTGCTAAACGCTTTGAACCGACAGAACTTGGGGAAATTGTCAACTCTCTCATTATCGCCTTTTTCCCAGATATCGTGGACGTCAAATTTACTGCTGAGATGGAAGGTAAGTTGGATGAAGTTGAGATTGGCAAGGAGCAGTGGCAGAAGGTTATTGACGCTTTCTATCAACCCTTTGCTAAGGAATTGGAAAAAGCAGAGACAGAGATTGAAAAAATTCAAATCAAGGATGAGCCAGCAGGATTTGATTGCGATCTTTGTGGTCATCCAATGGTCATCAAATTAGGACGCTACGGCAAGTTTTACGCCTGCAGCAACTTCCCAGATTGCCATAACACCAAAGCTATTACTAAAGAAATTGGTGTGCTCTGCCCAACCTGCGGTCAAGGTCAAATCATTGAGCGCAAAACCAAGCGCAATCGTATTTTCTACGGTTGTGACCGCTACCCAGACTGTGACTTTACATCATGGGATATTCCAGTTGGGCGTAACTGTCCCAAGTCAGGTCATTATTTGGTCGAGAAAAAAGTTCGCGGCGGTGGCAAACAGGTTGCTTGTAGCAGTGAAGACTGTGACTATAAGGAAGAAAAAGTCAAATGATTCAGGAGGACTACCTTTATTTCAATGAAGGTAGTTCTTTTTGTTAATGGCTGATTTCTGATATAATAGCAAAAAAGGAGTTTTCTATGACACTTAAAATGGTTGTAACCGACATGGACGGGACCTTTCTTAGTGGCTATAATAGTTATAATGAAGAGAGGTTCGCAAGAGTTTTTACAGAGTTAAAAAAGCGCGAGATTCCTCTTGTTATCGCTACTGGCAATAATATGAAGCGACTGACAGATCTCTTTCCTAATCACGCTAATCAGCTGACCTTTATTGCTGAAAATGGGGCTCAGCTTGTCCATCGTGGAGAAGAATTGTACTCGCTTTTTATGGACATGACCGAGCAGGAGCAGTTACTAGACTTTTTAGAGGACTCATTTTCTGATGAGCATCTCTTTTTGTCTGGAAAAGATAGGATTTATATCTTGAGCAGCCTGCCAGTTGAGCAAAAAAATCTCCTCTCACCATTCTTCAACCGAATGGAAGTCATCCCTCATCTCAATCAGGTTGCCAATCAGCCGATTTACCGAATTACCATGCAAGTTGAAGAGGACTTCAACCGTAAAACGGCAATGATTTCGCAGCGTCTTGCTGGAACAAATTTACGACTGGTGGAGACGGGATTTAATTGCTTCGATATATTACCCAAGGCAGTACATAAGGCCGTGGGACTGAAATTTTTGATGAAAGAGTGGCAGATTTCTCCTTCAGAAATCATGGTTTTTGGTGATAGCGCTAATGATCTTGAAATGTTATCCTTGGTCGACCAGTCTTACGCTATGGCAAATGCAACAGATGTCGTTAAGAAAGTGGCGAATTTTATGGCACCTGCTAATACTGAGGATGGCGTTTTACGAGTTTTGGAAAGCTTTTTGGGAGGGAAATAACATGTTTGAAGCAGAAGTCATCACTCCAGAGTTAGCTGTCTATCATCAAAAGCGTCTAGCTCAGTTCACAGCTGAAAATACGTCTATTCCTCCAGGGGGGATAGTCTTTGTCGGAGATTCAATCACCGAATTTTTTCCTTTGAAAAAGTATCTGGGTAGAGAGTTACCTCTAATCAACCGAGGGATTGCAGGGACGGATACTGGTTGGCTGCTTGCACATATGGACGAGCAGATCCTTGCTCTTTCACCAAGCAAAATTTTCCTTATGATTGGTATTAACGATTTGGGTATGGGCTACTCGGTAGCCGATACGGTGGGGAAAATAGCAGAGCTGGTGAGCCAGCTTCGCCTCATGGCTTGTCAAGCAGACATCTACGTGATATCTGTTCTCCCAGTTAATGAAGCGCCAGCTTTTTCCAAAACCGTCAAAATTAGGAATAATCGTGATATTCAGGCCTTGAATAGCGCTCTTGAAAACTTACCAGGTCTGGAATTTATCAATCTCTACAGTCTTTTTCTCAATGATGAGCAGCAGTTGTCGCTAGAGTCAACAACCGACGGCCTTCACTTGAGCCAGTTGGCTTATCAGCGACTTGCAGATACTCTTCGCCCTTATCTGACATAATTATGGTATAATCAGAATATGAATTTTGAAAAGAAGCATGTTTATTACATTATTGTGACCTTTACTCTCTGTTATATGGTTCAGACCTACTGGCAGACGGGTGCACATTTTATCGGGACCATCTGGTCTGCGAGTCAGCCCTTCCTGATTGGGGCTGCCATTGCCTACGTGGTCAATATTGCCATGTCTGCTTACGAGCGTCTTTTTGGTATGCTTTTAGATGGGACAAAAGCAGAGGGCTTCAAACGCGGTTTGTCTATGATTCTGGCTTATCTGACCTTTGTTGTGGTAATTGTCTGGATTTTCTCTATTGTCCTGCCTGACTTGATTTCCAGTCTAAAATCTCTATTAACGATTGACACCTCTGGTTTTAACCAATGGATCAATCAAATGAACGACAACAAATATGTGGCTAAAGTGCTAGGATATTTGGGGCAAGACACGGATTTAGCCAAAATGCTCAGCTCTTATAGTCAGCAGATTTTGCAGCAAGTTTTGACACTTCTAACAGGTGTTCTAACCTCGGCGTCCACGGTTGCTTCCACTCTTTTGAATGTCTTTGTCAGCCTGATTTTTTCTCTATATGTCTTAGGAAATAAGGAACAACTAGGCAGACAAGCAGGACTTTTAGTGGATACCTACCTAGGCAAATATGCTAGTAAGGTTCGTTATGTCTTTGGGATTTTGAACAGACGTTTTCATGGATTTTTTGTCAGTCAGACACTCGAAGCTATGATTTTAGGAACGTTGACGGCACTTGGTATGAACTTGTTCGGCTTTCCTTATGCGGCAACGATTGGAGTTCTCGTTGCGTTTACGGCCATCATTCCAGTTGTCGGGGCCTATATCGGGATGACTATTGGCTTTATTTTGGTGGCAACGCAGTCTTTCAGTCAAGCTATTTGGTTTGTGGTCTTTTTGGTTGTTTTGCAACAATTTGAAGGTAATTTCATCTATCCGCGCGTGGTAGGGGGGTCTATTGGTCTTCCAGGTATGTGGGTCTTGATGGCTATCACAGTCGGCGGAGCCTTAGCTGGTATTCCAGGTATGTTGATGGCGGTTCCACTAGCAGCTAGCCTCTATCAAATCGTTAAAGATCATGTTAGTAAAAGGCAAAAACGAAGCGCAGAAAGACTTTAAAAATAATACACCCCAAAAGTTAGATGCCATATCTAGCTTTTGTTTTTATAAATATACAAAACCGAAGTTTAATACTGATGATAGAATGTGATGAAAATCTGAAGAATATTAGAATAACAGATAGCTAGGAATGTCATAATTATAAGGATTTTTTTTTTTTTTTTATAATTATTGTATAAAATTGATTTTTTTGGATATTTACGATATAATGTTGGAGATATAAATTACATGGTTAATAACTTTAACTGAGGCATATTATATAAAAGAGGAGATTAGAGTGTTCAGGGGCATAGAGGAGGACGCTTCTTCGTCTACATACGATTATCTAGTTGTTGGTGCAGGTCTCTTTGGAGCAATTTTTGCCCATGAAGCAGCTAAAAAAGGAAAAAGAGTTCAGGTTATCGAAAAACGTGACCATATCGCAGGTAATATTTTTACTAAGGAAGTTGAAGGGATTCAAGTTCATGAATATGGGGCACACATTTTTCATACATCTGATAAAGAGATTTGGGATTATGTGACTCAATTTGCAGAGTTTAATCGGTACACCAATTCACCAATAGCTAATTACAAAGGGGAGATTTATAACCTTCCTTTCAATATGAATACCTTTAATAAACTCTGGGGCGTGATAACACCAGCAGAGGCTCAGTCTAAGATTGACGAGCAGCGTGAAATTCTTCGAGGGAAAACGCCTGAAAACTTAGAAGAACAAGCTATTTCTTTGGTTGGTACAGATATTTACGAAAAACTTATCAAAGGTTACACCGAAAAACAATGGGGCAAGCCCACAACTGAGCTACCGGCCTTTATCATTCGCCGTCTGCCAGTGCGCTTGACATACGATAACAATTATTTCAATGACACTTATCAAGGGATTCCTATCGGAGGCTATACGCAGATTGTTGAAAAAATGCTGAGTCATGACAATATCGATGTTGCGACAGGAGTTGATTTCTTTGACAGGAAAGAGGAGTACCTAAAGGAGTTTCCTAAAATTGTCTTCACAGGGATGATTGACCAATTCTTTGATTATAGACTTGGAGAACTTGAATATAGGAGCCTCCATTTTGAAACAGAAACATTGGATATGGAAAACTACCAAGGCAATGCTGTCGTTAATTACACAGACGCGGAAACGCCCTATACGCGTATTATTGAGCATAAGCATTTTGAGTTTGGTACACAACCAAAGACAATCATAACTAAAGAACATTCAATAACATGGAAAAAAGGTGATGAGCCGTACTATCCAGTTAATAACGACAAAAACAATCATCTCTACAAAGAATATAGGAAACTGGCTGAAAAACAGGAGAATGTTATTTTTGGCGGTCGTTTAGGCCAATACCGTTACTATGACATGCACCAAGTCATTGCAGCAGCCTTACAGTGTGTGAGAAATGAATTAGGAGAGTAGTTTAGGATGGCTTTAACACGTAATCAGAAGAAAATTATTTTAATGGTTGTGGATACATTGTTGATTATTTGTTCACTGTATCTAAGTCAAGACTTTTTAGATATTATTACACAGATAGCTAGAGATTATTTTAGGGTTGCGATTATCTTAATTCCGCTATTTTATCTCATTATAGCCTATATTTTTAAAGTGTTTTCAGTGATAAATCGTTTTACGGATTATAGGAGTCTCGGATACGTTGCCATTTCTATCCTGCTAAGCTATTTCTTTTTTACAGGTTTTTCTTTCTTTGCTTTTAATACCTTTAGTTTGAGATTTATTTTTCTAGGTGTCTTGCTTTCCTATATTATGGTAATTACACCAAGGCTTCTTTGGAGATTTATCTACGAGTTTAATAACAAAGATAAATCGGAAAAAATTATTAAAAAGAAGAAAACGTTAGTGATTGGAGCAGGTTCTGGAGGAAGTCTTTTTATCCGCACTGTTCAAAACGGAGATACTGACATCGAGATTGTTGGGATTCTTGATCAAGATTTAAATAAGAAAGGTAGTTATCTCCACGGCGTAAAAGTCTTGGGAAATCGGTATGATATTCCAAGACTGGTTCCAGAGCTAGAAGTAGATCAAATTACCATTGCAATCCCTTCTATCGCTGCCAGTGACCAAGAAGCTATCTTGGATATCTGTCAAGAAATCAATGTTCCTGTTACTATTATGCCTCCTGTTGAGGAGTTGGTATTGGGAAATGTCAAAACTAAACAATTAAAAGAAATTGATATTGCAGACTTATTAGGACGCAAAGAAGTTGTCCTTGACCAAAGCCAACTTAGTGAGTTTTTCGCTAGTAAAACAGTTCTTGTGACTGGAGCAGGAGGGTCGATAGGTTCAGAAATTTGTCGTCAAATTTCGAATTTTACTCCAAAACGCTTGTTGTTGCTAGGACATGGTGAAAATTCTATTTACTTAATTCATCGTGAGTTAACTAATAAGTATAAGGATAAGTTTGAAATTGTACCAATTATCGCCGACATTCAAGATCGTGAACTAATTTTTAGTTTAATGAACGATTATCGACCAGATGTGGTCTATCATGCAGCAGCACATAAACACGTGCCACTGATGGAATACAATCCTAAAGAGGCTGTCAAAAATAATATTTTTGGAACTAAAAATGTAGCGGAGGCAGCTAAGGCAGCAGGAGTTGCTAAGTTTGTGATGGTATCAACAGATAAGGCTGTTAACCCGCCAAATGTTATGGGGGCAACAAAACGAGTCGCTGAAATGATTGTAACTGGTCTAAATGAAGCAGGTAAGACCCAGTTTGTGGCAGTACGTTTTGGTAATGTATTAGGCAGCCGTGGTAGTGTCGTTCCGGTCTTTAAGGATCAGATTGCTAAAGGTGGTCCATTAACCGTGACAGACTTTAGAATGACACGTTATTTCATGACCATACCAGAGGCAAGTCGCTTGGTAATTCAAGCAGGGTATCTTGCTCAGGGTGGCGAAGTCTTTGTTCTTGATATGGGAGAGCCAGTTAAAATCCTTGATTTGGCTAAAAAAGTTATTAAACTCAGTGGACATACTGTAGAGGAAATTGGTATTATCGAATCAGGGATTCGACCAGGAGAAAAACTTTATGAGGAACTTCTGTCATCTGAAGAGCGCGTAAGTAATCAAGTTCATGACAAGATTTTTGTTGGAAAAGTAACTCCTAAACCATTACCAGAAGTTGAAGCATTCATTGGAAATCTTCTTGAATTAGAAGTGCCGATTTTAAAACAAAACTTGATAAGTTTTGCAAAGCAGGAATAAGGAAGTAGTCCCTATTACTTTCTTGGAAGTCAAAGGAATTTTGGCTTTTAAGAAGACAAAAAATATGTATTAGGAGTAAAAAATGTATTTAGGAATTAAACGGCTCATAGATGTTATCATTTCAGCTGTAGCAATCGTGCTATTGAGTCCAATATTATTAGTGATTGTCATCGCTATAAAATTGGATTCAAAGGGCCCTGTTCTTTTTAAGCAAAAACGAGTTGGAAAAGGCAAAAAATATTTTCAAATTTATAAATTTCGATCAATGTATGTAGATGCTCCATCAGATATGCCGACTCACCTTCTTAAAGATTCAACCGCAATGATTACAAAAGTGGGAGGTTTCTTACGTAAAACTAGTCTTGATGAATTACCTCAATTATTTAATATTTTCAAAGGAGAAATGTCTATCGTTGGTCCTAGGCCAGCTTTGTGGAATCAATATGATTTGATTGAAGAGCGAGATAAATATGGCGCTAATGATATTCGACCAGGATTGACAGGATGGGCACAGATTAATGGACGTGACGAACTGGAAATAGATGTTAAAGCAAAACTGGATGGGTATTATGTTCAACATATGGGCTTAATTCTAGATGCAAAGTGCTTTTTCGGGACTTTCTTAAGTGTTGCTAAGAGTGATGGTGTTGTTGAAGGTGGAACTGGAGAAATGAAAAATGAAAAAAGAAGCGAATAGCAAAAAGAAAGTATTGTTCCTTTCCAATCACTTTAAAACATTGTTTTGGTTTAGAAAAGAGTTGATTCAGAAGCTAGTTGATGAAGGACATGAAGTGTATCTTTCCCTTCCAGAGGATGAGAATGATTTTTTTACGAAAATGGGATGCCATATTGTGCTTACAAATATCGATCGTCGAGGAGTTAACCCCAAAAATGATGCGAAGCTTATTATGTTCTACAAAAAAATGATTCCAGAAATCAACCCTGACATTATCTTTTCATATACAATTAAGCCTAATATTTATGGATCTATGGCTAGCGGTAAAAAGTATAAGCAAATTTGTAATATTACAGGTACTGGTGCAACTTTCTTAAAAGACAATATGGTGGCTAAGATTTGTAAGGTGCTTTATAAGATGTCTGTTCGTAAGTGCTATAGGGTTTACTTCCAGAATACTGGGGATAGAGATTTTTTTGTTGAAAACAATCTTGTTGGCAAGAACTATGAAATGCTTCCTGGGTCTGGCTGTAACCTGGAACAGCATGTATTTAAAGCTATGCCAGAGGACGAAGTCACAAGATTTATTTTTATTGCTCGTGTAATGAAGCTAAAAGGTATTGATGAGTACTTGGCGGCAGCTAAGAAAGTCAAGGAAAAATATCCAAATACTGAATTTATTATTGCAGGTTGGAATGAGGAAGAAGAGTACAAAAAAATTGTTAGTGAATATCACGACCAAGACATCGTAAATTACATTGGATTTCGTGATGATCTTGATGATTGGATTGCACAATGTCATTGTACGGTTCTTCCGTCACATGGTGGTGAAGGTATCCCTAATGTGCTACTTGAGAGTGCTGCTGCGGGTCGTGCTTGCATCGGTTCTAAGATTAACGGAACCATGGATGTTATCGATGAGGGCAAAACAGGATACCTTTTTGAAACTGGTGATGCTGACAGTCTTGCGGAGCAGATGGAGAAATTTATCAACTTGTCTGTAGAAGAAAAAGCTGATATGGGTAAAGCGGGTCGTGAAAAGATTGAACGGGAATTTGATAGAAATATTGTAGTAAATATATATTGTGATGAGGTTAAGAGAGCATGAACGGTTACAAAAATTTAATTCGTAATCAGAAGATGAGATTTACTATACTTAGGCTTTTAAAATTTATCCCTGACAGGATTATGCTTAAAATCCAATACCGGATTAAGTTGAAGAGAAAATTGGACTTAAATAATCCTAAGAGATACACAGAGAAAATCCAGTGGTATAAGTTATACTATAGGAATCCTGTTATGATGGAATGTGTCGATAAATATAGTGTAAGAAATTACATTCATAGAAAAGGTCTTGATGATACACTGAATAAATTGTATCAGGTAGTCAACTCTCCAGATGATATTGATTTTTCTAAACTACCTGCCAAATTTATCATTAAGACAACTAATGGTAGCGGAACTAATATTATCGTAAAAGATAAGTCAAAACTTGATATTGAAAAAACAAAAAGAGAATTGTCTGATTTCTTACAAATGGCTGAAGCGTCTGCTGGAAGAGAATGGGCATATGGAGGTTCTTCGAAAAAGATTATTATTGAAGAATTATTAGAGGATACTTCTAATGAGGATAATGGCATTTCTGATTATAAGTTCTTATGCTTCAATGGTAAGCCTGAATATGTTGTTTATGATAAAGATCGGTTTAGCAATCATAAACGAAATTTCTATGATATGGAGTGGAATTATATAAAAGTAGATAGCGATTGCCCATGTTTTGAGGATTCGGTTGAAAAACCTGCAAATTTTGATGAGATGATAAAGGTTGCAGAGATTTTATCTAGTGATTTTCCAGCTGTAAGAGTCGATCTTTATAATATCAAAGGAAGAGTAGTGTTTGGAGAGTTAACATTTTATCCATGGAGTGGGTATGTTCAGTATGATCCAGATAGCTTTGATTTTGATTTGGGAAAGAAATTTATACTCCCAAATAAGAGGATGCAATAATGGGAAAGCTTTTTAGAAACGGAATTGCAATAATGAAAGGCTGTATTCTAAAATTGTTTCATCCAAACAATATTGGAGTGAAACTAAGATGTTTTAAAGGGGCTGAAATTAGAATATATAAAGGCTCTTCAGCCCATATTGGAATGGGATTGAAAGTTGACACAAACGCACTTATATCTGTACTAAGTGACGGAGACTTGGTCATAGGCAATAATGTAGGAGTTGGAAGTCATAATATGATTATCTGTCATAACCATATAGAAATAGGCGATGGCACCATAATGGGACCAGGCGTTTGCATTTATGACCATGATCATACGTTTAGTGCTGAAAAAGGTGTAGATCGGACACAGTATTCATTTGGAGAGGTTTTTATAGGAAAGAACTGCTGGATAGGTGCAAATACAATCATTTTAAAGGGAACCATTATTGGCGATAATTGTGTTATTGGTGCTGGATGTGTAATTAAAGGAAATTATCCGAGTGGGTCTCTTATTATTCAGAAGAGAGAAACTACAGTTGAAAAAATTAAAGGTTGATTATCAGTGATAGATTTAAAATATAGCATTATTGTACCTATTTATGGGGTTGAACAATATATAAATCAATGTATAGAAAGTATTATTAATCAGACTTATAAAAATATTGAAATAATTCTTGTTGATGATGGTTCAAAAGATAACTGTCCGAATATATGTGACGAATATGCCAAAATAGATAGTCGAATTTCTGTTGTTCATAAAGAAAACGGAGGTTTAGTAAGTGCAAGAAAAGCTGGTGCAGAGCTTGCAACAGGAGACTATGTATGCTGTGTGGATGGCGATGATTATATTGATTTAAATTATATTGAAGAAATTAACAAGATAACTCAAAACCAGTTGTTTGACATTGTATGCTGTGGGTACCATCAAACAATGCCAAACAAAACAATTGATGTTATGGTGAATGCTGAAGTTGGTGCATATGATAAGAAATGTCTTCAAGAAAAGATTTATCCTAATTTGATTCTGAATTCACGCGGAACTTATTTTTTGCCGACAGTATGGGCTAAAGCTATTAAAAGAGATTTGTATAAATTCTATCAAATGCAGGTGCCTAATGAGGTTTCTATGGGTGAAGATGGGGCATGTACAGTTCCGTGTATTGCTCACGCTAACTCTATGTATATAAGCGAAAAATGTTTGTATTATTACAGATTTAATCCGTCTTCGATGACAAAATCAAAGAAAGCTTTAAAATGGGAGGGCCAGCTTTATATTGCTAATCATTTGCGTAATATGCTAGATTTGTCAATTGCAGATTTTCAAGAACAATATTACAGACGCGTCGAAAAGGGATTCTTTACGGTTGCAAAATCTCAATTTAATAGAAACGAAGCGTATCAAATTATAAAAGATGAGATTTTGATGATGTATGATCAAAAAGTGTTCCTTGAAGCGATTGAAAATGCTAAATACAAAGGATCTAAAATGACAGTTATTGATTTTTTCGTTAAGAACAAAATCTTTTTAGGATTATGGTTATTAAATTATATATCATAGCGCGGTAAGTGCTTTTTTTGGGGGAAGCAATCTTGTTAATTGACAAAAGAAAATTCAATAAACTATTAATACTAGTGGCAATACTTTGCTTATATATTCCAGTGCTTCTAGGACATAGATATGATTCTAATTCAGATGCTTTTATAAAGCTTGTATGTATTAGTTCATTAATAATCTATTTATTTGAAATATGGTGTATCTATGATTTAACAAAAAGAATATTTACACCGACCGTATTATTCTTAGCTGCATTTTATTTGTTTCAAAATGGTCAGCTTTTATTGTTGGCATTGGGGATTGATTTTAATAGTTTTTATATCAACACATTGAGAGAATATCTCACCCAAGTTGTTGTATTTTCATCGGTTAGTAATGTTTTGGCTGGGTTTGTAGCTGTATTAACTGTTAAGACTAAAAACATAATCTTAGCTCATAATCGAAAAATAGATAGATATTCTCAAGATTTTATTGTAAAAAGTGCGAAGATTGGACTGATTTGTACAGGTGTTATTACATTTCCTTTAATCTTTCTTAAGACTTCTTACAGTTTAGCCGGCGGTTATAATGCAGTTAGAGCCTTTGAAGAAACGATACCATCAATCATAAATTTAATAGAATATATGTTCATTCCGTATGCATTGTTATATATGGTTTACAAAGGGAAAAAACAAAGTGTACTTGTTCGAAATTTAATTATTGTTTGGGCATTGCTTACGGCTTTATGTGGAGATAGAACAACCGGCATCGGAGCACTTGTAGTTGTTGTATATTTTTCATATTTGAATTCCGACAATGAAGGATTTGGTAAGATTATATTAAAGTATGTTGGATTAGCAATAATCGGACTTTCTCTTATTGTATTTATTCAGGTTGCATATTCATTTAGAATAAAAGGAACTTTCACATATTCATCAATTTTTGATATTATTATAAACACTATTTCTGACTTGGGTTTTAATAGCTTTCCTTTGTTTACAATGATGAGCGTTGTGCCAGGGTCAGAGTCATTTTTGTATGGAAAAGGGTATTTATTGTCATTAATTGGTGGATTTATTCCATCTTTCGTTGATATAACTGGTACAATCAGTAAAATTAATGCACAATCACGTATTTTTGAAACATGGCAGTCAAAATACTTTGGCCAATATAGCTTTGGATTTGGTTTTTCACTTAACTCAGAAGCATATATTAATTTTGGATGGTTTGGCTTAATAGCTATATTCATAGTATTAATAGTGATTTTAAAACTTCTTAATTCTTATAATGCCGATGATAAAGAAGATTTATGGGGATGTTATAGAACCTGTATATTGGTGTTTTTGTGGTTTACTTTACCAAGAAGAGATAGTTATTACATTTGGAAAGCAATTTTATATTCGTTAGTTATGATGAGATTTTATCTGTTATTTATGAAAAGTATTATCAGAAAAAACTAGGAATATGTAGTTTGGAGATAGATTATGAGCAACATCAATGAAAAAGTCGGAAGTGCAACGAAATGGTCTATATTTACTGAAATAGTTGTTAAATTGATTTCGCCGATTACTAATATGATTTTAGCGCGCATATTAGCACCTGGAGCTTTTGGTGTTGTCGCAACAGTTACAATGATTATTTCATTTACAGATATTTTTACTGATGCAGGTTTTCAGAAATATATAGTACAACATCAGTTCAAAAATGAAGATGATGAAGATTTGTCCATTTGTGTTGCATTCTGGACTAATATTTGTATATCAATTGTTTTCTGGCTTTTGATTTTTGTGTTTTCTGATCAGTTGGCGTATTCTGTTGGGAATGCAGGTCTTGGTAGAGTTATATATATTGGAGCTTTGGTGTTACCACTCACTTCATTTAGCAGCATTCAGACGGCGATTTACAGAAAAAGCTTAAAGTATAAGACTATATCAATTGCAAGAATTACAGTCAAAATAATCCCCTTAATTGTAACTGTTCCTTTGGCAATTTACGGTTTCTCTTATTGGGCACTAATTATTGGAAATATTATTGGCGAATTTTGTAACGCAGTATTATTAACAGTCTTGTCAAATTGGAAACCTAAATTAAGGTACAGTTTCTCAAAACTTAAAGAGATGTTTAGTTTTTGTGGATGGACGCTTTTGGAAACGATTTCTTCATGGCTCGTTACGAATGTCGGAATATTCGTTATTGGCCGTTTGTTTAATGAATATCATCTTGGTATTTATAAAACGGGTACAACGATGGTTGCCCAAATTACTTCTCTAATATCGGGAGCAACGATTAGTGTACTTTTTTCAGCGTTGTCTAGACTGCAAAATGATGAGCAGGAATATCGAAAAATGTACTTTGCATTTTTGAAGGGCATTGGCTTGCTTGTTATTCCGTTGGGAGTAGGTATATATCTATATAAAGATGTTGTGCGTCTTATTCTTTTAGGTGACCAATGGGGAGAAGCGGATTTATTGGTTGGATTTTGGGGATTCATTTTGGCTGAAAGCGTTATTTTCAATGATATGAGTGGGACACTAATATTGTCAAAAGGACACCCTAAATTGCTTTTTGTATCAAATATGATACAGGCAATTTTGATGATACCTGCACTGTGGATTAGTAGTCGTTATGGATTTAAGGCTATGGTGATTACTAGCTGCTTTGTAAGAATACAATTGCCTATAACTCAGACATATATGGCATATAGAGTTTCTAAGATTGGAATGTTAGATATATTAAAGCAAGTAAAATGGTATATCTTAGCTACAATAATAATGGCCATAATTGGCGTATCTTTAATAAATGGGGTACCAAATCAGTTTAGTAGATATTTTTCAATTGGAATCTGTATTTTATCTTATTTTACAGTATTGTTGGTTATTCCCAATAGTAGAGGAGAACTACTTAATTACTTAAATGTATTAAAAAAGAAATTTAAGTAATAGAGTCAATATGCAAGAATGTAAAACGTTTATATGATGTTTTGTTATTTTAGTGTTAGAATAAAACAACATTAGGGTAAATGAACTGCTCTAATGTTAGCGATGTATTTGTGAGGAGGAATGTCAAATGCCAAAAGTACTTAGCTGTGCAAGCTACTATGGCACGGGATCGAGTGCTATTACTGATTTCTTTTCAGAGTTTGATGATTTATATTCAATGACAAATTATGAATTTAGATTCTTGCAAGACCCTGATGGAGTATCTGATTTAGAGTATAATTTAGTGGAAAATCATAATAGGCATAATTCGGGACATGCACTTAAACGCTTTAAGCGATTGGTGGATTTTAATTCTGGTACTTTTTTTAACAAGAGATATGAACCTTTTTTTGATAATCAGTATAAAAGTATTTCTTATGAATATATCAAAGAACTGACGGATTTCTCATTCAAAGGGTATTGGTTTTATGATTTTTACGATAGAGGAAAGTTTTTTTATTATAGAAAACTGTTGCCAGGTAAAGTAATTCGGAAATTAATGCCAAATAAGACAGAGAATACCTATATAAATGCATTACCTAATGAAATGACTTTCTGTTCAAGGCCAGGAAAAGAGAAGTTTATCAAATGTACTCAAAAGTATATCTCTACGTTGCTAGATGCTGCTAATAAGAAGAAGTGCGAGTATATTATGGTTGATCAAATGATTCCACCATCTAATGTGAACCGTTATACGAAATATTTTGAGGATGTAAAGGTATTCGTTGTTGATAGAGATCCAAGAGATGTCTACTTGCTTTCAAAATATGTTTGGAAAGATAGAGTGATTCCTACAGATTCTGTTGAAATCTTTTGCAGATGGTTTGAATATACAAGAGCACACCGACTAGAAGAAGTTTATAATCCTAATACTACAATGTTAGTGCAGTTTGAAGATCTAATCTATAAGTATAATGAGATAACAGATAATTTGGTTAAGTGGGTGGGATTAGATCCAAATATGCATAGACGTAAAAAAGCCTTTTTTGATCCAAATAAATCAATTAAGAATACTAGATTGTGGATTGGGAAAAAGGAATATGAAGAAGAAGTGAATTATATAGTAGAAAGACTTCCTCAGTATCTTTACAACTATCAAGATTAATAGGAATGTAAAATACTTTCTACGTATTGGAGCTGAAATTATTATGAAGAAAATTTGTTTTGCATTTAATCATTTCCAATATTCTGATGGTATTGCGAGATCTGCTGCAGCTATGGCAAATGCACTTGTTGAACGTGAGAATATTGAAATCACACTGAGGCCAATTTTTAAATTACAAAAGGAAGCACTAGCTATTTTAGATAAAAGAGTAAAGGTAAAACCAGTGTTGGGCTTCTACTTTAATGGCTTGTCAAAATTATTAAGAGTGATACCGGATGAGTTGCTTCATGATTTGATATTTGGTAAGAGCCGATACGATATTGAAATTGGGTTTCAGCATGGAGTATCAACTCGAGCAGTTGTGTCAACAAAAAATAAGGCAAATCATATTGTATGGATGCATGGATATGATATTGGTTTATTGATGGAAGATTATTATAAGAAGGCAGATCAAATCGTATGTGTTTCAAAATTTAATGCTGACAGATTAAAGAATGAATTGAATTATAACGTACCTATAGACTACTGTTACAACCCAATTGATGAAAGGCTAGTAATTGAGAAAGGAAATGAACCAATTGATGTTAGGTCTAGTTCTCGTGTTACATTTGTTACAGTTGGTAGACTTTCGGAAGAAAAAGGATATTCTAGGTTGATTACTGTTGTAAAGAGACTTAAAACTCATAATTATGATTTGACGCTCTGGATAGTAGGGGATGGGCCTGAAAAAAATACACTTCAGAAACAAGTTGATGAGTTAGGCTTAAATGATAATGTCAAATTTATGGGGAATCAGAAGAATCCTCATAAATTTACGTCAAAAGCTGATGTATTTATTTGTTCTTCTCTTTCAGAAGGGTATAGTACTGCATGTACAGAAGCAATTATGCTTGGGATACCAGTAATATCAACAGATGTAAGTGGTGCTGAAGAAATTATTGATGATGCTAGCTGTGGTTGTGTAGTAGATAATTCTGCTGATGGACTTTATTATGGAATGAGGCATGTATTGGAGTCACCTAATATAATTAATGAGTGGAAATCCGTACTAGTAACAACAAAACAAAAATTCTATGCAAAGACAAGGATTGCTAAGTTGTTTTCATTATTAAGTTTATAAGTTACAATTGGGAATCTTAGCTAAACAAGATTCCCTAAATGTTAGCAAGGTGTTTATGAAAATAAATAAAGGAGAAGTTCATGAACAAGCAAGAATCTGATATCTTGAACAATTTGTTTGTAGAATCATTTATAAATCAGAGAATATTATCTGAGACAAGCGGCTATTCGTTAGGTGTCGTAAATAAATGCATAAAGAGCCTCATTAAAGATGGCTATCTTGATGATTATATCCGTCCAACAGAAAAGGCAAGAGAAGAGTTCCAAGCCAAATCGCCCAAAAATGCAATTATTTTAGCAGCAGGTTTTGGTATGAGAATGGTTCCGATTAATACGCAGAGTCCTAAGGCTTTAATGGAAGTTAATGGTGAGCCGCTTATTGAAAGAACAATCAAACATCTTCATGAAGTTGGTGTGACTAACATATATGTTGTGGTTGGTTTCATGAAAGAGCAGTTTGAGTATTTGATTGATGAATTTGATGTAGAACTTATTGTAAATGAAGACTATGCTTCAAAGAATAATCTTCACTCCTTAGCTCTTGCAGCGGACCATCTTTCGAATTCTTATATAGTACCATGTGATATTTGGTGTGATAGAAATCCATTTCACAGGCATGAATTGTACTCTTGGTATATGGTTTCTAATCTAGTTGATAATGAAAGCAATGTCCGAGTCAATCGTAAGATGGAACTTGTATCTGTACCAGAGAAGCAAGGAGGAAATGCTATGGTGGGCATTTCTTATCTTGTTGAAGACCAAAGTAAAGTCATACGAGAGAGGTTAAAAACACTGGACAGTAATTCAAGATATGATGGTGCATTCTGGGAAGAAACTCTATATGAAAATGATCGAATGATTGTTCAGGCAAGAGTAGTACATGCGAATAATGTAGTCGAGATAAATACATATGAACAACTTCGAGAACTTGATGAAGAATCAAATCATCTGAAATCAGATGCTATTAATATTATTGCTAAAACTCTCGGTGTGACAACATCCGAAGTGGTTGATATTACTGTTCTTAAAAAAGGAATGACGAATAGATCTTTCTTATTCACTTGCAGAGACAAGAAATATATCATGAGAATCCCTGGCGAAGGAACGGATCAACTTATTAATAGAAGAGAAGAAGCTGAGGTCTATAAGGCTATTGATGGAAAACATATTTCTGATGATATTGCGTATATCAATCCAGAAAATGGTTATAAGATTACAGAGTTCTTGGAAGGGGCAAGAGTATGCAATTCGGATGATGTGAACGACCTTAAATCCTGTATGGAGAAACTAAGAGAATTTCATTGTCAGAAACTAACTGTAGATCATGAATTTAATATTTTTGACCAGATTCATTTTTATGAGACATTATGGGATGGAACCCCATCAATTTATAGAGATTACGAGAAAACAAAAGCAAATGTTCTTTCTCTAAAGAGGTATATTGATGAACATGTAGAGATAAGGTGCCTTACACATATCGATGCTGTTCCAGATAATTTTCTTTTTACATCAGAAGGGGATATAAGATTGATTGACTGGGAATATGCAGGAATGCAGGATCCTCATGTTGATATTGCTATGTTCTGTATCTACGCACTTTATAATAAACGTCAAGTGGATCGTTTGATAAACATATATTTCGAAAATAAATGTCCTGATGAAACAAGAATAAAAATTTATTGTTATATTGCGGCTTGTGGCCTTCTATGGAGTAACTGGTGTGAATATAAAAGAAGCCTTGGTGTTGAGTTTGGTGAGTACTCATTACGTCAGTACAGATATGCTAAGGATTATTATAAAATCGTTAAGGAGAAGCTGAATGAAGGTAGATAATGCTATTATTATGGCTGCTGGAACGTCAAGTCGATTTGCTCCTTTGTCATTTGAGGTGCACAAAGCTCTTATAGAAGTAAAAGGTGAAGTTCTAATTGAAAGACAAATTAAACAGCTAAGAGAAGCAGGCATTGAAGAGATAATCATAGTGACAGGATATAAGTCTGAACAGTTTGAATATTTGAAAAATAAGTTTGGAGTTAAGCTCATTTATAATCCAGATTATCTTACTCGAAACAATAACTCTAGTATATGGGTGGCAAAAGATTACCTAAAAAACTCCTACGTCTGCTCTTCCGATAACTACTTCTTCAACAACCCATTTGAAGCGGAGGTTGATGATTGCTATTATTCAGCAATCTATGTCCAAGGTGATACCAACGAATGGTGTATTGAAGAGGATACTGATGGAAGGATGAAAAAAGTTGTAGTAGGAGGTAAAAATTCCTGGGTGATGCTCGGCCACGTATTTTGGTCTGAAAAATTTAGCAAGAAGTTTCTTTCTATATTGGAAACTGAATATGATCAGAGTGAAACAGCAGATAAACTATGGGAAACAATTTACATTGATCATATTGACGAACTTGATATGAAAATAAAGAAATATCCCTCAGATTTCATCTTTGAGTTTGATACTCTGGACGAGCTTCGAGAATTTGATAAGTCTTATATAAAAGATACACGTTCAGAAATTCTAAAAAAAATGGCTAAAAAATTGGGGGTAGAAGAGAAACAAATCATAAAGGTTAAAGCATTTAAGGATAAAAACAATGCCGCAGCGGGTTTTACATTTGAAGTCAATCAGAAGTATAAATACTATTACGAAACGCAGAAAGTAGAGGTATGTTATGAATAAATTAAAGAGTAGTAGAATTGATTGGCTGATAATGTTGGCTCCGTTTATTATAATCATAGGGTTGGCAAGATTATTATTTATATTTCCAAATCAGTCAAATGCCATTATTGGTCAGGTACGATACTTTTTCGGCGATACGTTAGGTATTTATTATCTTGTAATAGGACTTGGAGTATTTCTTGTATCTATTTTCCTTTCGTTTTCAAAATATGGAAACGTTATACTTGGTGAGTCAAACGAGAAGCCTAAGTATTCTTTCTTTGCTTGGGGAAGTATGATGTTCACATGCGGTCTTGCAGCAGATATTCTTTTTTATTCATTTGCTGAATGGGCTATGTATGCAAACAGTCCTCACATTGAAGAGTTAGGTTCAATTGCAGAATGGGCAGGAGTATTCCCATTATTCCACTGGAGCTTTATTCCTTGGGCTTTCTATCTCGTACTTGCAGTAGTATTCGGATTTATGCTTCATGTCAAAAAGACAAATCGTCAGAGATATTCTGAAGCATGTCGTCCTATCATTGGGAAGCACGCAGATGGTATTCTTGGTAGAATTATTGACTTATTTGCATTATTCGCATTACTTGCTGGAACTGCAACAACATTCTCGGTCGCAACTCCTTTAATAGCAGCAATCATTGTAAATCTTTTTGGAATTACAATCAGTCGTACGGTAGTTACAATTATTATTCTTTTAATTACTTGTGCTGTTTATACATATGCAGTACTTCATGGCTTAAAAGGAATTAGTTTTCTTGCAAAACTATGTATTTATTTATTCTTTGGACTTTTGATTTTTGTGCTCATTATCGGAGGACAAGGAAGATTTATTATTGAAAATGGCTTCCAGAGTCTTGGTAAGCTGGGACAGCATTTCATCGAACTTAGTACTTATACAGATCCTTCAAGAACAAGTAACTTTCCACAAGATTGGACAATCTATTATTGGGCTTACTGGATGGTATGGTGTATTGCAGCTCCATTCTTTATAGGTAACATTTCAAGAGGTAGAACTATTAAACAGACCATCCTTGGTGGCTATGTTTTCGGTGTAGGTTCAACAATTGTAAGCTTTATTGTACTCGGTAATTATGGACTCGGCTTACAGGTAAGTGGTGGAGCAGATTTTATAGCTCAATATGCAGCTGATGGTGATCTTTATGGCTTGATTCTTAATATCATCAACACAATACCTGCAGCTAAGTTCATTCTTGTGGTTACTATGTTTTGTATGATTGCTTTCTATGCAACATCCTTTGATTCAATCGCATATACTGCAGCTTGCTACAGTTATAGAAAGCTAGGAGAGAATGAGCAGCCTCACAAGTTGGTATCTTTGATGTGGTGTATTCTTCTTATCATACTTCCGATTGCACTAGTGTTCTCTGAGAGTTCAATGAATAACATTCAGAGTATTAGTATTATTTCAGCATTTCCAATTGGTATTATCATGATTATTATGATCTGGGGATTCATGAAAGATATTAAGAATTATGTGGAAGATAGTAAAAAGAAAAATAATTAAAAATATAGTGCGATTAAAATGATTTGATGGTGTGTATAGATGAAATTTTAGCTGATGTGTTCAGATTATATATATAATAGAACGATATATAGAAAAAGCTATTATCCAAGGATTGTATTAGTATTACCAATTTATTTTTAGTCAATGTCAAAATTCTTGATGAGGAAAAATATACACTAGCAAGATAATAATGAAAAAGGGAACTTATAATGAAAACTAAAATTGATTTAAATAATAAAACAATACTCGTGACTGGGACAGCAGGTTTTATTGGAGCAGCATTAGTAACACGACTTTTACGTGATTACCCTACATCTAATGTAATAGGCCTTGATAATCTTAATGATTACTATGAGGTTGAACTGAAAGAGGAAAGACTGAGAAAGCTAGATGAAGCTGATATGAATGGGAAATATACATTTATTCGTGGATCTATAGCGGATAAATTTTTGGTGGATGAGCTATTCAGTACGCATCACTTTGACATTGTAGTCAATCTCGCTGCTCAGGCTGGTGTTCGTTATTCCATTGATCATCCTGATGTATATATCGAATCAAACCTTATCGGTTTTTATAATCTTCTTGAAGCTTGTCGCCATAATCCGGTTAAACATCTTGTCTATGCAAGTTCTTCCTCAGTATATGGTGGTAACAAAAAAGTACCGTTCTCTACTGATGATAAAGTAGATAACCCGGTTTCTCTCTATGCAGCGACAAAAAAATCTAACGAGTTACTGGCACATGCCTATAGTAAACTCTACAACATTCCCTCCACAGGACTGAGATTTTTTACTGTGTATGGTCCTATGGGAAGACCGGACATGTTCTACTATAGTGCTACAAAACGCTTGCTAAAGGGAGAAACTATTCAGATATTCAATTATGGAAATTGTAAGCGAGACTTTACATATATTGATGATATTGTGGAAGGTTTGATCCGTGTTATGGGAGGAGCACCTGAGAAATCTAACGGGGAGGATGGATTGCCTTTACCTCCGTACGCTGTCTACAACATCGGTGGTGGAACGCCGGAGAATCTTCTGGATTATATCAACACACTCCAGGAAGAATTAGTTCGAGCAGGTGTGCTTCCAGAGTACTATGATTTTGATTCTCATAAGGAACTGGTTGGTATGCAGCCTGGTGATGTCCCGGTAACCTATGCGGACAGTGAAGCTCTTGAGAAGGATTATGGATTTACACCAAAGATTGGAATTCGCGAGGGTTTAAGAAAATTTGCAGAATGGTATAAAGAATTTTATAATTAAATAAACAATATAGTTAATGAAATTTGGAGAAATCTTATGAAAATTGCAGTAGCAGGAACAGGCTATGTGGGTCTGTCATTAGCAACTTTATTGTCACAGAATCATGAAGTTGTTGCAGTGGATATTATTCCTAAAAAGGTTGAGATGATTAATAAACGTCAATCTCCAATTCAAGATGATAAGATTGAGGAATATTTTGCGGATAAAGAGTTAAACTTGATTGCAACTTTAGATGCAGATGAGGCTTATAGAGATGCTGATTTTGTCATTATTGCTGCACCTACAAATTATGACAGTAAGAAAAACTTCTTTGATACGTCTGCAGTAGAAACAGTAATAGAAAAGGTATTGTCCGTTAATGAACGTGCGATTATGGTAATCAAGTCAACAATTCCAGTTGGCTATACTTCTCATGTTCGTGATAAATACAAGACTAACCGCATCATCTTTAGCCCAGAGTTTTTACGTGAGTCAAAAGCATTGGAAGATAATTTGCATCCGTCACGTATTATTGTTGGTACTGATCTATCTGATAAAGAGCTAACAGACAAAGCCCAACTATTTGCCGAGTTACTTAAAGAGCAATCTTTAGATGACGATACGCCAGTATTGATTATGGGATTTACAGAGGCAGAGGCGGTCAAGCTTTTTGCTAATACGTATTTAGCTCTTCGTGTTTCTTATTTTAATGAATTAGATACCTATGCTGAGTCTAAGGGGTTGGATACACAGCAAATTATTGATGGTGTTGGTTTGGATCCCCGTATTGGTTCTCATTACAATAATCCTTCGTTTGGATACGGCGGTTATTGCCTTCCCAAAGATACGAAGCAGTTACTAGCCAATTATTCAGATGTACCTCAAAATATGATGACAGCTATTGTAGAAAGTAATCGTACACGTAAGGATTATATAGCGGATCGTGTTCTTACTATAGCTGATTTTGATGAAAGTAATGCTCAAGAGATAACGATTGGAGTTTATCGTCTTACGATGAAGAGTAATAGCGATAACTTCCGTCAAAGTTCTATCCAAGGTGTCATGAAGCGTATTAAGGCCAAAGGTGTTAAAGTTATTATTTTTGAACCTAGTCTTGAAGATGGAAGTCAATTTTTTGGAAGTGATGTTATTAATGATTTGGAAAAATTTAAAGCAGTAAGTAATGCTATTATTGCTAATCGTTATAGTAATGATTTGGATAATGTCTCTGATAAGGTTTATACAAGGGATATTTTTAGAAGAGATTAATCTTGTTGTTTTTTGTTTTTAACACTATGCTAGGAGAAATCTAATGTCAACTATTTTAGTTACTGGCGGAGCTGGTTTTATTGGTTCCCACACTTGTATTGAATTGTTGAATGCTGGTCATGGGGTTATTATTTTAGATAACCTTAGAAATAGTAGTTCAAAGAGTTTAAAAGTTGTTGAAGAAGTTACCGGGAAGAGTGTTACTTTTTATCAAGGTGATATTCGTTATGAGTCTGATTTAGTTTCTATTTTTCAGACACATAAGATAGATGGGGTGATTCATTTTGCTGGATTAAAGGCAGTGGGTGAGTCCTCTGTTATCCCTTTGGATTATTATGATAATAATATTTCTGGTACTGTTAATTTACTTAAGGTAATGAAAAGTTTTGACTGTAAGAATATTATCTTTTCGTCATCAGCAACTGTTTATGGAAATCCTCATACTGTTCCAATTCAAGAAGATTTTCCTTTATCGGTTACCAATCCTTATGGACGTACCAAGTTAATGTTGGAAGAAATTTTAACTGACCTATACCATTCAGATCAAGAATGGAATATTGTTTTGCTCCGCTATTTTAACCCAATTGGTGCTCACGAGTCAGGAGATTTGGGTGAAGATCCAAGAGGAGTTCCGAATAATTTACTACCTTATATTACTCAAGTTGCTGTTGGTAAACTTGAGCAAGTCGGTGTTTTTGGTGATGACTATGAGACAGTGGATGGTACTGGAGTTCGTGATTATATCCATGTTGTTGATTTAGCCAAGGGCCATGTTGCTGCTCTTCAGAAGTTAGTTCCAGATAGTGGATTATCTATTTATAATTTAGGAACAGGTAAAGGCTATTCAGTTTTTGAGATGATTCAAGCTATGTCAAATGTCGTTGGAAAATCTATTCCATATCAGATTTTACCACGCAGAGCTGGTGATATTGCGACCTGTTATGCGGATGCTTCAAAGGCTAAAGAAGAATTAAATTGGGAAGCTCAATTTGACATTCAGAGAATGTGTGAAGATGCCTGGAGATGGCAGAGTAAACATCCAAATGGTTTCGAGTAAGCTACTAAAATCTGCTGGTATAAGTTATTAGTAATATTCTGCTATTACTAATAATCTAAGATATGAGGCTTAAGTGAAAAGATTTTTTCGTCGAATATAAACTATAAATTACTTTGAGGATTAATAGTTAGTAGGAAATTTTTATTTTTGTGAATATCGTATTTGCCAGCTCTGCTATTTTTTGATAGAATAGCAGTAATTGAATAGTGTCTTTTGAGACTAGTAGCCTTATGGAAGTTGTCAGGGAATGGGAGCCGTGGACTGGAAGCTCCTTGGATGAAAGTTTGGTGAATTCACTCAGTGACAAGACGAGAATTAAGGTCTGCTTTAGTAGATGAAAAACGGATGGTACCGCGTGTCAACGCTCCGCTTATGGAGTTTTGGCATGCTTTTTTCTTTGTCTATCTATTCAGATAAAAGACAAAACTAAAGGAAAGGATGGTTTGGTTTAGTGAGATAGCTGAACTGAACATGGGATTAAATGCCTAGGAAAAAAGATAAGTCTTTCTAGATGCTAGGGCATCTTTGTTAGATTTCCTCTTTTTCTACAGCATGTTTCGGCAAGCCGAAAGGTCCCTTTGTATCTTAAATTATGGATTTACAGGCACAGTTAGAGGAGTTGAAGCTTTCAACTCAGGCTAAGTTAAAGGAAATGAATGGCAATCACGTCAAGGAATTGCAAGACTTGCGTGTCGCTGTTCTAGGTAAAAAGGGGTCTTTGACGGATCTTTTGAAGGGGCTCAAAGACCTGCCAAATGAACTGAAACCAGTTGTTGGTAAGCAGGTCAATGAAGTACGCGATATTTTAAATGCGGCTTTTGATGAAACCGCAAGGCTGGTCGAAGAGGCTAAGATTCAGGCTCAGCTAGAAAATGAAAGCCTTGATGTGACGCTTCCAGGGCGTCAGATGAAGTTGGGCAATCGCCATGTTTTGACCCAGACTTCAGAGGAAATCGAGGATATTTTCCTTGGTATGGGGTTCCAAGTGGTTGATGGTTTTGAGGTTGAGAAGGATTATTACAACTTTGAGCGCATGAACTTGCCTAAAGATCACCCAGCGCGTGATATGCAGGACACTTTCTATATTACTGAAGACATCTTGCTTCGTACGCATACCTCTCCAGTTCAGGCGCGCACGCTTGATCAGCATGATTTTTCAAAAGGACCTTTGAAAATGATTTCACCAGGGCGCGTGTTTCGTCGTGACACGGATGATGCCACTCACTCCCACCAGTTCCACCAAATCGAAGGTTTGGTTGTTGGTAAAAACATTTCCATGGGTGACCTTAAAGGAACCCTTGAGATGATTAGTAAGAAAATGTTTGGTGAAGACCGTAAGATACGTCTTCGTCCTTCTTACTTTCCATTTACTGAACCATCCGTGGAGGTTGACGTGTCATGCTTCAAGTGTGGTGGTGACGGCTGTAATATTTGTAAGAAGACTGGTTGGATTGAAATTCTTGGTGCCGGTATGGTTCACCCGCAGGTTCTTGAGATGTCTGGCGTAGATTCAGAAGAGTACTCAGGTTTTGCCTTTGGTATGGGACAAGAGCGTATCGCCATGCTTCGTCATGGAATCACAGACATTCGGGGCTTCTATCTTGGTGATGTGCGCTTCTCTGAGCAATTCAAATGAGCAAATATTCTTGCGAGTGGAGCTCGCTAATGATACAAGGCTAGTTGCCATGGTAACTTGCTAGCTCACTTACCGTCGCTCTGAGTATGACACATTACGAGTGAAACCCGCTAATGAACTTAGCCTACTGGCTAGGACTTGGCAAAAGCTAAATTGATATTCTGTGAAATTCATCGCCTGGCTACGTTTAGGGCATGTGACTTTCTAGAATATTGAAAGCTTCGGTCGAACATTGGCCTTGAAGAGTGCTATTGAAATTTTAACTGTGTCATATCTGAGCAAGTTAGATTGTGAAGTTGTCGATAAGCTAATCCGAAAAAATGGTAAAGGAGTATTGTCATGATTACAATGTCGAAAATTAGAGTAGATGAGGTGGGGACACTACGTAGCTTAGCTATTCAGACCTATACAGAGACTTTTGGTCACGATACGACGGCTGAGCAGTTGGCAGAGTTTTTTGCTCATGATTATAGTCTGGAAAGGTTGACTAAGGAGCTTTTGTCTCCTGAGTCAGAGCACCACTTTATTTACGTTGATGACAAGTTGGCCGGTTATCTTAAGGTTAATTGGGGTTTTGCCCAAACCGAACAAGAGCTTGAAAATGCTTTTGAAATTCAGCGTATTTATGTCCTGCGAGCCTATCAAGGCTATGGTCTGGGTAAGCAGTTGTTTACCTATGCGTTGGAAATAGCGGAGCAGAGAAACTTTACTTGGGCTTGGCTTGGTGTCTGGGAACACAACGATAAGGCTCAGAATTTCTATGCCAAATACGGATTTGAAAAATTCTCAGAGCACAACTTTGTCGTCTCAGAAGATAAAATCGACACCGACTGGTTGCTCAGAAAAAAGTTGAAGTAAATCAAACAGATATTGAATATCACTGTTAAAAGTAAAAATGAAAGGAGTAGTTTAGTTAAGTGTTTAACTGAACATGGGGATATACCACTATGAAAAATGATTAATCTTTCCTAGATGCAAGCATCATCGGAGGATTACCTATTTTTCTACCTGATTTATCATTGGCGGAATGCCCCTTAGTATCTTAAATTTATGTTAGTATCATATAAATGGCTAAAAGAATTGGTTGATGTCACTGTTCCATCAGCCGAATTAGCAGAAAAAATGTCGACGACAGGTATTGAAGTTGAGGGGGTAGAAACCCCAGCTCAAGGCTTGTCAAAATTGGTAGTTGGGCAGGTGATATCATGTGAAGATGTGCCTGACACTCACCTACACCTCTGCATGGTGGATACTGGTGACGAGGAGCCTCGTCAAATCGTCTGCGGTGCACCAAATGTAAGGGCAGGTATCAAAGTGATTGTGGCGCTTCCGGGTGCACGTATCGCTGATAATTACAAAATCAAAAAAGGCAAAATCCGTGGTATGGAGTCGCTAGGTATGATTTGCTCGCTCCAAGAGCTTGGTCTTTCTGACAGCATCATCCCAAAAGAGTTTTCAGATGGCATCCAAATCCTTCCTGAAAATGCAGTTCCTGGCGACAGCATTTTTCCCTACTTAGACCTTGATGATGAGATTATCGAGCTCTCAATTACACCAAACCGTGCTGACGCCTTATCGATGCGAGGTGTTGCTCACGAAGTGGCTGCTATCTATGGAAAAGAGGTGTCTTTCCCTGTTAAGACTCTTATTGAAAATAGCAAAGCTGCTAGCCAGTCTCTGTCAGTCGTGATTGAATCTGACAAGGTTGCTTATTATGGTAGCCGTGTGGTGGAAAATGTAACTATCGCGCCGTCTCCACAGTGGTTGCAAAACCTGCTCATGAATGCAGGTATCCGACCTATCAACAATGTTGTGGATGTCACCAACTATATCCTCTTGCTGTTCGGACAGCCCATGCACGCTTTTGACCGTGATAAGTTTGAGGCAAATACTATTGTAGCTCGAGATGCGCGTGCAGGTGAAAAATTGGTTACCCTTGATGGCGAAGAACGTGAACTGACAGAAGATGACATCGTTATCACCGTTAATGACAAACCAGTAGCTCTCGGTGGTGTCATGGGGGGGCAGTCAACAGAAATTGACAAGTCATCTAAAAACGTTGTTCTTGAAGCAGCGGTCTTTAATGGTAAATCAATCCGTAAGACATCAGGTCGTCTCAACCTGCGTTCGGAATCCTCATCGCGTTTTGAAAAGGGAATTAACCTTGATACTGTAACAGAGGCTCTTGATTTTGCGGCAGCTATGTTGCAAGACTTGGCAGGTGGTGAAGTCCTCTCAGGTCGTGTGGAAGCTGGTTATCTGGATACAACTCCAGTTGAGGTATCAACGACACTTGATTATGTCAATGTTCGTCTTGGTACTAATTTGACTTATGCTGATGTCGAAGAAGTTTTCGCCAAACTTGGTTTTGGTCTGACAGGTTCAGCCGATAAGTTTACGGTTTCCGTACCGCGTCGTCGTTGGGATATTTCGATCCAAGCTGATTTGGTTGAGGAAATTGCTCGTATCTATGGTTATGACAAATTGCCAACGACCCTTCCAGAAGCAGCAGGTACTGCCGGTGAATTGACTGAAACACAGAAACTTCGTCGTAAGGTTCGTACGATTGCAGAAGGAGCTGGTCTAACGGAAATTTTGTCTTACGCTTTGACAACGCCTGAAAAAGCTGTCGAGTTTACAGCTAAGAAAACAAAGGTGACAGAGCTTATGTGGCCGATGACTGTTGATCGCTCTGCCCTTCGCCAAAACGTGGTATCAGGCATGCTTGATACGGTAGCCTACAACGTCAACCGTAAAAATAGCAATGTAGCCATCTATGAAATTGGAAAGATCTTCCATCAAACTGGTGACCTAAAGACAGATTTACCTCAAGAGGTTAATACTTTTGCCTTTGCCATTTCTGGTTTGGTAGCTGAAAAAGATTTCCAGACACAAGCGACTCCAGTTGATTTTTTCTATGCAAAAGGGATTCTCGAAGTTCTCTTTGATAAGCTTGGGCTTGCAGTGGATTATGTAGCGGATAAAACACTTGATAGTATGCACCCAGGTCGTACAGCAGCTATTAAGCTTGATGGGAAAGTTCTTGGATTTGTGGGGCAAGTGCATCCGCAGACAGCTAAAGCTTATGGTATTCCTGAGACCTATGTTGCTGAATTGAACCTAGATACCATTGAAGCTGCGCTCCAACCCTCAGCTGTCTTTGAAGAAATCACGAGATTCCCAGCAGTTTCTCGTGACATTGCTCTGCTATTGGCCAAAGAAACTAGCCACAAAGACATCATGGATGCCATTCAATCTGCAGGTGTGAAGCGCTTGACTAGCGTCAAACTCTTTGATGTCTACGCAGGAAGCAACATCGAAGCTGGCAAGAAATCAATGGCATACAGCCTAACATTCCAAAATCCAGCTGATAGCCTGACAGACGAAGAAGTTGCAGGCTATATGGACAAAATCACCAAAGCCCTAACCGAAAAAGTCGGAGCAGAGGTGCGATAAGAGATGAAAAAATCCACTAAAACAGGTGGATTTTTTGTATAATGAAGGATAGAAGAATGTGAGGAAACTATGGATTTATCAGGTCAAAGGGAAAAAGAATTTAAAGCTTGGTGCCATCGGAAGAAGTCAAAGGATGGTTGGATAGCTGAAGATGCCAAGGCTAATTGGCTAAGTGGCAATAAACAATGGAACGATAGCAGTGATACAAAATTTAGCTCAATTAGAGAACTCTTGCTAGAGATAAAAATCCTTACAAGCAAGGAAAAAGAAAGGTTATCAATACTTCCAGAAAATTTATTTTCCTTGGAAAGAACTATCCTTTAACATTCCTCAGGAAAGTCAATCTTATTTAGATTTTGAAAAGCAGATGAAGATTGAGGAAAAGTATTTTAGGCAAGTGCTTCATGAGTGGATTGATACGATTAACGTTGAAGCAAGATGATTTTCGCACTCAAAAAGAGGCTGGGAAAATCCCAAAGCCTCGAATTTATTTTAGTGATAGACACTTGACGTAGTGTTCAATTGGTCATCTTTATCCCTTGCTAGGCAAGGGATGGCGCTAGCCTAATCAACTGTGTGGGGTCGGGATTTCTGTCCTACTCTTTTTTTATAGCCATTTGAATTAGCTTTGATTCATCGTCATTTTCGGCTTGCCCTATTCTAGTACTAGCTGCACCCCAGTTCCTTGTCTGAAAGCTAATTCATCCGACTATCTCTTATTTTTTAAACAATTTATCGTTTTTGTAGATTGGGTCAAAGGTGATATTAATGCCAAGTTTGCGGAAGACATTTTTGTCTTCTTCTGGCAGAGCAACGGTTGAGTGAACCTCGCTACCTTTGAGGTTGCCCAGTTCTTTCATAGCTTTATCAGCTTCCTGGCTATTCATAGCGGTGATAGCAAGGGCGATAAGGAGTTCATTGGAGTGGAGTCGAGGATTGCGGTTGCCAAGGTGATTGATTTTCAGGTTTTGGATTGGTTTAACGTATTCTGGCTCAATCAGGTTGGTTTCTTTATCAATGCCTGCTAGTGCTTTGATGCCGTTGATAATGACTGCGGCTGATGGTCCAAAAAGTTCAGAGGTTTTTCCTGTCACGATTTGTCCGTTTGGTAGCTCCAGAGCAAGGGCTGGTGCGCCAGTCACTTCGGCCTTTTCACGCGCAGCTTTTGTCACTGAACGGTCAAGCGGGGAAAGGCCCAGATCGTTCATCAGTAGTTCGATCTTTTTAACAGCCGTTTCAGTGACCCGCTCCGCTTTATACTCCACCAAGGTCTGGTAGTAGCGACGGATAATTTCTTGCTTAGAGGCCTCTCTGGCTGCTTCGTCGTCGATAATAGCAAAGCCGACCATGTTGACTCCCATGTCCGTAGGAGAAGCGTAAGGGGACTGCCCTAGGATTCGCTCCAACATGCGCTTAACAACAGGGAAAATTTCAATGTCGCGATTATAGTTGACCGTAGTTTTTCCGTAGGTTTCCAAATGGAATGGGTCAATCATGTTGACATCGTCGAGATCAGCGGTTGCTGCTTCATAAGCTAAGTTGACGGGATGATGAAGCGGCAAATTCCAAACTGGGAAGGTTTCAAATTTAGCATAGCCAGATTTGACGCCATTGATTTGGTCGTGGTAGAGTTGCGAGATGCAGGTTGCTAATTTACCTGAACCTGGGCCAGGAGCTGTCACCACAATCAGGTTACGACTGGTTTGGATGTAGTCATTTTTCCCCATACCTTCTGGAGAGATAATATGATCGATAGCTGTTGGATAGCCGGCGATTGGGTAGTGCAGGTAAGAAGTGATGCCATGCTTGTCTAGTTCCTTACGGAAAGCGTCGGCAGCAGGTTGTCCCGAATATTGGGTAATGACAACAGACCCAACGTAAATATCAAGGTCGTTGAATTTATCAATCAAACGAAAAACTTCTTGGTCGTAGGAAATGCCCAAATCGCCTCGAGCTTTTGAATGCTCAATATTGCTTGCATTGATGGCAATAACGATTTCAACCTGTTCACGGAGTTCATGGAGGAGCTTGATTTTATTGTCTGGTTCATAACCAGGGAGTACGCGGGCGGCGTGGAAATCTTCCAACATCTTTCCCCCAAACTCCATATAGAGTTTTCCATCAAACTGAGCAATTCGTTCCAAAATATGGTCACGTTGCAAATTCAAATAGTTTTCCGAGCTAAAAGCTTGTTTCATCGTCTGATTCCTTTTCTATGATTTTTAATTAGTTTTGTTTTTAACAGCAGCTGTCACAAAAGCCGTATAGAGTTCTTCGGCATGGTTTGGACGGCTGTGATACTCAGGGTGGTATTGAGCAGCTACAAAGAATTTTTTATCTGGGAGCTCAACAACTTCCATCAAGCGATTGTCAGGAGAGACACCAGAGAAGACAAATCCAGCGGCTTCAAATTGCTCACGGAATGCTGTGTTAAATTCGTAGCGGTGGCGGTGACGTCGTTGCACCACTTCTTGATTATGATAGGCAGCAGATGCTCGACTGCCAGCCTTGAGTTTACATGGGTAAAGTCCAAGGCGAAGCGTTCCTCCCATATCTTCAATATCAATCTGATCACGCATGATGTCAATGATAGGGTATTTGGTTTCTGGATCAAACTCAGCAGAGTTGGCCTCTTCCAAATGAAGAACGTGACGAGCAAACTCAACACAAGTCAATTGCATTCCCAGACAAACACCTAGCATTGGCACATCATTTTCACGCGCATAGCGAATAGCTTGAATCTTACCTTCTGTTCCACGTTGACCAAATCCACCAGGAACGATAATCCCTTGGGCTTGGCCAAGACGCTCCTCTACATTTTCAGCTGTTAAATCATTGGCATTGACCCAGTCCAATTCGATAGCAGCATCATTAGCATACCCGGAATGTTTCAAAGCTTCGACAACTGAAATATAGGCATCCTGAAGTTCAACATATTTACCAACTAGGGCAATTTTCACCGTTTTCTTCAAGTTCAATACCTTGTCTACCATTGCAGTCCACTCTGTCATATCTGCTGGTGGCACATCTAATTTCAAATGGTCGCAAACGATTTGATCCATATTTTGGGCTTGCATATTGAGTGGAATTTGATAAAGATGCTCAACATCCAATGATTCAATGACAGCTTCTGGAGCCACATCACAGAATTGAGCCAATTTATTTTTAATTCCTTGACCAGCTGGTTGCTCAGTACGAATCACCAACATATTTGGCTGAATCCCCAGACCACGCAGTTCTTTAACAGAATGCTGGGTTGGTTTTGTTTTCATTTCACCAGCCGCCTTAAGGTAGGGTAGAAGTGTCGTGTGGATATACATGACATTATCTGAACCCACATCCGCTTTCATCTGACGTAGTGCTTCAAGGAAAGGCAGACTTTCAATATCACCAACTGTACCACCTACTTCCGTGATGATGACATCCGCATCTGTAGTACGGGCAGCTCGTTTAATTTTATCTTTCAAAGCATCTGTAATATGTGGAATAACTTGAACAGTTGCGCCCAAATACTCACCTTTACGCTCTTTACGAAGGACTTCGCTATAAATTTTACCTGTTGTGACGTTTGAGTATTTATTGAGGTTGATATCAATAAAGCGTTCATAGTGACCAAGGTCCAAATCAGTTTCGGCACCGTCATCTGTTACGAATACTTCACCATGCTGGTAAGGACTCATGGTTCCTGGATCAATATTAATATATGGGTCAAATTTTTGGATGGTAACTTTCAATCCTCTGTTTTTCAAGAGGCGGCCCAAACTTGCTGCCACAATACCTTTACCAATTGATGACACGACGCCACCTGTTACAAAAATATATTTTGTCATGCAAACTCCCTTTCTACAAATCAGGCTAAATGAAAGATTCTGGGGATAGCATCTGACTAACCTGACGAAAAAACAAAAATAGCCCCCCAAGAGGGGAGCCTTCATTTGACCTCATAAAAGAGGTGCCCGAACAATAATGTATCAGATTTAGAAAAGTTTGTCAAGAAAGAGATGTGGCTTAGTTAAACCAACCGAGAAAGAAAATAAGGAAAAATAAATAAAACTTGGCTGATTTAAAGTCTCCCTTTATCTTCCTTGTGTAGTGACATGATTTAATCAAATGTATAATCTTTTGTTACTTCGATTGATTTGATTAAGATGTCTTCTTTTGGTTTGTCAGCTTCATTGGTTTCAACGGTTGCAATACTATCTACAACGTCCATACCCTTGATAACTTGACCGAAGACTGTGTAATTGCCATCGCCTCCCATGATATTTGGGAAACCGCCTTTTTTGTAAGCTTCGATGATTTTTTCTGGATAATAGTTTTTATCTAGAGAAGCTGAGACATCTTGGCTATTTTGCACGATAAAAAATTGGCTGCCATTGGTATCTGCGCCAGCATTTGCCATAGAAAGCGCGCCACGGATATTGTAGAGATAATCGGAAATCTCATTTTTAAAACCTAGTCCTTGGTCAATTTTGCTATCCTTGCCATTCCAAATGGATTGTCCGCCAGTTCCGTCCCCTTGAGGGTCACCAGATTGAATCATAAAATCGCTGATGACGCGGTGGAAGATAACTCCATCATAGTAGCCTTCTTTTGCATGGGTCAAGAAGTTTTCAACAGCCAAGGGAGCTTGTTCTGGAAAAAGTTTGATAGTGATGTCACCTTTGCTGGTGTGCATGATAACAGAAGCTTCGTTTTTAGCAACTTCAGTGGAGAGTTGAGGGAAGATTGTATCAGCTTGGTTGAGCTTTTGAATACGTTCTTCAGCTTTTTTAGAAGCAAGCTTCGCATCTACATAATCATCTCCCTTGATGGCACGATCCAGTTGCTGGCATCCAGAAAGGACTGTCACCGACGCTAGCGCTAATAATGACAATTTAAAAAATGGTTTCATAACGACTCCTTAAATGTAAAAGTACTACCATTTTACCACAAAAATGGTGGAATAAACTTAACTGATAAGAGTTTGTAGATTTATGTTATAATGATAAAAAACTCTGAAGGAGAATGCTATGAAAACAAGAGAAGAGTGGTGCCAAATCTTTGAGATGGTAGTCGGTCGTGTACCAACGGAGGTAGAACTCTTGGCGGCTGAAGAAAGTCGTTTTAATCCCAAAGCCATATTGCCAATCTCTGAAGGCAGAGTTTTTAAAGAGGCTGAAGAAGAGCTAACCCAAGTTATAGCCGAAGAAACAGCCAATGCTCAGTTTCTAGAGAATAAGGAGCCTAATGAAAAAAGCACCTCTAGTATGGAAAGCACAGATGACCTGACATCTAGAAAAAGTAAAGAGATAAAAGCCGTCCCGATAGTGTCTTTTGTGATATCTGGATTGACCATATTGTTGAGTCTCCTTGTAAAATCACCGCTGGTACTTTTGCTTTTGTCTTTACTGTCTCTGACTTTTGGGATTATCAGTCTAACTATTAACTTGAAAAAGTCACAGAAAGTTCTTTCTTGGATTGCTCTGCCCTTATCCATAGGTGCCCTTGCGGTAGCAGGAAGTGTAGGTATCTATTATGCGACTTTTGACAGGGTCGCAAGTATCGTAAGAAACGTTGACCGAAGCAATAATGGATTTGATCAAGATATGTGGAAAGACGATTGGGAAGACTGGCCGGAAGATGTGGAGATTTATGTAGATGAACAGGCTCCTTTTCGTTGGACCGAGGCACGATTCAGAAGTCTTAAGTTTGGAAATCTAAACACGGGAACTGAGGGAATGATTTTAGATGAGCTTATTCAAGTTTATGGAAAAGCTAATGAAGCTAGTGTTTCCGATGGTTATCTGGATTTGACTTATATCGGAAAAGCAGATGAAGATTATGTCACACTTTATTTTGAGCAGGATGAGTTAGGAAATTGGATTTTGAGCTCTGGTTCAATGTCTTTGGGCTCCATGGATTTAAAAACACAACCCGAAGAGTCTTATCAGTCCACTTGGACAGAAGAAGCATTTGACAAATTGATTGAGGCGGATTATGATAAACCAGAATTAGGAAGTTCCTGGAATGATATTCATAAAAATTTTGGGAACCCTACCTCTGGGGAGTATCTGCTGAGCAATTTTGGAGATGGATTTGAGATGAATCTAGATCTTTACTATACAGATCAGTCTCCTGACTCAGGCAAATTATCGGATGTCAATTTGTATTTTTCGGAAAAAAACGGAAATTACTTTTTGACCTATAAGTTTTATGAATAATTTAAAGGTAGAGAAAGGATTTATAAGAATGAATCCCTTCTCTACTTTTTTACTGCTTGTGAGTTTTATAGGAAGAGATGTCACACAAATGCCCAAATCGATAGAAAAATGGTATAATGGTGTCATGTCAAATACTCGAAAAAATTCAAAAAAACGCTCAACCAAGCGTCAGACTAAGGCAGATAACGAGAAAAAGCAGGCAACTCAGCGATTGATAACGGCTATTATTGTTGTCCTTTTTTCTATTTTCGCGGTCTTTCGGATTGGTATCTTTGGTGTTACTCTTTATAACATGACCCGATTTTTGGTAGGAAGTCTGGCCTATCCCCTTCTTCTTTTTACGCTGATTTACTTGATTGGCTTTAAGTTTCTTCATAAGATTGAAGGGTTAATTGGCGGCTTTGTCATTTTTATGATTGGACTTTTGATGGAATGGCACGCCTGGCTTTTTACCATGAAAGCTTTTGCTGGTAAGGCTGTTTTCTCGACAACGATTGGTCTTTTAATCAAGGATTTGTCGGCTTTTGAGGTCAAGCATTTTGTCGGTGGTGGCATGCTGGGGGCTATTTTTTATGCACCAGTATCTTTCCTTGTGACCAATATAGGGGCCTTTATGATTGGAACCCTCTTTATCCTTTTGGGACTTTTCTTGATGAGCCCTTGGGATGTTCATGACCTGTCTCGCTTTTCTGCGCAAGCTTTTGACAAATGGCAGAGCCAAGCAGAATTACGACGTCAGGAGCGTTTTGTCCGTAAGGAAGAAGAACGTCAGCAAAAAGAGGCTGCCGCCCAAGAACAAGCTCGTCTTGAAGAGGAAGCTCGTCTGGCAGAATTAGCCTACGATGAGGAAACTGGGGAGATTTTAGAACCATCTTTTGAGCAGGACTCCAACTTTGAGCCTGAAATTTTAGGCTATCAGATTGATGATATTGCCGATGATGATTACGTCTATGATGTGGATCATTTGTTGGATGAGCAACCACAGGAAGCACCAGTGATGCCAGTGTCTGAGTCAGAGAATGATGACCTTGTAGCAGTTGACTTTTCTCCTAAAAAAGCAGCCTTGCTTTACAAGTTGCCCTCCATTGATCTCTTTGCCCCTGATAAGCCTAAAAATCAGTCTAAAGAGAAAACGATTGTTCGACAAAATATCAAGATTTTGGAAGATACCTTTAGGAGTTTTGGTATTGAAGTCAAGGTGGAACGTGCAGAAATTGGGCCATCAGTCACCCGGTATGAACTCAAGCCTGCTGTTGGTGTTCGTGTCAATCGTATTTCTAATCTGGCAGATGACCTAGCGCTGGCTCTTGCGGCTAAGGATGTTCGCATTGAAGCGCCAATCCCTGGAAAGTCCCTAGTCGGTATTGAAGTGCCAAATTCTGAAATTGCGACTGTTTCCTTCCGCGAACTTTGGGAGCAATCAGACACCACACCTGAAAATCTCTTGGAAATTCCGCTAGGAAAAGCTGTCAACGGGACAGCAAAATCTTTTGACTTAGCTAAAATGCCTCACCTATTAGTAGCAGGTTCGACAGGTTCAGGGAAGTCTGTTGCGGTCAATGGCATCATCTCCTCTATCCTCATGAAGGCAAGACCGGACGAGGTTAAGTTCATGATGATTGATCCCAAGATGGTAGAATTATCAGTCTATAATGATATTCCTCACTTGCTGATTCCCGTTGTGACCAATCCACGCAAGGCTAGCAAAGCGCTGCAAAAAGTGGTTCAGGAAATGGAAAATCGCTACGAGCTCTTTAGTCAGGTCGGCGTGCGCAACATCGCAGGCTACAATGCAAAAGTTGCTGATTATAACGCAAGCTCTCAGGAAAAACAAGTTCCTCTGCCCCTTATCGTGGTTATCGTGGACGAGCTGGCAGATCTCATGATGGTCGCCAGCAAGGAAGTGGAAGATGCCATTATTCGCTTGGGGCAAAAAGCGCGTGCCGCAGGTATTCACATGATTTTAGCTACCCAGCGTCCCTCGGTTGATGTTATCTCTGGTCTGATTAAGGCAAACGTTCCTTCACGGGTTGCCTTTGCAGTGGCGTCTGGAACAGACTCTCGAACTATTTTAGGTGAAAATGGTGCTGAAAAACTTCTAGGCCGAGGCGACATGCTCTTTCACCCAATAGGAGAGTCAGCGCCAATTCGTCTCCAAGGTTCCTTTATTTCTGATGATGACGTGGAGCGAATCGTTGCTTTTGTTAAAAACCAAGCAGAGGCTGACTATGATGAGTCCTTTGATCCAGGAGAGGTGTCTGAGATAGACGGTGGTTTGGACGCTGATGGCGGAGCTTCTGAGGGAGATCCCCTCTTTGATCAGGCTAGAGCTTTAGTTCTAGAAACCCAAAAAGCTTCTGCCTCCATGCTACAAAGGCGTCTCCAAGTTGGCTTTAACCGTGCTACTCGGCTCATGGAAGAATTAGAAGAAGCAGGCGTTATCGGACCAGCCGAAGGAACTAAGCCTAGAAAGGTCTTAGAACAATGAATTTAGAAACGACACACCATATCGCTATCATCGGAAGCGACTATGAGAAAACCCGTCACTTTTATATCAATTGCCTAGGCTTTGAGCAATTAGACGAGCACATTCGTCCTGAGAAAAATGACATTCTGTTCAATGTTCAAAAGGGGCAAATCCGACTGGAAATATTCATCAAGCCTGATGCCCCGAAACGACCAGTTATGCCAAATCCAGAGTATACAGGTCTCCGTCACCTAGCCTTTAAGGTTGATGACGTCGAAGTTTGTTTGAAAGAATTTGATGAGCTTGGTATCCCACACGAGGGGCTACGATATGATGATTTTGACGGAAAGAAGATGGCTTTTTTCTTCGATCCGGATGGGCAACCGCTAGAAATTCACGAATAAAAAAATCTGTTCAGAGATTAATCTGGACAGATTTTTTAGAAAGCAAAGACTGCGATAACCACAGCAAGGTAGAAAAAGAAGGAAAAAATAAAGCTGAGACGCCAAAAGATTTTGAAGAAACGCCTATAAGTGAACCCCTGCCCATTTTTCCGAAAAAGCCAAATAGCAGCGCCTATGGCTAAGATACTCAGCACAATCAGGTAGTGCGGGAGAAAGGAGTGGACGAAAAACTTCTGAGAAACGATGATAATCTCAAGAATAAAGACTGGTAGCGCCAAGTCTGCAAAGTTGATTTTATAGCGTTCAAGACCAAAGATTTTTACCAAAGAAAAGCCAAATAAGGGGGTTAAAAAAAGAAAGGAGGCAGCTAAAATTTTATAGAACATCATGTCTCTATTGTACCTTGAATACTTGAACTTGTAAAATATTTTTTTGCTTCAGCAACAGGAGAAATTTTAATTAGAAATATTCTAAAAAGCTTGCATTCTATTTTCTAAAGTGCTATAATGCAGTTAAGAAATAAGAACTGAATATGAACAAGCGGTAAATCGTGAGATTTATGCAGCCGGGTCTTCGAGTGTGAAGACAGCAGATTACCATGTCTATAATATAGAGTGCGTACCTGTGAGACAGTACAAAAACTGTCCACAAGTGCGCACTTTTTGTATTGTTTAAGCCCAAGCCCAGCCCATACCAGAGATATTTCCTACTATAAATTCTATTTAAAAAGGAGGCAATCTTATGATTGACTATATTAAAAGCAAAAGGACAGCCCAGTTTGTGATTCTTGGGACCGTCATGATGATTCTAGGTCTTATAAGCCAGAATCCGGCGCCACTTTTAGGTAAAGTTTTCCACTATTTGGCGGTTTTCTTCTTGGGGTATTATGCTTCGAAAAAAGCGGTGCATGATTCCATACGAGAAAAATCTCCAAACGTAGATTTGTTGATGATTCTAGCAGCACTAGGTGCTTTGATTATACAAGAGGAAAGTGAAGCGGCTATCCTGCTCTTTATCTTTGCGACAGCAGAGGTTCTGGAAGCTTATGCTACTGAAAAATCAACATCAGCCATCTCCAGCCTGATGTCACAAGTTCCTGAAACTGCGCAGCTATTAAAAGCAGACGGTCAAACGGTAGAAGTAGCGACTAGTGATTTGAATGTGGGAGATGTGATTGTAGTTGCCAAAGGAAATCAAATTCCTATCGATAGCCTAGCCATGACTATCACCACGGTTAATGAGATGGCTTTGACAGGTGAGTCTATTCCTGTCGATAAAAAAGTTGGAGATGAAGTCTTTGCAGGAACTCTCAATGAGGGGCACGCTGTCAAACTACAAGTCAATAAAAGGAGTAATGAGACTGTTTTTTCAAATATTATCCGTATGGTTGAGCAAGCGCAAAGTCAACCTTCAAAAATTGGTGCGACTATCGATCATTTTGAACGTTACTATGTGATGGGTGTTCTAATCGCTGTTCCTCTCTTTATCCTAGCTCTGTATTATCTTCAAGCTCTCTCCTTCCATCAGGCCTTTTACCGTGGGATGGTCTTGCTTACTGTGGCTAGTCCATGTGCCTTGGTCGCTTCCGTGACACCCGCCACACTTAGCGCTATCAGTAAAGGTGCTCGTATCGGGGTTCTCATTAAGGGGGGAACGGCTTTGGAAAATCTAGCTAGTGTTGATTTGATTTATTCTGACAAGACGGGAACATTGACTTACGGTGATTTCCAAGTGATTGACTGGCAACTTCCAAAAGATATCTTACCAGTAGTTATTGCAATGGAGCAGACCTCTCATCATCCGATTGCACAGGCTATTGTCAAACATTTCCCTGATGTTGATTTAACCAGTCTAAGCCCTGATGTGCAGGTGCAAGAGGAAGCGGGAATGGGGCTGGTTTATGGAGATATCCGAGTCGGAAAGCCTGGGGCTTTTACAAATTACAAGGATCCAAATGCTTATACAGACAGTCTCTCAGCCGGTCAAACCACAGTCATCGTTTCAAAAGGTGACACTGTGGTGGGTTACTTGACCTTGGCCGATCAGGTTCGACAAGAGTCGGCACAAGCTGTTCAAGATTTTCAAAAGGAAAATGTTGCTGTTATGATGTTGACTGGAGATAATGAGGCTGTAGCTGAGCGTGTGGCAAAAATAGTCGGCGTTCAAAGTTTTAAAGCAAATTGTTTACCTCAGGATAAAATCCAAGAAGTTCAAGCCAGCCAAGCGGCCGGTCACAGTGTCGCCATGATTGGAGATGGTATTAATGATGCTCCTGCCCTAGCCAATGCTAATGTTGGCATTGCCATGGGTTCTGGCTCAGCCATTGCCATGGAATCCGCAGATTTGGTTATGGTGCAAAATAACTTCGCTAAGCTTTTCCAAGTATATCAACTGAGCCACAGACTAAATAAAATCGTTTGGCAAAATCTTTTCTTCTCAGTGGGCGTCATTATTGTTTTAGTTAGTTTGAATATGCTAGGTTTGCTAGATTTGACAAAAGGGGTTATTTTCCATGAAACCTCTACCATTCTGGTGATTCTTAACGGACTTCGATTGCTCAAATAAAGGATTTTCATTTGGATAAAAGCCGCGACAAACGCATGAATAAATCTTTGTTTTATCAGATAGCTTTTTCAAATTTTAACATCATTGCCATGAAAACACATGACATAATGAAAACACCGTGAAAATATTCTGAAAAAATCGTACAACTAGAAAACAGTTACATGCATTTTCTTCATATCATCGACGTGGCTAGAAGACCATATTACTTGAAAAAAGTGGAAAGGAATGGTACAATTGCTGAGATATATAAATATCAAATTTGGTTATGTGGTTTTTCACAGAGGAAAAGAACAAAAGCCTAGTAGATGACTGAACGTCAAAACATCCTCTACAATTTGACGAGGGGGTTTCTCTTAAAGGTAACAGTAGTGCTTTTCCCTTGAGTTCTAACATAGCTATTCAAATTTTTCAGGAGGCATTCGATGCGCAAAATCAAGAAAAAATCATTTGATTGGTACGGAATGAAACAACACTTTTCAATCCGTAAATATCATTTTGGTGCAGCTAGTGTATTGCTAGGTATGTCGCTAGCCGTGGGTGCTGGTGCGCAAACTGCTCAAGCAGAAACAACCACTGCAACACCAGAAACAACAGAAGCAACAACACTAGCTTCATCAACAGAGGTTGCTCCGTCAACAACTACTGAAGCAGCAGCGACAGAAGCTACGACAACAACTACTGAAGCAGCAGCGACAGAAGCAGCAACTACAGAACGTACAGCGACTATTGAATATACCGTTGAGTACCAAGATGAATCAGGGAAAGTTGTATCATCAACTGTCAAGTCAGTTGAAACGAAAACAACAGATACAATTGCTATTGCAATCGTTACTGAGTCAGCAATAGTACCTGAAGGTTATGAACTAGCTGCGAATGAATTGGCAACAGCTACCACAGGAGTTATAGAAGCTGGTCATTCAAAAGTTGTCTTCAAAGTTGTGAAAAAAGTAGCAGCAGATACAGCAAGTACAACGACATCATCTAGTACAACAGAAGCGCCGGCAAAAACGACACCTGCTACCACTTCGACTGTAGCAGCACCGACAACTGTAGCAGAAGCAAAAGTCATTCTTGAGCAAAATATTTCAGAAGCTCAAGTCTTGTCAGATGAGGCAAACCGACTTTACACCGCTTCACCAGAAGGCGATGAAGCCTTGAAAATAGCAGCAGTAGCAACAAAATTGGTTGCTACAGAAGCAACAGCGACATTTAACAATGCGCTTGCAACACTTGACGAAGTTAACGCACAAATCAATGCAGTTCGTACAAACGTAGAAGCTCTAGTCTTAGAATTACGTAAGTATTATCCAGATGGTGAAATCACTGCAGTATTGGATACCGCTACTGGAACTCCAGCTGCAACGACAATCGAAACTACAAACCCAGCATCTGTCTCTTATGCACAACACGGTGTTTGGGAAATCCCAGATCCAGTTAAGGCTGCTAACTCAAATCTTACATCTGTTGAGAAAGAAGCAACAATTACAGTAGTTGAAAAGAATTATCCTGCAGGCTATATTGGAGACCAAGATGCCAACCGTGATACTTTCTTGCTTTTTAATTTCGACACTGTCGGTGGCTATGGAGATGGTAATAACTTTAATGATTGGGCGGGTCATAACTACTATATGACTTTCTCAGTGTCAACTGATTCAACTGAACGTGCGGCATCTGACGTTGTTTATGCTAAGTTGGTTGAGAAAACAATGAACGGTGATAGAGTTGTTAAAACTGTTGAACTACAGCCTAATGTCAAAACTGTGGTTGATGAGTTGAACGTTCTAGAGAATTACCAAACTCATAGAGTAAAATATGATTTTACTTACATTGTTTCAGAGGGTAATGGTGCCACAACTCGCCAACTTTCAATTACGAATTCAAATGGTGCCAACTGGAATACTGCAGTTTATAACAAACTAGATCAGACAAGAGTAAATGTAAACACGAATTCTTTTTCAACAGCTGTTCCGGGTGGTACAACCCAAACAACATCATATTATGTAAAAGAAAATGCAGCGACTGGTCGCCTTCGTGAGTTGTTAGCACGTTACACTCAAGATAGTGGTTTAGTCGGAGATGCTTTTCATATTGCTGGTGCTATCGATTTTGATAATTATGAATTAATTGAGTCAGAATTACCTAAGGTAGTAAGTGGTACATTAGCTAGCGACTATAAAGTTGGTACGCAATATGCTGTTTTCCGTGGAAATTGGAACGAGGCACGCTTGTACACCATTACAGATATTAATGGTGCGTTGCAAATGCAAGTCTATATGCTAGATCCAAGCAATCCAGACTGGGCTAATTTTTACAAAACTAAAATGAATAGTGGAACGGTCTCTGACTTGGATGATTACTTTACGTTGATGTTCACTACTGAAGAAATGCAACCAGGAGGAACATACAATACTAAGCCAGGAACGTTCACATCTAAATTTTACGACGCCAATAAACTTGTTCTTGAAGGAAAACAGGTTCAGGTTCTTGATTCCAATGGTGATGTACTTGGAACATTAAATGATGCCAAAACGTCTTACACCACTGCTACTGGTCAAATTGTAAATGTAAAAAGTGTGACAGATACTATGGTGACTGACGAAGATGGTACCGTTCATACTATTAACACAAAAAAAATCTATAAAACGGATGCAGCTGGTAATTACGTTGATGCAAACGGAAGTGTCATTACTCCGATTCAGTGGAACGTTGATGCTCCATATAGAAATGGAAAAATAGCAGATGGCTATGGAACAGACCGTAAATTCGATACTGATAGCGTAACTGTTTCTACAGGACCTCTAGATGCGACAAATACGAATGCTCTTTGGAAATTTGGATGGAACTACCACACACCAGATATCCCTGATGATGATGGTATTTGGGATCTTGGCGGGTTAGAGATGACATTATCCAACTCTAATGCTAAGAATGAACAACATGCTCGTTACTACTACACTGAAAAAGGTGGCGTTGATGTTTACTACGTAGACACAGAAGGTAACATCCTTAAGGATATGGTGACTGTAGTTGGACATGGTGACACAGGTTCAGAATACAATACCGCAGCCGTACGTGATAACAGCATCGTAGCAGCAGATGGTACCGTATACTACTACAAAGAAATTGATACTACAGCAAAAAATCTCCACCCTGTTGTAGATGACAAGACGGATACAGATTACCGTTCAAATGAAAAAATTGACGCAGAAAAAGGTACCATTAAGTCTGATACAGTTAAACAATTAACTTATGTTTACGAAAAAGCTGGTAATGTTAATATCAACTATGTAGACACAGAAGGTACCCCACTTCAAGCCTCAGTCGCAGATGTAACAGACGGTAAACCAGGTTCAGACTATAACACAGCTCAAGAAGGTGAAAAACCAGAAATCATCAAGACTAAAGACGGTAAGACTTACAAACTTGCTCCGGCAAATACTTACAACGTTGGTACCGTTTCAGATGATAGCAACTTGACAGCAGTTGGCAACGGTAAAGCCACAGGTATCGACGACGTAACAGGTACAGTCGAGTCAGGTGTTACTAAAGAAATCACTTATGTCTACAAAGAAGTAAAAGGTAACGTTATCGTTCACTACGTTGATACTGAAGGTAATCCAATCTCAGGTACAACAGATGACGGCAAACAAACTGCAAGCACAGTAACAGATACACCAGAAAGCTCAACAGGCACTAAGTACGACACAACAGACCTCCGTCCAAATACTATCACAACAGCAGACGGTAAGATCTACAAACGTGTTCCAGCAGCAACAATCGGTAAAGAAGATGGTGAGGTTGTAGAAGGTACGACAGAAGTCACTTATGTCTATGAGTTACTTCAAGGTGATGTTATCGTTCACTATGTGGACACAGAAGGTAACACCATTGCAGATGATGTGACAGACCAAACTATCACAGATACAGGTACAGACTACGACACAAGAGAGAACAAACCAGAGAAAATCGTTAATGACAAAACTGGCGATGTTTACTACATCTTGCCAAAAGATGAAGTCAAAGCAGGCGATAAAGAGACTGGTAAAGTTGTAGAAGGTACGACAGAAGTTACATACATCTACCAAAAAGCTGGTAGCGTTAATGTTAACTATGTCGATACAGAAGGTAATGTTCTTAAAGATCCAGTTGCAGACGTGACAGATGGTAAACCAGGTTCAGACTACAACACAGCTGAAGGTACTGAAAAACCAACAACAATCACAACAGCAGACGGTAAAGTATATGCTCTTGTTCCAGCAGGTGACTACCCAGTTGGTACAGTAGCAGCAGATAGCAACTTGGCTTCAGGCGCAACTCCAACAGGTACTGTTGAGGCAGGCGTAACTAAAGAAGTTACTTATGTTTACCAAGAAGTGAAAGGTGATGTTATTGTTGAGTACTACGATACAGAAGGCAACCAAATTGCCAAAACAGTCGTAGACGAAGACGATAAGTCTGTTGGTACTGTCTACAACACAGATGAAGATAACCGTCCAGAAACTATCACAACAGCAGACGGTACAGTTTACTACTACAAAGAAGTGAAAGATACTTCTGCACCAACAACTGGTAAAGTAGCAGAAACAACAACAACTGTTCAGTATGTCTACGAAAAAGCTGGTTCAGTCAACGTTAACTATGTTGATACAGAAGGTAACCCAATTCAAGCACCAGTAGCTGACGAAACAAACGAGAAAGCTGGTACTGAGTACACTACAGCTGATAACAAGCCAACAACTATCACAACAGCAGATGGTAAGACTTATCGTCTAGTTGAAGCAGGTACTTACAACGTTGGTACAGTTTCAGATGATAACAACTTGACAGCAGTTGGTAACGGTAAAGCAACAGGTATCGATGCTACGACTGGTACAGTTGAAGCTGGTACAACGAAAGAAATCACTTACGTTTACGAAGAAGTGAAAGGTAACGTTGTTGTTAACTACATCACAACTGACGGTACAGTGATCAAGCAACCAGTTGAAGACACACCAACATCATCAACAGGTACACCGTACGACACAACAGACAACAAACCAACAACAATCACAACAGCAGACGGTAAGACATACCGTATCGTACCAGTTCTTACAAAAGGTTCAGAAACAGGTAAGGTTGTAGAAGGTACAACATCAATCACTTACGTATACGAAGAAGTGAAAGGTGACGTTGTAGTTGAGTATTACGATACAGAAGGTAACTTGATTTCAGGTCTATCTGACTCAGGTGAAGCTGTAGATACTAAAGAAGTTGATACCCCATCAACATCAACAGGTACAGCATACAACACTGATGAAGACCACAAACCAAACACTATCACAACAGCAGACGGTACAGTTTACTACTACAAAGAAGTGAAAGACACTTCAGCTTCAACAACAGGTAAAGTTGTAGAAGGCACAACAACTGTTCAATATGTTTACGAAAAAGCTGGAAATGTTATCGTTCACTACATCACAGAAGATGGAACAGTGATCAAGGCTACTGTAACAGATGAAGAAAACGCTAAACCAGGTAAGTCTTATGACACAACAGATAACAAACCA
>NZ_KE384090.1:0-126006 GCF_000423765.1 Streptococcus porci DSM 23759 | reverse complement strand
ACACCAATCCCTTACGTTCAAAATGGTAACGTTGTGGTGAACTATGTGGATGAAAATGGCAATGTGCTTAAGACACCTGTTAACGACGAAACCAACGTTCCTGCTGGCAAGTCTTATGACACAACAGATAACAAACCAAAAACTATCACGACAGAAGATGGTACAACTTATGAGCTTGTTCGTGTTGATGGTTCAGAAACTGGTAAAGTTGAAGGTGGTAAGACTACTGAAGTAACCTACGTTTACCGTAAAGTGACTCCAGCTAAGAAAGTTGTCACAAACCACGTTGACGAAGACGGTAACCCAATTGCACCGCAAGAAGAGGGTACAACACCGAACAAGTCAATCCCAGGGTACAAGTTCACAGGTAAGACTGTAACAGATCCAGATGGTAATACAACACACATCTACCACAAGGTTGTAACAAACCACGTTGACGAAGATGGTAACCCAATTGCACCGCAAGAAGAGGGTACAACACCGAACAAGTCAATCCCAGGGTACGAGTTCACAGGTAAAACGATACCTCTTCCAAACGGTGATACAATTCACGTTTACCGTAAAGTTTCTACGAAACCTACAACTCCTGAGGCACCAACACCATCTGCTGATAAGGCGAAACAATTGCCAAGCACAGGTGAAACCAGCACAGCTGCTGCTTCAGCACTTGGATTGGGACTTCTCGCAGGCGCATTAGCTCTTGCTGGCAAACGTCGCCGTAACGAAGACTAATCACCAATATCTCAGTCTATGCTCCGATTCGTTTGAATATACTGATGTAAAAGTTATTCATAGTAGAATAAAGTGTGTTATAAAAAAGTTTACATTAAGTGTAGATGAGATTTGAAAAAATCCCCTTAAAGTCGACAGTGAAAAGAATTCACTAGAAGCCTTAAGGGGATTTTCGTGTGTCTAAAAAGCTGGGCAAGTCCCAGCTTTTTTGCATCAAAAAACCACCGAGCAGGATTGAACTGCAAGGTGGATAGCTTTAGATATTCTTATTTTTTAAGCAGGTCACGGATTTCTGCAAGAAGTTCTTCTTGAGTTGGACCAGCAGGAGCTTCTTCTTTTTTAGGCATAGCTTTTTCAGCAGCTTTAACCACGAAGAAGAGTGATGTGCCGATGATAAGGAAGTTGATAACAGCACTCAAGAAGCTACCATATTTGACACCGTTCCAAGCAAGTTGAGCGATGTTTTCAACGTTTGCAGCTTTCAAAGCTGGGTTAAGGATAAGAGGAGTAATGATATCTCCTACAAATGAAGTGACGATGGCACCAAAAGCAGCACCAATGATAACAGCTACAGCAAGCTCAACAATGTTCCCGCGGAACAAAAAAGCTTTCAATTCTTTAAGCATGTGATTGAAAAATCCTTTCAAAAATTTAATACTGCTCTAGTATAGCGAATATTGCCATGAAGGGCAAATGAAATGCCCAATTTTTTTCGTTTACACCCTTTTCTTAACATGGTATAATAAAGTTCAAAACTAGAATGGGCTTTTTGTGTGGAGGTGATGACTTGGCTATTAGTAAAGAGCAGATTGCTGACATCAAAAATGCCGTCAATATCGTTGATGTTATTGGCGAAGTTGTGACTCTCACCAAAGCTGGACGACACTTTTTGGGGCTTTGCCCTTTTCATAAAGAAAAGACCCCCTCTTTCAATGTCATTGAAGATCGGCAGTTTTATCACTGTTTTGGCTGTGGAAAATCTGGCGATGTTTTCAAGTTTTTGGAAGAGTATCGGCAAATTACCTTTATGGAGAGTGTACAGATTTTGGCAGAGCGGGTAGGTATTCGTGTAACGGTTAATCAGCCGAGGATTGACCAGACGCAACCTCACCCCCACCAGCAGATTTTTTCTCTCAATCAAGACGCTAGTAAGTTTTACCATGCAGTTTTGATGACAACGATGCAGGGACAGGCGGCTAAAGATTATCTTTATAGTCGTGGATTGACAGATGAGTTAATTAACTACTTTAATATTGGTTTGGCACCTGCTGAGCCAGATTATCTCTATCAGGCTATGTCCAAAAAGTATGATGAAGATACGTTGATGCAGGCTGGGCTTTTTAATCTATCTGAGGGTAATCGTGTTTTTGATGCCTTTCAAAATCGGATCATGTTTCCTCTAACGGACGACAGTGGTCGTATCTTAGGATTCTCAGGTCGGATTTGGACAGAAGGCGATCGGAAAAAGGGGCAAGCTAAATATAAAAATACCCGTTCGACCTCAATTTTCAACAAATCCTACGAATTATATCATATGGATAGGGCAAAAGCAGTAGCGAAAAAGACTCATGAAATCTACCTTATGGAAGGATTTATGGATGTCATCGCAGCTTATCGAGCTGGCATAAGTAATGCTGTCGCTTCCATGGGAACGGCTCTAACGTCAGAACATGTCCGCCACCTGAAACGGTTCACCAAGAAGGTTATTTTAACTTATGATGGTGACAAGGCAGGGCAGAATGCTATTGCTAAGTCTTTAGAGATTTTGCAGGACATGACGGTTGAAATTGTCCGCATGCCTAACCAGATGGATCCAGATGAGTTTTTACAAGCTAACTCTGAGGAAGACCTTCATCAACTTTTGACACAATCCCGCCTGTCATCAACAGAGTTTTGGATTTATTATCTCAAGCCTGAAAATACAGACAATCTTCAAGCTCAGATTGCTTACGTTGAGCGGATTTCCCAACTGATTGCCCGAGTGCCCTCTATCACCGCGCAGAACACCTATATCACTCTAGTGGCCGATTTGCTTCCTGACTTTGATTACATGCAGGTAGAGCAGGCGGTGGACAATCACCGAGTGGCCGATCGCCAGCAGCGTCAGGAAAAATCCTATCAGGACCGTCAGGTTATCAAAACCCTACCCCTAAGTAAGGCTCTATCAGCCCTCAACAAAGCTGAAAATCAGCTTTTTCATAGGCTTTTGCATCATCCATACCTGCTTAATGAGTTTCGCAACCGCCCTGATTTTACTTTTCATACCCCAGAACTTCAGTCTCTTTACAAGCTTTTGGAAAAATCTGGCGAGATTAGCTCGCTAGATTTGGCAAATCTTTCGGAGGCTGAAAATCGTGCTTATTATCAGGTGTTGGAAGAAGTTCTGCCACATGAAATGGCAGAAGGAGAGATTTCCCAGATTGAAGATCGTATTGATCGACTTCTTCAAGAACAAAAGCTGCGCCAAAGGGCTAAAGCTGTTCGTGAATCTAGTAATCATGGAGATATTGACCGTGCTGTTGAGGAATTGCAAGCCCTCATTGCCCAAAAAAGAAAGTTGGAATAAAATACATGGCAACTAAAAAAACAAATACTACTTTTAATGTTCAAGTCGCAGACTTTATCCGTAACCATAAAAAAGAAGGAACGGCCACCGATGAAGAAGTAACAGAAAAATTGGTCATTCCTTTTGTACTTGATGCAGACCAAATCGATGACCTCTTAGAACGTCTCACTGACGGTGGAATCTCAATCACGGATAAAGATGGCAACCCATCAGCGAAATATGTGGTTGAGGAGATTCAGCCAGAGGAACTGACGGACGAAGAATTGCTTGGTTCAAACTCTGCAAAAGTTAACGACCCAGTTCGTATGTACCTAAAAGAAATTGGTACCGTCCCTCTCTTGACTAACGAAGAAGAAAAAGAATTAGCTGTTGCGGTTGCAGCGGGCGATCTCATGGCTAAACAACGTTTGGCAGAAGCCAACTTGCGTTTGGTTGTTTCCATCGCAAAACGTTACGTGGGACGAGGTATGCAATTCCTTGACTTGATCCAAGAAGGGAACATGGGACTCATGAAAGCCGTTGATAAATTCGACTATGAAAAAGGCTTTAAATTCTCCACTTATGCGACCTGGTGGATTCGTCAGGCTATCACACGTGCCATTGCGGATCAAGCTCGTACCATCCGCATTCCAGTTCACATGGTGGAAACCATCAATAAATTGGTACGTGAGCAACGTAACCTCTTGCAAGAATTGGGACAAGATCCAACTCCAGAGCAAATTGCAGAGCGTATGGACATGGCCCCTGATAAGGTACGTGAGATTTTGAAAATTGCCCAAGAGCCAGTCTCACTTGAAACACCGATTGGGGAAGAAGACGATAGTCATCTGGGAGATTTCATTGAAGATGAAGTGATTGAAAATCCAGTAGACTACACCACTCGTGTGGTGCTGCGCGAGCAATTAGACGAGGTCCTAGATACCTTGACAGACCGTGAAGAAAATGTTCTTCGTCTTCGTTTTGGACTTGATGATGGGAAAATGCGTACGCTAGAAGATGTCGGTAAAGTTTTCAATGTCACTCGCGAACGTATCCGTCAGATTGAAGCAAAAGCACTTCGTAAGCTCCGTCATCCAAGCCGTAGCAAACAGCTCAAAGACTTTATGGATGAGTGAAAATAGGATAGGAATCGGTCATTTGTAAGAGCAAATTCGATTTCGTGGTCTAAACTCCGCACAGTTAATGAGGTGTTACACTGGACTGCTCAAATCGTCAAGTAGACTATTTGAGACTGTATCGACAGTTTTGTAAATGCTTTAGCCTTAGCTTTTTCAAAATAGAGAGAGCAGGAGTGGCTTGAGACACACTTGCTGATTATTAAAGTAAAAAGGACTAACAATGTCAGAGAAAAACTATACTGATCAAGAAATTCTAGCCATCAAAGATAAGATTTTACAAGCCCTAGAAGAAGTTATCGATCCTGAATTAGGTATTGATATTGTCAATTTGGGTTTAATCTATGAAATTAGGTTTGAACAAGATGGGGCAACAGAAATCGACATGACTCTGACGACCATGGGATGTCCCTTGGCTGATATGATTACAGATCAAATTCACGATGTTATGAAGTCTATTTCTGAAGTAACAAAAGTAGATGTCAAGCTGGTCTGGTATCCTGCCTGGACGGTGGATCGTCTCAGTCGCTATGCACGAATTGCTTTAGGAGTTCGTTAAAATGGAAGGTTAGAGGGTGTTTTCTCACCCTTTTTTTGGTACAATAGAGAAAATAATTTTCTAAGGAGAAGAAGATGATTCTAGTAACTGGTGCTAATGGACAACTTGGGACAGAGCTTCGCTATTTGCTTGACGAAAGAAACGAAGACTATGTAGCTGTGGACGTGGCTGAGATGGACATCACAAATGCTGAAAAGGTAGATGAGGTGTTTGCGCAGGTGAAGCCTACTCTGGTCTATCACTGTGCTGCCTACACGGCAGTAGATGCGGCTGAGGATGAGGGAAAAGAACTCAACTATGCCATCAACGTTACAGGTACGGAAAATGTAGCAAAAGCCTGCGCTAAATACAATGCGACACTAGTTTACATTTCGACCGATTATGTCTTTGATGGTGAAAAACCAGTAGGTCAAGAATGGCTGGAAACAGACACGCCAGATCCACAAACAGAATATGGACGCACCAAACGTTTGGGCGAAGAAGCAGTTGAAACATTTGCGGATAAATTTTATATTATTCGCACAGCTTGGGTATTTGGAAACTATGGTAAGAATTTTGTCTTTACGATGCAAAATCTTGCCAAAAGCCACCCACGCTTGACTGTCGTCAATGATCAGCACGGACGTCCAACCTGGACTCGTACGCTAGCTGAATTCATGTGTCATTTAGCAGAAAATCAAAAAGAGTTTGGCTATTATCACTTGTCAAACGATGCCAAGGAAGATACGACCTGGTATGATTTCGCTGTAGAGATTCTCAAAGATACCAATGTGGAAGTGGCGCCAGTAGATTCTTCAGCTTTTCCGGCCAAAGCCAAGCGCCCCCTCAACTCAACCATGAATTTAGATAAGGCAAAGGCAACTGGTTTTATTATTCCAACTTGGCAAGATGCCTTGAAGGAATTTTACAAGCAAGAGAAGAAATAAAGAAAGGGACTAGGCTCCATGGAGTTGTAGACAAGTGCTTTTACCACTTTCTTAGGTGTTGTCGAACGCCAACAGCTTCTTGACAGAGTATCATGGCTATTTTTAAGCCTGAGTCACAAAACTTCCGAAGAGGCTGAACAAAAATTGTAAATAGAGAAAACGTATAAAATCATGTTGCTAGAATCGTGATTTTATGCGTTTTTTATCATAGAACTATCTCAATGTTTCTATCATAGCCATTTGAATTAGCTGTGATGCATCGTCACTTTCGGCTTGTCGCACTCTAGAACTTCCTGTATCTCAGTTCATTGTCTGAAAGCTAATTCACTCGGCTATCAAATCTGAGTTATTGCTCAGCCCCTTTTTAGGACAGTGGAGGTGGTGTTATGAAGTGCTTTGCCCGTCGTTGTAGAGATTTTTCCTTTGTATCATTTGGTAGATGAGAAAGAGATACTTTGTCTTTAATCTTAAATGGTTTAGTTCCCTTTGGGGCATTCTGATGATTGGTTTAGAAATGGTAGTTTTTCTTAGATTATGCTATAATGAATAGAATTATCTTTAAAGTGGGGGAGTCTGTGTGAAGCACGTTTTTATCATCGGTAGCCGTGGTTTACCAGCTCAATACGGCGGTTTTGAGACCTTCGTTGAAGAGTTGGTTAAACATCAGAGAAGCACTGAAATTAAATACCATGTTGCCTGTCTCAGTGATAGCGAACAAGGCACTCACTTTGATGTTTTTGGGGCGGATTGCTTTACTATAAATCCTCCTAAAATTGGACCAGCTAGAGTCATAGCCTATGATATTCAGGCTATTAGAGAAGCTCTGCGCATAGTCGAAAAAGAAGATATTAAAAATCCAATTTTCTATGTGCTTGGCAATACCATAGGGGTATTTATGGCACCTCTAGCTCGAAAAATAAGGAAAGCAGGTGGGATCTTTCTCATCAATCCTGATGGGCTTGAATGGAAGCGTAGCAAGTGGTCTCGTCCAGTGCAGGCTTATCTCAAGTTCTCCGAAAAAATGATGACTAAGAGCGCTGATTTGGTAATTTCTGATAATGAAGGGATTGAGACCTATATTCAAAAGTCTTATCCCTGGTCTAGAACCCGTTTTATTGCCTATGGCACTGATTTATCAGCGTCACCATTGACAGCAGAAAGCCAGTTGGTTCGTAGTTTTTTTGGAAAATGGCAGAGCAAGGAGAAGGGTTATTACCTAATTGTAGGTCGCTTTGTTCCTGAAAATAATTACGAGACGGCTATTCGAGAATTTATGGCATCCAGTACCAAGCGTGATTTGCTGATTGTTTGCAATCATGAGGGAAATTCCTATTTTGAGAAGTTGCGACAAGCGACTGATTTTGATAAGGATTCCAGGGTTAAGTTTGTCGGGACGATTTATAATCGTGACCTCTTAAATTACATCCGAGCACAGGCTCACGCATATATTCACGGTCATGAGGTCGGAGGGACAAATCCAGGTCTCCTCGAAGCGCTAGCACAAACCAATCTCAATTTGGTGCTTGATGTGGATTTTAACCGTTCTGTTGCCGACAGCACCGCTTTTTACTGGAAAAAAGAAAAAGGTGCTTTGACAAATCTTATCAATCAGGTTGATAGCCAAAGCGATTTTGAAGTATTAGGGCAGGCAGCCAAAGCGCGCATGGCACAGCGTTATAGCTGGGAGAAGATTGTAGGGGAGTACGAGGAGTTGTTTTTGCATGAGCGTTAATATTGTGATGGCAACCTACAATGGTGAGCGTTATCTGGCTGAGCAAATTGAGAGCATTCAGGCACAGACTTTCAGGGATTGGAAGCTCCTTATTCGTGACGATGGGTCTACCGACAATACGCGTCAGATTATTGAGGGCTTTGTTGCCAGTGATTCTAGGATTAGTTTCATCAATCCTGACTCGGCCGAAAATCTTGGTGTTATCAAATCTTTTTATGCTTTGGTGAAGCATAGCAGAGCAGATTATTATTTTTTCAGCGATCAGGACGATATTTGGCTGCCTGAGAAGCTTGAGCTGACCCTTGCTGAGGCTCAAAAGCATGACCCTAATCAAGCACTAATGGTTTATACGGATCTCAAAGTAGTCAATCAAAATCTTGAGGTGCTTAATGAAAGCATGATCCGAAGCCAGTCTCATCATGCCAACACCGAATTTATCCAAGAATTAACGGAAAATACGGTTACAGGCGGGACAGCAATGATCAATCATGCTCTGGCAGAGCGTTGGACGGTGACAGAAGACATTCTAATGCATGACTGGTATTTGGCACTATTAGCCACAGCCTTTGGTAAACTGGTCTATATTGACCGACCAACGGAACTCTATCGCCAGCATGATAATAATGTCCTAGGAGCAAGGACTTTGGATAAGCGATTTAAAATTTTTCGCTTAGGTCCAAGATTTATCTTTACTCGCTATTGGAAACTCATTCACGATTCTCAGAAACAAGCAGAGCATCTTCTGGAATTTGCAGATCTTCCAGTAGCTATTCGTGAAGTGATTAACAACTTTAGTGATATTGATAAGCAAAGTTTTATGGGACGCTTATCAAGGATTTTGAAATACAAGTATTCTAAAAATCAATGGAAACATATTTTTGTTTTTAGATTTTTGTTACTGACAAATATTTATAACGAAAGAAACAAATGAAAAAAGTTCTAATTATCATTCCAGCTTACAATGAAGAAGGAAGCATCTTAAGAACCGTTCAGTCTATTGAAGATTTTAAAAAGAGAAATCATCTAGCCTTTCAATTAGACTACTTGGTTATCAATGATGGCTCAAAGGATAAGACACCTCAAATTTTAGATGAACATAACATAAATCATGTGGATTTGGTTCGAAATCTAGGAATTGGCGGAGCTGTACAAACTGGTTATATCTATGCTGAGCGCAATGACTACGATGCTGCTGTTCAGTTTGATGGTGACGGACAGCACGATATTGCAAGTATTGTAAATCTAGTTACACCTGTCTTAGATGGAAGTTGTGATTTTGTTATTGGTTCTCGTTTTGTGGACAAGACAAAAGAAAATTTTCAATCAACCGCTATGCGCCGTATGGGGATTAACCTGATTTCAAATTTGATTAAATTAACAACACATAAGCGAATCTATGACACCACTAGCGGTTATCGTGTGGCTAATAAAGAGATTGTTTCCTATTTTGCTAAACGTTATCCGGTTGCTTATCCTGAGCCAGAGACGATTGTTCGTGTTTTGAAAAAGGGTTATCGTGTTGAAGAAATCTCGGCCAATATGTTTGAACGGACAGAAGGTGTCTCTAGCATTAGTGCCCTAAAATCAGTCACCTATATGGTTGATGTACTGACATCAATCATCATGGCAGCTTACATGAAGGAGAATTAACATGAGTTTACTGTTACAAGTTGAGATGATTGTCCTAGCAGTGTTGCTGATGTTTTTCATTGTCCGGATGGTCAATCGCCATTCCTTTTCAGTAAAAAAAGCCCTGCCTTGGCTTTTAGTTGGTCTGATGCTCATCTTTATCAGTATCTTTCCGACAAGTGTTGCCTATGTAGCTCACAAAATAGGCTTTGGATTTACAATTAATTTCCTGCTTTTCTCTGCATTAGTTTTTCTATTTTTCTTAGAAATTAGTGACACAACACATTCGGCTAAGAGAGAACAAGAAATTAAAACCTTAATACAGGAAGTTTCTCTCCTCAAAAAAGAATTACATGAACGAGACAAAGATGGTAAATAAGAAAAAAATAGCGTTTATCGCTCTAATTTTGGGATTGTTTTTACTGATGCCAACTACACAGGCAAAGGAGCAAAACCAAACATCACAAGTTAGTGCCTATTACTATTACAATAACAATCCTATTTATAGCGTTCAAATTCAAGCGACGAATTACCAAATCGCCTTTGAAAAAATCCAGTCTGGTAAGTTTGAGAACGATGAACTTAGCCACTATACTGTAGACGATTTCAAAAAACTTTATGAAGTTAAGGGGAAGACAATTCGACTATCAGATACACTTGTGTTTGGAGAGGGAGTTGAACTCACCGAAGAGGAGAGTAAGGCTGTGTTGGAAGTTTTGTATAGAGACAACCGGCCCTTTCTAAATGTACTTAACGAGTTTCAAATGCAAGTTCCTCTTCATATTCCAGAAAATGCTCGATATCGTTTTACTTCTGAGGAGGGGCTATCTATTGCAGAACTTAAACAAGGATGGACGATTTTCCAAAATTCAAATGATGATAGCTTTGAAGTAATCAAGCTTGATGATAAAGAAGAGACAGTGTACTTAGGAAACACACTCATTGATCGAGGGAACGTCACGGTAGATGCAACTAAAGTTGATGGTTATCATACAGCAGATATAGGGGAAAGTGTGACTTATAAAATTCCGTTGGAAAGCATTTCCTCTCTCGAACTTGAAGTATCTCCGCATTTTATCATAGATAACATCAATGCAGCATATACGGAAGAGGTACATTTTGTACGTGAAAAAAAAGGCCAAGGTGGGGCATTAGTGAATGTTGAGCCTTTGCCTGAAAAAGTTAGCTTAGATGGTGATGTTTTTAAACTTTCAAAACTCTATAGAGAATCTGTTGATCAAGAATTTGAAAAGACCTTATCTAAGTTACAATCTATAAAAAAATTAAAGGTTGATATTAATAGCAGCTCAGATGATTTTATAACAGTTACAGGACATGTCGTATCTACAGCTACATATCCTATTGAAATTTATCAATCCGAGATAGATGGAGAGAAAAAGTTTACTAAGAATTTAGTTGTCGAAAATCAAAATATCCGTCAAGGTATTTTTGTAAAAGCGGATGGAAAATATCTTTTGACTCCTGAAATTTATAGTAACAACGTTAACTTTGTCATGACGGATGGGACAAGTCATGAGCTGTTGACGGGCGCAGAGTATATTCTTGGACGCTTTGATAAATCAGGTCAGATCTCTATTTTGAACTACAACTCTGAAAAAGAGTTAGGTTGGGAGAAATCTGGACTTGAAAAAGGGCGTTTGATAGAGGCTGAATCCAATTTCACTATTTCTGGCAATCAAATCATTTATTTGGATGGTTACAAGTCTGCTCTGCCATTTAACAAAAAAATCTGGGCATATGATGAAAGTAATCAAACAAAAAGTAACGAGGCCTTATTCAAGTTGCGAGGTCTATCTAGTGAGTACACCTATTTTTTGAAGCAGGTAAAAGTACCTGAGGGATATGCCAAGGCCACTGATGTTCAAATATTTAAAGCAACTAAGGATAGTGAATCAAAAGCACAGTTTGGAGATTATCAGGTTAATGGATTTATCCTTGATTTAGATTATGGGAAAACGGAGTATAATGCATTACAGAGTCTCAAGAAGGGTCAAAATGCAACTAGGTTGCCAAACCCATACTGGATGGCGGGAATTTTTATAGTGGTAACTATTTTGGTAATAGCTGGTATTGCCTACCTTGTGATTAGGAAAGGATAAAAAATGACTCGTGTAACCATTGCCATGTCAACCTACAATGGTCAAGAATTTTTAAAAGAGCAGCTAGATAGTATTGTCCAACAAACTATTCTAGACAATCCGGAAGTATCTGTTACTTTTCTCATCCGAGATGATGGATCAAGTGATAATACTCTGGCAATTTTGAACGAATATGCCGATAAGCATCCGAGACTATCATGGAATATTATTTCTGGTAAGAATATAGGCTGGAAAAAATCTTTTCTAGCTCTAATGGAGGCTGCTTCAAGTGACTTTGTATTTCTATGTGATCAGGATGACATTTGGGACTTAAACAAGTGTCAAGTCATGCTAGATACCATGCAAAGTAATCCTCAAATCGAGGTGCTCATGCATCGCATCGAATATTATTACACGTCAGATGTTGGTGTTAAAAAGATTTTGAACGATTCTTATGAGAAATTAGGGATTTCTAAGAATGATGGTAAGCTTGAAAAGGTTCCTCAGGCAGCTCATTTTTCGCATTATCCTTTTCTGGGGTGTTGCTTCTTGTTTACTGATTTGATTCGTCAAGAATTTTTAAAAGTGCAGTCTCATCGAGATAATTCGATTGCGCATGATACGGGATTATTTATCTTAGGAACCGCTCGTAATAGTATTTACTATCTTAATAAGCAATTCATTAAATATCGTCAACATTCAAGCAATGCTACAAGTGTTCAAAAAACTCCAAGTATTATTCAGCAAGCAAAAAATCAGAAAAAAACGACAAAGATTTTTTATGAAAATCTAATGACAGTTCTAACCAGTATTCAAGAACTCACATCTAATTCTAGTGTCAAAGAAGATGCAAGACAGATGTGCTTGAGGATTGAAAAAGAATACAAAGCTCTTATCCATCGCAGAGGTCTGCAATTTACAAAACTAAAAAGAGGAGAATTCGGATTTAATAAGTTGATGTTGATTGACATTCTTGTCGCTCTAATCTAGTCTGTCCGAAAATAAAGTCATGCGTCAAATAAGTCAAGCAGAAATGCGTCAGATTCAACTCGATATGCTAGCATACATTGATCAGATTGCTAGGGACAATCATATAGAATATTCTCTTGGTGGGGGGAGTCTTCTTGGTGCTATGCGGCACAAAGGTTTTATTCCTTGGGATGATGATATTGATTTAATGCTGGAACGTAGTCACTATGAACGGCTAATGAAGATTCTTGCTGAAGATAATAATCCTGATTTTAAATTGCTACACCATTCGACAGAGCGTAATCTCTGGCCTTTTGCAAAGCTTTATCATAGTAAGTCTTGTTATATTAGCAAGACTGACCGCATTCACCCATGGACAGGATTATTTATTGATATCTTCCCGATTGATAAATTGCCAGACACTCAAGAAGAACGCAACCGCTTTTTCAAAAAAGTGAGGTCAGCAGCAGAGAATCTCAAGTGTACGACTTTCCCCAATTTTGCCAGTGGTTCAAATCATCTTTTCGCTTTTGCTCGCCTGATTTTAGGCATGCCTCGTTTTGCTCTTTATCACGGTCAAGCTAAGCAAAAAGCAGAGCAGGTGGATAAAGTGATGTCAACCTATAATGCAACAAGCGCAAAATACAGAGGGTACACAGATTCACGCTATCGATTGAAAGAATGTTTCCCAGCTGAAATCTTTGATACATATGAAGACATAGCTTTTGAACATCTGACCGTTCGTAAAATTAAAGAGGATAACGTTTATCTCAATCAGCTCTATGGAGCTTCCTACATGGAATTGCCGCCAGAGAATAAACGTGAAAGTCACGATTATTATACATGGTATTGGAAGGAGTAATCATGAATATTGGTGTTATTTTTGCCGGGGGTGTTGGCTCACGCATGAAATCAAAAGGATTGCCTAAGCAATTTTTAGAAGTTCATGGCAAGCCAATTATTGTTCACACTATTGAACTTTTTGAAAATCACCCTGAAATTGATGCCATCGTAGTGGTTTGTGTGGCTGATTGGTTAGATTACATGAATCGCTTGGTGACCAAGTTTTCTTTGACAAAGGTCAAAGCAGTCGTTTCAGGTGGAGAAACAGGCCAGATGTCTATTTTCAATGGTCTGGAGGCTGCTGAGAATGTGGCCGGTGATGAAGAAGCTATTGTCCTTATCCATGACGGTGTTCGTCCCCTTATCAATGCTCAGACTATTTCTGATAATATTGCTACAGTGAAGGAATGTGGCACTGCGATTACTTCTGTACCTGCCAAGGAAACGGTTGTTTTAATTGATAGTGACAACAATATTGATGAAGTGGTTGATCGCATGCGTTCTTTTATTGCAAAGGCACCTCAGAGTTTCTATTTAAAGGATATTCTTGAAGTACAACGTGATGCTATCGCTAAAGGAATTACCAATGCGATTGACTCAAGCACTCTGATGGGAATGTATAATCGCAAGTTGAAAATTGTTGAGGGTCCTTCTGAAAATATAAAAATCACGACGCCAGACGATTTTTACACCTTCAAAGCACTTCATGATGCTAAAGAAAACGCACAAATTTTTGGGTTGTAAATGATGATTTCATATAAAAATACGATTGTTCAAGATGATATGAATCGACTTCTGAACGATAAGGCCATTGCTTGGGATAGGTTAAAAAGAAAAACAGTTCTTATTACAGGTGCTAACAGCATGTTGGCAACTTACATGGTCTATGCTTTAGTAGCACTCAATGAGCAAAAAAATAGCCAAACCAAGATTGTTGCTACAGCTCGAAATATAGAAAAGGCAAAATTGAGATTTGCTGATGTGTTAGGCCACGATTATTTTGAATTGCTAGAACATGATGTGACAAAGCCATTTGCCTATGAGGAAGAAGTTGATTATATTGTACATGCTGCTAGCAATGCCAGTCCGCACTTTATTCTCAATGATCCAGTTGGTATCATTGAGGCCAATACGATTGGAACGCTTCATCTATTGAATTTTGCGCGTGAGAAAAAGGTAACGAATTTCTTATTCTTATCAACACGTGAAATTTACGGAAAACCGATTGCTGAAAAAATCAATGAGGAAGCCTATGGTGCTTTTGATATTTTAGAAAGTAGAGCTTGTTACCCAGAAAGTAAGCGAATGGCTGAGACTCTTCTTCGTTCATATTACGATCAGTATGGGGTGCCATTCACTGTGGCACGAATTGCGCATTCCTACGGTCCTGGCATGGAAACGGCTAATGATGGTCGCATTATGAGCGATCTTATCAATAATGTTCTCAAAAATGAAGATATTATTCTAAAAAGTGCTGGTACTGCTGAGCGTGCATTTTGTTACTTGTCTGATGCTGTGGCGGGACTCTTTCTAATTATGCTAAATGGAGAGATCGCACAGGCCTACAATGTGGCAAATGAAGATAGAACTATTATGATACGTGAGCTAGCGCAGCTTTTAGTTCAACTTCTTCCAGAAAAAGCGATGAAAGTTGTCTTTAATATTCCACAAGAAATGAGTGCTGGTTATAGCAAGATGGGGGATAGTCGTTTGGATACAGGTAAAATTGAAAAATTAGGTTGGACGAAGCAAGTTCCTCTTGAAGTGGGACTTATTAAGACCGTTCGAAGTTTTGAGGAATAAAAATGGTAAAAACAGCAGTTTTGATGGCTACCTATAATGGCAGTCAATTTATTGAGAAACAATTAGATTCCATTCGTAAGCAAACTCTAGCTCCGGACTATGTTCTCATGCGGGATGATTGTTCGACAGATGACACGGTAGAAGTGGTAAAAAATTATATCCAGAAATATAATTTATCTGGCTGGTCAATACAGAGAAATGCCAGCAATTTAGGATGGCGCCTAAACTTTCGTCAGTTGATGTTAGATGTTGTTTCCTATGATGTGGACTATGTCTTCTTCTCAGATCAAGATGATATATGGTATTTAGATAAAAATGAACGACAAGTTACAATCATGGAAGAACGACAAGATATTGAATTGTTGAGTGCTGATATTGATATAGAGGTTCGTTCCGAGAAGGCAACGGTTCCAGACCAGTACCAATTTGATGAACGGCAACAAGTATCTCCCTATCCAAATATTCTCACTTATAGAACTTATCGTCCAGGTTGGACATTTTGTTTACGGAAAATATTTTCTGATATTGTGGTAAGCTACTGGAAGGAGGGAGAACAGATTTCGCATGATAATCTGACTTCAATTGTAGCAGCAATGACTGACAGGGCGGCCAATATGAACGTCAAAGTTGGTAGTCATATTCGTTATGAAAACAATGCTAGTGGAAATAAGAAATACGTCTTTACAATTAAATCTTCAAAACAGCAACACATAGATGGGCTTTATGTTTTTTATCGTTTTTATGATGTTATTGCACAGGTAGCAAGTTATTACCAGCATGACAATAGTAAGATCTTGAATGAGATTAGTGAGTTTTACAAAGAGCGATATGAAGTGGCGCGCTCTAATAAAACAATGGCAAATCTCTCCTTTGTTTTTTCTCACTTATCTCATTATGAAAATATGGATGCAGTAGCGAGAGACTTGATTTTCTCATTTAAAAAGTAAGGAATTATGGTAAAAACAGCAGTTTTGATGGCTACCTATAATGGCAGTCAATTTATTGAGAAACAATTAGATTCCATTCGTAAGCAAACTCTAGCTCCGGACTATGTTCTCATGCGGGATGATTGTTCGACTGACGATACGGTAGAAGTGGTAAAAAATTATATCCAGAGATATAATTTATCAGGTTGGTCCATTCAGAAAAATGAACCCAATTTAGGATGGCGCCTAAACTTTCGCCAGTTGATGTTAGATATTGTTTCTTATGATGTGGACTATGTTTTTTTCTCAGATCAAGATGATATATGGTATTTTGACAAAAACGAACGACAAGTTACAGTCATGGAAGAACGTACAGACATTGATTTATTAAGCGCTGATATTGATATTGAAGTTACTGGGCAGGAGGCGACTGTTCCTAACAACTTTGAGTTTACCGATAGGGAAAATCAACTTTCGCAATATCCAAAAGATTTTTCTTATCATAATTACCGTCAGGGGTGGACTTTTTGTCTCCGAAAAACTTTTCTTGATATTGTTGTCAAACACTATACTGAAGGGCTTATAACCTCGCATGATAATTTGATGGCTGGCATCTCAGGACTTTTGGGAACCGGTTATAATCTTAATCAACCAGTTGGACTTCATGTTCGTCACGGTGGAAATGCTAGTGGAAATATTCTTGGTCTGCATAGTAATCATGCCAGACACATCGCTGAGCTCCATATCGTAAAAAGCTATTATCAAGTACTTGTCCCAGTCCTACAGGCAAAAAAAAGCTCAGCTTTGTTCAAGGCGCAAGCCTATTTGGATTTTAACCGTAAACGTTTGGCAAATGCAGAGCAGAAGAAATGTTTTGCAACTTTAACACAGATGGTGACGGATGGAAGCTATTATGACAGCCTGACAAATCGCTTACGCGACGCCATTTTCTTATTTAAAAAATAATATGGAGTTAGAATGAAAAAATTGATGCAGGTCTTTGAACCAAAACATATTCATAAAACATATCTGGTTTTGGCTTTGACCATAGGTGCCATTTTCAGCCTTTTCATGCCCTTTTTTAATGAACCTGATGGACAATACCACTTAGCGGTTTCAGGGAAAGTTGCTAATAATATTATTGATACCTCAAGATATGGAGAGTTTAAGATTGATTCTGGTATGGCAAGACAGGCGAGCTCTTATAAAAATGGGACACGTTTTGAAAAGTATTACCTAAATAAAGCAGTCTTTGTAGAAGATGATGATATGCCACGTGATATTAGATACAGTTATCTTGATTTTACTTTCTGGGGGCATGTGGTGCCGGCTGTTGGACTTCTTATCGGTAAATACATCTATCCTTCTATGGGAGTTATGATTACTGTAGCTAGGCTTTTATCCGTGATAGTGAATAGTCTCTTAATAGGCCTCATTATAAAAAAAGCTAAATTTGGGAAGTTAATTTATTTCGCCATTTTCTTAAGTCCCGTAGCATTAAACTCTTTTGCAAGTCTTTCCTATGATTCCACAGGATATGTTGCGGTTGCATTTCTCCTGATGGTGGTTTTCAATACTATAGCTGAACAGAGAATTACTCGCCAGAATCGCTACAAATTCTTATTGGGCAGTTTATTTATTATTACAGCCTCCAAATGGAACTATTGGCTTCTGATTGCTTTGTGGCCGATTTTAGAATTGAGTTTTACGGAATCGTTTGAGAAAATCCGTCAGAAAATCATACAACTAGGACAAAAAATAGTTTTACGTAAAAGAAATATTGCTTTTTCAATTTTGGCAGTATTAGGACTAGGCTTTATTGCAGCTGTTTTTCTAACACGGAATCATGGCGGTTTGTTTTACGTTATTCAACGCTATTTGATGACTTTTGGTTACAATTATGCGGGTCTCGATCTACTTTCCAATGATATCACCTCTTGGTTAGCAGCTCCTTATCCTAGCCAGAACTATATACCGATTTGGGTATCGGCTGTCTGGTATTTGATGATTTTTCTTGTTATTTTTTCAGAACAAAAATTTGTTAAAATTAAATACCTAGGATATGTTGCCTTTCTTTTCTTTGCGATAGGTGTTTTGGGTGTCTATTACACAATGCTTGGCTATAACGGGGCTAGAACGAGTTATATTGAAGGGGTTCAAGGCCGTTATTTCACACCAACCTTGTTACTCTTGCAGTTGTTGGTATCAGCTGTGACGCCACAATTAAATCGTTCGGCACGTCAGATTGTGCCAGTCTTTGTGTCCTTGCTGGTTATTGTTTCAAATGTCTTATTGATTTTTGATACCACCATTGGACTTATGATGAGGTAAATATGAAATTAGTTAAAAATATGATTTATAATGCCTCATATCAAATTTTGGCATTATTATTGCCACTGATTACAACTCCTTATGTTGCAAGGGTTCTATCTCCAGAAGGAATCGGAATCAATGCTTATACGGGATCCATAGTTACTTATTTTACCTTGGCTGCAGCACTTGGAGTTGGCCTTTACGGGAATCGTGAAATTGCATACGTTCAAAGAGATAAAGAGAAGCGTAGCAGAGTTTTTTGGGAATTAGTTTTTCTAAAATTTGTCTCAACTGCAGCCTCTAGTCTGGTGTTTCTAGTATTGGTCATAGCTAGTAACAAATGGCAATTTTATTTTCTTATTCAAGGACTTAATCTTTTATCTGTTGCAACGGATATTTCCTGGTATTACACTGGTCGGGAAGATTTCAAGAGAATTGTTGTTAGAAATACAATCGTTAGACTAACGACAGTGGTTCTCACTTTCTTACTTGTTAAGACAGCAGAAGATCTCTGGATTTACATGGCTTTAATTGCTGGTTCTACCGTTCTAGGAAATTTAACAGTGTGGCCTTATCTAAAGACAGAGGTTATATGGCTTCCGCTGAGAGAACTCAATATCTGGAGACACTTCCTACCAACCTTGGGTCTTTTCTTGCCTCAAATTACCATGCAAATTTATTTATCTCTCAATAAAAGTATGTTAGGTTTGATGGATACTGTCGTTAGTGCAGGATATTTTGACCAGTCAGATAAGATTGTAAGAATTCTGTTCACTTTGGTAGCTTCTATTGGTGGAGTTTTTCTTCCTCGATTATCAGCACTCTTTTCTGAAAATAAAAGAGAGGAAGCTAGGAGTCTTTTGCTGAAGTTGATTGACCTTAGTAATGCGATTTCAATGCTCTTGATTGCAGGATTAGTAGCTGTTTCAGGGACTTTTGCTACGTATTTTTTTGGCAATGACTACGGCCCTGTTGCCCCTTTGATGCAAGTTCAATCATTAATGATTATTCTCATTTCTTACGGAAATGCACTAGGAACACAATACCTCCTAGCCTCCAAGAGAACTAAAGATTATACCATGTCGGCAGTTGCAGGCTTGGTGACAAATCTTATTTTAAATATAATTTTGATTCCAAGAATGAGTGCCATGGGTGCAGTGATTTCAACAGTTCTGACTGAGTTAGTTGTGTCTGGTTATCAAGCCTATTCCCTCAGAGATGTTTTTAGTTTCAGAGAATTGACAAATGGTCTGTGGAAGTACAGTCTATCAGCATTTGTAACAATGGTTGTTGTTCATTATTTGAATAATCATATGTCTGTCAATCTACTGAACTATACCTTACAAGCTGCTCTAGGGGCTGCAATTTATATAGCCATGGTGCTTCTATTAAAAGCACCAGTTATTACGTTAGTAAAGGATTTTAAACGATGAAATTTTTGGCAGGAATTGTGACCTTTAATCCTGAAATAGAGCGTCTGAGAAAAAATATCGAAGCAGTTATTTCTCAAGTGGATAAATTAGTTATTGTCGATAATGGCTCAGATAATCTATCAATTCTCCAGACTACTTTTTCGGAAGTGGAATTTATTCCTCTACACGCAAATAAGGGGATTGCCGCTGCTTTAAATATTATCGGTCAATATGCTATTGATAATCATTACGACTGGTTTCTGACTTTGGATCAAGATACGATTATCAATGATGATTTAATGCAGATTTATATGCCGTATTTAGATTTACCTCAGGTAGGCACCTTATCATGCTTATTTCGTGATTTGAATCAAGAAGATTCAAAAATCTATAGTGGCGAATTTGAGGAGGTTTCGTGGGCGATTACCTCAGCGGCCCTGATGAAAACGTCAGTTTTTGAAATCTCCAAGCGTTTTGATGAGTGGATGTTTATTGATATGGTGGATTATGATATTAACTTAGAGTTTCAACGTCTTGGTTATAAAGTTTATCGAGTTAATCAAATTGGATTTATCCATGAAATAGGTGAAGCTAAGAAAATTAATTTCTTGGGTAGAACAGCCTATACCTCTAATCACTCTGCCCTCCGTAAATACTATCGTGTTAGAAATAGCATTTATTTATTAAAAAAATATGGGAAAAATGAGACAACAAAATCTTTTTTGATTCTATGCCGTGATGAGTTTATTAAAATTTTTCTTTATGAAAATCAGAAATGGCAAAAATTGTCAGCCATGGCTCGTGGCTTGATTGATGGTTTGAAAGCAAAGGTAGAAAAAAATGTCTAACCAAAAAACAATTGCCTTTTTTTCAGGATACTATCTGCCTTTTTTAGGAGGTATTGAGCGTTATACGGACAAGTTGACGGAAGAACTGACAAGGCTGGGATACCGCATCATCATGGTGACTAGCAAGCATGATGAGAGTTTAGCTGATAAGGAGGAGATTCCTGATGGACGTGTGATTTACCGTCTCCCTGTTAAGAACCTTTTCAAGCAACGTTATCCTATCTTAGACATCAATGATGCTTATCGCCAGTTGATGGCTGCTTTGTCAGAGGAAGAGATTGACTATGTTATCTGCAATACCCGCTTTCACCTCACAACTCTTACGGGGCTCCGCTTTGCTAAGAAGAGAGGTATTCCTAGCCTAGTCATCGATCATGGGTCGAGTCACTTTACGGTTAATAATCGTTTTCTTGATTTCTTTGGTGCTATCTATGAGCATGTGCTAACTGCCTATGTGAAGCGACTGACTAAACATTTTTATGCGGTTTCGGAGCGCTCTGCCCAATGGCTGACGCATTTTGGGATAAAAGCTGAAGGTGTGATTTATAATTCGGTTCCAGCTAATCTGGCTCTTGATTTTTCAACAAGTCATTTGTTAGATAAGTCTGAGGATGAGATTTTCGTCACCTATGCTGGGCGCTTGCTCAAAGAAAAAGGAATAGAGGTGCTTTTAGAAGCTTTCGAAAGTAATCAGTTTCCAGATACAGTTAAGTTGAATATTGCTGGAGACGGTCCTCTGTTTGATGAGCTGAGAGTTAAGCATGAGTCAGGTTGTGTTCGTTTTCTTGGGAAATGTGATTTTAAGGATACTATGTCTTTGATGGCGCAGACAGATATTTTTGTTTATCCATCAATGTATCCAGAAGGTTTACCGACTTCAATTCTGGAAGCTGGACTGTTAAGCTCTGCCATTATTGCTACTGATAGAGGTGGCACGGTTGAAGTTATTAATCGTGACGATTTAGGAATTATCGTTGAGGAGAATGCGCAGTCCTTAGCGCATGCTTTGAAGGAATTAGTAACTGATGAGACTAAAAGGCAGGCTTTACAAGCTAATATTCATAAACGGATTTTAGAGAATTTTACCTGGACACAAACAGCCAAACATTTGGAAGAAATTTTAAAATCATTGTGATTTGTGATATACAAAACTGATTAGCAATGTACTGACTCCAAAAGTTAGATTTTTTCAGTCTAACTTTTGGGGTGCGGTTCAATGCTAGTCAGTTTTTTTAGTGTTCATTAGCAACTTTCTCTCCCTCTTCCGAATAGTTAGTTACAGGCCTGAAAGATTATTTTTAACAAGGAGTTAGTGAATGCAAAAAGGAATGCAAACTGTCCAACGTTTTTCAATCCGTAAGTGTGCGGTGGGGGCTTCGTCTGTCCTACTAGGGATGTTTTTGATAGCTGGTCAGGTCTCAGCTGATGAGACAACAACTGTGTCTGAGGTGACGAGCAGTCTGGCAACACAAGTAACTACGGCAGAGACAACGGCTACTACTATTAGTAGTGAAGCGAAGACTACGAAACCCGAAACAGTTGTCACAGTTAAGCCTGTGGAAACTAAGGAAAGGACACCAGCTATTGTTTCACAAGGAGGCAACACTTCTAAGAGCATACCAGCAGAATCAATTATCACTAAAAGTGCTCCAAAGCCAGCTACTACTGCTAAAACTTCAAAAACAACAGTTACATCCAGTGCAGTTACGACACAGAACGTGCAGCAAACAGTAGCCCCAAAGCTGAATTATTCAGCTATTATTGGTGATGATTATCCTGCGTACTTGAAAAATGCCACACCTGATTCACTCATTGACCCTTGGCGTCTCTATAATCGAGAATGCGTTTCTTTTGTAGCTTATCGTCTGTCCTCGGTCAATGGTTTTACCATTCCAGGGGCGTATGGAAATGCTGATGCTTGGGGGCCACGCGCAAAGCGCGAAGGCTATGCGGTCAATAAAACTCCTGCGGTTGGTTCAGTCGCTTGGTGGAGCGGATGCCATGTCGCATGGGTGGCAGCCGTGTCAGGGGACTCTGTGACCATTGAGGAATACAATTACGGATACAATCATTGCTATAATAAACGAACGATTAACATTAGCGAGGTAGAGGGCTTTATCCACTTCAAGGATGTGACTGGATCTGTCACTCCTCAACCAACTGCGACCTCCATAAAGCAATCTAGTTTAGCAACGAGCGGAACCTATGTTTTCTCAAAAAAATCGATTATTCGGGCGGAGGCTAAGCAATCCAGTCCTGAATTAGCTCACTATGAAGCGGGACAGTCTGTTCACTATGATAAGGTAGTAGAAGCAGATGGTTACAGATGGATTTCTTATCTTTCTTATGCTGGGAATCGTAGGTACATTGCCGTAGAGGCCTTAACGGTTCCGACAACAGGTAATCTGAAAATTGCCAACCAGAATAATAGCACAGGAACTTTTGATGTCATCATTTCTAATGTTGGCCATACGAATCTAAAGGAAGTCTTGCTTCCCGTTTGGTCAGAAAATGCAGGGCAGGATGATATTATCTGGTATAAGGCGACAAAACAGGGATCTGGAACTTATAAAGTGACGGTTGATGTTGCCAAACATAAGAATGATCGTGGTGTCTATCATGCTCACCTTTATTACCAAGCAAACGATGGTAAGAAGACTTATGTGACAAAAGCAACTGCAAATTTACCAACTACAGCAACCAATCAGACCCCATCACCAACGACTGGAACGATTACCATTACCAATAAAAATGATAGTAAGGGCAGTTTCGATATTATCGTCTCCAATGTCAGTCATACCAACCTAAAGGAAGTTCAGGTTCCAGTATGGTCAGAAACTGGAGGACAGGATGATCTTGTTTGGTATAAGCCAGCAAAACAAGCAGATGGGACCTATAAGGTAACAATTAACGCCTCCAGACATAAAAATAGTCGTGGACTCTACCACGCTCATCTCTATTACCAACCTGTGGAGGGACAACGTTTTTATGTTAGCAATTCTGCCAAAACAGTAACCTTAGCTCCTCGAATAACTCTTCCAGCATCAGGTGTCTATACCTTTACCAAATCTTCTCCTGTCAAGGGCGAGGCTAAGTCTACAAGTACAACTCTAGCCACCTACAGTAAAGGACAAACTGTGAATTATGACAAGGTTCTCATTGCAGAAGGAAAACAATGGATTTCTTATATTTCTTACTCGGGAGCTCGCCGATACGTTCAGGTAGACTAATACTCTTCGAAAATCAAAATTATCCGTTGTCAACTTGTCTTGATGAACTCAAGTTCTATCGTCGGCTTCGTTTCCTAGGCTACTTTTGATTTTCATTGAGTATAAGTTTTGATTCTCCTACTCTTTTTCAAGTGATTTAAAAATCCTAGACCAGCATTCCTTTTGGGCTGTAGGTCTAGGATTTTTTTATCGTTTCTTACGAACAGGTAATTTGACTGTTTTGAGTGAATCTAGTGGTTTGGTCACTTTTTTTTGGAGGCTAGCCATTTGCTGATGAGAAGCGGCTTTAAGTTTTTGACTTTCTGAAATGATGTCTTCAGTGACAAAGTAGAGTTTTACCAAGGTTTTAGGCTGATATTTACCTGCGCGAGGGTGCATGGCAACAACCTCCATGGGGCGTTCCTTAGCATATTTGGGGTGTGGTTTGGCTGATATAGGTAAGACAGTGAAGCCACGTTTTTCCAAGAGTGCTTGTGCATAATCAATAGGAACATCGCGAACATTATCTAGTTGAATGAGAGATTTTTGATGCGCATGCCTGCGATCTAATTCCTTTTCAATGACGGGACTAGCCTTGTCTGTCACATGTTTAATAGTGTCAATGGCGTCTGGAATAGCCAAGAGGTTGCCCACAGTCCCCAGTAATTTTCCAAGTTTTTTAACCATAGTAAATTCCATTTTCTTTTTTGTTTCATTATATCAAAGTCTTACAATTTTGTAAGCTTTAAGCTCGGTATTGTAAGTTTAGCTCTGCCATTTTTCTGTAAAATAAAAATATCAAAAGAAAGGAAGCTAAAAAGATGTCACTAGAAGCGATTAAAGGAACTTTTGAGTTTTACGGTGGAAGTTTTTTAGGTTTAGGAGTCTTGGTAGGTCTTATTCTACTGGTGGTGTTTATCTATAAAGCTAGAAAGTGAGGAAACTGATGAGTAAGATTGGTTACGGAGTGATGATTTTGGGTCTGATTTTTGTTTCAGTTCTTGCGGCTGGTTTTGTTGGTAAAAAAAGCAGAGCAACTTAAGTTGATTTGCTACCTCACAGAATGGATGAAGTAAGTTATAATTGAAAGAGCACAGAAAAGTTTAGAAAGTGACAGACAGTCATTTACGAAGAAAGGAAAATATCATGTTTTTACAAATCAATCATTTAGAAAAAGTTTATCGTACCCGTTTTTCAAAAGAGGAGACTCGTGCTTTACAAGACGTGGATTTTAAGGTTGAAAAGGGTGAATTTATCGCCATTATGGGAGAATCTGGTTCAGGGAAAACGACCCTGCTTAATATTCTTGCCACGTTGGATAAGCCGACTAAGGGCCAAGTTATCTTGAATGGCGAGGACATCACTAAAATCAAGGAAGGCAAGCTTGCCAGCTATCGTCTTAAAAATTTGGGCTTTGTTTTTCAGGACTTCAACCTTTTAGATACCCTATCTATCAAGGACAATATTTTTCTACCTCTGGTGTTGGATAGAAAACCTTATAAGGAGATGGAAACTCGCTTGCAGGCTCTAGCAAGCCGTCTAAGAATTGATACCTTGCTTAATAAACGTCCATTTGAGCTTTCTGGTGGGCAAAAGCAGCGCGTTGCCATTGCACGCGCCTTGATTACACAGCCTCAGCTCTTATTAGCTGACGAGCCAACAGCAGCGCTGGACTATAAAAATTCGGAAGATTTGTTGAAACTTTTTGAAAGCATCAATGACACAGGTCAAACGATTCTCATGGTAACACACTCAGCCAATGCAGCCAGCCACGCCAAACGAGTTCTCTTTATCAAGGATGGTCGTATTTTCCACCAACTTTATCGTGGGGAGCGTACAGCAAGTGATTTTAACCGAGAGATTTCTCTGGCCATGTCTGCCCTGTTAGGAGGTGAGTAGCATGTTTTATTTAAAACTTGCTTGGAATAATATCAAAGCTTCCAAGAGAGCCTATGCTCCCTTTATGTTGGCATCTTTTGTGCTTTACAGCTTTACGTGTGCGATTTTTCTCATCTTGACAAGTCCAATGGCAGATAGCATGGGGACAGCAATGATTATCTTACCGCTAGGTATTTTCGTACTAGCTATTTTGTCTACGATTATGGAGATTTATAGTTATAATGTTCTCCTTAAGCAGCGTAGCAAAGAATTTGGTCTCTATAATATCCTAGGGATGAATAAAAAACAAGTTGGTTTTGTATCCATTTTGGAATTAGGAATAATCTTTCTCTTTCTTATCGTTCTAGGTTCTGTTTTTTCTGGTATTTTTGCCAATCTGCTTTATCTGATTTTTGTGAATATCATTAATTACGATAAATTGATTTTGACGTTGTCCCCACTTGGCTTTATTTTAAACATTATTCTATTTGCAGGGATTTTCTTTGTTTTAGCCTTGTCTGGTTTACGCCAAATTAGACAAACTTCTCCTCTGGCTTTATTCAAAAGTAGTGAAAAAGGTGAGAAAGAACCTCAAGGCAATATGGTTCTAGCCTTGCTTAGCCTGCTCTTCTTAGGTGGTGGTTACGGTATTTCGCTTTACTCAAAAAAACTTTCTGCCTTTACCGTGATTATGTATTTCTTTGTGGCAGTCATTCTTGTTATTTTAGGGACCTATCTCTTTTATATCAGTTTTATGGCTTGGTATTTAAAGAAAAAGCGGAGCAACAAAGCTTATTTCTACCAACCTAGAAACTTTATCACAACTAGCCAGATGATTTTCCGTATGAAAGCTAACGCAACTGGGCTAGCATCCATTACCCTTCTAGCGGTCATGGCCTTTGTCTCTATTGGTACAACGGCAGCGCTCTATGCCAATACCAAAAATCTAGCAGACACTTCATTCCCTAAGGAAGTTAAGGTTTCTGGTCAAGCTGAAAACTATGAAACAGGTGGAAAAGCAGCAGAAAGTCGTATTCGGGAGGTTTTGGGGCAAGATGCAAATGTTATTTCTTACACAAGTAGCCTTATCCCAGTTCCACTAACAAATTCAGATGTGATAACCGTCACAAAAGAAGAGGCACTTAAACCAACGGCACAACTGGCTTTTCTTATAGTGATGACACAGGATGATTTCAGAAAATTAGGAAATAATATTCCTCAATTAACAGAAAATCAGGCTCTCTTTTACACACAAAATGGAAAAAGTCATTACAAGAAAATGACCTTGATAGGTCAGAAATTTGATATTGTCGACAATCTCAAGACAGCTAAGCAGCCTGATGTTACTACTCTTTTTAACGGAGCTATCTTAGTTGTTTCTGATGTGCAAACTGCTGAGGGGTTAAAGAATGCTTTTTCAGAAGTTACAGAAAAAATGACAACGATACAACAAACCTATTCTGTCATCTTTGATGCTACAGAAGATCAGAGAAAAGCGTTGGGATTGGTAGATGGTCAAGCATTTTTAGATGGCAACGGGGAGGAACTCGGATATGTTCAAACGCGTCAAGCCTATCTTGATGAAGGTTATGCCATGTTCGGTGGTATGCTCTTTACAGGTGTTCTTTTGGGGATTTCTTTCATGCTAGGCGCAGCTTTGATTATCTACTACAAGCAGTACTCTGAAGGGCAGGAGGATAAAAAGTCCTACAAAATTCTCCAAGAAGTTGGTATGTCAAAAGAAGGTGTTAAAAAGACTATTTCTTCACAAGTTCTTCTCGTCTTCTTCATGCCTTTGGGGTTTGCAGCACTCCACTACTTGATAGCTATACCAATGCTAAGACAAATGCTTCTCTTCTTTGGGGTAACGAGTAGTAATCTCGTTTACCTGGTTGCCGGAATGACGATGCTAGTCATTGCTATCGCATATTTCGGTATTTACAAGGCGACTAGTCGCACCTACTACAAGTTAGTGGAAAGATAAGTGAGAGGAGGTTGAGACGAATGTCTCAGCCTTTTAATATGGTCGAATGAATTAGATTTCAGACAAGGAAGTGAGGGCAGGGAGTGCAAGCGTATGTCAAGCCGAAAGGGACCATGTATCAAAGTCAATTCAAATGTCTATATTATTGCAGATAAGCACTTTGGTGCAATGGTTGATTGGAAGTTCTCCTCCCTTGTTAGACAATGGATAGTGACCGTTCTAATCACCTGTGTAGAGGTGGAACGACAAAATCGCAATCGGCAGGAAAGCCGATTTACCGATTTTTATCTCACTCTCCCTTGATTTCTTGAGAAGAAAACACTAAAATGACTATAACTGAGCCACTATAAAAGATTAAATTATTTGGAAGGTCGTATGAACAAGGATAAAGTTTTCATAGTTGAAGATGATGAGACCATTGTGTCTCTTTTGAAAGGCCATTTGGGGCAGACCTATCAGGTTTTTAGTGCTTCAAATTTTCGTGCGGTCAAGCAGGAGGTGGAAGATGTCAAACCTGATTTGATTTTGATGGACATCACTCTGCCTTATTTTAATGGCTATTATTGGACAACAGAGATTCGCAAAACATCGACTGTACCCATTATTTTTATCTCCTCTAGCGATGACGAGATGAACATGGTTATGGCACTTGATATGGGTGGGGATGATTATATCGCCAAACCATTTTCGGTTAGTCTTTTAGATGCCAAAATTGCTGCTTTTTTGCGCCGTGCCCATCAGTTTACGAGCGAGGAGCTAATTTTTAAGAATTTTCAGCTAAGCCGTGACGGTATACTTGCTTCTGCGACTGACCAAATCCAGCTGTCGCCGACTGAAAATAAAATTCTAGCTCTGCTTTTTTCCCATAAAGACCAAGTGGTCAGTAAGGATATTATTTTGGAGAAGCTATGGGAGAGCGATGAATTTATTGATCAGAATACTCTAAACGTTAATATGACACGCCTGCGTAAGAAGGTGGCAGTTCTGGGCTTTGATTATATTCATACGGTGAGAGGAGTCGGCTATTTACTCAAATGATTAGAAAATATCTTAGACAATACGGAATGTGGTATTTGATTATCACCCTTCTCTCAGCAGGATTTTTGCTTTCTTTCCGCTTATATCACCTGCCGATGAACTACTTTGGTATGGCCTTTCTCTTTAACGTGCTTCTCCTTGCCCCTTTTTTCCTTTGGCATTTTTTAAGTTTTCGGAAGCAAATGCAACTCTTGAGCGATTTTAGATTTTTGGAAGAAATAGCAGAGCTGACCAGTCCGCTTGATGTCGCCTATCAAAATGTGCTATCGGCCCGTGATGATGTAGCAAGACAGGAGGTCTTTTTAGCTCAAAATCAGGCAGCTCGCCAACAAGATTTGATAAAAATGTGGGCTCATCAGATTAAGGTACCCCTGTCAGCTATTTCTCTCATGGCACAGACCAAGCAGCTCAATCCTGACCATGTTAATCAGCAGGTTTTACGCTTAGAACGTTATTTGGAAACCCTTTTGACTTATCTGAAATTCAGAGATCAGCAGGATGATTTCCGCTTTGAAGAGGTTTCTGTCAGTGCTCTGATGAAAGATTTGATTAAAAAATATCGGATTCTCTTTTTTCATAAAAATCTGTCCATTGAAGTTGTTGGGGAGTGGCAACTTAAATCAGATAAAAAATGGTTGAGTTTTGCCCTTTCTCAAATTCTCGATAATGCTATCAAATACAGCACAGAAGGTGGGAAAATTACTGTCACTCTAAAGAAAGGTAGCCTCACCATAGCCGATCAGGGGATTGGTATTTTGCCGGAAGACCTACCTCGTCTTTTTGATGAAGGCTTTACAGGTTACAATGGTCATGAGCATCAAAAAGCCTCTGGTTTTGGACTTTATATGACCAAACAAGTCCTTGATCAGTTGGAGCTTGCCATCAGTGTGACAAGTCAGGTCGAAGTAGGAACTCAAGTGACGATTTCGAAAGCTTAAGGGGAGAAAAGGCATCTTTTTGTCAAATGTGATATAATAAATTAAGTGTTTTAAAAGGAGTATATCATGTTTCAAGCTTATAAAAACTATTGGATTAATTTTACGAATTTTGAAGGGAAATCTAGTCGCTCTGATTTTTGGTGGGTTGTGCTTTGTAATGTTTTGATTAGCCTTCCCTTTATCTATTGTTGGTTTTTTTCGCTTCTATTTCGAGATTTTAAGCTATTTTCTATCCAATCCGACGGCTCTGGACTATATGACTGACGAAGAGAGCTTGACTTTTGCCTTGTCTATGATAAGCTCAATAGCGCCGATTGCTCTTATTAGTCTGATTTGGTTTTTGGTGACTTTAATTCCTAACTTGGCTTTGGAAGTTCGTCGTTACCGTGACGCAGGTCTCAGTTGGGCTTTTATCTTTCTTAATCTAGGAATGCTTGTGAGCATTATTCCTTTCTTTGGCTGGCTTATTTTTTTGGGTTGCAATATTGCTCGATTAGTTCTTTTGGTGCAACCAAGTAAAGTAGAACCAGAAAAACAGCTTGATTTTTGATAGAGAAGTTACCCTTATGGTTTCAAAAGACTGTTTAACCACCTCGCTCTCAATATCATGAGAGTGAGATTTTTGTTTTATCAAAGGAAATTATGGTAAAATATTGGTATGAAGAATCGAATGAAAAAAATGGTTGATGATCTTAATCGCTATGCCAAAGAATACTATACTAATGACGCCCCTAGTATCTCAGACAGTGATTACGATAAACTCTACCGTGAATTGGTTGATCTAGAAGCAGAATATCCAGACTTGATTTTGCCAGATAGTCCGACCCACCGTGTTGGAGGACGGATTCTAGACGGATTTGAAAAGTTTGAGCATGAATACCCGCTTTTCTCGCTTCAAGATGCCTTTTCACGTGAGGAATTGGATGATTTTGATCGTCGTATCAAGGCAGAATTTCCTCATGCGACCTACCTTGCTGAGTTAAAGATTGATGGCTTGTCCCTGTCATTGACCTATGTCAACGGTGTCTTGCAGGTGGCTGCGACCCGTGGGGACGGTAGTGTTGGTGAAAATATCACGGAGAATGTTAAGCGTATTAAAGATGTGCCTTTGACCCTTGCAGGCGGTGAAAGTATCACGGTTCGTGGAGAAGCCTATTTGCCACGCGTAGCTTTTGCCAAAATCAACCAAGAGCGTCAAGAAAATGGTGAGACAGAGTTTGCTAATCCTAGAAATGCGGCGGCAGGAACTTTGCGTCAGTTGGATACGGCCATAGTTGCCAAGCGTGGTTTAGCTACTTTCCTTTATCAAGAAGCTGGAGAAGTCAGTTTTGAGACCCAAGAGGAGGTGCTCAAAGGCTTTGAAAAAATGGGCTTTGTTGTTAATCCTCGTCGTCTAGTGACTGCTTCCATGGATGACATTTGGAACTTTATTCAAGAAGTCCAAAACGATCGCGATTTGTTGCCCTATGACATCGATGGTATTGTCATCAAGGTCAACAGTTTAGCTATGCAAGAAGAACTAGGTTTTACAGTCAAGGCGCCTCGATGGGCGGTAGCCTATAAGTTTCCTGCCGAGGAAAAAGAAGCAGAGCTACTCTCTGTGGATTGGCAGGTAGGACGGACAGGTGTTGTCACTCCGACAGCCAACCTTTCCCCGGTCCAATTAGCTGGGACTACCGTTTCACGCGCGACCTTACATAATGTGGACTACATCGCTGACAAGGACATTCGTATTGGTGACACAGTTATCGTCTATAAAGCTGGAGACATCATTCCCGCCGTTTTGAGAGTGGTAGAGGGGAAACGTCAGAATCAAGTACCTATGGCGGTTCCTAGCAACTGTCCGTCTTGTCAGTCTGAACTTATCCACTACGAGGATGAAGTAGCCTTGCGCTGTATCAACCCACTCTGTCCAAGTCAAGTACAGCGTCGCCTAGAACATTTTGCTAGCCGTGATGCTATGAATATTGCTGGTCTAGGAACGTCCATCGTTGAGAAACTTTTTAAGGCTGATCAGATTCGCGATGTGGCAGATATCTATAAATTGACTGTTGACGACTTGCTTAAACTTGAGGGCTTTAAAGAAAAATCAGCTGAGAAACTCTACACAGCTATTCAAGCCTCAAAGTCAAACTCAGCTGAGAAACTGCTCTTTGGTTTGGGCATTCGCCATGTGGGTGCCAAGGCTTCTAAGCTCCTTTTGGAGACCTTTGGAAATGTGCCTGCGCTAGCTCATGCAGAAGAAGAGGCGATTGCTTCTATCGAAGGGCTTGGTGGTGTTATCGCTAAAAGCTTGCGCAGCTATTTTGCCAAAAAAGAAGCTCAAAAACTGTTAGAGGAATTAGAGAGCTACGGCGTCAATCTATCCTATCTGGGCAAGAAAGTGGCTAAGGACGCTGCCTTATCAGGCATGACTGTAGTTTTGACAGGAAAACTGGAACAGATGGGGCGCAAAGAAGCCAAGGAAAAACTGGAAAATTTGGGTGCCAAGGTAACGGGCTCTGTCTCTAAGAAAACAGATTTAGTTGTGGCTGGGGCAGACGCAGGAAGTAAACTGACCAAGGCTCAGGAGCTAGGTATCCGAATTGAGGACGAAGCTTGGCTATTAAACTTGTAAAAAAGAAAATGTGACGAGATGATTCAAAAACGTAAACGTGCCCGGTTGATTTATAATCCGACATCAGGGCAAGAAATTATGAAGAAAAACGTGGCAGAAGTTCTTGATATTTTGGAAGGCTTTGGTTATGAGACCTCAGCTTTCCAGACGACTGCTGAGGAAAATTCAGCTATGGATGAAGCCACCCGTGCAGGTCTAGCTGGTTTCGATCTGGTTATTGCGGCAGGTGGAGATGGTACGATTAATGAAGTTGTGAACGGTATTGCTCCCCTTGAAAAACGCCCTGCTATGGCTATTATTCCGACTGGAACAACCAATGATTTTGCCAGAGCTCTAAAAATTCCCCGTGGAAATCCTGTAGCTGCGGCTAAAATAATTGGAAAAAATCAAACCATTGCTATGGATGTTGGTTGTGCTTACGGAGACCGTTATTTTATCAACATCGCTGCTGCAGGGAGTCTGAGTGAATTGACGTATAGTGTCCCTAGTCAACTGAAAACCATGTTTGGCTATCTTGCCTATTTGGCTAAGGGTGTGGAACTGTTACCTCAGATTTCTAATGTCCCTGTTAAAATCACCCATGATCAGGGTGTTTTTGAAGGCGAGGTTTCTATGATTTTTGCAGCCATTACCAATTCCGTGGGCGGTTTTGAACAGATAGCCCCTGACGCAAAATTGGATGATGGGAATTTCACATTAATTTTGGTTAAAACAGCTAATTTGCTGGAGATTATCCATTTGATTCGTCTTGTTTTGGACGGCGGTAAGCATATTACCGATAAGCGCATTGAATACATAAAAACGGGTTATATTAAGATTGAACCTCAGAGCCAGAATCGAATGATGATTAATTTGGATGGCGAATATGGCGGAGATGCACCGATTGTTTTAGAGAACCTCAAGAACCATATTACCTTTTTTGCCAATACAGATGATATCTCAGATGATGCGTTGGTATCGGAGGAAGAACGAGCGCTTGAGGAATTTGCCCAACGATTTACTCACGAAGTTGAAGATTTTGAAAAGGAGAACACATAAAAAAACATGATAGCCAATACAACCGTTGTCCATTTCCATAGTAAATGGGAAAACTACTTTGACCTCAGCCTTTGGCAATGGCAGGTCGGTGGTCTTGGACATGAGACTTATTTCAGCCTCTTTGATAGTTTCGGTGTCAAGGCGACTCTAACCTATCCTGCTCCGCATTTTTTAGGAGAAGTGGGAGTCCTTGTTATGAAAAAGGACTGGTCTTCAAAGACTAGAGATTACCATATTAGACGTCATATTGGTCTGGAAAAAACGGAGGTCTGGTTAGTTGACGGGGATGACACAGTCTATTATTCGAGGCAGGCAGCAGTAGCCAGTCCTTATTATACAAGGCACCAGCCTCATGCTTTTGACATGGGTGTTAATAGCAAGGCTTTTGACAGGGAGTGGGGATTTGATGGCTGGCTAGGTTTTCAATATCATCAGGAAGCTACTGATTTTCGTTTGTGGGCACCAACGGCAGAATCTGTAGAACTGATCCTCTACTCTTCAACAGACCAAAAAGCAAGTGTTGCAGAGGTTCACCCTATGTTTAGAGGGGATAAACGCAACCCTGGTAACCATAAGGAAAATACGCATGGTGTGTGGTACATCAGCTTGTCAGGTGATTACAATTTCACAGCTTACAGCTACCGTATTCATTACCGAAAACGAACCTTTAAGGATAGTAGAGACCCGTACACTATTGCCACGACAGCAGATGGCAGACGCTCTATTGTTGTGTCTGATTGGGATCTTTCTCCAAAAGGTTTTACCGTAAGGCACGGAGAAAATGCTCCTTGGAGGTTGTCAAATCCAAACCAAGCGGTTATTTGCGAGATGCATATTCGCGACTTCAGCATCTCTGAGACTTCGGGTGTTGATAAGGATAAACGCGGTAAGTTCCTAGGAGCTTGCCAGACTGGGACGACAAATGCCTTTGGTGATGCGACAGCCTTTGACTACATCAAAAAGATGGGGTATGATTATGTGCAGCTCCAACCAGTTTTTGACCACCATCAGACTATTTTAGAAGATGGTAGCTACGCCTATAATTGGGGTTATGATCCTGAAAATTACAATGTACCAGAAGCTAGTTTCAGCTCAAATCCAGCAGAGCCAGCTACACGCATTCTGGAATTAAAAACGCTCATTCAAGCCTATCATGAGGCTGGAATTGGGGTTATTTTAGATGTGGTTTATAACCATACTTATTCGAGCAGAGACTCTGCTTTTCAGCTGACAGTGCCAGATTATTATTACCGAATGAACGCTGATGGTTCTTTCCAAGATGGTTCAGGCTGTGGCAACGAGACGGCCTCGGAAAAGGAAATGTTCCGTAAGTATATGATTGATTCTTTGACCTATTGGGTTAGGGAATACGGTGTCGATGGCTTTCGTTTTGACTTGATGGGCCTTCATGATGTCGAGACCATGCGTCAAATTCGCTCTGCCATGGATCAAATCGACCCTAAAATCCTTCTTTATGGTGAAGGATGGGATATGGGGACTGGTCTTGCTCCTGAGGATAAGGCTAAGAAAGGAAATGCTGCACAGTTGGCTGGGATTGGTTTCTTCAATGATGATGCTCGGGATGCCATCAAGGGTGCTGAGATTTATGGTCACTTTGAACGTGGCTTTGTCTCTGGAGAAGCGACAGAGGACGTGCTTGCAAAAGCCTTTCTGGGTTCAGATGAGTTAAACCCTTATCTGACCCCAAGTCAAGTCGTTAATTACGTCGAAGCTCATGATAATTATAATCTCAATGATCTCATGTGGCACCTTCATCCAGACGATGATTTGGAGACTCATCAAAAGCGCATCTCCCTAGCTACTGCGATGAATTTGACTATGCAAGGCATCTGCTTTATGCAGTTAGGTCAAGAGTTCATGCGAACCAAACTTTACCCAACGGGTGAAGATGGTGAATTGACAGAGGAAGACAAGGAAAGAGCAATGAACTCTTACAATGCACCAGACCAAGTCAATCAAGTGAACTGGAACTTAGTGACCGAACATTCCGATTTAGTTGAGCAAGCTCGTCAATTAATTAGGGAAAAACAGGGAAATCCTATCTTTTCGATTGAAGAATTTCCGAAAATTCGTGAATTGGTATTTGTAGAGCGTGCGGTGCCAGCTAGTGGTGAACTCTTGATTCAGTACGGTAATGCGGCTAAGAACTCCTTAAAACTTAACAATATTGAAAAAACATTGATATTTTCCTGACAAATGAAAGAAAATATGATAAACTTATTTTAAAGCGTTTTCCTAAATATGAAAACGGGTGCATTGAAATGGGGATAATCTTAGAATTCTAAGGTTATCCCTGTTTTTTTTTATATATTTAACAATTTGAAGTTGAATATATTAAATTGTAAGGTTAGGGGGTATTTATGAACGATAAAGATAGGTTATATCAGTTTGGTATTGGAGAGAATTTTCATGCTCAAAAATATCTAGGTGCCCATCCTGCGGAAGATGGTTACCAGTTTCGAGTTTGGGCTCCAAATGCTGAAGATGTAGCTGTTATTGGAGATTTTACAAACTGGACCGCTCAGCCATTTTCGCTGGAAAAAAACGAAGCTGGAGTATGGGAAGGTCATATTCCAGAAGCTAAGACAGGTCAGCTCTACAAGTATTTGGTGACTAGAAGCGGGGGGCAAAAGGTTGAAAAACTGGATCCATTTGCTTACTACCTAGAGGCAAGACCAGGAACCGCTGCGGTGTTGCGTCCCTTTGCGGAACGGAAATGGAAAGACGGCTTGTGGATGGGGAGACGGAAACGCTTTGGATTTAAAAAGCGTCCAGTCAATATCTACGAGGTTCATGCCAATTCTTGGAAAAAAGATGCCGATGGCAAACCCTATAGTTTCAAAGAATTAACAGCAGAACTTATTCCTTATTTGGTTAAGATGAACTATACCCATGTTGAGTTTATGCCCCTGATGGCGCATCCGCTGGGCATGTCTTGGGGTTATCAGCTGATGGGATATTTTGCCTTTGAGCATACTTATGGTAGGCCTGAGGATTTCCAAGAGTTTGTTGACACCTGTCACCAGAACAACATTGGCGTCATCGTGGACTGGGTTCCAGGGCATTTTACTCAGAATGATGATGCTCTAGCTTACTTTGATGGAACGCCGACCTTTGAATTTCAGGATCCAAATCGGGCTAAAAATGTTCGTTGGGGAGCACTTAATTTCGACCTTGGGAAAAAGCAGGTCCAGTCATTTTTGATTTCGTCAGCGCTTTTTTGGATTGAACACTACCATATTGATGGTATTCGTGTTGACGCTGTGTCCAATATGCTTTACCGAGATTATGATGAAGGGCCTTGGACGCCAAATCAATTTGGTGGTAACCGCAATATTGAAGGCTATGACTTCTTGCGACGTCTTAATGGGATTATCAAGGACAGACATCCAGATGTCATGATGGTTGCAGAAGAATCAACAGCTGACACTCCAATCACTAAGTCCCTAGCTGAGGATGGTTTAGGTTTTGACTACAAGTGGAACATGGGATGGATGAATGACATTCTGCGCTTTTACGAAAGTGACCCCATATACCGCCAGTATGATTTTAATCTAGTAACCTTTAGTTTCATGTACGTCTTCAACGAGAATTTTATCCTGCCCTTCTCACATGATGAAGTGGTTCACGGGAAAAAATCTCTCATGCATAAGATGTGGGGGGATCGTTACAATCAATTCGCAGGCTTGCGCAACCTACTCACTTACCAGATTTGTCATCCTGGGAAAAAACTACTCTTCATGGGCTCTGAGTTCGGCCAATTTTTGGAATGGAAATACGACGAACAACTAGAATGGGGTAACCTAAGTGAAGAAGACCAGCTTAACCAAAAAATGCAGGATTTCACCAGTCAGCTCAATGCCTTCTATAAGAATCATAAGGCACTCTGGCAAAATGATGAGAACTACGATGGTTTAGAGATTATTGATGCTGATAATAAATCAGAGACGGTACTCAGTTTTATCCGTAAGGACGATAAGGGAGATCTTCTGATTTGTGTCTTTAATATGACACCTGTTGAGCGTCCAAACTTTACTATTGGCGTACCATTTGCAGGAATCTATGAAGAAGTTTTCAATACCGAGATGGAAAACTTCGGTGGTGTTTGGAAAGCTCATAATCCTTCTACCCGTACTCAACCGAATCAGTGGAAAGATTACAAAAATACGCTTAGCTTCACCTTGCCAGCTCTTGGAGCTATCGTTTGGAAAATGAAGCGCAAATTGAAAAAGTAAACTTAAGCTAAAAACAAAAGAGATTTTCATTAAGAAAGGAAATCATATGAAAAATGAAATGTTAGCCCTAATCCTTGCCGGCGGACAAGGAACTCGACTTGGTAAACTGACTCAAAGTATCGCCAAACCAGCTGTTCAGTTTGGTGGACGTTATCGGATTATTGATTTTGCTTTATCAAATTGTGCCAACTCTGGTATTCATAATGTTGGTGTCATCACCCAGTATCAACCATTGGCTCTCAATAGCCATATTGGAAATGGTTCTTCTTGGGGACTTGATGGAATCGATAGCGGAGCAACTATCTTGCAACCTTACTCTGCAACAGAAGGGAATCGTTGGTTCTTGGGTACTAGCCATGCGATTTACCAAAATATTGACTATATCGATAGCATTAATCCTGAATATGTTCTCATCTTGTCAGGGGACCATATTTACAAGATGGACTACGATGACATGCTCCAAACACATAAAGATAATCAGGCTAGCTTGACAGTTGCAGTTATCGATGTACCGCTTAAGGAAGCAAGTCGTTTTGGAATCATGAATACCGATTCTAACGATCGTATCGTTGAATTTGAAGAAAAACCAGCAAATCCTAAATCTACCAAGGCTTCTATGGGGATTTATATTTTCACTTGGGACAAGTTGCGCAAAATGTTGGTTGATGCAGAGAAAAACGACATTGATATGTCAGATTTTGGTCAAAATGTTATCCCGGCTTATCTGGATCAAGGTGAAGCTGTTTACACCTACAACTTTGCAGGCTACTGGAAAGATGTAGGTACCATCGAGTCACTTTGGGAAGCTAATATGGAGTATATCGGCGAAGACAATGAGTTGAATAGTCGCGACCGTTCATGGAAAATATACTCTAAGAACCACATTGCTCCACCAAACTTTATCACAGATACCGCAAGGGTTAAAGATAGCCTAGTTGTCGATGGTTGTTTTGTAGCTGGTGACGTGGATCATTCAATTCTTTCTACAAACGTAAAAGTTGAAGAGGGAGCAGTTGTCAAAGATTCATTCATTATGAGTGGTGTGACCATCAAAGCTGGCGCTAAGGTAACTCGCGCTATCATTGGTGAGGGTGCAGTAATCAGTGAAAATGTTGAGATTGATGGAACAGAAGAAGTTCAAGTAGTTGGCTACAATGAAGTAGTGGGGGTACCAAATGAAGATTGATAAATACACAGCTATTTTAGGAAATACCATCGGTTATCCAGACATGGAAAGCTTAACCGCTAATCGTCCCTTGGCAAACCTGCCATTTGATGGTAAATATCGCCTGATTGACTTCCAGTTATCAAGCATTGCTAATGCTGGTATCAGAAGCGTCTATGGTATTTTCCGTGGGCAAAACATCCGCTCTATTTTTGACCACATCCGTTCAGGTCGTGAGTGGGGGCTTAATACCTTGCTCAGTCATTACTTCTTAGGTTTTTATAATACCAACGAAGAAAGTCAAATTGCTGACGCTGACTACTATAATCAGATTCTCAATTATTTGAAACGTTCAGGCAGTGACCAAACGGTTTACATGTCTTGTGACATTTTAGCTAATATTAACCTGAAACAGGTGCTTCATCTTCATAATGCCAATCAACGTGAATTAACAGTTGTTTACAAGAAAGTTATGAAGTCAAGCTTATCATCTGATAATGAGCTACTGGTTATTGATGAGACTGACACAGTAATTGGTAAAGCAGAGGTTGATAAAACTGATGAACCTGTTCCAATGTCTGCAGATATTTACGTGGTCAATACACCTTATCTGATTAAAAAGTTGGAAGAGGAAGCTAAGAAAGAAAACCCTCGTAAAATCCGCTTTGTTCTTCGTGATTTGATTCTTGAAGCAGGTGCTCTTGCCTTCGAACACACTGGCTATCTTGCCAATATTACGTCTGTAAAATCTTACTACGATGCTAATATGGACATGCTTGACCCACAGAAATTCTACACTCTTTTCTATGGCAATCAAAAAGTTTACACCAAAGTTAAAAATGAAGAGTCAACTTATTTTGATGAAAAATCAACCGTAACAAATTCACAATTTGCTTCTGGCTCTATCATCAAAGGTCATGTTGACCACTCTATTATTTCTCGCTCTTGTCGCGTAGAAGAAGGGGCAAAAGTAGCTCACTCTGTTATTTTCCCTAAGGTTAAGATTGGAGCTGATGCAGTGATTGAGTACGCCATCATTGATAAAAATGTAACCGTACCTGCAGGTGTTACCCTTAAAGGAACTGCTGAAAAACCACTGGTAATTGCCAAGGGTCGTGAAATCACAGGAGATATCATTCAATGAAAATCATGTTTGTAGCAGCAGAAGGGGCACCTTTTGCAAAAACTGGAGGTTTGGGAGATGTTATCGGAGCTCTCCCAAAGTCTCTGGTCAAAAAAGGGCATGAAGTCGCAGTTGTTTTACCTTATTATGATGTGGTAGCCAATAAATTTGGAGATCAGGCAGAAAATGTTCTCTATTTTTATACTAATGTTGGATGGCGTCACCAGTATGTAGGTGTTAAACGCATTGTTCGTGATGGTGTAACCTTCTACTTTATTGATAATGAGCAATATTTTCACCGTGGACAAGTTTACGGGGAGTGGGACGACGGCGAACGCTTTGCCTTTTTCCAAATAGCTGCGCTTGAACTCATGGAAAAAGTGAACTTTATTCCTGATATTCTTCATGTCCATGACTACCATACAGCTATGATTCCTTATTTGTTAAAGGAAAAATATCACTGGATAAATGCCTACAAAGGTATTAAAACGGTCTTTACCATCCATAACATTGAATTCCAAGGTCAGTTTGACAGTAGCATGCTACATGAGCTTTTTGGCGTAGGTTATGAACGTTATGCGGACGGAACACTACGTTGGAATGATTGCCTCAACTGGATGAAAGCGGCGGTTTTATACGCTGACCGTGTTACTACGGTATCTCCTAGTTATGCAGAAGAAATCAAGACCCCTGCCTTTGGTAAAGGGCTTGACCAAATCATGCGTATGGAGGCGGGCAAGTTAGTTGGTATCGTCAATGGTATTGATACCGAACTCTTCGATCCAGAAACAGACAAGTTAATCCCATACCACTTCTCAGCCAATGATTTGACAGGTAAAAAACGGAATAAGTTGGCTTTGCAAGAGCGCCTTGGCCTACCAGTTCGTGAAGATGTCCCTATTATTGGTATGGTTTCACGCTTGACTGACCAAAAAGGCTTCGACTTGGTAGTTAATGAATTGCACAATATTTTACAAAATGATGTGCAGATTGTACTGCTTGGAACGGGTTATGCAGCTTATGAAAATGCCTTTTCTTGGTTTGGACAAGCTTACCCAGACAAGGTATCTACTAACATCACCTTTGACCTCGGTTTAGCACAGCAAATATATGCAAGCTCGGACATGTTCCTCATGCCGTCAGCTTTTGAGCCTTGCGGATTATCTCAAATGATGTCTATGCGCTATGGAACCTTGCCAATCGTGTCAGAGGTTGGTGGCCTGCGCGATACCGTGCAACCATACAATGCTTTCGATAAGACAGGAACAGGTTTTAGTTTTGGTGAATTTTCAGGTTATTGGATGAGTAAAACCATTGAGATGGCCTTGGAGGTTTACTATGACTATCCAGAAGATTGGAAACAATTGCAATACAATGCTATGACTCGTGATTTCTCATGGGATACGGCAAGCGAGGCCTATGTTGACCTTTACTATAAAACGCTTTAATACCGAACATTGACATAAGAGCACTTCTTTCTAAAAGACAAGGAGTGCTTTTTTAGGATATAAATTAGAAGGGAAATAGTAATTATTTTCTAACTGAGCTTTTTGATGACTGCTCCTACCACTTAGTAGATACAAGGAGTTGTGTGAAAGTGAAAAAATAGATTAAGGCTATTTTCGCCATAAAGAAATCGACAGAAAGGTTTTTATGAAACTTAAACATTTAACTAAAGAGCAATTTATTCGTGATTTTAAAGATACTCTTCATGAAGAACAGTTGATTAAAGTCCCACGTGCAACACCTTCTGAGCTTTTTACGACGCTTGCTAAGCTGATTCGCAAGTATTACACCGATACTTGGATTGAGCGGAACCACAAGCTATCTGAAAAGCAAGAAAAAATAGCTTATTATTTCTCCATTGAATTTCTTCCGGGGCGCATGCTTGAGACCAATCTTCTTAACCTTGGAATTCTTGATCTTGTTAAGGAAGGTTTTGCAGAACTTGATGTTGACTTTGAGGCGGTTGTTCAAGCAGAGCATGACATGGCGCTTGGTAATGGAGGACTAGGTCGTTTAGCAGCTGCCTTCATGGATTCTTTGGCGACAACGGGCTATCCAGGTTTTGGTAATGGCTTGCGCTACCAATATGGACTTTTCAAACAACGCATCGTTAATGGTTACCAAATTGAATTGCCAGATTCATGGTTTGGATCGATTGGTAACGTCTGGGAAGTTCGCAAAGATCACGATGTTGTTGATGTAAAACTCTTCGGAGATGTTTACCTCCAAGCCAACGAGGAAGGGCGTATCGTTCCTGTTCATAACAATGCACAAGTTCTGCGTGCAGTCCCTTATGATGTTCCACAAATTGGTTTTGAAAATGACGTCATCAATAATCTCCGACTTTGGGATGTGGAAATCCCTGAGGAATATGAACTCAATTATCCTACCCTAGAATCTAGACGTCGAGTGGAGGATATCACGGCCGTTCTCTATCCTGATGATAGTAACTATGAAGGCAAACAGCTCCGCCTCATCCAAGAATACTTCATGACAAGCGCAGGGCTCCAAACTATCATCAAATCTTACCTCAAAATGGGCTTGCCACTGGAAAATATCCATGAGAAAGTATCAGTTCACATTAATGATACTCACCCAGCAGTAGCGCCAGCAGAATTTATGCGTCTTTTGGTCGATGACTATGGCTTGACTTGGGAAGCGGCTTGGAATGCGACTGTTCAAACGATGAGTTATACCAACCACACCATTTTATCTGAAGCTTTAGAAAAATGGGATGCAGAACTCTTTAAAAATGTTTTGCCACGCGTTTACCAAATTATCCTCGAAATCGACAACCGCTTTGTAGCACATTTGGCACAAAACAGTGTGGATGCTGGGCTAATCGAACGCACTCGCATTGTCAAAAATGGACAAATCCACATGGCAAATCTTGCTATTATCGGTGGTCATTCAGTCAATGGTGTTGCTAAATTACACACGGAACTTCTCAAGGAAGATACTCTACATGACTTCTACCTGCTATATCCAGAGAAGTTCAATAACAAGACTAATGGTATCGTGCAGCGTCGCTGGACACAAATTGCTGCTCCAGAGTTGTCACAAGCTATTGATGATACAATCGGCAGAGCATGGCGCAAGGACATCCATGAACTTGAAAAGTTGGCTGCCTATGCTGCTGATGATGCTGTTCTTGATACCTTCTACCAAGTGAAGAAAGATGCCAAGGCACGCCTTGCAGCCTACATCAAGGAAACAACAGGGGTAGAAGTCTCAACAGACGCTATCTTCGATGTTCAGGTGAAACGTCTTCATGCCTACAAGCGTCAGCTTCTAAACGTTCTCCACATCCTCAAACTGTACCACGATTTGAAGGACAACCCAGACAAAGATATGGTTCCTCGCGTCTTTATCTTTGGAGCAAAAGCTGCGCCAGGTTACCATTTTGCAAAATCTGTTATCAAATTGATTAACGAAATTGCAAATCTAGTCAACAATGACGCATCACTTCAAGGCAAGCTCAAAGTAGTCTTCCTAGAAAACTACAATGTGTCTCTGGCGGAATTAATTGTGCCGGCAGCAGATGTGTCAGAGCAAATTTCCCTTGCTTCAAAAGAAGCATCAGGAACTTCAAACATGAAATTCATGATGACAGGTGCAGTGACTCTAGCCACACTTGATGGAGCAAATATCGAAATCAAAGATGAAGTTGGAGATGATAATATTGTCATTTTTGGTATGGACAAGGACACTGTTTACCACCATTATGCAGCCCACGATTATTATTCACGTGGTCACTACGAAAGTAGCTCGGTCATTCGCCGTGTCGTAGACAGCTTCGTTGATGGCACTGTTCCAAACGCTCAAAGTGAAGGAACAGAAATCTACGAGGCACTGATCACTCATAATGATGAATACTTCCTGCTTGAAGATTTTACATCCTATGTTGAGGCTCAGGAGCGTATTGATGCTCTTTATCGTGATCAAAAAGCTTGGGCGCGTGTTAGCTTGATGAATATCGCCAAATCGCATAAATTCACATCCGACGATACCATTACTGAGTATGCTGAAGAAATTTGGAATTTGACAAAATAATAACAGCTAAGAGGTCGGAACAGAATCCGATCTCTTTCTATATTGATTCAGCGGTTTATGCAAGTTGTAAAGGAAAATTGAGGATGAAACATTAGTCAAAAATGGTCAAAGAAGCTTTGACAAAAATGCACGAAAGCGCCATCATTTACTATATTTCGTTGACATTTGAAAGAAATAGGACTAAAATGGCTAGGTAAAAAATTTTTTTAAGGAGAAACTCTAATGAATCTTGGTATTTTGGCGCTCGGTTTAGCTGCTCTTGGAGGATCTGTTGGTATCGGTCTCTTGGTAAGTAGCGTTCTGCAATCATCTGCACGCCAACCTGAGATGTTCGGAAAGTTCCAAACAACAATGTTCCTCGGAATTGCCTTTATTGAAGGGATGTTCTTTATCACACTTGCCATGGCTTTTGCGATGGGTTAGAGCGGAGCTGGTTACAATAGATAAGGAGAACTGACAATGGATCATTCAACTCCAAGTGTCCAATTAGGACCAGTTGTCATTGACCTCACCATTTTGAGCATGTCTCTATTAACAGTACTCTTAGCCTTTGGTTTCATTTACTGGGCTAGTCGGAAGATGAGCCTGAAGCCAGCTGGTAAGCAAAATGTTTTGGAATATGCCTATGAGTTTGTTTATGGTGTGGCTAAGGGAAATCTAGGCGAAACTTACGCTCGTAAGTACCTGCTTTTTTTATTTAGCCTTTTTATGTTCCTTTTAATAGGAAATAATATTGGCTTGGTGACCAAGTTGGAATCGGGTTCGGGTGAAAATCTTTGGATGTCACCAACGGCAAATATGATGTTCGACTTTGGTTTGTCTTTGATTGTAACAGTGGTTTGTCATGCAGAGGGGATTCGCCAACGTGGCTTTAAAGCTTATCTCAAAGGTTTTGTGACCCCAGCTTATATGACACCGATGAATATCATTGAAGAGTTTGCAAATTTTCTCTCGCTTGCTCTCCGTCTTTACGGAAATATCTTTGCGGGAGAAGTGCTCATTGGACTTTTGGTTCAATTAAGTCATGCTCATATCCTTTGGCATCCTATTTCATTCCTTTTAACAGTGCTTTGGATTGCCTTTTCGATATTTGTCTCTTGTTTGCAGGCTTATGTGTTTACCATGCTGACGTCGCTTTATTTAAGCAACAAGGTTAAGGGACACGGACACTAAAAAAGCGTAAGGAGTTTTTCATGTTAGTAATGCACAGTGTTTCTATGGGGACACTTTTAGGTAATTTTATCATTGTTACAGGGGCTTTTTTGACCTTAATGATTTTGATTCGTATCTTTGCTTGGTCAAAGATTACAGGTATTTTTGAGGAGCGTGCTAATCAGATTTCAGGTGATCTTGATAAAGCAGAGGCAGCGCGTGTTAAGGCTGAAGAATATGTTTCTGAACAAGAACAGGAACTTAAAAATAGCCGTCTTGAAGCTAGCCAGATTGTCGGTCAGGCAAATGCTCGCGCAGCACACGATAAAGAGGCTATTTTAGCTCAGGCTAAAGAAGAAGCGCAAGCCATCAAAGAAAAGGCTCGTCAAGATGCTGAAGCTATCAAAGCTGAAGCCGTTGAATCAGCTAAGGAAGAAATTGCTAAACTGGCCATTGATTTAGCAGAGCGTGTCTTGGTTGACAAATTGAATGAGTCTGAAAAAACGGCTTTGGTTGACCGTTACTTGGACCGTCTAGGAGAAAACTAATGGACTTAAAGAAACAAGCGTTAGTGCACAAATACGCTCAAGCTTTGGTGGAAAAAGCTAAGAGTCTGGGGCAATTGACGATTATCTACGAAGAAGTCTCTCAAATGATTGACGTTTTCGATGAGACCAAACTAGATGCGGTTTTGACGTCTGATAAATTTGATAAGCTAGAAAAAGCAGGGCTTATTCGCAGGCTTCATCATTCAAACAGTTCTGATCTGAACCAAATGTTGGAAAACCTCATTTCAGAGGATGACTTTGGAATGATTTTGCCAGTTTTACAAGAAGTTCTTGTTAAGATTGGTGAAGAAACTCAGATTTTTGACATGGAAGTAGTGGCTGCACAGCCATTGACCCAAAATCAAAAAGAGCGTATCCGCCAAATTGTTGAGTCAAAATTTGCCATTAAAACCCACCATTTGATTGAAACCATTGACCAGTCTTTGATTGGTGGTTTTATTATTAAGGTGAATAATCAAATTATTGACGCTAGCGTTCGGACACAAATTCAAGATATTAAACAGAAATTGTAAAGATAGAAAGTGGTGTAAGCTTGGCTATAAATGCACAAGAAATCAGTGCTCTTATTAAGGCACAAATTGATAACTTTCAACCCAATTTTGAAATCACAGAAACTGGTATTGTGACCTATGTTGGTGACGGGATTGCTCGTGCTAGCGGGCTAAATGCTGCCATGAGTGGGGAGCTTTTGGAGTTTGCAAATGGTTCTTACGGTATGGCACAAAACTTGGAAGCGACAGATGTAGGGATTATTATTCTGGGGGACTTCTCTAATATTCGTGAGGGCGATATTGTCAAACGAACAGGTAAAATAATGGAAGTTCCAGTTGGTGAAGCCCTGATTGGTCGTGTTGTCAATCCTCTGGGACAGCCAGTTGATGGACTCGGTGAAATTGCAACGACGGGATTTCGCCCAGTTGAAACACCAGCACCTGGTGTTATGCAACGTCAATCCGTTTCTGAGCCTATGCAGACTGGTCTCAAAGCCATTGATGCATTGGTACCAATCGGTCGTGGTCAGCGTGAGCTTATCATTGGGGACCGACAAACTGGGAAAACATCGATTGCTATTGATGCTATTATCAATCAAAAGGGTAACGATGTCATCTGTATTTACGTGGCTATTGGTCAAAAGGAATCAACCGTTCGTACTCAGGTTGAAACCTTACGGAAATATGGTGCTTTGGACTATACAATCGTTGTAACGGCTTCTGCCTCACAACCTTCTCCATTACTTTATATCGCTCCTTATGCTGGTGTGGCAATGGCTGAAGAATTTATGTATCAAGGCAAACATGTTTTGATTGTTTATGATGATTTGTCAAAACAAGCGGTAGCTTATCGTGAATTGTCACTCTTGCTTCGTCGTCCGCCAGGTCGTGAAGCCTACCCAGGGGATGTTTTCTACCTACACTCACGTTTGTTGGAACGTTCTGCCAAGGTTTCTGACGATTTGGGTGGTGGCTCCATCACTGCTCTACCATTTATTGAAACCCAAGCGGGAGATATCTCGGCCTATATTGCGACAAACGTGATTTCTATCACAGATGGACAGATTTTCTTGCAGGAAAATCTCTTCAACTCAGGGATACGACCAGCCATTGACGCAGGATCTTCAGTGTCACGTGTTGGTGGTTCGGCACAAATAAAGGCCATGAAAAAGGTTGCAGGGACGCTTCGCTTGGATCTTGCTTCTTATCGTGAGCTTGAAGCCTTTACCCAGTTTGGTTCGGATTTGGATGCGGCAACGCAGGCAAAACTCAACCGCGGTCGTCGAACAGTAGAAGTGCTTAAACAACCTCTTCACAAACCACTTCCAGTTGAAAAACAAGTCGTGATTTTGTATGCTTTGACCCATGGCTTCTTAGATGATATTCCAGTTAATGACATTCTGAAATTTGAAGAAGAGTTGTATGCCTACTTTGATATGCATTATAGCTACATTTTTGATACGATTCGCATGACTAAGGATTTACCAGAGGATGGGGTGCTTGATGCTGCTATCCAAGATTTCAAAGACCACTCGTTCTTTAACGTTTAAGGAGGGCTGACTTATGGCAGGATCTCTTAGCGAAATCAAGGCAAAAATTCTTTCAACAGAAAAAACTAGTAAGATTACTAGCGCTATGCGGATGGTTTCTTCGGCGAAATTGGTCAAAGCAGAGCAGGCATCTAAGGATTATCAGAATTACGCGTCAAAAATTCGCCAAATTACAACGGATTTTTTAAAAACCGAATTGACTACGGGTTCGGACAATCCTATGTTAGCCTCACGTCCCATCAAGAAGACGGGGTACATCGTGATTACCTCAGATAAAGGATTGGTCGGTGGTTACAACGCCAAGCTCTTAAAGGCCGTTTTGGAACTTATCGCTGATTATCACGATGAAGGAGCAGATGATTATTCCATCATTTCCATAGGTTCTATTGGTTCAGACTTCTTTAAAACACGCGGATTGCCAGTGTCATTTGAATTGCGTGGACTCGAGGACCAACCGTCGTTTGATCAGGTGAGTCGCATCATTTCCCAGTCGGTTGAGATGTATAAGGAGGAGTTCTTTGATGAGCTCTATGTGTGTTACAATCACCATGTCAATTCTTTAACCAGTCAGGTACGCGTGCAGAAAATGCTACCTTTATCAGACTTGGTAGCGGAAGAAGCCACGGATGAAGGTGTGACCGGTTTTGAATTGGAACCAGGTCGTGAAGCTATCTTGGAGCAACTTTTGCCACAGTACACGGAAAGTTTGATTTACGGTGCGATTGTCGACGCTAAAACGGCAGAGCATGCAGCGGGTATGACAGCCATGCAGACGGCGACAGATAATGCTGAGAAGGTTATTGGCGATTTAACCATCCAATATAACCGAGCCCGTCAAACAGCCATCACACAAGAAATCACCGAAATCGTTGCTGGAGCCAATGCGCTTGAATAAGGCTTTTGGCCAGTTGCATAGCGAGATGGGTGCTTGCTAAAAAATGACGACATTAACTGATTTTTTGCAAAATTAACAGAAAGGATAGTTCATTTAGTCAGACATCGATAAGATGATGTGTCTAAACTGAACAGACCCTAAAAGCGCAGGCAGAGGGATTATGTGAGCTAAAAATCTTAAGTATTTGCTAACTTTCCCCTTACTGTTACTTTATAATGGGTTTTGTATCTTATTTATGAGTTCAGGTAAAATTGCTCAGGTTGTTGGTCCGGTTGTAGATGTTAAGTTTGCTACTGGTGATAAACTTCCTGAAATTAACAATGCCCTCGTTGTTTACAAAAACGGGGACAAAAAACAAAAAATTGTTCTTGAAGTTGCCCTTGAATTGGGTGACGGCATGGTACGTACCATTGCTATGGAATCAACAGATGGTTTGACACGCGGTCTGGAGGTCTTGGACACAGGTCGTCCGATTTCTGTGCCAGTTGGTAAAGAAACTTTAGGGCGTGTCTTCAACGTTCTTGGTGACACTATTGACCTTGAAGCGCCTTTTGATGATAATGCAGAGCGGGAACCTATTCATAAAAAAGCACCAGCTTTTGACGATTTATCAACTTCATCTGAGATACTTGAGACGGGCATCAAGGTTATCGACTTGCTTGCCCCCTATCTTAAAGGTGGTAAGGTCGGACTTTTCGGTGGTGCCGGAGTTGGTAAAACCGTTCTGATTCAAGAATTGATCCATAATATCGCTCAAGAGCATGGTGGGATTTCAGTATTTACAGGCGTTGGAGAACGTACGCGTGAGGGAAATGACCTCTACTGGGAAATGAAAGAATCTGGCGTTATTGAAAAAACAGCCATGGTCTTTGGTCAGATGAATGAACCACCTGGGGCACGTATGCGGGTTGCTTTGACTGGTTTGACCATTGCTGAGTACTTCCGCGATGTGGAAGGTCAGGACGTTCTTCTTTTCATTGATAATATCTTCCGTTTCACCCAAGCAGGGTCTGAGGTATCGGCTCTTCTTGGCCGTATGCCATCAGCCGTTGGTTACCAGCCAACTTTGGCAACTGAGATGGGGCAATTACAAGAGCGTATCACGTCAACCAAGAAAGGTTCGGTTACATCTATTCAGGCTATCTATGTGCCAGCCGATGACTATACTGACCCAGCGCCAGCGACAGCCTTTGCTCACTTGGATTCAACAACCAACCTTGAGCGTAAATTGACACAGATGGGGATTTACCCAGCGGTTGACCCATTAGCGTCAAGTTCGCGAGCCCTGTCTCCAGAAATTGTTGGTGAAGAGCATTATAAGGTTGCGACTGAGGTTCAGCACGTCCTTCAACGTTACCGTGAATTGCAGGATATCATTGCTATTCTTGGTATGGATGAATTGTCTGATGATGAGAAAGTCCTTGTTGGTCGCGCACGTCGTATTCAGTTCTTCTTATCGCAAAACTTCAACGTTGCGGAGCAATTTACAGGACAACCAGGTTCTTATGTGCCAGTTGTCGAGACAGTTCGTGGCTTTAAGGAAATTCTTGAAGGAAAGCATGACATGCTTCCAGAGGATGCGTTCCGTAATGTGGGGCCAATCAGTGATGTCATCGAAAAAGCTAAGAAAATGGGTTATTAAGGAGGTCTGCCATGGCGCATATGACAGTTCAGGTGGTAACACCAGATGGCATCAAATATGATCACCATGCTAATTATATTTCTGTGCGAACCACAGATGGTGAGATGGGAATTTTGCCTGGCCACCTTAATATCATTGCCTCTCTAGATGTACACGAGATGAAAATTCGTCGTATTGACGATGATAATCACGTAGACTGGGTTGCCATAAATGGTGGAATCTTAGAAGTGAAAAACGACCTTGTGACCATCGTTGCCAATTCAGCAGAGCGTGAGCGAGATATTGACGTTTCACGTGCTGAGCGGGCTCGAATCCGGGCTGAGCGTGAGCTTGAATCTGCTCAAGCAACCAAGGATATAGACCAAGTACGTCGTGCCAAGGTTGCTTTGGCTCGTGCTCTCAATCGTATAAATGTGGGAACGCATCAGTAGGAATAATAAAGATTTAGACCATCAGTTTAGCTGGTGGTTTTTACGTATTAAAATGCCCCTTGGAGTAATCCAAGGGGTTGATTGCTAGTAGAGGCTACTTTCTTTGACTGAGAAAGTGTCCCCGTGTTTAATATCACCGTAGTTGTAACCGCGGTCAAACCAGCGTTTACGTTGTTCAGAAGTTCCGTGGGTAAAGCTGTCTGGCATGACACGGCCGTATGCTTGCCCTTGTAGGTGATCATCACCGACTGCGTGAGCGGCAGTCATGGCTTCATCTATATCTCCAACATCAAGCAACCCCTGACCGTCAACATAGTTGGCCCAGGCTCCGGCATAATAGTCAGCTTGAAGTTCTAGCCGGACGTTGAGTTTATTAGCTTCGGTTTCAGAGAGTCCTTGACGGGCTTGGGCGTACTGATTCATAGTACCAAGTTGGTTTTGAACATGATGGCCAACTTCGTGGGCAATAACGTAGGCCATAGCAAAGTCACCAGGAGCCCCATATTTTGTCTTTAATTCATCATAGAAAGTCAGATCTAGGTAAACTTTATTATCTGCTGAGCAGTAGAAGGGACCAGATTGGGCTGAACCAGCACCACATCCAGTTTGGATATAGTCGGTATATAGTACCAACTTAGGAGATTCGTAGGTGAGATCATTTCGCTCAAATTCCTTAGTCCAGTAGTCCTCCGTTGAAGCTAGAACCTTGGAGATAAAATCGCCATCCTTATCTGATACCTCGGCAGAGCTTGTTTGGGTAATTTGTCCTGATTGATAGCCACTTGAGGTTCCTCCAAAGATACTACCAAGACCAGAGCTTCCTCCTAAAAAGACTAGGAGAAGTAGGAGTACCATTTTTGTTTTCCAGCCTGTTCTTGAAAAGAGTAGTTGGAGCAGCAGACCGCTACCTGAACCTCCCATGTTAAATCCGCCACCAGATGATCTCTGGCCACGCTGGTCTTGGATATTTTTACTTTTTCTTAAATCATCAATTTTCATGATAAACTCCTCATATCTAGTGTCTATATTATACTTGATTTTCAGGAAATTTCCTACTCATGCGTAGCCTTTTTCAAAAAGAAAAGCAGGCAACTTTTTGTTATAATAGTAAGACAGAATGGGGGAGCAGATGAAACTTTTATATACGGCTATTAAGCAGGATTTAACGGTGGTTTTGGCTAAAGAGGCAGAGCAATATGCCAAAGATAGCAAGCGGGTCTTTTATATTTCGCCCAATTCTCTCTCTTTTGAGAAGGAGAAAAAGGTTCTTAAAAACTTGGGACAAGGGGCTTCTTTTCGGATTACGGTGACACGTTTCGGACAGATGGCTCGTTATTTTCTGCTTAATAGCAGAGCACCAAAGGATAGTCTAGATGAGACTGGTTTGTCCATGATATTTTATCGGGCTCTGTCTGGTCTTTCTGAGGCTGATTTGCAGGTTTACGGCAAGTTGAGAAAGGATAATCATTTTATCAAGCAGCTGGTTGACCTTTATCAAGAAATGAAATCAGCTAATATGAGTTTGTCTGATTTGGAGCATTTGGACAGTCCGGCTAAGCGTACAGATTTAGTGGCTATTTTCTCAGCGGTTGAAGAACTTTTGCGTCGCCATAGCTTCGACAGTCAGTCTAAGCTCAGCTATTTTACCACAGAAATAAAAAGCGGTGCTTTGGATAAGGAACTGGCAGAGACAGTTGTCATCATTGATGGCTTTTCACGTTTTTCAGCTGAGGAATTCCTCTTGATTCAGCTTTTGCATGAAAAAGGTGTGGAGATTGTGATCGGAGCCTATATGAGTCAGAAAGCATATAGTAGCAACTTTTCAGCAGGAAATATCTATCAAGCTTCCATTGACTTTATCCGATCTTTAGCTAAAACTTACGCAGTTAAACCAATCTATGTGTCTGCTGAGCATTTGCCTGAAACGGCTTTTTCAAGACTGTCTCGTCTTGTGGAGCATCAGCACGATTTTACAGAGACAGAAGAAAAGCTGTCAGACGAGGACAAAATGGCCATCTCCATCTGGGAAGTCGTCAATCAGCGTGAGGAAATCACTCAGGTGGCCAAGCGTATTCGATATCTTTTGGCAAATGGCGTGCGATACAAGGATATTTGGGTCTTGCTAGGGGATGTGGAGACTTATCACTTGCAGGTGTCTAGAATTTTTCAAAAGTTTGATATTCCCTTTTACATAGCAAAGTCAGAGAGCATGTCAACTCACCTCTTGGTCAATGTCATTGATGCTCTAACTCGTCTCAAGCGCTATAATTATCGAGCTGAGGACTTGCTCAATCTTCTCAAATCAGGTCTCTTTGGCAATTTTTCACAGAAAGCGATTGATCGCTTTGAGCAATATGTTCTCTACGCGGACATAAAAGGCTTTGCTAAGTTTAATCGTGACTTTACGGCAAATGTCCTAGTGAGGACGGTGACAGGGGAAGATGGGGAAAAAACAGAGAATTATCGCTATGATTTGGATAGTTTAAACGCTATGCGTAACCAAATCATGCTAGCTCTAAGTGGTCTTCTTTCTGCTAAAAAACAAAAAGGGAAAAATCTGCTAGTTAAGCTCAGCCATTTTCTAAAGAGCATTCAGCTTATGGAAAATCTTTCTCAGATGACAGAAGAAGTTGGTCAGAAGGAGCTGGATCAATATGAGCAGGTTTGGACAGTTTTTACAAAAATATTGAGTCAGATGCAGACCATTTTTGGAGAGGAAGTTCTGTCTGTGGAGGAATTTTTATCCTTAATTAATTCAGGCATGATGGCAGCCCAGTACCGAACAGTGCCAGCCACTGTTGATGTGGTTACGGTCAAGTCTTACGACCTGATTGAGCCACACATGGCACCTTATATTTTTGCGATTGGACTAAGTCAAAATCATTTTCCCAAAATTGCTGTTAATAAATCGCTCTTGTCAGATCAGGAGCGTAGCCATTTGAATGAAAAAACAGCAGATGCGTCAACTTTTGACATTGTTTCTCGTGACAATCTTAAGAAAAACCATTTTACAGCTCTGTCCCTTTACAATTCGGCAACCAAGGAGTTGGTTTTGTCCAGTCCTCTCTTAGCAGGAGAGAACAGTCAGGACCTGTCTTCTTATTTGAAGGAATTGAAAGCCCTGGGAGTGCCATCTTACGAAAGAGGGCTACATTTTGAGGCTAAGGGAGAGGCTATCGGTCACTACAAGGACGTGCTTGCGACAGCTCTTGCTATCAATCGAGGGGAGATGGACAGAGAATTGACTCAGGAAGAACAGACTTTCTGGAAGGTTGCAGTTCGTTTCCTAAGAAAGAAATTAGATGAGAAAGCGGTGTTAGTGCCTCACATTTTGGATGAAGTTAAGACCAAGAGGGTTTCTCCAGAGGTTATGGAGGTTCGTTTTCCGCTAGAAGAACCTATTCGCCTTTCTATTTCTGGTCTTTCGACTTACTACAACAACCAGTACCTCTACTTTGTTCGCTATATTTTGAAATTAGAAGAGAAGTCTTCTATTCACCCTGATGCTAGCATTCATGGTCAGTACCTGCATAGGGTCTTTGAGCGCCTACTTAGTCAGTCGCCTGATTCAGCACATTTTGATGAGTTTTTGGAGAAAGCTATCGCGGATACCAATCGTGAAAATAGCTTTGCTTTCATGTATAACTCAGAAGATCAAGAGAGCCAGCTAGCTAGGAGCATCCTAGAGGATGTAGCCAGAGCGACAGCCAGCCTTTTCAAGAATGAACAAGAGCGAGGTATCTTGAGTCAGGAAGAAAGATTTCATTTTAATCTCGGAAAAGAAGTTCAGGTCAATGGTATTATCGACCGTGTGGACAGGCTTGCTGATGGTAGTCTAGGTGTGGTGGATTACAAATCTAGTGAAACGAAGTTTGATTTGGAGCGTTTTTATAATGGCCTCAACAGCCAGTTGGTCACTTATTTACAGGCTTTGAAAGAAGGATATGGAATTGACACCGACCAGCTTTTTGGAGCTATGTATCTGCACATGAAGTCACCATCTGTCAAGATGGCTGACCTCAAGTCACCGGATGACATTCTCAAGCAAAATCTGACCAGCTTGACTTATCAGGGGCTTTTTGCAGAAGGGGAAAAGGAACATCTCGCAGATGGTTTCTATAAAACCACCAATAACCTTTATGACAAAGCAGAGCTGGATACGTTACTGGCATACAATCAAGAGCTGTTTCAGTCTGCGGTCAGGGGCATTCGTTCGGGAAGCTTTGCCATTAACCCCTATACAGCAGACCTCAAGTCGGTGCAGGGAGAACAACTAAAGAATATCACCCATTTTGAAGCGGATAGGCATATGCTGACGCATGCAAGACGGTTGGAAAAACTGCCTCGCAAGGGGAGAACTATCGACAGGATGCAAGCTTTTGCCCTACTGGCAGGAGAGGAGAAAGAAGATGAACATTAAAAATTGGACTTGGCTCAGAGAGCCAAAGGCTTATGAGATTTCAGAAGAAGGGCTCAAAGTGACAACGGAAAGTCATACCGATTTGTGGCAACGGACTTACTACCATTTTCGAAATGATAATGCTCCTGTGCTTCAGATGGAGACAGAGGAAAATTTCTTTTCTTTTGTGGTTAAGACAGACTTTTCTGAGGCCCATCAACGCTTTGACCAATGTGGGATTGTTATGTATCTGGATAGTGATAATTGGCTTAAAGCTTCGGTAGAATATGAAAATGAGAGTTTTCAGCACTTAGGCAGCGTGGTCACCAATTTTGGCTATTCGGATTGGGCTACGACGGAGATTCAGACGTCGCAAAAGGTGATGTGGTATCGATTTAGTCGCCGTGAGGATGATTTTTGTATCGAAAATTCTCTGGATGGGGTGACCTTTCATCAGATGAGGATTTGTCACATGGCAAAAGCTCAGGGGAAAATCCGTTTTGGTGTCTACGCTTGCTCGCCTGAGGACTCCTCTTTTACTGCACATTTTTCAAACTTTGCCCTTCTGGACTGTCAATGGGCAGCACACGACGGTCAGCAACCTGACATAGGAGGAGATGATGAGGACTGAAGCATTTTTAACTCCTGAAGAGATTGCTGCGCGTGTGGCAGAAGAAGTGGCTTCTGACAAAACTCGAAAACTAACGCCAGAGCAGATTGAAGCCATTTATAGCAATGGAAATAATATCCTTGTCTCGGCGTCAGCTGGTTCTGGTAAGACCTTTGTCATGGTGCGCCGCATTTTGGACATGATTAGCCGTGGCGTGTCTGTTGATAGGCTCTTTATCTCTACTTTCACGGTCAAGGCGGCCGGCGAATTGAAAGAACGCTTGCAGACTGGATTGATGGAGCTTTTGCAGGAGACGACTGATGAGGAGACCAAGGTATATCTATCTGAACAATTAGCCCTTTTGCCAACTGCTGATATTGGTACCATGGATGCTTTCACGCAGAAATTGGTCAGTCAGCATGGTTATCTTTTGGGCTTGTCTCCTATTTTTCGTATCATGGCTGATGCTTCAGAACAAGCATTGCTTCGTAATGAGGTGTACGCTGATCTCTTTACGGACTATATGACGGGAAAAGATAGTGAGGCCTTTAAGCGTTTGGTGAAAAATTTTTCTGGCACCAGCAAATCCAGTCAGAAATTTCGTGACCTGGTTTATCACATTTATTTCTTTAGTCAGGCGACCAGCTCCCCTAAAAAGTGGCTTTCTGAAAACTTTTTATCTGCTAATCAGGTCCCCATAGCAGAACAGGCAGATCTTTATTTGGCAGACTTTACTGCACCAGCGGTCTTGGGTAAAGCTATCTCTGAGGCGCAAGCTTTTTTCAAACATCACTATGAAACGGTAACTAAGGAATTTCAAAAATCCTACAAATATCTGTCGGCAGTGGAGGAACTTTTAGGGCATCTCGGCACTTTTGATGTCATGGCTTCGCAGGAGCAACTGATAGACTTTTTAGAGAAAATTTCGGGGTTGTCGGGTCAGTTGACGATGCGCATCGGCTCGTCTAAAGATGAGGAACTTAAACTTTTTTCCAAGGAATATAATCAAGAGCGTCCCAATGTTTTAGCCCCTTTTCTATCTGCTAAGAGGGCTTTGATGGAAGTCAATCTTTTGGTGAGATATCAACCTGAAAGTCTACCGCTTCTAGAATTACTTCGAGATTTTGTGACTGATTTTTCCAACCAGTATTTGCAGGCAAAAATTCAGGAAAATGCCTTTGAGTTCCATGATATTGCCCACTTTGCTATCCAAATTTTGGAGGAATTTCCAGAGGTGGCAAGTGCTTACCAAGAGCATTTTCACGAAGTTATGGTCGATGAGTATCAGGATAACAGCCATATCCAAGAGCGTATGCTTGAGCTCTTGTCAAACGGTCGCAATCGCTTTATGGTGGGAGATATCAAGCAATCCATCTATCGTTTCCGTCAGGCAGATCCCCAGATTTTCAACCAGAAGTTTAAACTTTTTCAGGAAAATGCTGACGCAGGTAAATTGATTTTGCTCAAAGAAAATTTCCGTTCCAGCTCAGAGGTATTGTCTTCAACCAACGACCTCTTTAGTCATCTCATGGATGAGGAAGTGGGAGATATTCGCTATGATGAGCTCCACCTATTAGTAGCTGGTTCAGATAAACAAAAAGAAGTCCACCCTGATAATAAAACGCAACTACTCATCTATAACACTGATAATAGAGAGGTCGATGATGAGACTGACGAAAGCAGTGTTTCACAGGGAGAAATTGCTATCGTTATCAAGGAAATTATTCGCCTCCACAATGAAGAAAAAGTTCCCTTTAAAGACATAACCCTATTGGTGAAATCCCGCACCCGCAATGACCTTCTGCTTTCTGCCTTTGAAGAGCAGGGGATTCCCTTGGTGAATGATGGTGGTCAAAGCAATTACCTCCAGTCCCTTGAGGTTATGATTATGCTGGATACCCTGCGCGCCATCAACAATCCGCTGGATGATTACGCTCTGGTCGCCCTCCTGAGGTCGCCTATGTTCCAATTTCATGAAGATGACCTGGCTCGGATTGCTATTCAGGCAAAGCATGGTGATTTTTATGACAAGTTGGAGTTAGCGCATAGCAGAAGTGGTGCCCATACAGATTTAGTGACAGAATCTCTCAAGCAGAAATTGGATATCTTTATGGATACTTTTCTTTCTTGGAGGTCTTTAGCTAAAAAGCTTGCGCTTTATGAGTTGATTTGGACTATTTACAATGATCGGTTTTATTATGATTATGTAGGAGCTTTGCCTCGTGCAGAGCAACGTCAAGCCAATCTCTATGCCCTAGCTCTGCGAGCTCACGCCTATGAAAAATCAGGGTTCAAAGGGTTACCGCGGTTTATCACCATGATTGATCGCATTTTAGCGAATGACAATGACCTAGCTGATGTAGAAGTCGCTCCGCCTAAAGATGCCGTTCAACTGATGACCATTCACAAATCAAAGGGTTTGGAGTTTAAGTATGTCTTTATTTTGGGAGCGGATAAATCTTTTTTCAATGCTCAGACAAGCGACCAGTATCAGGACATGATTCTCAACCGAGATAAGGGGATAGGCATTAAGTATTTGGCAGATATGAAAGAGGATTACCCAGAGACGACCTTACCAAAAGTTCAGGTCAAGCTGGATACGTTACCTTTTCAATCCAATAAAAAAGTGGAAAAAATCGCTGCTCTGTCTGAACTCATGCGCCTGCTCTATGTCGGTATGACTCGTGCTGAAAATCGCCTTTACCTGGTCGGTAAAGGTAGTCAGGAAAAATTGAGCAACAAATACGATGGGGATTCAAAAAATGGCTTTCTACCTGCTAAATTACGCGAAGAAATCTCAACGTTTCAAGATTGGTTCCTGGCGGTAGAGGCGGCTTTTGGCAAGCGAGACTTGGCTTTTGAGGTGGTTTATATTGATCAAACGGAGCTAACCGTTGATAAGATAGGCTCAATAGTGATGGATGAAATCATTAAGCCAGATGACCTGACAGATAACCGCCAGTCTGCAGAAATCGAAAAAGCTCTAGAAGTTCTAGAGTCTGTGGATGAGTTAAATCGCCGATATCGCTCCGCCATTGACCTACCGACCTTGAGAACACCTAGCCAAATCAAGCATTTCTATGAACCAGTCATGGATACTGAGGGTTTAGAGGTTATGGAAAAAGCTAGCGCTGAGACGAAACGGAACAAGATAACCTTTGACTTGCCAGACTTTGGAGATTCGCCCATTCAGACAGCCGCTGCGGTGGGATCCGCCACCCACGAGCTCATGCAGCGTCTAGACTTAAGTCAACCTGTTACTGAAAAAACAGTCCTATCAGCTCTGCAAGCTGTCCAAGCAGATAAGGATGTCAAGTCTAAGATTACTATTGATAACATTCTGAGCTTTTTTGAGACAGAGTTGGGACAGGAAATTCTTAAAAACACAGATAAAGTCTATCGTGAGGCGCCATTTGCCATGCTGACCCAGGATAAAGTCAGTGGTGAGGACTTTGTTGTCCGCGGAATTATCGACGGATATCTCCTTTATGAGGATCATATCGTTCTCTTTGATTATAAGACGGACAAGTTCACAGACAGCCAAACCATTGTCCAACGCTACCAGAATCAAATGTCACTCTATGCCCAAGCTCTCAGCCAATCTTATGGTATTGCTAAAGTTGAAAAATACCTTGTCTTGCTTGGTGGTGAGGAGTTTGAGGTGGTTAACATTCCCTGAAATCTTTTGATTGACAGCAAAAAAAAATCGTCCTTTGGGACGATTTTTTAATGCAGTACGAAATGTTCTATAGAAATGTCTTGGTCTGGATACTTGTCTAGCAATGTCTGTGAAACCTTTTCATAAAGTTCCTTGATTTTGGCTATTTTTTCTGGATATTCTGACCCTATGTAATGGAACTGGCATTCGATGGTCAAAAAGAGTTGGTGGAAGAGGTTGTTCATTTCCTCTAATGTTGCCAGAAGTTCTTGGTCATCTTTGATAAAATCAGGGATGGCCTTGCGGTCATCAGCATAGGCATCTTGCGGTGTTAGAGGGTAGGTGCCATATTCTAGGCAGAGTTCGTAAGTCATGTGGTATCTCCTTGGGATTTCTCTGCCTTTACTATACCACAAGCGAGGAAGAAATCGAAAATATCTGCTCTGCTTTTTCTCACAGTCAAAAAAGCAGACACGAGGTCTGCTTCCAATTAGATATCGGTGTAATCAAGGTTTAGTGAATTTGCAACGGCTTTATTGGTTACTGTGCCACGGTAGATATTAAGTCCTGTGCGCAAAGCGGTGCTTTCAGAAATAGCCTTGTCAGTGCCTTTGTTGGCCAGTTCAAGGGCGTAAGGGAGAGTGGCGTTGGTAAGTGCTTGAGTGGAAGTACGTGCCACAGCTCCTGGCATATTGGCAACGGCATAGTGAACCACGCCATCGACCAGATAAGTTGGATCGTCGTGAGTCGTCACGCGGTCAGCGGTCTCAATGATCCCTCCCTGATCAACAGCAACGTCGATGATGACTGAACCAGGTTTCATTGTAGCCACCATGTCTTTAGTCACTAATTTTGGAGCGCGTGCGCCCGGAATGAGTACAGCTCCGATAAGGAGGTCAGCTTCCTTCACACTTTCTGCAATGTTGAAAGGATTTGACATGAGGGTTTGAACCTTGCCATCAAAATGACTGTCTAGCTCGGCAAGGCGTTTGGGATTGATGTCCAAAATGGTCACATTTGCGCCCAGTCCAACCGCCATCTGCGCAGCATTGACACCGACGTTTCCGCCACCAATGATGACAACATGACCTTTTTTAACTCCAGGCACACCACCAAGTAGGATACCAGAGCCACCTTCGATTTTTGTGAGGAATTGGGCACCGAGCTGTGTTGCCATGCGACCAGCTACTTCACTCATAGGGTTTAGAAGCGGAAGCGTTCCATGATCGACTACGGTCTCGTAGCCAATGGCAATCACATCCCCATCAAGAAGAGCCTGAGTCAACTCTGGTGCTGGCGCTAGGTGCAAGTAGGTGAAGAGGAGGAGTCCTGAGCGGAAATATTGGTATTCAGAAGATAACGGTTCCTTAACTTTCAGGACCATATCAGCAGCCCAAGTCTCAGCAGCTGTTTCTTTCAAGATAGCGCCTTGAGCTTCATATTCAGCATCGGTAAATCCAGAGCCAAGTCCAGCTCCCTTTTCAATCCAGACAGTATGCCCAGCTTGGACAAAGCTGAGCACACCAGCAGGTGTGATGCCGACACGGTTTTCGTTATTTTTAATTTCCTTTGGGACACCAATAATCATATAAAATCCTCTCTTTTGTAAAAGCTTATGGTTTCTACAGTTTACCATAAAAACGTTTTCTTGAAAAGAAAGAGCATAGCTTTTTTGTGAAAAAAGCCACAAGCAAAAACCTTGGAGAGAAAGACAAAGCAAGGTAAAATGGAAATCTAATGAAATTGTACGAGGAGAAAAATATGACAAACGAGATTCGCGTCTTGCTTTACTATAAATATGTTCCCATTGAAAATGCTAAGGAATATGCTGCAGAGCATCTAGCCTATTGTAAGTCTATCGGTCTAAAAGGTCGTATCTTGATTGCAGACGAGGGGATAAATGGGACAGTTTCTGGGGACTATGAAACGACTCAGAAGTATATGGACTGGGTTCATTCGGATGAACGTTTTGCGGACCTTTGGTTCAAATGTGATGAAGAGCCACGCGATGCTTTCAAGAAAATGTTTGTTCGCTACAAGAAAGAAATTGTTCACCTTGGCCTTGAAGACAATAACTTCGATAGTGACATCAATCCACTCGAAACGACAGGTGAATATTTAACCCCAAAACAATTCAAAGAAGCTCTGCTTGACGAAAATACGATCGTTCTTGATACACGCAATGACTATGAGTATGACCTTGGTCATTTCCGCGGAGCCATTCGCCCAGACATCCGTAACTTCCGCGAATTGCCACAATGGGTCCGTGACAACAAGGAAAAATTCATGGAGAAACGTGTGGTTGTTTACTGTACTGGTGGTGTTCGTTGTGAAAAATTCTCAGGCTGGATGGTGCGTGAAGGCTACAAGGATGTCGGCCAGCTTCATGGCGGTATCGCGACTTATGGAAAAGACCCAGAGGTCCGTGGCGAACTGTGGGATGGCAAGATGTATGTTTTCGACGAGCGAATTGCAGTCGATGTCAACCATGTTGACCCTGTTGTCGTAGGGAAGGACTGGTTTGACGGCACACCTTGTGAGCGCTATGTCAACTGTGGCAACCCCTTCTGTAACCGCCGCATCCTGACCTCAGAAGAAAATGAAGCCAAATATGTCCGCGGCTGTTCAACAGAATGCCGTGCCCACGAACGCAACCGTTACATCACTGAAAATAGCTTAACCCACCAAGAATGGGCAGAACGCTTGGAAGCAATTGGGGAAACCTTGCCGGTTTTGGTGTAAAATAGAAGAGATTATCAAGTTCCTACTATGATATAATGACATAGTAGGAACTTTTTTAGTAGCAAAAACAGATGAAAGGAAGAAATGAATGAACAAAGAAGTTGTACTGAGTAAGATAAAAGAAGTATTTCCAGAAGCCAAGCAGCATGAAACGAAAGGCTATACCGCTTTCCGTGTTAGAAATATGAAAGGGGTAGACCAAAACTTTGTTCAGGTACAGAAGAGTCGAGGCGGTATAACTATATCGGTTCTATCTAGGTTCTTATCGGAGGAAGACAAGCAATATTTTAAAATCGCCCCCAAAACGAATGGCTGGCCAATAGATGCCGACTACATCATAGAAACTGAAGAAAAACTCCCAGTTGCCTTATCCATGATAGGTAAATCCTATGAAGGGGTTAGAAGAGGGGTGATAACCCTAGCAGAGCTTAATGAGCTAGAGTTTAGAAGCTGGGTCGAAAAAACGAAGAAGGAGAAAGGGAAAACAGGTTGGATAGCTGTTGACTCTAAAATTTCTTGGCTAAAGGGCGAATTTTTCCAAGACGAGACCCTTCGGATTACTCCGATAAAGGATTTGTTGCTTGAGATTGAGTCTTTAACGGAATGGGAAAAGGAACTTATCCAAAGCTTTCCTGAAAATCTATTCTCTCTCTATGATTCAGATTTTCTAGTCATCCATAAACAGATTATGGAAACCTGTCAGAAATATAAAAAAGAGCTCAGTAAAGTAGTAGCTAGAAGAAATTTACAGAATACAAAGAGAGCAAATTTTGCAAACTTTAAATACACAAATTTTGCCTCGGAGTATGTGCAGTTTCTCAAGGAAAAAGGACAACATCAGATGAAATCAAGTTTGAGCAGCAAATTACTTTTTTCCCACAACATCATTCTCCGCGGTGCGCCAGGGACTGGGAAAACCTATTTAGCTAAACAGATTGCAAGAGAATTGACAGATGGAAATGAAGAACAAATCGGTTTTGTTCAATTTCATCCGTCCTATGATTACACGGATTTTGTGGAAGGGTTGCGGCCTGTAAAAGATGATTCTGGAGATATTAAATTTGAAATCAAACCTGGAATATTTAAGACCTTTTGTGAAAAAGCTAAGATAGCCTCTCAAACTGGCGGTCAAGATAACTTTGAGGAAGCTTGGAAAGCTTTCTTTGAAGCTGTTAGCGAAGTAGGTGAAGACGATTCATATGTAATTTCTTCTTTACGTGGGAAAAGTATGCACCTTCGAGCTTATGAAAGAGGGGAGATGACAGGGGTCACAGAAAAAGACACCTCCAGTAACTTTTATAACAAAGCCCAATGCTACAATCTGTATAAAGGAAAACCGGGCGTTCCACAAGGTGGATTTGATAATTATAGAAGAGCGATCCTGAATCATTTGAAAGAGAAATTTGGTCTAAAAGAGTTTGTACCACCAACTGAAACCACCTCTGACAAAAAATTCGTCTTCATCATCGACGAAATCAACCGTGGGGAAATTTCTAAAATATTTGGCGAGCTCTTTTATTCGATTGACCCAGGCTATCGTGGAGAAGATGGGGCGGTTTCGACCCAGTACGCCAATATGCACCAAGAGGAGGAGAAGTTTTATATTCCTGAGAATGTCTATATTATCGGAACCATGAACGATATTGACCGCTCCGTTGATAGTTTTGATTTTGCCATGCGCAGACGCTTTCGGTTTGTTGAGATAAAGGCGGCCGATAGTATGGTAATGTGGGAAAAGAACGAAAACTTCGACAATGACCAAATTCCTGAAGCAAGAACAAGACTGACAAACTTAAATCAGGCCATTGAAAATACCCCAGAACTAAATAGCAACTACCATATCGGACCGTCCTATTTTTTAAAATTGCCTGAACTTGGCTATGATTATGAGATTCTCTGGCAAGACTACTTGCAGCCCCTTTTGGAAGAATACCTACGGGGAACTTTTGAGGAGGCAGAGCGCCTGAGTGAATTAAAAGCAGCCTATGATAGACTAGAGGAAGAAACTCATGTGGATGAGGGATAATCAGCAGGACATTTCAAAGGCAGATTTTCAGGCTGCATTGCCAGAATTAGCGGAACACTTGCTGGACAAAAGTTTGGATTACCTAACCAAGAAGCACCAGCTCTTCCTTTTTCCCAATGATTTGAAGGATATTCCTGATTTGGATTGGTCAGGAAAAATCTTTGAGACGGTGAATGATAAGGTCAGAACGCGGAATATTGTTGGTTTTATGGGTTTCAAGGGGGAAAGCTTGCGGATTCATTCTCGTTTTGCCCAGAATGATGTGGAAGATTATTTTTTGCATTATATGTTGCAGAAGGTTCTCCATCTCAACCTAACCAACTTAGATACTTCACTTTCGACAGACCAGCAGTTTTATCAACTCCTACTATATCTTTTTCCCAAATACCTGCAGGCCGCCTTGCGAAAAGGACTTTACAAGGAGTATCAGCGTTTTCACTACCACGATTCCAATGTCAAGGGAGCTCTGGATGTGGCGCGGTATATCAAATATAGTACACCCTTTGTCGGGAAAATCGCCTACACAACTAGGGAATTTTCCTATGAAAATGACCTTATGCAGCTGATTCGGCACACTATTGAATGGATAAAAGTCAGTCAAAAAAATAGCCAGCAAATCTTAAACCCCAATCAGGAAACAAGGAAAAATATTGACATTATCGTTCAGGTGACACCTTCCTATGACTTGTCTGATAGAAGAAAAATCATCTTTAAAAATCGCCAGTCCCCTGTTCGCCATGCTTATTTTCATGAGTATGCTGCCTTACAAAGGCTCTGCCTTTTGATTTTGAAGGGCCAAGAACAGAATTTCGGATCTGGCAGTGAGCGAATTCACGGGATGCTTTTTGATGTAGCCTGGCTCTGGGAGGAGTATTTGGCAACGGTCTTGGGAAGTCAGTTTCTCCATCCGCGCAATAAAGAAAGGAGCGGTGGTTATTCGTTCTTTAACAATGGGAATGGGCTCATTTATCCAGACTTTCTTTCCTTCTCACCAATGCCCATTGTAGCGGACGCCAAGTACAAACCATTTGGAAATATCAAGGGAACAGACTATCTGCAGCTGGTTGCCTATATGTATCGATTTGATGCCAAGCTAGGATTTTACCTTTTCCCAAATGTAACAACTGAACAGCATAGCCAGCAATTTGAACTCTTGCAAGGGAAAGGACAAAAGCGAGAAGACAAGATTATTGTTGAAAAGCTAGGTTTGACCATTCCGCAACAAATGACCAGTTTTGAAGCCTTTGTCCATGCAATGCAAGAAAATGAAGCACAATTCCTTGAAAGAATCCAGCTTGAAATGTGAAATAAAGGAAAACACTATATTTTTATGGATTGATGAAAGAGGTATTTATGATTCGGATTAATAAAATAGAGAGTGCTATCAAAGAGTTAGAAGGAGGAAGATTTCAGAATTTAGGAGATGCCTATCTTAGAAAAAAATATCATTTTGAAAAATTAGTTTCGTTAGGCTCTCAAGAAGGGACAGATAAAACAACTAGAGGCATTCCTGATACCTACGCAGAAGAAAATGGGAAATATATTTATATCATGTATGGCACCCAAAATTCTGTGATACCTAAGTTAAAAGAAGATATTCAATCAGTTAAGAAAAAAATTTTAGATGAGAAGATTGACGAAGATAAGATTGGACGAATTATTTGTTGTCATACTTCCTCAAATATAAAAATCAAACAAAAGGAAGAGCTAGAAAAATTAACGGAACCTCATCAGCTTGAGCTAATTGGAATTAATGAGATTGCTAATGACTTGACAAAGGTAGAATTTCAATATTTAGCAAAAGAATATCTATCAATCAGCGAATCTACAGAGCAAGTTTGGAACATTGATGATTTTATAAAGATTCATGATAGCAGTAAAACGAATGCGCCTATTTCAAATGATTACATTGGTAATATAGGTGACATTATTGGTTTAATAACTTCAGATGAAAACCGAATTTTATTAATATCAGCGAAACCTGGGACAGGAAAAACACGATTAGCGATTGAAATTTGTTCTTCGCTTGATAGAAGTCAATATAATATTCTCTGCATCAAGAGCAATAATCAATCAATTTATCAAGATATCAAGAGTCATTTAGACCCACAGAAAGAAAATATCATTTTCATTGATGACGTTAACCTAACTCAAAATTATATTCCGATACTGGCCTTGTTAAATACAGACACAAATATTAAATTTATTCTTACTGTACGGGATTATGCTAAAAAAGAAGTTATTAAAAACATTAAAGCATTTGGTTATGAAAGTGTAGAACCAGATGTTTTGAAAGATGACAATTTCACACAGTTACTTAATCAATTTTCTAGTCAAGAATTTACCCAAAAAGAAATCGATCATATTAATGCTATCTCTAAAGGTAATCCACGGATTGCGGTCATTGCAGCTAAATTGTCTAGCTCACAGGATTTGACTAATTTCAATGACGAAGTTGATATCTTAAAAGATTACTATGAGGAAATTTTATCTAGAAATAATATTGATATCAAGATTCAAAAAGTTCTTTTCATTTTGTCATATCTTAAAAAGATTAGATTAGATAGTTTAGCAATTAATAAAGAACTTATTAGTCTGCTACAAATAACTAATTTAACAGAAAAGGAATTTACAGACGGGATTGAAAAACTTCATGAGCAGGAGTTATGTAATATCTATAAAGACAAAATTGTAAAAGTTGCAGATCAATCGCTAGATGATTATATAGTGATTAAGTTTTTAATGAACAAAAAAGTATGTATTTTAGAGATCTTACGCGAACTCTATCCATTAAATGATCAAAAAGTTGTTGAGATATTGAATCAATTCACTAATTTTGTCAGAAAAAAAAGTGATGCAGAGGTCATTTTTAGTGCGGTGAAAAAATATTACAGAGAAAGTAATTTCAAAAATGACAATGCTAAAGAAAAGTTTCTAACACAATTCGGTGTTTTACTTCCTTTAGAGTCAATTTCCTATATTAGGAATAAAATTGACAATCTTGAAACTGAGGATTATACAAGAGATAGTTTTATTAAAGAAAAGAATAAAAAAACAACCATAGAAGATCCAATATTATCGATAATCAATACAATTAGCAAAACGGATTATAATAAGCATGCGCTTCAACTATTGCTAAAATACTTCAACCAAAAACCGAATAATATTTCTGAAGTCTATACTATTCTCGAAGAAAATTATGGACTAATAACTGGAAAGGAATATATCCATTATAAAACAGCAAAGGAAACGATAGAAGAAGTAAACGAGCTTGATTTAACCCGAATCTATAACCAAGAGTTAGTTGTTACAATTTTGAAGCAATATTTCAAGATTGAAGTTGAAAGAACTGAGGGTGATGATAAGAAGTTTACATTTGGGCGCTTTACTATATCAGATAGTGAGCATTTAAAACAATATCATGAAAATATTCTTGAACTTCTAGAGAAACTTTATAATGTTGGCACTTTAGATATCAGATACTATATTGAAAAAATATTGTATTCTTATCAATTCATTATTTTAAACTGCTCAGAAAGTCATCCTATTACAGTTGAAGGAGATTTAAAATCTATTAAGAAAATGTTCTTTAAAGAGTTTCCAAAGATGACAATGGTAGAAGAAAAAATAGCCTATGCGCTACACAAAGCTGAAATTAAAAAGAAGTTTTTGGTCCTTTCAGATTATAGTGTCTCTGAGAGACAGGAAATCTACAATAATTTGACAAACGATAATTATAGGTGGTTTTATAAAGAACATAACGAGACAGAATTGACTCAAATAGTGAGAAACTATTCGGATAATTGGGGAAAAGTTCTTACCTTTGCGAATCAATTTAAAAATGAATTATTTATGAATGATGAAAATATTGAATATGTATTATTTAATATGTTCCAGAAACTAGATAGTGCTGAAAAAGTTACTTTTCTCGAATCTATGTTCAAAGTAAGTTATCAATTTGAAGTGATTACACCGAATGTGTTTTTAAAAGGGTTGACTAGAAGACAATTACAAACTATTATTAATTTTTCTTCAGAATCAGAAAAATACAAATGGCAATTTGCTTATCTAACTGAGCTTGAAGAAATTGAAAAAGAAGACATACAATTATTGGAAAGTCTTTTAATTAGTAAACCATTGCCGAAATATTTTACTATTTTAGGTTTTGAAAAGTACATTTTAGTGAAACCAGAATTTAAAGAAATACTGATTCAGAAAGCTGAAGGTAGTAGTTTTGTTATTCCTTACTTTATAAGAGAAGAGGAAGTGCTAAGGTTAATTAATCTAATTGGTGAAGATGACTTAAAGGCATTATATTTAAAAGAACTAGGAAACAATATTGATCATGGATGTTACCTTTTTCGAAAACTTGGCGAAGATGATACGGATTTTACAGTAGAAATTTTAAAAAAGATTTATGAATCGAAAATAGGACATTGTAACGAGTCTTACATGTTGTTGGAAAGTATTAAGGAGTTTAATAATGTTAAAAAAATTTATCTGAAATACTTGAATTATGTAATAGATAAACCTTTATATTATCTGGATGGTTTAATAAAAGATATGTTAAAGAACAATTATCAGATTCTGTTTGAAGTGTTAAAAGCAACTGATGTTGAGATAGTAGCAATAAAGTTAGTGAATCTAGGCGTAGAAGTCATTGATGATAAAAGTCAAAAACTAAAATTGTTCGAAATTTTAAGAGAAAAGGGATTCGGTAAAAGTTCTTTAACTGAAATTCATTTCACACCTTATTCATATTCTTTTTCAGGGAGTTATGTCCCAGTCTTGGAGCAGAAAAGAGATTTTTTGAAGAAAGTAAAAGAGATTTTTGTAGATAATATGGACTATATCGAATTAGTAGTGTACATAGATAAAAGAATAGATAATTACACTGAGCAGATTGAAAAAGAATTGGAGAAGGAGTTTTAAGAATATATCAGTTGAAACACTATTTTCAATTAAAAAAATGATGAGGATGTTATTAACTTTTTGAAAATAAGGTAGTACCATCTGAAGTCAACAAACAAACTGTTTAATAACTTAGCATCAAAAAGGCCAGTTGCATTTAGTGTTGCCTGAAGTTTAAAAATTAAATATTGATAAAGTTCTGGTGACCTACTTGGACCGAATACCCGAATTTGGCCCGTTTTATGAGAAAGATGCAGGAAGATCCTGCAGTGGCTAAGGTCTTGGAACTTTCCAGAAAATAGGAACAAAATGGAGGTCAAGCATGCTGATCCGTCAAATGAAAGAAGAGGAGTACCCTCTTTTGCAAGATTTTCTCTATCAATCCATATATGTACCAGAAGGAGCTGAAATGCCAGACAGAAGCATTCTCCAATTACCTGAATTGCGGCATTATACAGAGCAGTTTGGTCAAAAGGCTGGTGATTTGGCTTTTGTGGCAGAAGATGAGGGCCAAGTTGTCGGGGCTGCCTGGGTGCGGCATATCTATGATTATGGCTATGTGGAGGATGAGATGCCATCGCTGACCATATCCCTCTTGGATGCCTACCGTGGCCAAGGGATTGGCAGTCAGCTTTTGGATGCCCTCCATGCTGCTCTGAGAAAGAAAAAAGTGAAGGGCGTCTCCCTGTCCGTCTCAAAAGCCAATCCCGCTTATTTTCTCTACCATAAACTTGGTTTTCGTACTCTTCGTGAAAACCAGAAGGACTTTGTCATGGTTTTGGATTTTTCAAAAAAATAGGAAAAAAACAGATGATTTGCTTTCTGTCATCTTGCTTTGACTTTTCAAAGAGCTTATAATAGTTTTGAAAATATGAAATGGAGCAGGAGATGCAGTTCTTGAAAATCATCAAAGCCTTGCCCCTGATTCTGATTGCAGGGGCATTTATTTATTTGTCAATTTATATTTGCTTGGATAATGGTGCCTGGGCCTATCTGGCGGCCCGTTTGATGGGATTTGATGAAAAATATGCCAACAATATGGAGTGGCTTACTATCGCAATCCAATCCCTCTTTTTTACCTCAGACTGGTTTTATGGCCGCATCAGATCATTTCTTAACCGACGCTTGAAAAAATCAAGTAGCCTTAATCATCAAATCTATCTAGGCTACAAGGTTGCGATTGAGTGCCTAATGGCCTTACCAAAGCGAACCATCTTATTCGCCTTTTACCTCTTGCTCATCATTGCAGAAAATCTCGGACTGATAACCAGTGCCAAGGATTACACAGCTGTCATTGTCTTTATCATCGCCGTGGATCGTGTGTCCAAGATTTGGCCTGAGGAAAAAAGACGCTTTAAGGAATTTAGCCAGAAAATCAGAAGGCGGTTTGATAGTGTGAAGTCATAATTGATTAGCTAGGAACAAGTTTTTGACAAGGGAAGTGAAATGGCTAGGCTCAACATCAGAAACTTGAAAAGAGAAAAATTATGAAATCATTTTGGCTAAAGTTAGGAGTATCGGACCTTGGAAAGGCAGGTCGATTTTATGAGGCTATTGGATTTGCAGTGGCCAGTAATGGCGAAGTAATGGCGACATGAAGTCTGCAACTTTGCTAGAAGGCGGCAACTTTATCTTGAGGCAGACAGAGACCTTTGCCCAACGGGTTCCCTTCCAGCCGGCAGAAAAGGGCAACGAAGTCCTCATCTCCCTCCACGTTGGTAGCAGAGAAAAGGTGGACCAGCTCATCGAGCGAGTGGAGGTAAACGGCGACCGCATTACAGGCCGACCAACTGTCGCTTAAGGCTTTTACGGGGCCAGCTTTACCGATTTGGATGGACACCATTTTAATGTGATTGTGATGTAAATCAAACTAAAAGACCTGAACGACAGGTCTTTCTTGCCTTATGTGACAAATAAACTACCCGCTATGTGGGTGCGCAACGAAGGTTATCTCCAAACGCGATACAATAAAGTTGTTCAAGGCTATTGTAAAGCGAGAGGAGAAAAGCCTCTTTTAGAGGCTGGTGACGAGTCAAAAGCAGTGAGGCATGAAAAAAGTGAAAGGCAGCGTCTTTAGGCACTGGCTAGTGAGATGGGTTTATAGCCCTTGTTCAACCGACCTGTTTGATGGGTGGTTGTGATTTTTATGGCTTCAAGACAGTTTTTCTCGTAGAGAAAACCACCAGATATGCTGGTGGTAGACAAAGATTTGAGTTTCCATTTCTTTTTTAGGTTAGATAACAGGAAGAAAAGGAAATGGCTAAAAGCAGTTACAGTTTATCATATATCAAGAGGGTGTGTTCCACCATATAGTTTTCACACCCAAGTATCGCAGAAAATCTATTTAATACAAAATTAGACAGAACTTCGTTGATATTTTCCGTGCCAGGTTATGTTCATATCCTTGTTCTGATAGTGCCCTAACTTTTGATTTTCAATTTTATTGGATACTTAATATGATTGATTAGATGAGGTTGGAAAAAAATGTTATTCGGTAGCTTTAGGACTCTTATCTTCAAGTGAATGAGGGGGTTCTTTTAATGGTGTGTTATGAGAAATATCCCCAGAATCAACCTTGGAGTAGTTATCCGCGATGGCAGATGGGATTTTATTTTCATTTACAGTAAGTTCACTATTTGGAATATGGTTATGACTCACATCTAAATAAGTTAGACTTTCATTTTTCTGTGATAATGTTAATGTTTCTACTTCATTATGAGAGGCGTTTAGAGTTTCTAATGATGTGTAATCATTAACACCTTCTAAATTTTTGAGTTTATTTTCACTAACATTAAGTGTTTTAAGAGATTTTTGTTCTTCACTAATTTTGACACTAGTCAGTTGATTTTTTGAAGCATCTAATGTCTCCAAGGATTTTGCATTCTCAATGCCTTCTAAAGAAGTTAATTTGTTTTCGGCAAGATCAGCAACACGCAGGGAAGGATTATTTTTGAGAAACTCAAGATTAGTGACGTTGCTATTCTTAGCTGTTAATTCTTCGAGTTTTTCGGACTGTAAGCTCGTAATATCCAACTCAGGATTGTTTGATACGAAAAGTCTAGTCAATTCTTCTTTACCATTCAAGGCAGAAAGATTAGTGATTTGGTTATTTTCTAAGCTAACAGCTTGCAAGTGTTTCAAATGAGTTAGTGACGAAATATTTGAAATTTTGTTGTGATCCAAATTGAGTGATTGTAGTTGAGGTAGTTCTGCTAGAATACTGATATCAGTGATCTGGTTACCTGCAAGAGCTAATGTTTTCAGTTGCTTATATTGTGATAAGAAACTAACATCATTAACACCATTTTGAGAGATATCCAGTCCTTCTAAGTTTGGAAGTGATTTGACAAAGCTGTAATCTTTAATTCCTGTATTTGTCAGCCATAGCTGCTTCAACTTCTTAAATTTAAGAACTGGAGTTATGTCATGAATAGGTGTAAAACCAGCTCCTAAAACTTCAAGATTTGGCATTAAATCTAGCCCAAAGCGTCCCAAAGGATTTTGACGTTGTCCAATGTTTAGCGCGGTGACAGTTGATAGCCACTGCTTCATTTTCTCAGGATTAGTCTCATTAGAAGGGAATGGTGTCTCTGCTGAGGCGTGTAAAATATCATCAATGATATCTTGGTCAAATCCCATTTTTTTCAAGGTTTCAATACCGACTTTGTCATGGGCATGAGGATCAGCATGGGGATCCTCAATTGGCTGTCCGATGGTGACTAGAGAAGCTAAGATACTGTGGCTATGATCTCCATGAGGGTAAATAAATGCTTTACCGTTTGGAGTGTCGACAACTTGGATTTGTTCTACAGACACTTGTAACTGTTCAGCTAAGTAAGCTTTTTTCTCCGTTAATAGAGAATCTTCAGTTGTTTTTGTAGTAGAATTATCATTTTTAGAAGGAACATTAGGCTTTTGCTTTTTAGGAATCAGATGAGCCCATTTTGAAGAAGCTAGGTGTGTGTAAGGAATGAAGTGATCATGGTGCCCATGTCCGACTAGAATACCAAGCTCAGTATACTCTTTGATATTTTTCCCATCAAAAAGGAAACCGTCACTAGTTGGAAAATCAATACCTGAGATTTTATTTTTTTGACTTGGTTGATTTAGAGGTGATAATACATGTGGTTGGGAATTGTGATTTGGTACTTTTGGGAGCTGAGTGATGGATGAATCAGAGTTAGAATATCTCCCTTGCAAACTACTTTTCCAAATATAATGGTAATGATCTCCATGGCGGACAATATAGCCGTTTTCATCTTCTGAAACGATATCTTGTGGATTAAAAACATAACCATCATCTAGTGCTAAGTTAGCTTTATCAGAAACCTTAGGTGGATGAGCTTCTGCCTTTTGTTGAGTTTGACCTGATGTATCAGGGACAAGATAAGCCCATTTGCTATTTTTTAAATCTTTATAAAAAATAAAATGAGAGTGGCCATCGTGATTGACGATAATACCATCATCAGTTTTTTCGATGATATCTTTTTCGTTAGAAAAAATAAAGCCGTCGCTAGTTGGAAAATCAATACCAGAAATACCTTTTTTCTTATTATTTTTTTCTTCTTCTTTAGATTCCTTTTTAGCTTTTTTAGAAGTTTGAACCGTTGTCTTTTGATTTTTTTCTGAAGTATCATGTTTCGATTGGCAAGATACGAGTATGAGATGACAGCTTAGAATTATTCCAGCTAGGCTTAGGATAGTGTGTTTTTGTTTCATGAGAAAATCCTTTCGATTTGATTAACCAGTTAAGTATATATCATAAATCTTTATTTTGCAACTGTTTTTGTAAAAATAGACAAATAAACTTATTTGATAACATATGACTACTTAACAAAAAGCTGATAAGACAAGGCATCAGAACTCGTGACTCTTCTTAATGAGAATGTTTAATAAATTTTGATGGTACAATATAAATACCGTTCTCCGAGACCAAAATGAGAATTACAGTGAAGTGGATTTGAAACAAAAGTGCAACTATGTGATAACTGCGCGATAACAAAAAAACAAACGTGATACAATGAAGCTGTTTAAGTCTATTGTAAAGAGTTTGGAGGAGAAGAAAGATTTTTAGCTGATTTTTTTTACAAGTTCAAACATAAAAAGCAAGTTAGATAATTTATAGAATTAGATAAATTGAGCGCAAGAGATTACGAAGATATTTTCAGGAATACCGATAAGTAGTACAAATACCTTTTGAAAAAGCAAGTGACGAGTCAAAAACAGTAAGACTTGAATAAAGTGAAAGAGAGTGGAACAAAAATCGGTAAATCAACATTTTTGCCGATTTACCGATTTTATCGCTCCTCCTCCGCACAGTTGATTAGGAAGGAAGCTATCCATTTTGTAGCAAAGGGATGGGATTTTCCAATCAACCCCTGCGCTAAAACGCCCATCTGCAATAATGTTAAAAGGCTAGGACAAAAGTCCCAGCCTCTGGTATTGTAGGCTTATAGCCCTTGTTCAAAGAACTTATTTGAACAAGGGTTAGTTTTTCTCAAACTCAGCCTTGCTTTTGATATCAACGTATTCTTCGGCAACTTCTTTGGAGAGGATGTCTTGATAGGTTGGTAGCTGGATTTCAGTTCCGTATTTATTTTTAAGGGCTGTTGTCACTAAGCGGTATGCCAAGTTAGCGTTTCGAGAAAGGATTGGCCCGTGGAAATAGGAGCCGTAAACGTTTTTGTAGTGGACACCTTCAGTGCCATCTTCCTTGTTGTTTCCATTGCCATAAACAACCTTTCCCAGTGGTTTTTCATCGTCAGAAAGGAAGGTCCGTCCTTGGTGATTTTCAAAGCCGTAGTAGGTTTCATCAACTTCTTCGTTATAAATTTTAATGTCACCGATGTAGCGATTATTGTCTTGGTTGAGGGTATAATGTCCCATGACCCCAATACCATCAATGCGGACGCCATTGGCCTGAATATAATACTGTCCCAAAAGCTGGAAGCCACCACAGATGGCTAGCATGACTTTGTTTTTTTGGATGAAGCGGTCAATAGCAGAGCGCTTCGACGGAAGATCCTTGGCAACGATGGATTGTTCGTAGTCCTGACCACCACCAAAGAAAGCCATATCGTAGCGATTATCATCAAAGCTATCACCAACTGAAACGATGTCAAAGGTCATCTTAGCGCCCAGTTTTTCTCCTACGTACTTCATCATGAGGATATTTCCGTTGTCGCCGTAGGTATTCATGAGGTTGCCGTAGAGGTGGGCAACATTGAGCTCGTAGGGGTAGTCTTTGTTAGCAGGAGATTGTAGTGAAGTGTAGGTCATTAGTTCATCTCCTTTCCAACTGCATGACGTTGCGCTAAAAGTTCACGGAATTCTAGCATGGCAGTATAGGTGGCAAGAATGTAGGCGTGGTCACTTTCTTGTTGCTCGATTAAAGCTATGATGTCTTCCAATTTTTCAGCTTGGGTAATGTTATTTTCATCGTAGCCCGTCACGCGCAGACGACGAGCAATTTCAGAGTGACGGACGCCGCCAGCGTTAATTTCGGTAATGTCCATGTCGTTGATTAGCTCAAAATTTGCATCCCAAATCCAGCTGGTATCAATGCCATCAGCATAGTTGGCGTTGAGAAGCACCGATAAGCTAAAGGGGTAATCAGCCAATTTAATCATCTCTAGAGCCTGGCTAGCACCAACTGGATTTTTGATAAGTACCAGAGTGCATGATTTATTTCCGATTTTGAAAGTTTCTTGACGTCCGAAGACGGCGCGGCTCTTGTCAAAACCAGCTTTAATCTTGCTTGAATCCACCTCAAAAAATTCAGCGACCGCAACTGCTGCAAGTGCATTATAGATATTGTAAAGTCCGCCTACATTAATCTTGTATTCTTGCCCATCAATGACAAAGTCAGAAGTGGTATTGGTGATTTTCTTGAGCTCAGTCAGCTTGTAGTCCAGTTCAGGACGGTGGAAACCACAAGTCAGGCAGATGTAGTCTCCAAGGTTAGCATAGGTATTGAGCTTATACTGGAGGATACCTTCACAGTTTGGACAGACGATACCTTCTGTATTGTAGTGGGGTAAAGCTGGCGCAGTTTTTTCTGTGTCAAAGCCATAAAATTGCATGGGATTAACCACTTTTTTCGAGTTAAAAAGGGGGCTGTCGCCGTTAGCCAAAATGGTGGCAGAAGGAGCCTTAGCAGCACCATCCAAAATCATTTGGTATGTAGTGTAAATCTCGCCGTAGCGATCCATCTGATCACGGAAAATATTCGTGAAAACGAACAGGCTAGGCGTGATATATTCCGTAATTTTTGGCAGACTAGCCTCATCAATTTCTAGCACCGCGATTTTCTTACCAGATTTGGCTTTTTTAGCGGTCAGGAAAGTTGATGTAATCCCGGTAATCATATTGGCACCGCTTGGATTTGTCACGATTTGCCCAAAGGCTTCTTTGAGGATACCAACGGTCAAAGCGGTTGTTAGAGTTTTACCATTTGTTCCCGTTACGACAACAATCTCATAGTCTTGTGCCAACGTGTCTAAAATGTCTTTGTCGAATTTAAGGGCGATTTTACCTGGAAGTGTCGAGCCACGTCCTAGTTTTGAAAGGATAAAGTGGCTACTTTTTCCAGCTAAAATCCCAAGAGTTGTTTTTAATGTCATGAGCATATTTTACCATAAAAGCTGGATAGAGTTAAGGAAAAATGGTTTGAAATATGATATAATGGAATGGAATTTTTGAAAGAACAAGTGACTGATTATGAAATTATTATCACATATTGATGCCACTTACTGGGCATCTTTGATTTCTAGTCCTTGGGTTTTGGCAATTAATCTTCTGGATATTATTATTGTCGCCTATCTAATCTACCGTTCTATCAAAGCTCTGGCTGGAACCAAGGTCATGACCCTGATTCAAGGGACTGTCTTTTTTGTTCTGACCAAGTTTGTGGCAGAATGGCTGGGCTTCGCGACCATTTCTTATCTGATGAATCAAGTCATTACCTACGGAATTATTGCCTGCGTTGTCATCTTTGCTCCTGAAATTCGAGCGGGCTTGGAACGCTTTGGACGTGCGCCAAATGTTTTTATTGGCACTCAGGGTATCAGGGATGAAGAAAAGGTTATTGATGCTCTAGTTAAATCGGTAGCTTACATGAGCCCACGTAAGATTGGAGCTCTCATGTCTATTGAGCGAACTCAAACCTTGCGAGAATACAAGATGACCGGAATTTCTCTGGATGCGGATATTTCTAGCCAGCTTCTTATTAACATTTTTATTCCCAATACGCCACTTCATGATGGGGCAGTTATTATTGAGGGGAATAAGGTGGCGACGGCCTGTTCCTACTTGCCACTATCAGAATCTCAGGCTATTTCTAAGGAGTTTGGGACACGGCACAGGGCTGCAATCGGTTTGTCGGAGCATTCTGATGCCGTAACTGTCATTGTTTCTGAGGAGACTGGGGCTGTTTCGGTAGCCTATAAGGACAATTTTATCCATGACATGACGACTGAGGATTTTGAAAAATTGTTGCGTCAGCTTTTGATTACCGAAGAAGTCCAAGAAACTCTCTGGCAACGCTGGTTTGGAGGTAAAAAGGTATGAGAAAACGGCTTTTTACAAAAAATTCGGGTATCGGCCTAGTCTCCCTGCTGTTTGCTCTCTTGCTCTTTTTTACAGCCACAGTTAGCAACTATAATGGCACCCAAACTCAAATCAATCAAACAACAGAGACTTACAGCCATACGTTGGAAAACATTCCCATTGATATCAAGTATGATAGCGATAAATATTTTATTTCAGGCTATTCTTATGAGACGGAAGTCTATTTGACCTCAACAAACCGTTTGAAATTAGACTCTGAAATCAATAGTTCAACTAGGAAATTTAAGGTTGTTGCTGATTTAACAAATCTTGATGAGGGTACTAGCAAGGTCACCTTACAGGTCAAAAACTTACCAGATGATGTGACCGCGACGGTCTCTCCTGTCAGCATGTCTGTGACCATTGGTAATAAGAAAACTGAGACTTTCCCAGTTAAAGTGGAGCTAGGGGATGACCAGATTGCGGAGGGGTATGCTTTAAAGTCCTATGAATTGGCTATTTCAAAGGCGAAAGTAACCAGCGATGAGACAACGATTGGTCAGATTGATCATGTTGTGGCAACCTTACCTGACAGTATGCGGCTTAGTGGAAATTATGATGACAACGTGACTCTTCAGGCAGTTTCAGCAAGTGGGATGATTCTTCCAGCAGTGATTGAGCCAGCCAAGGCAAAGCTGCATGTAGAGGTTAATGCTTTGACTAAGGCGGTTCCTATAAAGATTGAATACAAAGGTGATATGCCAAGTGGGGTTTCAGACATCAAGTATAGTTTGTCCGTTGATCAGGCAGTTATCCAAGGCAGTCAAGAAGCCCTTGATGCTATCAATGAGATTGTGATTCCAATTGATATTTCAGCCATTGAGGAGACAATGGTTCGCTCTATTCCTCTCTCCGCTGACAATGTCACCGTGACACCTGATGTTGTCGATGTGACATTTACTGTCGTTAAGAAAAAATAGATTTGTCATCTCACTGACATGTAGAACATATAGACTATAGTCTAGTACTGGATATTAAAAATAAAAAAAGAAAAAGGAAAGGGTAGGCTTCGAGTTTATTGAATATGGACTCGTATGACGGCTACTCCAAAAAAGATGACCATTTTCCAGATGCAAGTATCGATGGTCTGTATACTATTTTGGAGCGCCTGTTAAAAGCCTTTAAGAACTTTAAAATGGGTAAATATTTTGGGACAGACGGTGTCCGTGGTGAAGCTAATGTTGAATTGACACCAGAACTGGCTTTTAAACTGGGTCGTTTTGGAGGTTATGTTCTCAGCCAGCATGAGACTGGTCGTCCTAAAGTTTTCGTAGCACGAGACACACGTATTTCTGGTGAAATGCTTGAAGCAGCACTGATTTCGGGGCTTCTCTCAGTAGGAATTGAGGTCTACAAATTGGGCGTTCTTGCGACACCGGGTGTTTCTTATTTGGTTCGGACGGAAAATGCTAGCGCTGGAGTGATGATTTCAGCCAGCCACAATCCAGCTTTGGATAACGGGATTAAGTTCTTCGGTGGTGATGGCTTTAAATTGGCGGATGACCAAGAGGCGGAAATCGAAGAACTACTTGATGCGGCTGAAGATAGCCTTCCTAGACCATCAGCTGAAGGTTTGGGAAGGTTGGTGGATTATCCAGAAGGTCTTCGTAAATATGAAAAATTTATGGTGTCCACAGGCCTTTCTTTGGATGGAATGAAAGTGGCTCTAGACACGGCAAACGGTGCAGCAGCGGCTTCTGCTCGAAATATCTTTCTAGACCTTGGGGCTGAAATTACAGTTATCGGTGACAATCCAGATGGTCTGAACATTAATGACGGTGTAGGTTCCACCCATCCTGAACAACTTCAGGAAGTGGTTAAAGAAAGTGGCTCTGCTATTGGACTTGCTTTTGATGGGGATAGCGATCGCCTGATTGCAGTTGATGAAAATGGAGACATCGTTGATGGTGACAAGATTATGTACATCATTGGTAAGTACATGTCTGAAAAGGGGCGTCTGGCGCACAATACCATTGTAACGACAGTTATGTCTAACCTTGGTTTCCACAAGGCACTCGATCGGGAAAATATCAATAAGGCTGTTACGGCAGTTGGAGACCGCTATGTGGTTGAAGAAATGCGTAAATCTGGCTACAATCTTGGTGGTGAACAGTCAGGGCATGTCATTATCATGGACTACAACACCACTGGTGATGGTCAGTTGACCGCTATTCAGTTGACCAAGGTCATGCAGGAAACGGGTAAAAAGTTGTCTGAATTGGCAGCGGAAGTGACGATTTACCCACAAAAGTTGGTTAATATCCGTGTAGAAAATAGCATGAAGGACAAGGCTATGGAAGTTCCTGCTATTGCGGCCATTATTGAGAAAATGGAGCAGGAGATGGCAGGAAATGGTCGTATCTTGGTTCGTCCTTCTGGAACGGAACCTCTCTTGCGTGTCATGGCTGAAGCCCCAACGCATGAAGAAGTGGATTATTATGTTGATACTATTGCCGACGTTGTACGTGCGGAGATTGGTATCGATTAAATGAGACAAGTCTGAAACGACCGTAAGGTCGTTTTTGTCTACTGTAATGGTAAGTAGCTCCGCCATTTTCCAAAGTATGCTATAATAGAAAAAAACAAAGAGAAAAGAGATAATGATGACATTCAAATCTGGTTTTGTAGCCATTCTAGGTCGTCCTAATGTTGGGAAATCGACTTTTTTAAATCACGTCATGGGACAAAAAATTGCTATTATGTCTGACAAGGCGCAGACGACACGCAATAAAATCATGGGCATTTACACGACGGAGACCGAGCAAATCGTCTTTATTGACACCCCGGGCATCCACAAGCCTAAGACGGCTCTGGGTGATTTTATGGTAGAGTCTGCCTATTCAACTTTGCGTGAAGTTGAGACAGTGCTTTTTATGGTACCTGCCGATGAAAAACGCGGTAAAGGCGACGATATGATTATGGAACGCCTCAAGGCTGCTAAAATTCCAGTTATTCTGGTTATCAACAAGATTGATAAGGTGCATCCAGACCAGTTGTTGGAGCAGATTGATGATTTCCGTAGCCAGATGGATTTCAAGGAAGTTGTTCCAATCTCAGCACTGCAAGGTAACAATGTTGAAACTCTGATGACCATTCTCAAGGATAATCTAGAAGAAGGCTTCCAATATTTCCCAGAAGATCAAATTACTGATCATCCAGAACGTTTCTTAGTGTCAGAAATGATTCGTGAGAAGATTTTGAAACTAACTGAACAAGAAGTACCGCACTCCGTGGCGGTGGTGATTGAGTCCATGAAACGCGATGAAGAGACTGATAAGGTCCATATCCGAGCAACGATCATGGTGGAACGTGACAGCCAAAAAGGCATCATCATTGGCAAGCAAGGAGTTATGCTCAAGAAAATCGGCAAGATGGCTCGCCGCGATATCGAAATCATGCTAGGGGACAAGGTCTTCCTCGAAACTTGGGTTAAGGTCAAGAAAAACTGGCGTGATAAGAAACTGGACCTTGCTGACTTTGGATATAATGAGAAGGAGTATTAAGAATTCATTTAATCGGAGGAGTTCATGTACCAACATCATGACATCAATCTTGAGAGGGAGATGGACAAGGCGTTTATTTTTCTGGCAGAAAATATGTCAAAATCTGGACATAATCCGAAGCCAGTTGTCACGCACAGTATTATGGTAGCAACAACACTTTATGAGTTAAACTATTCTAGAAACATAGTTATTGCTGCAGTTTTACATGATTTGATAGAAGATAGTGATGTGACCAAAAAAGAGATTGAAGCTGGTTTTGGAAAGGAAATATCGGATTTGGTGTCAGCGCTCTCTTTTGATCCAAAGATTGAGGATAAAAGAGAGCAAACTCAAGAGCACTTCAACCGCATTAGAACTTTTGGAAAATCTGATGCGCTGATTAAGACAGCAGATTTGTACTGCAATTTACCTTTTGTGAATTATGTGAACGATTTTAACACACACAGTTATTTGCAATACAAATATCAACTTTTTCAGGATATGTTTGCTGACTTATTGCACAACGATCCTATGTATCAAGCGTTCCAAGAACGTTGTAAAGGAATTTTGGGAGAAATCAAATGAACCAAGACTACATTTCCTACATCCGCTCAAAAGTCGGGCATGATAAGGTTTTGTTGACTTTTGCGGGTGGTATTTTGTCAGATGATGAGGGGCGTGTGCTCCTGCAGCTACGCGGTGATAAAAAGACCTGGGCCATTCCAGGCGGTTCCATGGAGCTGGGTGAGTCAACACTTGACACAGCCAAGCGTGAATTCTTTGAAGAAACGGGTATCCAGGTGGAAGCGGTGCGTTTTCTCAATGTTTACAGCAATTTTGAGGAAATCTATCCCAATGGCGACAAGGTGCAGACTATTGTCATGATATATGAGTTCAAGGCACTGGAGGACTTTGATATTTCTGATTTTCACAATGAGGAAACCCTTCGTCTACGTTTTTTCTCTAAAGAAGAAATAGCAGAGCTGGAAAGTGTGTCAGATAAGCATCGTCTCATGTTAGAAGAGTATTTTACAAATAGCTTTGCCATGGGGCATTAAAGGCTGGGCTGTGGCTCAGCTTTCTTGATAAAAACGGGAAGGAGAAATTATGCCTGAATTACCAGAAGTTGAAACAGTCAGGCGCGGCTTAGAACGGCTAGTTGTCGGTAAAACGATTGTCGCTGTTGAGGTACGTGTGCCCAAGATGGTTAAGACGGACTTGGAAATCTTCAAGCTTGATCTTTTAGGACAGGAAATTAAAGCCATGCGTCGTCGTGGGAAATATTTGATTTTTGATTTAGGCGCTCAAGTGCTGATTTCTCATTTGCGAATGGAAGGCAAGTATCTGCTCTTTCCTGAACAAGTGCCTGACAATAAGCACTTTCATCTCTTCTTTCACTTAGTTGATGGCTCGACCTTGGTTTATCAGGATGTCCGTAAGTTTGGAACCTTTGAACTGCTGGCAAAATCAGAAGAAGAGGCTTATTTTATCAAAAAGAAAATAGGACCTGAGCCAAGCAAAAAAGACTTTAAACTGGCGCCTTTTGAGCGAGCTGTCTTGTCTTCTCATAAGCCAATCAAACCGCTGCTCTTAGAGCAAAGGCTTGTTGCTGGTCTGGGTAATATCTATGTGGACGAGGTGCTTTGGGCAGCCAAGGTCTATCCGGAACGATTGGCTGACAGTCTCAAAAAAGCTGAAATTAAGCGACTGCACGACGAGACCATCCGTATTTTGCAGCTGGGAATTGACAAAGGGGGCTCGACTATCCGTACTTATAAAAATGCTCTGGGTGAAGATGGAACCATGCAGGAATACTTGCAGGTTTATGGTAGAACAGGTGAGCCTTGTCCGCGTTGTGGAGCAGAAATTCAGAAAATCAAAGTAGGAGGACGCGGGACGCATTTTTGTCCAGGCTGTCAAAGAAGATGACTAAAATAATTGGTATTACGGGTGGTATTGCCTCGGGAAAATCGACGGTGTCAAGTTACCTGCGTGAACTGGGACAGATCGTTATTGATGCCGATGAGGTTGTTCACGATTTACAGAAAAAAGGCGGAGCTCTTTACCAGGCTTTAGTAGGCTGGTTGGGGACAGAGATTTTACAGGCAGATGGGGAGTTGGACAGAAAAAAACTGGCAGCTCTGCTTTTTGGCTCAAATGAAAAGCTTGCCAAGTCAGCTAATCTTCAAAATCCTATTATCAGAAAAGAGTTAGCAAAACGTCGCGATCGAGCTTTGCAGGACAATGAGCTTGTTTTTCTGGACCTTCCGTTACTTTACGAGCTGGGTTACGAAGACTGGTGCAATCAGGTTTGGCTGATTTATGTGGATAGGGAGACACAGATTCAGCGGCTGATGGCACGTAATCAATTAACTAAAGAAGAAGCTCAGCTCCGCATTTCCCGACAAATGCCTCTGGAGGAAAAGAGAGCTTTAGCTGATTTGGTACTTGAAAACACAGGAGACCTCGAAACGCTCAAATCTCAGATTAAACAATTGGTGATAGAAATGGAACAAGACTGAGATGCTCAGCCTTGTTTTTGTATGCTAATTCTGATACAATGAAGAAAACGTTATCTGAGGTGATTTTATGGAATTGATTTTGCGTGATATTCAAAAGAACTTTCAGGAGAAGGAAGTCCTACGTGGTGCCTCTTATACCTTTTCATCAGGTCAGATTACGGGACTACTAGGGCGAAATGGAGCTGGTAAAACGACGCTGTTTAACATCTTATATGGTGAATTTCCCGCAGATACTGGAGAGATTTTCTTATGTGAAAATGGAGTAGAGCGTGAGCTAACGAGTGAAGACATTGGTATGGTCTTCTCGGAGAATTACTTACCTGAATTTTTAACTGGCTATGAATTTATTAAGTTTTACATGGATTTACATCTTGTGACAGCAGATAAGTCTGTGGATGATTATTTGGATTTTATGGAGATTAGCCAGGAGGACAGGCATCGGATTATTAAGGGCTATTCTGATGGGATGAAGAGTAAGTTGTCTCTGCTCTGCATTTTTATCTCAAAACCCAAAGTTATTCTCTTGGATGAACCTCTGACGGCGGTAGATGTGGTTTCAAGTATTGCTATTAAGCGCTTTTTGATGGCTCTAAAGGATCAGCATATTTTGATTTTGTCCACTCACATCATGGCCTTGGCTGAAGATTTGTGCGATCAAGTAGCAGTGCTAGAAAATGGTGTTTTGACGGCGCTTGATATTGATAGAAAGCATGAGCAGTTCGAGGATAAGGTTCTGGAAGCTCTTCAGGGAGGTCATCATGAATCTTAATCGGATTATTCGGGTGCTTTTGCAAGTGGAAAATGCAAAAAAATACAATTCCTTTGTTCATTTTCTGCAAAAAATTCCTCTTTTGGGTAAGAAAATTCCTAATCGTTGGTATCGGGCTGATGAGGTTAAAATCATCATGCTGGTCCTCAAAGGGTTCTACCTGCCGTTTTATGTTTTTGGAGGAACAATCTTTTATGTCCTTTTTTGTGCTGGTGCTGGCTTTGTCTTGCATAAAATCTTGCCTGAGTATTTCGCTCTAAAAGAAGCATCAGCGAACCACCTGTCATTGACCCTTATGTTTACTTTTTCGGTGCTACTTGCTACGATTTTTCACATGAAGGTCATCGACAAGTCGGATATTGAGGCCAGTCAAGCAGTGCGCATTTTTAGGATTTCACCTAAGGACTATCTGCTTGCGAAGGAGGCCTTGGATTTTGCCCGTGGTTTGCTGGCTAAAGGACTTGTTTTTGGTCTTTACTTTGTTTTCATCTCCCGTCCTTTTTGGTGGGGACTGGCCTTTGCTCTTTTTCTGGCTGGTTTGCGTCTTGGGATAAAAATGCTGAGCCTACCACTATATTTTAGGGATAGAGATAGGACCGAGAAGTTCCTTAATAGAGTGGGAATTATCGCCTTCTTCCCTGCTTTTGCGATTGGTACAGCCTTGGTGTTTCTTGGAGAAGCTTTTTCTCCTCAGTTGGTTATGAGCCTACCAGTGGGTTTTGCGGGTCTTGTTATTTGGCTTCTAGCCTATCGGTATTTACAAAAACAGTCTAAGTTAGATGTTTTGGTACGTAGCCTCTTAACCCATGGTGCTCTAAAAGAAGCAGCGACGGCCTTAGATAATATTGAGACAGTAGCAGTTGAGGTCAAGGAGAAAGATTTTGATGTTGATGATCAGACGGTGATATCTGGAAATTTGGAGGGGGTTGCCTACCTGAATGCCATTTTTACCAAGCGTCTGGGCAGGCATTTGAATAAAGAAATTAGGTGGCGTTTGCTTATTATTACTGGTATTGGTGCAGTGATATTGGGAATTAGATACTTTTCTGGTAACAGACAACCTCTTATCAGTGATGACAAGGTTTTTTGGCAGAGCTTGTTTGTGACGGTCATGGTGGGTTACCTGCTTTATGTGGGCGAGACTTATATGAAATTCTGCTTTTACCATTTGGATCGGCCCCTACTCAAGTACCATTATTACCGCAGGCGAGACGTGATCTTAGCTACTTTGAAGGAGCGTTTTAAGCGCTCCCTGCAACACAATGCTCCGATTTTTTTGCTCCTTAACCTCATTTATAGTCTTCTTTATGTGTCTTTTTTTGATTGGAAAATAGCAGGCCTTTTCATGATTGTTTTAGGACAGATTTTGTCGGTGACATTTTTCAGTTTGTATTTTCTCTATTTCTACTTCCTTTTGCAGCCTTTTAACGATGGTATGAAGTCTAAGAGTAAACTTTATAATATTATGGCGGGTGTTGTCGGTTACGGGGGCTTTCAAATCTTCCGTCTGGCAAAACACATTTCTGTAGCAGGCGTAATTGGAATCTTGATAGGACTTTTTCTCTTTATCCTGATAGGCTTTCTGGCGGTGCTCCGCTTTGCCCCCAAAACCTTTAGATTAAGAGCATAGTGAGGCAAACTTCTATTTTGGAGTTTGTCTTTTTTTATAAAATATCTTGAAAACGCTATCAAAAAATGGTAAACTAAGGTCGAATTGGAAACCCGAAGTTAAAAATGGGTTTCCTGATATCAAGGAGAGGGATTATGGAGCTAAAAAAACAATGTTTGGAGCAAACCTTGCTGATTATGTCTGAGAGGGGCCTGAAGTTTACTATGAGTGAATTGGCCAAACAGCTGGGAATGAGTAAGAAAACCCTCTACCAGCTGTTTGAGAGCAAGGAGGCTTTGCTGACAGAGGTTGTTGACAATAGTTTTGCGACCATTAAGGAAGCTGAAAAAAAGATTTTGGACGACGATTCCCTAGATACTCTTCAAAAAATTAAAGCTTTGACGATTGTCTTACCTGATTCTTATAAAACGTTGAATTGGCAACGGATGAGTGAGCTGGCTGATAAGTATCCCAAAATCTACCATCAAGTGCAGGAAGCTTTGGAATCAGACTGGGAGAGCACCTTGGCCCTCTACCAAGAAGCTGTTCAGCTCGGAGTGATAAGGGAAACAAACCTTATACTTCTCAAGGCTATGATTGAGGCTAGTATCGAGCATTTCCTGACCTCTGATATTCTGAGCCAGCATGGAATTGCTTATGTAGAGGCTTTGGAGGGTATGATGGATATTATTTTATATGGAATTACAAATGGCAAAAAAGCTATGCAAGGAGGAGAAAATGGCTAAAGCATATAATGATGGCTGGTATTTTTCAGAGCAGTTTGATGAGAATTGGTTGAGCTGGAAAGGGACTGACTTGACCGATGAAGCTCTAGTTCAGCTTTTGGAAGAGAATCATTTTACTCAGGTGAGGCTTCCTCATACTGTCAAAGAATTACCTAGTAATTACTGCAATGAACTGGATTATCAGATGCTATCTTGTTATTGGCGCTTGATTGAGGCACCTTTAGACTGGACGGGTAAAGAAATTTTGCTGACTTTTGGAGCCGCAGCTCATGTGGCCGAGGTCTATCTCAACGGACAATTTCTAGCCAAACATGCCAACGGTTATACGGCCTTTACAGTTGACCTGTCTCCTGCTCTGCGATTGGGGCAAAAAAATAGTCTGCTGGTCAAACTGGATAGCCGTGAGACGGTCAATGTCCCACCCTTTGGCAAGGCGGTTGACTACCTCACGTACGGGGGACTTTACCGTGGGGTGACTTTGGCTATTAAGGAAAGGTCTTATTTTGAAGATGTTTTTGTCAATGCGACTGGCGATAAGAAACTTCACCTTCAGCTCAAGGGGCGAGAGGCTGATGACGCTGAAATTCAAGGTTGGATAGGTGATGGGTCAGATAACCTAGTGGCGGTTATTGACAAGCGTCCTTTTGTGGCTGAACTTACTTTGGAGCTACCAGAAGTTGAACTTTGGACCTTGGAAAATCCGACTCTTTACCAACTCCATTTAGAGTTGATGAAAGATCATCAGAAGCTTGATGAACATACAGTGAGATTTGGTTTTAGGAGTCTTGCTTTTACGTCTGACGGCTTTTTTCTTAATGGTGAAAAAATCAAATTGCGTGGTTTGAATCGCCATCAGTCTTGGCCCTATATGGGTTATGCGGTTCCAAAAGCAGGTCAGGTGTTGGATGCAGACATTCTCAAGTTTGAGCTAGGGTGCAATGCGGTTCGGACTAGCCATTATCCGCAGAGCCATGATTTCTTGAATCGATGTGATGAGATTGGCTTACTGGTCTTCACAGAAATGCCGGGCTGGCAATATATTGGAGATGAGGAGTGGAAAAAGGTTGCCCTGCAAAAAGTGCGTGAGATGGTAGAGCAGTATCGCAATCACCCGAGCATCTTCCTCTGGGGTGTCCGAATCAATGAAAGTCCTGACGATGACAACTTTTACAGAGAAACCAATGCCCTTGCGCATGCTTTGGACCCAAGTCGTCCAACAGGCGGAGTCCGCAACTTTAAAAGGAGTCACTTGCTAGAAGATGTTTACACCTATAATGACTTCTTCCATAATGGAAGTAATAAGGGGTGTGAAGCAAAAGATAAGGTCACATCCAATCCGCAAAAGGGTTACCTAATTTCGGAGTACAACGGACACATGTTTCCGACCAAGTCTTATGATTGGGAGAGAAAACGTCTGGAACAAGCTTTGCGCCATGCCAGAGTTTTAAACGATGTGGCAGATGAAGATGATATTGCTGGAAGTTTTGGTTGGTGTCTTTTTGACTACCATACTCATCAGGATTTTGGCAGTGGCGACCGTATTTGTCACCACGGGGTTTTGGACATGTACCGCAATCACAAGCTAGCTGCTAGTGTCTATGCAGCTCAGGGGTGCGAAAAACCCGTGCTTGCTATCAGTTCATCCATGGACATTGGTGAACACCCAGCGGGCTTCTTGGGGGATATTTACGCCTTTACCAATGCTGATGAAATCAGGCTCTATAAAAATCAAAAATTCGTCAAGTCCTATGTGGCAGATAAGGCTTACTCAGCTCTGGGAAAAGCGCCGGTTCTGATTGATGATATCATCGGGGATTTATTGGTGGAAGAGGAAAATCTTTCGCCGAAGGTTTCTGAAAAGGTGAAAAAATGCCTACTGGCCATTGCTAAGTACGGTCCAGAAGCTCTGCCTTTGTCTCTCTATCCGACGATGGCACAACTCATCGCTTTTTATGGGGTCACTCGGGAAAAAGCAGAGCGCTGGTTTGGGAAGTACGTAGCTAGTTGGGGAGAAAAGGCGACTCAATGGCGTTTTGAAGCTTGGAAAGATGGGGAAAAAGTGGCAGAAACAATCAAAGAACCTGTCCAAAAGGTGTCGCTTGAGGTCAAAGTAGACCATGTGGACCTGTGCGAGGAAGACACTTGGGATATGGCGACCATCCGTATCCGCGCAATCGACCAAAACGGCAATACTTTGCCTTATCTCAACCGTAGCCTGACCTTCAAGCTCGACGGTCAAGCAGACTTAATTGGTCCAGAGCATGCTCCTCTTGTCGGTGGTATGGCCGGCACCTATATCAAAACAATCGGTCAAAAAGGGTCGGCTCAACTGACAATCAGCATGGCAGGGGCAGAAGATGTTCAAATAAACTTTACATGTGAAGGTGGTAAAGAAAATGAATAAAAAATTAGCTTTTGGAATTGGCGCTCTGGGAAAGGACATGGTTTATGCTCTGGTCTCAGGTTTTATTCTCTATTATTACAATACGATTTTAGGCATTAGTGGGACATTTACCGGTATCATGATGATGTTAGCGCGCGTATTTGATGCTTTTAATGACCCTATTATGGGAGTCATCGTTGAAAAGACCAATACCAAATTTGGGAAGTTCAGACCTTGGATTTTTTCAGGTACTTTGCTTAATGCTCTGATTCTCTACGGTATGTTTGCCATGCCAGAATCTCTATCAGGGACCTCCATGCTGATTTACGCTAGCTTAGCCTATGTACTCTGGGGTGTTTCTTACACCATGATGGATATTCCCTTTTGGAGCATGATTCCAGCCCTAACTGAACCAGGTTCAGAGCGGGAAAATTTGACGGTGGTTGGACGCACTAGCGCAAGCATTGGCTTTGCTATTCCGACGGCTTTGACCATGCTTTTGGTTACGCATCTGGGCAAGAGCGAACGCCAAGGGTTTGCCATATTAGCTGCTATGATTGCCTTGATTTTTGTCGTTTTTGAGACCATTTGCGTTACGGGTATCAAGGAGAGTAAGGCTATTCAGGGGGAGACTCCGACCTTGAAAGAGATGTTAAAAGCATTGCTTTCAAACGACCAAGCTATTCTGGTTGTGCTTAGTATTATCCTGTTTAACTCTTCGATTTACCTGACAACTCAGCTAGCACTCTACTTCTTCAAATACGATATTGGAAACAGTGAGATTTTTGGTCTCTTTGGCATTATTGGTGGTATTGGGCAAATGTTGAGTATGATGAGTTTTCCAGTTCTGCGTAAGCGTTAGTCAACTAAGCAGGTTCTAATTGGCGGTATCGGTCTCACCATCTTGGGTTATGTTATGCTCTTTGCCTTGGCAACCCTCAACCAAACCTCTATCATATATCTGGGCCTTTCTGCTTTTATCATCTATATTGGTTTTGGTTTAGTGACCGTGTTGACGACTATTTTTCTTGCGGATACCGTTGATTATGGTGAATGGAAAACGGGTCAGCGCAATGAGAGTATCATCTTTTCTATGCAGACTTTTGTGGTTAAATTGGCTAGCGCTATCAGCGTATTGATTTCTGGTATTGGGATTGACCTGATAGGACTTGATGTCAATAGCGCACAGCAAGCCCCTGAAACCTTATTGGGTTTGCGGGTTCTGATGACAGTTGTTCCAATCTTAGGCTTTGTCGTGTCGCTGGGCTATTTCATCAAAAAATACAGATTAACCGAAGCTGAAACCAAGCGCATCGCTGAAGAATTAGCAGTTAGACGTCAGGTGGTGAGCAATCATGATTGAGATTCGTGAGGACCTTATCCTGATTGAGACAAACCAGACAGGCTATTATCTGGGGAGGCGTGGTAATCTTTGGGAGACTCTTCATTACGGTTCCAAAATACGTCCCGATCGGCTGGCTCTGATGGCGAAAATTGATTCGGGTTACGGGACGGATGTGGTTTATAAAGAAGAGATGAACAAGGACTCCTTGCTCCATCTTGCATTAGATTTATCCCCTCTACATAAGGGGGACTATCGTCGGACGGCACTAGATGTGACCTTGCCAAATGGCAGTAAGGTCTGTGATTGGGACTTTATTTCGGCTGAGATTTTTGAGGACAGTCATTCTTCTGAAATTTTACCCTTTGCTCATGGCGCCAAGCAGCACCTGGTCATGACCTATGAAGGAACTGCGGGCATTAAGCTTGAGTTGATTTATAGCATTTTTCCAGACAGCGATACAATTGCACGTAAGATGATTTTGAAAAATGGCGGAGCAGACACTCTAATCATCAACCGTGCTCTGTCATATCAGCTGGATTTGCCAAATACTGGTTATCAGCTCAGCACCTTTTCAGGAGCCTGGGCGCGTGAACGTCACGAAGTGGTTTGCGATTTGCAGGTCGGAACCTATGCGTTCGGTAGCCGAACAGGGGAATCATCTCATTATTGCAATCCCTTTTTTATGATGTATCCTCCGAGTGCGACCGAGGAGCAAGGCAAGGTGTATGGCTTTAACCTCCTGTACTCGGGCAATCACTTGGGACAGGTTGAAGTAGGTCCTTATCAAAAGCTACGCGTCATGGCGGGTATCCAACCTGATGATTTTGCTTGGCATTTGGAAACTGGTCAAAGCTTTGAAACGCCAGAAGCCCTACTAACCTTTTCAACATCTGGGAAGAATGGTCTCAGTCAAAACTGCCATCAGTTTGTCAAAAATCACATTATTCCTAAGTTTTGGGCAAAAAAAGAACGCCCAGTTCTGCTCAATAACTGGGAAGCCACCTACTTTGATTTCAATGAAAGAAAACTACTGACGCTAGCTAAGGCTGCCAAAAAAGTCGGCATTGAACTCTTTGTTCTTGATGACGGCTGGTTTGGTCAAAGAAATTCGGATACGGAAGGTTTGGGTGATTACCATGTCAATCTCAAGAAGCTTCCTTCAGGACTCGATGGTCTGGCTAATAAAATTAAGAAATTAGGTCTTGATTTTGGTATCTGGGTCGAACCAGAAATGGTCAGTTTCAAGAGTAAACTTTATGATGAACATCCTGACTGGGTACTATCATCCCCAGAGGTCACTCCCTCTCTTGGACGCAATCAACTGGTTCTTGATTTCTGTCGCCTGGATGTGCAAGATTACATTATAGGGCAACTGGACAAGCTGCTGAGCAGTAGCCAAATTTCCTACGTTAAATGGGATATGAATCGACACCTATCAGATGTCTATAGCTCTGCCATTGTCCACCAATCCGAGTGCCATCACCGTTGGATGCTTGGACTTTACCGTGTTTTAAATGCCGTTATGAGCAAACATCCAGATATTCTTTTTGAAGGCTGTTCAAACGGCGGTAACCGCTTTGATTTGGGAATGCTCTGCTATTTTCCACAAATCTGGACCAGTGATAATACAGACGTATATGAGCGGATGAAGATTCAGACAGGCACCTCTTACGGTTATCCTCAGACGGTCATGAGTTGCCACGTTTCGGATGTTCCCAATCATCAGACCCTACGTAGTAGTCCGCTAGATTCTCGCTTTGATGTGGCTAGTTTTGGGATTCTAGGCTATGAGCTGGACCTGACTAAGCTCTCTCAAGCAGATTGCAAAATCCTCCAAAAGCAGATTGCCTTTTACAAGGAAAATCGCCACTTACTCCAATTCGGTCATTTTTACCGTCTTGTATCCCCCTTTGAAAAAGCAGAGCAGTGCCGCTGGTTGGTCACTGATGAGCAGAAAGAGCAGGCCATTCTCTTGGATGCTATCGGTCGCTTTCAGCCGAATCAAGAAAATCTCCCTGTTCAAGTACCTTATCTAAATCCAGATCAAGTCTATGACTTTCAAAACCGGCAAGAAAGTCTGGATATCCGCCAATTCGGCTCTCTGATCAATACCTCGCTACCCGTCAAACTCAATCACCAAGGACTAGCTGTCCATATCATGGCAGACTACTACCGCATGGCACTTGAGCAAGAAAGTTATCAAGTTTATGGCGATTTACTGGCAGAAGCAGGAGTGACACTCAAACAAAACTTTACCGCCACTGGTTTTAGCGACCAAACACGACTCATGCCTGACTATGGCGCACGGCTTTATACGATTAGGGCAAAAATCGGTGGCAAAGGGTTATAAAAGGGATAACCAACTATAAACTTGTCACTGAAAGTTGGGATAGCTTTCCGAAATTGAAAAAGCCCTTCATCAGATTCTTTTTATGATAGATGAGGTTAAATTATGTCAGTAGAAATTAGGAAATGTTGAGACTCATATAGGAGCGACCATCCATACATTCCAGAGCCTATTCAAGAGCATACACGAGCTTATGCTTTATGTGAAGACATTGAGACAGACCACATCTCTATGATCGTCACCCTACCAGCATGGTAGGGTGATTTTTGTGATAAGTAAAATTAAAAAATATGATATAATATCAGACGAAAAGACAAAGACCACAGGTCACTAAAATTCCATTTATACCAAGCTTGCTACTAAAATAAGTACTGAAAAATGACAGCCAAAGGAGATTATATGTCCACAGTCACTATCGCTAAAAATCAACATGCTGACCTTGCTTTCCAACTGCCCATGCTCAATCGCCATGGTCTGATTGCAGGAGCTACAGGAACAGGTAAGACAGTCACTTTGAAAGTCATTGCTGAGCAGCTCAGCCTAGCCGGCGTTCCGGTTTTTTTGGCCGACATCAAAGGAGATTTATCAAATCTTGCTAAAGAAGGGGTAGTCACTGAAAAATTGGGCGCTCGTCTTGAAAAACTTGGCATTACTGATTACGAGCCTCAAGCCTTTCCCGTTCGACTCTGGGATATTTTTGGCGAAGCTGGACACCCTATCCGTGCCACCATTTCGGAGATGGGTCCCCTCCTTTTGTCACGTCTTTTAGGACTCAACGACACCCAGTCCGGCATTCTCAATATCGCTTTTAAGATAGCGGATGAAAAGGGCTGGCTTCTCATTGATTTGAAGGATTTGCAGTCTCTCTTGCGGGAAATAGCAGAGCATGCTAGCGAGTATTCGATGACCTACGGAAATATTGCAAAACAGTCGGTTGCAGCCATTCAGCGCAGCCTATTAGTCTTGGAGCAAGAAGGGGGCGAACTTTTCTTTGGCGAACCAGCGCTGGAACTTAGCGATTTTATGGTGACGGATGAAAAGGGACAGGGCATGATCAACATCCTCAATGCCACTAAACTATTTCAAGCTCCAACTCTCTATGCGACTTTTTTACTGTGGCTCTTATCTGAACTTTATGAGAGCTTGCCAGAAGTAGGTGACCTCGATAAGCCAAAATTTGTCTTCTTTTTTGATGAGGCGCACCTGCTCTTTAAGGACGCTCCAAAGGTTTTTGTAGAGAAAATTGAGCAGATTGTTCGTCTTATTCGTTCAAAAGGTGTAGGAGTTTTCTTCATCACCCAAAATCCTATGGATCTTCCTGAGACGGTCTTGGCTCAGTTGGGAAATCGTGTTCAGCATGCCTTGCGTGCCTATACCCCGAAAGAGCTCAAAGCAGTCAAAACAGCAGCTGAAACGTTTCGTCAAAACCCTGACTTGGATGTGGTGACCGCTATTACTGAGCTTCAAGTTGGTGAGGCCTTGATATCCATGCTAAACGCTGATGCACAACCAACTGTGGTTGAACGAGCATTCATCTTGCCACCTAAGTCGAGCTTTGATGTCCTGTCAAACTTAGAAGCTAATGCTCTAATTACAGGATCACCTATGGAGGATAAATATCGCGAAAGTCTTGACCGTGATTCAGCACACGAACTTTTAGCCCAAAAAGTCCTTAGAGAAGAACAACTCAAACAGGAAGAAGAGGCTAAGAAAGAAGCTGAAAAATTGGCTGAAAAAGAAGCTAAGGCACAAGAAAAAATGAAGCGACAGAGCCAAGGCCGTCCACGTAAGACCGCGGTTGAAAAAGCGACAGATAGTTTTATCAATTCAGCTATGCGAACCATCGGACGTGAATTAGTCAGAGGACTCTTTGGTGGTCTTAGAAAACGTTAGAAAGTGTGAGTTTTATCAATTCGATTGATTGGAAGAAAAATATGCAAATCGCCTGGCTAGGAAATTTCCTGACAGGCGCTAGTTATTCCCTAGTAATGCCTTTTATGGCGCTCTACGTGGAAGAATTGGGGGCACCCAAGGGCAGGGTTGAGTTCTATGCGGGGTTGGCAGTTGCTATTGCGGCTCTTGCTTCGGGAATTTTTGCTCCCATTTGGGGACGACTGGCTGATCGTTATGGTCGTAAGGTTATGATGATTCGGGCTGCCTTTGTTATGACTTTTACGATGGGAGGTTTAGCTTTTGTTACTAATGTCTATTGGCTCTTGATTTTGAGACTGCTAAACGGTATGTTTTCAGGCTATGTACCAAATGCTAACGCTCTTATTGCATCTCAGGCGCCTAAGTCGGAGTCGGGTTATGCTCTAGGAAGTTTGGGAACAGGTGTTATTGGAGGCAGTCTGGTTGGCCCTATCTTTGGTGGACTTTTAGCGGAATTTATGGGTATTCGCAATGTCTTTCTCTTTGTCGGAGCCCTGCTTTTTATCGTGACCCTTTTGACGGTCTTTTATGTGGAAGAAGACTTTGTTCCCGTGACGCGTGAGCAGCAGCTATCCACCAAGGAAGTTTTTAAGTCGATCAAGGATAGGCAAATGTTGGTGGGACTTTTTATCACTAGTATGATAATTCAAATCTCAGCGCAGTCCGTTTCCCCTATTTTATCCCTTTATATTCGTTATCTAGGAACAAGGGAAAATCTCATGTTTATTTCTGGGGCTGTCGTGTCAGCAATGGGTCTATCCAGTATGATTTCCAGTGGCCGATTGGGCCGGATTGGCGATAAAATTGGCAATCATAGGCTGATTTTAGCAAGCCTTTTCTATTGCAGCATCATTTATCTCTTTTTGGCTCAGGCGGAAAATGCTGTGCAGTTAGGTGTTCTGCGTTTTCTCTTTGGATTTGGAACTGGAGCTCTTATGCCCTCTGTCAATGCCCTACTAACAAAAATCACCCCAAAAGAACACATTTCAACTATTTTCAGTTATAATCAGATGATGACAAATTTTGGCCAAGTTATCGGACCCTTTGTCGGCTCCAGCGTAGCAACTCTATTAGGCTTCAGGTGGGTTTTTTACGTAACTTCGGCCATCGTCTTTTTTAACTTTATTTGGAGCCTTATCAATTTTAAAAAATATCTTAGAAGTCGAGAAATCTAGTGCGCGTAAAAATTACTCTAAAGTGTCAGGAATGTGGCAGTAAAAACTACCTGACCAGCAAAAACAAAGCAAACCATCCAGACAAAATTCAGGTCTTAAAATTTTGTCCGAAAGAGCGAAAAGTAACCTTACATGTTGAATCCTAAAGCAACTTATGGTAAACTAATAAGGACTATTCTAGGGGGAAACTCATGTATAATACATTATTAACCATTCTATTGATTTTATCAGTCCTACTAATCTTAGCTATTTTCATGCAACCACAGAAAAATCCAAGTTCAAATGTTTTTGACAGTTCAGGCTCTGAAGCTCTTTTTGAACGTTCAAAACCACGTGGCTTTGAAGCCTTCATGCAACGTTTTACAGCGGTATTGGTTTTTTTGTGGTTAGCTGATGCTCTTGTTTTGGCAATACTATCGAGCCGTTAAGATAAAAAGATGAAAATGGACTGGCAAGACAGTCCATTTTTTACGATTTTTACGATTGCTATAAGAATACTTCCCCAAATATCAAAAAAGAAAGAATTTATGAAAGAACAAATTATCAACTATTTAAAAGAGCAGGGAAAGTCAAATGTTAACGACCTGGCCACTGCTCTTGATATGGCAGGAAGTAAGAAATTTCCTGTCTTGATTAAAGAAATTTCCAAGATGGAAAGCCGAAAGGAGCTCCGCTTTTCCGACGACGGCAGTATTAGTCTCCGTAAACAGGCAGAGAAAAAGGAAGACATCACCATTCAAGGTGTTTTTCGCGCCAATAAAGCTGGCTTTGGATTCCTTTTTGTCGATGAGAACGAAGACGACATGTTTATTGGTCGCAACGATGTCGGCTACGCCATAGATGGTGATACCGTTGAGGTCGTCATTAAAAAGCCTGCAGACCGTCTTAAAGGCACAGCTGCTGAGGCGCGTGTCGTTGGCATTGTTGATCGTAGCTTAAAAACCGTTGTTGGTAAATTTATCTTGGATGATGAAAAGCCTAAATATGCTGGCTACATCAGATCCAAAAATCAAAAAATTCAACAAAAAATCTACATCAAAAAAGAACCCGTTGCCCTTGATGGGACGGAAATCATTAAGATTGATATTGACAAGTATCCGACTCGCGGTCACGATTATTTTGTCGGAAATGTTCGTGACATTGTTGGTCATCAAGGTGATGTTGGTATTGACGTTCTAGAAGTTTTAGAGTCTATGGACATTGTCTCTGACTTTCCAGAGGACGTTTTAGCTGAGGCAAATGCGGTGCCAGATGCACCGACAGCAAAAGATTTGATTGGACGTGTGGATTTACGCAAGGAAGTGACCTTCACTATTGATGGCGCTGACGCTAAGGACTTGGATGATGCGGTGCATATCAAACTCTTGGACAATGGTAACTTTGAGTTGGGCGTCCACATTGCGGATGTATCTTATTATGTGACGGAAGGCTCTGCCCTTAACCGAGAAGCGGTGGCGCGTGGGACTTCGGTTTATGTCACCGACCGTGTGGTGCCAATGTTACCAGAGCGCTTGTCAAACGGGATTTGTTCCCTTAACCCAAATGTCGATCGTCTCACTCAATCTGCGATTATGGAGATTGATAGACAAGGTCATGTGGTGGACTACCAAATTTGTCAATCAGTCATCAATACCTCCTATCGCATGACTTATAGTCGTGTTAATGAGATACTGTCAGGGGACGAGGAGGCACTTGCTGAGTATGAGGCGATTGTGCCTAGTGTTCGTTACATGGCTACACTTCATAAGATTTTGGAAGATATGCGCATCCGTCGTGGAGCTCTAAATTTTGACACCTCAGAAGCAAAGATTATTGTCAACGATAAAGGCATGCCAGTTGATATTGTCGTGCGTCAGCGTGGTATAGCAGAGCGGATGATTGAATCCTTTATGTTAGCAGCTAATGAATGCGTTGCTGAGCATTTTGCTAAGCAAAAACTGCCTTTTATCTACCGTGTTCACGAAGAACCGAAAGCCGAGAAGTTACAGAAATTCATTGACTTTGCCAGTCTCTTAGGCGTTAAAGTGCAGGGAACTGCTAATAAGATGACTCAGTCCGCCCTACAGCATTTCATGGCAAATTTTGAGGACAAGCCAGGTGCTGAAGTGCTCAATATGATGCTCCTTCGTTCGATGCAACAAGCTCGTTATTCTGAGCACAATCATGGTCACTACGGGCTTGCAGCCGAGTTTTACACTCACTTTACCAGTCCAATCCGTCGATACCCAGACCTTTTGGTTCACCGAATGATTCGCGAGTACAGCAAAAATAGCTCTCAAGAGGTTCAAGACCACTTTGCCCAAGTGGTACCAGAATTAGCCACCTCCTCTTCAAATTTGGAGCGTCGTGCTATTGACGCCGAGCGTGTGGTTGAGTCGATGAAAAAAGCCGAGTACATGGAAGAACATGTCGGTGAGGAATTTGATGGCATTGTGTCAAGCGTAGCCAAGTTCGGTCTCTTTATCGAATTGCCAAATACCATTGAGGGACTGATTCATATCACAACCCTGCCTGAGTATTACCATTTCAACGAGCGAAATCTGACCCTTCAAGGTGAGAAGTCTGGCAAGATTTTCAAAGTCGGTCAGCAGATTCGTATCAAGCTGGTAAAAGCAGACAAGGAGACAGGCGACATTGACTTTGAGTATATTGCCTCTGATTACGATATGGTCGAAAAAGTTGCTAAGTCTGACAAGAGGCAACGTCGTGATGGGGCTCGTGGAAATGGCAGAGCAGGTCTAGCTGACAAGCAAAACTCTGATGAGAAATCTCGTAGAAACCGAAAAAAAACTGGTAGGGGAAAATCAGCTGATAAGCACAGCCATTCTTCCAAGAAAAAGAAAAAGCCTTTCTACAAAGAGGCTGTGAAAAAATCAGGTAAGAAGGGGAGGAACTAATGCCTAAAGGACTTTCTGATAATGTGCTTGCTCAGAATAAGAAGGCAAGGCATGATTATAGCATTGTTGATACTTTCGAGGCAGGAATTGTATTGACAGGAACGGAAATCAAATCCGTCCGCGCAGCTCGAATTCAGCTCAAAGATGGTTATGCTCAGATAAAAAATGGTGAAGCTTGGCTGGTCAATGTCCATATTTCGCCCTTTGAGCAGGGAAATATCTGGAACCAGGACCCGACCCGCACGCGAAAGCTTCTTCTCAAGAAAAAAGAAATTGCCAAACTTGAAAACGAACTAAAAGGAACTGGTATGACCCTAGTTCCTCTCAAGGTTTATTTGAAGAATGGCTTCGCAAAAATCCTTATCGGTCTGGCGAAAGGGAAACACGACTATGACAAACGCGAGTCCATCAAGCGCCGTGACCAAGAACGTGACATCAAACGTGTCATGAAGAGTGTAAATAGCAGATAGCAGCTGATCAACTGAATCAGCTGTTTTTGGTATCATAGATTCAGTCCTTGAAAATCAAAAACTTGCTCAAAAGATAGTTGGTTACTACAATTAAAATTTGCCCTACAAAGCCGACAATACGATTTACCATGGAAATGTCGTTGTTGACAAATTGACCGACAATATTTGGAAATTGAGTCACAAAGACGAAAGTCAAAAGGACATCAATCCCCATTGAGCTTAGTCGTGCCGTAAAGAATTTAACCAGTCGTGCTAGCCAACCTTTTCTTGCTTGAGAGAAGACCCAGATGTCATTAAGGACGAAAGCTAGGAGAATAGCAGAGCCATTTGCCAAAACTGTAGCTACAATTTCATTATTTGTCCAAAGGAAAAGTTGATCACGAAGGAAGAGGTAAAAAATAGTGGTGATGACTCCAGCAACTAAATATTTAAAGAGGTCATGTTTGAGAATATGTTTTATAGAATTCATGATATAAGCATACCAAAAACAAGATGAAAATGCGACAAGAAAAATAGCAATAAGGGTTGAAAGAGCCCAAATTTGTCAAATAGAATAGGGATATGATATAATAACATAGGTGTGACTACTTATTAATAAAGGAGTATGTAATGAAAAGAGTTTTCACTTTAGTATTTACCACGCTCGCTAGTCTTTTTCTTGTAGCTTGCTCAGGTAATGGTGCTAAGTCAACATCAACAGAAACAACAGAAACCACGAAGGTAACAGAAACCACGACAGTTGCAGAAGTTACGGAGACCTACAAAAAATCTCAAGAAATCAGCGGTGTGAAGCAGGATATATACATCGACCTGACTTATGCGGGCGATGATTACAAATCGTTGGCTGTACGCTACGAAACGATTTACGACGGGGATTCCTTGGCTAACTTTCAGGCACAAGGACGTGAGGCCGTTGAAGCTAGTTTTAGTGAACACCTAGATGCCCTTGTCCCAGGTGCCAATGCCATCAAAGAAATGAATGGTGTTGAAGTAACCTCAACAGTTGATGACAATTTTGTTTGGAAATTAACAGTAACATTGGATCCTAATGTTGTCAATTTTGAAGAGTTGGCAGCCAAGGGAGAGAGTTTCGCCTTTCTCGCTCAAGTGGAAAAGACAACTCCGAGTCAGCTAATTGCTGGTTTCAGTGTGATTGGTTTTGAAAAAGTTTCTCAATAATTGAAAGAAGTGACCTTACAAAGGTTGCTTTTTTTCGTTACTTTATGGTAAAATAATCAAGTTGCTTAGCAACCCTCGGTACTTAGTCCCCTTTGACCGAGCATATTACAGGCGGTTGAGCCGCTAAAGAGGAGAATTTTATGTCTAAATATACCGTACGTGACTACGTGCAGATTGCTTTGGTTGCTGCCATTTATGTGGTTTTAACCATCACCCCACCACTGAATGCTATTAGCTATGGAGCTTATCAGTTCCGTATTTCTGAAATGCTCAATTTCTTAGCTTTTTACAATCGCAAGTACATCTGGTCTTTGACTATCGGTTGTATGATTGCCAATTTCTTTAGCTTTGGAATGATTGATGTTGTGGTTGGTGGCCTATCTACCCTTATTTTTGTGACGCTAGGTGTCATCTTATTTGATAAATTTAAGGGGCAAGAACTTTTTGGTGGGCTTTTTGATAAGGCACATGTTTACTTTGCCTTTTTCTTTGCTGCAAGCATGTTTACAGTAGCAGCAGAATTGGCAATCATTGCAAAAGTACCATTTTTATTGACTTGGTTTACCACAGCAGTTGGTGAGCTGGCCTCTCTACTTGTCGGGGCTTTCCTGATTAAAAAAATTGCAGAGCGCATTAATCTTACTAACTAAAATGAAGGGTAGGACAAAAATCGGTAAATCGGCATTCTTACCGATTGCGATTTTGTCGTTTCACCTCCGCACAGTTGATTAGGAAGGCCGCTGTAAATTGTATAGCAAAGGACGAGAGCTTCCAATTAATCACTGCGCCAAAGCACCTATCTACAACCATATTAAAAGGCTAGGACTCTTGTCTCAGCCTTTTTGATGTTCCTTGATATAAGCTAATTTTTGCTCCCGTGTCTTTCGTTTTTTGAATAAAGCTTCCGCAGACATGGCGGCTTGTTTACTACTAAATTCTTCTTGGTAGAGGAGTTTGACGGGTAATCTATGTTTAGTGTACTTGGCACCTTTCCCTGAATTGTGAGCCTTTAATCTCTTATCAATATCAGTTGTGTAGCCTGTGTAGAGGGTGCCATCAGCGCACTCTAGAACGTACATATAAGCTTTTTTATCTGCTTTCTGCTCTGCCTTTTTCCCAAAATATATTTCAAAAATGTCATCGGTATAATCGCCATTTGCCTTATGAACAAAGAGGGGGGGCAAGATTTTCAGACCATCTGTGGAACCGTCCTTAATGGCCTCAATTAAAAGCATGTTGGCGTCCTTGCCTTCTTTTGGATAAACGAATTGGATGCGTTTTGGTGCCAAATTGTAGCGACGCAAGGTATCCAAAATGTCCAAGAATCGGTCGGGGCGATGCACCATAGCTAGTCGTCCGTTTGATTTGAGGGCATGTCTGGCGACATTGCAGATTTCTTCTAAATTGGTTGTGATTTCATGACGAGCAAGCAAATAGTGTTCAGACAGATTTTTCTTAGAAGTCTCTGTAGCCTTGAAATAGGGCGGGTTGCATAGTATGAGGTCAACCTGCGAGCGGGGGACGTAGTCCAGCAGATTTTTCAAATCATCATTGACCATATGTACTTGGTCTTGCAAGTTATTAAGCTGGATAGATCGCTTTGCCATATCTGCTAATCGTTCTTGAAGCTCTACCAAAGTGATAGGCGCCTTCGTACGCGTGCTGGCAAAGAGGCCAACAGCACCATTGCCCGAGCAGAGGTCAACAATCAAGCCTTTTTTAGGGATTTTTGGAAAGCGCGACAACAGAACGCTATCAATAGAATAGCTAAAGACATCCTTATTTTGGATAATTTTGACGTCAGTAGAGAAGAGCTGGTCAACGCGCTCTCCTTTTTTCAAATCTGGATTTTTCATAACTTTCATTATATCAGAAAAAATGGTAGAATGGTGGGAGATTACTTACAAGAAATGGAGTTTCATATGTTTTATGCCTACCTTCGTGGGCTTGTCATGTTCTTACTCTGGGTGGGAAACGGCAATGCGCACTTTCACAATACGGATAAAATCTTGGATAAGGATGAGAATTACATTTTAGTTGCTCCTCACCGAACTTTTTGGGATCCTGTCTACATGGCTTTTGCAGCTCGTCCTAAAAAGTTTATCTTTATGGCGAAAAAGGAGCTTTTTAAAAATCGCATGTTTGCGTGGTGGATTCGTATGTGTGGCGCTTTTCCGATTGACCGTGAAAATCCTGGTCAAGATGCCCTGCGTTATCCCATCAATACCCTAAAAAAAGGTAATCGCAGTTTGGTCATGTTCCCAAGCGGTAGCCGTCATTCAACTGATGTCAAAGGTGGTGTCGCAGTTATTGCTAAAATGGCAAAGGTAAAAATCATGCCTGCCGTTTATCAAGGTCCCTTGAAATTTTCTGGGCTTTTGTCTGGTGAACGTGTTGACATGAACTTCGGTAACGCCATTGATATTTCAGATATCAAGAAAATGAATGATGAGGGAATCGCAGAAGTTGCAAATCGTATTCAAGCTGAGTTTGACCGCCTTGATGAAGAAGCTAAGCGCCTATCCAATGGCAAGCGTGTTAATCCACTCAGCTACCTTGCCCGTGTTCCAGCAGGGCTTTTGGCGATTGTGCTGGTTCTCCTGACCCTTATCTTTAGCTATATAGCTAGCTTTATCTGGAAACCTTGGGAGAAAAAATAAAAAAATTAAAGAACAGGACACCCCAAAAGTGGGTGGGACACAAAAAAACAAACAGTCAGTTTTCTGTACTCCACAGGAGACTGACTGTTATTTTTTTTTTGAATTTTATACTCATCAAAAATAGTAGATGTCTATTTTCGATAAACAATCGTCTGTAAGTTACTCCAATGGAGATATTGAATAATCTTTTGTCACTTATCGATCACTTCATATCATTTTTTAAAGGCTCTTTTTTTATCCACGCTTACATATCTAAGCCCAAACTTGCTCTATCGGATGCAACTCAGGTGTATAAGGTAGGATAAAGACACAACCAATATTATGAGGGACTGCTAGTTCTCGTGACTTATGCCAGATGGCCTTATCCATGACTAAAACAAAATAATCATCTGAGCAAGCTTGACTAAGCTGCTTAAAAAAATCGTTCATCCACTTTGTATGACAGCTTCCTACAATAAGGCGTTTGTCATATTCTTATTATATAGTCGAATGAATTAGCTTTCATACAAGGAGCTAAGGAGCTGAAGTGCAGGCAATACTAGAGTACAGCAAGCCGAAAGTGACGATGTATCAAAGCTAATTCAAATAACTATATCGCTAGTTTTGTTAAGTATAAAACGACTGAAAACGCTGAAAATACTCCACGTTATGTCAGAAATATTAAAAAAACTTGGGAAACCCCCAAGTTTTAAGAAATAATTTTCTTATACGACTGTGTTGTAATAGTATAAACAAGGAGATAGAGTAAGAAGTAAGTGACGCAAATGCTTACGGTTACTTGAAACATCAGCGCTGCATTAGCAACACCAATTGTCAGTAAGATGGACGAAAGCATCTTATAGTCAAAACCAAGATGAACTATAGCCAACAAGACTGGAAGGAAAAATACCATCAACAACTGCTTACGGATGGACTGTCTGGCTTGATTCTCATCCAGACCAACCTTAGTCATGATGATAAAGCGATCTCTATCTTCATAACCTTCTGAGATCTGTTTAAAGTAAATCACTAAAACCACCGCCATAAGGAAGGTGAGCGATAGCAAGAGCCCAATGAAGAAAAGTGAACCAGCAAAACTAAAGAAGTTACGTGTTGCGTAGGCGCGGTAGGCCAGACTAATGGAGTTTGTTCCATCCGGTAATATATTGGACTCCCAAAGCTCGCTTTCAAAACTACCGGATAAGAAAGTCTCTTGGCTATCTACCTGTTCTTCTTCTGATAGACTGCTTTCAAAGCCCATATAATAGCGATTTTCGGCTTGATTTTCAAATATTGTCAAGTCTTGAACAACAATAACTAAATACTTACTAAAATTAAAAGTCACATGGTCTGGCAGATGACCCAGGGTCACATTTTGGGGCAAGACTTGGGCAACTTCCATCTCCTTTTCATCAAAGGTAAGGGTTTGACCAGCTTGATACTGGACTCCTTTGCTATAAATAGCCACTTGATTTGCTACCAACCCCAGATGTTGACCAGTCATTTTTTCATATGTGGCTTGATCCAAAATATAGCCCATGCCTGCTTGATTAGAAAAATCCATCCATGACTCTTTTTCCGACAAAAATGCCACTTGCTGATGGGTCACTTCAGAAAAATAAGCTTGCTGGTAGGGATAGACTACCTTACTTTCCACAGGAATCTTCGCCTCTTCCAAGATAGCATCCGCCCACTCCTCCACTTGTGTTTTTGAAGTGGTAGGCTGCATTCCAACATCAATCGAATAGTCATTTGGATTTTGATTGGCGATGTAATCTTTGCCACCGATGTAAATATTGAGTCCTCCAACCATGGTCACCAAGAACATACTGGAGAGGATGGTAATGGTCGCAAGGCCCAGAGCATTTTTCCGCATACGGAAAATCAAGTTGGATATAGAAATAAAATTCTCTGGCTTGTAGTAATAAGTCTGACGCTGTTTTAGCCAGTTTAATAGACTGATAACACCTGATTGGAAAAGCAAATAAGTCCCAAAGATAACCAGAAGCGTCGCTCCAAAGAAACTTGGAATAGCTGTCAGCGGACTGGTCACTAGTTGGGCAATGGCGTAGCCTGCCCCCAATAGGATAAGGGCTAAGAGGGTTTGTAGCCAGAGGAAGCACGTTTTCTTATCCCCTCGCTTCTTGCCCTGAACCAGCTTGAGAGAGTCAGTCAAGCCTAGCTTTCCAATATTAACTAGGCTAACTAAAATGAAAATCCCATAGAGATAGGCAAGTACAATTGCCACATTTTTCAATTGAAAGACGGATGTCAAAACAACTGGCATCTGCATGGTCTTGAGCAAGAGCGCATAGAAAAGTTTGTCCAGAGCCAGTCCTAAAAGTAAGCCGGTCAAAATAGTGCTAGTTGAGTAGACCACATTTTCTAGGAAAGTCATCAAAAGAAGGTGTTTTTTCTCCAAACCCAGAATACTATAGACACCGAACTCTTTTGAGCGTTGCTTCATGACAAAACTATTGGCATATAAGACCATAATAGCAACTGCTAACATGACCACAATCATACCAAACCCCAACACTTGGGTCACTCCATTTGCTCCCTTGACTTGACCTAAATCAGGATGAAAAGCTAATGATGCAAATATATAAGAAATGGCTGTGGAAACAATGGTCATTATTGCGTATGGGTAGTAGAGACGACGGTTCTTTTTTAGATTGGTTAGCGCCAATCGAAAGCATAGTCCAAACATACTACTCACCTCGATTCGCCATAAGAGTCAGAGTATCTGATATCAACTGAAACATCTCTTGACTGGTCCGCTCACCTCGGTAGATTTGGTTATAGAGAATACCATCTTTGATAAATAAAACCCGTTTTGCCCGACTTGCTGCAGCTGTCGAATGGGTTACCATCAGAATTGTTTGCCCCCGCTGATTAATTTGTTCAAAAATATCCAGCAAGGTTGCTGACGATTTGGAATCTAAGGCACCAGTCGGCTCATCTGCCAGAAGAATTTCTGGTCGTGTGATAATAGCACGCGCCACCGCAACTCGTTGTTGCTGACCACCAGAGATTTCGTATGGCATTTTCTCCTGCAAGGTCCCAATTTCAAGACTATTGAGTGTATGTACCAAACGCTTGTTCATCTCATCTATCGGATAGCGAGAAAGAACTAATGGCAGGAGGACATTGTCCTTGACGGATAAGGTATCCAAGAGGTTAAAGTCCTGGAATACAAAACCTAATTTCTCCCGACGAAAGGCTGCTGCTTCCTTGCTCTTGATAGACTGTGTATCCAAACCGTTCAGCAAAACCTTTCCTCGCGTTGGCTTATCGAGGGTGGCCAAAATATTGAGCAAGGTCGATTTCTCTGAGCCAGACTCACCCATGATAGCGACATATTCTCCCTCTTCTACAGTAAAATGAATATCTTTTAAGGCCTCTACTTGCCCCGCCTTAAAGCGTGAACTATAAATCTTTTGCACATGCTGAACATCTAAGACAGTCATAACATCACTCCTTTCTTTTTCTACCTCCATTCTAGCTTAAGCCAACATAAGCTGCCATAGTTCAAGCTTTCATTTAAGTGACAGTTTTGTAAGATTAATCCAAAACCAGTTCCACCTCCTTGATACCAATCCGAACTTCTGTGCCTTGCCCCACTTTGGAACTTAGTTTTAAGGAATAGCCCAGCTCCGCTGCGATTTTACGTGAAAGGTAAAGCCCAAGTCCCGAAGATTGCTGTGTTCTACGACCATTGAATCCTGAAAATCCACGTTCAAAGACTCGCTCCAAATCACTCTCTGCAATCCCGATTCCTGTATCACCAATGACCAAATCATCTCCGTCCAAAACAATCGAAATGGTCCCTTCCTGACAATACTTGAGGGCATTGGATAAAATTTGCTCAATCAGAAGTCCTAGCCATCGTTTATCAGTCCTTACAATCCGATTCAGTTGTCCTAAGTCCAAACGATTGTTAGACTGTATAAAAAAGAGAGAATATTTTTTCACCAGAGTCCGGATGAGCTCATCTAAATGAACAGGTTCAATGACTAAATCATCATGAAAAGACTGGAGTCGCAAGTAATTCAAGACCAAACCAGTATACTGCTCTATCTTGAACAACTCAGATTCTAGTTGGTGACGAATTTGACTGGTCTCAATTTCATTGATTAAGAGGTGGCTGGCTGCTATTGGTGTTTTCATTTGATGAACCCAGAGGGTATAGTAATCATCTAATTCAGCCTGGTCCTTTCGCTGCTTTTCAAAGAGTGATTTATTTTCGACTTCCAGTCTTTCCAACTTCTCCTGTAAGCAACGCTCACTAGCTGTCATTGATGCGACCTTCTGACCACGCCAGATTTTTCTAAAACGAGAAAACTCGACAAAAAGATCAAACAAAAGAGCAAGAAACCAGCAGAGACTGAGAAGGGTAAGGGCATAGATGATTAAATTGCTGTCTATTTCAAAAAGTGAGCCGAATCCTAGAATAATCCCCGAAAAAACGATAATGGCAAGGAGAAAAATCCAACGATGGCCTAGCCAGGAACCTAGAAATTGATAAAAAACGCTACGAAAATCATTTTTATTCATGTATCCACACTAGGCCGTAGCCAACTCCTTTCTTGGTCGCAATGAGGTCAGGTAAGCCCAATTCTGTCAATTTTTTGCGCAATCGGGCAATATTTACTGATAAGGTATTATCATCGACAAAGATATCACTGTTCCATAACTCACGCATCAGTTCCTCGCGGCTAACGACTTCTTTGCCATGCTCAAAAAGTACTCGTAAAATCTGAAATTCATTACGAGTCAATTCTTCAACAGCTTCTGTATAGGAGACCTGCATGGTTTTTAAATCAAGTGCAACCTCTTCAAACCAGAGTAAACTCTGCTCACCAACAAAATCATAGGTTCTTCTCAAAAGTCCTTGTATTTTTGCCAAAAGTACTGTCATTTCAAAGGGTTTGGTCACAAAGTCATCCGCTCCCATATTAATCGCCATGACAATATCCATCGGCTGATCATGCGAAGACAAAAACATGATGGGGACATGAGAGGTCTTACGGATTTCCTGACACCAATAATAGCCGTTAAAGAAAGGAAGACTGATATCAAGTATAATCAAGTGAGGTTGAAAATCGTCGATTTGCTTCAAAATCGTCTGAAAATCCTTTACTTCTTTGACCTGATACCCCCAGTTCGTCAAGTTTTTAGCGACCAATTGGCTAATGGTTTTATCATCTTCGACAAGAAAAATCTTCTGCATCTGTGTCTCCTTTCACTCTTCTATTATTATAGCCTATTCCATAAAATTTATGCGAATTTATTCGGTGGAAATGAATGTGAAATTTTTATGAAAATGACCAAATAACAATACGAATAGTTGTCATCTATGCATGATTAGGTTACACCGCTTATTTACTTGAGCTGGTTAATTCTAGCCAAACTAAACATACTTTACGTACCATAAACTCAAAATAAGCAATTATAGCATAACCTGAACGAAGCTCAGCGAACGTCTTTAGACGTCGCTGGAGAGAAACTGCTTATAACCAGTGTACAAGCCACCCGTTTTCACGAGTGGTTATGACTCCACATTTTTCGTGAAAAATTCTCTTAAAATTGCTTGATATACTACGTATACCAAGGGTTGACTTAACAGTCAACCCTTAACCTAAGAGTAGATACGATGGAGAAGAGATGACACAATTATTATCGGTTATTGTTCCTTGTTACAACGAGGAAGAAACCATTCGACCATTTCTAGCAGAGATGCAAAAAGTGGAAAATCAACTATCAGAACAATTACAATTTGAATACCATTTTATCAATGATGGTTCAAAAGACGGAACCTTAGAAGTTCTGCGTGATGTATCATCAACATTTGACAACATCCATTATTTGTCCTTTTCTCGAAACTTTGGGAAAGAAGCAGCGCTTTTTGCTGGGCTTGAAGCAGCAACAGGAGATTTTGTGACCGTCATGGATGCTGACTTACAAGATCCACCTGAGCTATTACCGGAAATGTATGCCAAAATCCAAGAGGGATATGATGTGGTTGGTACTAGGCGTGCAGACCGTAAAGGAGAACCGATTATTCGTTCCTTTTTCGCAAAGACCTTTTATTGGTTAATCAATAAAATATCAGATACCGAAATGGTAGATGGCGCTAGAGATTTCCGCCTCATGACAAGTAAAGTAGTAGATAGCATTTTGGAATTACAAGAGGTTAATCGTTTTTCTAAAGGCCTCTTTTCTTGGGTAGGCTACGACGTGACTTACATCAGCTATGAAAATCGTGAACGGGTGGCAGGGGAAACGTCCTGGTCTTTTTGGAGCTTGCTTAAATACTCTTTGGAGGGCTTCATCAATTTTTCAGAGGCTCTGCTCAGTTTTGCGACATGGAGTGGTATTCTTTCATTTTTAGCCTCCATCGTGGGAATCATCTTTATCGTTGTCAGAAAATTGACTGTTGGAGGCTCTATCGAAGGTTGGGCTAGTCTTGTCACCATTATTTTACTTGTTGGAGGCATTCAGCTTTTGTCCATCGGCATACTTGGGAAATACGTGGCTAAAATCTTCTTAGAAACTAAGAAAAGACCTATTTATATCGTGAAGGAGAGAGATGAGTAAGTTAGTAAATGGTTTGGGACGACTTTATATAGCGGTTAATTTTATTTCAATTATCGTTGTATTAACTTTGTTAAGTTTTGGGTCATTAATAATAACGGTCTTCTTTAAATTAAATCTTTATGAAGAAGTAGAATATCATAAAGTACCATGGAAATATTATATTTTTATTATTATTTTAATTGTTTTACTAGCGATTTGTAGTGAGCTTTTTAAGAAAGTTAGACCTAGTATACTCTTCTTGGTTCTGTCAGTGTTGTCTTTCCTAATTGGAGGAGGCTTAATTGTATTATCTGATTTCAATTTACGAGCAGATCCAGCTTCCATCATGTTAGCTGCAAAGCAATTTAATTCAGGTGATTACTCTGCTCTAACAGAATTAGGAGGGTATCTTTTTGTACACCCTCATCAGCTTGGACTGTTAACTATCAATAGGTTTATTTTATTTTTTACAGATAACTTAGAAGTATTTTCGTGGATTTTTTTAATAATATCTATTGCTAATATTGGTCTTATTGGCATGATAGCTAATAAAATTTGGGAAACTAGACAAATTACGAATACGGCTTTGTTGCTGGCGGCATTGTTTTTGCCCAATATTTTTTACATTAAATTTATATATAACGGACATATAGCTGTTTTTCTTGCCTTAACATCAATAGTTTATTATTTGAACTACTGGAAGGAACCAAAATTTTTACAATTTTTATTGATGGTGTTCTTTTTATCATTAAGTGTACTAGTACGTAGTAATTTTATGATTTTTCAGATTGCAATAACTATGTCCTTATTTTATCGTTATTTATTAACCAAAGAAAAAGTGATACTTGTTATAATCCCGATAATTTTTTTAGCTAGTTCCTCCTTAGTATGTTTTCAGAATTTGTATTATGAAAACGAAATTGGACAACCGTTGAATAAAGGTCTTCCTAAAATCACCTTTGTTACCATGGGAATGAGTTCGGATCCGGACGGTGTTGAAAACTGGATTCCAGGTTATCACAATGCTTACCATACAAGATTATATCAAAAGACAGATTATGATGAAAACGCAACATCTAAAATTGCTATTGCAGATTTAAAAAAGCGAATAAGTTACTTTTTATCTAATCCTAAAAATGCCTATCAATATTTTACAAAGAAATTCGCTGCAACATGGTTTGATGGAACGTTCGAATCCATTTGGGTAGGTCCGATTAAGGCTAAAGGTATGTCAGCAAAGTCTTCGATTTTAGCTAATGTATATAGCGGAGGCAATTACTATGTCTCTTTGGTTAATGCTATGAGCGTTTTACAGATATTTACATACTGTACACTTTTTATAGGTTTTATTACTGAATTGACCACAAAAGAGAAAATGTTCATAGGTAAAACGTTGCCTATGCTATTATTTCTTGTCGGCACAGTTGTTTTTCATTTCTTTTGGGAAACAAAAAGTCAATATACCTATACAACTTTGCTAATTTTACAACCTTTACTGGCAGGATACTTTTTTAGATTTATTGGGTTTATCAAAAAAGTTTTTAGATTATAAAGGATATATAAATGTTTAAAAAAATGATTTCAAACTGGCGTTTGCGGAACTTACTTTTCTTGGTGATGGCCATTATTCCAGTCATCCCTTTCCTCTTATACCGTCGATTTCAGATGGATTGGGATGCTTGGTTCCATTTTTCAAGAATGTATGAAATAGTGCAAAATATTTCTCATGGGAAATTTGCTTTAGATATTTCTTATTTTAGTTTTAATAATCAGGGGTATGCTGTTAATTTCTTTTATCCTTATTTTATTAATTATCCAGTTGCTTTAGTTTGGTACTTGACTGGAAGTCCAGTATTTTCAGTTTTACTATGGAATATTGGTTTTCATCTTATCGGTTTAAATATTGCTTACCACGCTTATGATAAGTGGCAAAAGAAGCCATATTTTGCATTTCTTTTTTCAGTTTTATATATTTTTGGATATTCAGTTGTTAATGTGAGAATGCTCAATATGGGGACCTACAATGCTCAGATTACCTATATGTTTTTGCCTTATGCCATTATAGGGATTTATCAGCTAATATTTGGAAGGGCAAGAGAGTGGCAATCAGTAACAATTTTTGCAATTATTATTATTACTCTGTCACATCTTTTGACGACTGTTTTACTAGTATTTTACTCAGCTGTGCTTTTTGCTGTATTGCTTGTAAATAAACGAGAGCTATTGATAAAAGAGAGACTTTATGTCTGGGTTCAGGTTATCGCATCTGTTGTCTTGTCAACTGCAATATTTGTTTTTCCAATGCTAGAACAGAAGGTGGCTAATGACTGGATTCGTGTTCCCGCCATGAATCTGTCATCAAACGGTATTGTGGATAGCAGTGTTGATAATCTAACATGGTTAAAACGTCTAGAATCTGCTGTCTCCTTTAGAGAAGTCTTAGTTCTATTATTCATTATAACTCTATTTTGTCTGCTTTATTGTAGAGTGCTTAATAGAACGCTTCAAAAGTTGATTTTTGGTATTATCACCATTTCAATTCTGCAAAGTCATCTCGTTCCTTGGTATTTTTTACAACGTCTCTCTGTTGTTGATATGTTTCAAAATCTCAACCGACTGGATTCATTCCTTTTCTTTGCTATCTCGTTATTCATTGCATTTGGCTGGCAGAATATTCTTCTCACCGAGCCGAAGAGGTTTACGAACAAGCATTTCTTTGTGGCTAGTTCTATCCTTTATTTGCTATTTTTGAGTCAAAATTTTTACCAGCAAAAAAATGGGATTACAACTTCCAATTTATCAGACTTTGATCGCAATAGTTATTTAGCAACGGACGATACAATCTACAAGGGGCTTGAAAACTCTAACTTTGGTTATTTCAGTAGCTGGGCTGGTAAGGGTTGGTACCGGATTAACGGTTTTATGGATTATCGGACAGAGGGTCAAATCAGGCGAACTCAAAATGCCGATGGCACTTACACGATTGATGATGGTATGTACACTATCTTAAACGGCGAATCCAATCGACCGCTTTACAATGTTTCTAAAGATACCGAAGTAGAGACTAATGACTTTATTGAAAATGCAGTCTATTTTGATGGTCAACAACAGTTTAGAAAGTTCAGTCAGAATCAAGTTTTTTTCATGGTTAAGGATATTCCTGACTCAGCAAAAATTGTCCAAACGCCAATCACCTACCTAAAGGGATTCGTTGTTAAAGACGATAGTGGAAATATCCTTACCAGTTATAAAAATAAAAAAGGATGGTTGGAGTTTAAGATAAGAGGAAGTTCTCAAGTCGTTATTACTTACGAAAAGACGCTCCTGCATAAGCTTTCAATAGGAATTTCTATTTTAACTTGGTTCGTCCTTGGAACTAGCTATTTAAAGCGGAGAAAGAAGTAGAATGGCATTCTCATCCGTATCACATATTAATTAAAGGCGAAAGCCTTTTTTTTCTGCTTTTCGAATAATTTGGTAAGGAGGTTTTTATGCAAGAAAAATGTGTGGTGATAAGCGTGGTGTTACTTCTATTAACTCTCTTGACCTATCTGGTCTTGTCAGGAATGGGGGCGATGACGCTGGTACCCTCAGTGCCAATAGAATCTGTGATAGTTTAGGAGGAATTGATGGAAAGATTACTTGAAAAAATCAGAGAAAATCAACTGGTAACAGGACTGGGCGCTGGCGTTATCATTCTGGCAGTTCTAGTCGGATGTTTAATGTTAAAACCAGAGGATAAGGCGCCAGCTTTTCCAGTTGTGGCAGAAGTCACTCAGCACGAGGTAGAAAAAACTGAAGCAAAAAGTAGCCCTGCCCTTTCCACCAAAACGGATAAAATCCTAGTGGATGTTAAAGGAGCAGTCGTGTCAGAGGGTGTCTATGAGTTGTCGGCCGATGACCGCGTGCGTGATGCGATTGAGTTGGCGGGAGGCTTGTCTGGTGAAGCGGATAAAAATTCGGTTAATTTAGCACAAAAGTTGGAAGACGAAGCTGTTATCTATGTCGCAAAGGTGGGCGAAGAGGCTAGCCAAGTCACAGGTCAGGGAGCAACTGTTGATCCCCAATCTTCGAATAAAGTTGACCTCAACAAGGCGACACTTGCTGACTTGATGACGGTCTCTGGCATCGGTGAAAAGCGGGCTCAGGACATTATCGCTTATCGAGAGGAGCACGGCAAATTTTCATCATTGGAAGAGTTGACGAATGTCTCCGGTATCGGCGCAAAGACTTTGGAGAAACTTCAAATGGAGCTGACACTTGATTAGACGACTCCCTATTCCAGCTCTCTACTTAGCCTTTCTTATGATATGGGTCTATTTTGCTTTAGTGACTGAGGAAAAGCTGGCGCTTTTTGGTCTGATTTTTCTAGGATTCTGTTTGTATCGCTTTTATCCTTTACAAAAGGTCGGGCAGGTGCTTCTTATCCTATCTCTCTTTGCAGGTTATATCAGTTTTCAAGAATGGATGGTGGCTAGACATGCCAGTTCAGCTCCGCAGACGATTCAAAGTCTCCAAGTTCTACCTGACACCATCTCCATTAACGGCGATAGTTTATCCTTCAGAGGGCGGTCTGAGGGTCAGACTTACCAAGCTTTTTACAAGCTGATATCCCAAGAGGAGCAGAGCTTTTTCCAAAAACTAGATGAAACGGTGGTTTTGGAGATTGAGGCGGAGTTGGTTGAACCTGAGGGGCAGCGTAATTTCAAGGGATTTGACTATGCCGCTTATCTGAAAGGTCAGGGAATTTACCGTCTGGCGCAGGTCAAGACTATCACAAAGGTAGCTGTGGCACAAAATCTATCCGTATTTGATCAGATTAGGGAGTGGCGCAGGCAGGCCTTGGTTCAGATTTACCAGCGATTTCCCGAGCCGATGTGTCACTACATAACTGGGCTTCTCTTTGGGCATCTCAGTAAGGATTTTGAGGAGATGAGCGACCTTTATAGCAGTTTGGGTATCATTCACCTCTTTGCTTTGTCAGGAATGCAGGTAGGCTTTTTTGTGGGGGCTTTCCGTTTTATCTTTTTACGTTTGGGCTTTAGAAAGGATTGGGTGGACTGGCTAAGCTTACCATTTTCCTTGGTCTATGCTGGCTTGACAGGATTTTCAGTTTCGGTTATCCGCAGTCTGATTCAGCTTAATTTAGCGAGTCTGGGGCTTGGCAAGTTGGATAACTTGGCTGTGACAGTTTTCGTTATGTTTCTGGTTAGACCTCATTTTCTTCTAACGACAGGTGGCGTTCTGAGTTTTGCCTATGCTTTTATCCTGTCCATGACGGACTTTGAAGGGTGGAAATTCCCACGTCTAGCGGAAGTCCTAAGCATTAATCTAGGGATATTGCCCTTGCTTTGTTGGTATTTTTCAAGCTTCCAGCCACTAGCGATTTTGCTGACAGCTCTGGTTTCTGTCTTCTTTGATAGACTCATTTTACCCTTGCTAAGCCTGATTTTCCTGCTCTCGCCATTCTTTAGTTTGACCTTTGTCAATCCTCTTTTTCTTCTTTTGGAAAAAGGGCTGACGCTGGTGGGAGAGATTTTTGAGAAACCTTTGATTTTGGGAAGTCCAAGCCTGATTGCCTTACTTCTTTGCTTAGTGTGTCTAGGTTTTCTTTATGACTTTTCAGTGCATCAAAAATGGCTACTTAGATTCGGTATTCTTATAGCTCTGCTATTTTTTATCAGTAAAAATCCAATGGAAAATGAGTTTACCATGGTCGATGTAGGGCAAGGGGACAGCCTCTTTTTACGGGATATGACTGGGAAAACGGTGCTGGTTGATGTTGGAGGTAAGGTGACCTTTGATAAAAAAGAGTCTTGGCAGATGGGCGTATCCAGCTCTAATGCTGAACGAACCCTGATTCCATATCTTAAAAGTCGAGGTGTCAGTCATATCAATCAGTTGGTTTTGACCCACACCGATGCTGACCATATCGGTGATCTAGAAGAGGTGGCAGCAAACTTTTCCATCGGTGAGATTCTTGTCAGTCCTGGTTCAATGACGGTACCTGATTTTGTAGAAAGGCTTAGAAAATTGCAGGTTTCTGTTCGCATAGTGTCAGCAGGAGATTGCATTTCTATTATGGGAAGTCAGCTTCATTTTCTTTATCCGAGAGAACTTGGTGACGGTGGTAATAATGATTCTTTGGTTCTTTACGGAAAACTACTGGATAAACGATTTCTTTTGACAGGTGATCTTGAGGAGGGAGAATTGGATTTGGTAAAAGCCTATCCCAAACTGCCTGTTGATATTTTAAAAGCGGGACATCATGGATCAAAAGGGTCTTCTTATCCTGAGTTTTTAGACCATATTGGAGCTGATATAGCCCTTGTTTCAGCAGGGAAAAATAATCGCTATCACCATCCGCATCATGAAACACTTGAACGTTTTAACGAAGAGAAAATGATAGTCTATCGTACCGACCAGATGGGGGCTGTTCGCTTTGTCGGGTGGCAAAAGTGGAAAATTGAGACGGTGAGGTAATCGGCAGTGACTGATAAACTACTGCTAACTCATTACTATACGCAAATGCATAAAGAAAATTTCGTTTTCAGATAAGAAATTTCATAGCATAGATGTTTTTTTGAATCTACTTTTGTTATATTATTGTTGTAAACGAGAGTAGAATTGTGCCTATCTTGAAAAAATGCATATAGCTAGAAAATAGTTATATGCATTTTCTGCATGTGCATGGCGTGCCATTGCTATAATATTTATTGAAAAGTTTATCATTTAGGCGTATGATAAAGGTGAAACAAATCAATTTTTTTTGATATGAGGTGATTGCTATCAAAAATTTTAAGAGAGATGCTCAGATTTTTAAAGCTTTATCAGATGAGAAGCGTCTACTTATTCTAGATTATTTAAAAAATGGAGAAAAGTGTGCCTGTGTTTTGATTGATGAATTAGAGATTGCTCAGTCTGCTCTGTCCTATCATATGAAAATTTTGTGTCAGTCAGGTATTGTCACTAGTCGCCAAGACGGGAAGTGGAAGCACTATAGTCTGAGTGACTTGGGTAAAAACTTTGCACTGAATCGTCTTATGGAATTGACAGATATAAAAATCACATCTGATAATCATTGTCATTGCAATCGAAAGTCATCTTAGGCATGGCTTTTGATTTTACTAAACATATCAAAAATATTTGATATATAGAAAGGGGTTTGTGTGTGGTTATTTATTCAAGATCAAATTCTGGGTATGAAATGGTTAAATGAGCTTGTTGGCAGGATTCTGTCGCTTTTTGGGGTAGACTTATCATCAAGATTTGGAGGGAGTCTACAATTTTTCTGCTATGATGTCATAAAGATTACACTTCTGTTATGCGTATTGATTTTTACTATTTCATATATCCAGAGCTATTTTCCACCAGAACGTAGCCGAAAAATCCTGAGTCGATTTGATGGAATGATAGCAAATGTGGTATCAGCATTATTGGGAACGGTGACACCGTTTTGTTCTTGTTCATCGATTCCGCTGTTTATGGGATTCACCAGTGCAGGGCTTCCGATTGGCGTAACATTTTCATTCCTAATCTCATCTCCAATGGTTGATTTGGGGAGTTTGATACTTTTGATGAGCATATTTGGTAGTAAGGCAGCTATTATTTATGTTGTACTTGGCTTAATTGTTGCTGTTCTTGGTGGAAGTTTGATTGAAAAATTAGGGATGGAAAAATATGTTGAGGATTTTGTGAAAAATGCTCAGGTGCCCATTTTAGAAATCGAAGACTTGTCCAATAAGGACAGAGTAGATTTTGCGAAAAAACAGGTTTCTGAAACTTTCAGGAAAGTTTTTCCCTATACTCTAATTGGTGTAGGGATTGGAGCTTTTATCCATAATTGGATACCAGAAACTTGGGTGGTAACGGCTCTAGGTACCAAGAATCCTTTTGGGGTCATTTTAGCAACTGTCATTAGGATTCCAATGTACGCTGATATTTTTGGCTCTATCCCAGTAGCTGAAGCTTTGTTAAGTAAAGGGGCACAATTAGGAACTGTCCTAGCCTTTATGATGTCGGTGACGACCCTTAGTTTGCCATCACTTATCATGTTAAAGAGGGCAATCAAACCCCAATTACTTGCAGTATTTGTCGCTATTTGCTCAGTTGGTGTCATTTTAGTAGGTTATTTATTCAATATTTTACAACAATTTATTTTTTAGGAGGGATGTTTCATGTCACAAGATTCAATAAACCAAATGGTATTTAAGATTTTAGGTTCGGGCTGTAAGAAATGCAACCTATTAGAAGAACATGTTCAGCAAGCTTGTCAGGATGAAGGCTTGGTTATAGCTATTGAGCATGAGAGAGATTTTGCTAAAATTGCTAGCTACGGTGTGATGTCAACACCTGCCTTGGTTCTTAATGAAAAAGTTGTTTCATCAGGAAAAGTGTTGACGGTTGACGAAGTCAAGCAAATCATTCGGGAGAAAATTTATGATGCCAAAGCCTAAGGTAGCCTTTATTTGTGTCCATAATTCTTGCAGAAGTCAAATAGCAGAAGCATTAGCCAAAAGATATTATTCGGAATTTTTTGATGCCTATTCTGCAGGGACAGAAATCAAATCGCAAATCAATCAGGATGCGGTTCGTATCATGAAGTCGCAGTTTGATATTGATATGGAGGAAGAGCAGTATTCCAAACTAATTGATGTCCTTCCTCCCATAGATATTGTAGTTACTATGGACTGTAACGTTAATTGCCCCTTTCTTCCTTGTCGTCACAGAGAAGATTGGGGTTTGGATGATCCAAGTGGTAAAAATGATGACGCATTTCTAGAAACGATTAGTCAAATTCAAAAGAAATTAGAAACTTTAGCTGACTCAATGAAGTGAATAATGCCGATTTTTGTTATCCCTAAAAGCTTGATAACTTATCAAATTCAAACGTGATGTCGAAATAGGTTCATTAAAGCTCGGACTTTATTCAAAATCTTCGGTGAAAATTGATGTTTAGAACTTGAGGCGTGTCAGAATTGGCACGCTATTTTTTTTCTTATCTGTGGTATAATGAAAGGAGGTATTTGGGGATTTTAGATGCACACCCTACTTGGTTTTTGCACCCCCTTGAAAGGGTAAAGGTTAAAATGTATGATTAAATTAATTGCCAGCGAAATTGCAATTAGGTTATTGATACAATATAACGAAATAAATAGCATCGGTATAAGAGGATTGGACGGTTTTATTGAATAAAAAGATCGGAAATAGTAACAAATAACCATTTGGATAATACAAGTAATTTTGAAGAAATATTGAAATCGTTAAATAGTTGATTATCGTTAAAAAGTAGGTAATCGTTAAATGATATGTTCTCGTGTACTTGACACGTTGAGACGTGTGTTTTATTGTCCCACAAAAGTGCAGACGATTTTATCAGTGTAAAAATGGAGTACGCAGACGACCGAAAAATCCAGCCAGATCGTATCACCTACAGGCTTATTCAGGAGTATATCGAAGAAAAGTACGGCTTCAAAGTTCACACTGCAAACATTGCAGAGGTCAAAAGAAACTTAGGCCTGCCGATGTACGACGCACCAAACGCAGTTGAAGAACTAAAACTCCCATATAAACCAGCACCAGAATATAAAGTAGAAGCTATTAAAGACGCATTAAGGCACTTCAAGGTCATAGATTAAAGTAAAGTACCCTTTCAGCAGATCATTACTGTTGAGAGGGTCTTACTTTTTCAGAAGCCGGCCAATGTAAGGATAGCCCTACAAGATTGCGGGTCTTTCTCTTCGAGCCATGTTTCCAGATTGCTTATAGCGATATCCTTTTGAATATGGATGCTCTCTTCAAATCGATATTCGATTGCACATGTAAGGATATCAACAGGTTCATCAAGAACCTTACCGCCAAGAACTGGGTATTCGTCAATTACAATCCAGTCAGGTGGGAGACCATCAAAGAGAGCCTGCGGATACAATTCCCTAAAGTGAATCTCAATTTCCATAGCTTCGATCTCACCTTGTTCTTTATCTGGGTAACAAGTGGCATAAGATACATCGAAGCCTCTAGTGAGCAGCATCTGAACGACATTGATGAGTTCAATATCAACAGGAATGGTCTTATCGGCGCATTTACAACAAGGCTTCGACCAAATTTCACTGTATAGCTCTAAACATCGTGGACACATCGTCATCATACAATCACTTCCTTCACCAGTTTATAGAAAGTAGTTCTTTTAAGATTAAGTGCCTGCATAGTTGCAGTTGCAGTTTGCTCGCCAGTGCGGTGATATTTACCGCCGGGTACACTGGAATAACCGAGGTTACAAGTCTATTGTTTGGAGATGCGTCAGCCGTTTGGAGGAAAAAGGATCTGAATGTACTGCCCCTACCATAAACGAGGAAACATTGCAGACAGCAGTGGTCAAGGCTATTAACGAACTTTTGGCTAACAAAGAACCCTTCCTCCAGGCGTTGCAGAAAAACATAGCTACTATACTTAATGAAGAAAATGATAATGCCACCAATGATATTGATAGCAAATTGGAAGAATTACAACAACAGCTTCTTATCCAAGCAAAATCCAAGAATGACTATGAAGATGTGGCTGATGAAATCTACCACCTTCGAGAATTGAAGCAAAATGCACTTGTTGAAAATGCAGAGCGTGAAGGAAAAAGGCAACGAATCGCTGAAATGACTGATTTCTTTAATGAACAATCCTGTGAGTTAGAGGAATATGATGAGCAGTTAGTAAGGAGGCTTATAGAAAAAGTTACGGTATTTCATGATAAGTTCGCCGTTGAATTCAAATCAGGAGTCGAGATTGATGTAGAAGGGTAATCTTTAGAAAGAGAACAGAAGAATTATATTGGATTTTTAAAGATAATATGATATAATAAAACGACTTGGAGGTGGAAGAATGTATAACTTTTCTTGCTAATTATATGATGCATAATAAGATATTTAAAGAAACGGCTATAGAACCGTTTGTTTTGTTATGCAAATTGCAAGAAAGTTAAGTATTCTACACTCAATAATACATTACAGTAACCTTATGTTATGTATAACAAAAGGTAATAATAGTATTTGTTTTTGAGCCGTAAGAATTTACTTTCTTGCGGCTTTTAATATTTGTAAAAGAAAGGAAGATAAACGTGATAGACAATGATACTATGTCATTCATGACAAAATCCTTGCAGAGTTGGATAACATTATAGAGTAATTAATGCCGAAAACCGACTTTGCTTATAAAATTTTTATAATGTAAAGGAGGAAGAAATATATGTCCTTAATAAATGTTTCAAATCTAACTTTTTCATATGAAGGAAGTTATGACAATATTTTTGAAAATGTAAGTTTTCAGATAGATACAGATTGGAAACTCGGTTTTATTGGAAGAAACGGACGCGGTAAAACTACTTTCTTAAATTTACTGCTTGGCAAATATGCGTATTCCGGCAATATAAGTTCTACAGTTAAGTTTGAGTATTTTCCTTATGATGTGGAAGATAAGAGTCTATATACAATTGAAGTAATGAAGAGTATTTGTACGGAATGTATGGATTGGGAGATTTTTCGTGAAATATCATTGCTTGATGTTCAAGAAGATGCTTTATATCGTCCGTTTAATACATTGTCAAATGGTGAGCAAACAAAGGTCCTTCTTGCAGCTTTATTCCTTACAGCGAGTTGTTTCCTGCTTATTGATGAACCTACAAACCATCTTGACATCGATGCACGTAATGTAGTGCAAAACTATTTGAAACGCAAGAAGGGGTTTATTTTGGTATCTCATGATAGAAGCTTACTTGATCAATGTGTTGACCATATACTATCTATCAATAAAACGAATATCGAAATCCAAAAGGGAAATTTTACTTCTTGGTGGGAGAACAAAACGTTACAAGATAATTTTGAACTGGCAGAAAACAAGAAACTCCTTAAAGAAATAGGAAGGTTGTCTTATGCAGCAAAACGTAGTTCAAACTGGTCAAATAAAGTAGAAAAAAGTAAATATGGAACAACAAATTCTGGTTCAAAACTGGATAAGGGTTATGTTGGACATAAGGCTGCAAAAGCGATGAAACGTGCCAAAAATATTGAGTCAAGACATCAGGAAGCCGTTTTACAAAAATCAGAACTGCTTCACAACATTGAACAATATGATGACTTAAAAATTTCACCACTTGAATTTCACAAAGAGTGCTTAATAGAAGCGAATGATTTATCATTGTCTTATGGAGATAAAGAAGTATGCAGTAATCTTAATTTCAGAGTCAATATTGGTGATAGAGTTGCCATTATCGGAAAAAATGGGAGTGGTAAGTCTAGTATCCTAAAATTGATTAATGGAGATGATATTAAATTTACCGGAAATTTTATGCTAGCAAGTGGACTAAAAATTTCTTATATTTCGCAAGATACTTCATATTTAAAAGGTAATCTATCTGAATTTGCCTATAATAATAAGATCGATGAAACTCTATTTAAAACGATTCTTCGTAAACTGGATTTTAATAGAGAGCAGTTTGATAAGAACATGGTGGATTTTAGTGCTGGTCAGAAAAAGAAAGTACTAATTGCTAAAAGCCTTTGTGAAAGTGCACATTTGTATATATGGGATGAGCCATTGAACTATATTGATATTTTTTCACGTATCCAAATTGAAAAAATGATTTTGGAATATTGTCCTACACTATTGTTTGTGGAGCATGATGATGCTTTTTGCAATAACATTTGTACGAAAAATATTAATTTAGGTTTGTAGAGATTTTGAGTTGCCACAATAACTAAAAGATATTTACATGAAAGGGTGAAGAAATGTTAAAACAAAAAGAATTAATTGCAAACGTTAAGAATCTTACTGAGTCAGATGAACGAATTACAGCTTGTATGATGTATGGATCGTTTACCAAAGGAGAAGGTGACCAATACTCTGATATAGAGTTCTATATATTTTTGAAAGATAGTATAACCTCGAACTTTGATTCATCCAACTGGTTGTTTGACGTAGCTCCGTACTTGATGCTTTATAAAAATGAGTACGGAACAGAGGTAGTTATTTTTGATAATCTTATACGTGGGGAATTTCATTTCCTTTCTGAAAAAGATATGAACATAATCCCCTCGTTTAAAGATTCAGGTTATATTCCTGATACGAAGGCTATGCTTATTTACGATGAAACAGGGCAATTAGAAAATTATTTATCAGAGATAAGTGGTGCAAGACCAAATAGACTTACTGAAGAAAATGCTAATTTTTTGTTGTGTAATTTCTCTAATCTATGGTTGATGGGAATCAACGTTCTAAAAAGAGGAGAATATGCTCGTTCATTAGAACTCTTATCACAACTTCAAAAAAATACACTACAACTTATACGTATGGCAGAAAAAAATGCTGATAATTGGCTAAACATGAGTAAAAACCTTGAAAAAGAAATTAGCCTTGAAAATTATAAAAAATTTGCAAAGACCACTGCTCGATTAGATAAGGTAGAATTATTTGAAGCCTATAAAAATTCTTTGCTATTAGTTATGGATTTGCAAAGTCACCTTATTGAACAATACAACTTAAAAGTTACACATGACATTTTAGAAAGATTGTTGAATTACATTAGTGAATAGGAGAGTAACGTTATTCACAGTATTGGGTACTGAAAATTAACAGCATACCTCAGTTTTTCAAAAAACAGCGAAGCCTATGGATATGTTCCCGTCTACCGATAGTGCAAAAAGTGTCGTGGATATGTTTCCGAGAACGGACATACACAAATGACATTCATTCTGTCCTCTCAATCCACGTTGAGACGGTAGTATTGATGTCAAGGGTAGATAAGTAAGAGTGTAATAAGATAAGTAAATAAAGGCTTTCCGTGATTTGAGGTCTGGTTTTAGCCGGAAGGATAATCACGGTTTTTTTGCTTTGAGGGAAAATATCAAAGAATGGTGAACTGCTATATTTCTCATAAAATGCTCGAAGTAGCAAAAGGAAAAACCCATTTTCCACAGATTGAATATGAATGCTGTGCCATAGAAGATGTGGATTTCCCAGAGGAGAGCTTTGATGTAATACTAAGTTCGCTTGCGTTTCATTATGTAGCAGACTATGAGAATTTAATAAAAAAGATATATAGGATGCTGAAGGCTGGTGGCAATTTAGTTTTTACAGTTGAACATCCTGTTTTTACTGCTCATGGAACACAAGACTGGTATTATAACGAAAAAGGAGAAATACTGCATTTCCCGGTGGACAATTATTATTATGAGGGCAAACGGACAGCTATGTTTTTGGAAGAAAAGGTTACAAAATATCATAGAACACTGACCACATATCTAAATACACTGCTTTCAAATAGTTTTATAATAAATCAGATTGTGGAGCCACAGCCGCCAGAGAACATGATGGATATTCCGGGGATGGCGGATGAAATGCGACGCCCAATGATGCTGATTGTATCGGCAAAAAAGAAGATGTAATAATATAGAAAAAATAAACGAGGAGTATGTAAATGAGATCAGAAAAAGAAATGATGGATTTAGTACTTTCTTTAGCAGAACAGGATGAACGTATTCGAATTGTGACCCTTGAGGGGTCACGCGCAAATATTAATATACCTAAAGATGAATTTCAGGATTATGATATTACATATTTTGTAAGTGATATAGAACCGTTTATATCTAATGATGACTGGCTTAATCAATTTGGGAATATAATAATGATGCAAAAGCCGGAGGATATGGAATTATTCCCACCTGAAGAAAAGGGATTTTCCTATCTTATGCTATTTGATGATTACAATAAAATTGATCTTACCTTATTGCCCTTGGAAGAGTTAGATAATTACCTAAAGGGCGATAAATTAATAAAGGTTCTAATTGATAAAGATTGTAGAATTAAAAGGGACATAGTTCCGACTGATATAGATTATCATGTAAGAAAGCCAAGCGCAAGGGAGTATGATGATTGCTGCAATGAATTTTGGAATGTAACACCTTATGTTATTAAAGGATTGTGCCGCAAAGAGATACTGTTTGCAATCGATCATCTGAACCAGATTCTACGGTTTGAACTACTTAGGATGATGTCGTGGAAGGTTGGGATAAAGACAGAATTTTCATTAAGTGTTGGGAAAAATTATAAGTATATTAACAAATACATTGATGAAGATCTATGGAATAGATTATTATCTACATATCGCATGGATTCCTATGAAAATATTTGGAAGTCATTATTTATATGCCACCAATTGTTCAGGGAAGTGTCCAAAGAGGTAGCAGAACTACTGGGGTTTGATTATCCAGAGTATGGTAAGAACATAACAAGATATACCGAGGACATGTATAAAAAATATGTTGAAAATGACTATTTTTAAAGATTAGCAAAGATTATTAACCATAAGCAAGGGGTGTAAATGTATGGAAAGTACTGATGTTATAAATGAAATTAGAGGTATATTACCTCGTAACTCAATTGGAAAATATGATTTACTAACTATTTTTACACATAAAACCGTTTTTGATAAAATTGTAAAAGTACTATCATTGGATTTTCAAAATAAAGTAGATTATGTGGCTGCCCCAGAAGCAATTGGATGGATACTAGGCACTGCCATAGCCAAAGAACTTGGAGTGGGGTTTATTGGAGTAAGAAAAGGTGATAAGCTGCCATACGCAAAAGAAGAGATTATTTCGACACATTTTACCGACTATTCAGGTCAAGATAAAAGCTTTGAAATATCTAAGAGTTCTATTGTGAGGAACAAAAGAGTTTTGATTGTAGATGATTGGATAGAGACAGGTTCTCAAATGAAGGCTTTAATAGCTTTGTTAGAGAAATTGGATTGCAGCATTATTGGGTTGGCTACTATTGGGATTGATATAAATGAGGTTACTCAAAAATGGATAGACAGCAGTTTTGTAGCTTATATTGGCTCAAACATATAATAAACCGAAAGAAAATCTTGAATCAAAATTTTGGATGGCGTTAATTTACAATACAACGAAAGATGTTTACTCTTTTTTTATAAATTTTAAGAGGCGTTAAAAAACAGTTTTCAGACGAAAGGAGATCGAAGTTGAGTATAGATTTAAGTAACAAAAAAATTCCGAAAGAAGCAATTCAAGCATTAAAAACTATAGCGGAACTACTTGATAATATGTTAATTGGGGTGTATTTGTATGGTTCGGCAGTAATGGGTGGTTTACGTATGAATAGCGATGTAGATATTTTGGTAATAACAAATCAAAGTTTATCTGAAAAAACTCGAAGGAATCTTAGAAATAGGTTAATGCTTATATCTGGGAAAATAGGAAACATAAAAGATATGAGGCCTCTTGAAGTTACGGTCATAAATCAAAAGGATATTGTCCCTTGGCATTTCCCCCCCAAATATGAATTTATGTATGGCGAGTGGCTAAGAGAGCAGTTTGAAAAGGGAGAAATTCCTGAGTCGACTTATGATCCGGATTTAGCAATACTTTTAGCACAACTAAGAAAAAATAGTATTAACCTTTTGGGAC
>NZ_KE384089.1:11728-253867 GCF_000423765.1 Streptococcus porci DSM 23759 | reverse complement strand
AATGGATGTATGAAGTTCTACCATCAGTGCCTTTCTCACCTTTATCAATCAACCCTTTAGAAACAGTAGTCAAACTTCTATCACTGGCGATAGCTTTAACAGTTGCCAATATATATACTAAGCCCAATTTTTCTGTGTGATAAACAGACATAGTGACTGTATCGCCAATTTTTACTAACCCTGTATTCTCATTGACTGCCCATGTTCCTGTATAACCAGGCGTACTGTAATGAGATATGCTGGTTTGATTGTATTGATAGTTTGTCGTGAATAGATGATGCGATAATCCTTGGATACCTTTTTCACCAAAAACTGATAAAACATAAGGTTCCCCAGTCGCGCTAGTACCGTCACTGTATCGTTCAATTCGATACGCCCAAACATAACGCTGAGTGGCGGTGGGAGTTTGCACCACTGTCCCCCAAGTTCCTGAATTACGAGTAACACCAGTGGCTTGACTTGTCAGAAGATATCGCAGTTCAGTCGAAACGATGCCTTTTCCGGCAGGACCTTGAGTTAATTCAATAGCTTCTAAGTCTTTTTGAGTTGCCACTGGATTTGCATTAATAGTTAGCTTATTAACGTTTAGCACCACGTCCCCATTATCCAAATCCCAATATGATTTGCCGTCAGGAGATTGGATACGCCCAGAAGTTAAGACTCCGCTATTCACAGCGTCCAAAGTCATTCCGTCGCCAGTCGCCATTGTCGTCCAATTCCACTCGCCTGTTGGGAGCTTACTGTTTGCGATAGCAAGTTTACCTGCACCCATGTAGATAACTTTGCTAGGGTCTTGGTCAATAGGCTTATCAAACGAATAATATCCAGCAGGCAGACCATACTCATTCCCTGCTTTTAAATCGTAGTTGTACCCATCTTCGTTGAAATAGCTAGATACGATTTGCTTTTTTAGGCTGTCTAGCCAATACACTGTATCATCTTTAGCTTGTTCTATTTGATTAACCAAAAATTTCTCGCGTTCGTACGAGGATTTTGTTAGTTTATCACCGATTCCAAATTTCGTTTTGTTACGATTTAATAAGTTACGTTCAATTTTAAAAATTCGAGTCTTATATTTAATGCCTACGCTAGGCTTGGAAATGCCAACTGTATCACCTAGCTTGCAATCACCAGCTCTTGCAACAGTCGAACTGTATTCTGTTTTTGGACGACTGTTTTCCACGAGCCAGTCATAAGTTGAAGTTAATAATTTTTCTTGGTCTTCTTCGTCACTAAAATCAATAATCGCAATTCTTGGTTTTGTTCCGTTTGCAAAGCCATAAAGTTTCGTCTGTCCGATAAGCTCTACATACTCTTGTCCGACAGGCTTATTAACCGGATTACCGTTCGCAACCGACCATTCTACATCTGCAAATGTTAATTTTCGTCCAAACCCACTTTCTGTCTCTTCGCCTCTACCTCTACCAACTGCAGCAGTGTAGATTGCACCAAGATTGTTATTTTCCGTCACAGTTAGCAAATCAACGCCATGTTGAAAAATCTTCCCACGGTCAGCTCCTAGACGATCATACACATCTAGATATCTAGATGTTATTTTTCCATCTGAGTAGACCATCCTTGGGCGAATCTCTACCCCTGTTAAATCTACTAATTTTGACAAAGAGTCAAGTCTTGTCAAATAGTAAAAATTCGTTGTTGCCCTTTGTGCCGTCTGAACAACACCAACTTTCCACCTTGAACCGTCTAAAATTTTCGTGACAATTTCTAAAACCGTTTTGTTTGTTGGACGGTAGTCTTTGATATATCCATCAGATGACATATCATCAAAAAAAGTATGTACACCCGTTATCGGTACTTTTGACAGACCTTCAGGCTTGTTATTTGTTAGTCGGTATAAGTGGAAGTTATTCGAATCATCAGCATCTTTGTGCCCGATATACTGCACTTTTCGCATTGTATCGGAATACGGAATGGTGCCGTGAAAAGTAATCATTTTATTAAGTTCTTCAGACTGTACCGCCTCAGTTGGATTAGTAACAGATAGCAGTCGTTCTGCATTGTCAAATAAATATAATTCGCTCAATATAATCTCTCCCTCACGCTAACACTTAATGCTCCTCCAGGACTCATAGTAATTAGGTCTCCCTGTTTGATATAAAAATCAAGATCACTTGCTACAAAATCTAAATCAGCGGTTTTGTTCTGAGAATTGACCTTGATTGGATAGTCACTTAACAACTCAATTGTTAATTCTTGACCGCTTGACACAGACGTATTTACAACGATTTTCTTTCCTGTCGTTGTATTCGTCACGACAACTTTCGAAGTTGTAGACGACGGCCTGCATGTTATCTTGTCTGGTTTTGTTGGTAAGAGAGTTTTTGCATCGCCCATGGTTGCAATAGTTAGATTCGTTGTTCCAGTTTGCGATTGAGCCCTCTTATACTTGTAAGGGTCGTAGCAGATAAAACTAAAAGAAGCAATCGTTTGATTGCTATTTTCTTCGATATGATCCACATCTTGTAATTGAGCATAGAACGAATACTCTGGTTCATCAGTAAATGATAATAGGCTCGCATTTTGCGTGTGCAACAATAGGTTAAGTTGATTAAAAGCTTGTCTAAAGGACACATTCGACTCAGCAATTAGCTGAAATTTGACTGTAATTTGTCTAGGTGGTAACACGCTTTCTTCAAACAACACTCCATCACGACCTGGTATTGTCGATGTTGTATTCGTTCTGCCCAGTAGACCGCGCCCGCTAACCGTTAAAGTTCTAAAACCAACTAATTCTTTATCTAAATTATGACCGTTAAAAACTGTCTGTATTGACGCAAAAGAAGCCTCCGAAGGGCTCCTACTTGTTGCGTCAACAAATTGATAAGTCATGTTTTATCCTCCTTCTTACAGACTATAAACTTCTTCCAACTCAAGTATCTGTCCGTTTAGACTGTTGATATCTTCGACAAATGTTCTAAACACTTGACTTCCAAACGAGAACGTAAGTTCAACCGGTCTGATTGTCTTAACAGATTGCTCGAATGTCATATCAGGCATACTATAGTGGCTAGCAACAGATGGGATTTGGCTCATAATGTTTGGTAAAGACATTTTAGGAACTGCTGCTACCCCTAACATATCTGCTACATTACTAATTTTATTTACCCATCCCAACATACCGTTGTACATACCTTCTCCAGTATATCCCCCAAGCTCAGTTGTCACACGAGACGGTGAGTGAATATTAAGGGCTGAGCGTATTCTTGACGCGACATTATTTGCAATGCTTGAAGCCAAACTATAAATTGATCCTGCCGTTGAGGCTAAGCCACTATAAAATCCCATACCAGTGTAATAACCGGCTGAGCGTGCCCCTCCGCTTGCGCTTCTCATGGCTGAAACAACACTATTCATTGACGAGGACACCTTGCTTTGAATTTGACTCATAGAACTGCTAAAGGCACTCTTGACGCTGTTCATTCCTGAAGCAACGCTTGACTTAACTGCATTAATGCCAGCTTTAAAGCTATTTTGTAAAGCAGTCATTGAGCTTTTAGCTTGATTTCCAATAGAATTAAAGCTTGACTTCATAGAAGTCGTAACCGCCTGCATCTGGGATTTAACAGTCGAAGCAACCCCAGTCATCGAAGTCTTAATGCTATTTGAAATTCCAGTCATGCTAGTATTTACAGCATTAGTCGCTTGAGTCATGCTTGAACGGATTGCAGATTCAATCTGTTTTCCTGAATTTTGTGCTGAAGTCGTTGCTTGAGCCAAGGATTTAGATGTGGCGCTCTGAATCTGATTAGTAGAGTTAGCCACGCTTGAGGCTGCCGAACTATAACTATTTGATACTGCACCTTCGGCTGTTTTAGAGCTCGCACTTGCCACCTTTTCGGTCGCAGACAAGGCATCACTAGCAGATGATTCCAACTCTAACGCCGAAGCTATCGCATTGCTTTCTGCTGTCTCAAAGTCCAAAGTAATCCCGTCAGCGAGACTTCCAGTAGCACTCTTAGCGTTAGTGCTAAGAGTTTCAAAGGAGGAGCTGACTGATGTAGCCATATCAGTTGAGCTGGCTTTTACTTTTTCCTTGCCCTCGTCTGTTTTACCAGTGATTGTATTCCACATATCACCAAAGAATCCAGTAACAGAATCTACGACACTGCTGATTGCTCCCGGAATCGCTTCAAGCATAGCTTGACCCAATCCGACAATCAACTCAATACCAGCCTGCATAATAGCAGGTAGCCCCGTGATTAAAGCTGTAACAAACTGTACAATCAATTGTAACCCTGCCATGATGAGCTGTGGCAAAGCCTGAGCTATCCCTTGGACAAGACTCTGAATAATCTGTAGCGCTCCTTGTATGATAGCCGGTAGATTACTAATAATCCCCTGAACAATAGCCATCACAAGTTGAATACCGCCTTGAAGAATGGTTGGAAGATTGCTCACAATCCCTTGGATTAAGGTCTGAATTAATTGCACTGCAACAGGTATCAGTTGAGGAACCAATTGAACAATCCCTTGAATTAACTTGAGTAAAATTTGAATCCCTGTCTGGATAATCTGTGGTAAATAAGTTTGTAGATTTGATGCAAAGTTACTGATGATAGTCTGTGCTGAACTAACCAACAAAGGAATGTTTTGGATAATTCCATCAACAAGACTCAACAGGAAACGCATACCAGTCATAATCAACTGAGGAATCGCTGAAATCAGACTATTGGCAAGTGTTGTAACAATTTGAATAGCGGTTGAAATCAACTGTCCTGAATTACTTCCGACACTTGACACTAAAGCATTGACTAGCTCTATACCTTTTTGTGCAATGACAGGAAGATTAGCCGCAATCACATCACCTAGCTTCGTCACCATACCGACACCAGCAGTCACTAAACTAGGAATTTGGCTCACGATACTATCCACAAATTGACTAATAATTTGCGGACCTTGGCTAATAGCTGTATCTAAGACAGCATTTATCTGATCGCCAAAATTTACCATAGCAAAACCGGCCGCCGCTAATCCAGCCCCGACAAGAGCCATAGGACCAACGACCTGTAAGGCCATAAGAGCAACTTGACCGATTGCACTAGATGTTTTTGTAAAAATGGATGTACCAAGATTACCTGTTTTAGTAAACACTCCTCCAAGTCCGCCAACCTTACCGCTTACTGCAGTAACAGCAGCAGTCATTCGAGGAAACCTACCAACAATACCATCCATTGCGTACATTCCATGCAAAGCCATTGTTTCAAATCCACTCGTCACCTTACTGCTGACTGCACCAATACTGCTAGAAACTTTGCTTCCGACAGTTTGAAAGGCAGAACTAATTCTAGGGAACTTGGCTTCAAATTTATCCATGGCGTACATACCATGAATCGCTGCGGTCTCTGCTTTATCCTTAAAGTTGTCTATTGCTGGACCAGCTTTTATAAAAGCATTTTTGATGTTGTCTACAACATTTACTTTATCCGACAATCCACCTAAAGCATTTTTCGCACCAGTTAGTTTCCCAGAAAGCCCAGAAACTACAGGGAGGGCTCCATTTAGCAACGGAAACAAAGCAACAATCGTACCTAGGCTTTTTGCAAAAGCGTCAATCGAAGCAGAATCGAAAGATAGGTTATTAATCATGCCTGTTAATTTCTCACCACCAGCAATCAACTTATCAAAATTTGCAATCAGCGCTTGCCCAACGTTTGATTTTTCAAACGCCGAATAAAAAGCAGGCATTTTATTTGTTATGGCTGTAATGATTCCTTGAGCCGTCTTTGTCGCACGGATAAACGGATCTAGAATTGGCGCACCCGTAGCAACACCTAAATCTGTGATAGACTGCTTAAAGTTACCAATAACGTTCTCTAATCCGTCTGCTTCGCGAGAGGCTTGCCCCAAAGCACCGGACAACCGATTGGCATCTTCAACCATTTGCAGCAGCGTCAATTGCTTTTGAGATTCGCTTAATTCATTAAAAGATTTACCGTATAGTTTATTTGCTGCTGCATTCCTAGTTGTTTCAGTTGCTGATACCCCAAGCGCTGCATCGTTTTCATAGTTTCCTTTTAAAAAACCTTGTAGGCTCTCTGTAACATCTTCGATTGAACGGTCGTAAAAAGCTGCGCTATCAGCCGCTGCTCGTGTGGCACGACTTGCAAGATTTAAAGACCCAGCTGTGTCCATACCACCAGTCTTAGCAAATGCAGCCATCTGAGTAAATGAGCTTTTCAGACGATTTTCTAAAATGTTATTTTCTTTAGAAATAGACCTTAAAGAAGCACTTGCATCTTTTTCCATCCCAGAAAATACCTGAGAAAATTGGGACTGCATTGCTTGGGCATTACCTGCTGACTTAATGGAGGATATACCAATAGCGGAAAGGGTCGCTCCGATTGCTGCGCCAGAAATAGCAACCGCTTTCGTCATAGCTTTCGTAGCCCCGGCAGTTGACTTATTGACGCTATCCAACATCCTTTCAGCTTTCGCCATACCGCTAGAGAAACCCTTGTCAACCAAAGAAAGTATAGCCTCTACTGAATATTTTTCCGACACTATCTTAACTCCTTTCTTGGTTTGATTTTGTAATGAGTTTTGCTAACTTGCTATCCGTCTTACTCTGTTTATGCTTGCCGCTATTTACTTGAGCTTCGTAGTCAAAGAAATCTTCAAATTTTCGATAGATGTATACCTCTTTTTGACTTTTTCCAGTTCCTGTAAGCTTGGTTGCTTTAACAGCTCTATTAGCCCATGCCGATAGGTGAATATGGTACACATCATCAATTTGACGCATTCGTATCGCCTCGCAGTGCAAACGGTACTCATCAAGTGTAAGAGCGTCAACTTCACTAAGACTCTTAAAACCTAAATAACGGAAGCAAGTTAGTGCTATCTCTTCGTATGTTTCTTCGGAGCTTACAGACCGTCTGCTTCTTCCTGAATCAGGCTGATTGTGTCTTTGGTCTGTGGTGACACTTTTAAACTTTCAATCACCTCATCAAACAAAGGTTTCAATCCATCATTCGCCTCTGCATAACTATCTACTGCTCGGTCTACAACATCTTGTGATGGAGTGCCAGGCCATGCCGCTGCGATAACATCAGAAAGCACAGTTACATTCCCCCCGACAATTTGTGGATAAGCCATTTGCAGACCCACACCAAAAGCCAATCCTTCACGAGTAACTTTGAATTTAGAGTCCAATCGACGGATAAAACCGACTCCAAAAACCAATTCTTTAGTGGTGTTTTTAATTGTAAATTCCATTATTTTTCTCCTTTAAACAAAAAAGAGACGGCATTTTTACATGCTGTCTCATCACAAAACCAATTATTTTTACAGCACATTTACTTGTGCTGTATCACGAAACACATAATCAAGCACCTCCGCTTGCGCTTCGGTCAGTGAGGTCTTACCGCGTTTGCCCTTACCAATTACTGCAAAGGTTAATGATACCTCTACACCGTCATCTGTTGGAGCAGATTCTGACACCTCACTAATGTATGCCTGATAATACGTCGCTTTATATTTTTGACTTTCGTCAGGAGCTTCTGCAAGAATGTCCCATAGCTCCACGATATCACTGTTTTCATGGGCTTCTTTAAGCTTATCAACTTCATCAGTTGTGGATAAATAGGTTGTTGCAGTCACCTCCTGCTCGACTTGACCCAAAGTACGAACAGTCCCGTCCTTGGTCTGAGTGGAATTGACATCTCGACTAGATGATGTCTCGTGCTCTGTTTGTAGAGCGATCTTGGTTGCAGGTTTCATTTTTGCTTCTTTCAAAAAACGATAAAGCAAAAATTTATTAATACCTTGTACTGATTGCGGCATTATTTTTCTCCTTTACAAAATTAAAAATTCTAAAGACATATCCGAACGCCACAGTGTGGATACTTCCGATTGTCTTTCCTCATAAATGCGATAGCTGGAAGATTGGCTAAGTAAGACTGTTTTAAAATCACCGATAGACAGTTTCAAACAAGATTGCCACAATTTGGCAGTCATTTCAGCAACCAATCGACGCTGATGACTTTCACCCCACACAGTCAAAGCAACAGCGTATTTTCCCTTACGCTGGCTTTTATTAGGTTGGGGAATATACTGAATATCAAGCATATTAACAAAAGGATAAGGGACATCTTCCATAGGTAAAGACTCGTGCATTGTAAAGCCAAGCTTATTCCCTTGTTTAATAATCTCATCAAAAATAGATTGATCTGTTGTTTTCATGTGTCGCACCTATTTAACCAACTCATCTAAGTCAGCCTTAAATTTTTCTTTCTGTTCGTTGTAGGCTGGTCTAACAAAAGGTTGTGCCTGCATCTTCCGAGTTCCGTATTCAACGTATGGGCTGTATTCAGTGCCAGGGCCTACCTTTCCTGTCATGCCGTCGTCTATGATTTCGATATTGATAGACCGTCTCGTTTGACCCGTAGAATACCTTTTTTCAAATACAGCATTACGAACCATTTTCTTTTGCAGTTGAGCGGTGTTATTTTTGACTACATTCTTAGCTTTAGTTAGTTGCTGAACGGTTTTTAGCTTTTTTTGAAGGCGCGTCATGCCTTTCCAAGTCACTCGCATCACTGCCCTCTTTCAATATAATAAGCCCTACCACCGAGGCGCTTACTAACTACCCTGTACTGAGATTCGTTAAGCAAAACGTAGTCAACTTTTGCTATATAAGGCTGCCTAAGCAAGACAATCTTACGGTCGTCTTTATAATTCCCAAAGATTTTCAAAGATTCCTCTATACCCAAGTCCGACACATGACAAGGACGAACAGTTTTTAACAACACATCAGTATCACGTTGACTGGTTTCAGGGTTATATGACCCTTTTTTGCTAATCTGAACAAAAGTCACCCTTTTGCTAGTATTCATAACCAAATCATCTTCCCTTGTCTGATTCTGTCCTTATTAACAGTCGCATAGTATTTATCAAGTATTTCCTGATACTCGTCAAAATCAGTATTATCAAATGTCATAGACAAATCTGTTTGACTAGTTGACGACATACCTTCGGAACCGATGCGGTTGTAACGTTTGACAATAACCTCTTTAACCATAAATAAAAACTGGGAAGGAACTTCATTTTTCTCCCCAGTTTTCGCTTTAAATAAGTCAATGGTGTTTTGTTCAATTTCGCTAAGCAACCCATCTTGTTCTGTATCATCTTTTGGAATACCTAACAATACCTTGACGTTTTCAATAACAGTCATTATTTGCCTTCAAGCAAGGCCAATAATTTATCCTTGCTATCACGTTTGTTAAACTCGATACCAAGTTCTTCCAGCTTAGCCATGATATCGTCTTTAGATAACTTAGAGACGTCCCCCTTGTTATCATTTTCATTATCATCTTCCCAGTGAATGACACCCAATTCAAGCAACTCGTCAGCACGCTCACCGTCGTATACGGTATCAATGAAATGTTGCTTGTGAGTCACTTTACACTCAAATGATTTATCAACAATATACGCCATAGTAACCTCCTATTAAAGCACAGGCAAGCCTGTTGAAAGCATGTACACAGATTCAAGACCCTCAAATGATGGCAAAGCAATCATAGATACTTTTGTTTGCACATTTACTGGATCTGTTTCTTTTGTAGTAGTGATGGCAATACCTGTCTCGACAATTTCAACTTGTGCACCGACCACATTGCTACCAAGCAAATCGGATTCTTCTGGAGTTGTACCAAAGACAGTTGAGCCAAGAGCAGAGTTAGGAGCGAGAGTGACTTGCGAATCGGGGAAATACTTCTTAGTTTCGCCGTCATCATCAACAAATACACCGGATTCGATAACGACTGTAAGTCCGTATTCATCTTCGAGGTAATTTCGAAACTCTGATTTGGTTACTGTGGCGCCATCTGGAGCAAGAGGCTTGATGATTTTAACTGTAGATTTTGCGTTTTTAGCCAAGGCAAAAGTCTTCGCGTTCATAATGATGACCTCAGCTTTACCACCAAGGTTTTCCAACGCCTCCACAGCTTTTTCAATATCACCTAATGGATTTGCAGTAGCCTCTGTCCATGCAACTGAAGCTGTCCCCTTGTTTTCCTCGGGGATGTTGTAATCAAAATCTTTTGCGATACCGTTTGTCTTAACAGCGATTTTACCAGTCGCTAGCACTTGCATACGCATAGCTTCCAAACGGGCACGAGCGCCATTGACTAAGTGAGTTGCGTCATCAAAAATCGCCTTAGTGATAGTATCAATAATATCTTGATTGCCAGTCTGAGCTAATAGATTGAGTTGCTGACGGTCAGCTTCTTTCACCAGCATAGCTTCTTTGAAGAACGGCATTTCATCTTCGTTTAGCGTCACACTCATGCGTTCACGAAGTGTTACCTTTGTATCAAAAGCTGAAGCACGAAGGACAACAGGTCGACCTGCTGCACCTTTCACAAAAGCAAGTTTAAGACCGAGTTGTTTCTTTGCAGGAAAGAATTTTTCCCCATTTGTAGAATCAACATTCTCACGACTCGCATTAAAATAGCCGGCTACATTCCCGGCAGTCATTACATCATAAATTAATGGCATACATTACACCCCTTTCACGAATACAATATGTGGCAATTTTGATTTATTTTCGCCAATAGCAACAGGCAACTTATCTTCTCGAATAGTTCCACGATAGACAAGAGCAGCATCCGCGTCGCCATCTGTCAAATCAACGTCATAAAGCAAGATACCGTCGATAGTAGCTTCGGTTGGTGCGACGAGTTTTACTTTTTTGCTATGATCAGCAAAAATCGACGCTCCGTCACCAGCAAGTAAGGTCCCAGCTTTTAAAATAGTACGACCACGTTCTGATGTTGTCCCAGTTGTCGTTTTATCAACTGTTACACTAATAGCCTCGAAAGGCAAGTTATGCAGAATTTCTGCGGGATGAGTAAGTTTGGTTTGTTTCATCGAACAAACTCCTTTCTAAAATAGTTTTCCGGATGAGCCTACCCCGTTACGCTTAGCGAGGTCAGCTCCGTAGTTTTGTGCACCAGCAGTCCCAGTCCGTTGTCCTGGTTCATTCTGACGTACAGATTTCTTTACTTCTTCAGCAACAGCTTTATCAAATGCAGATTTAAAAGCAGTGACAGCTTCAAGAGCTGACTTTTCATCACCAGCGAGAGCGAAAGTTCCTGCAAGCTCTACAGGCAATCCCTTAGAGACCAAATCTTTCTCAATCTGCACTGTTAATTTTTCCAGCGCGAACTGAGCTTTCTCTTCTTCAAATCGGGTCTTCTCGTCCTCATATTCTTTGCGTTCTCGCTGTTCAGCACTGAGTTTTGAATAGTCTTTTTCTTTAGCCAGCGCTGTTTGTACAGCTTCATCTAAAGCTTTCTGATGTTTAGCCTGCTGATTCTTTAAAGCCGTATCTACCGCTTTTCCAATCAAACTATCTAGCTCTGATTGAGTCGTTGGCGGTGTAAAATCATCTGTAGAGTCAGCGCCATTACTAGAAGAAACATCTGCTCCATTGCCCCCACCAGAACCAGTTCCAGTATCTGCATCATGCTTAAATAGTTGCGTCAATAAGTCTTTTTTCATTTTTTCCTCCATCTCCCAACAAGTCTCTTTTGTCTAGGTTTCTAAAGCACCCTCTCAGACCCACTCAGAGGCTCGTCAGCCCCTGACAGTTTCCGGTTAGGATAATTTATCCACCCATACGCTAAAGCCACGCCAGTCTATGTTATTTTGCCTAGTTTAACGCCATGCGACAGGGCAAAAAGAAAACTGGTCAATTTCGACCAGTTTAAAGTAATTTAGAATAGTTTAAAGTAATTTAGAGTAGTTTAAAGTAATTTAGAGTAGTTTAAAGCAGTCTTTCCTGCTGTCAAGATGTGGGATTGCCTCCTAATCTTTGATTGCTCGGTTCGATACCTTGGCATAGACATCTACATAGGTTTCTGCTTTATCACCATTGTGAGTTACTTCCGCATAGTCGCCACATTTTTCATCAGACTTGATTTGATTAGTGCTAACTAATGCTTTCCAATTTTGCAACGTTTTGCTAAACCACACGACGTAGCAGTCTTCTGGTTTGATTTCACGGCCTGACAGTCGTTTAAATTCTTTTGACGCTAATTTTTTTGCTTTTTCCAACATGTATCTTCTCCTTATTTACGACTAAACCAAGATTTCTTAGAAACCTTGTCAGCCACCTTTCTCTCAAGATAATCAAATCTCGAATTTGTAGCCTGTGCATTGCGTTCAACGGTTGAACGTAGCTCGGCAATTTCATTTGCCTGTTTGGCGTTTTCATCAAGTAAATTTTTAATGATGTTCAATGCAATATCAACAGCTTCTTTAGTTCCCTGAACTTGTTCAATCAGTTCACGCTTTTTCTTAATACGCTTATTCATGTGACTTGTAACCTCCATTTTTAGAAACAACTTGAATGTCTGGTTTAAATTCAGACAATTCTTTCAAAGCATTATGGTACGCATGTTGGGCTTCATCGACATTTTGCAGTAAGCGCTGAAATTCGTCTTGATTATCCCAACTAACTGACAAATCAATAGTAAAATTAGTCATTAGTGCCTCCTTTCTGTTTTTTTGTAACAAAAAAGCACCTAGATTGTTCTAAGTGCTTGATTGTTTAGTAAGCAAAGTTTAGTTTTGATTTTATATCTTGATAAAGTTTTAAGACTTCAGGAGGAGTATCTTCACGGAAGATAAACTCTTTCTTTCCTGAAATAGTTTTATCGCCAACAATCCAGTGACGGATTTGTTTTGTAAAAATCAAAACTTCTTTGCTTGGCATCGCCATCACTTCCATGATATTACCTCCTTAATTGTATTAAGCAACGACACTTGGATAACTAAGTTTGTCTTTGAGTTCAGAAAACAATTCTAAAACTTTGTTAGGGGTATCATCTGCGAACTTGTAATTCATGATACCATTCTTCATTTCGCCAGAAACAATCCAAGGACGCAATTGATTATAAAACATCACAGTCGCTTTACTAGGCATAGCCATTACTTCCATGATAATACCTCCTTAACTTTATTTAACAGATTTGGGTCTGTAACTTTATCCCCCAATACCCCAACTTCAGCAACCAACTCATTGATGTTATCGTTGTAAAATGCAATAGCTGCATTATCGCTGATGTTATAAAGATAATTGTAGTCATGCTTCAATTGTTCTTTGACATACGACACCAAAGGGGAATTTAATTCAGACATTGCTTGTTCAACATCATTATAACGTTTTTTATTTGCCTTGTAAAATGCTTTAGCAGAGTCCCAATGTTTTTTATGCGTTAATTCATGCACCATGGTATCTTTAATGTTTTGAGCAGCAAAATAATTATCAGATAGAATTTTTGCAAATTCTTTTTCCGAATGAAGTGCATCACTCACAAATAAAATATCCTGCTTATAATCGTATCCGGCAAACCCAGGTAATCTCGATTTTTTTAGAAATACAACATTTGGAACTTTGTAATCTGTCAAATCTTTTAAGCTACTTTGAACATTAGAAACGGTATCTCTAATTTTCTTTGTACTCCCCTGTACCCAAAAATCAAAATCTGTACCATTCAACCTTTTGGTCTTTACCCTGATATCGTTTCCTACTGTAAAGGTTCGTTGTTTTGCCATTAAATCCATTGTAAACACATTTTGACTGTAAACTTTTTCTTCCGCGTCATCGACGTATCCTGCGCTAGAACATTTACAAAACGGATGCATGGGATAACAGTTTTTGCCGATGGCTCTGTCAGCTACATCAAATACCTCGCCATCTAGCCCGGAACACAATTTACATGCTGATGGTTCGGCTAGATAAACATATTGGGTAATACCAGCTTTGGCATAACAATCCATCTGGACATCGCCTTGAATCCGTGCTACTTCAGTTACTAGCAATCGTTTAGCTTCATAGCTATTTCGGTCAAATAACCTTCCAAAGTGCGCTGCGACATCTCGTGGATTAGCCCCTTGTGTGATCGAGCGCCTTAAAACAACACCAAGCTCACTGGTAAACCCTGCGTGATTATCCCATAGAGTATTTTTCCAAACTCCAGCATTATCAAAGCTGCCATTGACAATCGCTTCTACACTAGCGTTATTGTATGAGAAATGTTCACCAAGAATACCAGATTGGCGCCTGTACTCAGACATGACTTCGTTAGTGAGGTAGTCATTAATTAGCTTCTGATTTTCGTTGGTTGCCGATGCAATTTCAAGGTTAATTTCCGCTTTGAGCAATTCTAAGCGGTTAATTTTCATGGTTGCGTTATACAGTCTTAAATCTTGATTAGCTTGATGACTAAAATCCTTGTTTTTAACATACTCAGCTGCTTTTTTCGCAAAAGCCTGTACATCATGGGCTTTAACACGTTCCATAGCATCCTCAATGCTAATACCTTCTTTGCTTGCGTATCGCTCGTAAAAGACTTGGATTTGATGATTGATACTTCTTTGAGCTTCTTTTAGATTCTCTGACATCTTATCAGCTAACTCTGTCTCACCCATCTGTTGACGCAAAGCATGCGCTTGCTCGCGTCGTTGCCAGTAACTGAGTTGTTCATCATTCAGTTTGGACATTCACATCACCACCTAAGCCATCGTAACTATCCGGACGCGCACCTTCTAACTTCTCAATCTCAGCTTCAACATCATCAACGATATTAGTTAGCTCCATTGCTGTTTCATTTGAAACCATGCCACCTAATGCTTTAAAGTTAGCAATAATTTCTGTAAGAGACTTAGGCAGGTTCGGTGTAAAGGTAATTTTGAGCTTACTGTCATCAAACTTGCCATTCTCGTGCACCACCTCACCGACAGTTGCTATTAACTCATACCGCCTACGAAGCGACTTTTCAAATAGTGCTTGAGTTGTCACACGTTCTTGGTCTAAACCAAACAGTTTGTACTTCATCGCTTCGCCAGACTGAGTTCCTGCAAAATTACTATCTGTCATATTAGGCATGTTGGTAAATTTGTGGATATCTGCTTCAATACGCGACTTAAAAGCCTCTACACCAGACACATCATAGTTCTTTGTTAAGTACTTAGCGTCAACCGTACCAGCTTCTTTACCGTCGTTATCACGAGGAGGTTTAAATAACATTAACCTCACTTGTCGCATGCTGCGCATCATTTCCTGCTGTTGCTCAACGGTCATATCTTCCGGAAAATCCAAGTTACCAAAAACAGCGAGAATAGCATCTGATAAATCATTCATGTAATTTGCCGTGTCTGACTGACTCGCGTCATAAAGATCTATTAGATTTAAAATCGTCTCATAGTCGCCCATCCCCATCTCATCGTTGAGATATTCCGTCACTTGCACCTTGCCAAAAGGATTTACATCAGCCTCCCCTATCTCAGTCAATACATTTCCTGATAATTCAAAACGCCTGACATTTGTTTCGGTATACAATTCAACGAGACGTTTTTTAGATGTGCTAAATTGACTTTGTGGATAGTATCTAACGGCACAAACAGAGTGATTGCTCAGCGACGTATCATAAATGACAAATGTCTCCATCGGGTCTAGTTTCCTGACTTTCGTTTGGTCATCTTGTCCACGATAGACAACATCATAGGCACGTCCCATTTGACTTATATCAAGCACTAGGTCTCTGTTAAGGCTGTGGAAGTCATTATCAATCTCAATATCACTAAAGTCACCATCACCAGAATAATCCACTCGGACAGGCACGCCTGCTAAATATCCTTGTTTGAAAACAGATATCATTCCGCCAAAATCGTGAATAGCCCGAGCGTCAGACATATCCTTTTCATTTCGACGGTAGTCTGACTCTGAAATGCCGTGATTTAATCCATGCCCATAATCATGCAACTCTTGCAACCGTGGCTTCTGCACTTGCTCGTGATGCTTGATGAATCGTTTTAACAGCTTAAAATTATCTTGCTCTAACTCGCCAAAATCCGTCACCCTGTAGCGTAACCGTGATTCACGATGAAATCTATGCTTGAGCCATTTTGTGCGTCCCATTGAGTCTGTGAAGCTCTCTAGGCGCCCTACAATATTTGTCATATCCTATCCTCTCAATCCAGCCACAAGGGCCCTATAATCGTTATTATTAGCCTGTATTGGCTTGCCAATCTTCGCCCTATGTGGAATCCAGCCATACTGACTAGCGTTAATCGTATGGTCATTCCTATCCTCTGGCATATCCTTATCTTCCTGCCACGAATAAGATTCAATCTCTCTGATGTGTTCTTTACAATGATCTACAATCAAATAATTTCCATCTTTCATCCAACCAATCTGCAAAGTAATACGATCAATGATTTTAACTGTCTTGACTGCGTTCATAAACTCGTACACAAGCCCATGCTGTCGTTTGTATTTATTCAGCTCTGTGATAGTAGCTTGGTCTGCATTATCTACGTACACAGTTCGGCCAAACCCCCACTTGTCTTTGCAATAATCTAAAAAGCGATGTAACTTTTCTGCCACATCGCTTGGTGAAATTGTTTTGTCAGTAAAATCCTTGTTGTTGTACACACGTTCTTCCAGCACAACTAATTTGCCATCAGATGATAACCCTTGATAAATAAAGGAAATCGTATCCTCAGACTTTTGCGAATACGACGTATCTACGCCACAAGAATACTTAACAAATGTCATTTTCCTTGCAGCTGCTTCAGTAATGACGTTTCTAGCCGGTTGATAAATTGAGAACACCAGACCTTCCGAACGACCTCTAAGACCAAGTATTTTATTTTTATAAAGCTTAGTCCCCGGTGCTACCGTGCTCTTAATCTGTTCTTTCTTTTTGTTTGATAATCCTGCGTTATGATCGAAATTAAAAAACCAATACGTCCAATTTGATCTAGGGAGCGCCGTAGAAAGCTCAGATTGTATTTCTGGTGGTGTGTCATTTTCGTATCTTTCAAGGGGCCTGAAACGGTTAATATACCCGCTATACACCGGCAGGCTTGGGTCGTCAGGGTTCATTGTGCACATCCAGTAATCGCAACGCATTGTCGACTCTTGCACAAAGTCAATGTCAGCAGTATTAATCTCGTCAATGTAGCCACAGCCGAATTGCGAACCAAGAGCTTTTTCCCATTTGTCCCTGCTACCATAGCCCAAAATGAAAATAACGCGTTCTCCCTTGCTTGTCGTATATTTGAGATGAGGAATTTTGTAATTAGCGTCCCCATTTCCTCGGTAACTAACATACTCGCCAAAAATATCAATAATCCCCAAGTCAGAATTAATAATGTTTTTTTCAGCGTCCCCCACGGTTTTAGAAGCAATAAAATGCAACTTTTTATCAGACTGCGCGACCTTTAACATAAACTTAAAAGCGCCAACTGTCGTTTTTCCTGCAGCAGTAGTGCCCTCTAAAGCCTCAGCTTGTGCTTGGTGCTTTAGAAACACCTTGTATTTATCAGACAAAATCAAATCACTCATGAGCTATCATCTTCTAACTGAGCTAATATGCCATCTAATTTATTTGTTGTCACGTTAGCGTCAACCTCAATCTTCTGTTTATCAACACCAAGCGACCGGGCAAGTGTCTGAGAAAATGCTAGTCTAGTCTTTTGATCCATTGGAATTTCTCGGATTTCCTGTTCGCCTTGACCTAGACCAACAAGAGCATAATCTTGCAATTCTCCCCTCGCGCCTTTTGACCAATACTGCATTAACTCTGTTGCAGTCATGATTGATAGTTCTTCAAGTCTGCTATGATAAGCCTTTTCTAGCTTTTCAATAACTGGCGGAATATGTCTATACTTGTCTATACCAGCTAACATATTACTACTCTGTTTATTTGCGTTTTTCTCGCTAAACCCAGCTTCTTTTGCTGCCTGCGTAGCGTTCTGAAATCCGTTAGCCATGTAAGCGAGGACAAAAGACTTCTGCCTGTTTCGGGAGGCTGGCCAATCTGACATCAAATCATTTGCTAACTGTTTTAATTCATTTATGGCTTGTTTTTCTCTGTCATTCATGGTCATCACCTCCAATCAAAATTAAAAAGCCACACGTTTGTGTGACTTTGCTGACCGACATTGATGTCGGTCTGTTAACGGGAACAGCAGGATTCGAACCTGCGACATACAAGCTCTACCAACTGAGCTACATTCCCCAAACGCTGAGATTACACGTCTTATTGATTGTCTTTCGCAACCTTATGAGTTAGTCGCTTATCCACTAGAATCCCTCCCAGTAACAATCATGCACGGTTGGTTAGACCAACCACTCCTTACGTCACAAACTACTAAGCCGTTTTTCAATTAACGAAAACCCCGCTAAAGGTCTAAGCTGCTTTACTCTTCGACTTCACTCTCCTCCTTGCGAGATTCGAGTGGGTAGCCTAGCTACCGAAGTACACTTTCACTTGCAACGGGCGATGTCTTTCGCTTTAAAACAATATTTTTATTCCAAACATAATAAGCTCTATGTATTGTCAGCATATCATAGACGTGCATCGCCATGCGTTTCGTTTCCTTTTGAGAAACAAAATGCGCAACGCCTATTATTACCCTCTGGCTAGCAACCTTCCGGCTCGTTACATATCCACGGGTATTCAACCCATCAACATGTAACATGGTGCCCGCTCTTGACGCGACTCTTGAACTTTGACACCTTCTTCATTCTCCATATTCGTCTCAAGCACTACTGACGTAGCCCATCACCGATTGGCTCTTGGCAAAACTCTTTGACTTCATACGTTGCCACCCACCGAATGGCACAAGAATTGTATTGCTTAGATTGACCATTTCTGGCACTAAGATTGATATGCCATAATCTTAGTTTTCCTGTGTCACCACAGATTATCTAGGCTAAGCCCTCTCTAATATCAGGTTCGACTGAAAATATAGTGTTCATCAAAAAAATATTTGACGCAAATTTTAAATTATGTTTCTTCCTGATATCTTGATGGTACCAATTTAACATTAAAATCGTGACACTTATACACTTTTTTGTGTCAACTTTACAAATCTCCCCTAAAATCTGCAAAAATCGTTAAGATTCGTTCCCTCTTTCGGTAGATACTCTTGCGAGACACATGTAGCATATCCGCAATTTCTTCCCAGCTATTGACAGAGCTTCTAGACCAGCGCAGATAAAAGATTCTCTTTAACTCGTCGTCTAAGGCCTCTAGCGTGGCTTCTACGGCTTTCCTAAACTGCTCTAGCCCGTTTATCCTTACGTCACTAGACCAGCGCGCCACAAGGGATTCTGTTGGCTTAGAAACGATGTTAGGTCGTCCCCCACCAACGTTGCAGTCATTGGACGTTTCCGTTTGAATTTCCAGTTTACGAATAGCAATTTTTCTGTCTATCTGCTGATAATCAAAAAGTTTCGCGTCAAGTGCTCGCAATTCTACATCCGACAGTTTGTTCATATTAACTCCTTTGTGGTATAATAGGTTTGCATAACATAACAAAGGAGCTAGCGCAGGCTGGCTTTTTTTGCTGAGAGGCAGCGACTCAGCGTGTATCAATCTTTATTTATTTTTGGTGCTGCCTTATTTAATAACGACCAGCCCATCAATCGCGTTAGATTTACTAAACAACTAAAAAAGGGAAATCCTACTTTCTATTTATTTAGGCTGTAATGCTTACCAGACCTGCGACAATCTGGCAAGCTTGGGCTAGTTATTCTAACTCCTCCAACGCTACCCATCGGAATTGTGGGTATTTTTTTGCTTCTTCTTGAGTGCATTTGTAAGCTTGGTATATTACATCTTCCCACACATTCGATTCGGTTGTTGTGTAAATGGACTTCCCACATATGCCTACATCCACTATGAACATATAGCAAAATAGCTTCGGCTCTGGCACATCGACCAGTAGCACGCCTAGTTTTTCAGTCATTGATTTCCTCCCTAAAATCTGGATGTTCTAACAACTCAGGGTTTTCAAAAACATTCCCAACCCTTCCAAAGGCACGGCTGGCGTAATAGCAAACGGGCTCGAACATGCCGTGGTGCAGCTTTACTGGTAAAAGCTCTCCTGAGTGCATTCTAACAATATCCCCCTCAAAAATCTCCTTGCCGTTTTTATCAAACAGCCCTGTGGATCGCATGAGTTTCGCTCCACGTACACGTCTGCCAGCCTTGTTGCCTTCGTCCAACGTCACGTACAATCCGCGACTGGTCCAAATCACAGCTTTAACTTCATACATTTTACCTTCGTAAAATGCCCTAAACTTCGGTACTACCATTCTTCTCCTCTTTCTACACGTTCAACCAAACAATCGCCACAATACCCTGTCTGAAAGATATTGCCATAGTCCATTGTGCCCTCTTTGTACTTGCGTCCGCATTCTTCACAGGTCTCAATTTTCGGTATCATTTTCTGCCTCCTCGCTTAAATATTGGATTCTTCTTTTCAAGCTCTTTCTGCTTGTGGTAGTCTGTTTCTCTCCACATCACTCCATCTGGACCTCTTCGAACCGACAGCATGTAGGAACTTAAATTTTTCATCACTCCACCCCTTCCATTACCTTTTGTAGCCATCTTTTGGCTTCTAGTCTAGCGTTAGATGACCCGAAACGGTACAGGCTAATCATGGCCAGTGTCTCCTCATTTTTTCCTGGAAGACGGCTATATATGGCCCCAGAAATAAGCTGTCTGCGAAACTCAGCTAATCTATCCTCAAAGCTCATCACTCCACCTCCGCAGGATTAGCTCTTCTACCGCAATCTACGCACCGAAAATACTTCCAAGATTTTTTAAAAGAAAGATGGTCACACATCCCACTATTGTCAGCTTCTTCCCCAAAACTTCCGACAACAAAGTAACTAAACCCAGAAACATTCTGTTTTATTGCGAAAAGGTCACATCCGCATTCACATTGCCTGAAATTTGTATTCATTTATCTTCCTCCACCTCTTTCGCAAACTGCCACGCCCACTCAAAATCCTGTTTGATTTCGGATTCAGTGAGTTGAAAATCGCTATCATAATTTTTATTACCATTCCGTCCTACGGAACGCCAAATAGCAATACTTCCTGATAGGGTTCTCCCTAAAATATACACATCGTCATGGGTTGCATGCGGATTCGGTATCTCAACCGTATACAACTTCTCCTGCTCAACCTCGTAGCCGAAGAGCCAGGCACGGGCGAAGGTTTCTTGGTTATTAATGATCCACTCTGATTCTTTATTTTGAGCATTATCCATTGCAATAAATAATGACATGCCTTCGACTTTTGCATATCGGATATAGCTATCAATAAATGCAGGCACCACAACCTTCTGCGGCTGGTCGATTTGATTAACGATGTCGATAATTTCTTCGACGAATTCCGTCGACGAGTAATTAATTAATGGCAATTGTTTTATTTTTTTAATCGCTTCCTGTGTGTTCATCTGTTTCCCTCTCTACAAAAATAGTGTGACAATCCAAAGTAGAACGAATGTAAAAATAGGTGTACCGATTACTTTTGACAATAATTCGCCAAAGTCATAATCATTTTCCTTTCGTCCACCGCTAACAATAATATAGCTGACCAGTATATCAAGGCCTATCGCTTGTGCTAGTGTTATACTTGGGACTCCGTCTAAAGTTGTTAAGATGTTATTCCATCCATATTGTATTACCAATCCCGATAAGATAAAGCTTAATGGTAATACAAACAATAATGCCAGTAATTGTTCTCTTGTGCTCATTTTATTCATCTGCTTCTTCCAACCCAATCAACCAATCAAGATTCTTTCTTGCTTTTTTCAGGTCTTCCAGACCGTTTTTCTTTTGATAACGTAGCTGATACTTCAAAGCATTTCCGAGATGGAAACCTTTAAGCTGTTCTGGTGTCATGAAGTTTCTAAGCACGTCAATCGATTCCATGCCATAGTTGCCTTGATAATGGCTTGGATTGTTAACGTTATCATGCACAACTCTAAACCCTGTAAACTGACCTTCCACAGTTGGCATATTCAATCGCTTAGTCGTAAAATCACAATGTGTCATCAACTCCCCCGTCCTTTCAAATACTCTGGCATTTCCTGCCCGATTTCGATTTCCTCATACTGCTCTTTTGTCACCAGAAACTTACCATAAGCCTCAACCGTGACCGTGTAGCGTCCGTCTATAATCTCCTTGTCTGTTATTTTGCCGGTCATCAGACCACCTGAATTGTCCACTTGGTAGATGATGATGGGCTGAGTAATCTTAGCTTCTAGTTGATCCATTTTCCAAACGATGAGCGCTGGTGTGATTACAATCGAAAATAAAATCCAATGATTGATAATCAGTCGAACTTTCTCTAAAAAATTATTTTCCATTAGTTGCCCCCTACTACGTCTCATCGTCCAACCTAACTAATCTCTTAGCTTTTGCTGGATTAGTCCTTTTTTGATATGTTGGTGTGCCGTAATAATGTATCGTTTTAGACTTAACACCGATAAGAGCAGCTAACTCGTCCTGCGTACCAATCCCAATCAACTTATCGCCCTTGTAAAGAGCGTATTCTTTCTTACGATATACCATTGCTATTTCCCCTCGTTAGTTTTTTCTTCCAACCATTCCCAGATGAGGTGAAACTGACTATTGACTAGACTATCATTTCCGTATTTCTCACAGATAGCAACAATAGATTGGTTAGCCCACTGCCAGTAAGCTAGACTACCAAAACCAACTTCCTGCATTTTTTGGTTACTGGCCCGCATCCAGTTTGGGACTTCTACTTCAAAGAATTCTATGTAGTTAATTTTCATAGCCGTTCCACCTTTACATAAATACCAACTGTATCCGCCCAAAATTTCTCAGCAATCTCACTGGCTACCTGGGCATCATCATTCCAGTAGCCAAGTTCAGTCATGCAGTCCTTAAGTAACTTTTGCAAGTTGTCAGTATCTGGCTTAGTCGTTTTGTACTGCCCGTTGGTGCTTCCTTTAATTTTTGGAAATAACCACTTGACTGTCAGTCTGATTGGTCCGTCAATTTTATCAGGCGGCACATATTGGGCTAAAAGACTTGTAAATTTATCTCTGGCATTCTTCAAACTTTCAGGTTCGTAGAAGTGTGGCTTGCCATTTCTGACGGTCACTTTTTTCTGCTGGTGAGTTGTCGTTGGGATTTTCTCCATTGGCAAGAAAAATTCAATCATCTAAATCAATCCCTTCAAACTTTGCTCGTTCTTCCAAGATTTTTAGGTACGCTCCCATAGCGTGCCACTGAGCTTGTAACAACTCAATTGGACAAGAAAGCCTAAATTCAAGTTCATCAATTGCTGCTTTACCAAGAAGTACTCCTAATTTTTCAGCACGTTCTTTTAACTGTTTATATTCATCAATCATTCTTTGTTGGTGTGGTTTCATTTTTTACCTTCTTTCATTTTTTGTTTTTATGTGCGCCTTTGTCAAAGATGAGACAAAGGATAAAGGGGCAGGACTTACAGCCCCTTTTCCTTTTCTCTTTGACTTTTGACGAAGGAAAAACATCTTAACAACTACTTTAGTAGTTGTACCCTTTCTTTTTCCGGAAAAAGATATAGAATTTATGTTTTTTACAGGATTTAGAAAAAAAGAAATTTTATGTTTTTTACAGGATTTAGAAAGGGAAAATAACACAACTTTTCATGTTTTTTACAGGGAAAATTTCCTGTTTTTTTCTTTCCCTATTCTTTCTTTTTTTGGTAGACAATTCCGTTTTTGACATCAAATCCACCATGTTCTTTTAAGTAATTTCGAACTGTTTTTTCACTTGAAACATCTAAATATTCCTGTAATTCAGAAATTGATACTGGTGTTAATCCATCAAATAGAGCGCTGTAAGCAGTATCTATTTTTTGCTTACGTTCTTCTGATTTTTCTTTCTTAGATTTCCTACTTTCTTTCGCCTTCTGCCAGTTCGGTTTACTTTCCTCCAACTGAATATCAGCCAGCACACCTGTTGTATCGGCTTCGTGCTTCGGATAACTGAACCACATATTAACTGGTTGGAACTTCGCAAACTCACGTAGCGTACCTTCCACTCGCCAAGCTGTCGCAATCTCCACTTCATGCTGAGCTTTCTTGACTGCTTCCAGGTATGGCTGTTTTACCATGATGTCCTTAATAGCTTTGTCAAAATGCTGTTGCATTTGATAACGACTTTCTAAGTCATCAAGAGTGACTTCGTGCTGGTAGTAGTCCAAGGCTTTTTCCTGCAAAGCCTGTTGGTAAATCTTAGCTGCTGCTTTTTCTGACCGTGCCTTGATAAGTTCTTCAGTCAGCTCAAGTTCTACTAGGTCAATCAACGCATCTGGATCACGAGCAAACACCCCTGAACCACTTGCACGGTCCATGGACTTCTTACCACCTTGAGCCCCTTTCGAGTGGTGGTGACAGTAAATGACACTACAACCAAGCTCAGTAGCTACCTTATCAAACTGATTGGTAAAGTGAGCCATCTGGTCTGCTGAGTTTTCGTCGCCCGTTAAGACCTTGTAAATCGGATCAATGATAACAGCTTGGTAATTCTTCTTAAGTGACCGTCTGATTAGTTTTGGCGCTAGCTTATCCATCGGCACGGTCTTCCCGCGTAGATTCCAGATGTCAATATTTGCCACATTGCTAGGTTGTAACCCCATAGCGTTATAAACATCCTTGAAACGGTGTAGGGCTGATGGTCTATCTAGCTCCAGATTGACGTATAATACTTTTCCTTGTTCACACTGCCACCCTAGCCATTTCTGACCTTCTGCTATCGCTATGGATAGCTCAATCAAAGCAAAGGATTTACCAGCTTTAGATGGTCCAGCAATCAACATCTTATGTCCTTGTCTAAGAACTCCTTTGATTAACTCAGGAGCAAGCTCTGGCATATTATCCCATTCATCAGCTAGCGTTTCTGGATCAGGTAAATCATCGTTAAGGTCTTCTACCCATTGATACCATTCTTCATAGCTAGATTTACCTAGGTCAGTATCAATCAAAAACTGCTTATGTCCGTTTCTAGTAACACCAGGCATCCGTGATAAACGGCTAGGATTACGGTTTTGGGTATCAATATCAAGTCCATTCTTTTTGCAGATTTGATAGATGTAATCCACACGCTTACGGTATTCCTGATAGTCTCTAGCATCTACTTTGACGATAGCATGTAGAGATTTTTTACCTGAATGTACCAACGTAGCAATTGGTAACTCTAATTCTTTAAATAAAGCATATTGCTTACCAAGGTCCATGCTGTCAGACTCAACTAAGGCATAGCGGAAGTCTGTCACGTTATCGTTCTTGACTCCTTTTCCGTCCAAAGGGTTAAACCGAATCCATGCACCAGCTTCTTCTTTGTAGTCACCAAAGACTGCTCCGATGTCGTTACCGTTTTTCTGCAAGGCTTGGATAAGCTCTCCAGCAGTGCGGTCATAATTTCCTTGAGTAGGTTTATATATGGTTCCGTTATCTGTTTCAATCGGATACGTAGAAGTTACATAGCCTACTAAGTCTGTGGAATCAAAAAGGGTCTCTAAGTAACGGATAAGGTCTTGAACAGGTTGCCAGTTATGAGGCTCTTGGATTTCCTTGGACTCAACCCAGTTTTTATCAACAATTTTATAATCACGGTCAATGGTGTCATTCCAACCCAACTCATGAGCATCATCGCTCATTTTAAAATCTGATGTCCAGCCATTATCCTTGGCCATCTGTGTGATAGTTGCCCCAGTAACAGTACCGAGACCATTTCCTTGGAAGGTGTCCCATTTGGCAAAACACTCGCCTTTTTTGTAACGCTTATCTGCTTGTGACCAAGTATCCCAATCCATAGCAGTATAGCCTTCCTGTTTTAAAGCCATACCGACATTGACCCATTCCTGATAAGACAGGACAGACGGGTCAATGTAATCTAGTAATGGGATGAGGTCAAATTCTCGTTCTGTCATTTATTCTCCTATTCCGGCTGAAATTCTCTAGCTACAATGCCACGAGGTAATCTCCAACCAGCTCCTGCGATACGATCAATCATATTTTTTGCACTCTCAAACTTCCACATACCTACATGTTGGAAACCATAACGCTCCAGTAGTCTGATTTGTTTAGGTGTAGTCAATCCTGCATCACGACGTTTAGACAGTCTATCCAGCAACTTAGTAGCTTTTCCAGCGTTGCCAATCTCATCAGTAAAGATACCGAACTTTTCAAGTGCTTTTAATTGCTTGTCGCTTGCTGGTGCCATTTCCCAACCAAATTCAGGGACATAGTCTACTAAGTCCTCTGCATTGATAGACATTTCAAACTGCAGAGGGTCAACCAAAGCACGTTTACGCTTACGCATTTCTGCAAGTTGTTTAGCCAGTGCCTCTTCACGTTCTGCGATGACATCTTTAGCAGCAACCTCTTCGGCTTCGATGAGTTCAAATGCTACCTCTGTTTCCTCAGTCATGTTCTCGACCATCTTTTGTGCCACTTCTGGACTGCCAGCGATTAGGTGAGCAGGTCTGCATAGTTCATGGCGTTCAGTGTGCCATAGAAAATCAAGCAATAATAGATTTTCCTTACCTGGTGCTAAACGTGTCCCACGTCCCACCATTTGGCTATATAGCGCTCTGACTTTTGTCGGTCTAAGAACTACCACACAATCAACTGTTGGGCAATCCCAGCCCTCTGTCAAAAGCATAGAGTTACAAAGAACGTTGTATTTGTCCTTGTCAAAGTCTTCTAAGATTTCTGCACGGTCTTTAGATTCACCGTTGACTTCTGCAGCTCTAAAACCTTTAGCATTTAGAATGTCACGGAACTTCTGCGATGTCTTTACCAGTGGCAAGAATACCACTGTCTTACGGTCAGCACACTGTTTTACCATTTCATCAGCAATCTGCTCCAGATAAGGATCTAAGGCTGTTCCAATTTCACTAGCTTTAAAATCTCCTGCCTGCTGACTGACGCTTGATAAGTCCAAAGTCAAAGGTATTGTAACTGCTGTGATTTTAGATAAGTAACCTGACTTGATAGCATCTACCAGTGAATATTCATAAGCTAAACTATCAAAATATTTTCCTAGGTTCTGCTTGTCGCCACGGTCGGGTGTTGCAGTAACGCCCAGCACGTTAGACTCTTCAAAGTGTTGCAGTACTCTTTGATAACCGTCTGATATAGCGTGGTGGGCTTCGTCAATAACGATAGTGTCAAAGTAGTTAGGTGGAAACTGGCTAAGCCTTTTCTCGCGTTGCAAAGTTTGGACCGAACCAACTACTACACGATACCAGGAACCAATAGAGGTGTTCTCCGCTTTTTCTAAAGCTGTACCCAATCCTGTTGCGGTTTTCAGTTTATCACTAGCTTGTTCGAGTAATTCAGACCTATGGGCCAATACCAGGACACGCTCCCCACGTCTGACACGGTCTTCAATAATTTTTGAAAAAACAATAGTTTTCCCACAACCAGTAGGCAAGACAAGAAGTGTTCGCTTCCTGCCTTCTTCCCACTCTTGTTGTACTTTTGACCGTGCTTCTTCTTGATACGGTCTAAGCTGCATTAGAATCCTCTCCAGTTACCCTGTGCAGGTTGTTGTGGTTGTGGTTGCGTTGGTTGTTGATATGACTGCTGTGGAGCTGGCTGACTAGGGGCTTGGTAAGATTGTTGCGTTGGTTGCTGACTAGCATTTAATACTTTCGACCAATCTACTTCATCTGCATAAATCATATTTTTAACATCATTGTAGACATTATCGTTGTAAGTTCGATTGCTTACACGACAAACGCCTTTTGCACCTGGAACTGCGTTCCAATTCATTCGCAGAGGTTCACCGTGTTTTTTCTGTCCAATAGCCCCAAAGAAAGCTGATAGCATTCCTTCTGTCGAAGTGTGAAGGAAAAGATTATGTTTAAGAGAGGCAATCCCTTCTTCCGTTTCAATTTCAATGGAAATGATTGCCTTATTACACGCTGGTAATTTACCCGGATTTTGTGGATTAGGCGTGTGTCGCGCACGCTCAAAACCAGTAACCGTGAAAACGTAGTCTCCTGGCGCCAAAGTAATAAACGGGGCAGCATCTTGGGTAATTTCATCATCCCATCCAAGTTCGCGGTCGAAGTTATTGTTATATTGCTGTGTCATGTTGTTTTCTCCTTAATTTATAAAGTTTTTATTAAATCTACTAATTGCTTCTAATTCCCAAAACCTACGCCCCCTCCACTGTAAAGGGTGGCTCGACAGTACGCACTTGGTTTTTAATCACTTCCAATGTTGCTCCCCAGTTGGCGATGATCATATTCCAGTAGTCTGACGGGAAGTTTTCGATAGGAGTCAGTGGTGGGAAGTGTCCTCGGATGTTTGCTACTGCCACAAGTTCATCCGGTGTAACCTGCTCTGCCGACATCAAGTCAGTCAATGCTTTTGGCATACTTGGTGGGTAGGCTACCGGCGCAGATGTCGGTTGCATAGGTGGTTGTTCTGGTGCTTTTTCCACTTGTTGCTCATGTACGGGTTCATGTGCGGGTTGTGATGCAGGAGTTTCCTGTACTGTTAGCGTTTGTGGCACTGGCTGAGTTGGTACTTGTGCAAATAGATGTGCGATTACTGCATAGTCTAAAGGCACCTCACTCGGCAATCCATGACGATTCTTTGCGTCCCACGCTGGGTGGTGTTCGGTGTAAAGCACTCGTTGGCCACCAGTAGCCTTTTTCTTCTTGGTATCCGATGTCATAACTACTGTTTTGTAGTTGGCAAATAGAACCATGTCAGCCCATTCTTTGACCAAAGGAGCTGTCTGAGAACTTGTTTTTTTACCAAGTTTTAATTCCCAGCGGTCGTAAGCTCCCATTTCGTCCGGTTGCTCAAACTTACGCATCTGAGCGTGAGCCGTTAGCACAATGTTAATGCCTAACTCAATGAGTTCCTGTAACATGTTGAGGAATCGACCTACTTCTTCTTTTGTGTAAGTATAGCCATTTCCCCATCCAAAGTCTTCGATACCCTTTTTACCGTGTTGAGCGCAGACATCATCAACAATAAGACTTTCCGCCCAGTCAATCGTATCAATGACTAATGTCTTGCAGACAGTTGGATTAGCTTTTACAAAAGCAATCTGATTTTTTAGCATCGTGTAGCTTGTTGGCTTATCCAACCGTGCCACGTCCATATTGTCCGTTGACCCTTCCGTATCGATAAATAGCGGTTCTGGAAATTGAGCTGCAAAGCTAGACTTACCAATTCCCTCTGGTCCATAGATGACCACACGTTGAGCCCGTGCTCGTTTCCCTCTTGTAATTTGCATGTGTTAATTCCTTTCTAAAATCCGCCCTGCCAAGTTGGTGCTGGTTTATGTTCTTCATGATGTTCTGGATTTTCCACAGAGTAGCCGTCCTCGATAATTATCGCGCACTCTTCACCAGTAGAAACTCTAGTAGCAATTGCTTGAAGTCCTTCTTGTTCCAGCCATGCCCCAAATTCTTTTAATGTGATTTGATCCATCTGCTCTAGCTTATCAATCAAAACAAAGCCACAATCTGGTTTTAGCTTACGGACAATCGCAGTAGCTACCATGAGCTGTTGAGATCCCGACATGTTATCCCATTCTTGGCCAAGATAAAGTAGTTTTCCATCATCAACTGACAAGCCTTCGAGCGGCAAGTCTGCTGAGGTTAATAGGTCACGTTTTTCTTTTCGTACTGCTTCAATCTCAGTAGATAGTTTTGTATATTGTTCACGTTGAGCCTTAGCATCTTCTTCTGCCTTATCCTTATCAAGGTTAGCACGAACTTTACGGTTAGTCTCATCGATTGCTGCAATACTTGCTTCAATTTCTTCAGTATTTTCATCATGTAAATCCAAAGCATCAGCTTGAGCGATTTGTAGATCATTGGATAATTCTTTCAATTGTTCCTGCGCTTGTTGTAGCTGTTGTTTCAAACGCTCAACTTCCGCTAGCTTAAAGTCATAATTCTGCTGAATAATTGTCACATTTTGACGCTTACGGGCATTTTCGCCATTTTTGGCAAGGATTGCTTGTTGTTGTTGGATAAGCTCTGTGATAGATACTAGCTCTTTTGGCGCATCAGGATAGTAAGTCATTTCTTTGGCAAACTTTTCCTTTTGGTCTGCAATAACACCGATAGCGTGACGCTGGTTATAGAGTTCTTTCTCTTTGATTTCCAGCTCTGCTAACACATCACCAAGACCGATAATCTGCAAGAGTGTATCTGCCTTTTCCTTTGGGGTACTTTCCATGAACTTAGGAAGATTGATAGCTAGTTCTTCCACAAAGCTATCAAGCAACTGCTGACCGCCTTTTTGACCGTTAGGGTCAATAACCTTCAAACTAGCATTCTTACCCTTACGCTCTACGACAAGACCATTTGACATGGTAATTTTAAGCGTAGGCGGTACCAGTGACCCTTCACGCATCGCTTGGCTAGGTTTATACTTATTACCGCCCAGCGCCCAAGCAATAGCGTCCAGTACGCTTGTTTTACCTTGATTGTTATTTCCACCGACGATGGTTAGGCCAGTTGTGGATGGTTCGATTTTAACCGCTTTGATGCGCTTGACGTTTTCAAATTCAAGTTTATTGATTGTTATACTCATCAAACATTTCCTCCCCAATCTTGAATGAATGCACTTCAATTGTTCGCTCTTCAACAATTAACTCGCTATGAGCAAGAGCGAATCCTAATAAAGCATTAACAATAGCCGTTTTAGTCATTCCTGTTTTATCAGCGATTTCAGTGATTTCATTTTCATATTCCATAGCGCAACCAATGCGTCCATAACCATCTTTACGTTGTTTAGTTATTCTCATTATTCAACACCTTTCTAATTTCCATCTGATCAACTTCATCTAGTTCTGCGATACACTTTTCCAACGTTGCAGGTAAGATAAAGCCTTTTTCGATAACTACATCCAGTAAGTTAGCTTTAGCAACTATACTAAAATAATGTTCTTGCATTTCCTTGCTCATTTGATACCTCCATTTTGCAATACCAAATTGATGGAATCTACAATAGTTTGTAGTCTGTGATTTTCGCTTTGCAGCTGATTGACTTTATTTCTGAGTAAGACATACTCTTCCATCGAAATTTCTACTCTACCTTCCATCACGCCACCTCAGTCCTGACTTTGACATTGCGAAGCAACCCCTTTAGATTTCGCTTTTCCTCATCTGATAGCGTCAAGCTATCAATGTGCTTGTTAATCGTCTTAAATGACTTTTGCAATTTTTTCTTTTTGTTAAACATTCTTATACTCCTAGTTGTTTTTCTCGTTTGATATTTTCAAGCATTTCAGCCAAAGTCTCTTTTTTAGGTCTATATCGATTGCGAGATTTCCAAATCATAAAATAACGTAAACCTAGCAAATTAAAAAATGCTGTTTTATGTGTAGGATTTAAGATGTACTGTGAAAAATCACGATTTTCTCGCATTTCTGTAGCAATTTGTTTGGCAAAACCTTTTTTAAAATCAACCCAATATTTCTCGATTGACTTATAACTACAATATTCTGCATCTAATGGCACTTCAATTGGCCAAAAAGTTTTCCATTCTTGTATTTTGATTTTTGACAAGTCCTTCGTAAGGTTTTTGTCTTCTGGATTGCTTTTCCATTTCATAAAAATTTCAAAAGCTTCAAAATGTACAAATTTCACATTCGAGTATGGACTATCAACAAAACGTGCAAAATCAGTAGTTTGTGCCATTTCATCGATAAGTTTATTTGCCATATGCTTAGTCATACCAGCATATTTATCTGAAATTTGTTCAGCTAATCCCCACTCTGCCTTTTCATGACTCTTAACAGGCATAAAGTTTATTTCTGCTTTTGGCATAGCCATTCATTCCTTTCTGTGATATAATTTTGTTAGAAATTTTTGTAAGCTCCTGACCTTTGTCATGGGGCTATTTTTATTAGCTTTTTGCTAATTCGTCCAGACTCACATCAAGAGCCTTAGCGATTTTTTTTACTGTTTCAAAGTGCAAATCTTTGACCCTGCCGTCACGAAGATTATAAATCTGAGCTGTGCCGACCCCAGCAAGCATACAAAGTTTATAGACTGTTAAATTTTTTCCAGCTAAAATTCGTTCGATATTTTTCCATAACATATTGTTTTACTCCTTATCAATATTTATAAAATTAGTTTTAACGCTTATACCGACTTATACACTATATGTAGTGTATATTTTTCTTTTGAACACTACATATTGACAATAATGTATTTTTGATATATAATTTACCCATGACAATCAGGAAAATAAATCCAACTTTAACTACCAAATCAAGCGATTTCCTCCTGTGCGTCAAATATTAAGGAAAGGAGGTGATTATATGAATATAGAAGAACAAAATTTACAACATGTGTATGTATCGCCAAGCGACCATCCTCAAGGTTATCAATTTATTCCCAAAGGTAATCTAGTCTATAAGTTTGTAAACAGTTCAGACCGATTATATTTTCAAAGATTTTATATTTTTGATGACGGAACAATTGTTTTAGATGAGGTTTCGCAAGGTCAAATTACTATTAAATCTAATAATGAGTTCACAGTTGAAGGTGATTTTATTAGATTTGTTTAGTTGAGTCTATTTGTTCTTTAGTCCAATTCCCAAGGACTATTTTTCCTGAATCTACTGTTACCGCAGTAGGTTCTTTTTGTCTATACGGATATCGTTTAGGTCTCATATTGCTCCTTTCCGTGCTAGTTCATCCTGCTCAATTATTGGTAAGTTTTCGTCGAACGTGTAGTCTTTAGCTGCACGTTCTCTTTGTTTATCTGCTGAAAGATAATCATCAGATAAAAGATTTGAGTAGCCGCTAGAAGCAACTGTTAACGTTACAAGAGTGACATCACCTTCTCTTTTTGCGAAAACTGACCCTTCTACTACATAAGGAATCCTGTGGTCTCCGATAAATAATCCATTGTCACTTTCTGTTACTTTTGGTAAATCCATGTTTTTCCTTTCTATGCCGTCTCCCTCTAACTCACCTCAAACTCTTCCCAAGGTTCGCGGATACCAAGCAATTTTGATACACGAATTTTTAAGTCCACACTACCTTTTCCTGTTTTTAATAGGTCAGTGATAGTTCCTTGACTTTTAAGTCCCACCGCTTGAGTTAAGTCAGCTTTTGTCCAGTTTTTCTCGACAAGTCTCTGCTCAACAAGAGCGACCCACTTTTGATGTTGTTGGCTCATATAATCTCCTTTCTGAATTCGTCTAGGCTGACATCCAAAGCGTCAGCAATTTTGACAACAGTGTCAAAATATAATCTTTTTGTTCGTCCTGCTTTAAGCGCAATCAAAACATTCTGTCCGATACCAGCCTTCTTACTGACTGCGTACATAGTTGTATCTTTCTCAGTGATTAATTGCTCAATTTTATTCCACATTTTATCTGCCCCTTTCCAGAAAACACAATATATTGTGTTTTAAAAAGTTATCCACAACTATATATTGACAAATAACTATATTCTAGTTACAATATAACTATGACAAATCAGTTCAAAATTTGAAGAATCCTACCGCTTCAAACCTCCTTATGAATTGAATAGTCAAATAAAAAATAGAAAGGAGATATGTATGGTTAAAAATTCAAAACAAACATCACGCAGTGTTGCAACTAAAGCAAGTAAAGCCCTTCGTGATGGTCGTTCATCATCAAGAACCAAATCTATTGCTGGTTCTGCTTTGTCACAAGCTAAACCAAAATCATCTAAGAAGTAGAATGATGTAGTTTGTGCTTAATATGTAACTCTTTCCGTTTTCGATAACTTCGACAAAATTGTCATCAGGAAAGAGTTTTTTTATTTCATCTGAAACATTTCTTACTTCACAATTGTAAAATGTAAGTTCTTCATCCATAGTCACTACTTTCGTGAAAATCATCTCCCCCTCCTCTCTTCAAAATAAAAACGCTCCTATCGAACTGATAGAAACGTGGTATAATATTGATTGGCACTCCTATACCGCCAGGGAAGGAGGTGAAAGCCGATGTGTGACTTCTTACTTACCAACTTTGTTGCACCAATCTTGGTCGGTATCATCTTGCATATCCTATTAGATAAGTTAGATGACTAGTGTCAGTTAGTTTTAACTAACAAAAAACCCCAGTATTAACGGTACTGGGGTTTTTAATGTTACACTCGGTGAATACCTTGTGCGACTTCTTACTTCCCCTCAATAATACTCTATAAGACTGAAAATGTCAAATATAAGTATTCATACGATTAAAACCACGTTTCTATTCAGTTGTCAAAGAGCTGCCTTTTGAACTGAATAGCAATATGGTATAATTAGGGTCGGCACTACGATACCTGCCTTAGCAAGGAGGTGAATGTCCAGTGTTCGAATTGTTCTTCTCAACTATCATCGGACCGCTCTTGGTCGGTTTAATCCTTATCCTTGTCCAGAAATGGCTAGATAAGGACTGATAGTGCCAAAAAGCCCCTTGCATTTGTAGGATCTTGCAAGGGGCTTTTCTTGTCCAATGTTCATTGAACTGTTCTTCTTTTCCCCTTAATATTACCATATCGCTATTCAGTTGTCAAAGAACTACCTTTTGAACTGAATAGCAATATGATATAATTAGGGTCGGCACTAACGATAAAGCCTCTGGAAGGAGGTGAAACCAATGGAACTACTTTTTACACTCATCCTTGCCCCGCTTTTGGTCAATTTGATTACCAAATTGATCAGCGACTGGTTGGATAGCAAGCAGGACAAAAACAAACGTTAGTGTCCAACCCACAAAAAAATCCCCTAGTATTTGCGGTACTAGGGGATTTGTGTTCCAACGGAACTACTTTTCACTTCCCCTTAATACTACCATATCGCTATTCAGTTGTCAAAGAACAAAGCGAAATTTTTTGCGAATTTTTACATTTTAACCTTGACTTTTTTTAGTTGTTTAGCTAAAATCAAAGTATAAGAAAAACACTAACAAAAACATTGATAATACTATTCTTTCAAGTCGCCAAACTTATTTTTTTTAGTTTTATCTTCGCTTTTTGTTTCGCTTATTATTTCGCTTTACAAATTATATTTTATATGTTCATCTAAAATATGTCAAGGGTTTTTAGATGAAAAAATAAAATATTTTTTGTCATGTCTTAGAAAGGCTGATAAATCAATGTTTGTAACCTTTGAACGCATAAAAGAATTATGCAAAAAAAGAGGGATTTCAATAAATTTTTTAGAGGAACAACTAGAAATAAGTAAAAACTATGTATATAGTCTAAAAAATAAAAAGACCCCTTCCGCTGAACATATCGCAAAAATCGCCGACTACTTCAACGTCTCGACAGATTACCTGCTAGGTAGGACAGATAATCCAAACATCGCTAGAGACACCTACGTTACCCCATCTGGGAAAGAGATGGATTTAGCCCAGCTTGCCGATGGTGTCATGCTCTTTGACGGCAAACCATTGACTGAAGAAGAAAAGATTACTATCCAAGGTATCATCAAAGGCTACCTTGATAGTAGGAAAGGATAAGTATATGACCACTATTACACTTAATACCACTGCGCATCAAGACAATCTGATTGCTCAATATCTAAAAGAACACAACACTGATTTGGATGACCTCGTCACAAAAATCCTTTTGGAAAAACTAGAAGATGAAGCTGATTTAAAAGCACTGCGTAAAACACAAGCAGAAGATGACGGTTATCGTATCAGCTTTGAAGACATCATGAAGAAATATGCTCATGAACTATAAAGTTGAATTGACAAGAAAAGCTGAAAAGCAGCTTGATAAACTAGACAGAACCGTTAGAAAACAAATCCTAACTTGGATAGAGAAAAACCTATGGAATACAACTAATCCTCGCCAACACGGCAAAGGATTAACAGGAGACCGTTCTGGAGAATGGCGCTATCGTGTAGGAAATTATCGCATTATCGCCACAATCTATGATGATATCGTGACAATCGAGGTTTTTCAAATAGAACATCGCAGCACTGTCTATAAATTAAAACGATAAAGGACTGATATATTTGACAGATAAAGAATTACTTGAAACTTTTCAAGTTGAGCTTTGTATCTTTCATGGTGATTTAATTGAACGAGACGGCTTCTATGAGCCTGAGTTTAGGGTTGTCTATATCAATAGCTTACTAGACGAAAAAGAGCGCCACAGAGTCCTATTACACGAATTAGGACACATGACGCACAATCCCGTAAATTACCAAAGATTACTCGTTAAATACGAAAACGAAGCAGACCGCTTCATGGTTAGAACACTTCTTGAAGAAGAGTTAGCCCAATATGACGTCGTTGATTTTAACTGGCTACAATTCGCACAGCGCCACAAAATCTCGACTACCTGGGGCGAATCAATGATACAAGAAGAATTTAGGAAAATAGTAGGGATGTAAGGAGGAATAATGGGGCAAGAAGAATATATTCAATCTCGCCTAGATGAACAAATATCTTGGTATGACAGTAAAAGCACACATCATCAAAAATGGTATAAAGGATTGAAATAGACAGAAATATTTCTTGGTTTCCTAGTGCCAATTTTGACCACTTGGCAGCTTCCCTGCTATGGTTTGCTTTCTGCTATTTGTGCAGGCGGGATGTTGCTATGCGAAAGTTTTATCTCTATTTCTAAACACCGTGACAATTGGATCGATTATCGAAGAACATCTGAATTACATAAAGCGTGAATTGCAAGCTTCACTATCTAATACATCTGCAGGAACAAGAAACGGTATACTAGGCGTTGTACTACCCGAAATGTATGACAACATTTATACCGGCACTTACACTTGCAGTGAGTGCGGAAGTAGTCATAACGGTGTGAAAATCAACGACGACACAACAGTATCAGAATTTAACTACAACTACTACTTGCCACTCGAACAAGGAAAATGTGCATGGACTGAAGAAGATAGATATTGTGCGTTAGTTAAATGGGAAGATTTTATAAAAAGTCCAAATGAATATATTGACAAAGCTTTTGAAAAGCGAAATAATGAAAATTTAACGAAAAAAATAAAGGTCAGACCATAGAAGTCCAACCTTAAAGAATTTCATAAGTTTTAGCAAAAATATCTGGTTTTACAGGGTAACGCTCCCCATCAACACCAGTGATAACCCAATCACCTGCAGAAGCCTTCATAGTGCCTTCCAGGGTCTCTATATACTGTACTTCACTGATTTGCTCTGCGTCAACCACTACTGGAATTTTTCTAACCTTAACCATATTTACCACCTGCCTGCTATTTTTGATTACATTATAGCATACTTTAGAAAAAATAAAAAAATCCCCACACTTCCAACCGACCAAAGCGAAAGTGTGAGGTATCTCGTACAATAAAGAATAGGCATTAAATGGCCCTCTTTACTGTACCCATTTTAACAGAAAATGAGGTAAAAAACAATGTGGATTGAACAACTATCCAATGGTAAATACAAATATTTCGAGAGATATAAAGATCCCTATACTGAAAAATGGAAAAAGGTGTCCATCACTTTAGATAGCGGAACAGCTCGAGCCAAAAAAGAAGCTCAAAGACTTCTAGAAGAAAAAATTAGCGATAAACTACAAAACTTAACAACTACTGATTTATTGTTTGAAAACATTGTTGAGGAATGGTGGAATTTACACAAAAAATCTATCAAACCTTCTACCGAAAAAACAATGATTTATGCAGTTGATGAGGTTAAAGAAAACTTTGCTCCAGGAATCAAAATAAAAAACATCACTCCAAAATATACCCAACAATACTTTACAAACTCAGAAGATAACCTAGTAAAATTGAGAAAACATAAATCAGTATTAAGCATGGTCTTTAACTACGCTTTAGATTTAGAGCTGATTAGTTCAAACCCAATCGAACGTGTAAGATTACCAAAAAAAGTTGTAACTTATGAAGAGATGGAGCGCATCGAAGATAAATACCTGGAACAAGATGAACTACAAAAATTACTCGAAGCAATGAAGAACTACAACCGTGGTTACCACGTCGCCCGTATGGCAGAATTTATGTCCCTCAACGGATGTCGTGTTGGTGAAGCTGGTGCGCTCAAATTTGAAAATTACAATAAAGAAAATCGCACTATAACGATAAACGGAACTCTCGATCCCACACGAAAAGGATCTGAGGGAATCAAGTCAACGCCAAAGACTGCTGCTTCTATCCGTGTAGTTGACCTTACCAACAAAGAAATTGAAATCATTGAAGAATTTAGCCAACTACATGAACTGAGGAAACATACAAACCCAAACTACAAAGATATGGGATTTATATTTGTTTCGGCTAATGGCATCCCTATTGGGAAATCATCAATAAATGTCTTAATGAAGAAAGCAAATGAAACCTTAAAAGAGCCTATTAGAAAGCCACTACACCCCCATATTTTACGCCACACACTCATTAGTACACTAGCTGAGCATAATATACCACTCAAAGCAATTACCCAGCGTGTAGGCCACAAGGATAACGGAAAGACTACTATGGAGATTTACACTCATATCACTAAAAATATTAAGTCACAAGTTGTGGACGTGCTAGATAAACTTTATCAATAGTTTGCCCCTTTTTTGCCCCTTTTCAGACAAAAAGAAAAACCGCTACTCTGAAGAATAGCGGTTTAATCATGTTTTTAGGCTACTTGAGTAGTTGCTCTATTATTTAAGAGTAACTGAAGCTCCAGCTTCTTCAAGTTTAGCTTTGATTTCTTCAGCTTCTGCAGTAGCAACACCTTCTTTAACAACAGCTGGTGCACCGTCAACAAGTTCTTTAGCTTCTTTAAGACCAAGACCAGTGATTTCACGCACAACTTTGATAACGCCAACTTTTTTGTCGCCAGCAGCTGTCAATTCAACGTCAAATGAGTCTTTAGCTTCTTCAGCAGCACCGCCAGCAGCAGCAACTGCAACTGGAGCAGCAGCAGTTACGCCAAACTCTTCTTCGATAGCTTTTACAAGATCGTTAAGTTCAAGGATTGTAGCTTCTTTAATTTCAGCAATAATGTTTTCAATGTTCAATGCCATTGTGAATTTCCTCCAAATAGGTATTTTATAATAATGGTTGTAGCTTTAAGCTGCTACAAGCTGACGCCATTTGATTAAGCTGCGTCTTCTTTTTCTGCGACTGCTTTGACAGCATACGCAACATTTCGAACTGGCGCTTGAAGTACAGAAAGGAGCATAGAGAGCATACCTTCGCGGTTTGGCAATGTTGCAAGTGCTTCGATTTCTTCTTTCGAAGAAACTTTACCTTCAACAGCACCACCCTTGATTTCAAGAGCGTCAGCAGTTTTTGCAAAATCATAAACGATTTTTGCTGGAGCAACTGCATCTTCTGAGAATGCAACAGCTGATGGTCCTACGAATAATTCAGCCATTCCTTCAAGACCAGCTTTTTCAGCAGCACGACGCAAGATAGAGTTTTTAATCACTTTATACTCAACGCCTTCACCACGCAAGTTACGACGAAGAACGGTATCTTGTTCAACAGTCAAACCACGCGCATCAACCACAACGATTGAAGTAGCTGCTTTCATTTGCTCAGCAACAGCGTCCACGAGTTCCGCCTTTTTAGCAATAATAGCTTCTGACATTTTAGTTTACCTCCGTTTTTATTTTGGGCTAGGCACAAAAAAATCGCACCTAAACCTAGACACGAAAGTACAAAATACACATATTTGATATGGTTTTTGTCCTCGGTAGGATGTTTATGAGTCCAGCTCCCCTACTGTCTTAGGTCAGTTTTATTTTAAAACCTTAATTATTCTATCATGGCAAAGCTGAGCTGTCAAGGATTTTATGTCATTTTTCAAAAAAAGTCATCTCAATCGAAATTGAAATGACAAGGTTTTTATTAATCTACTTAATAACTTCCTGTGTCTTAGCATAGTTGGCTTCAACAGCTTCTTTTTCAGCCTTCCACCAGTCTTGGTTATCTGTGTACCACTGGATTGTTTCTTCCAAACCTTCAGAGAAGTCTGTGAATTGCGGCGTCCATCCTAGCTCATCACGAAGTTTGCTTGCGTCAATAGCATAGCGTAAATCGTGTCCTGCACGGTCAGTCACATGATCGTAAGCGTCTTTTGGTTGACCCATTTTTTCAAGGATCAATTCAAGCACTTCTTTGTTGTTCTTCTCACCGTCAGCACCGATCAGGTAGGTTTCACCCATACGGCCTTTGGTCAAGATTGCCCAAACACCAGTCGAGTGGTCATTGGTATGAATCCAGTCACGGACGTTTTTACCTTCACCATAGAGTTTTGGCTTGATACCTGCCAAAATGTTGGTGATTTGGCGTGGGATAAATTTCTCGATGTGTTGGTAAGGACCGTAGTTGTTTGAACAGTTGGAAATAGTTGCTTTGACACCAAATGAACGTACCCATGCCTTGACAATCAAGTCTGATGCAGCCTTGGTTGATGAGTAAGGTGATGAAGGGTTGTAGTTGGTTTCCGCAGTGAATTTCTCACCTGGACCTTCTCCATGACCTGGCAAGTCTTCACGCAAAGGAAGATCACCATACACTTCATCAGTTGATACATGGTGGAAACGGATGTCGTATTTACGAGCCGCTTCAAGAAGAGTATATGTACCGATAAAGTTGGTATGGATAAATGGGCTTGGATCGTTGAGAGAGTTGTCGTTGTGGCTTTCTGCCGCATAGTGAACAATGGCATCTGCCTTAGCTGCCAATTTGTCAACCAACTCAGCATCTGCAACGTCGCCAACAACCAGCTCAACACGGTCACCAAGAATAGCTTCCAAGTTAGCCTTGTTTCCTGCATAAGTAAGTTTATCCAAAACAGTTACGTGAACGTCTGGATGATTGTTATAAACATAGTGTACAAAGTTTGAACCGATGAAACCAGCTCCACCAGTTACGATAATATTTTTAAATTGAGACATTTTTTTCTCCGAAAAGTTTTTTCTTTAGTTGATAGTTTCCTTAGGCAGTGGGGACGCCAGCAAACCTTCGGTTTCACGGCTAAATTTTGAACCTAAGGTTTCAAAATTTCCCCTGTAAGATTATGTATTTTCACTACGGCGGAAACTATCGCTTTGGGCTCGCGATGCTCGCCCTCTTGCATTACCAGACTACTTCAATACTTCTTTCAAGTAAGCAATCTTAGCAAAGTCTTTTTGATTGTTATTTTCTGCTCGGTAGGAATCTTTTGAAGAGGCTTGGTAAATTTTCAGGTATTGTTCAAGTGTCGGTAGGTAATAGCGAACACCTGCTGTTTCTAGTTCTTCCAAATCTTCTAGCTCTACACCAGCAAATTCAGGCAGTGAATGTAGACCTCCGAATTCAACAGATAAGCCATCTTTATGAAATTCATGTTCATGACGGTCAACAAGGACATAGCCTAGTTGGTTCATCATAGAAATCAAGGCGTCCGCCTGATAAATCCGCTCCTCGTCTGGCGCTTCCCATCCCCGTGGGTCACTGGGCACATGAATATCTAAATCTCCTGCCTGCCAGTCCCTCCCTGTGCGCCTTTCCAAACCAACTGAGCCCATTAACAAGGGAGTGATTCCTAACTTGTTTAACTGCTCTGCTATTTCCAAAAAGGCTTGAAACATTAGAGGTCCTCTTTTCTCAAAGGCTTGACGTCCTTGAGGAATGGGTGATTTTTATCTGCTTCTGAAACTTCTGCTTCTTCTAGGTTTTCCCACTTGATGTCGAGGCTAGAGTCAGCGTAGTTGACAAAGGCATACTTAGGTTTGAGTTCCAAAGCCCAGTAGTCGTTGACCAAGTAACTGTAAGCCACGAAATCTGACAAGACTTGGAAACCATTGGCTACTCCGCGCGGAACGAAGATACCTTTTGAAGCATCGATAACGGTTTGATAGGTATTACCGAAGGTCTCTCCTTCACGTAGATCGACCCAAGTTCCCAAAACCTTACCGCCGTCTGCTACTGAAATGTATTTATCCCAAGGCTCTGCGTGAAGACCACGAAGAACGTTTTTACGAGAGAAGGAAACATTATTCTGCAATTTTCCTTCTGCAAAGAAGCTTTCAGGAAAGCCGAGAGGCAACATTTTTTCCTTTTGGAAATTTTCCTTAAACCAGCCACGGTTGTCGCCATGAACAGGAATGTCAAATTCTAACATTCCTGGAATAGCTTCAACTGGGCGAGCGGCTAGTGTTTTACCGAAAAAGTTTTCTGTCATTAGGCCTCTCCAATCAAACGGAGCAAGTATTGTCCGTATTCATTTTTCTTAAGTGGCTGTGCCAATTCATGCACTTGTTCTTTTGTAATGTAGCCCATGCGGTAAGCAATTTCTTCCAAGTTAGCCACTTGAACGTTTTGCAAACGTTGAACCGTTTCGATGTATTGAGCTGCTTCTAAGAGACTTTCATGTGTACCAGTGTCCAACCATGCAAAACCACGTCCCATCAATTCAACTGATAAATCACCTCGATCTAAGTAAGCCTTGTTGACATCAGTGATTTCCAACTCACCACGAGGAGATGGTTTAATATTTTTCGCAATCTCAACAACATCATTGTCATAGAAATACAAACCTGTAACCGCAAAATTTGATTTTGGATTCTCTGGTTTTTCTTCGATAGAGATAGCATTCATATCTGCGTCAAACTCAACAACACCAAAGCGTTCTGGGTCTTTTACTTGGTAACCGAAGACAGTCGCTCCCTTTTCTTTGCTTGCAGCACGTTGCAACATCTTGGTCAATCCATTTCCATGGTAAATGTTATCCCCCAAGATAAGGGCTACATGGTCATCACCGATGAATTCTTCACCGATAATGAAGGCTTGCGCAAGTCCATCTGGACTTGGTTGTTCTGCATAAGAGAGAGAAATTCCCAATTCAGAACCATCACCAAGCATGTCTTTGAAACGTGGTAGATCCTGAGGAGTAGAAATAATTAAGATTTCTTTAATCCCAGCCAACATGAGGGTTGACAATGGGTAATAGATCATTGGTTTATCGTAAATTGGCATCAACTGTTTTGAAGCTACGCGCGTTAAAGGATACAAGCGTGTACCTGACCCACCTGCCAGAATAATACCTTTCATCAATAGTCTCCTTAAAATATAGTCACTTCATTTTATCACATTTTGATATCTCTGTCACTTGCTATATAGCGACTGATAGGATAGTCAGTGGGCAAGAGATAAGGTTCCTGACCAGTCACAAGCTGGCTTAATATCTTTCCAAGCAATGGACCTGTAGTTAGCCCCGACGAGCCAAGCCCACTAACTGCGTAGACATTATCCAAACCTGGTACTCGACCGATAAAAGGACAATAATCGCTGGTGTGAGCTCTTATCCCTACACGATTCTGATGACTACTAGCATCTTTTAGTCTTGGGAAGAAGGCTGACGCTCTGACATGAAAATCAGTTAATATTGCCTCGTCAACAGTTAAGTCAAACCCCATATTCTTCTCATGACTAGCACCAACAGAAACCTTTCCTCCTGCAAAAGGTATAACATCAATCTCACCCTCAGGAATGATAACAGGATTATCCCCTGTTTCCAAATCATCAAAAAAATAATCTCTGAGTTGACCTTTCTGCGGACTAACATCAACTGAGTATCCTAGTGGCTCTAAGATTTGAGGAAGCCAAGCACCGCAGGCTAAGATGACTGTGTCAAAAATCTGTCCATTGACCTCGTAAACGCCATCTGGCAAGATCCTCAGCTCTGCTTTTTCCCGCAAAAATTTAAAACCAGACGCTCGAACCAGCGTCTTTGTCAACTGTGCCCCTTCAACGCGAGCAGCACCCGTCGTCAAAATGCCTCGATCAAATCCTGCCAAATCAGGGTAGTCTGCCTGAACCTCCGCCAACGTTTTGACCGCTAACCTTCCAATTAGAGGAGACTCGGCTAGTCGAGACTCGGCCAACTCGCAAAGTTCCTCTAGGTATTCAGGACGAGATTTAAGTAATAGAGCACCTGACTGGTCGTAAAAATCAGTGGATACCTGATCTTCTCTTAAATCTGTTAGGAGTTCTTGGTAAAAATCTGCTCCTAAACGTGCCAAACGGTACCAGGCTTTGTGACGGCGACGTGAAAACCAGGGACAGATGATACCTGCCGCAGCCTTGGTCGCCTGCCCAGTGCCCTCATCAAAAATAGTCACATCGATCTCTGTTTTGGATAGGTAGTAGGCTGCTGTTGAACCTACGATTCCCGCTCCTATAATGGCAATTTTCTTCATTACTTTTACCCCAAGGCCACATCCATGACCATCATGATGACAAAGCCTAGCATCAAGCCAAGTGTTGCCACATCTGTGTGCCCATTGGTTTGAGATTCTGGTATCAATTCCTCAACCACTACAAAAATCATAGCCCCTGCTGCAAAAGCTAGGGCATAAGGTATGATAGCCAGCATCCACATAACCAACGCAGCTCCAAGAACTGCTCCAATCGGCTCAACGATGGCGGACATAGCTCCCCAATAAAATGCAGAGCTCCGCGATTTTCCTTCTGCACGAATGGGGATGGAAAGAGCAGCTCCCTCAGGAATATTTTGTAGACCAATCCCCAGAGCTAGACCTATAGCCCCCGCTACAGCAGACTGACTCATATTACCGTTGGCAAGCGATCCAAAAGTGACTCCGACGGCCAGACCTTCTGGAAAATTATGAATGGTAATGGCTAGGAAAAGCAGAGCTGTTTTTGAGAGTCTTTCTGGCTCAAGACCTTCTGCTTCCGATTTTTGCTTACCCAAATGCAAATGAGGGACAATGGCATCAATCAGTCGTAGACTAAAGCCTCCCACGAGAAAACCTAGAGCAACAGGCAACCAAGACCATTTACCGTAACTTGGCTCCGCATATTCCAAAGCTGGTGCCAAAAGCGACCAAAAAGAAGCAGCAATCATGACACCTGCTGCAAAACCATTCATAGTGTCTAGTAATTTTCGGTCAATATTTCTAAAAAAGAAGACGATAGCTGCCCCTAAAACGGTACACCCCCAAGTAAAGAGCCCTGCTAAAAATGCCAATAAAATAGGATTTAAAGACAATAAATTCATAGTTGTTTTTTAACACTTTCTAATTCTTAAAGATGATAAAAAGGATTGGTATTGCTACTAGCTTCAACAATATCAAGTTGCCACTGATTTTCTCTAGTCCAGTCACGCAGAAGCTCTGCTATTTTTTTTATAAAAAGTACCTCGATATGATGGCCTGGGTCAATGCCAAGGAGACCTTCTGTTAGCATTTCCTGAGCTGTGTGGTAGTAAATATCCCCAGTTACATAGAGATCCGCTCCTTTAGCTAAAGCAGCAGGATAAAACTCATCTCCTGACCCACCGCAGATAGCCACGCGAGAAATGAGTGGATTTTCCTTGGCGTAGGAGACCAAGCGTATACTGTCCAGATTAAAGACCGACCGTACCTTAGCCGCAAACTCCTCGACAGTTTGCTCAGTTATCGTCCCAATACGGCCAAGCCCATAACCCTCTTGCGTCGGTGAGAGAGGCTCAGTATCAGTAATCTCCAACAGCTCACAAAACCAGTCATTTAGTCCATTGGGAACCACATCAATATTAGTATGACTAACGTAAACCGCAATATCGTTCTTGACCAAATCCAGCAAAATATTACGCTGAGGGCTAGCCACCAAATCTTTGATTCCCTTAAAAATAGGGGCGTGCTTGCTAATAATCAGATCGACACCCTTTTCAATTGCCTCGGCAACCACATTTTCTCGAACATCCAGAGTCACCATGACCCGCTTGATGTCCTTATCTAAGCTTCCTATCTGTAAGCCCACCACATCGCCTTCAACGGTCAATTCCTTGGGACAAAAAGCCTCATATCTTGCCATCACTTCACGCGCCAGAACCATAAAGTACCTCCTTAATTGTGTTGATTTTTTTGGAAATGGCAGAGCGGTCATGTTCATTACTTTCTGGGATTTGAGCCAGAGCGACCTCTAGTTTGCCAATTTCACGTTGCCACTTACTGATGAAAACCTCTGATTTTTCAGTAGCTAGGTGTTTTCCAAAACGTAAGTCTCGTTCAGTTACATTATCCCAACCATGCTCTGCAACCAGGATTTCATAGAACTTACCATTTTCAGTCATGATTTTTTCTGCCACAATGGTAAATCCGTTTTCTGACAGCCAATGTCTCAAGTCGTCCTCACGATTGTTAGGCTGTAAAATCAAGCGTTCTACTGACATCAGCTTTTCTTTTCCAGCTTCCAAAATGTCAGCAATCAAACGTCCACCCATACCGCAGATACTAATAGCAGTCACAGCATCTCTGGCTTCAAAAGCAGCCAAACCATTAGCTAGCCTCACTTCAATCTGTGAAGACAAGCCGTAGTCAGCCACATTTTTTACCGCAGAATCATAAGGTCCCCGAACTACTTCACCAGCAATTGCCGAGGAAACAATCCCAGCCTTAATAAGGGCAATGGGCAAATAAGCATGATCACTGCCCACATCTAACAACTTACTTCCTGTCGGAACAAAAGTCGCCACATCACGCAGACGACTTGATAAAATCATATCCATAACAAAACTTCCTAGTTTATAATCATTACCTATTATAGCAAAAAACTCGCACTAAGTACGAGTTTTCATAGAGAATATCAGTCGTTAGCAGGCACATAGGCAACTGCTCGAACGGGAGATCCTGTTGCTTGTGTCCAGTTTGGAAAGGCTATGGAGATAATGCTTCCTGTGGCTGGTAATTGATCAAGGTTTGCCAGAACTTCGACTTGGTAAATTCCTTGCTCTAGAAGATAATATTCTTGTTTCAAGGCTCCCTTATTTTCAGCCGCAGCTCGCCCACTATCTGTATCCAAGGTTTCGTGCCCGACCGCCTTAATGTTACGTTCATGAATCAGAAATTCCAAGGCCTCATGGCTCCATCCGGGAGTTTGTTGAGCGCCACTGTCATCAAGGTTACGGATAGCGTTTTGGTCTGGCCAGCGCTTGTGCCAGTCACTACGAAAAGCGACAAAGGCGCCAGCTTCAATAGAGCCGTGCTCGGCCTCAAAATCAAGGATATCCTGCTTAGTCAGTTCATAATTAGGATTCTCAGCGACAGCTTTTGTCTTATCAATGACATAGAGAGGTAAAAGCAAGTCCTCCAAGGCAATCTCATCCAACCATTTGCCACCCTCCACAAAGTGAATGGGCGCGTCAATATGGGTGCCATACTGACCTACAACCGTGAACTGCTGGACATGAAAGCCATCTTTCAATGTGAAAATATCTTTCTTTTCTAATGAAGGCAAGGCAGGAAAATGAGGGCTATTCTCATCAATTTTATGAGTTAAGTTGACCAAACGAGCAGACTTAAAAGCTTTATAAGCATCGTATAACTGTGTCATAGGCGACTCCAATCTTAAATCTTTTCTAAGGCTAAGTTCAAATCTTCAATTAAGTCATCGACATTTTCAAGACCAACAGAGATACGAATTTGGTTTGGTGTCACACCACATGCTTCCAAGTCTTCTGGAGAAAGCTGAGAGTGGGTCGTTGTGTAGGGATGAACAACGAGCGATTTTGCATCAGCCACATTGGCAAGGTTAGAGAAGATTTCCAGATTATCAATAACAGTGGCTGCATCCTTATCATCACCTTTGACATGGAAAGTGAAGATAGAGCCCGCACCTTTTGGCAGGTATTTTTGAGCTAGTTCATAATAAGGACTAGAGGGTAAGCTTGGGTAGTTGACCTTCTCAACCTTAGGATGTTTTTCTAAAAACGCTGCAATTTTCTTGGTATTTTCTACATGGCGTTCAACACGTAGCGAAAGTGTTTCTAATCCCTGTAGAAGCAAAAAGGCATTGAATGGTGAAATAGCTGCACCAGTATCTCGCAGGAGCTGGACGCGTAAAGCTGTGATAAAGGCAGCTGCACCGATATCGCGGGTGTAAGAAATATTATGATAAGAAGGGTCCTCATTTACAAATTGCGGGAACTTACCAGAAGCCTCCCAATCAAATTTACCACTGTCTACGATGACACCACCGATGGTAGTTCCATGTCCACCAATGAACTTAGTTGCTGAATGAACTGAAATGTCCACCCCGTGGTCAAAAACATTAATAAGATATGGCGTTCCAAATGTATTGTCTGCAACAAGAGGAATTTTATGTGCATGAGTCAACTCGGCTATTTTTTCAATATCAGGAATATTTGTGAGAGGATTTCCAATCGTTTCAATCAAGACCAACTTGGTGTTATCTTGAATCGCTGCTTCGACTTCATCTAAATTTTCAATGTTGACAAAACTTGTAGTGATGCCGTAACGTGGCAGGGTTTCTTTAAGGAGATTAAAAGTACCACCGTAAATTGTTGTAGCTGCTACTACATGGTCGCCAGCATGCGCCAAACCAAGGACCGTGTAGGTAATCGCCGCCATTCCAGACGCTGTCGCTAGAGCTCCTACACCCTTTTCAAGCGCAGCAAGGCGGTCTTCAAAAACAGCGACCGTTGGATTCCCAATTCTAGTATAGATGTTCCCTGGTTTTCTAAGAGCAAAAAGATCCTCACCCTCCTGCACATCATCAAAAACATAAGAGGTTGTTTGGTAGATAGGAACTGCACGTGATTTCGTTTCGGCATCTGGTTTTTGTCCAGCATGTAATTGCAAAGTTTCAAATGAAAATTCTCGTGTCATAGCTTATCTCACTTTCTTTTTTCCTTATTTTAACGGAAAAAAGCTGAGCTGACCAATATTTATTCCATGAAAAAAGGTATAGTTTTAAACTATACCTTGGTTTTAAATAGCAAAGCTATTAAATAAATGCCTAAACCAGACATGGCACATAAGCCTGATAAGCTAAGATCAAAAGCCATGCCTAAAGTGTAGCCGATGACAACAATGGCAGTGCTTAACAGAAGAACCAGACCTAGAAAATGATGGAAATGTCTAACCCAGAGTTGTGCAGCCATTGCAGGAGCAACTAAAAAACTAATGACCGTGATTGAACCTGCCACATCAAAGGCCAGCACTACCGCCAGAGAAGTCAAAAAGACAATGACAATCCGCAAATGCTTAACCGACATCCCCGACATTTGTGCCTGACTTTGATCAAAGAGAAAGAGTTTGAGACGTTGATAAGCCAGATAAAAGAAAGTAAGGATTATCAAAAATAGAACTCCCGATTTTATCAGAGCCAACGGAACAGAAACACCCAGAAAAACGACCCGATTTAAAGGGGCAAAAAGGACCTCACCCATCAATACCATATCAATATCAAGGTGTGCATTACGGGCAAAGAGAGAAATTAGAATAACTGCTGTTGCAAAAAAGCTCGTAAATATCATACCAGTTGCAGCATCATGGTTTAAACTAGTGGCACTAATCGCCTCAATGGCAAAAACCGCTAAACACCCAAAAACTGTTGCTCCAATGACTAAGAACGGACTATCCAGATTGCCAGATACAAAAAATCCTAAAACAATCCCTAAGAGTACCGAATGAGAAAGAGCGTCAGCCAACATTGATTGATTTCTTAACACCAGTAAACTTCCCAATAAACCACAAGACCAGCCCGTCACGAGTAGAATGACAAAAACTTCAGACATGACTCTTCCTCCTCTTTCCTGTTAAAAGGTAGGAAGAAAGCGCCAATCCAGTCATGATTAAAATAATGGTCGGTCCTGTCGAGAGTCCTGAAATAATCGAACTAAGGTAGGTCCCTACGACGGCTGAAAAAATGGCTGAGCAACTAGCAAAGACAAGGGTTTTCCCATAAGTTTTTGAATAGAACAGTCCGATAACCGCTGGTATAATCAGAAAAGCTGACATGAGAATAGCACCAACAACTTTCAAACCAACCGCAATGAGACAAATCATGAGTAAAATAATGATTTCTTGCAGAAGCCGTATTGAAATGCCTACACTCTTAGCAAAGCCTTGGTCAAAAAGATAGAGTTTAAAAGCTGGGTAGGTCAAGCCGAAAATAATCAAGGTAAGTGCTGACACTGACACAATAATCCAAACATCTTCTATTTGAATAAAGGCCGCTTGACCAAAAAGGTAATGTTGTAATCCCGCTTGTGAACTCGTTGCAAAGCTAGGATGACCTTGTAGAAGTTGCTTAAGAACCATTCCCAATCCAAAAAAAGAAACTGAAATGAGAGATAGGATATTAAGCATGGGTTGACCGCTCCGCCTTTTTACCCAATAAACCAAAGCGTATGAAAGGTAACCCGAAAGCATAGCACCGAACATCAAGAGCAGGGGATTTCGAGACTGAAAAATCATAAAAGCCACGATAACCCCTGGATAAGAGGCGTGCCCCAGTGTATCACCAACTAGACTCTGTCTCGTCAAGACACTAATGGTACCCACCAAGCTAGTCGCCAGCGCAAAAATCCCAGTCCCTGCAGCTACAGTCAAAAAAGAATAATCCATCAAAACATCAAGCATGGCTACCACCTTTTTCTTTGGGACTAAATGGCTGGGCTAAACTTTGATAAGTCATTTGATAGTTTTCTTGGGACAATACTTCCGATAGTGGCCCGCTAGCCATCACCTTCCGATTAAGCCAAACAAGATGATCAAAATACCTTTCCAGACTAGACAAGTCGTGATGAATAACCACTGATGTCTTGCCCTCTTTTTGAAATTCTTTCAAAATTTCCATAATCATCTCCTCAGTCTTAATGTCTACGCCTGCCAAAGGTTCATCCATGAGATAAAGCTCCGCCTGTTGAGCAAGAGCTCGAGCAATAAAGACTCGTTGGCGTTGACCACCCGACAACTGATCTATCTGGCGGTCTTGCAACTCTAATAATGCCATCTTGTCAAGCGCCTCTCTGACAATAGCCTTATCTTGCTTTTGGGGTTGTTTAAGCCAGCCTTTGATATGAGGATAACGCCCCATCAAAACAATATCATAAACCGTTGCCGGAAATTGCCAATTGACCTGACTAGCTTGTGGAATGTAAGCAATTTTCTTTGCAATCACTTGTGACAAGTGCTCTCTTTCCCCTAGTAATTCAATCTTACCAGTACTAAGTTTTTCAAAACCCAATAAGGATTTGAATAAGGTTGATTTACCTGCACCGTTTGGTCCCACAATCGCACATCGGCTGCCTTTTGGAATCTTGAGATTGACATTTTCTAAGGCCAAAACGTCTTGATAAGATACTTTCAAATCCGACACTTGGATAGCTGTTTCCATTTCCCCCACCTATCTAACCTGTTATTTTAAATGGTCTACAATCAATTTGATATTATGTTTGTACATGTCAATGTAATTATCCCCGTCTTTACCAGCTGGAGCAAGCGAATCCGAGAATAATTCTTTCCCCTCACCGCTAATGACCTCAACCGCTCCACCTTTTGCTTGAACCGCTTCTTGAAGTTTTTTCATTCTCTCAGGATTGGTTGTTGACTCAGTGAAGATAGCTTTAATGTGATGATTAATAATCAAATCAACCGTCTCAATCATATCACTGTTAGCCACTTCAGATTCGGTGCTGACACCTTGTGGAGCATAAAGAGTAAAGCCGTATCTTTTTGCAAAGTAATTGAAGGCATCATGTGGCGTTACTAAATAACGGCTTTCTTTAGCCACAAGAGCTAATTGCTCTTTATTCCAAGCATCTAGCTCATCCAATCTAGCTAAATAAGTTTTCTCATTGCTGGCAATTTGTTCTTTATTTTGTGGCAATAAATTTTGAAGTTGTTCTGAAGCTACCTTAACCGCTTTTTGATAGAGAGAGATGTCAAACCAGAAATGTGGGTCAACTACTGTTTCACCATCTTCATCCATGGTTCCAATTTCTGATTTTTCAAAATCTCGCGTTACCGCTACACCCGTTTTCTCTAGAGCTTCAACCATTTTCCCTTCAAAGTGAAGACCATGATAGAGGACTAGGTTAGCCTCCTGCAATTTTTTCAAATCACTGGCTTTCGCTGTATAGAGATGAGGGTCCTCCCCTGCTGGAATAATAAGCTGGCGCGTCACATAGTCTCCAGCCAACTCCTTAACCATGTCGTCCAAAAAAGATGTGGTGACTGTAACGACAGGCTTCGCTCCTCCCTTACTATCGCTATTTGACCGACAAGCAGACAAGCTAAACAAAGCGAGAAAGACACAAATAAGTTTTAATAATGTTTTCATAACAACCTCCTAGGTTTTCTTATTTATTAAATTAGGTATACTTAATTTTAATTAAAGGGTACATTATTTTAAAACTTCTGTCAACTGTTTTACGACATTTTTTGATATAATAGTGTTCAAAGATTAGCGAGGAAGATTATGACACCCAATAAAGAGGACTATCTCAAAACCATTTACGAATTAGGTGAGCAGGGAGAAAAAATTACCAACAAAGGTATCGCCGAACACCTGCAAGTATCTGCTCCAGCTGTTTCTGAAATGGCAAAGAAAATGTTAGCTGAAAAGTGGATTATAAAAGACAGTAAAAAGGGTTACCTGCTAACGGATAAAGGGCTTCTCGTTGTCACTGAGCTCTATCGCAAACACCGTTTGTTAGAAGTCTTTTTAATTAACCATCTACACTATACAAGCGAAGATATCCATCAAGAAGCTGAAATATTGGAACACACGGTTTCAACTATGTTCATTGATCGTTTAGAGGAAAGCTTGGGCTTCCCTGAATTCTGCCCTCACGGAGGTACCATCCCAAGGAAAAATGAGCTTCTGGTTGAAAGGAATCATCAAACTTTAGATCAGGTGACAGAACTAGGCACTTACCGCCTTGTTCGCATTCACGATGATAATAACCTTTTAAATTACTTGGAACGGAACTCATTAACCTTGGGGACTGTTTTTAATCTGACAGCCATTGATACTTACGCTGCCACTTACCAGATTACTTTCTCAGAAAAGTCCCTTACCATTCCCAATAACATAGCCAAACTGATTTTCGTGTCATAAGGAAAAGCCCATCTCTACCGAGACTGGGCTTTTGTGATGTTTTATAGTCATTTGAATTAGCTTTGAAACACCGTCACTTTTGGCTCGCCGTACTCTAGTACTGCCTTCCCCTCAATTTCTTGTCGGAAAGCTAATGCATTCGACGAAATAATGTGATACTCAATTAAAATTAAGGCAAGAGAAAACGACGATAGAGATAGGACCGTTCTTCCTCGCCTCGAGCCAACAAGGACAAAGGCTGATTTGCGATGGGAATTTATCCCTTCTTCTCAATCGGCGCCACACTAGCTAAAAGTTTTTTGAGTCCAACTTCTGGGAATTTGATTTTTAATTCTTGAGTTTTGCCCGATCCTGAGACTTCAAGAACGGTTCCTTCTCCCCACTTTCTGTGGATAGCGATGTCACCGATTTGCCAGTTGTTTTCACTAACATCTGATTTAGCTACTTGTCCAAATGGTAGTGGTCCAGAATTTTTTGAAAATGGCTGAGCTATTGAGCGACTTTGTGCAGAGCTTGCTGGCTGTACCTGAGCTTTTCGAGCCTGCAACGCCTGCTGCAAACTCATTCCCTGACCGAATTGTGTTGCTCCGCTATTGGCATAAGAAAGGCCAAAAGAAGAATGTGCTGGTCGCGCCAAACCTTGATAGGCAAGAAGTTCATCAGATATTTCTCCCAGGAAACGAGTCGGGCGGTTATAGCTAGTCTTACCAAAGAGGGTACGGGTGTTGGCATTAGTCATGAAAAGAAGCTCTTCGGCACGAGTAATCCCCACATAAGCTAGACGGCGTTCCTCTTCTAGTTCGTCTGGATTTTCCGTGGCACGTGAGAGCGGAAAGACACCTTCTTCCATCCCGATTAGAAAGACCACTGGAAACTCCAAGCCTTTAGCTGCATGAAGCGTCATCAGAGTCACTTCTGCCGACTCGACATTGCCATCATCTGTATCCGCAATTAGCGCTAGGTCATTAAGAAAACGACTGAGGCGGTCAAGCCCTGTTTCACTTTCTGTGGCAACTTCTTTATTGTCATCAAAGTTCTTAGTAACGGATAAAAACTCTTCGATATTTTCGATACGGGCTTGACTTTCCAGAGTGTTTTGCACGCGGAGGGCCTCAAGGTAACCCGTTTTTTCCAGAACTGCTTGAGTTAATTCAGTCACAGTCAGATTGTCTAACTTGTCCCTTAAATTTAAAAGCAAATGCGCTAGGTCATAAACTGCCTGCGCAGCTTTTCCCTTAATAGGCGAAAGGATGATATCCGCTGAAGCCTCTAGTAAACTCATGCCATTCTCATAAGCAAAGGTGCGAATCTTCTCGAGCGTGCCTGGACCCACACCGCGCTTAGGTTCGTTGACAATACGCTCATAGGAAATATTATCTGAGGTATTTGCAATGAGGTTGAGGTAAGAAATCACGTCACGAATTTCCTTGCGACTGTAGAATTTGGTGCCACCAACCATGGTGTAGGGAATGTTGGATTTGAGTAGAGCTTCCTCGATGGTACGGGACTGGGCATTAGTACGGTAGAGCACCGCAAAATCTTTGAAGTTTTTACCTGACTCACGAACAATAGTGTCGATGGTCGAAGCCACAAATACCGCCTCGTCTCGCTCGTCATTGGCACGGTAATAAACCAGCTGTTCCCCTTCTGCATTTTGCGTCCAGAGTTTCTTAGGACGACGGTTTTGGTTGTTGTCAATAACCTGATTAGCTGCCTGGAGGATTTTCTTGGTTGAGCGGTAATTTTCTTCTAAAAGCACCACTTTTGCTTCAGGATAATCCTTTTCAAAATCAAGGATATTCTGCATATCAGCTCCACGCCAGCCATAGATAGACTGGTCAGCATCCCCAACCACACAGATATTTTTAAAGCGCGAAGCCAAAAGTTTAACCAACTGATACTGAGCATGGTTGGTGTCCTGATACTCGTCCACATGGATATACTGATAGCGTTGCTGATAATAGGCTAGAACTTCTGGATTTTTATCAAAAAGACGAAGCGTCATCATGATGAGGTCATCAAAGTCCATAGCCTCACTCCGACGCAACTCCTCTTGATAAGCCTTGTAACACTTGGCAACCATTTGGCTATACATATCACCTGCCAAATGCTCATAAGCCACTTCGTCTATCAGGTCATTTTTAGCGTTAGAAATAGTGCCTAGAATAGCTCGTTCATTCCATTTCTTTGGATCCAAGTTAAGGTTTTTCAAAATGCGCTTCATGAGCGTGCGCTGCTCTCCGGGATCAACAATGGTAAAGTTACGATTGTAGCCAATATAATCAGCTTCACGACGCAAGATACGAACACACATGGAGTGAAAAGTCGCAATCAGTGTGTCCTGAGTGGCTGGGTTAAGTGCCATAGCACGTTCCCGCATCTCACGCGCTGCTTTATTGGTAAAGGTGATGGCTAAAATATTCCAGGGATTGACCATCTTTTCATCAATCAAATAAGCAATGCGGTGGGTCAAAACCCGAGTCTTTCCCGAACCAGCCCCCGCCATAATCAAAAGTGGCCCTTCCGTCGTCTGCACCGCCTCAGCCTGACGGTCGTTCATACCGTTTAATAAGGGATTCATTTTCTTCTCCGTTCACAAAAATAAGCCCTACTATTTTACCATTTTTTCAGGAAAATAGCAGAGCTTTGTGTCGTAAATATCCTTAGACTTTACGAGCTTTCAGTAGTAAAAAGTCAGGTTTATGTTGTAAATCAGCATATTCGGGATATACTTTCAATAAATCTTCGCTGGGAAAAGGCTCAAGCATCTTCTCAATGGAAAAGCCTGTTGCTATCATGTCATTGATTACCTCAGAAAAAGTTCTGTGATATTTTTTGACATTATCCACAAACCATACCGACTCCCTTTCACCCGATAAGCCATAATGAGCAAGATTGGCATATAAGCGATTTCCATCCTCATCTCTTGTCCATCGGTCGCCGCCAGAATGACAAGTATTGATTGGGTGCTCTTGGGAGAAAACAAGCAATCCATTTTCGGTTAATTTCTCATGAATTTTCGTCAAAACTTCTGAGAAATCATCTACATAATGAAAGGCTAACGAGCTGACAACGAGATCGAAATTCCCCTCAATCTTGTCCAAATCTTCCATGGGCAGATTGACATAAGTGATTTTAGGGTTGCTGTGTTCACGTTTGGCTAGTGTAAGCATTTTCTCCGAAATGTCCAAACCCACAACCGCCTCAGCTCCTAAATCCACAAAACGCTGGCAATGCTCACCGAAACCACATCCTAAATCCAGCACTCTTTTCCCCTTCAAATCAGGAAGGAGAGAGAAAAGAGCCGGAATTTCAAAGAGATTGTTGGCGTTAACCGCATTTTCCCTAATTCTCTGGTAGCCTTTAAAAAAGGTCGGATTATCATAAATATTTTGTTTCGCCATCTCTGCTCCTCACCTCGTTTTACCGCTTTATTATAGCATATTCACAGCAAGAAAGATCCCCCAAATGGTAGTTTTTCCTTAAACATTAAACACATCATTCAAATTTTCTGCCATGGTTGGGTGGGTGAAGATTCGGCTTGGGGAACACTCCTTGTTGATTTTCTTTAAGTTTACCAAACATTAAAAACCTTTTCATAGTTCTGATACGAAATTTTCTATCGGATTTTCCGAACGTTTTTAACGATAAAAACATATTTCAAGGATTTTTCTATGATTTTCACTCAAAATAGCTTGACAAGCTCTGCTTTTTCCCGTAAAATAAAGCAAAATTAAATAAGACACTAACCGATTGACGTCATTCTGGAGAAGATTTTTCTACCGAAGGAGTTATACTCTCAGGTGCCTTAGGGCAGGGACAGGATGACTGACGGACTTCTGGAGAGATTCTGCAAGACAGAACACCGAAGGGGCAAGGCGAATTTCGCTCAATCTCTCAGGTAAAAGGACAGAAAGAAAATAACGTAAGGCTTGCTAAGTAGTCATGATGTGATGGTGTAGGTGTTTTTACCTATCCTCTTTTCAATAAAAGGCTAGCAGCTTGCAATGTTTTCCAGCTCTTACCTCCAGGACTGTGATTTTTCTCAGTCCTTTTTGTGTACCACCTCTGATAAACAAAGCTAGTGGTGTCTTAAACTCAGACATGATGGACGTGAACACTATCTCCTGTCACGCTCAAGCATTCTGTTATCTTAACAATAAGGAGTCGCACATGCCTACTTTTTTTGCAAAACTCGAGAACATTCTCTCAACCATTAATGATTTGGTCTGGGGACCACCACTTCTCATTCTTTTAGTGGGAACCGGAGTCTATCTGACGCTCAGACTTGGCCTACTGCAAATCACCAAATTGCCAAAGGCTTTCCGCCTCATTTTTGTCCATGATGAAGAACATCATGGCGACATTTCAAGTTTCGCTGCTCTTGCAACCGCCCTAGCAGCTACGGTCGGCACAGGAAATATTGTCGGTGTTGCCACTGCTATTCAATCCGGTGGTCCTGGGGCTCTCTTTTGGATGTGGGTAGCCGCTTTCTTTGGAATGGCAACAAAATATGCTGAGGGCTTGCTAGCTATTAAGTACCGCACAAAAGATGCTAACGGAGAGATTTCCGGTGGTCCTATGTACTACATTCTTCACGGTATGGGAGAAAAATGGCGTCCGCTAGCTATCTTCTTCGCAGTCGCTGGTGTTTTAGTAGCTTGGTTGGGAATCGGTACTTTTTCTCAGGTTAATTCAATCACCGGCTCCTTAAAATCAAGTTTCGGCTTTGCACCACAAATTGTCAGTATTGTTATTGCTATCATCGTTGCCTACATCATTTTTGGAGGTATTCAGTCCATTTCAAAGGTCGCTGAAAAAATCGTTCCTTTTATGGCAGGACTCTATATCTTAGCTGCCGGAGTTGTTCTCCTGCTCAATATCAACCAAATCATCCCAACTCTGAACTTAGTTTTCCAATCTGCTTTTACAAAATCCGCAGCAGTCGGTGGTTTTCTAGGTGCAAGTGTTCAAAAAGCGATTCAGATGGGTATTGCCCGTGGCGTCTTCTCAAATGAATCTGGTCTCGGTTCTGCTCCTATTGCAGCGGCAGCAGCCAAAACCAATGAACCCGTCGAGCAAGGCTTGATTTCCATGACAGGAACCTTTATTGACACTATCATCATCTGTACCTTGACAGGTCTAACTATCCTTATCACTGGTGTCTGGACCAGCGATACACTTAAGGGAGCTGATGTCACGCAGGCTGCTTTCAGTGGAATCTTTGGCTCTGCGGGAGCATTTGCTTTGACTATTTCTCTCGTCCTCTTCGCTTTCACCACGATTCTTGGCTGGTCTTACTATGGCGAACGTTGTTTTGAGTTTCTTTTTGGGACCAATCACATCCGTATTTACCGCATTATCTTTACCCTTATGGTTGCTTTGGGTGGCTTCCTCAGCCTCCATATCGTCTGGACAATCGCTGACATTGTGAACGGGCTCATGGCTATTCCAAACCTCATTGCACTCCTGGCCCTATCCCCTGTCGTCATCAAAGAAAGCAGAGCCTATTTTGATAAAATCAAATAAAGTCTTTCTCTCAGTTTTCTGAGAGATTTTTTACACCCGTTGCGCTATATGCTATAATATTGAGATATGAAAAGGAGGCCTTATGACACCTGCAACCGCAAAACTCCAGCTAGCTAAGCGTGGACCCATCATTTCTATCATAGCCTATCTGATTCTGACCGCTGCAAAATTAATCACTGGTTACTGGCTCGATTCCAGTTCCCTCATTGCTGATGGTTTTAATAACCTATCTGATATTTTGGGAAATGTTACCCTTTTAATCGGTCTTCATCTAGCAAGTCGTCCTGCTGACGAGGATCACAAGTTCGGTCATTGGAAGATTGAAGATCTATCTAGTCTAATCACTTCCTTCCTCATGTTTACCGTGGGTATTCAGGTATTGATTCAGACGATTCAAAAGATGATTTTGGGAAAAAGCTCTGCTATTGACCTAGAAGGTGCTGTTGTGGGAGTCCTATCTGGTCTTGTCATGTACGGTGTCTATCTCTACAATCGGCAACTGTCCAAACAAGTTCAATCTTCTGCCTTAGCAGCTTCAGCCAAGGATAACCTCTCTGATGCCGTCACCTCAGTTGGAACATCCCTAGCCATTGTAGCTTCCTCTTTTAATCTACTTTGGTTAGATAATCTTTTCGCCCTGCTGATTACCTACTTTATCCTTAAAACAGCCTACGATATTTTTATGGAAGCAACCTTTAGTCTCTCCGATGGCTTTGACGACAAACAACTTAAAGCTTACGAGGAAGCTATTCTGCAAATTCCTAAAATTTATGCTGTTAAATCCCAGCGTGGACGTACCTATGGAAGTAATATTTATCTGGATATCATTTTGGAAATGAATCCAGACCTCTCTGTCTATGAAAGCCATGAGATTACAGAGCAGGTAGAAAATCTTCTGCGTGACCGCTTTGAGGTTTATGACATTGACATACACGTCGAGCCTGCTCCTCTTCCAGAAGATGAGATTTTTGAAAATGTTTACCATAAACTCTACAAAAATGAGAAGATTATTCTCTCAAAAATACCAGACTATGAACACTATTTAGCTGAGGAATTTCAACTCATTGACAGTGATGGTACTTATCTCAGTAAAAAAGAGGTCATTCGAAGAGATAAGCACTATTTGACCAATTTCCAATATTTTAAAATGACCTCCGTCAGTCAAAAAACTAAACTGATTAGTTACCAACTAGACGGTCATCAACACACCAGCCTCTGGCGTCGCCATGAAAAATGGTTTCTGATTTTTCACCAAGTAACGAAGATAAATCATAACCACCCGTCAAACGGGTGGTTTGAACACGGGCTATAAGCCCACATCACCAGCCAGCGCCTAAAGACGCTGGCTTTCACGTTGTTCAAGCCTCACTGCTTTTGACTCGTCACTTGCCTCTTAAAGAGGCGTTGGTATTACTTGCCATCATCCCTAAAGGGATCTTCGTATTCTTTCACACTCAGTTTATCAAGTGTGATATCATGCTTTTCCTGTTCTTGAATATATTTCTTTATTGTGGCTTCATTAAGTCCGACTGTACTCACGTAATAACCCTCTGCCCAAAAATGGCGATTCCCAAACTTATATTTGAGATTGGCGTGTTTGTCAAACATCATCAGGGCACTCTTACCTTTTAAGTAGCCCATGAAACTTGAAACACTAATTCGTGGTGGGATACTAACTAACATATGAACATGGTCCGGCATGAGATGTCCTTCAATGATTTCTACACCTTTGTAGCGACATAAACGGTGGAATATCTCGCCTAGACTGCTTCGATATTGATTATAGATGATTTTTCGTCTATACTTAGGGGTGAACACAATGTGGTATTTACACATCCACTTTGTGTGTGATAAACTATGTGCCTTTTGTGCCATACTTTTCTCCTTTCGCTTTACAGTGGGCTTGAACACCTCTATTGTAGCGCGTTGGGAGTTTTTTTGGTATAACCTTCGTTTGCGCACCCGCATAGCGGGTGGTTTATTTGTCTCTCTCCGTAAGGTGCGAGACGGACTTAAAGTCACATAATTAAAAAGATTGGCATCAACCAATCTTTTTATCGTCATTTGAATTAACTTTGATACATCATCCCTTTCGGCTGACGTACTCTATACTCCTGTGCCTCAGTGCCCTGTCTGAAAGCTAATTCATTCGACTATAATTTACAAATGTACGCCCTTTTCAACCAATGTTTCAAGTTCCGTCAAGCGTTCTTCAAAGACTTTGAAGGCTGCATTGAGGTAGTCCACTTTAGTCATGTCAACACCAGCTTTAGCGATGACATTGAGGGCGTAGTCTGAGTTACCTGCTTTGAGATAGTCAAGGTATTTATCCCTGTCTTCTTGCGTTCCGTGAACAATTTTATCAGCTAGATAGTTCGCAGCTGCAAATCCTGTAGCGTACTGATAAACGTAGTAGTTATAGTAGAAATGCGGAATGCGTGCCCACTCGAATTGAATGTCATCATTATCTTCACGAGAGAGACCATAGTATTTTTCATTGAGTTCTGCATAGAGGTTATTGAGGTATTCGCTTGTTAAAACCTCACCATTTTGATCTGCCATATGGATGGCATGCTCAAATTCAGCAAACTGAGTTTGACGGAAAATAGTTCCCTTGAAACCATCTAAATAATGGTTGAGAATGGCAAAGCGTTCTTTTTCATCCGTCACTTCTGCAAGAAGTGCCTCAGTCATGATATTTTCATTGGTCGTTGAGGCGATTTCTGCTAGAAAAATACTGTAATCGCCATACACGTAAGGTTGGTTTTCACGAGTATAGGCTGAGTGCATCGAGTGCCCAGTTTCGTGAACAAGGGTATAGAGATTGTCCAGCGTGTCCTGCCAGTTCAAAAGCATAAAACCATTGGTGTCATAAGCCCCACCTGAGTAGGCTCCTGAGCGTTTCCCTTTATTGACATGAACGTCAATCCAGCGCTCTGTGAAGGCACGTCTAACACGCGCTGAGTAATCCTCACCTAAAATAGACAAAACAGATTCTGCTTTTTCCAAAGCCTCATCATAGCTAATAGCCATATCAACTTCTGACAAGGGGGTATAGATATCGTACATCTTGAGGTCATCAAGTCCCAGAACCTTTTGACGGAGCTTCATGTAGCGTTGCAAAAGTGGCAAATGATTATTAACCGCTTCAAGTAAAGTATCGTAAACTGCTTCTGGGATGAAATTGGCAGACATGGCTGCCTGACGAGCTGAATCGTACTTACGAACCTTAGCCTTGAAATTGTGAACCTTGACATTGGTTTGGAGGGTTTTCGCGTAGGTGTGTTGAAATTGCTCATAGGTACCGTACATAGCCTCATAAGCACCTTTACGAATCTCACGATTTTTTGATTCCATGAGGCTGATGAAATTACCGTGAGTCAATTCAATAACTTCTCCCTCATCATTGGTCACCCAAGGAAAGGCAATGTCCGCATTGTCCAAAACAGAGAAGGTCTCACTTGCACCAGAGAAAATTTCCTGAGCACCAGCTAAGAGTTCTTCTGCTTCCTGCGACAGCACATGTTCCCTAGTCTTAAAAAGTCGCTCAAAATGATGATGATAAAGTTCCAATTCGGGTTTCTCTGCAATAAATTTAGCATAAGTTTCCTCAGAAAGCGCCATAAACTCAGGCTCATAAAAGGCAAATGTCTCGCTCAGTTTAGCATAAAGAGCTGACGCCTTAGCTTGCAACTCTTGATAGTAGGCAACCGTTGTATCTTCATCATTTTTCATAGAAGCATAGACATAGAGCTTCTCCAAACGGCGCATAAGACCCATATAAGTTTCAGTCGTTTGGAAAAGGCTGTCGCTACTGTCCAAAAGATGACCTGCAAGATTTTGTGCTACTTCAACATCAGTCGCCAGCTCTGCTAATTCTTCTTCCCAAGCTTCATCTGTAGGGAAAACACTTGTAAGATCCCAAGTATATTTCTCGTCTAAATGACTACGATTTTCTGACATGTCATTCCTCCAAAATTCATAAGATATGACTATTTTAACATAATAATAAATCTTTCTAAATGCTCAGCCTCACTCCCAAAACTTTTTTCTTAAAATAAACTAAAACTATTGACATCTCCTTTCAAAGTGTTATACTAGAAAACAAGAATTCGTTGGTTTAACTCAAACCTGTTATGAGTTAAGTTAATGAATCGCCACAACCAGGTTATCTGCCGAGAATGAACTCCGGGTAACCTGGTATTTTTTATACCTAGAAAATTAGAAAGGTGAGTTCAGTCCATTCGGCAAACTGAACAGGGAGCTTCCTTACCAATCCAAGTCACTCCCTAGTAACAAACTTATGAATCACATTGTCCTCTTTCAGCCACAGATTCCGCAAAATACTGGCAATATCGCTCGTACTTGTGCGGCCACCAACTCCCCACTTCACATCATTCGTCCTATGGGCTTTCCCATCGACGACAAAAAGATGAAGCGGGCTGGCCTTGATTACTGGGACAAGTTGGACATCTACTACTACGACTCCGTCGAGGCGTTTTTAGAAAAAATGCCAGTGGCTTCTAAGTTACATTTAGTGACAAAATTTGCAGACAAAACTTATTCAGACGAAAGCTACAATGATGGCTTTGCCCATTATTTCATGTTCGGTCGTGAAGACACGGGACTCCCTGAAAAGTTCATGAGAGCAAATCCCGAAAAAGCCATCCGCATTCCCATGAACGACCAACATGTCCGTAGCCTTAATGTCTCAAACACCGTTTGTATGATTGTCTATGAGGCACTGCGCCAACAAGAGTTCACTGGTCTAGAGCTTACTCACACTTATGAAAAGGACAAACTCAAATGAAGGATTCAGATATTTTAAAACGTTTAGAGCTACATGTAGAGAAAGAACTTGCTAGGGAAGCCAGTGGGCATGACTGGTGGCACATTGTTCGCGTCCGTCATTTGGCAACCACTATCGCTCAAAGAGAAAAAGCTGACCTCTTCATTTGCCAAGCGGCAGCCCTTGTCCATGACTTAGCTGATGAAAAATTAAATGAGTCTGCCCAAGCAGGTCTTGATAGAGTTGCGCAGCTTTTAACAAAAGTTGAAATCGACTCCCTTCGACAAAATCATATTATGGAAATCATCTCGACCATGTCCTTTAAAGGTGGAGGCGGAAAACCAATGACAACACTTGAAGGACAAATTGTTCAAGATGCCGATCGCCTAGATGCTATCGGTGCTATCGGCATCGCTAGAACAATGGCTTTTTCAGGAAACAAGGGACGTTTGATTCATGATCCCGAACGCCAGCCTCGGGATCAGTTGACTTCAGAGGACTATCGCAAAGGCGACGATACCGCCATCATGCATTTCTATGAAAAATTACTGAGGCTTAAAAATTTGATGAATACTAACTATGCTAAGGAAATGGCTGAGCACCGCCATGCTTTCATGCAAGCCTATTTAGATGAATTTTATGCTGAATGGGAAGGTCTAAAATAAAAAAACAATTACTAATTAGTAGTTTTGCGTGAAAAGTCTTGCAAAGTCAAAACTTTTTTGTTATCATGAAAGAGTCTTCAGGGCAGGGTGAAATTCCCGACCGGCGGTGACTTTATCAGGCTAGTTTCTCTGATTTTAACGATTATTTGACATAGCGACAGCAAAGCGACCACGAGGCGCAAACATAAAGCTCGTCACTGTGATGAGGCGTCATCCTATTAAGGTGACACATAGGAATTTTCAAGTCTAAGACTTGAAAATATGCTATAAAACCATAGGTTTTCTGGCTTATCTACTCCCTCAGATCGACGTTAAAAAGAAATTATCTTGTTAAAGAAGTCCGTGAGCGAAAGCTGATGTGGTGCAATTCCACAACCGACAGTAAAGTCTGGATGGGAGAAGACCAATTCTTTTTGTGCGATGCTTTTTTGGTACAAAAATACTTGGAACTTCTTTCAAATTGTAAAATTTGGAGGAATTTTTTTATGTCTATACAGGCAAAACAAACACGTCGCTTAGTCTATATTGCTATTCTGACCGCACTTTCATTTCTGCTCATGTACTTTCAGTTTCCACTGATTCCAGGGGCAGATTTCCTGAAAATCGACTTTTCGATTTTACCACTTCTCGCACTCATGCTGGTTTATGATCTTAAAAGTGCCTGGCTTGCCCTTGTCTTGCGCAGCCTTTTGACCCTCTTGCTCAACAATAATGGTCCTAGTACTATCATTGGATTGCCAATGAACATCATGGCACTTGGACTTTTTATCACAGCCCTAGCTGTTTTGTGGAAAAAAGAGCAGAGCTTTAAAAACTATGTGATAGCTTCTATCGCAGGTACCCTACTTTTGACCATTGCCATGGTGGCTCTGAACATTTTTTACGCCGTACCCGCTTACGCTGCTTTTACTAGTGTTGATATCAACCAATTTATCGGCCTCTCTAAATATATTTTTGCCATGGTCATTCCCTTTAATCTGGTTGAAGGTGTTATCTTCGCGCTATCTTTTTACCTCGTCCATCTGGCCGTGAAACCACTTTTAGAAAAAATTTAGCTATTTCTGCTATAATCTTAGTATGAAACATAAACAAGCACATTTTGTAAGAGCCTCATTTGCAGCTCTTATCTTCGTCATCTTAGGTTATGTTGTCAAATTCTATCCTGAAGTCCTTACAGATTTTGACAGCACCGTTCAGACAAATCTCCGCGGCGACTTGTCACAAGCCGCAAACCGATTTTGGTCAGCCATTACTCTCATTGGTGAAGCTCATGTCTTAATTCCAATCGTCATTATTCTGGCACTCTTTTTCTACTGGAAACAATGGAAATCCGAAGCTGCTTTTATCAGTATTGCTTTGGTATTTATGATGATTGCTTCTACCGGTCTAAAGTACCTGTACCAAAGACCCAGACCAAGCATTGAATGGGTAGTCCATACAACTGGCTACTCATTCCCTAGCTGGCATACCGCTTCGACCATGCTAGTGGCTGGCATTTTAACCATTATCATTTATCAGCGCATCAAACAGAAATGTCTACGCTCCCTCTTACAAGTCGGACTGATTGGCTTAGCCATTTTGATTGCCCTGTCACGTATCTATGTTGGTGTTCACCACCCTACTGATATTGTGGCTGGTTGGTTACTTGCCTATGCCATAACAGAAGTGCTTTACCCCTTCTACGATCAAAAACGGTTTGAATGGCGTTTTCAAAATAAACAAAAATAACTGAGTTGCTATTGCAACTCAGTTATTTTCTTACTTCAAACCTGCTTATGAACGACGTTTTTTCATCAGAATTCCTACTACTAGAAGTTGTGCAAGACCTGCTAAAGCAAGGTAAATAGCATCATCTTCTCCAGTGCTTGGTAAAACATCTGAATTAGCTTTGTAATCTCTTGTGCTATGACCAGTCAGCACAGGTTCTGAAGAGTCCTTTTGCCAATCTCCATTTTCTGATGACAATGGCTGACCATCGCTAGGATTCTCTATATCAGTCGATTGATGACTAACGTGATAGACAATACCGTAGTGACTAAAGTGTTCTGCAGTGAAAAGGACTCCTTCCTGACCATTTCGTATGGTGATTTCAAAAGCAAGCTTCTCTGCAACAGCTTCATTTGGTAAGTAAACTACAGCCTTCACCTTTTTACCTGCGTCAACTGGTAAGAAGACTTGTGCTGGCTTGGTAATATCCAAATCTTTGCCGGAATCGTCCACTACTTCAATGTCATAGAGGTCGAAGTCAACTTCTTTCAGAATATGCGGGAGTTGCTCTGCATTTGGCTCTAAGTGGGTAACTTTGAGACGAGTTGCTACTACTGTTTCATCCTTATCTAGCAAGACACGGACGCCTGTTGCTTTATCAACAAGTTCAATAGCAGTTTTCTCTTCTTGTTTTGCCTTGAGGCGCAAAATCGTTGCTGTCAATGGATCTAACCGCAAACCATCCGAAGTCCAAGATAGGCCAACTGGATTGGAAATGGCTGTAGTGCCAGCTCGGTCGCCGTCAGCAAGCACTTCTGAGCCCAGCAAGGCTTTAAAGTTATTCGCAAAGGTAATGCTTCGTTCTTTAGTATCAGCATTAACCAGAACAGCGTAAATATCCCCATTGCTTGCCACAACTTGGTATCCAATTACCAAATCATTTGACGCTATACCATTTTCCCCAGGAACCGTGATGAGACTCACCCGTTTGTCAACCTCAGCCAAATCCTTTATACGGAAAGCATCTGTTGATTTACGAAGGGCAATTAAGCCTTTGGTGTAAGCCTGACTTTTAGTATTTTCAGGGAAAAGCTGTGCATCGGTAGCTTTTGTCCAATCAAAGTGATTGATGGCATCTGTCGAATCGTAGGAATCGTGGATAAAGTATGGGTATTCAAACGGTTTACCATTTGTATCTACCAACAAGTGAGATTTATTTGGCACCAAATCTGACGATACAGGCTCTTTATATGCTTCATCTTTAAATTGTTTTGTACGTCCATACTCTTGACCTGAATGAATAAATGGCGTTCCTTGAGAAGTCAAAATCAGGAGATTACCAATACGGAGACGACGATGAATTTCCGCATTATTCTCAGCGATAGATGGATCTTTTTTGATGGATTGAGCAATGATATCAAAGAGGGTCAAATTATCATGAGCTGCAATGTACTGAATAACATCTCCTGGATCATCCGAAAGGAAGTTACCCGGCTGTGCTTTGATGTTATTAAAGACCGCTTCAACAGACTTAGCACCTCCTGTAATAAAGGCTGGTTGCCCTTCATTTGGATAACCAGATTTAAGGGTGTTGCGGATATCATCAGAGAATGATGCCACTGTATCAGTCATAGACATCCAAGATTGGTCTGCTGGTTGGCGAGCATCATTGGCATCACCTGTATAAGTTACCCAACCCTCACCTAGCATCAAAATCTTTGGATTAAGAGCTTGCGCAGCCTTAAAGGCCATCTCGATAGATTCAGCATCGTGATCACCCATCATGTCAAAGCGGAAACCATCTACCTTATACTCGGACACAAGATACTTAATGGAGTCAACCAAGACACGACGGCTCATATGGTGTGTTGTACCAAGACGACCACCGCCGAAACTAGATTTAGGGGTACCATCTGCTTCCATAAAGTGGTAATAATTTGGTTCCAAATCTTCAAATAAATCAACTTTTGCTGTGTGATTATAAACCACATCTAAGATGATTCCCATGCCACGTTCATGGATGGCATTGACCAGTTCTTTAAATTCCGCAATGCGTTTTTCAGCATTGGTTGGATCAGTCGAGTATGCTCCTGTCAAAGCAAAATAACTTTGTGGGTCATATCCCCAGTTATAGTTAGTGTCACTAGAATCATAATCGGTCATACGCTCACGCGCTGCCATTTCATTGATAAAGTAGTAGCTCATGACAGGCAAAAGTTGAATGTGTGTCACGCCTAGATCTTTTAGATAATCTAGTTTCTCAATAAAGGCTTTGAAAGTACCAAACGGACTTGTTAATTGATCTGCGATAGCTTGATCTGAGGTGAAGTCTCGAACATGAGCTTCATAAATGATGGCATCTTCACGACTACTATAACCTGCAATATTTGCATCAATGAGTTTTGGTCCGATTGAACTTGGATCTACAAAGGCTGCCTTGGCTACTTTGTAAGCTGGATCATCTGATTTTGCTAAATCACTATTCCATGCAGCCAGTGACTTAGCATAAGGATCGAGCACTGACACACTTTGACCATCACGAGTGATTTTATAGTGGTAATAATAACCACGGTAATCTGACAGACCTAATCCACTCTTATCGGTCAAGGTGAGCTGCCAAGTTCCTTTCTCAGCTGAAGACATGGATACTTCACCCAGAACTTTGGTTTGATCTTTCTTGTCATAAACAACGACTGACACGCTATCAGCACTCGGTGACCAAAGTGTCATCTCAACAACCTTACCATTTTCTTTAACCCTTGCCCCTAACTCGCCATCATAGGCATAGAGAGAGTCCATATACTGCCAACTTTGGCGGGTCTGTACACTATCAGAGTGATAAGTCACATTAAATGGTGCCTCAGCATTAGCAAAGTTACCAGTCAAAATCACTTTTTTCCCAGCAACATCTAGACTCACATCTGAGATTGCAACTTCCTGACCATGGCTGTCGCTCAGCTTAATCTCTTGTAACAAGCTTGCGCTGTCAGCTCCTTCAAGAGTGCTAAAGGTCGCTTCAATCTGATTTGGGCTAAGTTGTATTGCTCCTGTTACTCTAATGAGATTGGTATAGTAAGGGTTGGTGTAAATCGTTGAATCCTCATCTTTCAAGAAAATTTGGGTGTGGTTTTGAAGATCTTTAAAATTATAGTTGTTAGAATTGATTTTAACTGCGTCCCCCTCTTTGCTTTCGTCCAAAAGCAAGAATCCAAGATCGTTGAAATCTGCCAAAGGTACATCAATATAAACACCATATTTACCTTGGTTTTCAAAGTCAATACCGTTTGGACAATTGCCTAATTGACTTGTGATAGAAGAATCCGCACTACCCCAAAGCCAAAGGGCTTTCTTATCATAATTGCCATCTGTTCGGAAATAATTGATACGAATGGTTCCCTTAACCTGTGGCTCGTAATAATGTGCTTTAAAGTTCTCATCTAGCCATACTTCATTCATCTCTTGACTGATAATCTCAATGGACTGATCACCTGTCAAATTATTTCCAGCAGTATTGTTGATGAGATAGGACACCTTATGACGATTTTCCCCAACTAATTTGACATCTAGATAATAGCCATAGTCATCTTTTGTGGCATCAGTAAAGCTCGTTGCACCTGTTGGCCAACCCGCAACCTTTTCAGATGGCGTTTCTACATCACCCCATGTCCACAAACCAAGCGACTTCACATCGTCTGATGGGAGTTTCTTGAAGTGAATACGAAGTGTATTTTCGGCGATAGGAGCCTCGTCATCAACTTGGCTGGTTGCACCAATAATGTGACCAGCACTTGTGGTTAAAAGCATGGTTCCACCATCTGATAGACTTGGCACCTGCACGGTGACGTACCATTTACCAGACGCCTCTTGCTGAGCTTGATAAGTCTGCCCGCTATAGGCATCTATCACACTTGCATCTTGGCTAACTTCTAGACGCAATTCTTGTGCCTGATTTTTCAGTTGGAAAAGAAGGTAAGCTGAGTCATTGTCAGTTTCGCGCTTTGCTAAAAGCCACTGTTGACTATCATTGGCGGCTACAGTTGAACGGTTTCCTCGTGCCATCAAGTCACTATGTGCATTTCTAAAGGCTAGAAGTTTTTGGTAATGGCTGAGCACTGAGCTGGTTGCCACCTTATCCCAGTCAAAAAGATAACGGTTCTCATAGATAGGCCAGTTATTCGCTCCGCTTTGACCCAACTCTTCACCATAGTAAATAACCGGCTGACCTTTTGATGTCAAAAGAAGACTAGCCGCAAGTTTTAGTTTTCCTTCATCGCCTCCAATGCTGAAAAGGAAACCATCCTCATCATGGCTACCTAAAAATTGTGCCAAGGCATAGTTGCTGGACAAAACCTCATTTCGAGCAATCAATTCTTCATTTGCAGTCTTCAAGCGACCATTAACTGCTAGCTTAGCAATATCTTTGAAACCAAAGTCCAAGAGACTGTCCATGGTTCCAGTCCCTAGGTCACCTTTGGTATCCTTGTAGTTTGCCCCCCAAGATTCACCAACCAAATGGAAGTCTGCATCTTTCAGAGCTAGCTCATTTTTGAAGTGTTGCCAAGTGACATCATCAACATGCTTAACCGTATCCACACGGAAACCGTAAATGCTGTTTCCTTTTGCTGTTGTCGCTGTTTTTAGCCAAGCGGTCTGCCAGTTGACTAACTGTTGACGCACAGCCATTTCTTCCGTTTTAAAGTCTGGAAGATTTGACAATGAACCTTTTTGGTCATCACCTGAAACTTCTTCTTCTGGTTTACGAACCATTCCTGTAAAGGTATCCGCTGTCCCATAGCCTGAATGGTTGAGCACCACATCCACGATAATATTTATGCCACGAGCAGCCGCTTCATCAATCAAAGTATGAAATTCTGCTAAAGTTCCAAGGTGTGGATTGAGTTTTTCAAAGTTTTTTGCCCAGTAGCCATGGTAAGCATAATATTCGCCATCTTTTTTGGTTCCAAAGTCTTCATCCACATTTTCAACAATTGGGGTGACCCAAATGGCTGATACACCGAGCTCTTTTAGATAATCTAATTTATTAGTAACACCTTTGAAATCGCCTCCCTGATAAGCACCAGCTTTGTTTTTAGCACTTGCCAGAAGGTCGGCTGCATCATTTGTACTATCTCCATTGCTAAAGCGGTCAGTCACCATGAAGTAAATGACCTGCTCATCCCAATCGCGCTCATTGGCTGCTTTTTGGCGTTCAGTGATTGTTACTGAAACTTTAGTATCATAATAACCGTTATTTTCGTCATAAACACGTACAGGTAAATCATAATTTCCTGCGGCTGTTTGAGAAGATGCCGTGATAGTAACTCGATTCAATTCAGGTGAGATTTCAATGATACCACCGCCTATTGTTTTGGTATCAACTTCCATACGGGTAACTTTCAGCTGACTTGGATTCGTTACAGAAAGATCAATTAGACCTGTTTCATTATAATTAAAGGGACGGTAACTACTTGCTGTGACTGTAATGCCTGCTTGACCTGGAGTAGCCTTACTAAAATCCTGTTCAACCTGGGTTGGGATGCCATATGGATTAGTATAAACAGTATCGTCACCTGCTTTGATAAAGATATGACTATGAGTTTCACGGTCTGAAAAGGCTAAGTCTTTGGTCTTATTCCCAGGTGCTTGATCATCATTTTGATTAACCAATAAAAAGCCGATATTTGACGCTAAGCCTTTTGATAATGAAATATCAAGGTAAGCACCTTTATCATCCTTGCCAGTGAAATCAAGTGCATCGCTCGGCCATTTTTCAAAGGAAGCTGACGTATCTCCCCAAACCCAAACGCCCCAGCCTTCGTATTGGTTATCTTCACGTTTGTAATGCAGGCGTAACAGATTTTCATCTGCTAAAGGAGCATAACTGTAAGTAGTGAAATCTGAACGTATCCACGCTTCGTTCATTTCCGCTGCTAAAGGAGATATTTCTTGGTCACCTTCTGCTACTTTTTCTCCATCTTTTAGAAGGAGGTAGCCGATTTTGCCCGGCGTCTCACTCTGTTTGACATCAATGTAATAGCCGAAATCATCTTTTTGCTCAGCGACAAATGGTTCTACATCATTTGGCCATTGATTACCATCCGATGGTTCGGCAACTGCTCCCCAAGTCCAAAGTCCGTATGAAGATATTTTCTCATCTTCCAAGCCCTCGAAGTGTAGACGAATGTGTTGATCAGCGATTGCCCGGTCTGCTGGTAACTCAGTAGCTACTGGAGTCGCTTCAAGAGAATTTACTGGCGCACTTTCCAGACTTGCAAGTGGCTGCACTGACTCAGCAAGCTTACTAGGCTCTTCAACTTGCTCACCGACAGCAATTTGGGCAGAGGTTGCTTCAGGAACTGAGAGTGACTCAGCTAATGCCACCCCATCAGTAGAATTTGCAACCGCTATTTCTGCCGTTGGAGCTTGGCTAACGGGCTGCTCAGGCTGGCTTTCTTGAGAGACGATAGGAGATGTTTCTTGCTTCGGAGCGTCCTGCTCCTCAACACTATTACTAGCAAGAACAACCTCATTTGGACTATCGGTCACAGTATCAGCCGATACATTAGCATTTCCAAGGCTTGTTCCTAAGAAAAAGGCTGACGCTATCGTAACAGAAGCAACTCCCACCTTCAAACGACGAATACTAAAAATCTCGCGTTTCTCTGGATAGGCGTGCCCATGGTTTTTAGGCTTGAGATACATGATATCCTCCTTATATTAAAATATAGTACAACATCTTCATTATAACCATCTCACCAAAAATACGCAAGCGTTTTCATTTATGTTTTTAATCTTTTTGAGCATTTTCTGATGTCTACGAAAGTCTACTACTTGCTTTTTAAAGCAAGCGATTGCTTTTAAATTATGATAAAAGAGCTGGAATAACTCACGATGACTGCTGCACAAACACCCGCAGAACACAGAAAAGAACTGACAAAGCCCTCACTAGGATTATACTCCTAATGAGGGCTCTTGCTTTTTTTATCACACTCTCTTATTTCGCATACTTCATGCGTAGAATTTTCTCTTGATTTTTTGATAGGCGAAGTAAGATGACTACCTTATCAATAGACATGTTACTTTCTAAAAGGCGCTCGGCTGCCATCATAAGACCATTATTGATACCCATCTCAAGCACTGGATTTTTCTTATCATTGACATCAAAGATAAATTTATTATCAGGAAGGTCAAAGAGGACTTTAACTGCACCAAAGAGTTGCTCAAAGTTGTCAATAGCTACGTCATAAACCGGTTTTGTCCCAGGTTTAAGGGTGCGTCCGCGATGGTTAAACCACATAGAATGCCACCCACCATTATGAGCTCCCTTAACATCATTATCATAAGAATCACCAACGTAAAGCGTCGTTTGAGGATTCATGTCAAATTGCTCAGCAGCCAAATTAAAAATCTCTTTTTCTGGTTTTTGAAAACCTGTCGCCTGACTGACAATGACACGTTTTGGATCTACATAGTCATATAACCCTAACTTCTTGACTTTTTTAAGCTGGTGCTCCGTTGGACCATTGGTAATAATGCCTATGGGAACACCTTTTGATTTTAGAAAATCAAGGGTCATGCGCATTTCATCAAGCATGGTAATATTTTCCAGCTCATGCTCATAGACTTCTTGAAAATGATGTCCCTCTTCTTCAGTGATTTCCTGATAACCAAACTCCAAAAGCGTCTCCTTGCACCGCCAGAAACGAAAATATTCTGTCGTCCACTGCCCTGCCATTACCCTTGGAAAACCAACATCCGAATAATGACGAAAGCGGATATAGGCCTGATTAATTTTGCTCATATCAAAGTCAGGGAAACACTTCTCCATGGCAATGCGGTAAGGTGCCTGCTGGTCATAGATGGTATCATCAACGTCAAAAACAATAGATGTAATCATGGATCTCTTTCTTTCCTTTTTGCTCTGTTTATTATACTATCTTTCTGCACAGTTTTCAATAAGCGCCTGTCACCAGAACTTTCACGATAAAACACCTTAGCTTTACTTTTCCTTGAAAGAAAATCGCTATTTTTGTGGGAAAAGCGGAGCTTTTATGGTAAAATAGTTTGGAATATCTATTGGAGGATAACATGTCTAACGAACATTTAGAAGAATTAAACGACCAGCAGATTGTTCGTCGTGAAAAAATGACTGCCCTTGCAGAGCAAGGTATTGACCCTTTTGGAAAACGTTTTGAGCGTAGCCACAATTCTGCAGAGTTAAAGGCTCTTTATGCTGACAAAGGTAAAGACGAATTGCATGAGCTGGGAGAAACAGCTACTATCGCTGGTCGTCTCATGACTAAGCGTGGTAAGGGAAAAGTTGGATTTGCCCACTTGCAAGACCGTGAAGGTCAAATTCAAATTTATGTCCGCAAAGATGAAGTCGGCGAAGAAAACTACGAAATCTTCAAAAAAGCAGACCTCGGTGACTTTCTCGGCGTAGAAGGCGACGTTATGCGCACAGACATGGGAGAGCTTTCAATTAAGGCTACTCACATCACCCATTTGTCAAAAGCCCTGCGCCCACTTCCTGAAAAGTTCCACGGGCTAACCGATGTTGAAACCATTTATCGTAAACGCCACTTGGATTTGATTTCAAATCGTGAAAGCTTTGACCGCTTTGTAACACGTTCAAAAATCATTTCTGAGGTACGTCGTTACATGGACGGACTTGGTTTCCTTGAAGTCGAGACGCCCGTCCTTCACAACGAAGCTGGTGGTGCTGCTGCTCGCCCATTTATTACCCACCACAATGCTCAAAATATTGACATGGTGCTTCGTATCGCGCTTGAACTGCACTTGAAACGCCTTATCGTGGGAGGTATGGAACGTGTTTATGAAATCGGACGTATCTTCCGAAATGAAGGCATGGACGCCACTCACAACCCTGAATTTACAATGATTGAGGTCTATCAAGCTTATGCTGACTATCAAGACATTATGGACCTAACCGAAGGGATTATTCAACACGTTGCTAAAGCTGTTAAAGGCGATGGATCAATTCTATACCAAGGAACTGAAATCAAAATCAACGAACCATTCAAGCGTATTCACATGGTTGATGCTGTCAAAGAAATTACTGGTGTTGACTTCTGGAAAGAGATAACCCTTGAAGAAGCGCAAGCACTTGCCAAAGAAAAACAGGTTCCTCTTGAAAAACATTTCAACACAGTCGGTCACATCATCAATGCTTTCTTTGAGGAATTCGTCGAGGAAACCTTGATTCAGCCAACTTTTGTCTATGGTCATCCAGTAGAAGTTTCTCCACTAGCTAAGAAAAATGCAGATGACCCACGGTTCACTGATCGTTTCGAACTCTTTATCATGACCAAAGAGTACGGTAACGCTTATTCTGAGTTAAACGATCCTATTGACCAACTGTCTCGTTTTGAGGCACAAGCAGCCGCTAAAGAGCTTGGTGATGATGAAGCAACTGGTATCGACTATGATTACGTTGAAGCCTTAGAGTACGGTATGCCACCAACAGGCGGACTTGGAATCGGTATTGACCGTCTCTGCATGCTCTTGACTGACACAACAACTATCCGCGATGTATTATTGTTCCCAACGATGAAGTAAGACGTCTCAGAAACGTTGTCATATCAACGTTTCTATAGAGTAATTGGTACAACTTACCAAAAATTTACCACAAGAATACAAACAGTTATAAAAACATATAACGACTTACAGCTTCTCTTGGATTATTTCAAGGGAAGTTTCTTAGTTTCTGGAAAACAAAAAATGACAGCAGAATTTCTACTGTCATTTATGTTTTTCGGAAAGCAATTTTTAAAATCTTAAAATTGAAGAATTGAATCTCTCCAACTTAAATCAAAATTTTGTGGCAACAACGCAAATGAATTCTCAACATTCGAAATTAACTGACTGCTTTTTGTATTGTTTTCCAACAACCTCTGCAATTCTTCGTTATTGATTGGCATTATTTTAACATTTTCAACCTTTTTCCCGTCAGTTTTGTGCTCTCTACTTGATTTTAAAGGTACACTCGCAACTGCACACCAAATGTTTATTGTATCATTTCTATACTTTACCGACGAGTTTAAACAACTCTTGTTGCCTTTTCAAAGCTAATTCAAATAACTGTAGAAGTTTTCTAGTTTCTCAGATGCAGACTTTGGACTTCTTTTGGACATACGAAAACTCCTCTTATAGTTTCTTGTGAAAATTTTTGTTTTTCACAGTCCACGATATGGGGAGTCACTCGTCTTGAAGAAGTTTATTTTTTCCAAGCTGATTTTTCAGCTACGGCAGTAAAGAGAACATCTGTTGATGAATTGAGAGCTGTTTCGCAAGAGTCTTGGATAACCCCAACCACAAATCCCACTCCTACGACCTGCATAGCAAGGTCATTTGGAATACCAAAGAGGCTACAGGCTACAGGAATAAGGAGGAGTGATCCTCCTGCCACACCTGAAGCGCCGGCGGCAGATAAGGCAGCTACGACGGACAAAAGCAGGGCTGAACCAAAATCAACTGTTATGCCTAGCGTATGAACCGCAGCCATAGTCAAAACGTTAATGGTTACAGCTGCACCAGCCATGTTAATGGTGGCACCTAGTGGAATAGAAACTGAATAAGTATCCGGATCAAGCCCCAATTTTTCACACAACTTCATATTGACAGGGATATTAGCTGCCGAACTACGTGTAAAAAAGGCAGTTACACCACTTTCTCGCAGACATTGGAAAACCAACGGATAAGGATTGGTTTTCATAACAAAGAGGGCAATCAAAGGGTTAACCACCAAAGCTACAAAAACCATACTACTGACCAAGACCAGCAAAAGCAAACCATAATTTTTCAAGGCTACTAGACCATTACTTGCAATCGTTGAGAAAACCAGCCCCATAATACCAAATGGCGCCAAGTTGATAACCCAAGTTACTACTTTTGAAGTTACTTCAGCCGCTGACTGCAACAAATCCTTAGTCTGATGACTGGCGTGACGAAAGGCAAGGCCAAAGATAACTGCCCAGGACAGCACACCGATATAATTTGCGGTAGCCAGAGCATTGATGGGATTGTCAACCACATTTAATAACAAAGTTTGAAAAACCTGAGCAACTCCTTGAGGTGGTGTAATGTCTGTCGTTGACGCTATGTCAGAGAAAACCAAGCGCATAGGAAAAAAGAAACTAGCCACCACCGCCACTAGGGAAGCAGAAAAGGTTCCAACCAGATACAAGAAAATGACCATTTTCATATTGGTTTTCTGACCTTTTTGGGTTTGGGACAAGGCGTGCGCAACCAAGGAGAAAACCAAAATTGGCGCAACAGCCTTCAAGGCTCCAACAAATAAGGTTCCCAATAGTCCAATAACCTGAAACTTGGGAACAATAAGACCCAGTATTAAACCTAGAACGACTCCCATAGAAATCTTCTTAATCAAATCTATTTTTTGCCAGATTGCTACTATTTTTGACATTGTTTTCTCCTTATAAATATACCTGTCTATTATAGCTTTTTTGTATATTTTTGTCAAATAGTCTGAGAATATACTAAAAAAAGAGAGGATAAAATCGATAAGTCGGTATACTTGCTGATTTTGATTTTGTCCTCCACTTCCGAACAGTTGATTGGGAGGGAACCTATCCATTGTATAGCAAAGGATGAAGACTTCCAATTGACCACTACGCCAAAGCAACTGTCTGCAATAATGTGAAAAGGCTAGGACTTTAGTCCCAGCCTCCCCATGTTTCATATAGTCATTTGAATTAGCTTTGATACATCATCACTTTCTACTCGCCGTACTCTAGTAGTGCCTATACCTTAGTTCCTTGCCTGAAAGCTAATTCATTCGACTATATTATTTTGCTACCGTTGCTTTGAGGGCATCAACTTTATCTAATTTTTCCCATGGAAGGTCAATGTCTGTACGTCCCATGTGTCCATAGGCTGCGGTCTGCTTATAGATTGGACGTTTGAGGTCAAGCATCTTGATGATGCCTGCTGGACGTAGGTCAAAGTTTTCACGCACCGCTTTTTCCAAAAGAGCCTCGGAAACTGTCGAAGTTCCAAAAGTATCGACACGAACTGAGACTGGGTGGGCCACACCGATAGCATAGGCCAACTGCACTTCTGCTTTCTTAGCAAGGCCTGCCGCTACGATATTTTTAGCAATATAGCGCGCCGCATATGAAGCTGAGCGATCGACCTTAGTTGCATCCTTACCGGAGAAAGCACCACCACCATGGCGAGAATAACCTCCGTAAGTGTCAACGATAATTTTGCGTCCTGTCAAGCCAGAGTCCCCTTGAGGACCACCGATAACAAAGCGACCAGTAGGATTGATAAAAAACTTGGTTTTGTCATCCAAATATTCCGCTGGAATTACCGCCTTGATAACTTGATTAATGATATCCTCGCGAATTTGATTGTTAGTTGCTTCAGGGTCGTGTTGTGTTGAAATAACAACAGTATCCACACGTACTGGTTTATCATTTTCGTCGTATTCAACTGTCACTTGAGATTTAGCATCTGGACGTAGGTAGCTGATAGCACCTGATTTACGAAGCTCAGCTAATTTTCGCACCAACTTATGAGACAGTGAGATTGGTAGTGGCATTAGCTCTGGCGTTTCATCAATAGCAAAGCCAAACATCAGACCTTGGTCTCCCGCACCAATCAGGTTAAGCTCATCTTTCTCACCTTCTCGCACCTCCAGAGCTTCATTAACTCCCTGAGCGATATCTGGAGATTGTTCAATCAATGACGGATGTACCCCTACTGAATCCGCAGCAAAACCGTACTCTGCGTTGTTGTAGCCAATTTCTGCAATGGTTTCACGAACGACCTTGTTGATATCAACATAGGCAGTCGTTGAAATTTCGCCAAAAACATGGACTGATCCTGTATAGACAGCCGTCTCAGCTGCTACGTGGGCCTCAGGATCCTGCTCTAAAATAGCATCCAAAATTGCATCTGAAATTTGGTCTGCAATCTTATCCGGATGCCCCTCCGAAACCGACTCAGACGTGAAAAGTTTACGTTCTGACATAAAAATGTCCCCCTTGATAATATAGTGTTACTAGGTTACAAAGCACCGACTGAAAGGAGATACTTTACAAGCGAAGTAATGAGTAGAAATCTCCATCCTTTTTTCCTTACAGCCGCCTTTTCGGGACTTAATAACCCTAGTATTCTAACATATTCCGTTCATTTTTACCATTAAATTTATTCTATAAAATGCTGTCCAAGAGCTTTTTTGTGCTATACTAGACTTATGAAAACCTACGAAAAAATTTTTGAGGCCCTCTACGAGAAAAAGGAGTTTATGACCGGTGAAATGCTGGCACAATCCTTGCAAGTATCTCGCACAGCTATTTGGAAAGCAATTAAAACTCTGGAGGAACAAGGGGTTTCTATCGAGACCTGTAAAGGAAAAGGCTATCGTTGGCTATCGGGCGACCTCCTTATTCCTGACAAGATTACACAAAAAACAGGGCTTCCGGTAACTTTTATGCAAAGTAGCGCTTCTACCCAGTTAGATGCAAAGCAGGGAATGGATAGGGGTAATTCCTCACCTCGTCTCTATCTGGCAGGAAATCAGACAGCTGCTCGTGGTCGCATGGGGCGGCAGTTTTTCGCTGAGAAAGATGGAGGCATTTACATGAGCCTTCATATCAAGCCAAACGTCTCCTTTGATAATCTTCCGACCTATACCATCATGGTTGCCAGCGCTACAGTTCGTGCTATTCACCGTCTGACTGGCAAAGATTGCGACATCAAGTGGGTCAATGATATCTATCTAGATGGCAAGAAAATTGTCGGTATCTTGACCGAGGCGGTTTCCTCAATAGAGACAGGTACCATCACTGATGTCATCATTGGCGTAGGAATCAATTTTCATCTAAAAAATATCCCAGATGAGCTGTCACTCAAGGTCGGTAGTCTGTTTTCAGAGGAAAATCCTAACATCACGCGCAACGAATTGATTAGCGAAATTTGGCAGATTTTCTCCACCGTTCCCGAGCAAGATCTCTATAAAGTTTATCGTGATAAATCCTTAGTCCTAGACAGACATGTCACCTTTACTCAAAATGGCGAAGATTACTCTGGAATTGCTCAGGACATCACACCAACTGGTGGACTTCTGGTAGAGCTAGATAAGGGTGGACTCATGGAAATTTCCAGCGGTGAAGTTAGTTTGACTTCTTGGTAAGCTAAGAAAGTGATGAAAAATTGACATTCTTCTCAATTTTTCATCACTTTCCCCTTTTCAGGTAGTCACCAAAAACAGCCTATCCCCAGACTTTGATTGATGTAAGCTGACTACCGTCAACTTATAAGCCCCGCTTCAAAAGGTCCCACAGGTCATTACACTTGATTAGGAAGGGCCATCCATTATATTACAAGGGTTGATGATGGCTTTCAATCAACTGCTGCGCTAAAGCGCTTATCTGCAATAATGTCAAAAGGTTAGGATTTTTATCCTAGTCTTTTCTAATCTTCTAAAATCTCCACCTTAGTTGCCAAGTATGAAAATTCTTCTGGTAAAGCTGGCGTCTCATCCGTCTCTTCAACTTGCTCAATGCGCTGTGCCTTCATTTTTTGGGCAAATTCGCTCCTAATATCGTTGAAATCCTGACGTGGTACTGCCATAATTTGTGGTGAAAAACCAGCAGCCTTGCTCATAATGTTGCCAAAGATAGCATTGAGATTTTCACGCTTCATAACTTGCTCGGCATTAAAGGCTGCGTCAAAAGCTAAGATGGCGTTTTCTGAGTTGGCTAATACAGGTTCAGAACCTAAAAGGAGCGCCCTATCCTGAGCTGAGATGGAGTCTAAAATCTCATTCCAAGCTCCTTTTAGTGCCTCCAGATATTCTCTAGAGCGTTGGCTATCTGCTACTGTTTCTTCCATAATGGTCACGATTTTCACCCTATCCACTTTGAAAGCGACAGCACTTTTCTTACTTTGCGATTTTGGAACAATGGCAGAGCTAGGAGCGGATGCCCCTTGAGCCACTTGTTTTTTCAGCTCTGCGATTTCAGATCGTAACTGGCTGAGCTCCGCTTCTAGGTTTTCAAAAATGTCCAACTGAGCAGCTTGGCTTGCTTGCCCCAAGCGAATGGTCATCATCTCTGCATAAATCTTAGGGTGAGTACCTGTCTTAATCTCAGGCAAACTTGTCGTCACCGTGTCAATCATGGTAAAAATTTGACTCTGAGGGATGGACAGATTTTCAGAGAAAGCCACTGTTTGGCGGGCTACCGTGCCACCTGTCTGCACAATAAGCAAATCACGCAGATAAGTCAGTAAATCTGTGGCAAAACGGCTCATGGACTTACCGTTGTTAAAGAGCGTTTCAAGATTTTCAAGGGCAGCCGTCACCTGATGTTGGCGGATGTTTGAGACATAAGTATCTAGCGCCACTAGACCAATGGAGCCTGTAATTTCCTCTGCAACAGCAACCGTCACTTGATTATCTGGAGCCAAGCTAAGCGCCTGATCCAAAATTGACAGGGCATCACGCATACCACCTTCAGCACGTCTAGCAATGATAACCAGGGCATCCTCATCAAAAGCAATGCCTTCAGTCCTTAAAATACTCGCTAAATGCCCCTGAATGGCCACCTGTTTGATCGATTTAAATTCAAAGCGTTGCACACGTGATAAGATTGTGGCGGGAATCTTGTGCAACTCCGTCGTTGCCAAAATGAAAACCACATTTTCAGTTGGTTCTTCCAAAGTTTTCAATAGGGCGTTGAAAGCTCCTGTTGAAAGCATGTGGACCTCATCAATGATATAAACCTTGTATGTGGCACGGCTAGGTGCATACGTTGATTTATCCCGAATCTCGCGGATTTCATCAACGCCGTTATTTGAGGCTGCGTCAATTTCAATCACATCCTCAAGGCTACCATTAGTGATGTCACGGCAAATATCACAGTCATTACAAGGCTCGCCGTCTACTTGATTAGGACAGTTCATGGCCTTTGCAAAGATTTTTGCCGCCGAGGTCTTACCCGTTCCGCGAGGTCCAGAAAAAAGATAAGCATGACTGATTTTACCAGAAGCGACAGCTTGTTTCAAAGTGGTTGAAATCACTTCCTGACCGACCATCTCATCAAAGGCTTGGCTGCGGTATTTTCGATAAAGAGCTTGGTACATTAGCTTTCTACTCCAAACATGTCAAAGTTAAAAATGGTTTTTTCAAGCAAAATTGCCACAAATTTTTCTAGATAATCTTTATCAATAGCATCATAGTCCGCTATCAAACGTGAATCTAAATCAAGCACACCAACTAACTGTTCGTTTTTAACCATAGGGATAACAATTTCAGACATTGCTGCGCTGTCACAAGAAATGTAGTTGGCATGTTTGGTCACATCGTCAACAATCATCGTTTGGCGCTTCTGAGCTGATTCACCGCAGACACCTTTTCCAAGTGCGATATGAACACAGGAAACGCCACCCTGAAATGGTCCTAAAATTAATTCTTTACCATTGTATAGATAAAATCCTGTAAAAACTGAATTTGGCAAGATTCCATTCAACATAGCCGAAGCATTTGATAGATTTGCTAATGCATTCGTCTCATTTGCAAAAAGTCCCTGAGCTTGCATTAACAATAATTCATAATTTTCAATTTTTTGCTTATTTTCCATAGGAATATTATAGCACATGCTAGCTGAATTTTCTTCACAGAAAAAACAGAAGTCGCCCACCCCAAAACACAAAAAAAGCCTACTGCATAACGTAGAAACGTTGATACAATAGGCTTTTTCACGTTAAATTATTTTACAGCGTCTTTAAGTGCTTTACCAGCTTTGAATGCTGGAACTTTTGAAGCTGCGATAGTGATTTCTTCACCAGTTTGTGGGTTACGACCTGTACGAGCTGCGCGTTCGCGAACTTCGAAGTTACCAAAACCAATAAGCTGAACTTTTTCACCAGCTGCAAGGTATTCTGAAACTGCTGCAAAGACAGCGTCTACTGCTGCTGCTGAATCTTTTTTAGTCAACGAAGTGCTTTCCGCAACTTTTGCAATCAAATCTTGTTTGTTAGCCATGTTAACAAATCCTCCAATTTTTTTTGAGCACATTGCTCTAACAGTGTTTATCATAACTTAAAAACGCTTCATAGTCAAGTTTTACGAGTCTTTTCCCAAAATTTCAAGGGAATTTAAGCCATTTTAAGAAATTTGGGTGCCATCAAACAAATCAATGCTCTAAAGTAAAATCCGATGAAACCACTATATATGGTAGTTTCTGAAAAATGTCCGTACTATATTTTGTGTTAGGCTAGGATTTTAAAGTTGCATTTTCTGTAGATTTTGGTATGCTAGTAAAGTATCAATCTAAGGAGAAAAGAAATGGCAAAAATTACTGTTTACTCAAAACATAACTGTATGCAATGCAATATGACAAAGAAATTTTTGGAAAAAGCTGGTGCTGATTTTGAAGAAATCAACATTGACGAACAACCCGAAAAAATCGATTATGTGAAATCTCTAGGCTTTACAGCAGCTCCAGTTATCGAAGCAGGTGATCTTGTCTTCTCAGGTTTCCAGCCTGCAAAATTGAAAGAAATCGTATAATCTTCACTATAGAAAAGGAACATCACAATGTCATTGAAAGATTTAGGCGACGTTTCCTACTTCCGCCTCAATAATGAAATCAACCGACCAGTCAACGGTCAAATTCCTCTCCACAAAGATAAAGAAGCACTTGATTCCTTCTTCAAAGAAAATGTGAATCCAAACACCATGACTTTCGATAGTATGATGGATAAAATTAGCTATTTGATTGAGCATGACTACATTGAGACAGACTTCATTGCTAAATATTCACCAGATTTTATTGAAAGACTAGCACGGGACTTGAAAAAGGAAAACTTCCGCTTCAAGTCTTTCATGGCGGCTTACAAATTTTATCAGCAGTATGCCCTGAAAGATAATGCTGGGGAGTTCTACCTAGAGTCTATCGAAGATCGCGTTATGTTTAACGCACTCTATTTTGCGGACGGCAATGAAGAATTAGCTCACGATTTAGCGATGGAAATGATTCACCAGCGCTATCAGCCTGCGACCCCATCATTCCTCAATGCTGGACGCAGTCGTCGCGGAGAATTAGTATCTTGTTTCCTAATTCAAGTGACTGACGATATGAACTCTATTGGACGCTCCATTAACTCTGCTTTGCAACTATCCCGTATTGGTGGTGGTGTAGGAATTTCACTCAATAACCTACGTGAAGCTGGTGCTCCAATCAAAGGCTACGCTGGTGCTGCTTCAGGAGTCGTTCCTGTTATGAAGCTTTTTGAGGACAGCTTTTCTTACTCAAACCAACTTGGTCAGCGTCAAGGAGCAGGTGTGGTTTACCTCAATGTCTTCCACCCAGATATTATTGCTTTTCTTTCTACCAAAAAAGAAAATGCTGATGAAAAAGTTCGTGTCAAAACTCTCTCTCTGGGCGTAACTGTTCCTGATAAATTCTATGAGCTTGCGCGTAACAACCAAGACATGTACCTTTTCAGCCCTTACACAGTTGAAAAAGAATACGGTATTCCTTTCAACTATATTGATATCACTGAAATGTACGACGAATTGGTTGCCAACCCCAATATTACCAAGACTAAAATCAAAGCTCGTGATTTGGAAACTGAAATTTCAAAACTCCAGCAAGAATCTGGCTATCCTTACATCGTCAACATTGATACAGCTAACCGTGCCAATCCAATTGATGGTAAAATCATCATGTCAAACTTGTGTTCAGAAATTCTTCAAATTCAAACCACAAGCGAGATTAACGACGCTCAAGAATTTCTCAAAATGGGCATGGACATCTCATGCAACCTTGGATCAACCAACGTAATCAATATGATGACATCCCCTGACTTTGGAAAGTCCATCAGAACCATGACACGTGCTCTAACTTTTGTCACTGATTCATCAAGTATTGATGCTGTTCCAACTGTCAAATACGGTAACTCTCAGGCTCATACCTTTGGTCTTGGTGCCATGGGACTTCACTCTTACTTGGCCGTTAACCACATTGAGTACGGCTCACCTGAGTCTATTGAATTTACCGATATTTACTTCATGCTCATGAATTATTGGACCTTAGTAGAGTCAAACAATATAGCTCGTGAACGTGGCGTTTCTTTTGCTAATTTTGACAAGTCAGCTTATGCAAACGGCTCTTATTTTGATAAATATGTGACTGGTCAATTTGCGCCTAAGTCTGACTTAGTAAAAGAGCTTTTCAAAGACCATTTCATTCCGACTGGTGAAGACTGGGCTGCTCTTCGTGAATTAGTCAAGGAGCACGGCCTTTATCATCAAAATCGCTTAGCAGTTGCGCCAAACGGCTCTATCTCTTATATCAATGACTGCTCTGCTTCTATCCATCCGATTACCCAACGTATTGAGGAACGACAAGAAAAGAAAATCGGTAAGATCTACTACCCAGCTTACGGGCTATCTACTGATACAATCCCATATTATACTTCGGCTTACGACATGGATATGCGCAAGATGATTGATGTCTATGCTGCTGCTACCGAACATGTGGATCAGGGACTTTCGATGACCCTCTTCCTGCGCAGCGAATTACCAAAAGAGCTCTACGAATGGAAGACGGAAAGTAAACAAACGACTCGAGACCTCTCCATCCTCCGCAACTATGCTTATAATAAAGGCATCAAATCGATTTACTACGTTCGTACCTATACCGATGACGGTGAGGAAGTGGGTTCTAATCAGTGTGAGAGTTGTGTCATCTGATTTTTTCACAAAGTAAAATAGTTTTTAATGCCATCATTTAGGAAATTATCATGCTTGGTCTTGATAAAACAAAACGAAAAAATGAGAATAAAAACGATTTAAATCAATAGCTATTGACGGATGACGCCACGGCAATCCTGAAGCTGGAAAATATCTAGTAAACAAACGAAAGAAGTCATTATGCAAACTTACTACAACGCTATTAACTGGAACGAAATCGAAGATGTGATTGACAAGTCAACCTGGGAAAAGCTGACCGAACAATTTTGGCTAGATACTCGTATTCCCCTGTCAAATGACTTGGATGACTGGAGAAAGCTGAGCGCTGCAGAGAAAGACTTAGTTGGAAAGGTTTTTGGAGGCTTGACCCTTCTTGATACCATGCAATCTGAATCTGGTATCGAAGCTATCCGCGCAGATGTTCGCACGCCACATGAAGAGGCTGTTTTGAATAACATCCAATTCATGGAATCTGTCCATGCAAAATCCTACTCATCAATCTTCTCAACTCTCAACACTAAAAAAGAAATCGAAGACATCTTTGAGTGGACAAACACCAACGAATTTTTGCAGAAAAAAGCTCAAATCATCAATGAAATCTACAAAAATGGTGATGCTCTACAGAAAAAAGTTGCTTCAACCTATCTTGAAACCTTCCTCTTCTACTCTGGTTTCTTCACACCACTCTATTATCTTGGAAACAACAAACTTGCCAACGTAGCTGAGATTATCAAGCTTATCATACGCGATGAGTCTGTTCATGGAACTTACATTGGTTACAAATTCCAACTTGGTTTTAACGAATTATCGGAAGAAAAACAACTCGAGTTTCGTGAGTGGATGTACGACTTACTTTATGAACTTTACGAAAATGAGGAAAACTACACGCACTCCCTCTACGACTCTGTTGGTTGGACCGAGGAAGTCTTGACCTTCCTTCGCTACAATGCCAATAAGGCTCTGATGAACTTAGGTCAAGACCCACTCTTTCCAGACACAGCCGATGATGTTAATCCAATCGTTATGAACGGAATCTCAACTGGTACTTCTAACCATGATTTCTTCTCACAGGTCGGTAACGGTTACCTTCTTGGTACTGTTGAAGCCATGCAGGATGATGATTACAACTACGGACTTTAATACAAGATGTACACCAATTTATTAATTGGTGTTTTTTTAGGATAACATAGAGTAAAAAAGAATTTGAGACGAACGTTTAATCTCAAATATAAAAAGCGAACAAAACTGGTTTTCTGAGCTTTTCTGATGCTCGGAATCCAGCATTGTTCACTTTTTATGTTTAATTATCAGAGTTACTGATGAAAAATCACATGAATCAAAATCATTTGTCCCAGCTTCCTTTGTGTCATCAGAAATAAATTTTACTTTTCATCTTCATCCATTGAAAGAACAGACAAGAAGGCTTCTTGGGGAACTTCAACAGAACCAATAGCTTTCATACGCTTCTTACCAGCTTTTTGTTTTTCAAGTAATTTACGCTTACGGGAAACGTCTCCACCATAACATTTAGCCAGAACATTTTTACGTAGGGCCTTGATGTCTGTACGCGCCACAATCTTGTGCCCAATAGCCGCCTGAATAGGTACCTCAAATTGCTGACGGGGGATTATTTTCTTCAATTTATCAACAATTAACTTACCGCGTTCATAAGCAAAGTCTTTATGAACAATAAAGCTAAGCGCATCAACCTTATCTCCATTGAGGAGGATATCCATTTTCACCAATCGAGAGGCACGATATTCTGAAATTTCATAGTCAAAAGAAGCATAGCCACGGGTTGAAGACTTGAGTTTGTCAAAGAAATCAAAGACAATTTCAGCCAATGGAATCTGGTAAATAACATTGACACGATTATCGTCAATGTAGTCCATAGTCACAAAGTCTCCACGCTTGCGCTGGGCGAGCTCCATGACCGCACCCACATACTCTTGTGGTACCATGATTTGTGCCTTGACATAAGGCTCTTCAATAGCAGAGATACGAGTTGGATCTGGAAATTCAGACGGGTTAGAAACACTGATTTCCTCACCATCAGTCGTTTGAACGTTATAAACAACGGACGGCGCTGTCATGATTAAATCAATATTAAACTCACGCTCCAAGCGCTCTTGGATAACATCCATGTGAAGAAGTCCCAAGAAACCACAGCGGAAACCAAAGCCTAGAGCTTGTGAGGTTTCTGGTTCAAATTGCAAACTGGCATCGTTGAGCTGGAGTTTCTCCAAAGCCTCACGGAGATCATTGTACTTATTGGATTCGATTGGGTAAAGCCCCGCAAACACCATAGGATTCATCTGTTTGTAGCCAGAGAGAGCCTGATCAGCTGGAGTATCAGCAAGCGTCACCGTATCACCAACACGAGTATCAGCAACCGTCTTGATAGAAGCCGCAATATAACCAACATCACCCGTAGCAAGATAATCACGACCAATAGCCTTAGGTGTAAAAATACCAACCTCTGTCACATCAAATGTCTTGCCATTAGACATCATCTGAATCTTATCTCCAGGCTTAACCATGCCATTAACAATACGAACTTGTAAGATAACCCCACGATAAGGATCATAAACTGAGTCAAAAATTAGAGCTTGAAGCGGTGCTTCCACGTTACCAGTTGGTGCGGGTACTTTTTCAACAATCTGCTCCAAAATTTCCTCAATACCGATACCTGCCTTGGCTGATGCTGGAACAGCTTCCGAAGCATCTAAACCAATGACATCTTCGATTTCAGCACGAACGCGCTCAGGATCAGCTGCAGGCAAATCAATTTTATTGATAACAGGTAAAATTTCCAAGTCATTATCAAGTGCTAAATAAACATTAGCAAGAGTCTGCGCTTCAATACCTTGAGCCGCATCAACAACTAAAATAGCACCTTCACAGGCTGCCAAAGAACGAGACACCTCATATGTAAAGTCAACGTGCCCCGGAGTGTCAATCAGGTGGAAAATATAGCTTTCTCCATCTTTAGCCGTATAGTTGAGCTGTACTGCGTTAAGCTTGATAGTAATCCCACGCTCACGTTCTAAGTCCATAGAATCCAACAGCTGCGCCTGCATTTCACGACTGGAAACAGTCTCAGTTTTTTCCAAAATCCGATCAGCTAGAGTTGATTTGCCATGGTCAATATGGGCAATAATGGAGAAGTTACGAATCTTCTCCTGACGTTTTTTTAATTCTTCGATAGTAGGCATTTTTCTTAATCTTTCCAAAAGAGCTTTGCTCTTATTATACCAAAAAAGAGCCTGAGACAAAAGTCTCTGACTCCCATTTGTTACTTTCACACCTTAAACGATGCGAGTCTCTGTCACTTTCTTCTGCGTTTGCCTTTCTTTTGATCAGCTTTTTGACCATAGCTACCGTAATTACCGTAAGCCCCATATGAATCTAGTTGGCTATCAACCTTATTTAAGATAATACCAAGAAAAGCAGCGCCGCTTTGTTCCATTTGCTCCTTAGCTTTTTGAACAAACTTGCGCTTAATAGCTCCTGCCTCGGTCACGATGATAGTCCCGTCACATTTTTGAGCAATGATAGCCGCATCGATAACAAGACCAATCGGTGGTGTATCGATAATAATGTAATCGTAGTACTCCTTAAGACTATCAACCATGCTTGTAAAATTACTATTTTGCAAGAGAGTTGTTGGATTTGGAGCTGTTTTTCCAGCAGGAATAATGGATAAATTAGGAACGTTAGTTTCACAAATAGCTTCCGATAGGTAGGCATTCCCTGATAAGTAACCAGTCAAGCCATTGACCTTGCCAGTCGCTTTAAAAGATCCTGACAAAACTGAATTTCGGGTATCTGCATCAATTAAAATGGTTTTAAAACCAGCATTTGCAAAAGATATTGCTAGGTTAGATGATGTGGTTGATTTCCCCTCGCCAGGTTGTACAGATGTGAGAGCAATGACACGGATGTCTTGACCACTGAATTGGATATTGGTACGAATGCTATTGTAGTATTCTTCAACTTGTGTATAAAGATCTTGTTTTGATTTTACTAATTCTAAGAGTGCCATAATCGCTCCTATTTCATCTTATTAATATCTGGAATAACACCAAGAAGGGTCATGTGAAGAACTTCTTCTACATCTTCTGCACGGTGTACGCGGTCATCCAGAACCTCTTTAACAAGGATAATAACGATTGCTAAAAATCCTCCCGCTAACAGTCCCAAAATTGCATTTCTTTTGAGATTTGGTGAGGACGGTGATGATGATGGCTCTGCTTCTTCAATCGTCTTAACATCCTCAACGTTAGTTACTTCTTTAACTTTTTCAGAAGCAACTTCTCGGTAAGTATTGGCTAATTGACTAGCAACTTCAGGATTTTCATCTGTCACTGTAATGGAAATGATACGAGTATTGACTGGAATATCAATACGCACTTTTGAACTCAATTCTGAGGGTGATAAATCAAGCTGTTCTCGTTCAATAATCGTTGAAAGAACAGTCTTAGAAGTAATAATCTCTTTGTAGTCTTTTACCAAATAATCTCCTGCCTGTAAATCTTGCGTAGAAATTTTTGTATCATCTGAAGCCTTGTTGATGACGTAGAGTTTTGTCAAAGATTCATACTTAGGTGTGATTAAGAAAATGCTACCAGCCAAAGTAGCCAAGGCAAAGACTAGAGCTGTGAAAATGATGGCAAATTTACGTAGCCAGAGTTTTTTCAAAAGATGTAATACATCAATTTCAAGTTGTGAATCGTTTTGGTTTTGCATGATTTCTCCTAAATAAATTGATTTGCTAATAAAGTAGCTGGGTTGTCATGGAAGAGTTGTTTAGCTTTTTTGGCACCAAACTTTTTTTCAACAAGAGCGTAGGCCTCTTGCATATAAGGTTTTCGACCTTCCAGATTATGCATATCACTAGCCACACAATGAACCAGATCCTCTTCCAAAAAATAAGCCGCGCGCTTTTTGAAAACCTTATACTTATCTCCAAAAAGCTTTGCCTTCAATAGGTGAGAACTATTAACTTGTGTGTAGCAACCCATATCAATCAACTCCTTGACACGCTCCTTGTGATTTTCCAAGGCATTGTAACGTTCGATATGTGCAACAAGAGGTGTAATCCCTACATTTAATAAGTCTTCTACAGCTCCGTGTATCGTTTTCCAAGGTGTCATCGAAGAAAATTCGACCAAAGCAAAACGCGTGCCGTTAAGAGTTGGTATCGTCTGGTTTTCAAGTTTTGAAACGATGTCCGTTGTAAAATAAATCTCTCCCCCATAAAGTAGGGTCATCTCTGGCAATAGCAATTCAACCTCGTCCTTTACAATAGCAAAGTGAGAAAGAATGGTTGCCTCTGGTGTTTCAAACATGCCCTTTCGGCGATGAGAGGTCGCAACAATGGTTCTAACCCCCTGGCGGTATGACTCCTTGATAAGGGCAAGGCTCTCTTCAAGAGTCGCAGGACCATCGTCAACACCAAAAATAATATGAGTGTGGATGTCAATCATTTTAATTTCCTTCCATCGTTGCTTTTATAGCCTCTTTTGCAGCCTCAAGACTAGCATTATCAATACTTAACATGTAAAGACTGGCATTAGGCATAGCGTAAGAAGGAAGCTCACCCGTTGAACCTGTACCTGTGATTGCTTGTGAAGTCACTTCGTACTTTTGCCCGGATTCCAACTGACCGTTAGCAAGAGTCATCATGGTTTCAAATGGCATATTAGTTTGGATAGAGTCTCCTAAGCCATTGATAATATCACTGTATTTAGCAATGGAGTCAAGGCTTGCTAATTTGTTAACGATTGCTGCGATAACCTTGGTCTGATTCTTCCCACGATCATTATCGCCATTTACTAGAGAGTAACGCTCACGGACAAAGGCAAGAGCCCGTTCTGAGTTAAGAGTTACTTCGCCAACTGGGAAATGTCCTTGACCGTTTGTGAATTCTTGATCATTTGTCACAGTAATCCCACCAATTAAGTCAATCAAATTTAAAAATGTGGTGAAGTTAATACGAGCATAGTAGTTAATGTCAATACCATAGAGATTTTCCAGGGTGTGAATGGAAGAGTCAACCCCGTAAATACCCGCATGGGTCAATTTGTCGTATTGATTGTTGCCACCATCTGCTATAGGTACATAGGAGTCACGAGGTGTGGTCGTCAATAAAATTTTATGCGTTGTGCGGTTAACTGTCATGATAATATTGACATCTGAGCGTGAAACGGATGAAATTGATCCGTAAGTATCAATCCCTGAGATATAGACGTTGAAACTATCTGAATCTAACTTTTGACTACTGCTATTTTGAACTTTTTTCTTAACGGTGAAGGTGTAAATAGCTTTCACCTTGCTATCAAAATCCTGATGTTCACTACTTAGCAGTTCTGCATAGGCTGAGTTCATGACCATGGCCTTTTCTTCGCCTGCTAGCAGACTTTCATAGGCTGTAGCATAAGACAGAGAGGTCTTCTCAGTCAGAGTGATTCCTTTATCTGTACTGATATGGCTAAGTAGAGCAGTGATATTATCTGCATCACTGGCAACTGGAGCTAGAACTGATTCTAACTCGGTCACATCTGTAATCGGACTATCCACTGGTACAAGGACACTCATCTCCACTTGGGACACGCGGGCAGTTGTGTTAAGCTTATTTGAAAAATCAAGGGCTGATTTAACAAAAAATAATCCCGTACACAAAACAATCACCATCAAGGTCAGAAATACAGTGACCAAAACTTTGCCTTTTTTCGATAAAATCCAAAAGAAAAAACCTAAAATAAAGACTCCTAAGATGATTGGAATGATAACATTGAGGCCGTTAAAGGCCAAAATGTTGTAGGTCAGCATAGCCACAAGAACTGTAGCAGATAGCAAAACGACTAGTAACCACAAGGTAAAATTGAGAACTCCCAATAGTCCATGTTTTGACGTGTGTTGAGGCCTTCTGCGGCGACTCCGTGAAGACATAATAATCCCCCATTTTATAACTTTTTCTCTTTATTATATCTAAATTTTCTTTATTTTACAAATACTTTACAGATATCTTTCATTAATTATTCACTTTTCTTAATATCTTCTTTCATTTCGTCAACATTAAATTTGGCAAAGAGGTATTTTCTGTCCTGAACAGGAAAACGCTGATCCAACTGATCGACTGGGCCAACTTCCACAATCCCTTCTTGGATAACAAAATCCATGACATGACCACCAAAACTATGGTCATCTGAAAGAAAGTGCAAGTGATAGCCAGCCACGCTAACACCGTGAAACATTTCTGGTGTCCAGATACCGACAATAGTTCCTGTCACTTCCTCTGCTTCATACTCAGGCTGGCTAATCGCCACCTCAGCAAATTTACGGTCACTTGTGGATTTAGGAATCATTCGGACATGCATACGGCTGAATATTCCATGAATTTTGATAGAACGAAAGAGATTTTCTCCATCGTAGTAGGACTCGATACGCTCCTCTAATTCCTTATCGGTCATCTCAAAACGTTGCTTGAAAATCACTTCTGCCTGATGCGGAACAACGGCTGCATAGGGCACCTTAACATGACCTGGAACTTCCACCACCTGAAGATTTCCATCTGTCGATTTAGCTTGATACGCTTTGCCGTCTAGGACGATAAGTTCTCCGTCAATGGAATCTAGAGTGCCAATCCCTAAATCCCCATGTTCGAGGAGCTCTGCTATGGTCAACGAGCCGTCATAAAGACCAGCCATGAGCGCTCCTAATGTGTTGTACTGAAAAAGTTTTATCGGTTCTGACACTAGAGTTCCTCCATAAAGGTCGCCATATTGATATCATCAGGTACCAACTTCAGGTATCGCTCTGCCATTTTTCTTGCCTCATCAGGATAAGCAAATTCTCGTAAAATATAGGCGTAATCCTGCAAAAATTCTGGATTTTCAGATAAGTCCACTGAAATTTCTTTGTAGAGTTCAAAGGCCTCTTCTTCTTGATCCAGCTCCTGATAAGCCTTAGCAATATTCCATTTAGTCAGAACCATTTCGATATCCTCTGAAAGCAGGGCTATCACTTCTTCGTACCGCTCGTCTTCAAGATAGAGAGTTGAAAGTCGTAGGAGAACTTCTTCCACATCCTCTGCCAAGTCTTTAGCCAATAAAAGATAGGACTCAGCAGCTTTTTTATCGTGTGTTTCATAGGAAAGTTGTGAAGCTAGCAGTAAAAGTTGACTGTCAAATTCATTTTTTGTCAACCCCTGCTGAACTAGACGTAGTCCTTCTTCTGCTCTATGATCAGCTTGTAGCGATAGGGCGTAGATATACTCATAGCCAGCAAAATCAGGGTTCATGGTATCTAATTGCTTAAAGTAGAGATTAGCCTTTTGGTATTCTCCTTGATCGTACAATATAACACCAAGTTCAAAAGCAGTGGCATCATCGTATTCAATTTCAAGAGCTTTTTCTAAGAACTCAATTGCGGCTTCAAATTTGCCAAGATTGGCGTAAGAACGACCAATGCGCTGGTAGGTTGAGATGCCAGTCATTTCCAACATCTCACGGTTATCGAGTTTGGCGTAGTAATCAATAGCAGTTTTGTCATTTTCTAATTCGTATTCTAATTCAGCCAGCCCAAAGATAACCAAGGGTTCGTCTGTCAATTCTGATGCAAGAAGGAGCTTGTCTCGGGCCACATCTGTTAGGCCTTCCATCTGGTAAAGGTCTGCCATAACTAAGAGGGCTGACAGATAATCCTCACTCTCTTCTGAGATAGCATCAAGGTAGAGAAAGGCTGATTCCAGATCACCATCTTCAGCCGCAATCTGCGCTAGGTTAATTGAGACTTCTGGATAAAGAGGTCTTATTTTTTCATATATGACCTTGGCTTGGTGTAAAAAACCAATGGATTCCAGATATTCTGCTAATCCTAAAAGGACATCCTCAGGATCACTTTCAAGAGCTTTTCGAAAATATTTTTCAGTGTGAGCTAGGTCCTGAGCCTCCAAGGAGGCTAACATCTTCTCACTATTTAACATGATTTTCTCCTTCGCTTTCTGTCTGCTCTGCGATTTCTTCATACAAACCACTCGCGTCCTTATACCAGTTAAAGAGTTCAGCTAGAACAACCTTTGCTGCGGCATAAACTGGAATACCAAGAAAGACTCCCCAGACACCAAAGGCTGAGCCCGAAATCAAGAGGATAAACATGATGGTTATAGGATGGATATTGAGTTTACTGCCCAGTACCAGTGGCGTCACAAAACGTCCCTCAATAGTTTGCTCAATAGTGAAAACCACAGCAACCTTAACCAGCATCAGAGGCCCGTCAACTAAAGCCAAAATGACAACCGGTACCATCGCTAAGAATGAACCTAGGTAGGGAATCATATTCAAAAATCCAGCTGTAATACCGAAAGTCACCGCATAAGGAAGACCAATTATCGTAAAGAGAATGGAGAACATAATGCCAACAACGATAGCCACTGTCACTTGTCCTTGAACGTAACCAGAAAGTTGCGCATTGACGTTATGTAGGATACGCGCAGTTGTTTCTCTCATCGGAGTTGGGAGAAATTTGACAAAGCCATCTTTCATGGTACTGCCGTCACGTAGTAAATAAAAGATGATAAAAGGCGAGATGATGATAGCAACCGTCACACGGGCGACAGTACCTGCAAAGTTTCCCGCCCAGTCAACAGCATTCTTCGAGAAGGTTTGAGCAAGTTCAAGTGCTTTGCCAGAAAAGTCTGTCACGAAACTTTCTAACTGTGGACGGAACTGTGCTAGACGATCATCTTTTAAGATTAGGGTCACCTGATTTTCAACGTCCGTAATATAGTTAGGGAGATTAGTGACAAAAGCCGTCAGCTGAGTCTCAATCATGGGCACTAGCGCAGCAATTGCCCAAATCAAAAAGAGAATAAGACCTAAAAAAACGATAAGGATGGCCCATAAACGACCAAGGCCTTTTGACTCCAGCCAATCCACTGCCGGCTTGAGAAGGTAGTAAACTAGGGCGGAAATCACCAAGGGCAGACTAATAACCGCTAGAAATGAAAAAATTGGCGTCAGCAGAGAGCTAATATGAGTAAAAACCCAGATGTTCAGAAAAACCAAAAGCATGACTAAAAGAACAGTCACACCTTGATTGTTTAAAAACCATCGGAAGAACCAACTTAGTGAAAATTTGTCGTCATCTTTCATAACCATTCTCCAAAGACTAATATTCTGCTACTATTATACCAAAAATTAAGCAAAAAAATCACCGATAAGGGTGACTTTCAGGCCTATAGAATAAAAGAAATTCAAAAATAGAACACTAAGCGTTGCTATTAGAGTAAACCAGTAGAAAACCCTCATACTAAAACCAGAGGTCTTGGATCCTTCATCTTCTTTGATGAGTTTCAACTCCTCTTTATAGTAAGGGAAGAAATAGTACATCAAGAGTAAACTTGCAGTGAAGTGTGAAATCATAAAAGCAACTTTTGGCAATATGCCCAGTTGTTCGAAATAAAACAACTCTATCATTCCCAGCCCATTTAAGGCGACTGCTCCATACAAATATCTTTCACCTACCACTTTCGTGCTCCCACTAAGCATAGCCATGACCTTAGCATCTCCCTTGATAAGTCCGTCCAGAGAAACTCCGTATAGGTCACTAAGTGCAACTAGGCTATAGATATCAGGAACTCGCCTATCATTTTCCCAGTTGGAAATGGTTTGACGACTGACCCCTATTTTCTCAGCCAACCGCTCCTGATTCAGTCCATTTTCTAAACGAAAGCTCCTTAATTTTTCTGAAATCATCTCAGGATATCCTTTCTTTTTGATGCTTTTATTATGGCAAAAAGCTGACACCTTGTCTGCCTACAAAGCTTGTCAAATCAGCATGTAAACAGATTTTGATATCAATTTTCATGAGGATAGAAGGTCACTTGCTTCTCGATCAACTTTTCATTTTCATAGGTCATTTTGGCAGAGAAAAAGGGAACATCATCTAAAATCCATTTGAACATTTCATAGTCACCTTCCCAAGTTGGTTTTGACAGCACTTGATCATAAGGTACCCATTCTAAAGTTCCCTCGGGACTATCTTCCATAACCTGGCCTTCAAACTTAGTCACCTTAAAGACATAGGTGTACCAATCATTACCAGGAGTAAACTCTGGGAAAGTAATGATGCCAGAAAAATCCATGTCAAGAACAGTTAGCCCAGTCTCTTCAAGAATTTCGCGCTTAGCACATTCTTCTGGTGTCTCCCCTTTTTCAAGTTTTCCACCCACAGAAATCCATTTCCCTTGATGCACGTCATTTGGCTTTTTATTCCGATGCAAGAGCAATAGCTCGCAGCCATTATCAATATAACAAATTGTTGCTAATTTCATATTTTCCTCGAATTTCAAAATCATTATCGTCTCTTATTATAGCAAAAGTTGCACAGTCAACCAAATTACTTTTAAAATACGCTAGTTTATGATTTAATAGCCTTATCAAAAAGAAAGAGGTTTCACTATGAATCCACAAGACCTATTTAACCAAGTTAAAGAAATGATTGAGAAGAAAGATTTCTCAGCTGCTATGAACTTTGTCAACGAACACAAAGACAATCTTGGCGAATATTTCGACCAAGCTAAACAGCTCATCGACGGCGCCCAAGGTGCTGACGGTATTCTCGATAAAGTCAAGGGACTTTTCGGTGGCAAGTAGCTCTAACAGATCGACAGTGTCGGTCTGTTTTCTTTTGATAAAAAAGAAAGTCAGGAAACTCCTAACTTTCATCTTTATTTTTCGTCAATAACCAAGCGGACTTTTTTACCTGATGTTGGTACCGAATAGACAATGGCTCTAATCGCTGTAATTGTGCGCCCTTTTTTACCGATAACACGACCGATATCTTGTGCGTCCAAATTAAGGTGATATTCCAAAAACTCTGGTGTATCTTCAATTTTAATAGTCAATTTATCTGGTTGTGAAATCAAGGGCTTCACAATAGCGATAATGAGATTTTCAATGGTATCCATAGGCTTTAGTCACTCGCTTAAATTATTTTGAGAATTTTTGTTCGTGGAATTTCTTCATAACACCTGCTTTTGAAAGGATGTTACGAACGGTATCTGAAGGTTGTGCACCTTTAGCCAACCAGTCAAGAACGCGATCTTCTTTAACTGTGATTTGGTTTTCTTCAACAAGTGGATTATAAGTACCAACTGTTTCAATGAAACGACCATCACGTGGTGCACGTGAGTCTGCAACGTTAATGCGGTAGAAAGGTTTCTTTTTAGAACCCATACGAGTCAAACGGATTTTTACTGCCATTTTAAGTGTTCTCTTTTCTTTATTGTAATTTTGTTTGGGCCAATAGCAGTGCTATTAACTTACTAAAATTAGTATACCACAAATATTTTGTCTGTCAAGAAAAAAACTTGACAGACTTACAAATTCTCTTGGAGCAGCTGCATCACTCGATCAAACAAGGAGGTTTGTTCCCTGATATCTCGTTCAACTTGCCTAACTTGGTCTGGATAGTCCGTAATGATACCATCAACAGCTTGGCGTAGAAAATGCTCCATACGCTCGGAGTCATTGATGGTCCAGACATAAACCTGCTTTTTCAACCAAGCTGCTTGGTAGGCTAAAGTTGGACGATAGGAGAAGTCTTCGATAACATAGAAATCAATCTTTTCTTCACCGAAAAAGCCGAATTGCAAAGGGATGACATAACCAGTCTCAATTTCTGGTTTTATCCTATTGATTTTTTCCATCAGTTTGACATCTAAAGACATGGCTTTATAGTCCAGCTCAACGAGTCCAAGTTTTTCAAATTTATCAATAAAGCGCTGGCCATAGTCAGCTGGTTCCTTGCCAGTTGGTTTTAATTCCACTAGGAGTTTGACCCCCAGTTCTTTAGCCCTAGCCACGTAGGTATCAAAAGAGACCAGCTGGCTGGTAAAGTTTCCCTGACTAATCTTAGTTCCTACTACTTCATTCAAAGTCGAACCAGAAATCGTTTGATTGAGACCTGCTAAACGTTTGAGGTTATCATCATGCGAAACCACAAACTCACCGTCTGCTGTCATGATGATATCCATCTCTACATAATCACTGCCATGTTTTGCAGCAGCTTCCAAGGCTTCAAGAGAATTTTCAACCCCGCCTGATACCATGCCACGATGAGCTATGATAAGCTTTTCATGATTGGATGGGAGGGTGTGAAGGCGCTGACTGGCAACAAAGCCTGTCCCCAGGCATGCTAGGATAGAAAGGACAGCTAGTCGTCTTTTTTCACTCAAAGTTGGCTGACTCTGTCTCTTTTCCAAACCCAAAGGACGCCCTAAACTATCGGCTATTAGGAGCTTGATTACTAGACTGGTTAGAAATATCAAAATCCAAGAGAGGGTTAGAAAGGGAATTTGGTAGACGAGACGGTTTCCCGCTGCATCAAGTTCCGTCATCAGGAGCATCAAGACTAACATCAGCAAGACTAGACCTAGAGTGGTAATGACACTAACTGCAATGATAGAAAAAGCTGTCGCTAGCATGCGCTTGTGACTAATCTTCCAGCTGGCTTTGATGCCATTGAGGAAAGTATCATCTTTAATGACCACATAGGGAATGGTAAACATGAGTCGCAAGTTCAGATAGAATATTACCAGATAAGTGCTATATAGGCCTAATTTACCAATCAAAGTCTTGCTTAACTCACCTGTAATAAAGTTTGGAATGGCGAGCTTTTGCGTCACAATGGTGGGTAAAACAAGCTGTAAGACAGGGATTGTGATTATCAGATAGAGTATAACAACTGGTAAATTCCACCCACCAAAAAGCCTCCAAATTTTTTTAGCATAATCCAGCGGTGAACTCCACTTGAAAAGTTGCTCTCCTTTGACAATCTGAAAAAGAAAGTAGAATTCCACATGCAATATAGCAATGGCTAAAAGACCGTAAAGGAAAAAAAGAGCTAGGCCGAAGGGGTTGGTAAAGAGCATTTTTATATTGCTGATAGTCACATTGGACTGGCCCAGAAGTACCAAGCTCCCATAAAAAGCTTCACGTAAGATCAACTGACCAAGGATGACTAGAGCCAGTTGCAAGAAGGCAGATTTTTGAATTTTAACCAAAGATAGACTTTTAAACAGAGTAATAATTTCTCTAAACATTCGTCACTTTCTAAAAATCCCCTGCAAAAGACAGAGGATTTAATCGTATTCTTTCTTTTTGTCCTATAAAAATTGCTGGATCCATTGACCTCCGTAAATCCACAGATAACCGTAAGCTATCGTCGAAAAAGGTTTACAGAGGAGGATAATCCGAATAAATTTATAATAAGACATGTGAGATAAGCCTGTTACCATAACCATGATGTCTGCCGGTGCAACGGGCGAAATCATATTGAAGATAAAAAATCGTTCAAAGTTTTTGGAACTGAGATGCCTCTCGTACTTCTGCAAATGTTTTTCATCCACAAACAAGAGAATAAAGGCTCGGCCGTATTCCTTAACCAACCAGAAGAGGATTAAAGATCCTATGCAAAGACTGATGTAGTTTAAGACAAAGCCCCAAACAGGTCCAAAGGCCATAAATCCTACAACTGTTGTGATTCCCCCTGGAATGATAGGAATGACCACCTGAACAATTTGAACGATGAAAAAAACAATAGAGCCAATCAACATATGATTTTTGATAAGCTCGGCTAAGGCATCTGGCTCTTTAAAAATATTCAAGCCTCGAATCAGATAAGCAATCAGAAAAATAGAGATAAAGATAGAAACCGCACCAACTATTTTGATAATTTTCTGATACATCTGATAGCGCTTAGGGTCAATTTTTCTATTCATAACGTAAGGCCTCAATAGGGTCTAGTTTACTTGCTTTATTGGCTGGTAAGAGTCCAAAGATAATACCGATAACTGCTGAAAAGGCGATCGCTACTCCTGCTACGTCTAATGAAACGGTAGCGTTTGGCATATTGAGAGCATTTCCGACCACATTAACTAGCCCGAATGCTAGTCCAAGACCGATTAAACCTCCTAAAACTGTCAATACTACTGCTTCAATCAAGAACTGAGTCAAGATTTTCTGACGAGTAGCACCTAGCGCCTTACGCAGACCGATTTCTCGAGTACGTTCAGTGACAGATACCAGCATGATATTCATGACACCGATTCCGCCAACCAAAAGTGAGATACCTGCAATGGCACCTATTACTGTAGTTATTGTACCATAAATGGTATTTAATTGCTCAGTTAAAGCTGCCATGTCAGCCATAACATACTTGCCCTCAGTCACTCCTGAACGTTTTGTCAAAAGCTGCGCAGCTTTTTTTCCAGCCACTTCAGCCAGGCCAGCATCCTCCAAGTGCATATAAATTGAGCCTACTTCATCAACACCAAATTCTGAGGCAACCTGAGTGTTGGTCATGATGGCAGATCCCGTCAAGCCAAGTATGGAGATGGTTTCTGTCGCAGATTTGTAGACACCAACAACCAGATAGTCTTTATTTCCCAAACTGACAACCTTGTTAAGGGCTTGATGATAATTCCCTTTCCCGAAAAGCTCGTCAGATAAGACACTATCCAGCATAATGATGCGCGAAAAATTCTGGTAGTCGTTATCTCTAAAGATACGACCAGCTAAGATATCGTATTTTTTGGCAGAGAAATAAGCAGAGCTAACACCCGTAAGGGTTACATTTTCCATGGTTTTCTTACCAAAGCTGATGGGTGAGCTAGACATATTGGTCACATAATAACCATCAATCCCTTGAACCTGAGTGGCAATTTCTGCCAACCAATCAGGCTTGATGGAAACGTTGGAGATAGAGGAGCCTCCGTAAAGTGCCGCATAGGGATCGTCCTCAGCATCAGCTGCTTGATAATAAAGTTGTACTTCCTTCTTATCACCGGCAACACTATCAGTTACGCTTGTGCGCATCGCATTTCCCAGTCCCATAATCAAAACAACTGAAGACACCCCAATAATGATACCTAACATGGTCAAAAAAGATCGCATCTTGTGACTGAGGACAGAACTAATCGCAAATTTCCAATTTTCCATAAGTCCTCCTAATCAATTCTGACACTATCTGTGGTGTCAGCAGTAATCTCACCGTCACGAATGACAATTTTCCGTGTGGCGTAATCAGCTATTTCAGGTTCGTGAGTAACCATGATAATGGTCTTGCCTTCTTTATTAAGTTGAGTCAATAGCTCCATGATTTGCTTACCAGTCTTAGTATCAAGGGCACCTGTTGGCTCATCTGCAAGGATAATTGATGGACTGTTGACCAAGGCTCTTGCAATCGCCACGCGCTGCTTTTGCCCACCAGAAAGCTCTGAAGGCAGATGTTTGCGACGTTCAGCTAGTTCCACCTTTTCGAGAAAGGTCCGCGCTAACTCACGGCGCTTGCTGACGCCAACGCCTGCATAAATCAATGGTAACTCGACATTTTCCTGAGCAGTCAATTTAGCCAGAAGAAAGAACTGCTGAAAAACAAAGCCAATCTCATCATTTCTGACCTGAGCTAACTTTTTTTCACCGAGTTCTTCAACTGCTGTGCCTGATAAATGATAAGAACCAGATGTCGGACGATCCAAAAGGCCAATGATGTTCATCAGGGTTGACTTCCCAGAACCTGAAGGTCCCATAATAGCGACAAATTCCCCCTCATAGACCGTCAAATCAATTCCTTTTAACACCTGCAACTCCTCATCACCATTACGGTAAGATTTGGTTATGCCTGACAAGGACATCAATTCTTTTTCATTATTTGTCACGGGACGTCACCTCTGTTTCCTTAAATGGCTCGGTGTCTTCTAATTTTTGATTGGCTTTGAGCGAATCATCTGGATTAACAATAAGGGTCTGACCTGCAGTTAAGCCTGCTGAAATTTCTTGTGAAACAGCATCAGCATCTCCAGTTGTCACTTCCACCTTAGAGACCTTGTTCTTGTCATCAAGAACCCATACATAGGATTTATCCCCGTCGGTCACTAGAGCCGTCAATGGTACCAGAAGACTCTTTTGCTCATTGACCACTTCAACTGAGACAGAGAAACCTTGCTTGAGTTCCCCTAGGTCACTCGTAATTTCAGCCTTATAAGCGTAACTAGCACCAGTACCTGACGTGGCTCCCGTTCCTACCCCTGAAACGCTTTGTCCTGTATTTTGTGCTGGGTAGTTTGAAATGTAAGTGATTTTTCCAGTCCACTCCTTGTCAGGGTATACTTTAGATTTGATTTTGATGGCTTGACCAACCTTGATATTGGCTAGGTCATATTCAGTCAAATGACCTTCAACTTGTAGCTTTCCTTCGCTGGTTACATGAACCAAGACCTGACTCTCTCTGGCTGATGGGTCAATATTGTCATTGATTTCAACAACAGTTCCTTCCACATCACTAAGGAAAATGGTTTCGTTAAGCGCTGCCTGTGCCTTAGCTACCTGAGCCTCGGCAGAAGCATAGGATTCATACAAGGTCTGCAACTGATTTTGATATTCAGCGTTAGCTTGATCTGTAGGATTAACAGTGATTTCTTGTCCAGTTTTTTCATCAAGACTTGTGCTTGCTTGCGGAACACCGTAGGTTGTCAACTGGTTGATATCACGACCAACTTTGTTGAGGGCGCGAACAGCTTCATCATAGGTAGCTTGCGCAGTCGTCGTATCATATTGAACCAACTGCTGACCGGCTGTTACCTTATCACCTACTTTAACCGTCACTGTTGCACTTGAGCCTTTTGTAGCATCGAAATAGACATACTGTTCGGCCTTAGCCTTCACCGTTCCGGACAAAAGTGTTGAGGAAGCCAAGGTTCCTTCCGCCACTGTTGAGGTCTGATAAACCACCTCTTTTGTTTGCTGTCCTAATCCTGTCGATGCCATATACGCATAACCACCAGCCGTCAAAATAACTAAACCAGCTACACCACCGATGATGGTCTTTTTGTTCCAGAATCTTTTTTTATCTCTTCTTCCTGCCATGGTTTTTCCTTTTTATGTATTTATTGTGTAGTACAATGATACCTTTTCAACAATTTCTTGTCAAGTACTTACCTGTAACTAGTATAGGATTTTTCAGAAAAGCTGCGCTTACAATTTTGTAAGGTCATAGCAAGCTAAAAGGAGTGAGCCGAGACTCACTCCTGTAACATCTTATCCAAAAAAAGCTAAAAGTGCGCCTGCTGCGATAGCAGAGCCTATAACACCAGCAACATTTGGTCCCATGGCGTGCATTAGTAAGAAATTAGATGGATCTTCTTCCTGACCCACTTTTTGCACCACACGCGCAGCCATTGGTACTGCTGAGACACCCGCTGCACCAATCATCGGATTGATTTTCTTACCAGACAAGCGGTACATGACTTTACCGAGTAGTACGCCACCGGCTGTACCGATAGAGAAAGCCAAAAGTCCTAAAGCAATTATTTTAAGAGTGGTTAAAGACAAGAAAAGCTCTGCATTTGCCTTAGCACCAACAGTCAAACCAAGGATAATGGTAATGCAGTACATGAGGGTATTTTGCAGATTTTCCGTAATTTTAGGAACAATCTTAATCTCACGCACTAAATTGCCCAGCATGAGGCATCCAACCAAAGTGGTGGCACTTGGAACCATAAGGCTAACAAAAATAGTCACCACGATTGGGAAAATAATTTTCTCAGTCTGAGAAACAGGGCGTGCCTGAACCATCTTGGTCTTACGCTCTTCCTGAGTTGTCAGAGCACGAATGATTGGCGGCTGAATAATTGGTACTAAAGCCATGTAAGAATAAGCCGCAAGAGCAATGGTCGCCAGTAAATCAGGTGCTAAACGGGTCGTAACATAGATAGCCGTAGGACCATCAGCACCGCCAATGATTCCCACCGAAGCTGCTTCTTGAGGAGTCATTCCAAGGACGATAGCTAGGAAAAAGGCCGCAAAGATGCCAAGCTGAGCCGCTCCTCCAAGAAGAATAGTCTTAGGGTTAGCAATGAGAGGACCAAAGTCTGTTGAAGCACCCAGACATAAGAAGATAAGCGGTGGATAGATACCCAAATTAGTTCCTTGGTAGAGATAATACAGAAGACCACCTGGATTGCCGTTTTCTGGATGAGCCATCAATCCTCCCAGAGGCAAATTAACGAGCAAAATTCCAAAAGCAATAGGCACCATGAGATAGGGCTCATACTCTTTCTTAATCCCAAGATAAAGAAAGACCAATGCCAAAGCAATCATGACTAGGTGTTGCCAGGTCAGATTAGCAAATCCAGATGTCTCAATCATCTGATTGATCACTTCTAACATAGGCGCCTCCTAGAATGCCAAGAGCGCTTGGTCTGACTCAACCGCTTGATTTGGACTGACGAAAACCTGTGAAACCGTCGCATCAGCTGGTGCAAGAATTTCATTTTCCATCTTCATAGCTTCAAGAATGGCAACTACATCACCTCTCTTAACTGCCTGACCTGCCTGAACTTTGATGGCTAAAACCGTTCCAGCCATAGGTGCCTTAAGGACATCCCCCGTTGTAAGTTGAGGAGCTGTCGTTACCGGTGGGGCTGGAATAGGACTTGTTGTCGTCACAGATTCACCCTCAGCCAATTCACGCAAGGTCACTTCATAGACCTGACCATTTACTGTTACTTCGTATTTCATTAAACATTCCTTTCTACTTTAACGTTTCACAACATCTGCTACTTCAAAGCGTTTACCACTTTCTTTTTTAGAAGCAAAAGCCAGCGCTGTTAAAACTGCCACCTTAGCAAACTCGTCTTTTTCTACCAAGGCAAGACCTTTTAAGCTAGGTGCCGCTACTTCAGGTGTCTGAGTTTGTGATGGGGACTCTTTAACAACTGGTTTATCTTTGCTCAAGATTTTCCCCGTTAATTGCATCATCCACATGATTCCAGTCAGGCAAACAAAAACCAGACCCATAGACACAACGGTCACCTGCAATATATCAATTAGTGAGTAAGTCATTTTCCCTCCTTAAATCACATAGCCCGTCACACGGACAACCTCATCCTTAAGAGCATATTTTTTAGTCAAAAACTCTTTAGCCACATTTGGAAAAAGGGCAAAACTGAGCACATCTTCGTCAGATTTTGCTAAATCGCCAATTTCCGCACGAAGTTTGTCCAATTCTGGTTCCAAACGGTCTGCTGGCCTCCCCGTGTAAACCTTTGTCTCTCCGATAATGGATTTGGCAAACTCTCTATCAACTGGAACGGGTGACTTGCCGTATTCGCCAGCTAAGTATTGCTTGACTTCCTTAGAGACCATCTTATAGCGTTCACCCAAAATAATATTCATCGCCGCCTGGGTACCAACAATCTGGCTCATTGGGGTAACTAGAGGTGGATAGCCCATGTCTTTTCTGACTTTTGGAACTTCCGCTAAAACTTGGTCAAGTTTATTTTCAGCACCAGCTTGTTTCAGTTGCGACAGCATATTTGACAACATACCGCCTGGAACCTGATAAATCAGTGTGCGTGGATCAGAAAAGAGTAGGCTTGGGCTCATAGTCCCATCATCAAGATACTTTTGCCGAACCTTTCGCATATAAGTCGCAATCTCCTCCATCACCTTTTCATCTAAGCTCACATCATAGCCCTCATCTTTCAGGGCTAGATAGAGAGATTCCGTCGCAGGCTGCGAAGTTCCGCCTGAAAACGGTGATAGAGCTGTGTCAATCCTATCTACTCCTGATTCAATCGCCGCATGATAGGTCATCTCAGAGATTCCGCTAGTTGCATGAGTATGCAAAATAATAGGTAAAGCTGTCACTGATTTCATGCCAGAAATTAAATCCCTAGCGTCTTTGGGTGTCAGCACTCCAGCCATATCTTTGATACAGATTGAGTCTGCCCCCATGGCTACCATCTCCTTAGTCAGCTCAATATAGTAATCAACCGTATGAACTGGGCTGGTCGTATAGGAAATGCAGAGTTGAGCTTCTTTTCCAGTCTTTTTGACTGCATCCAGCGCGCATTGTAGATTTCGGGTGTCATTAAGTGCATCGAAAATCCGAAAAACATCGATTCCATTTTTGGCTGAGAGTTCGACAAATTTATTTACCACATCGTCTGAATAATGGCGGTAGCCCAACAAGTTTTGCCCTCGGAGTAGCATTTGTAGCTTTGTCTTGGGTAAGTTTTTCTTGAGCGTGCGCAATCTTTCCCAAGGATCCTCACTCAGAAAACGCAGACAGGCGTCAAAAGTCGCGCCACCCCAGCATTCCAGAGAATAGTAGCCTACCTGATCCAAAAGGGGCAGAACTGGCAGCATATCCTCTATCGACAAACGCGTCGCCATCAAACTCTGATGAGCGTCACGCAATAAGGTTTCTGTAATTGCAACTGATTGCATAGAAACTCCTTTCCACTTTTGATATATTAAAACGATATTCACGCTTACATTATAGCACAAAAATGTAAACGCTTTACATTTTTTTTAGAAAAAAAGAACTGAATTTTTCAGTTCTTAAATCTCAGACATAACATCTATGCTTTATTTGCTGAAGCTATGCTAAGAGGTTCAAACAAAAGAAACCCTGACCTAGCGAGCCCTAGCGCAACTTCTACTGTAGTGAAAAATACACAAATCAACTGTTTATGCGGTACGGAAGTTTTGAGATTTGGACTCAAGAATCAGCCATATAATTCTGTCAAGAAGTTGCTAGCGTCCGACCACACCTAAGGAAGTGGCAAAAATGGTGTTTGTCTAAAACAGCATAGAAATCAAAGTCAAAATAGCCAAGCCACCTTGTTTAAGAATAATCCCCTTATCGCTTGTGATGGCACCATAAGCTGCTACTAAGACAATATAGCACATCAGTAGCGCTAGCCATTGCTCGCTTGGGAAGATGAAAAGTGCTACTAAAATCAAAACAGCAATCAGGGCGTTGTAAACACCTTGATTTTTAAAAAGAGTATTGACAGATGGGCGCGCTAGTTCTTCTTCCGTCATTTTAAAAACTCGAGAAGTTGATGCTGAACTTGTTGCAATAGTCTCAAGGTAGAAGATGTAGAAAAATTCAATAGCTACTAAAGTTCCTAGAATGGTTGTAAAAAGTGACATAAGTTCCTCCTAATTATCATAAATGTAAAAAGATTTGCGATTAAGCTATATCGTTTAAAATGTTGGCAACTGCTTTGCCGAGAGCACGTGCTGATTGGAGATTTTGACCTGTTAAAAGGCGACCTTCCTGACGGACAACTGGTGCGAACGGTTCTCCAAGGTCAACGTTTGCCCCTTTTTCAAAAAAATCATCTTAAAGACCTGTAAAAACTGGTACCGTCCCAGCATTTTGCGTGACTTCATAGGCTAAGTAATCAATACGCTGACGAAGTTCTTCTTTTGTTTCAGTCATCTTAACGCTTCATTTAGTCGTGTGCGATTGTTTAATATTTTAAGATTTATCGTCTTAATTGTCAAGAAAAATGATTTATGCTATAATTTTTTATCGCAAGCGATTAAAAATAGGATAAAGGAACCACGATGTCTCACTACGATTTTTCCCAGCAGCTTTGCCATTCTTTCTACCAGGTCAATAAACTCTTTAATCAGTTTTACCTCAAAAACCTCAAAGAATTTGACCTGACCTACACCCAATATCTCGTTCTGCTAGTGCTTTGGGAAAAGGCTCCGCTGACCCTGAAAGAGTTAGGGAAAGAGCTTGATTTGGCTAGTAACACTCTGACTCCTCTCCTCAAACGATTAGAGGATAAGGGATATATCCAGCGCCTGACACCCAAACAAGATAAGCGCCAGCTTTTTCTCTGCGTCACAGAAAAAGGCATGGCCTTACAGGAACAGTTAGAAGCAAAACTTCTGACCTGTTTTCGCCAAATTGAAGGTCTAACCAAGGAAAAATCTCAGCATTATATCCAGCAAAATCAAGAACTGATTCATCGTTTACAAGATTATCTTAACCAATAATCCCTTAGAGCACACAAATAGGCTGAGACATGAGTCCCAGCCTTTTAACATGATTGCAGATAGGCATTTGGGTGCAGTGGTGATTGGAAAATCCTATTCCTTGCTACACAATGGATAACAACCTTCCTAATCAACTGTGCGGAGGCTGGACAACAAAATCGGGAAATCGGCAAAAATGCCGATTTCCCGATTTTTGTCCAGCTCTCTTTTAAAGTTTCAAATGTTTTAATGACCACTAGTTCCAGTAACTTCTTCAACACTTGGAGGGACTACTTCGCTCGTTTCTGGTTGCGATGGGGCAATAGTGGTTTCTGATGGTGCTGATGTCGTTTCGACGTTGGGGATTGTGTTTGTATTTGTCGAGCTATTCGAGTTAGCCTCCGATTGTGGACTTCTGTTTGGTGTACTTGGTGTCTCTATTTCTGAGAAGACCTCTTGAGGCTCTACTGGCTCGACAACTTCTGTCACTGTGCTTTGGTACAGACTTTCTGGTTCATAGTCTGAAAGAGCACTCTTAATCTTGTCGATACGGGCTTGTAAGCCTTCTTTCACTTTTTTCTCAAGCACCTTATTAACAGCTTCTTGGGCAGAAGAGACATTTTCTTGTGACGGATGATTTTCTACGTTTTTTACCGCTTTTTCAGCCTTAGCCTGAAGCTTTTCGTTCTCGGCTTTTTTAGCTAGTTCAGCTTTGACAGCCTTGATACGGTTTTGAAGTTTTTCTCTGCTATCCTTGTCTGTTATGGCATCAACAGCCTCTTGAGCCTTTGCGATATTTTCTTCTTTTTTGTCAGCTTCAAGCTGTTTGACTGCTTCCTCAGCTTTACTCAGAAGTTTGTCTTGTGACATCTGTGTCACTTTTTTCTCAATGGCAACGCGCTGTGAATCAAGCTGTACTTGTCGGTAACGAAAGAGCGCTAAAATCGCTAGGATTAAAGCTAGGATACCTACAATCGCAAAAATGTGTTTCTTCTTCTCTCTGTCCACATCATATCTCCAAAACAGTTATGGTGATATTATTTTACCATTTAAGCATTTTTATGACAAATAATTCGCTAAATGCCTAGTTTATTCTCCTAAGATACTCGCTATTTTGGTATTAATCAGGTCAATGGCTACCACATTTGAAACGCCCTCTGGAATGACAATATCTGCATAGCGCTTGGTTGGTTCGATAAATTGATGGTACATGGGTTTAACAACAGTGGTGTACTGCTCAATAATACTATCTAAGCTACGCCCACGTTCTTCCATGTCCCGTTTGATACGGCGGATAATACGGATATCATCATCCGTGTCAACGAATAATTTAATATCCATCAAATCGCGCAGCCTTTTATCCTCAAGAACCAAAATCCCTTCCACGATAAAAACGTCCTGAGGCTCCTGGCGATAAGTCTTGGCGCTACGAGTGTGCTGAGTATAATCGTAAATAGGAATGTCCACTGGACGACCAGCAATTAACTCACTCAAATGCTCAATCATCAAATCCGTATCAAAGGCCAAAGGGTGGTCATAATTAGTCGTCACACGCTCCTCAAAGGTAAGATGACTCTGATCCTTGTAGTAAGAATCGTGCTCAATCATAGCAATCTTTTCATCTGGAAAATTCGATAAAATAGCACGCGAGACACTCGTTTTTCCCCCGCCTGAACCACCAGTAACACCAATAATAATAGGTTTTTTACGCATAAAATGTCTAAGCCCTCACGAATAAAGGGCCTGTTCAGTTAAAAAAAACTGAACAACTCTCCTCCTTACAAAAATGTTCTTCGTCATATTTTATCATAAATCATGCTATAATGGGAAAGAAGAATTTTAAAAGGACATCTTTATGCATTACAATTTTCCAACTATTTGGCAAGAAAAATTAGAAACCCTTGGTTTTACCGAGCTAACCCCCATTCAAAAAGAGATTTTTGAGCCCATTTTTTCTGGGGAAAATCTGCTGGGCATAAGCCCTACGGGGACTGGCAAAACTCTTGCCTACCTCTTACCAGCACTTCTCAAGCTGAAGCCAAAAAAATCACAACAACTACTTATCCTAGCACCAAATACTGAATTAGCTGGACAAATCTTCGACGTCACTAAAGAATGGGCTGAACCAATCGGCTTAACTGCGCAGCTTTTTCTCTCAGGGTCAAGTCAAAAACGCCAAATCGAACGCCTGAAAAAAGGACCTGAAATCCTAATCGGAACCCCTGGCCGTGTCTTTGAACTGGTTAAACTGAAAAAAATCAAAATGATGGCTGTTGACACCATCATCTTAGACGAATTCGATGAACTTTTGGGTGATTCCCAATATCATTTTGTCAAAAATATTATCAGCTATGTGCCACGTAATCACCAGATGATTTACATGTCAGCAACTAGCAAGGTTGAGGCTTGGGCTTTAGCTGAAAAGACAAAAATTGTTGACTTATCTGATCAAAAATTAGATACCATCAGTCATTACTACATTCAAGTAGATAAACGCGACCGTCTGGAAATGCTTCGCAAGTTTTCCAATATCCCTGATTTTCGTGGTCTTGTATTTTTCAACAACCTGTCAGACCTTGGTGCTGCCGAAGAACGCCTGCAATTTGCGGGAAGCTCTGCCCTTTCACTTGCCAGTGACGTCAACGTTAAATTCCGCAAGGTTATCTTGGAGAAATTCAAAAATCACGATATTTCACTTCTTCTAGGGACTGACTTGGTGGCGCGTGGCATTGACATTGAAAATCTTGAAGTAGTCATCAACTTTGATGTAGCACGTGACAAAGAAGTCTATACCCACCGCTCTGGTCGTACGGGTCGTATGGGGAAATCAGGTAGCGTGATTACCTTTGTCACTCACCCGGAAGACCTGAAAAAATTGAAAAAGTTTGCCAAGGTCTCTGAAGTTATCCTGAAAAATCAACAATTAAAAGTCAAATGAGCTGGTAACCAGCTCATTTTTTAGGACCACTCACTCTTTCAACCAGACGATCTTTTCGCAGTTCAATTCAAAATAATTCCCGCAACAATTGGGCTGACAATCACATAGCAAATCCCGGTCACCCCAATTGCGAGACCAGACATGGCAGCCGCAACCTGACCATATTTCATAGCAGCCCCAGTTCCAATTGCATGTCCCGTACCTCCCAAGGCAAGACCAATGACAACAGGATCTTCAATCTTTAGCCATTTTAGGACAAGCGGTCCCAATACACTAGTCAGAATCCCTGTAGCCACTACTACGACTAGAGTAATGGTTGTAATACCTGCCATCTTACCTGTAATACCAACAGCCATAGCTGTCGTAACTGATTTTGGAAACAGAGAAATTGCCAAAAAATAGTCCATACCAAAAAACTTGGCTACCAACGCAGTATAAATTGTATTAACAACTGTAGCAATGAAAATTCCCAACAGAATACTCCTATAATGGTGTTTCATTAAGTGAAATGTTTTATATAGGGGAATCCCCAAGGCTACCGTTGAGGGGACAATCAAAGTATTAAGGTAAGAGCCGCCTACATAGTAGTCATCATAGGAGATACCTGTCAGTAATAAAAAAGCTATGACAAATAGCGTCGCTAACAACAAGGGCGTCGTTAGCGGATGTGGGAAACGTCTAAAAATCAAGACCCCCAAAAAATAGGCACTAATACTGACAGTCAAACCAAACATAGGGTTTGAAAAAATTTCAGTCATGGTAAACCTCCTCATAGTTACCCTCAAAATGATTTTTGATCCATCGCACTACAAAGACAATGACAGTAATATTGAGGACTAAAGCTCCTACAATAATCAAAAGAATTGGTAAAATGTTAGGAGCTACCAAATTATAGCGCTCCATAATTCCAACAGCTGCTGGTAAAAATAAAATAGTCATATTAGCTAATAAAAACTGCCCCACACGGTCAACATGCCTCAGACGAATGAGCTTAAATTGCAGAGCTAAAAAGAGTAACACTAAACCAATAATAGACCCTGGAACTGGCAACTTAAAAATGGTACTGATTGTTTCACCCGCAAGAGCAAAAAGTAGAATTATCATTAACTGAACATAGTATTTCACACCATTACCTCTTTCACTAAGCTACCTCTAGTTTACTCCTATTGAAATATTTTTCAAGTCATTTCATAGGTATTTTCAAACATCCTTACAGAAGAAACGATTTTCAATCATACGATAGATATATCCAGAGTCCCTGTTTTCTTCCTTTTCGCTAAAAATCACAGCTGTCTGCCACTTTATCTGTCACCTATAGAAAAAATAACACCCCAAAAGTTCGATTTTTTCTGTCTAACTTTTGGGGTAGGGATCAAATCAGAAGTTCTTTTTGATTAAAATTCCATTTTTAATAATGTTAATTGGTGTTCTTTAACCTTAATAGTTACAAAAAAATCCGTACTTTGTACTTCAGGTCTTCGAAAACCAATTCGATAGCTACCATCTTCAACCTTGGAATAGTCAAATGATTCTACCTTTTGTCGTAAATTAACCACTAGTTGCTTTTATTTAGCTGATATTTCTTCCACATCTAAGTCTTCTTCAGAGCCCAAGTCTTTGGTATTTAAAAATTCAACTTCAATTACAGCTAGCTCTTTTTCCATCAACCAATCTAAACTTATATCGTAAAAGCCAGCGAATGCACCACCATTGAGGCGATTTTCTTCTACCTTCTGATAAAACGGACTTAATTTCTCATCCTAGTTTTTAATCCTACCATCCACTTCATACAAAGTGAAGTCTTTCTCTTCCATGGGTTTAAAAGCTTTCTGTGCCTGTTTCAGCAATTTCTTACCTCTCGGCTGATGCCACATGGCTTGGTCCACAATACCATCAAATTGATGTAACATACTGCTTGGGCTATCGTGAAAATATGCAGCCATACTTAGCATTCCCTGTAATTCTTCCTTACCTTCAATCTGGTCATTGACCAAGGTATCGGAAGATTGAAGTGTAATCGACTGACCATCCACAACTTCAGTATAATCATACTCTAAAACATCCCATGGGTTACCAATGGCAATAGGACGAAATTTTGTCAACTCTACCTCCCCAGTGAAACCATAGGACTGCATACCTTGTTCAAGCATACTTTGATACAAGGCCAGTTCCTCTTGACTAGCTGCCTTGGGACTAAATAAGAGATACAAACCAACTATTATGACAATAAAGAAACCAACGATTCCTAACATCAGACCGACAATAACTTTTATTACTCTTTTCATTATAACCACCACTTCCCTCAGGACAAACGCATGAAGAAAATCATTTATTGAAAAAGTTTTGAAAATATCAAAAGTCTAAATTTTTAGGTGTTTTGTGAAATTTTACTCAAAAATATTTGGTTTCTTGTCTATCAATAGCTCTTGAAAAGATTGCTTTCTGTAACTATTGTTCTTGACTGCCTAACTTTTCAGAATAAATTTTTTTATTTCAGAAATTTATTGGAACTCTTTTCTTCATGCGTTTGTCGTTCACTTTCCTTGACTATTATACCAAAAAAGAAGCCCTTTCAGACTTCTTACTTTATTTATTCAGCTGCTTCAGCTGGACGTGATTTGCGGGCAATATCTGCTAGGATATGATCCACAAATTCTGATACAGACTGAGTTTGCGTTGCCTTACTTCCGTAGCGACGAACGTTGACTGCATTGTCTTCCATTTCCTTATCACCGACGATGAGCTGGTATGGAATCTTGCTGGTCTGGCTCTGACGGATCTTGTATTGCATCTTCTCGTTCCGTTCATCCACGTGTACGCGAACGCCACGGTCTTGCAATTCCTTGGCAACCTTCCAAGCATAATCCAAGTGAGCTTCCACAGAGATTGGAATCATAGTCACTTGGGTTGGAGCCAACCAAGTTGGGAAAGCACCCTTGTAGGTTTCAATCAAGATGGCTGTGAAGCGTTCCATAGTCGAGATAACACCACGGTGAATCATAACTGGACGGTGCTCCTCACCATCAGCACCGATATAAGTCAAACCAAAGCGTTCTGGCAAGAGGAAGTCCAACTGAATGGTTGACAGGGTTTCTTCGTTACCAAGAGCAGTTTTCACTTGGATATCCAATTTCGGACCGTAGAAGGCAGCTTCACCCTCAGCTTCAAAGTAGTCCACGCCCATTTCATCCATGGCACCTTTCAACATCCGCTGGGCATTTTCCCACATCTCATCGTTGTCATAGTACTTCTCTTTGTCCTCTGGGTCACGATAAGACAGGCGGAAACGGTAGTCGTTTAGGTTGAAATCTGCGTACACATCGATAATCAACTGGAGAGCTTTTTTGAACTCTTCTTGGATTTGCTCAGGTGTGACAAAGATATGACCGTCGTTGAGAGTCATCTCACGCACCCGTTGCAAACCAGTCAATGCACCTGACTTCTCATAGCGGTGCATCATACCAAGCTCGGCGATACGCACTGGCAATTCACGGTAAGAACGCACATGGTTTTTATAAACTTGAATGTGGTGCGGACAGTTCATCGGACGTAGAACAAACTCTTCACCGTCGCCCATGTCCATAGTTGGGAACATATCTTCTGAATAATGCTCCCAGTGACCCGAAGTCTTATAGAGTTCAACAGAAGCCAATGGTGGTGTGTAAACGTGCTGGTAACCAGAAGCCAATTCCTTGTCTGTGATGTAACGCTCCAAGGTACGACGGATGGTCGCTCCATTTGGCAACCAGAATGGCAAGCCTTGACCAACTTCTTGGCTGATCATGAAGAGATCCAATTCCTTACCAAGTTTACGGTGGTCACGCTCTTTGGCTTCCTCACGCATTTGAAGATAGGCCTTCAGGTCTTTCTTGTCAAACCAAGCTGTACCATAAACACGTTGCATCATTGGATTTTCGCTCTTACCACGCCAGTATGCACCAGCCACATTGAGCAATTCAAAAATCTGGATACGGCCTGTTGACGGAACGTGTGGGCCACGGCAGAGGTCAACGTATTCGCCTTGGGTATAGATGGTCAAACCGCCCTCGTCATCCGAGTGTTCCTGAATCAATTCCAACTTGTACGGATCATTTTTGAAAATTTCAAGAGCTTCTTCCTTAGTCACCTCACGACGTTCTGAAGGGAAGTTTTCCTTGACAATCTTCATCATTTCTTCCTGAATGCGTGGCAAATCTTCATTTGAAATCTGACCAGCCGCATTGTCCGTATCATAGTAGAAACCGTCCTGAATAGCTGGACCAACCCCCAACTTGATGTCTGGGAAAAGACGACGAGCCGCTTGGGCGAACAAGTGAGCCGCTGAGTGACGCAAGATGTCCAAGGCATCCTCGTGGTCAGGCGTTACGATTTCAAGCGTGCCGTCCTCTTCAATAGCACGAGTGGTATCAATCAATTTACCATTGAACTTACCAGCAAGCGCCTTTTTCGCCAAAGACTTGCTGATGCTCTCCGCAATTTCAAAAGTTGTCACACCAGCCTGGTACTCACGAACAGCACCATCTGGGAAAGTAATTTTAAGCATATTTATCTCCTTTTTATTTATTTTTTAATCCCCAATAACTCTTCTTTTTGAGCTAAAAAGGTTTCCATTTCTTTTTGAATATCAATATCTAGGCGGTCAGCTAATTCAATCAACCACCAGATATTTTCAGCCATTTTATGCTCCAAGGTATAGGGTGTTTCGTCATAGTAACGACCCTGCTTGGTCATAATCAGGCGGTTCATGTTGCCAATATCATTGGTCAAAGCCAGGAGGTCTTCCTCAATGGACCACTCTTTGTCGTGGTGCTTGAGTTCCAACTCTCTATAAACCTTACGAATAGCTAGGCAACGATCAAGCGTTTCTTGTGGAATGCTGGTCAACTTCATCTCCTTATTTTGTCAAAAAAGAAAACACGACGCCCTCGCAAAAGGACGTCGTAACGTGGTTCCACCTTCATTCGCAGTCACGCTAAAAAGCCTGACTACCTCAGATTGGCGATAAGGGAACCACCCTTTTATGTTTGCATAAAATCATACCGAGTAGTGTCAATCCTATCCTCTATGTGCTTGCACCGACCGCACACTCTCTCAAAGATTTCCTAGAATTGATAAGTCTCTACAAAGTATTATAGCAAGTTTTTCTTAAATTTCAAGTATAAAAGCTATCTCTCGCCTAATCCAAGAAATCACGAATACCTTTGACTAATTTCAAAGGAGCTTTGACCACCTGAGCTGTGTTCTTAGCTAAGCGTTGAGGAAAAATACGACTTTCTGTCTCAATGGTCAACTTTGGTTCGCCATCATTTTTATCAACTGTCAGAGATAGTTTTTCACGTTTTCTGGTGGTCTGTGTGCTTTTGGAGATGATGACATCTAGATAAAACTGATAAACAGTCTTGCCAAAATGTTCAGCAGAAATAGCACAGCGTTTTTCCTCTAACTGCTCACTCGTCATTTGGGGAGTGCTTATAATAGCGTCTAAAATAGCTGACGCTAAGTCTGAAGGATAGTAGTAAAGCGTTCCAAAAGCCTTATCTTCAATCAAATCATCAAGGTAAGGATTCCCATGGGCAATAATAGGGCGTCCGCTAGCCAAACTTTCCAAGTAAGTCAAACCTTGCGTCTCGCTAGTTGAAGCTGAGATAAAGAAATCACATGCCTTATAGTAGAGAGCGACTTCATCGGGACTGACCATACCTGTGAATATAAGATTATCCGTGATTTGCAATTGCTTAGCTTGTTCTTTTAAAGTATCCAGATAAGGACCGTCACCAACGATGACTAGCTTTATGCGGTCATTTTCACGCAAGACTTCTGGCAGACTGTCAAGAACAGCTTGGATATTTTTCTCAGAGGAAATTCGTGAAACACTGAGTAACATGGTCTCGTTCCTAGAAATTCCCAACCTGTCTCTCAGTGCCAGCCACTCTTCCTCTTTAATATCGTCACGGACAAAGCGCTCTAAATCAATACCCGTTGGAATAATCCGCTTAGGAATTTTCACCGCATAATCGTCTAACAGATCAAGTACAATTCGACTAGGACAAATGACACCGTCAAGATCATTGAGGTAGCCACGCACAATATATTTGACCATACCTGGACGTATAAGTTTGCCATTAGCAATGTAGCCCACGTAGTCCTCGTACTGGGTATGATAGGTGTGCACAACTGGAATCTTAAGCGCCCTGCCGATGATTTTTCCTAAAAGCCCCAGACTAAATTCCGTCTGTGTGTGGATGATATCCAACTTGTAGCTCTTAGCAATTTTGAGAGAGGTCATAATACCACGATAAGCAATACGACGATCTGTAAAGGAAATAAACGGAACACTGGGAAGTCGAATAATGGTCGGATCCTCATAGCGTTTGACATTTTTATCTGTGGTGGTAAAAACATAGACCTCATGTCCAGACTTTTCCAACTCTTTTTTGAGCGTCCTAATACTGGTTGCCACACCTGAAACCTGTGGCAAATATGTGTCTGTAAACAAACCTATCCGCATTTACTTCTCCTTATTCTACCTCAATTTAGCCTGCTCTCTGTAAAAATCAATCCATACTTGCAGGAGTCTCTCTTGTGAATACTGAACTGAAATGTGTCCAGACTTTTCTTTTAATTGGGACAAAGCGGTGCTATCTTGAGACAAGTGCTCAATAGCTTTTTTCATAGCTGTCCTATCAGTAGCTGGCTGATAGTCTCCCTCTAAGATAACTTTGTAAAGTTCCAAATCACGCAACATAATCGGTGCCCCACAAGAAGCCGCTTCTAAGATAGTCATTGGAAACAGTTCATTAAAACTTGGCAGTAAAAACAAATCTGTCGACGCATATAACTCGCGCATTCGATCGGCTTCAACGATTCCAGTGAAGGTAAGATTAGCTGGGGGATTATCCATAATCTTCTTGTAATGATCATAACCATCTGTAATCCCACCAAATGAAAAACCACCTGCCCAAATGAATTTAATATGAGGTAATTCTTCTGCCAACCTTACAAAATCGTCAATACCTTTACGTTTTTGTACCTGACCAGCACCTAAAACAACAAAATCATCATCATTTAAACCCAATTCGCTTCGTATGCTCTGCCTTTTTTCCTCAGAGGAAGGATACCACTTCTCCTTATTGACAAAATTAGGAATATAGGTAATTTTGTCACGCGCGATGCCAAAGGCAACCAAATCATCAATAAAACTTGGATTAACTACCACCAAGTGGTCCATACGATTATAAAAAGAGGTGACATATTTTCCCAAAATTTTTTGAAAAAGGCTTGGCATTCTAAGGCTGCCCTCCAAGGTGTCAGGCAGAAAATGAACGTACCCTACACGTCGCCCTACCCTTTTTTTGAAAAAGGTAGAGAGATAAAAAAGCGGGTCAATAGTATGATAGTGGGTAATATCAGCTCGAACTAATCGATTTTCCGTAATCATAAGCTGATCTTTGGCATCTCTCTGTAGCAGACGCATCAATTCGCGATAAGCTCCAGAGACACCTTGTCCGGCAACTTTCTCGCTGGAGCTCAACATATTAACACGTAATAACTTTTCATTCATAACCTTAATTATAGCTTTTTTTAAGATAAAAGTAAAACACCACCCAAACTTGGAGAGGTCTTAGCAATCAATAAAAAGCCTATTTCTAGGCTTATTAAGCTTATTTAGTTGTCCCACGTTCTTTGATACCGTGTTTGAGGACGATTTCTTTTTGACTCAGTTCTTCTTTGTTCATGATTTTGGTTAACATACGCATAGCAACTGCTCCCAAGTCATAAATTGGTTGACTAACAGAAGTCAAGTTTGGGCGTGTGTAATTCACAATTGGCGAATCGTTGCTGGTAATGATTTCAAAATCCTCTGGCACTGACTGACCAGCTTCAAAGAGTCCATTTAAAAGCCCAGCTGCCAATTCGTCTTCAGCAACAACTGCTGCGGTCGCACCGGCATTTAGGACACGTTGAGCAAGGGCGAAGCCTTCTTTATATTTATAGTTAGCTTCAAACACGAGACCTTCGTCAAATTCTAAACCATTTGCTGCAAGACCTTGCTGATAACCAACTAGACGCACCTTACCGTTGATATCATCGATAAGTGGTCCTGAAATGAAAGCAATACGCTTATGTCTAGTAGCTAGTAACTTGATGCCATCAGCAACAGCTGCGCTATGATCAATGTTTACACTTGGTAGTTGGTGTTCCAAATCAACCGTACCAGCTAGAACAACTGGTGTGCGGGAACGAGAAAACTCAGCGCGAATCTTATCCGTCAGGTGGTTCCCCATGAAGATAATCCCATCAACTTGCTTAGCAAAGAGGGTGTTGACCACTGCAACTTCTTTTTCATCATCTTCATCACTTGAAGCAAGGACGATATTGTACTTATACATGGCCGCGATATCATCAATCCCTTTAGCAAGAATGGAAAAGTAGCTATTTGCTAGATTTGGTAAAACAACTCCAACTGTCGTTGTCTTCTTGCTAGCCAGGCCACGAGCCACAGCATTTGGACGGTAATCCAAGCGGTCAATAACTTCCAAGACTTTCTGACGAGTGTTTTCTTTGACATTTTTATTTCCATTAACAACACGACTGACCGTAGCCATAGAAACACCAGCTTCACGGGCAACGTCATAAATCGTAATTGTATCATCTGTACTCATATTGAATTTCCTTTCTATGTGAAAATATCGTTTTCATCATATTTTATCACCTTTTGTAAACACTTTCAAGTGATATCTTTCAAAATTTCCAAAAAATACGACAAAATCTTGTAGTTTTAGATTTCTTTCAGAAAAAACTTGCATTTTTGCCATTTTGTCCTAGAATAGATGTAGATTACCTGGACTTGGCTTAAAGTCAATCCAAACAAAAGGAGAATTTCATGTCAAAAATTAGCCAACTAACTAAAACTCTTGAGCAAGAACAGGTTTACGCTGCAGTTTTGTCTGATCCTGTTTCCATCAATTACCTGACGGGTTACTTAGCCGATCCCCACGAACGTCACATGTACCTCTTTGTTTTTGCTGATAAGAGCCCCCTTCTCTTTCTTCCAGCACTTGATGTGGCAAGGGCAGAGCTTACCGTCGATTTCCCAGTTGTAGGTTATCAAGATTCTGAAAATCCTTGGGAGAAAATCAAAGCCGTGCTACCGAAAACAGACTACCCACAAGTCGCTGTCGAATTCGACAACCTCAATGTTTCTAAGTATAAAGGACTGCAAACGGTCTTTTCTGGTGATTTTGTCAACCTGACACCCGCTCTCCAGCAGATGCGTCTGATTAAATCAGCTGATGAGATTGACAAAATGTTGGTGGCTGGTAAATATGCTGACATGGCTGTTCAAGTCGGTTTTGATAACATTTCACTTGATGTGACCGAGACTGACATCATCGCCCAGATTGAGTTTGAAATGAAAAAGCAGGGCATTAACAAAATGAGCTTTGATACCATGGTCTTGACAGGCAATAATGCCGCAAACCCTCACGGGATTCCTGGAACAAACAAGATTGAAAATAATGCTCTTCTCTTGTTTGACCTGGGCGTGGAAACTCTAGGATATACTTCTGATATGACCCGCACTGTGGCGGTTGGAAAACCCGATCAATTCAAAACAGACATCTACAACATTTGCCTTGAAGCTCAGCTAACAGCCCAAGACTTTATCAAGCCCGGTGTGACTGCATCTGAAGTTGATGCTGCTGCTCGAAAGGTGATTGAAAAAGCTGGATACGGAGAGTACTTCAACCACCGTTTAGGACACGGTCTCGGCATGGATGTACATGAATTTCCATCCATCATGGCAGGAAATGATATGGAAATTCAAGAAGGCATGTGCTTCTCTGTTGAACCTGGTATCTATATCCCTGGAAAAGTCGGTGTCCGCATTGAAGACTGTGGTTACGTAACGAAAACGGGATTTGAAGTCTTTACCAAGACGCCAAAAGAATTGCTTTACTTCTAATTTTCTAAAGAGAAGGAAAAATGATCCTCATCTTTTCAACATCATAAATTAATCTTGAAAAGGCTTAAAATTAAGGCTACTACATCCTTGATTTTAAGCCTTTTAACAATTTTAGGACTTTTTGCTCAGCCTCTTCTCATCATTTGTGCTACAATTTTTCTATGACTAAACTTGCAATCATGAGCGACCTTCATATTGACCTCAACAACTTTGGTGATTTTGAAACAGCCACACTCATTAGCACCCTCAAGCAGAAAGATGTTGACTGGCTACACATGGCTGGAGATATTTCTAATCACTACTATGAGAGCTCCCTTCCTTTTTTTGAAAAAATGGCAGAGCATTTCAAGATAACCTATAACCTTGGAAATCACGATATGCTTGATTTAACAGAAAAAACCATCAAAGCCTTGGACTTTCAAATCCATGACTTAGGTGATAAGGTCTTTCTAGCCTTCCACGGCTGGTATGACTACTCCTTTTCACCAGATAAAACCGAAGCTGAAAATCTTCGTTTCAAAAACAGCTTTTGGTTTGATAGACGACTTAAGCAATCACTATCTGATCCAGAACTGACCGTGAAAATAAGCCAGCAACTAGAAAGTCTCCTAGCTGAACAAATAAAACCCGTCATCATCGCCATGCACTTTGTTCCCCACAGTCGTTTTACCATGACCCATGAAATCTTTAAACCCTTTAACGCCTTTCTAGGCTCTCAAGTATTTCATGACATCTTTACAAAATATCAAGTCACAGATGTGGTCTTTGGCCATGCCCATCGCTCCTATGGTAGTCAAACCATTGATGGCATCCGCTATCATTCACGCCCCTTGGGTTACGTTCGCGAATGGGATTTGACCATTGATTTTGTCAACCAAAATGCTCATCTCAACCCAAGTGGGACTTGGAATCTGTCTAAACGCTATCATTTGGTTAAAAAACGAGCTGATTTTCAAGACCACCTGAAAAACCACTTGGCAGAGGAATTTGAAAAATCCATAACACTATTTGACATCTAAAAAATCAGCCCCATGTGGAGCTGATTTTTGCTAAGAGCAATAGTATTTACTCTCTCTTTTAAATTTAGATTGCATTTTTATCTTGTCCAAGCGCACGTTGCACTGCTTTTACAACTTCTACAATAACAAGAGCTAAGAATGAACCGATAAGAACCACAATCCATTGGTGCCAGTCAAGGTGGGACACGTGGAAGATTTTTTCCAAGAATGGGATGGTCAACGTTGCAACCAATAGGATAAGGGAGCCAACTATTGCCCAGTTAAAAGTTTTATTTTTGAATGGACCAACTGTAAAGATAGATTGATAAACAGATTTAACATTAAAGGCGTGTACCAGCTGGATCAATCCAAGCGTTGCGTAAGCCATAGTTAGTGCATCAGCGTGAATGGCTTTATCTCCAAGGTGGACTGGATTGAAGATGGCATAGCCATAAACACCCAAGACCAAAGCACCTTGCATGAGTCCTTGGTAAGCAACAGCTCCCAAGACACCACCTGAGAAGAAGCTTGAATTACGTCCACGAGGTTTGTGGGTCATAACACCAGGCTCAGCAGGTTCCATACCAAGAGCAATCGCTGGAAGAGTATCTGTTACCAAGTTAATCCAAAGAAGATGAACTGGCTCTAACACATCCCAACCAAACAAGGTAGCAAGGAAGATGGTGAGAACTTCCGCAATGTTGGCTGAAAGCAAATATTGAACAGTCTTTTGAATGTTTGAGAAGACCTTACGCCCTTCTTCAACGGCAACGATAATAGTCGCAAAGTTGTCGTCAGCGAGAACCATGTCAGAAGCCCCTTTAGAAACTTCTGTACCTGTGATACCCATACCAATACCAATGTCAGCTGTTTTCAGAGATGGGGCATCGTTGACACCGTCACCAGTCATGGCAACCACTTTACCTTCATTTTGCCAAGCTTTTACAATACGAACCTTATGCTCTGGAGAAACGCGGGCATAAACCGAGTATTGTTTGAAGACTTTTTGGAATTCTTCATCAGACAATTCATTAAGTTCAGCACCCGTGAAAACATGGTCTTCCGTATCGTTAGGGTCGATGATCCCAAGACGTTTGGCAATAGCTTCCGCTGTATCTTGGTGGTCCCCTGTAATCATGATTGGACGGATACCAGCCTCTTTAGCCACTTGAACTGCTTGCGCTGCTTCTGGACGTTCTGGGTCAATCATACCAACCAAACCAGCAAAAATAAGATTATTTTCAACAACCTCTGTTTCAAGCGTTGGAACGCTTGTCTCATACTTATAAGCCATCATGAGGACACGAAGAGCTTCTTTAGCCAAAGATTTATTAGTTGCGAGGATTGCTGCTTTATCCGCGTCAGTAATAGGACGGATTGTACCGTTCTCCTCGATTTGAGTCACACGTTTAAGCAATTGGTCTGGGGCACCTTTTACAGCTACCAAAAATTGATTATCAGCCATCTTATGAATGGTTGACATAAGCTTACGCTCTGAGTCAAATGGCAATTCAGCCACACGAGGCTCAGCTTTAAGAGCTTCACGAACATCAAAAGTATGGTCAAAACCAAACTGTACCAGTGCTGTCTCTGTTGGATCACCAATCAGTTTGCCATTTTGGTCAACTTTGGTATCGTTAGCAAAGTTCATGACACGAAGAGTCATGTTATCTTTAGCAATGTCATCTGTCGCATCAAAAACTTGTCCGTTGTAGTAAACTTTTTCAACGGTCATTTGGTTCATAGTCAAGGTACCTGTCTTGTCTGAGGCAATAATTTCTGTAGAACCAAGTGTCTCAACAGCTGGAAGCTGACGAATGATGGAATTGCGTTTGGCAAGAACCTGTGTTCCCATGGATAAAACGATGGTAACAACCGCAGGCAACCCTTCTGGAATAGCTGCTACAGCAAGGGCAACTGCTGTCATAAGGGCTGCAAGCGGAGCTTCCTTACGAACGAAAACAGAAACCACAAAGGTAATTGCTGCAATGACAAGAACGGCATAAGTCAAAATCTTAGACAAGTGATGCAGGTTTTGCTTGAGTGGCGTATCCGTTTCTTCTGCGTTTGCCAGCATGCTGGCAATATGACCTACTTCTGTGTACATACCCGTATTGGTAACAACCCCTATACCACGGCCATAAGTAACATTTGAGTTTTGATACCCCATATTAACACGGTCACCAAGACCTGCATCTTCTTTGAGGGTTACATCAAGATTTTTTTCAACAGGAACAGATTCTCCTGTCAATGCAGCTTCCTCGATTTTAAGAGACGCAGCCTCTAAAAGGCGCATATCTGCAGGGACAACGTCACCTGCTTCAAGCATAACAACGTCACCTGGAACCAACTCTTTTGAATCAACTTCCTTAACATGGCCATCACGGCGAACACGTGCGACAGGACTGGACATGGATTTGAGAGCATCAATAGCAGCTTCAGCCTTACCCTCTTGATAAACCCCAAAACCAGCATTTAGGACAACAACCAAAAGAATAATAATGGCGTCAGTCATTCCTTCTGTTCCTTCTGTGATTACAGAAAGGACAGCAGCGGCTAGCAAGATGATAATCATCAAATCCTTGAATTGGTCCAGAAATTTCTGCCAGATGGTGCGTTTCTCACCCTCATCAAGCTCATTGTGGCCATACTGGCTCAAGCGATTTGCTGCTTCTTCGCTTGACAAACCCTTTTTAGATGTCTGCAAGGCTGAAAGCACAGCATCTTCCGTCTGCGTAAAATACGCCTGACGTTTTTGTTCTTTAGACATAATGTCTCCTCCCTTGGTTTTTCCAAATAAAAAAACCTGTTTGATTTTTGAACAAGTCTCGCTGTTTAAGATCATGCCGGAAAATCATTTTCGTAGTGACGACATAATCACGGGCTCTCCCGTCTGCTACTCCCTTGATAGTTAATAATTATATAAAAAAAGCAGGAAAAAAACAAGTTTTCTCTGCTTTTATCTGGATGAAAATCCTTTACATAACTTCTCAAAGAGATACTAGATAAGAATCAAAAAATAACGGTAGACTATTTCTATCTACAATCGATTTAAGTCGACAAGAAGATAAGATTTGAATAAGAGCTCTATAATTTCTATAGTGGATAAACCAAAACTATCATGGAGATTATAGAGCCTGAAATTTTAGACACACGAAAATTTCCTTAAGGCTTCTAGTGAATTCTTTTCACTGTGTACACTTTAACTTAATCTCTCCTCTTTGACGTATGCAATCGGTAGCATTTCCAAGAAAACTTCTAATTGTTTTTCCCAGTAGTACCATTCGTGCTTACCTGGTGCATGTGCATAGCTTAAATCAAGACCTGCTTTCTTAAACTGCTGTACTGCAACTTGGTTCGCCTGATAAAGGAAATCCTCCTCACCACACCAAGCATAGAATTTCGTTTTCTTATCATGGTCTTTTATAAGGTTTGTTAAGACATGTTCAGATGTTGATATTTGACTGATATCGCCAAATACGCCCTTCCAATAAGCTCCCTCTGCACCAGTTGCATGCGTTAAGTCTTGCTGGTCCAAACCAATTCCAATGGCACCTGAAAATGAGCCCGCCCAACTGTATTGATTTGTAGATAAGGCAATTTTAAAAGCACCATACCCACCCATAGAAAGCCCTGCAATAAAGGTTTTATCCCGCTTTGTCGTCATATTAGGAAAGAAACGCTGCATAACCCTAGGTAATTCTTTTGCGATAGCATCGTAGTAATTGAGTCCATAGGTCGTATTGGTGTACCAGCCCAAATCGGTTGTCGGCATTACGACAATTAGATTGGTATGACGTAAAAGGCGTTCAATGGCAGTTCGTTTACGCCACGAGTCCTCATTTCCACCCATTCCGTGTAAGAGATAAAGCACAGGGATATCCCTTGATGCAGCTTCTTCTGCTGTTACCTCAGCCGCATCTGGATAAATGACCGACACATGGCGCACCATATCCAGCACAGCTGATTGATATTCTATTTCAAATGTAGCCATATTTCCCTCTTTCTTTTCAAGAAAACAGCCTTACCTTAGGCACTGTTTGCCAATGATTTAGCGCACTTCCATGATAACAGGTAGCACCGCTGGGCGACGTTTTGTCTGATCAAAAAGGAATTTACTGAGGTCATCGCGAACCGCTGCCTTCAATTCTGGCCAATCAAAGTTGTCCTTAGCTAGATAATTTTCAACTGTGGTATTGACCAATTCAGCAGATTCTCGCATAATATCACGACTTTTCTTGACATAGACAAAACCGCGTGTGTGAACCCTTGCTTTTGAAATGATTTTCTTATGGCGTTTGTTGACCGTTAAAGCAACGATAAAAATGCCATCTTCTGACAAGATTTTGCGATCACGCAAGACGATATTACCCACATCACCGATAGCATTTCCATCAATCATAACATCTGCTGCTGGGACACCTCCCTCATGGAGAAATCCTTGGTCGGACAGGTGCATAATATCACCGCGTTTCACGATGTAAATGTTTTCTGGAAGGATTCCAATTTCCTCGGCTAATTTAGCATGGGCAGCTAAATCACGGTATTCTCCTTGAATCGGGAAGAGGTATTTTGGTTTTATCAGGTTCATCATCAGTTGCAAATCACGACCATTAGCATGACCCGACACGCGCAAATTTTGCGTAATCATCTTGACCGAACCGCCGGCCTTGTAAATTAGGTTGTTGACACGCGCCACCATTGCTTCCTTAGCGATACTTGGAGTAGTTACGATATAAACCAAGTCTCCATCCTTGATGTGAACATAGCGATGGCGACCAAGTGCCATTTTTTGCAAACCATTGATTGGCTCACCCATACGTCCTGTCTCAAGGATAATCAACTCATGATCCTCGTACTGGTTCATGTCTTTGGCTTTGATAATCAAACGGTCATTAAAAACCGATAATTTTTTTAGTTTAATGGCTGTTCGAACAATATTCTCAACGTCAAAACCAGTCAGAACAACTCTCCGACCAAAACGAGCAGCTGCATCGAAGACCTGCTGAATACGAACCAAGTTGGAAGCAACCGCAGCCACAATAACGCGTCCCTGCGCTTCTTCGATGACATTATTCATCTCAACCCCAACCTCAGCCTCGCTAGCAACTTGAGCCGTACTACTTGCATTGGCAGAGTCTGACAGTAAGGCAAGGACGCCTTCACGCCCGATTTCAGCCAGACGCCCTAAATCGGTTTCATAAAATTTGCGTGCAGCCTGATCAAACTTGAAGTCGCCTGTATAGACGATATTTCCCCGATCAGTCCCCACGACAATACCCAAGCTCTCAGGGATAGAGTGAGTGGTTTTAAAGAATGAAATTGTCGCATCTTTAAACTCAATTTCAGTTGCACTGTCAACCACATGGAAATTGTTGAACTTCTTAGTTGCATTGTTATTTTTAACCATCAATTTTGCTAGTTCAATGGTCAATTCCGAACCAAAAATAGGAACCTTAACTTCTTGCAAGAGATAAGGTAAAGCTCCGATTGCATCGGCATGTCCGTGTGTCAAGAAAACGCCCTGCACACGTTCCTTATTTTCCACTAAGTATTCCAGATTTGGGATAACCACGTCAACCCCCAGTTGCTCATTTTCTGGGTATTTAAGACCAGCATCCAAAATAAAAATGGATTCGTTGACTTCAGCCAGGTAAAAGTTTTTCCCGTTTTCACGAACTCCACCTAAAGCAATAATTTTAATGTCACTCATATGTTGAGATACAAGGGAACTTTGGATTTCCTAATCTATGTTTACTACAAATGCCAAAGGTTCCCCGTTCAGTTAGAGTTACTAACTAAACTCTCCTTTCTCGTTAAATTAGTTAAATAAGTTTACAAACGTTCCTTACGTCCACGTAGAAAGTGGTTGGTAAGTCGAATTACAGTCCATTGTATTATACCATATTTAGTGATTTTTTTCTGAAAAGAGATGTAAAAAGTCTGCCAAAGACAGACCTGTTTTCTTATTCAAATATTTTGTAGTAATCAGCAATAGTCATTTGAGCTTTTTCGATTGCTGACACCTCTTTGATAATTTTTCCATCCTTCATAACCAAAACCCGATTACCATAAGTAAGAGCGTCCTCCATACGGTGGGTTATCATGAGCGCAGTCAGCTGATCTTGATTCACAAAGGTGTCAGTCAAGGCCATGAGGGAAGATGAGGTCTTGGGGTCAAGGGCAGCGGTGTGTTCATCCAGAAGCAAAAGTTCTGGGCGTTTCAATGTTGCCATCAAAAGACTGAGCGCCTGCCTTTGACCTCCAGATAGAAGACCTGCTGGCGTATTCAAATGACGCTCCAATCCGTTGCCAGTTTTAGCCAAAAGGCGTAAAAATTCCTCAGAAAAGTCGTGGATTTTTCTTGGCAAAAGGCTGCGCTTCTCACCACGATACTTGGCAATGAGAAGATTTTCAGCAACAGTCATACGAGGGGCCGTTCCCATTTTAGGATCCTGAAAAACACGTGATAGGTATTTGGCGCGCTTTTCCGCAGGCAAATTGGTCACATCCTCACCCATGATAAGGATACTTCCGCTTGTTAGCATAAGTGTCCCAGCAATCACGTTAAAGAGAGTTGACTTACCAGCGCCGTTGCCACCCAAAATGGTTAGAAAATCATGTTCGTAAATATCCAGACTAACATCATCTAAAATCGTCTTAAAGTCATCAAAACCGTTGTTGACACGGACCGTTGCATTTTTGAGTTCTACAATTTTTGTCATCGTGATAAGGTCACTCCTTTGAAAAATTTTGCTTTAAGAGTTGGGAAAATCAAGCAGAGCGCAAGTACGATGGCGCTATATATTTTAAGGTAGTTACTGTTAAAACCAAGAGCAAGAATCGTCGTAATCAAAGCCCAGTACAAGATACTTCCTACCACAATGGCAATGAGGCGTTCTAATAAGGTTAAATTGTTATAAAGAACTTCCCCAATGATAATGCTTGCTAGACCGACAACGATAATACCAATCCCCTTTTGAACGTCCGCGTAGCCATCTTGCTGAGCAATCAAAGCACCAGACAGTGCAATGATTCCATTTGAAACGACCAAACCCATCACTTCCATACCATCCGTGTTGATACCAAAGCTCTTTGCCATATCGCGGTTATCTCCCGTAGCGATATAAGCCTGTCCTAGTCGCGTGTGCAAAAAGAAAATCAAACAGGCAATCACCAGAGCAACAGAAACCAAGCCAAGCACTAGAAAATTAGCGTCTTTACTGAAAGGCAACAAATCAACCAGGGTTTTCTTTCCCAAAAGTCCCAAGTTTGCTCTACCCATCACCATAAGCATGATTGAATTAGCAGAAGTCATGACTAAAATCCCTGATAAGATTGTCGGAATTTTCCCTTTGGTATAAAGAAGCCCTGTCACCAAACCAGCCAAACACCCCACCAACATACCAGCCAGCGTCGCCAACAAAGGGTGAACCTGCTGATTTATCAGAGTGACTGTCACTGCTGCTCCAAGTGGAAAGGAGCCCTCCGTTGTCATATCTGGAAAGTTTAAAATCCTAAAAGTCAGGTAAATACCTAATCCTAAAATACCATACAGAAGCCCCTGCGATACGGCTGAAATAATCATAATGAAGATATTAGGGACAAAACTCAGTCCCCTGCCCAGCTCAGAGGAATAAGCCGAGCAATCCTTTCTGTTAAATTTTGCTTATTATTTAAAAAATGAGGAACAAACTGACCTTACTCTGACGTCTCAAGAACATCCGCTTGTTCCAGAACCTCTTTCGGAAGGCTGATCCCTAAAAGCTCGGCTGCCTTAGGATTGACAATCGGTGTCCCAGTATCAATGACATTGACTGGAACATTTTTTACCTCTTGACCCGCCAAAAGTTTGACAGCAATTTTAGCAGTTTCACGGCCAAGTTCATATTGGCTTTGAGAAATAGCAGCTAGACTGCCTTGAGCAACCATGGTATCAACGCTAGAATAAACCGGAATCTTAGCTTGGTTGGTCGCGCTGATGACAGTTGGAAAAGCTGACGCAATAGTGTTATCTTGAGGAACAAAGATGGCATCTACCTTACCTACAGCTACGCTCATGGTCGCAGCGATGTCATTACTTGATGGCACAGCAAAGTCAATAACTTCTATGCCAACTTCAGTCGCAAATTCTTTGAAAGCTTTAACTTGCGACACAGAATTATCCTCGCTACTTGCGTAAAGGACACCCACTTTTTTTACATTAGGAGTGACTTGTTTGATGAGCTCCACCCCTTGTTTGATAGGCACTTGGTTTGAGGTTCCCGTAACGTTTGCTTCCGGTTTGTCTAAATTTTTGACCAATTTTGCACCGACTGGGTCAGAAATGGCTCCCATAACTACTGGGATGTCACTGGTTGCGTTAGCTAGACCTTGTGCCGCTGGCGTCGCAATTCCGATAACTAAGTCGTTATCTTTAACCAGTTGATCTGACATCGTTTTGATTTTGCTTTGATCTGCCTCTGCATTCATCTGCGTCAGCTCAACTGTCGCTCCTTCATATCCCGCGTCAGCCAAACCATCGACGATTCCTTGGTTAATAGCATCCAGAGCATCATGGGTAACAAACTGTAAAATACCAATTTTAACCACCTGATTTTTTGACGCTTTTTCAGCTCCGCCATTTCCCTTAGAAATAAACGAAAAGCCAACCAGAAGCGCAATGGCAATAAGTGTCCCGATAAGTCCTTTATTTTTCATCCTGTTCTCCTATTTATTTTCTAAATAATCTGCAATAGCTGCAACGTCTTTGTCACCACGTCCAGAGAGGTTTACAATAATAATTTGATCCTTAGTCATCTGAGGAGCCCGTTTGATAGCTTCTGCTAGGGCATGGGAACTTTCAATAGCTGGGATTATTCCCTCCGTTTTTGAGAGCAAAAGCAGAGCTTGAACCGCTTCATCATCTGTAGCAGGTACATAAGTGACACGACCACTCTCTCTCAAAAATGCGTGCTCTGGACCAACTCCTGGATAATCCAAACCTGCTGAAATGGAGTACACAGGTGCGACAGAGCCATCCTTTTCAAAAAGGGCAATGGTCTTCATCCCATCAATGATGCCAACACTTCCCTTGGTCATGGTTGCAGCGTGTTTCTCCGTGTCAACACCGTGTCCAGCCGCTTCAACTCCAATCAAAGCTACAGTTTCATCAGCAACATATTGTGAGAAGGCTCCAATAGCATTTGAACCACCACCGACACAGGCAATGACTGCATCTGGAAGACGACCTTCCTTGTCCAAAATCTGTTGACGAGATTCTTCAGAAATGATTTTTTGGAATTCATGCACGATACTAGGGTAAGGGTGTGGTCCAACTGCAGAGCCAAGTACATAGAAGGCATCCAAATCAGCCATCCATGCAGCAAAAGCAGCATCTACTGCTTCTTTAAGAGTAGCTGTACCAGCTTCAACCGCGTGTACCCTAGCTCCCATCATTTCCATGCGGAAAACGTTGAGGCGTTGGCGTTTCACATCCTCAGCACCCATGTAGACATCACAGGCCATGCCGAATTTGGCTGCTGCTGCCGCTGTTGCTACACCATGTTGACCTGCACCTGTCTCAGCAATCACACGGGTCTTACCCATGCGTTTTGCTAGGAGAATTTGCCCTAAAACGTTATTTAACTTGTGTGAGCCTAAGTGATTTAAATCTTCACGTTTTAGATAAATTTTGGCACCACCAAGATGATTACTCAAACTTTCTGCAAAGTAGAGCGGGGTTTCTCGACCCGAATAATCCGTCAGGTAATATTGATACTCAGCTAAAAAGTCTTCATCATTTCGATACTTTTCAAATACTTCTTCTAGTTCATTAAGCAATGTTTGAATTTCTTCTGAAACAAAAGAACCACCAAATTCACCGTAAAAACCTTTTTCTGTCATAACTTTTCCTTCTTTCTTTGTTGAGACTAGGCTATCGATTAATGATAAAGGAGGTATGCAAAAAAGCGCCTAGTTTCCTATGACGCTTTTCTTTTATGGATAAACCCAAGACAAGCGGCACAGATACTTTTTTGAAGTACTCCAAAAGTCGTATCTATGCCAAAACATAAACACAACTTTACAGACGCCAGCTTTGCCAGTTTGCAGATGTGAATGTTTTCATGTCTTAGCTTCCTTTCATGTTTGATTTTCTTAATTATAACTTAATTTTTTGAAATTGCAAGCCCTTTATCATAAATTTTCTAAATTTTTTGGCAATTATGAGAAATTTTAACGCTTTATCTCTTGGTGAACCTCTCTTCGGAGACTTTCTAAGTCACTTATGCCATACTTATCCATCACCTTTGGTAGGTCAGCGATGATGTTTGGACAGGCAAACGGATCTGTGAAATTAGCAGTTCCCACCCCAATAGCTGAGGCACCTGCAATCATCATTTCAAGCGCAGCTTGAGCCGAATCCACACCTCCCATACCAATGATGGGAAGGTCGGTTGAAAGTGCAACTTGGCGGATAAGTTTGAGAGCTACAGGAAAAACTGCCGGACCGGACATCCCACCCTGACCATTGGCAATGATGGGTTTTCGCGTTTTCAAATCAAAGCGTGTGCCGACCAAGGTATTTATCATGGTTAGACCGCTTGCCCCCGCATCTTCAACAGCTCTTGCGACCGTTGTTATATCGGCAACACTTGGGGTCAGCTTAACATAGACTGGCACTTCAGACACTTCAACGGCTGCCTTGACCGCCGCGTAAGCTAATTCTGGGACTTGTCCAATTAGCAGCCCTGCATTGCCATGATCCACGTTGGGACAGGAAATATTGAGTTCAATAGCTTTGACATTTGGCGCTTTGGAAATCTGAGCAGACACATAGGCATATTCCTCATTTGAAAAACCTGCCACATTGGCGATGATGGGAAGGTCTGGAAAATGCTGCGCTAACCAAGGCAGTTTTTCAGATAGGACAGCATCAACACCTGGATTTTGAAGGCCAATAGCATTGAGCATACCAGACGGTGTCTCGGCAACTCGAGGCGTAGGATTTCCAAATCGTGGTTCACGGGTCGTTGCCTTAATCATGATAGAGCCGAGTTTGTTTAAGTCGTAATATTTGGCATACTCTTGTCCAAAACCAAAACAGCCAGAAGCTGGAATGATAGGATTTTTCAGGTCAAGTCCTGGTAGGGAAATGTTCAAACGATTGTCAGTCATAGTAAGCTCCTATAAGACGATAGTGCCTGTAGGAAAGACAGGGCCGTCCTCACAGACACGTTTATTAGCAGATTCGGTGGCATTTTTGAGTGGAACAACGCAAGCGTAACAGGCCCCCATACCGCAGGCCATGCGTTCTTCCATAGATATGAAGGCATGTGGATGCTTTTCAAATTTTTTGTCTACATAGTTGAGCATGCCTGGTGCACCGCAGGCATAAATGGCGTCCGCCACCCAATCAAAACCATCGATGATAGTGGACACATAACCTTTGATACCGTAGGAACCGTCATCAGTTGTGACAAAAACATCACCGTATTGGCGCAGCTTTTCTTCTAAAATCACAGCCTCTTTATGGGCAAAGCCGATGACTGAAGTCACTTTAACCCCTTTAGCTGCCAACTGTTTAGCCGTCTCAAGTAAAGGTGGAACACCAATGCCACCACCAATCAGGAGCGCTGTCTGATCTTTGCTGATAACCGATAAATCAAAACCATTCCCCTGAGGTCCCATGGTATCAACTCGGTCGCCAGTCGTAAGTTTTGACAAAACTTCCGTTCCAGCCCCCTCCACTCGATAGATGAGCGTCGCTCTGCCCATTTCCCTGTCAATCTCAGAGATAGAAATTGGACGGCGCAGCAATTTCGAAGGGTCTGGAACCCTCAGATGCAAAAACTGTCCTGCTCTCATCTCCTCAACCATCTTTCCTGAAAGCACCATTTCAAAAATCTTTGGAGCAATCTCTCTTTGACTGACAATAGTCATATCTTCTTTCAAAACTGATTTTTTACAAAATGCCGAACCCATCCTTACCTCACTTTCTTTATGCAAAAAAAGACCTTGTCCATGAGAACAAGGTCGCTGGCGCACAAAAACAGCCTAAAATCTTAACTGAATTTAGCGCTTTTTCTACCTTGCCGCCTCTCTGGACGTCTTAAAGGTTTATTAACGTTTGGGGTATTATACCGTAATTGTTCGAACTTGTCAAAGCAGAATTTTATGTTACTTTTTGGTATAATAGCACGTGCGACAATCTGAATTTTAGAAACACGAAAAGAAAGGAAGACCCATGTCATTCGACGGCTTTTTTCTCCATCATTTAACACAAGAACTGCGTGAACAAGTCCTTTTGGGACGGATTCAGAAGGTCAATCAACCTTTTGAGCGGGAACTGGTTTTAACCGTTCGCAATAATCGTCAAAATTATAAACTTCTCTTATCAGCTCATCCAGTCTTTGGACGGATTCAAACGACCAAAGCTGATTTTCAAAATCCGCAGAATCCCAACACCTATACTATGATAATGCGCAAGTACTTACAAGGTGCCGTTATCGAGGATATTCAACAAGTTGAAAATGATCGCATTCTTGAAATTTCGGTCTCCAACAAAAATGAAATCGGTGATGCCATCAAGGTCACTCTTATCATGGAAATCATGGGTAAACATTCTAACATCATCTTGATCGATCGGAACGAGAACAAAATCATTGAATCTATCAAGCACGTTGGTTTTTCACAGAACTCCTATCGTACCATCTTGCCTGGTTCGACCTATATTGCACCGCCAAAAACTGACGCGCAAAATCCTTTTGACATCTCAGATACAAAGCTCTTTGAACTCTTGCAGACAGAGGATCTGTCACCTAAGAATCTGCAAAAACTCTTTCAGGGGCTTGGTCGCGATACCGCCAGTCAATTAGCTGCACAGCTAGGGGAGGACAAGCTCAAAAAGTTCCGAACTTTCTTTGCTCAAAAAACTCAGCCGAGCCTGACTGAGAAAAGTTTTGCTGCTCTGCCATTTTCCGATAGCATACAGAGTTTTGAAACCCTATCTGAGCTAATGGACTTTTTCTACGGGGAAAAAGCTGAGCGGGACAGGATTGCCCAGCAGGCTAGTGACCTGCTTCACCGCGTGCAAAATGAGCTCGAGAAAAATCGTAAAAAACTTAGCAAGCAAGAGGTCGAGCTTGCAGCTACTGAAAATGCTGAAGAATTTCGCCAAAAAGGGGAGCTTCTGACCACTTATTTGAGTTTGGTGCCCAACAATAAAGACTCTGTGGTGCTGGACAACTACTACACAGGAGAAAAAATAAGGATCGCTCTTGATGTCGCACTGACGCCAAACCAGAATGCCCAGCGCTATTTTAAAAAATATCAGAAACTGAAAGAGGCGGTCAAGCACCTGACTGGCTTAATAGAAGACACCAGGCAGACTATTGAGTATTTTGAATCGGTAGACTACAATCTCTCCCAAGCTAACATGGATGAAATTGAAGACATCCGTGAGGAACTTGTTCAAGCAGGTTTTATGAAACGACGTGCTACGGACAAGCGTCATAAGCGTAAAAAACCAGAGCAATATCTGGCTTCAGACGGCAAGACCATCATCATGGTCGGTCGTAATAATCTACAAAATGAAGAATTGACTTTTAAGATGGCTAAGAAAGGAGAACTGTGGTTCCACGCCAAGGATATTCCTGGATCCCATGTCATCATTAAGGACAATCTTAATCCTTCTGATGAGGTCAAAACAGATGCTGCTGAGCTTGCGGCCTATTATTCCAAAGCACGCTTATCCAATCTCGTTCAGGTCGATATGATTGAAGCAAAAAAACTCAACAAGCCAAGTGGCGGAAAGCCTGGATTTGTAACCTATACAGGGCAAAAAACCTTGCGGGTCACACCTACTAAAGAAAAAATTGAAAGCATGAGGTTAAACTAATGCGGATTCAACAACTCCACTACATTATCAAAATCGTAGAAACTGGCTCTATGAACGAAGCGGCCAAACAACTCTACATCACCCAACCGAGTCTGTCAAATGCTGTGCGTGACTTAGAACGTGAGATGGGCATTGATATTTTCATTCGTAATCCTAAAGGCATCACCCTGACAAAAGACGGAGTGGAATTTCTCTCCTACGCTCGTCAAGTTGTAGAGCAAACATCACTTCTTGAAGAACGTTACAAAAATCCTACGGCCAATCGCGAACTCTTTTCTGTGTCATCACAGCACTATGCCTTTGTGGTCAATGCCTTTGTCTCACTCCTTAAAGGAACAGACATGAGTCGCTACGAGCTCTTTCTACGTGAGACGAGAACTTGGGAAATCATTGATGATGTGAAAAATTTTCGTTCAGAGGTAGGCGTTCTCTTTCTCAATAATTATAACCGTGATGTGCTAACTAAGATGCTGGACGATAATCGCCTAAGCTATACACCACTCTTTACAGCTCAACCTCATATTTTTGTTTCAAAAACCCATCCCTTGGCTCAAAAAGAATTAGTCAACTTAGAAGATTTGGAAGAATTCCCTTACTTCTCCTACGACCAGGGAATTCATAACTCCTTCTACTTTGCAGAAGAAATTTTATCACAGATTCCTCACAAAAAATCAATCGTTGTATCTGACCGCGCGACTCTTTTCAATCTCTTAATTGGTCTAGATGGCTATACAATCGCTACAGGTATCCTCAATAGTAACCTCAATGGCGATAATATTGCTTCCATTCCACTTAATGTTGATGACGAGATTGAGCTAGTTTACATCCAACACGAAAAGGCCAACCTCTCAAACATGGGCGAGAAATTTATTCAGTATCTTTTAGAAGAAGTCAAATTTGATTGACAGACTCTATTTGATTTTCATTAATACTCAATGAAAATCAAAAGTAGCCTAGGAAACGAAGCCGACGATAGAACTTGAGTTCATCAAGACAAGTTGACAACGGATAATTTTGATTTTCGAAGAGTATAAACACAAAAAGGAAGTCCTTGGCACTAACCTCCAATAATGGAGCTAGTGCCAAGGACTCCCTTTTATTTCTATGATAAAAGCTGAGCTTTAATCAACTGATTGACCTTATCATAGTAAAATTCTTCTGTCTCATAAATAACACCAGCCTGCTGAGCTAGGAAAATAATTTTCTCTAAAAAAATCTGAGACGAAAAATTAGCGGTTCGATGGAGTTCCTCTTCATCAAAAGGCTTAATCAGATGAGCCAGCGGATTTCGCACCGCTTTTTCCAACTGACGAAGCTGAGCAACAGTATCCTTAATCGTCTGCGGAAAGTCCGTGACATCAATCAAGTCTGCCAAACTTTTCGTGGTCACCTTACTGTCGCGACGCTCTGACACGAAAGCCTGAATGAAGATGTTATCTGAATGCTTCATCTCGTCAAATTTCCAACTGTCATACTGGTCAGATTTGGTATCGTGAATAAACTGCCTTAAATCCGGTACCTTCTGTTGAGCCAAACGCAAAAAGAGGCGATATAAAATCGGGCTAACCGCACGCACAAAGTCAATGATGTTGGCGTTTTTGACCTTGGCTTCTAAATCCATGATGTAATTAGCCAGAAGTTCTTCCTCATAGTTGTTTGGTAAAAGGCTGAGTTGGTAGATAGCTTCAATTTGGCGAATCTCACTTTCGCGCTCAAAAAGATAGGCAACATTGAGCTCGCGGCGCTCTTTTAACATTTCTAGAAGAAGCTGGCTGTCAGGAGATAACATGCTGGTCTGCTCTGCAATTTTCCAAGCCTGATGATAAGCATAGAGATCCAAAAGCAGACTTAAGGTTTCATTAGTCATTGGCAATCAGGGTCTCTAGACCCACTTTCATCATGTCTGTAAAGGTGTTTTGACGTTCTTCGGCAGTCGTATCTTCCTCTAGGTGAACAAGGCTGTCGCTGATGGTCATGATACCGAGAGCTTTGACACCGTGCTGAGCAGCCAGATAGTAGAGAGCTGCGGCCTCCATTTCAATGGCTTTAACACCAAGTTCACCCAACTTCATGTTGCGCTCTGGCATGTTTGAGTAGAAAACATCAGAGGACAGCACAGAACCAACGTGAGTCGTCATTCCCATGTCTTTAGCAATATGATAAGCTGTATCAAGAAGACCAAAGTCTGCGATTTGGGGAAAATCATATTCTGGAAAATCATTGCGGATAATATTTGAATTGGTGGCAGCAGCTTGCGCTAGAACCAACTCACGAACATGGACATTAGGATCAATGGATCCGGCAGTTCCCACACGAATCAATTTCTTCACGCCATAGTCAACAATTAATTCACGCGCATAAATGGAAATAGAGGGCATCCCCATACCCGTACCCATGACAGAAACACGGTGACCTTTATAAGTACCAGTATAGCCAAACATGTTGCGGACTTCGTTGAAGCAGACAGCATCTTCAAGGAAATTTTCTGCAATAAATTTAGCACGCAAGGGATCTCCTGGCAGCAAGATTTTATCGGCGATATCACCAGGTTTAGCAGCAATATGGATAGACATTTATTATTACCTTTCGTTTTGAAAACTGATAAAAGGAGAGTTCAAGTTCAAACGCAATGAACTTGAACAACTTCACTTTGTGTTAGTTTACAACTCCGCTAAGATAGCCTTAATAAGGCCTTTGAAGTTGCCTTTGATTTGTTGAGTGACTTCGACCACTTCTTCGTGATTAAGCTCGGATTGGAAGCCAGCCGCAAAGTTGGTAATGGCTGAGATTCCCAAGACCTTGAGCCCAGAATGGGCTGCCACAATGACTTCTGGCACAGTAGACATACCAACAGCATGGGCTCCCATAGTCTGGAAGGCACGGATTTCAGCAGGGGTTTCATAGGTCGGACCTGTCACACCAAGATAGACACCGTCGTCCAGCTTGATACCCATTTTTTCAGCAATAGCGTGGGCTTTTTCGCGGTATTCTTTGGTGTAGGCATCAGACATATCAGGGAAACGAGGGCCAAAATCTTCCAAGTTTTCACCAATCAGCGGATTTTGACCAGTCAGATTGATGTGGTCTGTAATGGCCATCAAAGTCCCTGGACCGTAGCCGATACCACCTGCAGCGTTGGTGACAATAACACCTTGACAGCCAAGGGCTTTCATGACACGGACTGGGAAGGTCACGACTTCCATTGGATTTCCTTCATAGAAATGGAAACGTCCTTGAAGAGCCAAGACCTTGCGGCCTGCCAAATCCCCATAAACCAGTTTCCCAGCATGGCCAACAACGGTTGATTTACCCCAGTTTGGAATATCTGCATAATCGATGACAATGGCATTTTCCACTTCGTCAGCCAGTTCACCCAGACCTGATCCCAAAATCAGACCAAATTCCGGCTCCTTGATTCCTTTACTTTCCAAGTAAGCCTGAGTAACGCGAATATTTTCAAGTAATGACATAATATTATTCCTCTTATTTCAATTAAAATTCATTTGGTGTTACATCTTTGGGTAATACTGTTCCATCTCCGAAATCAATTCCTTCTCTGGTAAAGGTTTTCTTAGCGAGAGATGCAATGGTCAAAGTTGTTGCAGTATCAAAGGTACCACCAATTATCCCCCCCACAACTGGAACCATTTTCCCTAAATTTATTGCGCCAGTGGTTCCGAATTTTGTAGCTAATCTGAATCCTACTGCTTGGTTAATTTTCTTTAATAAATTTCCCGGAATCTTCTTAATCACACCAATAGCTATCTTATTTCCAATATTAATACCAGCTTTTTTTGCAATCTCAGAAACAGAGGTTCCAGCTAAAGTAGCATATACAAAAGACTGAACTTGGTCACTTTTTACATCATATCCTCTTATTTGAGCAATAGCTGCTATCATTCTCATTTGAAACAATATTACTGTAGCAATATTAGCCGGTATAGCAATTGGCATAGTGATAACCCCTCCTAAACCAGCTATAAAACCTGAGGTAGCCGCCTTAGTTGTTTGAAATTGAATAAGTCTTTCTATTGCAGTATCCTCATCATACTTATTAATATAATCAGCAACAAATTCATCCAAACGTGATTGCCCAGGAATACCATTTATTGTTGAGCTATATGCCCAATCCAAAGTAGACATCATGGTTTCTTGTGAAATATTACTTACATTATTCAATTGTTTAGAAACAATATCATTGGCGCTGTTAACTAAATCGCCAGCTTGCTTTCCAAAATCATTCAAATTTTTACCCAACGATTCAAAAAAATCCATAAAACTATCCCCACTATTAGACCAATTGATCCAAGAATGATTCCCCAATCATAGCCTTATCCACTCCGAAGTTCTCTGCGATGGTCGCAGAAATGTCAGCGAAGTGACCTTGTGGGATGACTCCATTTCCTGAAAAAACAGGGCTGTAAGCCAAAAGTGGGATATACTCGCGGGTGTGATCTGTCCCAGCGTAAGTCGGATCATTGCCATGGTCAGCTGTAATCAAAAGCAAATCATCTTCACGCATAGCTGAGATAATTTCTGGTAAGCGAGCATCAAATTCATGTAAACAGTCACGGTAGCCATGTGCATCGCGACGATGACCATAGAGAGCATCAAAATCAACTAAGTTAGTAAATGAGAAACCTTTTTCAAACTCAGGCAAGCCCATGGTCTTAATCAAGGTATCGATACCATGGCTATTTGATTTGTTGTGTCCCATATCATTGGTAATACCAGAACCGTTGAAAATATCACTAATTTTACCGACAGAATAAGTCGGAACACCAGCATCTGCTAATTTATTCAAAACAGTGTCCTCAAATGGTGATACAGCGAGGTCACGGCGATTAGCAGTACGTGTGAAGTTACCAGGCTCACCCACATATGGGCGGGCAATGATACGTCCAAGTAATGCAGGTCGTTCTAGAGTGATGGAACGTGCATACTCGCAGATACGGTAAAGTTCATCAAGTGGAATGATATCTTCATGAGCTGCGATTTGAAGCACTGGATCTGCTGAAGTATAAATGATTAGCTCACCCGTTTCCATTTGGCGAGGGCCAAAGTCATCAATAACAGCGGTTCCAGAGTAAGGTTTATTAGCTTCACGAATGACTTTACGGCCAGAAAATTCTTCGATTTTAGTCAGAATTTCCTCGGGAAAACCATTCCAGAAAGTATCGAAAGGCTCAGTGATGTTGAGACCCATGATTTCCCAGTGGCCTGTCATGGTGTCCTTACCAAGGGACACTTCCTCTAGCTTAGTGACATAGCCAGTCGGATTATCAACAGCAGGAACGGTTTTCAAAGGCGTTTCGCGAGGGATATTTCCAAGACCGATCTTAGCCATGCTTGGCACATCAAGACCAACTGTTTTGGAAATATGTCCCAAAGTATCTGATGCTCCATCTGGAACACCAGCGTTTACAAAATTATTAGCATCTGGAGCCGCGCCAATTCCGACTGAATCCAAAACGACTAAGTGAATACGATTAAATTTAGACACAATGTCTCCTATCTAGGGTGGTTACGGTTGGCACCCAAAACCTATAATAATGATTTACGTTAAGATTTTCTGGTAAATTAAGCTTCTAAAATGCGAACCCCATCTTTGCCAGCTACAATAACCTTATTGACCATGCCATTGAACAATCCGTGCTCAACTACACCTGTCATGGCTTTTAGCTCATTTCCAAAAGCCACTGGATTGTCAATTTTCCCAAGATCAAGGTCAATGATGAAATTTTTCATATCAGTAATGAAGCGCACCCCGTCTTTTTCACGGAAAGAGGGATTGTAACCTTTAGCCAAAAAGTCACGGAAAAGACGCTCGGCACCGTATTGCACCACTTCAACAGGAAGTTTAAAAGCTCCTAAAGTGTCAACCATTTTTGATTCATCGACAACCCATATATAGTCTTTGGTTGGTGTAGCTACAATTTTTTCCATAAGAAGGGCTCCGCCGCCACCTTTAATGCCATTAAATTCTGAGTCAACCTCATCAGCACCATCAACGGTCACATCAATAGTGTCAATATCATCAACCGATTTAAGTGGAATGCCCAGACTTTCTGCCTGAGCCGTGGTCACACTTGACGTAGTCACACCAATGACATTAAGCCCCTCTTCTTTGATGCGGCGACCAATTTCCTCCACAAAATAATAAGCTGTTGATCCCGTTCCAAGTCCAACAATCATACCATCTTTAACATATTGGGCAGCTGTCACCCCAGCAATTTTTTTGAGCGCTTCCATTACATCCTCCTCATTTCTATACTCCTTCATTATATCATGAAAAAGGTTTCAGAGACAATATTATTACCAAAAAACGAACATTAGGCATGCGCTACTTCTAATCTTATCAATACCTCAATCAAAAAACTAGCCACATAGGCTAGTTTTGCTCAAGGATATAAGTCAAATAATAGGTTGTAACCCCTTCGAAAGGAACATTTTCTAATGCTCCATAGATATCAAAACCGTGTCGAAGGTAGAAATCTTTAGCCTGATAAGATCTAGTGGTCAGAATAATGGTCTTAATCTTATTATGGAGAGCATAACTTTTGATTTTATCTAATAATTGACTCCCCAACCCTCGTTTCTGCTGGCTGGATGCAACAGCCAAATTATTGATTTTCAAAGTTTCATAGAGTCTTTCACAAGAAGCTGCCGCTACAATCTCCTCAGCCTCTTCAAGGACAAAGTTCAACTGTTCATGGGCATCGTCAGGTCTCTTATTTTGAAAGGTTCGTTCAAACTGTTCATCAAAAACCTGAGCAAAAAAATCCGATAAGCCCTCATTATCTTGATGAATGCGAAAAATCAACTCCATCACCTACTTTCAAAGATACAATTTTTAATAATCAGTTACTTCTTTACGGTCATGAACATTACTTTTCTTTCCCTGACGGGCTTCAAGAACCGCATTGACATCATCAATGGTGACGCCCGTCTCTACCAACATGACTGCCAAGTGATAGAGAAGGTCTGCGGTTTCATTGGCAATCTCTTCCTTGTCGGCATTTTTGGCTCCAATAACAACCTCAGTCGCTTCTTCACCAACTTTTTTCAAAATCTTATCCAAGCCCTTGTCGAAAAGGTAGTTGGTATAAGACCCCTCTTTAGGGTTATTCTTACGATTTAGCGCTTCTTTATATAAAATATTCATCACCTTAGTTTTCCTCCATATTTAGACTTAGAAATAACAACGGTAAGCCAATCTCATTGTTCAAACAAGCAGTTCTGATAATCTCTTTTATTTCAATATTCTCAATTCTATCAATTAAGTTTTTCGATTGAGAATCCAGTTTAGCTCCTATCGTCTCCTTAAAATCATTTAGGTTCCTATTTTCACTGCTATTCAACATTTCATCCCCACGAGAACCTGTATTCTTTGAAACACTTTGACCATTAGTTCCCCCAGTTTTTTGATTACCTCTTGAAATTTGATTTGGATTGATGTTTGACCTATAGCAAGAATGTCTCAAATATTCTTGTAGTGTCTTGGTTGACTTACAGTCAACAATATCTGAAAATTTTGGACTAGTATTTAAAAACGGGTACAAGTCATTTGCCTCTGTAAACAAAGTTCCAAAAATTTCTTCATTATTATTTCTAAATTGGGAATCAATTGTTGAATAGTTATGCAATAGCGGACAGTTACATCCATTATTGATATGGTTACTACCGCTAAAATCAGTATTATAAAACAAATAATATGGAGAATACCCTTTTCTTTGGGCATAGTTTATCAGTACAGACCACTGATGGTTTCCGTTAACAATATGATTAAATGCTTTGTAACGATTAGCACATGGTGAGATATTTGTTCGCCTGTTATTATATAGTTTTTTTGCCTGTACCAAGTGTAGTCTTTGAAAACCACATTGACTACAATGCAACAAGAACAAAAAGTCTGCGCCACTTACCTTTTCTGGGTCACCTGTATTTTGAAATGTCAAAATTAAGGCGGTATTCTTAATACTACTTGAATTACAACTATCTACAATTTTATACAATAAATAAGAAGTTAGCCCTGTTTCCTGTGCAGTACCATGATGAATCGTTTGGGCACGATACATCCACTTCCAAATTTCTACTGAAATATTTTCCACAATACTAGCTAAAGTCATAATAGATTTCCAATACTATAAAATTTCCTCAAAAAAGCAGGAATAAGCCCCCGTATGACAGGCTGCACCTTCTTGCTCAACTGCGATAAGCAAAGTGTCTCGGTCGCAGTCAGTTTTAATAGACTTGACATGCTGGTAGTGGCCTGAGGTGGCTCCCTTGTGCCAGAGTTCATTGCGCGAGCGACTCCAATAATGCATCTGCTTGGTTTTCAACGTCAGTTCATAACTTTCTTCATTCATGTAGGCCAGCATAAGGACTTGTCCACTTTTATGGTCAGTTACGATAACAGGAACTAAACCACCTTGCTTATCAAAATCTAGTTTGATTGCTGTCATAGGCGCACCTCGATTCCCGCGTCAGCCATAGCTTTTTTAGTATCAGCGATAGCCACTTCTCCAAAATGGAAAATAGAGGCTGCCAAAGCTCCTGTGGCAGGGGTTTTCTGGAAGACTTCAACCATGTGCTCAATATTGCCAGCACCACCTGAGGCAATGATAGGAACATCCACCACAGCAGCAACGGCATTAAGCATATCAAGATCAAAGCCAGACTTAGTTCCATCCTTGTCCATGGAAGTCAGAAGGATTTCACCAGCCCCAAGACTGACTACTTCCTTAGCCCATTCAATCAGGTCCTTACCTGTGTCTTTGCGACCACCAGCCACATAGACATGCCAGCTACCATCTGCTTCCTTTCGAGCATCGATGGCTGCCACAACACACTGATTTCCAAATTTCTCAGAGCACTCCTTAATCAGTTGCGGGTTAGCAACCGCTGAAGAATTGACGGCCACCTTATCTGCGCCTGCCTTTAGCATCTTGTTCATGTCTTCAACGGAGCGGATGCCACCTCCGACAGTAAAGGGAATGAAGACCTGATCTGCCACATGACGAACCATCTCGACAGTGGTGTCACGCTCTTCATGGGTGGCTGTGATGTCTAGGAAGACCAACTCATCACAGCCAGCTTCATAGTAGGCGCGAGCTGAATTGACAGGGTCACCGACATCGGTCAAATTCACAAAATTGACCCCCTTAACGACTCGCCCATCCTTAACATCCAGGCAGGGAATAATCCGTTTTTTTAACATATCAGCCTCCGAATTCCTTGAGTTCATCAAGGGAAATGTTACCATTATAGTAGGCTTTCCCAACGATTGTTCCCGCTACGCCAATGTCTTGGAGTTTCGTCAAATCGCTGAGCTCTGCTATGCCACCTGAAGCGATGACTTTAGCAGTTGTTAATTCAGCCACCAAGCGTTCATAGTGATCAAAGTTTGGTCCAGTCAGGGTGCCATCACGGTCTACATCCGTGTAGACAAAGAGTTCCACACCCATTTTTTCCATTTCCTTAGCCAAGCTGATGTAGTCAACAGTACTGGTTTCAAGCCAGCCTTCTGTAGCAACGTATCCATCCTTGGCATCAATACCAACCACAATCTTGTCACTACCAAATTTATCCAAAGCAGCTTTAACGAAATCAGGATTTTTCACAGCCATGGAACCAATAATCACACGGTCAATGCCAACATTCAGGTAGTCCTCGATTTGTTCCAATGTTCTGATGCCGCCCCCGACCTCAACACCAAGACCAGTCGCAACCTTAAGAGCTGCGATTAAATCACGGTTGGTCGCTTTACCATCCAGGGCACCATCTAAGTCAACCACATGGATGAATTCAATACCAGCGTCTGCAAAAATGCGGGCTTGCCCCAATACATCGGGATTAACAACCGTTTCCTGGCTGAAATCACCTTTGAAAAGACGGACAGCTCTGCCGTTTTTTATATCAATTGCAGGAAGAATTTGCATAATTAAGATACCAAGAGCGTTAAGAAAGCAAGAAGAAAATAGGAGGCTACCGCAGTGACCTTGGTCACAAGGAAGTTTATCTTTTTCTCGATGCTTTTAGCTCGGGTTCAGTTCAGAAAATATCTGAACGAACCTCCCTTTCTATTTTTTAATCTCTACATATTTCCACAAATTTTTCAATAATCCCCAATCCGATGTCACCTGATTTTTCTGGGTGGAATTGGGCTCCATAGACATTGTCCTTGTGTATCATAGCTGGTACTTCAATGGAGTAGTCAGCTGTTACGTCGATATAATCGGCTGGGACATCTGTGTAATAAGAATGAACAAAATAAACAGCCTGTCCTTCGAGCCCATCGGTTAGGGCAGTTCCTTGTTTGACCTTCAAGTCATTCCACCCCATGTGGGGTACTGGTTTGTCTTTACTTGCTGGGATGTGGCGACAGACTCCTGGAATGAAACCGAGTCCCTTGGTCTCTTGGTGCTCAAGTCCAATCTCAGTCAAGACTTGCATTCCCAAACAGATACCCAAAAGGGGAACACCATTGGCAACGGCCTCCTTGATGGCAGTTACTAAGCCACGCTTCTCCAGCTCTGCCATTGCCGCAGGATAAGCCCCAACGCCCGGCAAAATCAAGCCAGAGGCTGACAAGATATCCTGCGGATTGGCTGATAGTTTAGCCTCAACTCCCAGCTTATCCAAGGCTCGTAAAACATTGGCTGTATTTCCAGCATCGTAATCAATGACAATTAGCATATTAGAGCATTCCTTTTGTTGAATTGACACCCTTAATTTCTGGGTTTAGGGTAATGGCTTCGCGCAGAGCACGTCCAGTCGCTTTGAAAAGACTTTCTGACTTGTGGTGGTTATTTTTACCGTGTAAGATTTTCAAGTGTAGGTTCATTTGGACGTTGAAAGCAAGGGCTTGGAAGAATTCTTCTACCAATTCTGTGTCAAAGTTACCCAGTTTTGGATTGTCAAATTGGCAATCAAAGACTAAATAGCTGCGCCCTGAGAGGTCAAGACTTGCCATCCCAAGGGTTTCGTCCATAGGAACAAAAGACGTTCCATAGCGGTTGATACCAGCCTTGTCCCCCAAGGCTTCTTTGATGGCCTGACCCAGCACGATACCCACATCTTCAACCGTGTGGTGGCTATCAACATGAAGGTCGCCATCTGCTTTGACCACAAGTGACATACGACTGTGGCGAGCAAAGAGGGTCAACATGTGGTCAAAAAAGCCAACGCCAGTATCAATATCAACTGGCTCTTGGGCATCCAAATTAATGGCTAGCTTGATTTTGGTTTCAAAAGTATTGCGTTCAATTTCTGCTTGTCTCATGTATGCTCCTTTTTATTTTAGGCAAGCTAATGCCTACCTATTTTTATCACTCTAATTTTTTATGAGATGGCGGGTAACTGTTTTCCGTTTTTCTGGTGCTAGTCTTGGGCATTTGACAGATGGCTGTCATGGTAGCAGCTCTTTTTAGTCTCTCCTCACCTCAATGGCTTTGGCGTGGGCTTGTAAGCCTTCAGCATAGGCTAAGGTTGTAATATCCTTCTCAGCCTTATTAACTGCTGCTTTTGAATATTGCGTGTACTGAATGCGTTTGATAAAATCATGAACACCTAAGGCTGATGAAAAGCGGCTAGTTGCTGTTGTCGGTAGGACATGGTTGGTCCCTGCATAATAGTCCCCGATAGGTTCACTTGTGTGGTGCCCAAGGAAGATAGAGCCAGCATTTTCAATGCGCCCCAGATAGTCATAGGCATTGTCCATGGCAATCTCTAGGTGTTCTGGGGCTACCAAATTCATGAGGTCGAACATGCTGTCAGCATCTTTTGTGATGATGAGTCGTCCATTATTTTCAACCGAAGGTCTTGCGATGGCTTCGCGTGGTAACTCTTTCAATTGTTTTTCAATTTCCACTTCAACAGCGTCAGCCAATTCTTCCGAATCAGTCACCAAGATGGCGCGGGCAAGAACATCGTGCTCAGCTTGTGACAAGAGGTCTGCTGCCACATATTTGGCATTGGCAGACTTATCAGCAATGACACCGATTTCTGATGGACCAGCAATCATATCAATGCCAACAATACCGAAGACCTGCTTCTTAGCAGTGGCGACGAAGATGTTACCAGGACCAGTGATTTTATCTACCTTAGGAAGAGTTTCTGTCCCGTAAGCCAGCGCAGCAATCCCTTGAGCACCTCCGACTTGGTAAATCTTATCAACACCAGCCAATTTAGCCGCCACCAAAATAGCAGGAACAAAGTGCTCTTGAGGCGGTGTAATCATGATGATTTCTTTAACTCCAGCAATTTTAGCAGGGATGACGTTCATGAGAACTGACGAAGGATAGGCTGCCGTTCCTCCTGGAACGTAGACCCCGACACGTTCGATTGGTCGAATCAGTTGACCACGGATAACGCCTTCAAAAGGGTGGTCTTCAAAACCCTCTTCAAGCTGCTGCCTATGATAGGATTCGATGTTAGACTTAGCATTTTCAAGAGCTATCAGAACGTCCCGATCAACCTCCTCAAAAGCCTTGTCAATCAAGCCTTGTCCAACTTCTAAACTGTCTAATTCTACCTTATCAAACTTGGTAGAATAGTCGCGAAGAGCTTGGTCTCCACGAGACTTCACATCCTCGATGATGCTACGGACTGTTTCTTCAACATCAAGGTTTTGCTTGGAAAGCTCTAGCTGCTCCTGATAGAGAAGCTGAGCGATTTCTTCATTTGTTCCAGTTAATCGTTTCATTGGAAGGGTACCTCCTCATTTCCTACAATACTTTCAATCTTGCGGATAAAGGGCAAGACTTGGGGATTATTTTTCAGCGCAGCTTTGTTTACAATAAGCCGAGCAGAGATGCGGCAAATGTCCTCGTAAACCTTGAGCCCGTTGGCCACCAAGGTACTTCCTGTCTCTACAATATCGACAATGGCGTCCGCTAAACCAATGACAGGAGCAATCTCAACAGATCCTTGAATAGAAATAATTTCCACATCTTCGCCCCGTTCATTAAAGAAATCCGTCGCTACCGTTGGATACTTTGTCGCAATCCGTTTGCGTTTGTGATCATTAGGCTCATAATCATCCGTGGAAGCAACCGAAAACTTACAAAGTCCGAAATTCAAATCTAGCATCTCAAGGTAACCCGTCGGGTGTTCCATGAGGACGTCCTTGCCAACCACACCAATATCAGCCACACCGTGACGCACATAAGTGGTCACATCAGGCGCCTTGACCAATAAAAATCGGAATTTCTTATCCGGACTTTCAAAAATCAAATTGCGTCCCTTATCTGCCATAAAGGCCATATCAAAACCTGCCTTTTCCAGCAAGGTCACTGTATCTTTCTCGATACGCCCCTTAGTAAGTGCAATAGTGATTTGATGATTAGTCATGGCCGACACCCCCAAATGCTAAATCTTCACGAATGGCTTGGTAAACCGAATCAATATCAATGGCCCAGCCAACCGCTGTCAATTTTTGAGCACCAAAGCGCTCGAAAAGCTTGTCATAACGCCCACCTGACACAAAGGCGTCGGGCACCTTGTCCCCAAAAACCTTAAACATAACGCCAGTATAGTAGGGCATGGTGGATAATTGCGCCAAATCTACAGTCGTTTGAGGCAAATGCTGAGTAAGGGATAAAACAAGGATTTCCAAGCTATCAAGAGCCGCTAGGATAGCTTCGTTTTGCACCAACTGACGCGCTCGATTAAGCACAGTTTGACTCTCACCAAACAAGAATGGCAACTCTTTCAACAAGTCATCAAACTCACTAGGATGACACTTGGTAAATTCATTGAGCCCCGTTATATTTTTATCACGAATCAAATTGCTCAAAAGATCACTGTCACTGGTAGATAAATCAAGTTCAGCAAAAACCACCTGTAAAATCCGAGCGTGGGAAAATTCAAACTGATAATTTTTAAGCCCAGCCACATCTAGAGCAGCTTTAGCGGTCTTAATAGCTTTAAGTAGCGCTTCTTGAGCTGGAAAACCGATAATCTCAACTCCCGCTTGCGTGTGCTCGTTAGACAGTCCCCGCATTTCTTCGTTGTAATTAAAAACCTTCCCAGAGTAAGAAAAAGTAATCGGTGTCTGAACTCTGGTCGAAGCGATGACACGGCCAATTTGACTGGTAATATCTGGACGTAAGCTCAGCAATTCCCCCTGTTTATCAAAAAGATTATAATGAGTCGTGCTAACCTCATCAGAAAAAACTTCAAAGTGCTCTAAGGTCGGTGTCTCAATACGATTAAACCCTTGAGACATCAAAAGATCCGAAATATCCCTTTCAATGGTATACATGGCACGCGCACGCTTGAAAAGCTTATCGTGCATGCCGAGCGGCAAAGTCGTCTTCTTCATTCAACCAACTCCTTTATCACATCTAAGACTCTTTCCATCTCTGCTTGAGTTCCAATGGAAATACGCAGTTTATTGCTAATACGATCAACTTTCGGGAAATAACGGACATAGATTTTATGAGCTTCTAGGTAGCTAAATAAAGCTTGCGCCGTCACCCCCTTTGGCTCAACTAAGACAAAATTAGTTTTTGATGGTAAAACATCAAAGCCAAGCGCCTGCAATTCCCCAGCAAACCAATCACGGGTCTGACAAATAGTCTGACAAGATTTCTCATAATAAGACCAATCCTTGACCGCCACTGTTGCTATTTCCTCAGCCAAGCTATCCACATTATAAGGATTGACCGAATTTTTCACCGCATTGATGATCGCAATCAACTGTGGACTGCCAATGCCATAACCTACACGCAGACCTGCTAGCGCAGCATCTTTTGAAAAAGTTCTTGTGATAAAAACATTGTCATATTTTTGGAGCAATGGCAGAGCAGACTGACCACCAAAGCTGACATAAGCCTCATCGATAACCACAACCACATCTTGGTTAGCTTTTACAATCTCCTCAATCTCTTCAAGCGGTTTGAAAATCCCGGTTGGTGCGTTAGGATTAGCTAAAATAATCCCACCATTATCCGCAAAATAATCGACTGTCTCGATTTCAAATCGGTCATTGAGTGGAATTTCGTGGTAAGGAATATGGTACAAATCAGCCCAAACCTTGTAAAAGCCATAGGTCAAATCTGGGAAGACTACAGGCTCATCACTATTGAAAAAAGCCAGAAAAGCCATGGATAGAATATCATCCGAACCATTTCCAACGATGATCTGATCAGCAGACACTCCCAACTGCCCCGCCAAAGCCTCACGTAAATCAGCTTGGTCTAAACTGGAGTATCTGGTCAAACGATTGACATCAAAAACCTTCAAAAGCTCCTGAACCTTGGGACTTGGGCCATAAGCATTTTCATTGGTGTTTAGCTTAATCATATCCTTTTCCTTTGGCTGAAAACCAGCCACATAGGGTTCAATCTGACGAAGTCCTTTTAACATATCCATTCTTCCTTTCTCTTTAGCGACAGCCATTTCCCTTAAACGATAGCAAAAACGCCCTCACAAAAACACAGGTTTTTGCAAGGACGTTTCCACGTGGTTCCACCTTTTTTCACTGTTCAGTCACCTCAACAGCCTCAATGAGTTCAAAACTCTAGTCTCTAACGGAACCACCCGTCGTGCACTACTCTCATAGATTTCGCACACGCACTCAAGAATGTGTCGTCTAAGGATTGCATGCCTTCTCACCCTTGGGCACTCTCTGTCTGTTGTCTTAGACTTTTTCTCTCATCGCTTTACTTATTGCTCAATATTTTACTTGAAAATTCAGATTATTGCAAGCATTAACAAAAATTTTTTTAAATAAGTTGGCTATCATCGATACCAAATTCAACCAGCAGAGCTAAAATCTTATCAAAACCCAACTTATAATGCTCCAACTTGTGACCATCAGACCCCACCGAATAGCGCCTGCAACCCAAATCTTGCAACAAACCAAGAGCATATCGGTAAAGGTGCTCATGCTGGTAAAGATACATACTTTTGGCGTTGAGCTCAAAGGCTAGATTTTCAGCCATCATTTTTTTGAAAATGCGGAGCAGTTGTTCCTCATAGCTTTTTAAGTCATCAACGGTCAGGTCAAACAGCCTAAAACCATAATCAAAATGCGCCAAAACATCGGCATCAACACGACCAATAGCATACTCTAAGCGATCCAAATAATCTTGAATGACCTCATCCTTGTCAAAGGTCGCCACTTCTTCATCCAAATAATCATTAACCCCGTTATGATGAACGGACAAAAGCTTCAAGTCGTAGTCCTTATCTGACAAAAAAGCAAGAATATCGGCTTCCCTAGGTTCATAATAACCAATCTCAATTCCCTTTTTAATGCGATCTCCAAATCGAGACTTAAGCTCTTCTATTTCCCGACTATAGATGTCATAATCAGGAATATCATCCTGTTTACTGTAAGGATTCGATAAGTCAAAGTGCTCAGTCGTGACAATTTCTCCAGCATCATGAGTCAAATAGTCGATAAACGTAGCCTCAGAATCATAAGAATGGTGAGTATGTAAGTGATTATCTCGCATAAGAAAGCCTCGATTCTCTAAAATTACTAATATTATACAATGGTCTCCTCAACTTGACAAACAGAAAAGTCAAGACTCCCTTAAACACCAATTTAGCCATAAAAATTTGCTTTCTGCCCTGCTTTTCTTTAAAATAAAAAGGAGTAAACACAAAGGAATTAACATGAGTATAACCAAAGAATTTGATACGATAACAGCCATCTCAACACCGCTCGGAGAAGGCGCCATTGGGATTGTCCGCCTGTCAGGGACCGACGCTATCCCTATCGCCAAAAAAGTCTTTCGAGGAAAAAATCTAGATAGTGTCCCATCTCATAGCCTAAACTACGGGCATATCGTGGAAAATGGCAGAGCCATTGATGAAGTCATGGTTGCTGTCATGCGTGCTCCCAAGACCTTTACTCGTGAAGATGTGGTCGAGATTAACACACATGGCGGTGTTGCTGTAACCAATGAAATTTTACAGCTCTTGATTCGTTCTGGTGCCAGAATGGCAGAGCCCGGTGAATTTACAAAACGCGCCTTCTTAAATGGACGTATCGACCTAACACAATCCGAAGCCGTTATGGATTTGATCCGTGCAAAAACCGACAAGGCCATGTCAAATGCCCTCTCCCAACTAGACGGTTCCTTGAAAAATCTCATCAATAACACGCGCCAAGAAATTCTAAACACTTTAGCACAAGTGGAGGTCAATATCGACTATCCAGAATATGATGATGTAGAAGAGATGACCACCGCACTGATGCGTGAAAAAACGCTTGAGTTTCAGGAACTTTTGGAAAACTTGCTCCGCACAGCCAAACGTGGCAAAATTCTTCGTGAAGGTCTTTCAACTGCTATTATCGGTCGACCAAATGTCGGAAAATCAAGCCTTCTCAATAATCTTCTCCGTGAAGACAAGGCTATCGTCACCGACATCGCCGGAACCACTCGCGACGTTATCGAAGAGTATGTCAACATCAAAGGTGTTCCTCTCAAACTCATTGATACTGCCGGTATTCGGGAAACTGATGATGTGGTTGAAAAAATCGGTGTCGAGCGCTCTAAAAAAGCCCTACAAGAAGCAGACTTAGTTCTTCTCGTCCTCAATGCTGCGGAGCCTTTGACCCATCAAGACAAGACTCTCCTTGATATTTCCGAGCAGAGCAATCGTATTATTTTGCTCAATAAAACTGATCTGCCTGAAAAAATCGAAGCTGACCAGCTTCCAACTGATGTCATCCGCATTTCAGTCCTTGAAAATCAAAATATCAATGCCATTGAAGACAAGATTAATCAACTCTTCTTTGAAAATGCAGGCATGGTCGAACACGACGCCACCTATCTTTCAAACGCTCGCCACATCAGCTTGATTGAAAAGGCAGTAGAAAGCCTCAATGCGGTTAACCAAGGGCTTGAAATGGGCATGCCCGTTGACCTCCTTCAAGTGGATATGACACGCACTTGGGAAATCCTTGGTGAAATCACAGGCGACGCAGCCCCTGACGAACTCATCACCCAACTCTTTAGCCAATTTTGCCTTGGAAAATAAGCCAAAAAAGGAGCTCAACCGAGCTCCTTTTATATATAACTTCATCTAAGGTTGATTTGAAAAGGCAACACTTTTCATTAGATCTCATTACTAGAGAAATTGTGAGCTTTAAGAGTGCCTATTCCCATTTACTCGCCATTACTATATCATTTCCATACATCTATTTCCTTTATTTTCTTTTAAAAAAACGTTCCTCTAAAAAAGAGAAACTTTCTAAATTTTTTATCTTTTTTTTGCAAACTTCAGAGGTGTTGGATTTCCTCAGGATCACTTGGATATAGAAAAAGTGAGTTTAAATCTCAAATGATTGATGTTAACCATTAGAACTTTCTTGTTTTTTACATCTCCTTCAACTCATTCAAAAACAAAGCCGACCATCAGTCGACTTTGTTTCTTCTTAGGCTAAAATGTTCAGGCACTGGATCTTCTCCACCTTCCACAAAAGGATGGCAACGCAGAATACGAGCTATTCCCATCAAAACTCCCTTGACGCCATGTTTTTCAATCGCTCCAATCATGTAGTTTGAACAAGTTGGTCTATAGCGACACGATGGAGGAAAGATCGGGGAAATAAACTTTTGATAACATCTGACAGGAGCAATTAATAAGTTTTTCATTTCTTTTTATAAGTAGCTGCGTTGTGAAGTTGGCTGATTTCTTTCTTGTTTAGGCGACGTGACTCACCTGGACGAAGTCCCGTCAAATCAAGGGTCCCAAACTGAATCCGAGACAATTTATCAACAAGAAGTCCACAAGCTTCAAACATTTTCTTAACCTGATGATTTCGACCTTCATGGATAGTCAATTCAACAACCGAACGATTTTTATCAGCTTCGACCTTGATAATATTGTAACGCGCAGGCTTTGTTTTCTTACCATCAATGACCAGACCACGTGTCAGAGGACGGAGGTTCTCCTTATTAGCTATCCCTTTAACCCTAGCCAAATAAACCTTGTCAATTTCATTTCTTGGGTGAATCATTTTATCTGTAAAATCACCATCATTAGTGAGAATGAGAACACCAGAAGTGTCCCAGTCCAAACGACCAACAGGATAAATGCGCTCTTTGACTTGAGGCAAGAGGTCAAGGACTGTCTTTCTCCCCTTGTCATCGCTGACGCTTGAAATCACACCTTTTGGCTTATTGAGCAGATAATAAACCTTTTCCTCATTGTAGATAGGGCTTCCCTCTACCTCAACCTTATCTCCAGCTTTCACAGTGGTGGCTAATTCACGTACCACTTCACCGTTGATAGTGACAAGACCTGCTTTAATCAATTCCTCCGCCTTGCGACGACTGGCAACACCCGCATGGGCAATGTATTTATTTATACGCATAAATGCTACTTAGAAGCAAGCTTGCTACCATTCTTTTGGAAATGGCAGAGCAGACTCCTTCTTTTCTCCTTTTTCTACTGACTCACGTCGGTATTTTTATTTTCTATATTGTAACACGGATCACTAAAAAAGCAAAACACAAGGGTCGCTCATATTTTGCTACTCATCTTCCATATGAAATAAGGTAACTTCTTCATTTTGCAACTGAATGGTTGACACATCTGGCAGTTCTTCCAAACGATTGACCCCCATGTAGTCCAGAAAGTAATCGGTCGTCACATAAAGATTGGGACGCCCCAGAACTTCTTTCTTACCATCTTCACGAATCAGGTCAAAAGCCTGTAGCTTGGCAAGAGCACCGCTTGAATTAACCCCACGAATCTCATCAATCTCCACCCTTGTGATGGGTTGCTTGTAAGCCACGATTGACAGCACTTCAAGGCTGGCACGGGAGAGACTTTGATTGATAGGCGTGCTGGAATAGAGGCGTAAAAGCTCAGCATGTGTCTCTTTGGTCACCAACTTGTAGGTCTTACCCGTCTCCACCAGACAGAGGGCGGAATGAATATCCGAATCATATTTTTCAGCCAATTTTTCAAGCTGTTGGGTTAAAGCTGACGCAGACAGTTGTGTCAACTCAGCCAACTGCCTTAAACTAAGCCCGTCTTCACCTGCTACAAAGAGCAGAGCCTCAATGCTAGCTAAGTGGCTCATTGACATCACCTCCAAAATCCTCAGGAGAAATAGACACCGAAGGGTAATGCGGCAGGCTACTCAAATCCACATCCAAGGGTAGCTGATAAATAGCCAGATAATCTTTCGGAAAAGCCCTCTTTAGCTCTGCCATTTTATCTAATATCGCCGTCTCATTTTCAGAGGCAAAAAGCACCTCGACTACTGCCTCTGTCGGTTCCGCAAAAGCATGCACGATGATTTTAAGCATGACTATCTCCTTTCTTTAAAATGATATCTCCAAAGTTTGCTTCTTGTGTGACGACGATTTTCTGTACCTTAATCAGCTCCAAAGTCGCTAGAAAAATGGTAATGATTTCCTGCTTATCCGTCGCCTTTTCAAAAAGTTCTGCTAAGACCAAACACTCTTTTTGCGCCAGCTCTTCCTCCACAAAAACCATCAAATCCTCAATTCGATAATCATCACGAGCGATGGTGGTGTGACTATTTCTAATGTCCGCCTGCTTTTTAGCCATAATCTGTGAAAAAGCCAGAAAAAGATCGACACTTGTTTTGTCATGTGTTAAGGTCACATCATCATAGATTAGTTCTTGTTTTGGTTTTGAAAAATGCTGCGCACGTATCTGGTGTTGAGCGGCCAATTCTTGACTGAGGAGCTTATATTTTCGATACTCCTCAATCTGACTCAGTAAGTTGAGTTCTGGGTCATCAGCTTCTGGCTCTGCTTCCACAATTTTCGGTAAAAGCTTGCGACTCTTAATCAGCATGAGCTGACTAGCCATGAGCATGTATTCGCCCGCCACCTCCAGACGCATGGTCTGAAGCGTTTCAATGTAGGCCAGGTACTGCTCAATGACCTCCACGATTGGCACATCATAAATGTCCATTTCATATTTGGAAACCAAGTGCAGAAGCAAGTCCAGCGGTCCTTCAAAATCTTTTAGTTTAATGTCCATGTTTGTAGTATTTTTCCAGAGTGGCTGTTTTTTTGAGCCCTAATGTCTTAGCCAATTCCATCATTGAAAGCCCTGCTCTTTCTTGCCGCAAGATGTATTGTTCCCGTAATTTTTGAGCGGTCATATCAGCCAATCCAATCTGTCCCAAGAAAGCAGATAGTTGCGTAAAAAACCATTGGCGCGAGTAAGGCTGACCCTCCCTATCAAAAAGGTAGGTCTGCCCTTCTTCCCAATTCAAATAAGGGAGCAATCTTTCTGAAAGGGGTAATACCCTAACTGCACCTGCTCTTTCCACGGTCATAACTTGGAAATTCTTATCAATCCTATCCACCTTCAAATTTTTAAGCTCGCTAGGTGTCAGCCCCATTTCCACAATCAAAAGGGCAATCAACTGTCCAGTTGTCTGCTCATTTTTTTCATAAATCAATGCCAAATCAAGCAAGGGATTAGGTTTTGTCTGAGCAGGTGCCTTATCAACTGCTTTAAGTTTGTAAAAGTGATCGCTGACTCCATTGTCATACAAAAAATAGAGAAATTGATTGACGCTAGAAACCTTGCGCTTTTGAGCAGATGCCTTCATCGAGCTCAGACTTTCTTGATAGAGGCGCAGGCTATAATCGTCTAGCTTATCAGCAATTTGCTGACAGAACTGTTCCAAGTCATATCGGTAAGATTTTTGAGAGTTGAGCGTCAGCTTTTTTCCAGCCAAAAAATCGGAAATATAAGCGGTAAAATCAGTCATTGGGGTGAATCGAGTAATCCTTTGTAAAGTTATGGAGGAGGTTATTGATAGCTTTTAGGATAGATTTGCGGGTGATAATGCCAACGAAGGTCTGCTGGGCATCTACCACAGGCAAGAAGGGAAAATCAACCAGCTTGTGGAGAACTTCCGTCACATCAGCATTGACAGAAATTGTAGGAATCTTGCTGTTTGCCATATGAGCAATGTCCGTTTGCACCATCTCCCAATCCTGCAGACCATTCTCCGTCTGATACTTCATAATATCAGAGATGGAGATGGTTCCCACATATTTTTTATCCTTCGTGATGACGGGAACACGGGAAAAGCCGTTGCTAGCAAGGAGCAAGAGCACATGGTCGGCGTTATGAGTGTCCACAAAAATAGCTACTTCTTCTGCAGGAGTTAAGTAGGTATCCAATTGTCCTTTTAAAAAAAGCTCAAATTCTTTTGCAATCATCGTGAAAATTCCTTTGATAGTTCCGCAAAAAGCGTGTGATTGAGTCGGTAAAAATCAACTAGGATTTTACTGTCAGTTACCGTCACCTTAGCATAGAGTTTTTCTGAAATCTCACCGCGTGGCTGTAAAACGGATCCTGGATTGATGAAAACTGTCTTACCATTCTGCCAAGCCGCAGCTCTGTGTAAGTGCCCATAGAGGCAAATATCAGCGTCCGCTTCTTGGGCAAAATAATCTAGTCTGTCCCAGCCAAAATTAATACCATAAAGGTGACCGTGAGTCTGAGCAATAGTCAGATTCGGCAAGATCATCAGACGAGAATCCTCATAACCAGAGTCGTAGTCACAGTTGCCACGAACCACAGAAATATCAGACCAAATCGGATCCTTTGAAGCCAGCTCAGAGTCACCATTGTGAAAAATCGCATCAACCTTACCAAGATAACGTGCCTTAATATCCTCTACAACCCGTCTATCGCCATGAGAATCACTCATGACAATCAAAGTGTATTCAGCCATGATGGAAAGACCTCCATGAGTTTCCTAACCGCCAAACCGCGGTGTGACATTGTATTTTTTTCTTCTGGGGAAAGCTGCGCTGCAGTCCGACCAGACTCTCCAACTAAAAAGAGAGGATCATAGCCAAAACCGTTTTCACCCTGCGGTTGCACAGCAATGTAGCCCGGCCAGTCAGCTTCGACTACCAATGATTCCTTGTCAGGACTTGCCACGACTAAGCAACAATGGAATTGGGCACTCCTATCTTTTTGCTCAAATACCATCTGCAATTCATGTAAGAGTTTGGCATTATTTTTGTCATCAGTGGCATCCGGCCCTGAAAAACGCGCTGACCAGACACCTGGCAAACCACCCAAAGCATCAACCTTGAGACCAGAATCATCTGCTAAAACCATTTTACCAGTCAACTTGGCAATAGTCTCAGCCTTGAGCCGTGCATTTGCTTCAAAGGTCATGCCAGTTTCTTCAACATCTGGCAAGTCTGGATAGTCGTTGAGATTTTCCACTGCAATGCCTAGTTTTTCAAAAATCTTGCGAAACTCCTTAGTCTTACCTTCATTTTTAGTGGCAATCAAAATCGTATCACCGATACTTGCCATACCCTTGTCATATCCGAAGAAATCAGACGTGGCCACCCCTTCTTTTGGTAAATGAACCAATAGAAGTTTGTCCCCTTCAGTCACTAAGATAGTCCCTTGGTGTTGGAGAACTTTGAACTGACGATTGTTTAACTCATTCAAAATATCACAGGCAAATTGAAAGAGGGCAAATTCAGACTGAAGCTTAATCACTTCAATGTTGACACACTGGTTGAAGTTGTCATCTTCATAATTTCCAGTAATGAGCTGATCAAATAACTGACCTATTTGATAGATTTCTTGTTCTCTATTATTGTCTCCAAATGAACCAAATAGATTGGCAAAGCTGGCCTTTGCAATAAACCAATTATGTTCATCTCTATATTCGTAAATTTTGTCTGTCATAGGTCCACATGCTCCACATGAATGTCTTGTCCCAGCCAACTTTCAGCGATGTCTCGGAAACTTGCCACACCTGCAGTGGTGTAAAAACGGTGCTCCCCAGTCGCCACTTCGCGGCTGCGATTGATTTGAAAGTAATTGAGAAGAACTGACACATCACGGATGCACTCAGCTCCGCTGTCAATCAACTTGACCCCATCCCCCATCACATTCTGAATGATGGGACGTAAAAGAGGGTAATGCGTGCAGCCCAAAACTAAAGTATCAACCTTGCCAACAAGCGGTGCCAAGGTTTCATAAACCACTTTTTTAGCCAGAGAAGAACTTGCCTCATTTGATTCCACGATTGGGACAAATTTGGGACAAGCTAGGCTAGTCACTGTCATTTGAGGGGATAGTAGGTTGATTTTCTCTCTATAAATGTCTGATTTAACCGTCATCGGTGTCCCGATAACCCCAATCTTACCTGACGTCGTCGATTTGATTGCAGCGCTTGATCCCGGTAAAATAACCCCTAAGACAGGAATGTCAAGAGCTTCCTTAACTTCTTCCCAAGCCACTGCCGTTGCCGTATTGCAGGCAAAAACAATCATTTTAACATTTTGGGTTAAAAGGAAATTGACTAGCTGCCAAGTATATTCTCTGATTTGACCAGCAGGTCTAGGCCCATACGGTGCCCGTGCTGAGTCCCCTATATAAACAATTTCTTCGTGCGGTAACTGACGCATGAGCTCTCGCACCACCGTCAATCCACCAACACCAGAATCTAAAAAACCAATTGGTCGATTATCCATGTGAATTTTTCCATTCTTTTCCCCTTATCTTGGGTGATGGGGGATATCATTGCTTTACCGCCCTTCACTAGCCATCGTTTGATCAATGAGTTCCCAAAATTCCCGATTAAAACATCTCAGTTTTTAAAGGAATAAGTAAAATTGATACTATAGCAATAAATGTCATTCAAAATCTCAAAAAGTACGACGTCTAGCTTAGAAAGTACTCAGATAAAGCTTTAAATCTGGTAACTACCCTGGATTTTCGTTAGGTAGGGCTAAAGAAAGGGAACGGGAATCCTGCTCCCACTCCCTTATCATTTATTTTTTCTTTTTGCTAGCCACTGCCGCTGCTTTTGAGTGTTTAATGATATTGCGGTAAGCTTGTTGTACCTTAGCTTCACTTGGCTTTTGACCCATCTGACTCATCATTTCACGAACAGCATTCACATCCAAACGTGGGTTTTCAGCAAATTCTTTTTCGACTTGCTTACGCAGGATGTAGGCACCCACAAACATACCACCCACAAAAGCTGCTACTACTAATAAAATCCAAAAAAATGTATCCATGATAATTCCTATTCTCTCTAAATGTTTTTACCGTCATATTATAGCATTTTTAAGAATAAATGACAATGGGAAAACGCCTACTCAAGCCCGACTTCCTGTAGGCTCTCTCTTTTCTTTCGATAGGAAAAATAAAGCTGCGCAGCCATTGGCACCCAAAGAAGAGGCTCACAAAGGATAACTCCCAGATAACCCAAGTTCGGAATAATGGCAGCCACAAAGAGGATTTTCCCAAAGAGCTCTATAAAACTAGAAACCAATGGTAGTCTCTTAAAGCCTAGCCCTTGTAAAGTATTTCTCAAGATAAAGAGCAATCCAAGAATTGGATAAAATGGTGTTGTCAACCGTAGATAAAGCTGAGAAGCTGATAGTAGCTCTGCTTCTTTTGACCCAGAAATCAATGCGGTCAAAAATTCCCCAGACACAAAAAGAAGGAGAAAGGCAAAAAACGCCCAGGCAATGACAAGACCACTAGCCTTTTTCACCCCTTCGATAATCCTTTCATATTGTCTCGCTCCAAGATTTTGCGAGGTGAAAGTGGCAATGGCCGACGCCGTAGCCGTCATTGGCATGATAAAGAAAGACTGAATCCGTCTAGCTGTCACCTGAGCACCAATGATATAAACCCCAAATCCATTGATAGCGGTTTGAAGGATAACCGTCCCGATGGAAACGATTGAAAACATAAGTCCCATTGACAAGCCTTGCCCCAACATGTCTCGATAGAGTTTTCTTTCCGCTGTAAAATGGTCCTTATCTGGGATTAAAAATGGGCGCCTACGATAAATGTAAAACCAGCAAAGAAGAGTTGATAGAGATTGAGCTATCAAAGTGGCATAGCCAGCACCACGAATGCCAAGCTGAAGTGATCCAACAAAAAGCATATCAAGCCCAATATTAATCAGGGCTGAAAACATCAAAATATAGAGAGCCATCAGACTATCTCCCACAGCCCTCAACAAAGCTGCGCCCAGATTATAAAAAACGGTTATCAAAAGCCCTGACAAGATAATAATGATGTAACTATAAGCCTGATTGAGAATGGTCTTTGGTGTTCCCAGAACTTGTAACAAAGGATACAATCCCAGCCAACCTAATATTGTGAAAATCAGGGCGATGAGAAAACTAATAGTGATAGCCACCGCTACTGATTTTTTGAGCATGTCGTCATTTTTAGCCCCATAATAACGGGCAATAACAATCCCCATACCATTTGTAATACCGATTGTAAAACCGACAATCAATTCAAAAACCGAAGCCGTTGAACCGACCGCTGCCAGAGCCTTTTCCCCAAGAAAATTTCCTACAATCATGGTGTCAGCGGTATTGTAAAGTTGCTGAAAAATATTGGAAATCATAATGGGCCAGGCAAAGACCAAAATAACCTTCAAAACTGAACCCTTGGTCAAATCAAGACCTGAATGCTTCATCTTTTCTACCACTCCTTTCTTTGTTTGAGCAAAAAGGGCACTCTAACCTCTCACCATGAGGCTCTGTGAACTTCTTTACTCCTCACAAAGAGGCTGAGACAAAAGTCCTAGCCTCTTAACATGATTGCAGATAGGCGCATCAGCGTAGTGGTTGATTGGAAATTCTCATCCCTTCCTACACAATGGATAGCGACTTCCCTAATCAACTATGCGAAGGTGGGATAACAAAATCGAAATCAGCAAAAATGCCGATTTACCGATTTTTATCCCACTCTCAAATCCTTATCATTATTTTTCAAAATCAAATCCGTAGAGAGTTGCAAAGTAGTCTTCCGGTGTTTCTGCACGGCGAATGAGTCGAGCTGTACCGTCTTCTTGATAAAGAATTTCCGCAGAACGCAGGCGAGCATTATACTGGTAACCCATCGAAAAACCATGCGCTCCGGTGTCATGGATGACGAGGGTATCGCCAAGTCGAGCCTCGGGTAACTCACGCTCTTTGGCGAATTTGTCGTTGTTTTCGCAGAGTGAACCAACCACATCTACCACCTCAATTTTCCCGTTTGGATTGGTCATATTGGTAATGTGGTGATAGGATCCGTACATAGCAGGACGCAGCAAATTCACGGCTGATGCGTCAACTCCCACATAGTCACGGTAAGTTTTCTTGCGGTGGAGAACCTTTGTCACCAAAAGACCGTGAGGGGCCAACATAAAGCGTCCCAGCTCTGTAAAAATTTTGATATCGCCAAGACCAGCCGGCACTAGAACCTCATCAAAGACCTTGTGAACACCCTCACCGATGACGGCGATATCATTAGCAGTCTCTTCTGGACGGTAGTTGACCCCGATGCCTCCTGAGAGGTTGATAAAGCTAAGTTCAACGCCCGCCTCCTCCTTGATTTGGACAGCTAGGGTAAAAAGCTGACGCGCCAATTCTGGATAATAGTCATTAGTCACAGTATTTGACGCCAGGAAAGAATGGATCCCAAATTCTTTAACGCCTTCAGCCTTCAAATCCTTAAATCCTTGAATAAGCTGGTCTCGGGTCATCCCAAATTTAGATTCCTCTGGATTGTCCATAATGTCAGTTCCAAGGGCGAAGATGCCTCCTGGGTTGTAGCGCAACGAAACTGTATCAGGAAGCCCTGCCGTTTTTTTCAAAAATTCAATCATTTCATAAGCATCAAGATTGATGGTTGCTCCTATTTCACGGGCGTATTGATACTCCCGAGCAGGGGTGTTATTCGATGAAAACATGATATCCGTAAAGCCCAGCTTGTGACTCATGAGCAGTTCCACTTCTGTCGCACAGTCCACACCACAATTTTCCTCTTTCAAGATTTTCAAAATAGCTGGGTTTGGTGTTGCCTTGACAGCAAAATACTCCTTAAATCCCTTGTTCCAGGCAAATGCTTTGTTTAAAGCACGTGCTTTTTCACGGATACCTTTTTCATCATATAGATGAAAAGGTGTAGGAAATTGTGCTGTGATTTTATCCAGCTCCTCCATTGAAATAAAAGGTGTTTTCATAATCTGTCCTCGAATTTTCAAAATATTATGACTATTGTAACACGAAAAATCACATCTGGCTAGCACCAGATACTGATTATAGCCGTATTAAGCAAGTTCAAATCTTAAGCTCACAAAAACACCCTGCATCAACAGAGTGCTCGAATCAAAGATTACTCACCTTTGTGACGGATAGTAAAGCCACTACCTGAGTTGTTTGATTTATTTGAGGTGTTAAAGTCGTTGTTGCGACGTGACTTGCGTTTAAAATCACTACGCCCGTTACCATCGTGGATGTCACGGCGTTCACGACGCTTACCTCCACGATAGTCCCCATCACGGTCATCACGACGACGGTCACGTCCACCACGACGCTCCTTATCACGATTATTGCGGTTACGTTCACGATTACCACGACCATTTTTGCCAGAATTTTTGCTACCATGTCCGCCACCGACATACTTAAACGGAAGTGGTTTTTCACGGGCAATTTCCACTTCTGGAAGTGAGTCTGGGTCCTGCACTGTTAAACTAAAAATATAGAGAGCAAGTTCTTCAGGTGTGAATTCTTGAGCTAATTTAACAGCGTCAGCTTTAAACTTGTCAAAGTTACTACGAAGATTTTCGTCTGCAAAATCGCGTTCAATCTTTTTAAGGGCAACCTTTTTCTTAGCCTGAAAAGCTTCCTCAGCGGTAGCTGGTTTCAAACCAGTCATGCGCTTTTTAGTCAGATTTTCAATGATAGTCAAATAACCCATTTCGTTTGGTGACACAAATGTGATTGACTGACCTGATTTTCCAGCACGACCAGTACGACCGATACGGTGAACATAGCTCTCTGGATCTTGCGGAATATCATAGTTGTAAACATGTGTCACACCAGAAATATCAAGTCCACGCGCAGCAACGTCTGTTGCGACAAGAATGTCAATTTGATCGTTTTTGAAATCACGGATAACACGAAGACGTTTGTTTTGGTCAAGATCCCCGTGGATGCCTTCTGCACGGAAGCCACGAATCTTAAGGCCGCGAGTCAACTCATCAACACGGCGTTTGGTGCGACCAAAAACGATTGAGAGCTCTGGCTGATCGACATCCATAAGACGAGTCATTGTATCAAACTTTTCTTGTTCTTTAACGCGAACATAAAACTGTTCAACGTTCACATTTGTCAATTCTTTAGCCTTAATTTTAACGTGTTCAGGCTCTTTCATGAATTTAATACCAATTTGTTTGATTGGTTCTGGCATAGTTGCTGAGAAAAGCAGGGTTTGACGCTCTTCTGGCACACGGCTGATAATCGCTTCGATATCTTCAAGGAAGCCCATGTTGAGCATTTCATCTGCTTCATCCAAGATTAGGGTTTCAACATGATCCAGTTTTAAAGCCTTACGTTTAATCAAATCTAAAAGACGTCCCGGTGTCCCTACAACGATGTGGGCTCCTGATTTAAGGGCTTTGATTTGCTTTTCAATAGATGACCCGCCGTAAACTGAGCGTACCTTAACGCCCTTATCGCGTCCAAAACGGAAAAGTTCTTCTTGAGATTGAACTGCAAGCTCACGCGTTGGTGCAATGACGAGGACTTGGATAGTGTTTTCTTCCGTACGGATCTTGCTAAGTGTTGGAAGTCCAAAAGCTGCTGTTTTACCAGTTCCCGTCTGCGCTTGACCGATAACATCTTTGCCTTCAAGAGCAAGTGGAATCGTCATTTCTTGGATAGGTGATGGCGTTTCAAAGCCAGCAGCAACAATAGCTGATTGAATATCAGCCGACAAATTAAGTTCAGTAAATTTCAATTGTTTCTCTTTTCTAAAAAGACGGTGCGAAGCCGTCTTATATCACTTATTTGATGCAGACCTACTCTGCATAGTTTGTCGTCTTGATTAACAACTTACCTAGTGTAACATAATCATCTGTAAAAGGACAGAAAAGACTACGATTTTCTTATAAACACGTTTTCATTGTTAGAATCTTAGACTATTTTACCTTTTCCCCCTCAAATAGCTCTGCTTTGTCTGATAAATGAAAGAGGCTAAGACAGAAGTCCTAACCTCTTAACATGATTACAAATAGGCGTTTTGGCACAGTCCTTATTTGGAAGATTTCACCTCTTGCTAGGCAATGGATAGCGACTTTCCTAATCAACTGTGCGGAGGTAGGATGACCAAATCGAAATCGGCAAGAATGCTGACTTTTCCCACTCTCTTTACCATTATTTTTTAGCGTATGCTGCTGCTTGTGTCCCAGCTTGACGACCAAAGATAACGATATCCGCAACGGCATTTCCACCCATACGGTTATTTCCATGAACACCACCAGTAACTTCACCTGCTGCGTAAAGACCTGGGATAGCTTGCCCGTCTTCTTTTAAGACTTCAGTGTTGGTGTTAATTTTCAAACCACCCATTGTATGGTGAATTCCTGGAGATACTTTAATAGCGTAATATGGAGCTTTTGACAAATCACGATCCATACCTGTTGTACGACCAAAGTCTGTGTCTTTTTTATCTGCAACATACTTGTTCCAAGATTCTACAGTCGCCTTCAAGTTTTCTTCAGAAACTCCAATAGCCTTTGCCAATTCCTCAATGCTATCTGCTTTGACAGTCATGCCTTTTTCTTCGTAAGTATCAATTGATTTTGAATGCTCACGAAGTCCTTGGTCAAAGACAACATAAGCATAGCCTTCTGGAAGAGCATTGATAGCTGCTGATACGTTATCACGTGTTTCCATTTCATTGTAAAAACGATTTCCTTGAGCATTGACAAGGATAGCACCTTCACCACGAATAGCTTCGGATACTAAGAATGGAGCTTTGCCTTCTTCTTGATAGACGGTTGGGTGAATTTGGATTTGCTCCAATTGAACAGTTGCAGCGCCCAATTTTTGTGCAAGGGCAATACCATCACCAGTTGCACCTTCATGGTTTGTGGTGACATAGCCTTTCAATTCAGGTTTCAACTCAGTAATCATATCCATATTGGCACCGAAACCACCTGCAGCATCAACAACAGCTTTAGCAGAGATTGTTTTCTTCTTACCATCAACTGTCACTTTGATACCAGATGCTGCACCATCTTTTTCAATGATTTCTGTAACATCAGCATTTACAAAGATTGGAATTTTGTTTTCCTTCAAGTTGTTGTAAAGACCATTAACAAGGTAGCCACCTACAGCTGAACCATCTGCTGGACGGTGGATACGAGCTTTAGAAAATCCACCTGAAAAGCTAACGTCACTAAGAGTGATACCAATACTGTCCAACCAGTCAATGGCTTCTGCTGAGTTATCTACCAGATAACGAAGCAGTTCTGGGTCGTTAGTTCCTTTACCACCCTTAAGGCTTTCTTCATAGAAAAGGTCGTTAGTGTCGTCGATACCTTGCTCTTTTTGGAATTTAGTCTCAGAAGCATTCATACCGCCTGATGATTTGGTTGTATTACCACCGATGACTGGCATTTTTTCAAAAATAGCTACATTTGCACCTGCTTGTTTTGCAGAGATTGCTGCTGACATCCCAGCACCTCCAGAACCGATGACAACAACGTCATAGCTATCTTTTAATTCTTTTGGATCAGTGTATTCTTTTGCAGACGCGCCTGAAACTACCTCTTCCTTTTTAGCTTCTGTGGTCGTTGTTTCAGTTGCCTTTTCAGACTTACCCCCACATGCAACCAGCACTAATATAGCAATGAAGCTCATAAAGAGCGTCAACCAAAACTTTTTCTTCATCTTTTTCCCCTTTCTTTTTATGAGATGAACATACTAATATTGTATACTTTTTCACAAATTTACTCAAGATAGTTTCTAATTTTTCAAAAGCAAAAAAGTATTCTATTGCTCTAACCTAATTCGTCATATCAATGTAGAACAGCCGCCGCTAAGGCCTGTTGAATTTCAACAACATTGCGGTCACTGTTGAATTGAAGAACTTCAGATGGCTCTGTTGCCGATGAAATCCATATTTTTAACTCCGCATCTAAATCAAAATGGCCTGATGTCTCGACTGTAAAGCGTGAAATAGAGCGATAAGGAATAGACTTATAAGAAGTCTTTTTACCCGTCATGCCCTGCTTGTCCACCAAAATCAAACGTTTCTCTGTAAAAACAATCAAATCTCGCACCAAAGCATAAGCCAAACGTACCTGCTCGTTTGGAATTAAAATATCTGCTAATTGCTCCTCAACCTTGTCACTATCTTTTTGAGAAGCATTACCAATCAAACCTGAAAACAGACCCATAACTTAGTACCCTAGGGACGAATACATCCCTTTCCTTTCCCTTTATGATGTTATGTAAAGCGTTTTCTTCATTATACCATATTTTTGATTAGCATAACAAAAGCACCTGCTCAAAAATGAACAAGTGCTTTCTTAGGAGATATGAAAAAGTTTTAGGATGCTTACATTATATAGAGCATTCCTTAAAGAATTCTTAAAGTGAATCCAAATAGGAAAGTTACATCTTCTCTTCCAACTCTACATCAGGATATTTGTCCGCGAACCAGCGGAGGGCGAAGTCGTTTTCAAAGAGGAAAACGGGTTGGTCAAAGCGGTCTTTGGCAAGAATATTACGGCTTGAAGACATCCGTTCATCCAGGTCTTCTGGCTTGATCCAACGGACTGTCTTTTTGCCCATTGGGGTCATAACTACCTCAGCATTGTACTCACCTTCCATGCGGTGTTTGAAGACTTCAAACTGGAGCTGACCAACGGCACCCAGCATATACTCGCCTGTCTGGTAGTTCTTGTAGAGCTGGATAGCTCCTTCTTGCACCAGTTGCTCGATTCCCTTGTGGAAGGATTTTTGTTTCATGACATTTTTAGCAGAAACTTTCATGAAAATTTCCGGAGTAAAGGTTGGTAGCGGTTCGAACTCAAACTTGTTCTTGCCTACGGTCAAGGTATCTCCTACCTGATAAGTCCCTGTATCGTAAACCCCGATAATGTCACCCGCCACTGCATTTTCCACATTCTCACGGGACTCGGCCATGAACTGCGTCACGTTGGACAACTTGGCTCCCTTACCTGTACGAGGCAGGTTAACCGCCATACCGCGTTCAAATTCGCCCGAAACCACACGGACAAAGGCAATGCGGTCGCGGTGACGAGGGTCCATGTTTGCTTGGATTTTGAAAACAAAACCTGAAAAATCTTTGTTGAGTGGATCAATGACATCACCAGTTGTCGTCTTGTGTCCATGTGGCTCTGGAGCAAATTCCAAGAAGGTGTCAAGGAAGGTCTGCACACCAAAGTTTGTCAGGGCGGAGCCGAAGAAAACAGGTGTCAAATCGCCGTCCAAAATCGCCTGTTCTGAAAATTCATTCCCAGCCTCCGCCAAGAGCTCGATATCGTCCAGAACTTGGGCATAGAATGGGTTGGAGCCAAAGAGCTTATCACCTTCGTCCAAGCTTGCAAACCGCTCGTCACCACGGTAGAGTTCTAAACGTTTGTTATGGAGGTCATAGAGTCCCTCGAAGGATTTCCCCATACCGATTGGCCAGTTCATTGGATAGCTGGCAATACCCAAGACTTCTTCCAACTCCTGCAATAAATCAAGTGGCTCACGACCGTCACGGTCCAACTTGTTGATAAAAGTGAAAACAGGAATGTTGCGGTGCTTAACAACCTCAAAGAGCTTTTTGGTCTGAGCCTCGATACCCTTAGCAGAGTCCACCACCATGACAGCCGCATCGACCGCCATCAAGGTCCGATAAGTGTCTTCTGAGAAGTCCTCGTGCCCTGGTGTATCTAGGATATTGACCCGCTTGCCTGCATAGTCAAACTGCATGACAGATGAGGTAACAGAGATACCACGTTGTTTCTCAATATCCATCCAGTCAGACTTAGCAAAGTTACCAGTCTTTTTCCCCTTGACTGTACCTGCTTCACGAATCTCACCCCCAAAGTAGAGCAACTGCTCGGTAATAGTGGTCTTACCCGCGTCCGGGTGAGAGATAATCGCAAAGGTGCGGCGTTTCTTAATTTCTTCTTGTAGTGACATAATGTTTCCTTTTCATTTTTTGTATTTTGATTCATAGCAGAGCTGAGCCTGATTTACTTCAATCTACATCGGATTCGTCCTTATTTTTTCGAGATAACTCTCTTATTATATCGGAAAAATAGGCTGATTTCAATCCGTAAGACGTGACGTCCTATTGCTATAACTATTGGGCACTATTTAACCTAAAAGAGCACCTAAACTTGCTTTCCCGCATCATTTGGCGTAAACTAGAGGCATGAAGATTATAAAACACCTAAACCCCGTCGCTGGGGAAAATACTTATCTTGTCGCAAATGAAGAAGCCCTGCTTGTCATCGACCCAGGCAGTGATACTCAAGGGTTGATTCAGAAGATTTCTAACCTCAAGAAGCCCGTCGCTGCTATTCTTTTGACTCATACCCACTATGACCATATTATCAGTGTGGATGTTATCCGTCAAAAATTCAATCAGCCACCAGTCTACGTTCATCCTCTGGAGGCGGATTGGCTAGGCGATCCTAGCTTAAATGGGTCAGCTCGTCATCCAGAGCTTGGAGACATTATTATTTCTCCTGCTGATGTTCTTTTTGAAAATGGCAGAGCTTACGAGCTCGCTGGTTTCCATTTTCGAGTATTACCGACACCAGGACATTCTCAAGGTAGTGTCTCCTTTGTCTTTGATGAAGAAATGGTCGTCTTCTCAGGTGATGCCCTCTTTAGAGAAACTATAGGACGTACTGATTTACCAACAGGTGATTTTGACACTCTGATTAACAGTATTAAGAGTCAGCTTCTCGTCTTACCAAGTCGCTATGATATCCATCCAGGGCACGGCTTTAGTTCCACCATTGGCCACGAAAAGACCTTTAATCCCTTTTTACGCTGAGCGAATTTCCAAAGCGTCAGCTTTTTCCATAATAAAAGTTATCGACAAACTTTATCAAAAGCACCTGAAAAAGCCTTCCATTGAGGAAAGGCTTTTTCTTTAGGCTTTGAGATAGCGTCGAATGGAGAGCACTGAACCCATAGAACCTACCAAAATACCAACTACAAACAAGGCCGCAATAGCATAGTAGCTGTATGGATTTGGATCGTACATAGATAGATGTTCGATGGAAAGGTTTTTCTGGAATCCATTGTAAGCGTATTGATATCCAAAATAGAGAATAACAGATGGGATAATGGCCCCAAGGAAGCCAACCCATGCACCTTCCATAAAGAAAGGACCTCTGATATATGAATTTTTAGCACCAACCAAACGCATGATTTGGATTTCATTGCGGCGTGAGATGATGGTGATACGAATGGTATTTGAAATCATAAATAGAGCTACAAAAGCAAGCAAAGCAATAGCCGCGAATCCCCAAACACGGATGAAAGCTGCCATTTTAAAGATTCGTTCTGTATCTGCTTTACCGTAATCGGCACGGTCAACTCCCTTGATTTTACTGATTTTTTCAGTTACTTCAGCAACTTTCTTAGGAGAGGTTGTTTGAACAACATAAACATCAAATAGAGGATTGGCATCTCCATCAAAGAGTTTCCAAGAGTCACCTAAGCGTTCTTGAAGTTTCTTCAATTCTTCTTCTTTACTTGAAAAAGTAACTGTTTCAACGCCATCAATGGCTTCGATGGCTTTTTGAATGGATTGATAGTTTTCATTAGGCACCATCTGACCAACTTCATTTTTTACTTCTGTATCTTGGTCATGACTATCCACTTGGAGAAAAACATTGATTTGAATATTTTCTTCAATGCCACGCGCTAGCTTTTCCGTATTAAAAAGCACAGCAGCAAAGATACCAACCAAGGTCAAGGTGACTGTTACTGAGAAAATAGAGGCTAGGGTCATGAGGCCATTACGCTTGAGGTTTTTGATTGCCTCCCACATGTGGCGGAAAAATCGTCTAATCATCGTATCCGTAGTCTCCTTTCTCTTCATCACGAACTACTCGGCCGCCTTCGATGGCAATAACACGATGGCGAAGGGTATTTACGATTTGACTATTGTGAGTCGCCATCAAGACGGTTGTCCCTTGAAGATTGATACGCTCCAAAAGGTTCATGATTTCCCAAGAATTTTCAGGATCAAGGTTTCCTGTTGGCTCATCAGCAATGAGGAGTTTTGGATTGTTGACAAGTGCACGGGCAATGGCTACACGCTGTTGCTCACCACCAGATAACTGATCTGGGAAGGACCGCATTTTGTGCTTCAAACCAACTAAATCGAGGACTTCTGGAACACGTTTTTTGATGTTACGTGGCTTTTCTCCAATAACTTCCATAGCGTAAGCCACATTTTCAAAAACGGTCTTACGAGGAAGAAGCTTGTAGTCCTGAAAGACTACGCCGATGGAACGACGCAAGAAAGGAACATCTTTCTGACGTAGCTTGGTCAAGTCAAATTCTCCGACTCTGATACTTCCTTTGGTCGCTTTTTCTTCGCGATAGAGCAGTTTGATAAAAGAAGATTTACCAGCCCCAGATGGGCCAACTAGATAAACAAACTCTCCCTGATCTACGCTAACCGTAATCTCACGAAGAGCCGTCGTCGAACGATGGTACTTTTTGGTAACATCGTGTAATTCAATCAATGGCATGTCTTTACTTACTGAGTTGTGAAACTCATTTCCTTTCGAAAATATTTTCTTTTGGTGCATTCAGTGACGTTGGGCGGGCACAAGCATTTCGCTATCGTCATTCTATTGCAAAATGTTGAGACCTAAATCTTACCATTTTCTTTCGATGTCATAGGATTTTCCTGATGACACCATTTTTACTGTGAATGCACCTTGTCGGCGATAACATCACCTTGTCATTTTTGCTAAGAATTTAGTCCCTAACCTAAGGAGCTACGTAGTGCTGGTATTTGTTACAACAAAAACTAGCTAGCAACGAGTTAAGGCAAAATGCTCCCTCAAGCTTAATCAATCAACCACTTAAGATAAGCATCGATAAAGCCTTCAATGTCCCCATCCATAACCTTATCCACTTGAGCAACTTCGTAGCCTGTGCGATGGTCTTTTACCATGGTATAAGGGGTGAAAACGTAAGAACGAATTTGGCTTCCCCAAGTGATTTCACGTTTATCACCTTTGAGTGCGTTGACTTCTTCTGCCTTCTTGTCCTGCTCCATTTGGTAGAGTTTAGCTTGAAGCATCTTCATGGCACGGTCACGGTTTCCGTATTGGGTACGGTCAACAGTTGAGGCAACCACGATACCTGTTGGAATATGGGTCAAACGGACACCGGTTGAGACTTTATTGACGTTTTGCCCACCAGCACCCCCTGAACGGAAAGTGTCCATTTTGATGTCGTCATCGCGAATTTCCACTTCAATCGTATCATCAAGTTCTGGCATCACTTCCACAGAAGTAAATGAGGTGTGACGACGCTTTGCTGAGTCAAATGGCGATATACGCACCAAGCGGTGAACACCCATTTCAGATTTGAGAAGTCCGTAAGCATTCGGCCCTTCAAATGACAGGGTGACAGACTTAATACCTGCCTCATCTCCTGCCTGATAATCAAGGGTTTCAACCTTGAAGCCTTTCGCATTTCCATAACGAGTGTACATACGGAAAAGCATATCGGCCCAGTCCTGCGCCTCGGTACCACCTGAACCTGGGTGAATCTCTAAGATAGCATTGTTGTGATCGTAAGATCCAGATAAGAGCAAGGTCATCTCATAGCTAGTCATGATTTGATCAAGTTTTTCCAGTGTCTCAACCAAATCATCATGAACCGACTCGTCTTCTTCTAACATTTCCAAGTAGAGTTCTGTCTCATCCGACAACTCCTCCATGTTATGAAAAGTCTCATAAGTGTTCTTGAGTTCGTTGAGTTCTTGAGACGTTTTCTGAGCCGCCAAATTATCATTCCAAAAATCAGGCTCTGTCATTCGATTCTCTAAAAGAGCAATGTCTTCCTCTAACCTATCCAGGTCAAAGAGACCTCCTGAAGCTAGTCAACTTCTCTTTATTGTCTACTATTTTCTGGCGAATTTCTGCCAATTCCATGGTTTTCTCCATTTCTTTATACAAATTCTACTTATTCTATCATATTTTTAAGCGCTCTGCCATTTTTCCAAGACCAAAGCCAGTTCTTTTTGGCTATCTTCTTCTTTTGGAGAAAGGCTACGCATAAAGTCCAACATGGTCTGTTCAGGTTTTTTTATTAGCTCACCCAAGGCCCAAATGGCTGTCGCGGTATGAATAGGATTGTTATTTTTATCGATGATTTCTAGAAGTTTTGGAATAGCGCTTCTATCGTGGGCATTGGCAAGGGCAATGATAGCGTTGCGCTGTAAAATATTTTTCCCGCGCCAACTACCTGCAATGAGACCAAACTTTTCTTTGAAAGACTTATTGGTCAATTCTAGGAAGGGAACGAGTTCCGGCTGTGCTAAGTCTGGATCAATCTCAGAAGCTAATGGATTATCGATACCTTTATTGTAAGGACAGGAAATCTGACAAATATCACAGCCGTAAATAACTGTCTTGATTTTCTTGCGAAATTCCATATCCATCATCCCCTTGTCCTGTGTCTGGAAAGACAAACAACGTCTGGCATTCATCGTGCCATCTCCGATAAGACAAGAGGTAGGACAAGCATCCAAACAGCGCCTACAATCTCCACAGTCGTAATCCACTTCCTGATCAGGCTCAATCTCCAAATTGGTAATAAGCTCACCGAGATACATATAAGAGCCGAATTCTTTGGAAATAACAAGACCATTTTTTCCGATAAATCCGATACCTGCTCGTTTGGCAACTGCTGTGTCAACCAGAGCTCCCGTATCGACCATACCCTTGTATTCAAAGTTTTCAGTTAATTGCTCAATCCCACGCGCCAAACGTTCCAGCTTATCTTGTAGAACGTAGTGATAGTCCAAGCCCCAAGAATTAGGCGTTATTTTTCCGCGCTTATAGGCTGTTTTTTGAGGCTGGACGGGTAATTTATGAGGATAAGCGACAGCGATGGAAATGATGGTTTTAGCAGAAGCCAAGGATAGCTTAGGTTTGATCCGTTCTTCAATGTTTTTATGTTCAAAACCTGTCGTTCTACCCTCTTCAACTCCCAAGCGCAGCGATTTTTCCAAATAAGCAAAGTCATCGGCCGTTGTAAAACCGATCTTTGAAATACCAATTTCCTTAGCAAGTTTCTGAATTTCTGCCTTAATGTCCATATTAGTATTTTAATGAAAATTTATGTTGGTGACAATACAGATTTATTGCTTTCTTATGACAAAAAGTATTGAAAGCGGTATAATAAAGACAACTATTCAAAGGAGAAAACTATGACCTTATCACATGAAACCATTCGTCAGATTTTCGACCTCGAGTTGCCGTCCGTGTCTATAATGACCAAAAAATTCCTCGCGAGGACTTAGAGACTATTCTTGATGCCGCTTGGCTTAGTCCCTCTTCCGTTGGACTGGAGGGGTGGCGCTTTTTGGTTTTGGAAAATGGCAAAGCTGACAGCAAGCTAGACAGCATCAAAGAGGACTTGAAAGAAGTTGCTTGGGGAGCTAAACCTCAACTGGATACCGCAAGCCACTTCATCTTCTTATTGGCAGAAAAAAATGCTCGCTATGACAGCCAAGCTATCTGCCAAAGCCTTATCCGAAGAGGTCTGGATGAGTCTGGTGTGGCCAGTCGCCTCCCACTCTACAAATCCTTCCAGGAAAGCGACATGAAAATCGCTGACAATCCTCGTGCTCTCTGGGACTGGACAGCTAAGCAGACCTACATCGCTCTAGGCAATATGATGACAGTGGCTGCTGCACTTGGTATTGACTCTTGCCCTATTGAAGGCTTTAATTATGACAAAGTTAATGCCATCCTAGCCAAGAGCGGTCTTATCAATCCCGAAAAAGAGAGCATTGCCAGCATGTTATCCCTAGGCTATCGCCTCAAAGATCCAAAACACCCGCGCTCACGCAAACCACGCGAAGAAGTCGTGACTTGGGTGGAGTAAAACGAAGAACTGAGTTGACAATCAACTCAGTTCTTTTTATCTTCTGGCAGCTCTCCAATCACTTCATAGCTGGTAAGACCTGATTTAACCTGACCTTGTTCTGTCATTTCTTGGTCAAAGGCTTGCGCTTCTTTGCTTTCATAAGCATTGATGATTTCAGCAACTACAGGATGGCGTACGACATCCTTAGCAGATAGGTAAACAAAATCAATCTGCTTAATATGTCTCAACTTTTCCGTCGCATCGATCAAACCCGACTTGACATTACGCGGCAAGTCAATCTGGCTAACATCTCCATTAACAATCATCTTGGAATTAAATCCAAGACGAGTCAGAAACATTTTCATCTGCATAATGGTCGTGTTCTGGGCCTCATCAAGGATAACAAAAGCATCCTCCAAGGTTCGTCCACGCATATAGGCCAGCGGAGCAATTTCGATAATCTCACGCTCCATCAAACGAGTCGTCTGTTCCTTGCCTAAAATCTGATAAAGAGCATCGTAAACAGGGCGCAAGTATGGATCAACCTTCTCCTTCAAATCACCCGGCAAGAAACCAAGACTCTCACCAGCCTCAACAGCAGGGCGGGTCAAAATGATTTTTTTTACCTGACCACGTTTTAGGGCAGTTACTGCCAAAGTCACCGCAAGAAAGGTCTTACCGGTACCTGCAGGCCCAATTCCAAAGACCACATCATGCTTTTTCACGCTGTCCACATAAACTTTTTGACCTAGCGTTTTGACACGGATAGGCTTACCGAAACTATCCTTGATAATTTCTTCTTCATAGAGGGCAACAAACTTATCAATATTACCACTTTGTGCCATAGAAAGAGCCGTCACCACATCAGAAGTGTTGACCATCATGCCACGACCGACCAGAACAAGCAGAGCAGAAATGGTCAATCGAGCCAACTCAACAGCCTCTTCATCATCACCCAAAATCTGCACACGCTCCGTTCTAGCGTGAATGATAACTCCTAAATTCTCCTCAATCAACTTCAAATGACGTTCATTAGTTCCAAAAAGTGCTAAGATATCATCAGGATGATTTAAGACAACTTCAACAGAATACTCTTGCAACTAGAGTACCTCTTTCTTTTCTTATTTTCTCCATTATACCAAAAAATCGCCACTAGGACGATTTCTGAGCTATTAAAGATAGACTCCTTTGATAACAAAGAATGAACCGCGGATTTCACCTGCTAGTTTGGAGCGTTGACGGGCAAACTTGAATTTTCCTTCAAACTCTTTGGGTATCTCAATCCCATTTGACAATTTGAATCCGACCGCTCGTTTTCCTCCTTCTTCTAGTGTATAAAGGACATTGTCATAAAAGACAAAGGACCAGAGAATACCGTCCACTTCAAATTGGGCCACATTGAGCGGAGTGTAGGGAAAAACCATGTCCCGCTCTGCCAAGACCTTTTCGATAAAAGGTAGGACTTCTGGTTTTTCTTCAGGTAAAAATACCTCAAATGGAATTTTGTACTTGTTCCAGAAATAGCAGGCTTCATTGGCACGCAAACCTGCCAGCACATCTGCAACTGAACTGACTTCCAAACCTGTCGTCTCCACCTCTTTAAAACTTACAATATATGACACGATATCCTCCTCTAAAAAAGCACCCGAAGGTGCTAACGTTTAGGCATTGAAACTTTCTGTTAGTTGTGGTACCACTTGTTTCTTACGTGAAACAGCACCAGCAAGGAAGGCATGGTTGTTTTCAAGTTTGAAATTGAAAGCTGCTTCAACCTTGTCCATGTTTGAACCAAGTGCCAGAATTTCTGAGTTTGAGTTCAGGATGTCTGTAATCATAAGGACAAAGTCTGAATAACCATTAGCTTCAGATGAGGCTGTCATTGCTGCTTCAATCTCTACTTGACGAGCAAGAACATCATTGATATCAACAGTATTAACCTGAGCTACACGAACATTATTTCCGTTAAGCGGGAATGTTTTAGCATCAATATCAATCAATTCTTCTGCTGACTTGCTTGCCAAATTTGTACCAGCTTTAAGGAGCTCCAAGCCATATTCTTCCAAATTAACGCCAGCAATTTCTGCCAATTCAGTAGCCACTTGTGGGTCTGAAGCATGAGTTGTTGGTGATTTCAACAGAAGAGTGTCTGAAATTAAACCTGACAAGAGAAGACCAGCTACTTCGCGTGGAAGTTCAACCCCAGCTTCTTTAGAGGCACGATAAACGATTGAAGACGCAGAACCAACTGGCTCAAGACGCATATAAAGTGGATTTGCTGTTTCAAAGTTAGCCACACGGTGATGGTCAATAACAGCCGCCACTTCAACTTCCTTGATGTCTGCGATAGACTGTTGAAATTCATTGTGATCCGTCAAGATGACTTGGTCAACACCTTCTGCTTTGGCTGATGTCACCACACGTGGAGCCTCAACACCAAAGTAATTCAGTGCAAATGCTGTTTCTTCATTCGGTGTGCCAAGCGCAACAGCTTCCGCATCACGCCCCCATGCCGTGCGCTCAAGATAAGCCCACCCGTAAGATGACGCAATAGCATCCGTATCAGGGTTTTGGTGACCAAAAACTAAAAATTTAGACATGATATACCTCTATTTTTAAAATTTCTTTCATTATACCATAAAATGAGCAAATCTAAAAAGTATAGATTGCCTTTTCCTAGCTGATCTCATAAAATAATCACAAAACTTGACCCAACCAGCGTCTTGTTTGACAGATTAAAGCCTTTCCTTGTACCAAGAACCTTTCTCACTATAAATTTCAAAAAATTTTTAAGTCGACCCACTTCACCCTCCAAAAAAGACGCCTTTCGGCGCCTTCATAACTAACAATTTTCAGCGACTGCAGTGATACCTGCAATACGTCCAAAGGTGAAGATATCCGTCAATGAGTTACCACCCAAACGGTTACCGGCATGAAGACCACCCGCAACCTCACCTGCAGCGTAAAGACCTTTGATTACCGCTCCATTTTCATTGATTACGTGAGTGCTTGTATCAATTTTCAGACCACCCATGGTGTGGTGAACGGCTGGTTTACGTGGTGTTGCGTAGAATGGTGCCACTTCGCATTTAAGGTCGAATCCACCCTTATCAAATTCAGGATCGTGTCCTGCATCTACGTACGAGTTGTAGTTTCTGATAGTTGTGACAAATGTTTCTGGATCAACTCCAATTTGCTGAGCCAAGTCTTCCAAAGTATCAGCACGGTAAAGGGTACCTGCTGCCACTTGGGCATCAATCTTTTCTTGACTGGTATTATAAGCTGTCGCTTTAATTTTATCATCAGCGATCAGGTAGAAGAGGCCACCATTATCAATAGCTGCTTGAGATAATTTATCACGACTACCATACTCATCAACGAAACGTTTACCTTCTTGGTTGACCATGATAAAGTTTGCTGGCGGTACTTGAAGACCTGAGAAAAGAGCACCTGTGACAGGGTCTGATACTGGCATCATTTGACTGAATCCCATACCAACAAGGTCCGCACCAACTGATTGACCAAGAATGATACCGTCACCTGTTACGGCTGGGGTGTTTGATGTTGCAATATTATCGTCAATTTCCGTCCAATAAGTATTGTACTGTTGAAGCATCTTAGTGTTGGCACCGAAACCACCTGATGCCATAACAACTGCTTTAGCATTGACAGTGATGGTTTGACCGTTACGCCCTTCAGCAATAACACCACGAACTGCACCGTCTTCAACGATAAGTTCTTTAACAGGTGAGTCGGTCAGAATTGTTCCACCATTTTCACGCACATATCTATCAAGGACTGAGATAAAAGCATACCCCATCGGTTGAACAGGTTTGTGACCACGACGCCAAAGAGCACCTACTGGCATGGTGACTTCATCACGGACAAATTCCACACCAATTTCTTCCAGCCAGCGAACTGAGCTGAGAGCTTTTTCAGTTAGGACTTTAACCAGATCATAGTTACCGTGGATTTCATTTCCTTTAAGGTCATGACGTTTACCGCCAAGGTAGGTTTGAATACGATAAAGCAGTGTTGAGTCAAAGAGATAGCTTGGGTCTTCAAGGTATTTTTCAACTTCCACTTTAAGGGCTTTAAAGTCTTCCAAGTATTCTGGATCAATGCTTGCTTCATCAGTGTTAATCAACTCTTGTAAATTATGAGCTTCACCTGGGTTTGCCGCAAAGGTATTTTGCCAAGCTGGATCAGGGGCATTCATCGGACCACCGGCACGGACAGTGTTACCACCAACTGCTGGGAATTTTTCAACAACGATAACATTTTTACCTTCTTGGATAACCGCTGCCGCAGCGGCAAGACCTGCGCCACCACCACCGACAATAACCACATCAGTTTCATAAGTTTTATCTTCTTTGTCCAAAGCAGAAGGCGCTTTAGGACGTTTGCGAAGAACATCAGGATTTCCTCCTGCCAATTTAATGGCGCGTGCAACCCCATCAAGGACACCATTTGAAGTGACTGAAGCTCCTGAAATAGCATCAACATTAAGTGTTTGACCTTCAATAATTTCTGACGGCACACGAGTGAATACGATATCAGCAATCCCTGATGATTCACCTGATGAATCAATATCGATTTTTTCAATTTTTTCTTCTGACAAAGTGACTTCCATCGGAAGTTTACCATTGTGACCCTCTGTCGTTACCATGTAAGTTCCTGGTTCAAAACGTACTTCTTCTGGCAAATTGAGCTGATTTGCTACTTCCACAAAACGTAAAAAGCGGAAGAAACAAGAATCCAAGAAATCAACTGTTCCTTCATTGACAAGGTTTCCTTCTTCATCAAAGGCACGATGAGCACGACTTAACAAGAACTCGCTACCTGGCATAACGGTTGCATTAACACCTGGTGCATCTAGGATTTGGCGCAAGTGCAACTGCGCACGTGAAGAGCCTTGAACATCGTAGGAAGCACCAAGAATCATAGTTGGTTTACCATCAAGGGGATGAACATTAAACGATAGCCATTCAAGCAAGCTGTTCAAACTTGATGGAATGGTGTGATTATGCTCAGGTGTAGAGATGATAACACCGTCTGCTTCCGTGATTTTTGTGTTAAAGTTTTGGATAACAGGTGTATGTGTTTGATCGCCTGTTTCGTTAAACATTGGAACATCAGTGATTTCCAAAATTTCGATATCAGCTTTTTTAGCAAAATGTTTTTGCATAAATTGTAAGAGCATGCGATTATAAGATGTTTTCGCATTAGTACCGACAATAGCAACTAATTTCATGTGATTTTTTCCTCCTATATCTGATTACGCTTTCAACCATTCTTCCCAGATGAAAGATTTCTTACGATTAGTATCTTCTGGTTTTACCAGCTGATTTGTCAAAGTTACAAATTCTACAAATTCTGAGAAGTGTTCTTCAAGCTCTGCTACTTTTTCTGGGTTATTAAGGTTAAAGTCATCATCTAAAACTTGTTCTGAATGACCGAGGAAAAATTCTGTACCCGGCATCACTCGAGCTTTCAACTCTGGCGCATCTAAAATTTGACGTAAATGTGCCTGCGCACGCGATGTTCCTAAAAGACCAAGTGAGCAACCAACAATCATGGTTGGTTTGTTAATCAGGGCGCGGCTTGTATAAGCAATCCATTCCAAGGCTGATGCCAATGGGGCGGGAATAGTGTGGTCGTATTCAGGAGTTGAGATGATAACACCGTCAGCCGCTAAGATTTTTTCAGAAAAGGCGGCAACTGCTTCTGGTGCTTTCTTGTCTTCTGGTTCATTAAAAGCTGGTAAATCCTTGATTTCTAAGACTTCAATATCGGCTTTTTGTGCAAAATGTTTTTGTATAAATTTCAATAATTTACGGTTTGTTGAACGGTCTGAATTGGTTCCGACGATAGCAACGAGTTTCATCTATGTTACCTCTTTCACATTTTTATAGTACCATTATACTATTTTGTTGCTTTTTGTAAACGCTATCCTTTATAAATTCGTGTTATTATATCATTTTATCGTGTTTTTGTATAATTTTATGAAATAAATTGGGAATTTTAGACAAAAGATATTGACAGCGTTTTCTGAAATATGATATATTTTTCGTGAAAAAACAAACAAAGTTTCTTTTAGAAAGGAATACTTATGACAAAATCTTTAAATCGTTGGCAGGTTATTGCAGCCTCTACAGCTATCCTACTTTGTACTGGAGCCGTTTACGCCTTCTCCGTCTTTGCAGGTCCACTCAGTGCCCAAACAGGTTGGTCCATGCCTGAAATTATGATGGCCTTTGCCATTAATTCTGCTATTGGACCTATTCCTATGATTTTAGGCGGCTACCTCGTTGACAAAGGTTATGTTAAATGGACCATTGCACTTGGAGCTCTGCTATTTGCCCTTGGCTTTTTCTTAACCGGTTATGCTACTTCACCAGCTATTCTCTACCTGACCTACGGTCTCATGGCTGGTTTGGGACAAGGCTTTGCTTACTCAGGTGCCCTATCTAATACCCTGCGTCTCTTCCCAGATAAACGTGGTCTCGCTTCTGGTATCCTAACAGGAGGAATGGGATTTGCAGCGGTGATAGCTTCACCAATCGCTTCAAGTCTTATCCAAAGTCACGATGCTAAATTTGCATTCCGAACCATTGGACTGGCCTATATTGCCATCGCCATTATCGCTAGTTTCTTTATCAAAGCTGCCCCAGCTGGCTACAAGCCAGAAGGATGGAAGCCCCCAGTACAAGCTGGCAAAGGTATGGTCAATAAATCTTGGACTGACATGCTCAAAACCCCGATTTTCTACGTGATTATCTCAATGTTCTTCCTCGGTGCCTTCTCTGGTCTCATGATTGCTTCTCAAGCTTCACCTATCGGTCAATCTATGTTTGGACTATCAGCTGGCACCGCTGCACTTTACGTTTCTCTCTATTCAATCGCTAACTCTAGCGGCCGCCTCATTTGGGGGTCAGTTTCTGACAAAATTGGCCGTAGCAAAACACTCCTTATCATCTATTCAGTGGTAGCCACAGCCCTCTTCACACTAACAGTTGTTCCTGGGCAAGTCGGCTTTACTATCGGTATTATCGGTCTTGGAATCTGCTTTGGTGGGGTTATGGGGGTGTTTCCATCAATCGTTATGGAAAACTACGGTCCAGCTAACCAAGGTGTCAACTATGGTATCGTCTTTACAGGATATTCACTGGCTGCCTTCTTCGCTCCACGTGTTGCCGTACAAATGGCGGCTGCAAATAATGGCAACTACAACCACGCCTTCTACATCGCTATCGTTCTGGCTCTTGTTGGCCTAGCCCTAAACCTGATTTACATGAAGATGCACAAAAAAGCCTAATTCACTAGAGAGGGGACAAAAATCGGAATCGGCAAAAATGCCGATTTCGATTTTGTCGTCCCACCTCCGCACAGTTGATTAGGAAGTTCTTAGCCATTGTCTAGCAAGGGATGAGAACTTCCGATTAAACACTATGACCAAGCGCCTATCTGCAATAAGTTTAAGAGACTAAAATTTTCCCAGCTTCTTAAACTTAAGACGACCTACCCATCTCTCATTTGCTAAATAGCTCTGCTAAATGATACTATGGGAATGAATTCTACCATTAAGAGTGAAACAATCCTTACCACCACTTCCATCCAATAGGTTAAAATCCGCAGCAACTAGACCTTATGCGGTTCGGAAGTTTTGAAACTTTGGCTCACAATTTAGCCATGGTATTCTGATAAGAACTCGCTACCGTCCGGTATCGCCTAAGAAAGTGGCAAAATAGAGTTTGTCCACCTCCTAAAAACATGAAAAGGAAGTAACATGCCCAAATACAGTCGCTATTTGAAAGATAATCCTTCTGGTTTTCCTTATGATTATGAAAAAGGTCACATCCAAAATGGCTACCCCGATGTCATGTACCATTGGCATCCTGAATTGGAAATAATTTTTGTCCATAAGGGCACAGCTTCTTACCATATCAATGACAATCAGCTAGTCAGTCAAGCTGGGGATATTATTTTCATTCAGCCAGCAGCCTTGCACGCTATCCATCCTATTGGCGACGAAGAGGAAATCACCACAACTTTTCGGATTCATTTAGACAATTTGGGACGCCATAACATCGAGAGCTTTAGTCAACGCTACATCCAACCCTTGCATTCTGGACATTTTCATCTCACACAGCGTCTTAATGCTAACGACTCTGGCTATGAATCTATTAAAAACTGCCTGCTCAGCCTTTTTGCCACCATAGAGGAGCAAGGACTCTACTACGATATGTTGCTAAAGGCCAAACTGCACGAGCTTCTCTATCTTCTCTTTAAACATCGCCATGTCAATCGTCACTACACAGACGACACTTATCAGAAATACCAGAAACTTAAAGATCTCATTTCCTTTTTGCAAGAGCATTATGCCAAGGACATTACTATCAGCCAATTGGCTCAAGATTTTGGTTATAGTAAAAACCACTTTATGAGTATTTTTAAAACCCATACCGGTAGCTCTTGCATGGATTTTTTGATTCAACTGCGACTGAACAAAGCCTGTGAGGCCTTGATTCAAAGCACAGCTCCTATTTCAGAAATCGCCAAGGAAGTCGGCTTTACCAACCTCTCTAATTTCAATCGCCAATTCAAGCAGCGCTTTCATATGACACCAAATAACTACCGAAGACAAGCAAAAGACAGATCCTAAGAAAATCTGTCTTTTTTCATATAAAAATTTCTGATTTAGGATAAATATAGTCGAATAAATTAGCTTTCAGACAAGAAGCTGAGGTGCAGACAGTACTAGAGTAGGGCAAACCGAAAGTGACGATGTCTCAAGGCTAATAATGACTATATCCTACTCCCGAAAAATTCCAACAAAAATCCAAATCAGAACCAGTCCTGCAAGTACAAACAGCAGTTTAGACATAACAAGCATCTCTGCATTTAGACTGAGCAAACTGGCGCTAATCAGAAGCGCTAGAAAAACCAAGCTCAGTACGAAACGATTAGCCATCCTCGTTACGATTTTGATACGATTGCTATAATCGTATAAATCATGATTAATCAAAATGCGACCGTTTAGGATTTGTTCCAAAAGCTGATTGGCTCGTCTAGGTATGTTTTTACCGTTTTTGAGCAGGTAAAAAAGCTCGATTAGCAGCGTTTCCTTATTTAAGGCCTGTTCGAGCATGTCTGGCCCCATATTTTCGATGAAATAATCCTTGGCTAGAGTCATCAAGTCCTTATCAGGTGCTAAGTCTCGGAAAATCCCCTCACTTTGTAGCGCAGCTTTTTCCAAGACCGTTATCTGAGGGGAGGCTTTGAGATGATTATTGACAAAAACTTTCACTAAATCTTCCAGCAAATCGGTAATCGATAAGGCTCCCAAATTTAGGCTGGAATACTTATTAAGCATACGCTCAACATCTCGACTCAGCTCCGCCTTGTTCATTGAAGTATCAAAGTTGGTTATTGTCAAAATGCCCTGAGTCATACCATCAATATCCTGAGCCGTAAAACTATACAGAATATCATTTAGAGCAGCTCGCATGTCATTTTCTAAATGACCCATGATACCAAAATCGATAAAGTAAATCTGCCCATCCTTGATGAGAAGATTTCCAGGATGTGGATCACCATGGAAATAACCATCCTTAAAAACCTGCTTGATAAAGGACAACATGAGCTTCTGCCCAATATCCTCCAAATCATAGCCCGCATGAACCAAATCTTCGTAGCGATTGATTGGAATCCCTTGGATAAATTCTTCGACCACCATATGGGGGGTCGTCAGCTCATCATAAACCTTAGGAACAGCCACACATTTTACCCTGCGATTAAGCTCAGCAAACTCAAGCATGGCTTTAGCTTCATTACGGAAATCAATTTCAGTAGTCAGGCTATCTTTTAGTTGGTAGAGAACATCTGTCAGATTAACCATAGGAATGAGTCCTGATGGCACCTTTTTCGACAAACCAATCAACAAAGACAAGTCTTCATCAACAATTTCTGCCAGATGTGGTCGCTGAATTTTGACCACAACCTCTTGACCTGTTTTTAAAATAGCTCTATGGGTCTGAGCGACTGACCCACTTGCCAATGGCCTCTCATCTATCGACTGAAAAACATCAAATAAGGGTTGTGTCAGCTCTGCTTCGGTTGCTGACATGACAAGCTCCTTGTCTAATGGAAGGACATTGCTTTGAAGTTTGGTCAATTCCTTAATATAAGCATCAGGTAATAGGTCACTGCGCGTCGATAAAATCTGCCCAATTTTGACAAAACTTGGTCCCAACTGCTCAAAAGCTAGACGCAGTTTAGCTGGTGCCATCTGCTCATCCAGTGGCTTTTTTCGCTCCTTTAAAGTTGTAAAGCCTACCGAACTAAAAACCCTAACAATTTCTCTCAGGCGTTTATTTGCCATAAATAAACCTATTCTTTACTTTCAGAGGTCAGGTGTTGTAAGAGCGCATCTAATTTATTCTCAAGACGTGAGAGATCATCTTTGGTAGCGTACTGCACCTTTTGTGTTTTTGCATTGACCCTATCAAAGACACCTTGAACCTCTGCTTGCCCTTTGCGCTTGAGTTCAGACTGCAGCTCCTTACCTTCTTCAACGGTCAAGCGCCCTTTCTCAACCATGTCTTTAACAAAAGCATCTGCTTTTTCCAAAGTCATAGATGTTAGACCAATTCCAGCTAACAAAACTTTTTTCAATTCATCCATGAGTAAGTCCTCCTTGATATATGTTACCTTTATTCTACTACTTTTCATAAGAAAGCGCTGATATTTATATTTTTTGGTAAAAAAGCAGAGCGAAAATAGTTTTCGCCTTAGCAAAAAAGAGTGGACACATTTTTAGTATCCACTCTCCCTATTCAATATCTATAGAACTCTCTAACTTAACCTTTAATCAGATGACCATATAATTTACTTACGATAAACAAAATCATCAGCAAAATAAGTCCCACAAACGGCGCCACCAAGATTGGTTTAACCTGAGTTGCTTCTGAAGTGACACGGGCCTGCTTCATTTCATTTTCAATACGATGTCCTCTCACCAGTAGTCGATGAGAATTGACTCTGTAAGGTGTACAGGTCACCAAAGTGACATAGTCTTGCTGAGGGTCAATCTCCAGAGCAGACACGTCATCAGGAGTAACCGTTAAAATCTGATCCACCTCATAAGTTAAGTTCTGATCCAAAACCTGGATTAAGAAAGTATCACCTTCTACCAGTTGATCAATATCTGTAAATAATTTAGCCGAAGGAAGTCCGCGGTGTCCTGAAATAACAGAGTGTGTCCCCAAGCCCCCAACGGGTAAAGATGTACCAGGTATGTGTCCAATGGCGACTTGCAAAACAGAATCATCAGTTCCATGATAAATTGGCATGATTGTATTCAGCTTAGGAATTTCAACATAAGCCATAATCCCACTCCCATCAATATCCAAGGTTTGATTATAGGTATCTTCAGTAGCCTTATCGATGTTCAAATCAGGAATAACGGTTTGCGGCAAAGAATCATTATAGTTCTGAGCTTCTGTCAATATTTTTTGGTAATCCAACTCGTCCATATTAGCTACCTTCTCAACATATCCTGCGACTGCCTTGGATTGGTGAAAAGAATTCCAATAATCACTAACTGTCGGATAAGATAGCATAGCTAGCCCTACAAGCAAAATGAAGACTAATAAAATAGTTATGAAATTTTGTTTGATTTTGTTAATCATAAGAACAAAGGGCTCTCCTCTTATTTGTCAGATTAGTTTAAAGTTAGATTAATTTATTTTGGAAAAGTATTAAAAATCTTGACAGTAGAATACCACACCTGCAAGAAAGGAGACAGCTCTGCCATCTCCTGACCTTATGTTTTAGAGTAAGCTATACTTAAGCGTAAAGATGAATTACGTTGGAATTGCTATGTTCACATTTGTAAAACTAAATAGATATTTTATTAGAGGGATATCAACAACAAAAAAGCCACTTCTAATATATGAAGTGACTAACGACCAGTCTATTTTATGGTATTAATTGGTGTCAATTTTATCCAAATTCATGGATTTTTGTCCATTTTCATGGAAGTTTCTTTTTCTTAAATGTTGATGTAAAGGGATTTGTAAGTGTTGAGTGCCCATAGTTTCTGATAGAGAAACTTTAGTAAACATGTTCTTCTAACAGCTTGAAATATAGATAAAAGCTGAATAGCAACTCAAATGTTGACCTAAAATTGAATATACTACACGATAAAACGCATAAAATAAAGGTTTTAATAACATGATTTTATGCGTTTTTCTATATTTTGAGGCTTTTACTCAGCCTCTTTTTAACCTGTTATGCATTTTGCATGCGTTTCATATAGTCCGTATAACTTTCTGTTTCCATCAGGTCTTTAGCGTTTTGGACCCGTTCGCGTGTCGGAGGTTTGACCCCCTCAAGCGGATATGGAATGCCTAGTTCACGCCATTTGAATTCACCCATGGTGTGGTAAGGCAGAATTTCAAACTTATCAACATTTTTCAATGTTTTAACAAATTTGCCAAGTTCAATCAAATGCTCGTCAATATCCGTCAAACCTGGCACCAAAACGTGTCGAATCCAAACCGGAATCCCCTTGTCAGACAAATAGCGAGCAAACTTAAGGATATTGGTATTTGGCTGACGCGTCACGAATTTATGCTGTTCAGGGTCAATTTCTTTCAAGTCCAGCAAAATCAAGTCCGTCACGGCTAACAATTTATCTAAAATCTCATGGTATTCAGGCGTTGGTCGATAAGCAAATCCACAAGTATCTAAAGTAGTATGGATCCCGAGCTTTTTAGCCTCTGTAAAGAGGGCTGTTAAAAACTCGATTTGAAGCATGGCTTCCCCACCTGAAACAGTAATCCCTCCATTTTTACCCCAAAAATGGCGGAAATTAAGTGCTTCATTCAAGACATCTTCTACTGTACGTTCTGTTGCTTTATTTGACACCATTTCCCAAGTGTCTGGGTTGTGGCAATATTGACAGCGAAGCTTGCAGCCTTGCAAAAAGACAATAAAGCGAATACCTGGTCCGTCAACTGAGCCAAAACTTTCTGTGGAGTGAACCAAACCTGTCACTTTCTTATAATCAATCTCAGTCATCTTATCTCCTTGTAACCGTTTTTCTTACTTTCATTATACACTTTTCAAAGTAACCTGACTAGCTTTCTGTCTTGATTCAAACAAAGTCTATGCTATAATAAGCGTTTTCTCGTGTACTATAAAAGCTGAGCAGTTGCCCAGCTATATCCTTTATTTCCCTGTCTTGACTTTTCCTTTCCAGTAATCAAAACCGTCTTTGAGAACATAAATGTCCTTAAAACCAGCCTTTTTTAGGATTGTGATGACTTTAGGAAGTTCTGTTCCTCGCGTAGCATCATAGAGCAAGACAGGCTTGTCCTTACGAAGAGCACTGATAGATTGGGCAAAGCCAGGCGCTGGCAGATTGCGAGCTCTCAGGATATGACTTTTTCGGAAACTACCCGTGTCCCTGATATCAATCAGCTGTGCGCCCTGCATTTTTACTTCAAAATCATCAGAGTTAAGAAAGGTTGCCGCTCGACGAACACGGATATAATTCCAAACCAAATAGGCTACCCAGATAATTAGAATAATCCAAAGAGCAATAGATAAAGGGGTCATAATCTCTCCTTAGTTTTGAACAAATTGTTGAGCCAAACTAGCTGCACCAATGATACCTGCGTCATTACCAAGCTCTGCAATTTTAACCTTGGTCGTTTTACGAACTTGCGGGAAAGCAAAGCGATTAAAATGTTTTTCAATGCGGCTACGCAAAAACTCTCCTGCGGCAGATACGCCTCCACCAACCACGACCGAATCAGGATTGAGAATGTTTCCAAGATTTGCCGCAGCAAGACCCAGATAGAAACCAACTTTTTCAACGACAGAATCTGCAAATGTATCGCCTGCCTGAGCTGCTGTAAAAATATCTTTACTGCTTACTGCTTCGCCATTATCAATGCTGGATTTTATAGCTGAGTCGCCTTCATAGCTCTCAGCCAAGAGACGCGCTACACGAACAACACCCGTCGCAGAGGCAACGGTTTCAAGACAGCCTTCATTGCCACAAGTGCAAGCAAAACCATGCTCAGGTTCGACAATCATATGTCCAATTTCCCCACCAGCACCTGCCACACCGTGAATCAGATTACCATCTGCAATGATACCACCACCGACACCAGTTCCCAGAGTCATAAAGACCACGTCAGGATTGTTTTCACCAGCACCAACCCAGCGCTCCCCTAAAGCTGCCACATTAGCATCATTATCAATAGCAAAAGGAATGCCTGTCTCAGCTTCGATGACAGAGCCTACTTTTTGCGTCTCTTTCCAGTTGAGATTAAAAGCTCCCGTAACCGTTTTTTTCTCACGGTCAACAGCCCCAGGAGACCCCATTCCAATTCCCACAAAATCGTCTTTTGTCAATCCATAAAGGTCCAAGCGATGCTTAATAGAAGCAACAATATCAGGAACGATGTGCTTGCCATCTTCCAAAATGTTGGTCTCAATCGCCCATTTTTCCTGAACGTGACCTTCCAAAGTCAAAATCCCAAATTTAATAGTTGTGCCACCTAGGTCAATCCCTAAAAGTTTTTTCGCCATTCGTTTCTTTCTCCATTTCTAAACGATGCTCCCGCCTTAAAATCAATTCAGCCAAGATATAATCATCCTTATCAATCAAGCCATTTTGATAAAGCCCTTCAAGTTCAATTTTCATGAGTTCAATGTCAAAAAGGCGCTTGCCTAGATAGATAATAATGCCAAATCGTTTCAATAACTGCTGCACATCATAAAGTGTTTTCATATAGAAATAGTACCAAAAAAACTGCCCTTTTTCAAGCGATTTTTGCAAACGATTGCAGTTTTCAGGAAAATGTTCCCTAGAACGGACTATTTAGTTTTTTAAATACTTTGGATGGAAGATTTGATAGTCCGCCTCAAGGCCCTCCTCCCCGATAACAACTCCGTGAAGACTGCCGTAATAGACTGCTCCGCCATCAATGTTGAGCTTGTTTTTCTGATAAAAAAACTGTGTTTGGCTAGAATCTTGACGAATCGAAATCACCGGCGTGTGACCATGGACAATCAATTTATCTGGGACAATCTGGCTATCGTAAAAATCTTCTCGAATCCAGATAGCATCATAAGGGTCCGTAGTCCGATAATCATCCAAAGTTAAATCAAAACCTGCATGAACGCAGATTGCATAAGGGTGTTCATAGTAAGTCGGAAGATTTCGAATAAAGTCCAGCAAGTCAGCGTAATCTTTCTTAAAAAGCTCAGCGATTTCCACAGGAGATTTTTCCTTAACAATGCCAGGATAAAACAGACTGTCAAATGTTGTCTCTGCTCCATTTTTCAGATACCAATTCATCTTTTGCTCTGGGTTTTCCAACCAGCGCAAAATCATATCTTCGTGGTTACCAGTTACACAAACAGCATGCTCCTTACTGACCAACTGTCTAACCAATTCAAAGCATTCCTTAGATTTCGGACCTCGGTCAGCCAAATCACCCAAAAAGACCAGTTGCTGAGTCTCCCTATCCCAGTGCTTGAGTAAGTCTTTCAAAAGGTCATATTCCCCATGAACATCTCCCACAATAAATAATTTTTTCATCTCAAACCTCCCGTCTCTTTTATCATACACTTTTCAATGAATTTTAGCTATGCTTTAGTGTTTCTCTGAACTTTTCAGCCACATCTCAAGAGATATAGTCGAATGAATTAGCTTTCAGGTAATGAACTGAGGTGCGGGCAATAAGAGTATGGCAAGCAGAAAGTGACAATGTATCAATGCTAATTCAAATGACAATAACACTTTGACTTTACGAATAGACAAGTATGAACACTATTTTTTACAGCTACACCTTTATCCTAGGTCTTATTCTCAGCTACTTCGACTTAAAAAGTCAGGAATACCCACTCATCATCTGGCTAGTCATGACCTTGATTCTGTTGCCCTTCTACCCTGCTAATCTGACATTTTTGCTTCTTTGTCTATTGGGGATTTTTTCAATCATTAGAAACATTGCCATCGGGGCAGGAGATTTTTTCTATCTAGCCACCCTTGGATTGTCCATTCATCTGACTGAGCTCCTTTGGACGGTGCAGTTGGCTAGCCTACTCGGTATTGCCTTTTATCTGCTAAAGCTTAACAAGCAAAAAACAATAGCTTTTATCCCTTTTTTGCTTGCAGGGTACGCCATCGTCTTGATAGGAAAGGTTTGGGGATATTTTTAAATCCCTAATTTATCGACACAAAGCAACCTTCTAACGAATCGCTAGAAGGTTCTTGTTTTAATCTCTTTGCATGGCACCTGCTTGGAGCTCATACATCTTGTGGTAGGTGCCACCAAGGGCTAGAAGTTCCTCGTGCGTTCCCGACTCGATAATTCGTCCTTTGTCAAGAACATAGATGCAGTTAGCATCTTGAATTGTTGATAAGCGGTGAGCGATAGCGATAGTCGTCCGCCCCTGACGCATTTTAGCCAGAGAATTTTGCACGATACTCTCCGTTTCAGAGTCAATATTAGCCGTTGCCTCATCTAGTATAAGAATTTTAGGTTGGCTAGCTACTGTCCTGGCAAAGGCCAAAAGCTGGCGCTGACCAGTCGAGAAAGATGACCCTCGTTCTGAGACTGGAGCTTCATATTTCTCAGGTAACTTCTGAATGAACTGGTCTGCATCTACAAACTCGGCTGCTGCCTGAATGTCTTGATCCGTCAGCTTCTGATACATGGCAATATTTGACTTGATTGTGCCGTGGTAGAGAAAAGGATCTTGCAGAACCAGACCAATATTCTTACGCAATTCAGCCTGGCTGTAATCACGAATGTCCACACCGTCCAGCAGAACCTGCCCTTCTGAAAATTCATAGAAGCGCATAAAAACATTAATAATAGACGATTTTCCAGATCCTGTATGCCCAACAAAGGCGATGGTCTCCCCCTTTTTCACTTCAAAGGAAATATCATCAAGAATCTTACGGCTACCGTCATAAGAAAAGCTGACATTTTTAAAAGTGATATTACCCTCCGCAACCCTTGCTCTGCTATTTTCCACCTGAACAGGCTCAAAGCATGTCTCGTCAATTAACTTAAAGACACGGCCGGCCGATACCATAGAAGTTTGCAGAGTCGAGAAGTTCTGACTAACCTCGATTAGCGGATCAAAAAGACGGTTGACATATTGGATAAAGGCGTAGATTGTCCCTGCCGTCACTGCCATTTTCATCCCAATCATACCAAAGTAGGCCATAAGCACGGCGTAGGCGAGAAGTTTTAAAAGGGACATGGCAGGGCGAAGCATGAGGCTGTCCAGAGCCATGAAGCGATTTGAGTAGAGTACATGCTCCTCATTGATGGCATCAAATTCATCCTTGAGACGTTCTTCTTGATTGAAGGCCTGAATAATGCGAATCCCTTCGATGCTTTCAGCCAATTTAGAGTTAATGTCTGATAGTAGGGAACGTGTTTTCTCAATGACAGCTGTTGACTTCTTGCGATAGAGATTTACCAAGATAAAAATAAAGGGCAAGAAAATCGCAACCAGACCGGTCAATTTGACGTCTAAGATTAGCATCGTATAAAGGGTCACTGTGAAAACAAAGATGGCTGAGATGAAGCTGGATAAAATGCCCGAAAACATCTCGCTGATGGACTCCGTATCATTTGTTAAACGAGAAACGATAGAACCCGCAGGTGTTTTATCAAAATAAGACATACCCAATCGTTCCATATTGGCAAAAGCATCGCGGCGAATGTCACGGACAATGCTGTAAGACACGCGGGCAAAAAGAAGGTTTCCCAGATAGGAAAAAGCTGCGCGCAAAAGATAGAGCACATAGTAGGCAGTCAAAATAAAAACGGCTGTATGGGTCATATTGCCCAGATAATCATCGATAAAGCGACTGGCTACCAGAGGAATAACCGTCTGTAAAACCGTTGTCGTCAAGAGAAAGGCAAGAGCCAAAAAGGTCAGCCACTTGTAGTTTTTCAAATAAGACAGGAGACGTTTCAGTACAGCCCATTGACTTTGATTAGTTTTCATCAGCTTCCTCCATATCTAATTGCTGGCTAGCATAGGTCTCCGCATACCATCCATCTTGCGCCAGGAGTTCCTGGTGAGTTCCTCGTTCAATGATACGACCGTCCTGCATAACCAAAATCAAATTCGCATGGACAACCGCACTTAACCTATGAGCTGTGATAATCGTCGTCTTATCCTGGCGAGTAGCTTTAAGATTTTCAATAATGGCATGCTCAGTTTTAGCATCTACGGCAGATAGACTATCATCCAATATCAAGATATCAGGATCCAAAATCATTGCTCGACTCATGGCTAAGCGCTGCTTTTGCCCTCCAGAAAGAGAAACACCTTTTTCACCGATAAGGGTGCTAAAGCCATCAGGCAGGAGCTGGATATCCTCATAAACATGAGCCAGCTTTGTTGCTTTTTTCACTTGTTCCAATGGCAGAGCAGGATTTCCGAAACGAACATTCTCTAAGATGGATGTTGCAAAGAGAAATTGGTCTTGAGGCACATAGCCCATAAGACTACGCAAATCAGCTAAACGGTAATCACGAATATCATGCCCATCAAGTTTGATACTACCATCATTGATATCATACTCACGCAGTAGCAACTTAATCAAAGTCGTCTTACCTGAACCCGTCTGACCAACAAGCCCCAGAGTTTGACCTTTTTCAAGACTAAAATGAACACCTGCTAAGGTCGGTTCTCCCTCATATGTAAAGGAGTTAATATCGTATTCCAAACGGCCATTTGAAATCGACTCAATCGGATGCTCTGATTCCTGAACATCAGATTCTTGGTTCAAAAGTTCAGAGATGCGGTCGTAAGAGACATTTCCGCGTTGAGTAATATTAAAGAGGAAACCAATCGCCATCAATGGCCAAACCAACATATCCAGATAGGTCACAAAGGTCACCAGATTCCCGACTGTGACCTGCCCTGCTTGTGCCATAAAAGAACCAACCAAAAGGGTCAGAACATAGGAAGCACCGACAAAGAGCATAACCGTAGGATCAAACATGGAATTATACTTCATGGAAACCATATTTTTCTCAAAAGCAGCCTGATTGACGTCTTGAAAAGCTTGCGCTTCTTGCTTCTGATAACCAAAGGACTTAGTCACTTTAATGCCCGACACCGACTCTTGAACCTTATTATTCAACTCTGAAAAAGCGGCTTGTGACTGGCGGAAAGACTCGTGATTTTTTCGTCCCAAACGGCTAGTGGCTAGAGCCATGAAAGGGAGAGGAATAATCGAAACAACTGTCATTTGCCAAGAAATGCTAAAGAACATGGTCGCTAAGGTCACAAGAGCAGTCACCGACGCGTCCACTGCAGACATGACTCCCCCGCCCGCCAATCTGGTCAAGGAGTTAATATCATTGGTTGCGTGAGCCATCAAATCGCCCGTTCGATACTTCTGATAGAAAGATGGGGACATTTGGGTAAAATGCTCGAAAAGTCGAAAACGCATGATTTGTCCCAAACGATAGGAAGTCCCAAAAATATACATACGCCAAACATAGCGTAAGAAATACATGCCTAGCGCCGCTAGCAATAAGTAAACAATATTGATTACCAAATCCACACTTGTCAAATTCTGACTAGCGATGCGGTCAACAATAACCCCCATAACAAATGGAGGAACCAAATTGAGCACCGCAACTAAACTCAGTGCCACAATTCCAATCATATAACGGCGTTTCTCTTGATTAAAAAACCACCACAGTTTAGAAATAATTTGCATCTTTTTCCCTAACTATTAAATCACATCATAACTTCCATCTGGTGCCTTAGCCCTAGAGGATTAAGTATTTTCTCTCAAAAATGCCTGGATTTCTGACCACTCTCTCACCCTTAACAGACTCACATTCGGAAAGTCCTTCAAAAGTTCCTCCGTCCGCTGATAGGATTTGGGAAAATTCCAGACAAAGCGAACAAAATCCCAGTCAATTCGCCTTGGATTACCAGATAGATTTTCTTGCAGCAAGCTGAGCAGAAACCGTTTGACAATTCGGTACAGACAAATAAGTCTAGGTACCTGCAGCCAGATGACCAGCTCTGCCCTTTTCAATCGAAGCGCCATGGAAGACTCATAATTGCCATCAATAATCCATGACTTCCCCGCTACTGCTTTATTTAACCTTTCCAGAAAAATCTCTTCTGAAACTGTCTCTTTATCATCAATCCAGTTAAGCTTGTCTAGATGAATCAAGGGTAGCTTCAAGTCTTGCGATAGTTTCCGAGCTAAGGTTGACTTGCCAGAACCAGGCGAGCCAATAATCATAATACGCTGATAGGTCATAACTTCTCCCACAAATAAAAATCTCTCAATCGAGAGATTTGAAACGTCTGGTTACCGCTCTGTAAGCCAGATAAGCCAGAGCACCGCCCAAGGTATTTGTCCAAAGATCATCAATCTCAAAGACACGATTGGCATCAATAAGCAAGTCTAATATTAACTGCCCCGTCTCAATACTTAGTGAAATGGCAAAGCTGAGCAAGAGTACCTTCTTTAAGTTTCTAAGTTGAGGAAAGAGAGCTAGAAGTCCCAGTATCAGTGGAAAAATGAGAAAAACATTAGTCACATTTTGCCCAAAAACCCAGAATAGTTTCTGGAAACTATCCAGCTGATTTAAGGATAGCAAGGAGTTAAAAGGAACTAAGAGAAAGACAAGCCGTCCTAGGTAGATAATATTTGGTGTGTCAATGCCCTCAATTTTAAAAGGCTGGGGCGCCCAACAGAGTCGTATCAAGACAAATACATATATCCCCACCAAAAACCACGTAACCTGGCGACCACGTTTTGTCAACTCCGCCTCATTATCAAAAAAACCAAACATCACTTACCGGCAGCCTCAACCACAGCCTTTCGACGGTCAGCTTTCATGGTATTTGAACGTAACTGTCCACAAGCCGCATCAATATCGGTTCCATGTTCTTGACGGACAACACAGTTGACACCATTTTTCTTGAGAACATCATAGAAAGCAGCTGTACGCTCCTTGGTCGAACGGCTGTACTGGTCGTGTTCAGAAACTGGGTTATAAGGAATCAGATTGATATATGATAGCTTACGAATCTTCTTGGTCAAATCAGCCAATTCCTGAGCGTTTTCAACATGGTCGTTGACTTCATTGAGCATGATGTACTCAAAAGTCACACGACGGTTGGTCGTTTCGATGTAGTATTCAATGGCTTCAAATAGTTTTTCAAGCGGGAAAGAACGATTTATGCGCATAATACTTGAGCGCAGGTCGTTGTTGGGAGCGTGAAGGGAAACAGCAAGGTTTACTTGCACTCCTTCATTTGCAAAATCCTTGATTTTATGAGCCAGACCTGAGGTTGACACGGTGATATGGCGAGCCCCGATTGCTAAGCCCTTATCATCATTGACGACACGCAGGAAGTTCATGACGTTTTTATAGTTGTCAAGCGGCTCACCGATTCCCATGACCACAATGTGGCTGACGCGTTCGCCTTCATTACGCTCATCAAAGTATTTTTGCACCAACATGATTTGTGCCACAATTTCGCCACTGACTAGATCACGTTGCTTTGGAATCAAGCCAGAGGCACAGAAAGTACAACCGATATTACAGCCTACTTGAGTAGTGACACAGACAGAGAGGCCATAGTGCTGACGCATTAAAACTGTTTCAATCAACATCCCATCTGGCAACTCAAACAAGTACTTGACCGTACCATCTTTAGATTCTTGAACAATGCGCTGCTTAAGGGGATTGATGCAGAACGTCTCGTCCAATTTTGCAATAAAATCTTTTGAAATATTAGACATGTCCTCAAAAGATTGCACGCGTTTACGGTAGAGCCAGTCCCAGATTTGAGTGGCACGGAACTTCTTCTCACCATTTTCAAGCGCCCACTCAATCAACTGTTCCTGAGTCAGGTTGTAGATAGAAGGCTTATATCCTGGCATATCTTCTAGTTTTGGACGACGCTTTGGTCGCGTCGTTTTTACATCATCTGTCATTATCTTATTTCTCTTTCTTTCTGATTGTAAAATGCTGCTGAGCTTCTTGAACATCACGTTCAAAATCACGGCGGCGCATCTTTTCTTGTTTGTTGCGATCAATGCTGGTCATTTTAAAATCTTTTTGATTTTTAGCGCCAGCTGGCTTACGGCGACGTCTGCGGCGACGTTTGGTTGGCACCTCGTCTTCTGAAACGAGCTCGCGGGGCTCTGCATTTTCCAAAACAAAATAGGCACATCCAAAAGCACAGTACTCTTTCAGATAATCCTCTAAGTGTGAAATCTTATAAGGACTTGCCACTGGCCTATCGTCCTTGTAAAATCCTTTGAGACGGAGCTGCTCATTGCCCCAATCACCAACGATATAGTCGTACTTGAGCAACCACTCTGAAAATCGCTGGCTAAAAACCTCCGCATCAAAAGCTTCTTTATGATTATCTAAGAGGATAAAACTGATGTCATCCGACTTGACAATCTGGTCAAAATGGACAAAGACCGGACCTGGAAACTTGTTGTAATTGTACATTTCTGGGGAAATCTCTTTTCGCATAGAATCCCTTTCTTTTTTCTACTATCGTAACCTTATTATTATACCTTATTTTTTGAAAAATTGTTAGCAAAAAGAGAAATCTGAAAGTTTTGTCTTCCCATGCCATTTTCTTAGAGTCAGTTTACCTGTCCTCCCTAATCTTGCAGGACAAACGCATGAAGAAAATCATTTATTGAAAAAGTTTTGAAAATATCAAAAGTCTAAATTTTTAGGTGTTTTGTGAAATTTTACTCAAAAATATTTGGTTTCTTTTCTATCAATAGCTCTTGAAAAGATTGCTTTCTGTAACTATTGTTCTTGACCGCCTAACTTTTCAGAATAAATTTTTGTATTTCAGAAATTTATTGGAACTCTTTTCTTCATGCGTTTGTCGTGCTAATCTTGCCAAAAGATTGCAAGAGCTTTTAAAATTTGTTATACTTAAAAAGTATTTATACTCATAAGGGGTCGTTACGGATTCGACAGGCATTATGAGGCACATTTTGCAACCCGCGTGACGGCGTTAACGTTCAGTTAAATATAACTGCAAAAAATACAAACTCTTACGCTCTCGCTGCCTAAACACCAGCAGACGTGACTTCACTCAGATTGCTTGTGTCTGGGCTGAAGTCTTAAAATAGCAAGCTACGTTTCATTATTGTCTAGCTGATGAAAAAGAGATCGATAGACTCGCAAGGTTTGGGCTTGAGCTATGTGTCAAAAACTTGTTAAATTAAGACATAGCCTATGGTTGTAGACGAATGTGTTGGCAGGTGTTTGGACGTGGGTTCGACTCCCACCGGCTCCATAATTACTTTGGCAGGCTAGATCTGCCATTTTTTAAAAGGAAAAATCATGAAAAAGAGTTTAATAAGTTTATGTCTCTCTTTAGCCTTGCTAAGTTTAGCAGCTTGTTCTTCTAAAAAAGAGACTAAGGTGACCAATACTGAGCTGGAGACTACCATTGTTAAAGAGGATACCACACCTGCACATCAGGATATTCGCATAAAATTCAATGACATTAAGCTAGCAAGTGCTGCTGACAATTTTGTCGGAGGAACCAACCTTGAGACCCTGAAAAAATTGTTTGGCGAGCCCGTTAAGCACGAGTCTGTTCCAGCAGGCGATGTTACAGTGGATCTCTACAGTTGGACTTTCGATCAGGTAGCACTCAGTGTCCATCTTTACAAAGATAGCAGTATTGTTCGCTCCATCTCACATTTCCAGTTTAATCGTGAACAAACTGTCAAAAAATCCGATGTTGATGCCTTAAAAATCAGCCAAAACGGTGATAAAGGCGATACATTCAAAGCAATCTCAGATCGATTCGGTCAGCCTGATGTCATGTCCCAAGCCATCTCTTCTGAAAAAGAGGAAATCCAAGCTATTTGGACCAGCGGTTTAAAAACTGATAAGGGAGCAACTCTAATTCTCAACTTTGAAAATAACCACCTGATTCATGTCGAGCAGACTGGTATCAAGGACTAATAAGTGACAAAAAGACTTGAGCATCTGCTCAAGTCTTTTTCCACTCTAAGGGAATCGAACCCCTATTTCAAGAACCGGAATCTTGCGTGATATCCATTACACTAAGAGTGGGAACCTGTTTATTATAGCACGAAAATCAAAAAAATAAAAGACCCATCGGGTCTTTTAACTGAATTACAATTCAATATCACCAAAAAGGTCAGCCATTGAGAAACCAGTTTGTGTTTCTGGCAATTCGTAGTCACGTTTTGCTTCACGTTTTGGTGCACGACGACGTGGTTGACGTTTTTCTTCGTTGTTTTCACCTTCAGCTTGTGCTGGACGTTCTTCCAATGCTTTGATTGAAAGTGATACACGTTCAGCATCAGCATTTACTTCAAGTACTTTAACAGTTACATCTTGACCAGCTGAAAGAACATCTTTTGGATTTTCAACACGTTTGTGTGAAATTTGTGAGATGTGAACAAGTCCATCAATACCTGGCAATACTTCAACAAAGGCACCGAAGTCAGTCAAACGTTTAACTTTACCTTCGATAACATCGCCAGCAGCAAGTTTTTGCTCAACGCCATCCCAAGGTCCAGGTGTTGTTGCTTTAAGTGAAAGTGATACACGTCCTTCTTCTTCATCAATAGCAAGAACTTTAACTTCGACTTCTTCACCAACAGATACTACTGATTTTGGAGAAGCATTACGCTCGTGTGACAATTCAGTCACATGAACAAGTCCGTCAACTCCACCAAGGTCGATGAAAGCACCAAAGCTTGTCAAGCGTGCAACTTTACCGGTAACAACTGAACCAACTGCAATGTTTGAGAAGATTTCTTGGCGAGCTGCAGCAGCTACTTCTTCTACAACTTCACGACGTGACAAGATGAAACGGTTTTCTGCTGCATCAACTTCTTTGATTTTAGCATCAAATTCTTGACCTACAAATTGCTCTGTGTTACGAACAAAACGAGTGTCAATCATTGAAGCTGGGATGAAACCACGAAGTCCTTCAAATTCAACTGAAAGGCCACCTTTAACTGCGCGAGTACCTTTAACAGTAACCACTTCGCCTTCGCGACCAACCAATTTGTCCCAAGCTTTGCGAGCTTCCAAACGTTTTTTAGAGACAAGGTAAGTAACTGTATCAGTATCTTTACCTACTACTTGACGAAGAACAAGCACTTCAAGTGTTTCGCCAGCTTTTACTAGGTCGTTGATATCTGCATTTCGGTCGTTTGTCAATTCACGAAGAGTCAAAACGCCTTCAACACCAGTTCCACTGATGATGAGGTTAGCTTGACCAGCGTCAACTGTCAATACTTCAGCAGTGACAACATCACCTGGGTTAACTTCGCTAACACTGTTTAGCAAATCTTCAAATTCATTCATTCTAAAAAATCCTCCAACAAAACCCAGCCAATTCTGGGTCTTGGTATATATTAAATTTTCAAGGTCACTCGCAAGAGCTTACCATGACTGGGGTAGCTGGATTCGAACCAACGCATGAGGGAGTCAAAGTCCCTTGCCTTACCGCTTGGCTATACCCCAAGATGTGTAACAGAAAAACAAAAATGCAAAGATGAACACGGACTAAAATCCTAGTGAAAATGATAAACTTCCTTGTGTGTTTAGCACACTGCATCAGTTTCCTATTTTCGTACGAATTTTTAACGTCCTTTGTATCCTGTTATATGGAAAGAGAGGGATTCGAACCCCCGAACCCGAAGGAGCGGATTTACAGTCCGCCGCGTTTAGCCTCTTCGCTATCTTTCCAAAACACAAGGAATAGTTTACCACAGTTCCTTATAAAAATCAAGTGTTTTATTTGAAAATCAATGGTTTAAATTGTAATTTTCAATAATTTTTTCGACAGCCTGATCTATATTTTTGAAAAAGCTATCAACTTTACCATTTTTAACCAAGGCAAAGCGGTCATCAAGCTCAGCAATTTCACCAATCAACTTTTTAGAAATATTAAGTTGGTATCCGTCGACTTTAGTTCCGTTTACCTCTACCTTAGCGTCTGTAATCTGAATTTCAATTTTTTTATCTTTTTTGCTCATGTTAACTTTCCTTCTTCAGTCATTCATTTTATTTTACCGAAAAGCTAAAAAGCTTGCAAGCGCAAGCCTTTAATTTTTTCTACAAATCGACTGGAACAATCCAGCCTTCTGGGGCTTCCTTGTCTCCAAACTGAATGCCCGTCAGTTCGTCATAGAGTTTTCGAGTAATTGGTCCCACTTCAGTTTCGCTATAAAAAACATGGAAATCATCGCCGTGCTTTACTCCTCCAATCGGTGAGATAACCGCCGCTGTTCCGCAGGCTCCAGCTTCGACAAACTGGTCTAATTCTTCGACAAGAACTTCTCGTTCCACTGCCTTCATCCCCAGACGATGCTCTGCCAAGTACAAGAGAGAATACTTGGTAATGGACGGCAAGATTGATGGCGAAATCGGTGTGACAAACTCGTTATTGACTGTGATACCAAAGAAATTTGCAGACCCTACTTCTTCAATCTTGGTGTGGGTAGCTGGGTCTAGGTAGATGACATCAGAGAAGCCCTGCTTTTTGGCATATTGGCCCGGTAAGAGCGATGCCGCATAGTTTCCTCCAACCTTAGCAGCACCTGTTCCATTCGGAGCAGCACGGTCATACTCATCTTGAATTAAGAAGTTGGTCGGTGCAAGGCCACCTTTAAAATAATTTCCCACAGGCATGGCAAAAACAGTAAAAATATACTCATCTGCTGGTTTTACGCCGATGATGTCGCCGACGCCAATCAGGAGTGGGCGGAGATAGAGCGTGCCACCAGTTCCATAGGGAGGAACGTAGTCCGCGTTGGCTTTGACCACCTCTTTACAAGCCTTGATGAAAAGGTCAGTCGGTACAGGCTCCATGAGCAAGCGGTCAGCTGTTCGTTGCAGGCGCTCAGCGTTTTGGTCTGGACGAAAGAGCTGTAGTTTTCCCTCCTTGGTGCGATAGGCCTTGAGGCCTTCAAAAGCTTGCTGGCCATAGTGAAGAGCTGGTGAGCTTTCTGAAATGTGCAGTTCCGCATCTTCTGTCAGCTGCCCCTCAGACCACTGGCCGTTTTTGAAATGAGCGATGAAGCGGTAAGGTAGTTTCATATAAGAAAAACCAAGGTTTTCCCAGTCGATTGTTACTGTCATAGTGTCATCCTTCTTTACAATTGATTCTCTTATTATAGCTTTTTTTAAAGAAATCTACAAGGAAATAATGGAATTTTCTGAAAATTTTAGAATCCTATGAAATGTTATTCATAATAGACTTTTCCGAGACTAAACCAGGTACTTCCTCTCTCTCCACTCGCTACAGCTCCATGTGACTCCAATTCTCCCATAGCATTCACTCGATAAAGCCAAACTTCCTCTTGAGTTTCGTCTATAAGGCTAGCATAGACCAGCCCATCTTCCGCTTTGTTTACTACAACATGCCAGCCCATGTCTCTATAATATGAGGCTGTTGAGTGCATAGAAAGTGCATAAGAAGCTAAAACCCAATTTTCTAATTGTCCTTGTGTTAAATTCTTAGTATCGACCTTTGGAATATAAACCACCGCTGATTTCCCCAATAAAATCCTATCTCCTGGATATAGATTCATCGAAGATTGGGAATCTATATCTATTTTATCGTAATCAAAGGATTCATTTATATCAGCTGTTATGTAAAATGGTTGGATGAAACTATAGTCTGGATCAATGTATAATCCAAAATCATATACTATTCCTGTGCCTCCGATATTAGCAATACCAAAATTAATATGATCTCCTCTCTCGTTTTCAAAAACATAAAAATTTTGTCGGACTTCATACATGGAAATGGCATGAAATCGCTCTCCATTCACATAAAAAGTGTTCCGTATTCCTCCATCTTCTTCAAAAATCAATGACCATCCCGAATGCGTTAGAGGATGTATCCCCGTCCACGAACCAATCAATCCTTCTGGGAATATATCTTCATCATTTTCTTCAGGGAATGATTCTTCGTCCTTAAAAACAATTGGATTCTTTCCGCCACTGGTAAGGATACGCTGTCCGAATTCTGTCTGAAATCCATAGAAAATCATATCCTGTCCCTTGATTGAAAATGTTACCATTACTTCTGGAAGTGTTTGATAGATTGTTGCATCACTTGGAGCTAGTATATTCAAACTGGTAACTTTTTTATCCGAATCGTATTTTTGACTTTTCCAACTTCCCTGAACTTCTTCTCCTGAACCATCTATTGCAACAAATTCAGCATTATTTTTTATCTCTACAAGATTCAAACTGCTATGACTACTAACCTGTCGATAACGCCCCTGCCAAGCAGAGTTATTTTTTTCTGTTGTGGCTGTCCCTTCAGCCACATTTTCTACTGTGACCTGTTGTTTTTGACATCCTGCGTGGAGCAAACAAACAACTGCAGCCAGCAATAGATTTAGCTTTTTCAAATTTACCTCCATTTTTGTAACACCTCTACAATAACCTGATACTACTGTTCCACTAACCGTTCCGAACTGATTGGTAGATTCACAATTTCAGAAAATCCTTGCAATAATTCTTGGTTTTCTGTGGTTTTTACATAATATAATGACGCATCTCTGACATTAGTGTACAGAACGGTTGCAGTTTGGTCTTCTCGTATAGCAAAATAATAACGATGAACGGTAGATTGATCAATAATATACTCATAAGTAGCTACGATTGTATAATCTTTGGGTATCAACAAATTGTAACTTACTTCTAATTGATTCTCGTTGTATAAAATATGTTCACTTTGATGTATCAAGTTATAAGGACTTTGCCCCATTCTCTCTCCAAAACTCGCCATAAAAGTTGCAAGTTCTTGGGGCTGATTGCGACTCCAAAGGTGCATCAATCCATTATTCAAATCACTTGTTAATAGTTGTTCCTTATTTCTTATCATACTATAGGAATGTTGAACATATCCTTGGAAAAAACTAGGGTCTGGACGATAATTAAACTCTTCATCTTCTTTTAATCCCCATACAATCGAATTGAGGAATTTCCCTTCTGGATGCACAAATATTCCATATTCAACTTTAGGGGTAAATATATCGCCGAAACCATCATACACTGCAAAGATGCTATTTTCTTTATCGGTATCTAAAATATAATGGTAAAGATGTGGAATCGTTTCTATTGGGACCATTCTCTTCACATAGGCAACATCGATTCGTCCATTCGATCCCCTCTTCTCCACACGACCGTCCTCATAAAACGTTCTAGCAAAAGTAGTTTGTGAGCTAGGTTCCCAACCATACCACGTCCCTAGCATAGTATCTGGGAAAACTGAAGATGATGTTTGTACAGCATCATTGGAAGCTATGAAGACCTGCAAGTCTTCGTCTGTCTTACCATTTGTCAGCACCAAAATCCCATCTCTTGTCTGATAGGCATAAAAAGTAGTTTTCTCATCCCCTTTACGCTCAGGATCTGCTTTTTGTAATTCTGCTTCAGAAACATCAATTTGCACAACTAAATCTGGTAAAACTTTTATCCTTTCTGGTTCCGTACCAGTTGTCGTTTTTGCATCCAAAATCAAATACGTTTCAACAGTTTCCTTTTTATCATAGGATTTTAGTCTAAAGGTCCCTCGTACAATCTTTCCTTGATTCCAAGCCATCAACTCACTACCTGAACGATAGAGTTGAACCTCTTGATTGCCCTCCAAAGAAAAACCTGCCATCATCAAAGTGGAAGTATCCGATGCTACAAATGCATATCTAAAATTCTTCTGCCATTTTCCATATAATTTGTCTGAACTATCAATGTATGAAGTGCTAATAGCTGTATCTTCTACACTATCAGTCTTTTTTGGTTGACAAGCTGTAAGACAGATCAGTAGCAAAACCAAAAACGGAACAAGTCTTTTCATATTCTCACCTCTATAAAATTTTAAAAATTATATAAATCAAACGATGATAATTCAACGATACATTCTAATTATATCATTTTACAGAAAATGCTTAAATAAATTATGTAATAGAAAAACCCACCTGAGCGGGTTGATTTCTTCATTTGTTAATACCAACCAATCAGCTGGTGAAGCCATTCCTCAAAAGCAGGAAAGAGATTCATGGCAAGCAATGTCAAAATCAGGACTGCTGTCAGAATCAGGAGTACAAGGCATTTCTTCTTCACTTGCTTCTCCTATTTCACCCAGGCAGATTGAACTTCCTCATCAGAAATGGTATCTGAAATAAAGCTACCGTTGCTAGTCCGTTCAGACAGGCTGATTTGGGTCACATCGACTTCATAAAGTTTGCCAGTTTTGGACTGTACATGAAGCACTTGACTAGTCGTTTCATCTTCATTTGCCGTGCTAAAGAGGTCAAAATCACCCTGATCTGTCAAGACTGGACCTGCCGTAAAGACACGGTGAGGCTTAGCCTTGAGTTCGCGGAGAACTTGAAGACCACGGCCAGCTCGCTTCGTTTGCGGAATGTCACCTGTTGCCACACGCTTGAGGCTACCACGTTGGGTCAGAAGGTAGAATGAATCCGTATTGGCGATAAAAGCTGATTGAATAACGTCATCACCCTTGAGGTTGATAGCTTTAACTCCTGCTGCTTTCGCCCCAATGACCGGTACTTCCTCGATGGAGAATCGCAGGGCATAGCCACTGTGAGTGATTAGCATGACGTCATCTAGCAAAATTGGCGATACGGTTACAATGCTGTCGCTAGCATCTTTGACTTTAGCAAACTTGACCGACTTGGACTTATAAGTGCGCCAAGGAGTAAATTCCTTGCGCTCCACGCGCTTGATTTGTCCATATTTTGTCACGGCAAAGTAAATACCAGACTCAAAATCATTGACAAGTTCAGCGTAGAGAACTTCTTCATCAGTAGCAAAATTAGTCAAAGTTTGAGAGAGATGTTCACCTATATCCTTCCAACGAATGTCTGCCAGCTCATGGACAGGTCGGTAAATCACATTACCTTGATTGGTAAAAATCAGCAAGTGCTGCGTTGTTTTTGCCTGACTGTAGAAGATCAGCTCGTCTTCATCTCGTTTTCCGATTTCGTCTAGAGAGGATGCGTTAAAGGAACGGGGGCTAGTACGCTTAATGTAGCCACCACGCGTGATACTAACAAAAGTATCCTCTTCAACGATAAGGCTTGCTGTATCAATTTCAATAGTTTGAGTTGTTGCTTGAAGTTCTGAACGACGTGGGTTCCCAAAGAGTTTTTTGATTTCACGGAGTTCACGTTTCATAACATTGTACATGGTGCGTTCATCGCCGATGATAGCAGCTAGCATAGCAATTTTCTCACGAAGTTCTGCTTCTTCATTTTCCAAGGTCACAATGTCAGTGTTTGTCAGGCGGTAGAGTTGTAGGGTCACGATGGCTTCAGCTTGTTCTTCTGAAAACTCATAACTGACTTTGAGATTTTCCTTGGCGTCAGCCTTGTTCTCGGAAGCACGGATAAGGGCAATGACCTCGTCTAAAATCGAGATAACTCGAATCAGTCCCTCCACGATATGGAGACGGCGCTCTGCTTTTTCCTTATCAAAAATCGAACGGGCAACAATAACCTCACGGCGGTGGGCGATGTAGCTTGATAGAATTTTCTGCAGGCCTACCTGACGCGGTGTGAAGTTGTCAATCGCTACCATGTTGAAGTTGTAGTTGACCTGAAGATCCGTGTACTTGAGCAGGTAGTTGAGAATGACCTGAGCATCGGCATCCTTTTTGAGCTCAATGGCAATACGGAGCCCCGTACGGTCCGACTCATCACGAACCTCTGCAATTCCTGGCACCTTGTTATTGACGCGAACGTCGTCAATTTTCTTGACTAAGACAGACTTGTTAATCTCGTAAGGGATTTCGGAAATGATGATTTGTTCTTTACCACCCTTGAGTTTTTCAATCTCTGTACGGGAACGAACAACTACGCGACCTTTACCAGTTTCGTAAGCCTTACGGATTTCATCAGCTCCTTGGATAATGCCTCCAGTCGGAAAATCTGGTCCAGGCAGAAACTCCATGAGTTTATCAAGCTTGGCAGATGGATGATCAATCATATAGACAACCGCATCAATGACCTCTGCTAGATTGTGTGGTGGAATATCTGTAGCATAACCTGCTGAGATACCAGTGGCACCATTGACTAAGAGATTTGGAAAGGCAGCTGGTAGAACGGTCGGCTCTTTCTCAGTATCATCAAAGTTCCAAGCCCAAGGAACCGTTTTTTTGTCTATGTCTTGGAGAAGGTAGCCTGCCATTTCAGACAGACGTGCCTCCGTATAACGCATAGCAGCTGGTGGATCCCCGTCCATAGAGCCGTTGTTTCCGTGCATTTCGACCAAAATCTCACGATTTTTCCAGTCCTGAGACATACGGACCATGGCATCATAAATAGAGCTATCACCATGCGGATGGAAATTCCCCATGATATTACCAACCGATTTGGCTGATTTGCGATAGCCTTTTTCAAAAGTATTACCATCTTTATTCATGGAATAAAGAATGCGACGCTGAACGGGCTTGAGCCCGTCACGAATATCAGGCAGCGCACGCTCCTGAATGATGTATTTGGAGTAGCGACCAAAGCGCTCTCCCATGATGTCCTCAAGGGACATGTTTTGAATATTGGACATTGTAATTATCCTTTTTTGTCAAATTTTCTTTTTGTCTCTTTGGTAGTCCTCTTAAATAGTGCGGACGTCGTGAGCTAAGTTTGTGGAGGTCTAAGATTCTCTCTTCCGTTAGCCTAAGGCTATCGGGGAAAAATCAAGTCCAACATCAAACTGAATTTCACTGACTAACTCTTGAGCTTAGAGTCTCAAGAGTTCTGAGTTGAGCAGCTCTAGGCTGCTCAACCTTCCACTATTGCGAGGAACTATCGTTTTGCGCTCACTGCGTTCGCAATGACGGAGCTTGCTTGGGAGTATTTTTTTCAAGTTACATCGGAGTATAGCAATATTAGGCGCTAAATGTCATGCTGGTTTCTTCGTTTTTTATAGTCACTTTTTTGTGTTCTTTGTAAGTAGTCCACTAATGATCAGAAAAATTACTAAACAAATAGCTAACACATTTGTTTGAGTACTAATTTTAGAGTTATAAAGGGAAATTTGAACAATGCTAATTTCAAAGCTACCAACAATCGTTTGAAAAAGTCGCTTATCCTTTATTTTTCATACTTACGGATCTCCTCTATAAAAAAGTCTATTTGGGTTTTCTCATTATTAAATTTATTAACTTGATATTTCATCATATCATTACTTTACTAACCCAATAATCAAACTCAAAAATTTTCACAATTTCTCCTACGACGCGAGAAAGCAAAATCGTTATTATTTTGCTTTCGGGCTAGTAAGGCGCTTAGGTAAGTCCAGGATAGGACTTACCCTGCTAGAAATAGAAAGATTTCCTTTTATTTCTAGCTAGCGAGTTAAAACACCGTATTCTCCTCAAGGGTAAACTTCACATTATCCTCAATCCATTGGCGGCGTGGGGCTGGTTTGTCACCCATGAGGACAGAGACTCGGCGTTCTGCACGCGCTAGGTCATCAATGGCAACACGGATAAGGGTACGAGTTTCTGGATTCATGGTGGTCTCCCAGAGCTGGTCTGCGTTCATTTCACCCAACCCCTTGTAGCGTTGGAGAATGGCTCCTTTGCCAAAATCACGGCGCAGATCTTCTAACTCACCATCTGTCCAGGCGTAGGCAATCTTTTCTGCTTTGCCTTTGCCCTTAGACATCTTATAAAGTGGAGGAAGGGCGATATAAACGTGGCCTGCTTCTACCAAGGGACGCATATAGCGGTAAAAGAAGGTGAGGAGCAGAGTCTGAATGTGGGCACCATCGGTATCGGCATCGGTCATGATGATAATCTTATCATAGTTGATGTCATCTAAGCTAAAGTCTGCACCTACACCAGCACCAATGGTATAAATCATGGTATTGATTTCTTCATTTTTGAGGATGTCGCTCATCTTGGCTTTTTCGGTATTAAGCACCTTGCCTCGTAATGGCAAAATAGCCTGAAACTTGCGGTCACGGCCTTGCTTAGCAGAACCTCCTGCGGAGTCTCCTTCGACCAGGTAGAGTTCATTTTTCTTAGGATTTTTAGACTGAGCTGGGGTCAGTTTTCCTGATAAAAGCCCCTTATCTTTCTTGTTTTTCTTACCATTTCGGGATTCATCACGCGCTTTACGAGCGGCTTCTCTGGCATCTCTTGCCTTAATAGCTTTGCGAATTAAATTGCCTGCTAACTCACCATTTTCAAGAAGGAAAAAGGTTAATTTCTCAGAAACAATGCCATCCACCACAGGTCTGGCAAGTGGCGAGCCTAGCTTATCCTTGGTTTGCCCTTCAAACTGTAAGTGCTCCTCAGGAACAAGGATTGAGAGAACAGCTGATAGGCCCTCTCGGTAGTCTGAGCCTTCCAAGTTTTTATCCTTGTCTTTTAAAAGCCCTGTTTTACGAGCATAGTCATTCATGGCCTTGGTGATGGCAGTCTTGAGACCTGTCTCATGGGTACCGCCATCCTTGGTGCGGACATTATTGACAAAGGATAAGATATTGTCCGAATAGCCATCGTTGTACTGCATGGCAATCTCGATTTGGAAACCTTGGTCTTGCCCCTCAAAATAGATAACGGGTGTCAGCAATTCCTTATCTTCATTGAGGTACTCAACAAAGTCCATTACCCCATTTTCATAGTGAAATTCTTCAAAAATGTCTTCATCGCCACGCTTGTCCGTCAAGGTCATGGTGACATTTTTTAATAAGAATGCTGATTCTTTCAGACGCTCGGAAATGGTATTAAACTTAAAATCGATCGTTGAAAAAATACTGTTATCTGGCATAAAGGTGACCTTTGTTCCAGATTTGGACTTGGGTGCTGTCCTAACTTTTTTCAAAGTCGTGACAGGAACTCCACCATTTTCAAAACGCTGACGATAGGCAGCACCATCACGTATAATCTCGACTTCTAGCCAGCGTGACAAGGCATTGACAACCGAAGAACCTACTCCGTGCAGACCCCCAGAGGTCTTGTAGCCCCCCTGACCGAACTTACCGCCAGCATGAAGAACAGTAAAAATTACTTCGACCGTCGGCTTTCCAGTTGCATGCATACCAACTGGCATGCCACGCCCGCTATCCGCCACGCTAACAGAACCATCTGCATTCAGGGTCACATCAATCTTGTCCCCAAAACCTGAAAGAGCCTCATCGACCGCATTGTCAACAATCTCCCAAACCAAGTGATGAAGCCCTGTGCTATCGGTTGATCCAATATACATGCCTGGACGCTTACGAACCGCATCTAACCCTTCTAGCACCTGAATGGCGTCGTCATTGTAATTGTTTACGTTAATTTCTTTTTTAGCCAAAATAGCCTCCAAAATTTTTCATCCCTATTATTCTACCGATTTTTGTTCTATTTTGCAAAATAAAATTTCTTTTATTGACTTTTTTTCAATTAACTTGATTTATTTTCAACTACATGTTAGACTATGTTAAAAGGAGTAATGGAGGGATTTTATGTCTTTGGAAATAGCAGAGCGCTTAAAAGTGTTACGAGTAAAAGCAGGATTTGAGCAGGCAGAACTTGCTAGTCAGCTGGGCTACAAATCAGATAGCACTATCTCCAAGTGGGAATCAGGAAAAACATTGCCAAGAGGACGACATTTGAGTAAACTAGCAGAACTCCTGGATACTACAACTGACTATATTCTCTACGGTCAGAAAGACCTGTCCCCTCAATTAGAAACCGTCTTTTCACGACTGGAAAATGACCGTCAGGAGAAAGTCATTGACTTTGCCAAGGAGCAATTAGACGAGCAAACACGTCTTGCTAAGCCCCGCTTTGAATACAAGGTCTATGAAAAATTATCAGCGGGTGGGGGGTTCTCCTACTATAACGATGGTAACTATGACTCTGTCTTTTACGAGGAAGAACTGGATCACGACTTTGCCTCTTGGATTTTTGGTGACAGCATGAATCCTGTCTATCTCAATGGAGAAGTTGCCCTCATCAAGCAAACAGGATTTGATTACGACGGAGCTGTCTATGCTGTGGATTGGGATGGACAAACCTATATCAAGAAAGTCTACCGTGAACCCAATGGGCTTCGTCTGGTCTCACTCAATCCAAAATACAAAGATAAATTCGCCCCTTACAAGGAAGAACCTCGCATTATTGGAAAAATCGTTGGCCACTTCATGCCTATGGAAGCATAGATAAGGGAAGGCAAAATAAAACGTTGAACTAAAACCTAAAGACTATTTACATAAAAAGCCTAAAATCAAGATTTTGATTTTAGGCTTTTTACTATTTTAAGATTTTTCTAAAATTCTTTCCCTATAGATGGTCCAGAATCGCATCCCATGCCTCGTCGTAACCTTGACGAGTCTCTGATGAAAAGATGATAAAACTATCTTCTTTATCAAAATTCAGTTTCTTTTTGATAGCAGACTCATGCTTGTTCCACTTACCACGAGGAATTTTGTCTGCTTTGGTAGCTACAACTATGACTGGAATCTCGTAATACTTGAGAAATTCATACATCTGGACATCATCTGTTGAGGGATCATGACGCATATCTACCAGACTGACCACCGCACGCAAATTGTCACGACTGGTCAAATATTCTTCAATCATTTTACCCCACTTAGCACGTTCTGTTTTTGAAACTTTGGCGTAGCCATATCCTGGTACATCGACAAAGCGGAGCTTGTCATCAATGTTGAAAAAGTTGAGCAACTGCGTTTTCCCCGGTTTGCTGGAGGTTCTAGCTAAATTTTTTCGCCCCAGAAGGCAGTTGATAAAACTAGATTTTCCAACATTAGAACGACCAGCCAAAGCAATTTCTGGCAAGTCATCTTGAGGATAGTGTGACTTATTGGCTGCGCTTAAAAGAATCGAGGCGTTATGGGTATTTAAAAAGGTTTCTTCTGCCATTACGTCCCCCTCAAGCTGTTTCCAAGATAGGATTGGCCTTACCTTCAACAGCCTCCTTGGTAATACGTACGCTGGTCACTTCCTCTTGACTTGGAATCTCAAACATGACATCTAACATGGTTTCCTCGATAATGGAACGCAATCCACGCGCCCCAGTTTTGCGCTCGATAGCCTTAGCAGCAATGCTTTCAAGCGCTTCTTGATCAAATTCCAAATCAACACCGTCGTAAGAAAGTAGGGTCTTATATTGTTTAACCAGAGCATTTTTAGGTTCAGTCAAAATTTTCACTAAATCATCAACTGTCAGCTGTTCAAGCGCTGCAACAACAGGTAAACGTCCAATAAACTCAGGAATCAAACCGAATTTTTGAATGTCCTCAGCAATAATTTCCTGCATATAAGAGGCATCATCATCAATTTTTTTATTATTTTGCCCAAAACCGATAATTTTTTCACCCATGCGTTGCTTTACGATATCTTCGATTCCATCAAAAGCACCGCCAACGATAAAGAGAATATTTTTTGTATCAATCTGAATCATCTCTTGGTTTGGATGTTTACGACCACCTTGTGGCGGTACGCTGGCTACAGTTCCCTCAATGATTTTCAACAGAGCTTGCTGAACCCCTTCGCCAGAAACATCACGAGTAATGGAGACATTTTCACCTTTTTTGGCAATTTTATCAATCTCATCCACGTAGATAATCCCACGCTCAGCACGCTCGATATTGTAATCAGCGGCCTGAATAAGCTTGAGTAGAATATTTTCTACATCCTCACCCACATAACCTGCCTCGGTCAGCGAAGTCGCATCGGCGATAGCAAAAGGAACATTAAGGCTTTTTGCTAAGGTTTGAGCTAGGAAGGTCTTCCCAGAACCCGTCGGACCAATCATAAGGATGTTAGATTTTTGCAAATCCACATCGTCATCATTGCGACTTTCCGTAAAACTGATGCGTTTGTAGTGGTTATAAACCGCAACTGCAAGTGCACGTTTTGCACGGTCTTGACCGATGACATAACTGTTTAGAATCTCTAGAAGTTCTTTTGGCTTTGGTACTTCAGATAAATCAGCCAGAACTTCTTCTGCTAACTCTTCGCGAATGATTTCTTGGGAGAGTTCCACACACTCATTACAGATAAAAACGCCATTACCAGCGATAATTTTGCGGACTTCTTCTTGATTTTTACCACAGAAGGAACAATATACTCTGTGATCCATTTGTCGATTTGAGGCCATGATATTTACTTTCTAAATGTTTAAAATAGGGTGCCGTAAAAGGCGTGAATGCTGTTGACAAGGTTGGTAAAAGCGTTAAGCAGGAAAAAAATGGCTAAGCCATATCGTTTTTTGCGAAGCGCAGGCATGATGGCCAAGATGCAAGTGACGCAAAGACAGGCGGTAAAGACACCAAAAAGGCTACGTTGCACTATCTTTCCTCCTTTTCAAAAATCGTGACGGTGAAGTCATAAGCATTTTTCTCATCCCGACTCACCTTTTTTTCTGCCCTTGGGATAAAGCGTGTCATGTCTAGTTCTGGGAAGCTAGTATCTCCCTCAAATTTAGCATGAATCATTGTTTGTATCAAGCTATCATAGTGCTGTTCAAAAGCCTTGTAAATAGCAGATCCACCAGCGATATAGAGGTTTTTATCGTTTTGTTCAAACCAAGCCAGGGCTTCCTCTACTGAGTGTACAACAATGACGCCCTCAACTTCAAAATCCATATCACGTGTCAAAATCAAGATCTCACGTCCCGGTAAAATGCGGCGGTTCATACCATCAAAAGTGACCCGCCCCATCAATATAGCTTGCCCCATCGTTGTCTCTTTAAAATGCTTAAACTCAGCGGGCAAATGCCAAGGCATGGTCTGATTTTTTCCAATGATGCCATTTTCAGCCTGAGCCCAGATGGCAATAATTTTTTTCTCTTTTGTCATAAGTCTAGTTTACCAAAAAAGCGCTAAAATTGCAGGATTTTGCTAGCTTGAACAGTAAAATGAGTGTCTGTCAGCCACCATCTTAAATTGCCAAATCAAATTTCAACTGCGGTTTTACTGGTTCATAATTTACTAATTCAAAATCCTCAGCCTTAATATCAAAGAAATCTGTCCCATCAGGAACATTTAAAACCAAGTGAGGTTGGCAGTCGGACGGCTCACGGCGCAACAATTCTTCTGCATTGTCAAACTGATTGTCATAGATGTGGAGATTGTTGATGAAGTAGAAAAATTTTCCAACTTTCCAGCCAAAATGCTTGGCAATCATCATCTGCAAAGCCACGTATTGCATAGCATTAATGTGATGAGCCACTAGCATGTCGTTTGAGCGTTGCGTCAGCGTTGCATCTAAGTAAATATCACCATCAACACGACGAACATCAAACATTGTTTGAAAGGCGCAAGGTAGCAATCCTGCTGTTTGCTCAAAAGCTTCGTAATCCCAGAGGGAAATGACATTACGACGGTTCCAAGGATTATCTTCTAGCTGTTTGAGAATTTTAGTCATAATATCATGCTTTTTGACCACCGCACCATAACGCTGACCAATCGTACGGCTACCTTCAACCTCCCAGTCATTCCAATAATGGACATTGTACTTTTCTTCAAGAAGATCCAGGCTATTTGACTGGTCTTGGTAAATCCAAAGCACCTCTTTAATCGCAGACTTGATTGCGATCGGACGAAGGGTAGTAATGGGAAATTCTCCCTTGCTCAAGTCATACTCAGCAAAGGATCCCGTAATGTATTTAGAATTAGCAGTTGTCCCATCCTTATACTTTGGTCTGGCTTGTTCTGACCAAACTCCTTCTTCCAAGATTTTTCTGATATTTTCTTTAAAAATGCCATCTGCTTTTGTCATTTCTAGCCCAATTTCCTTATTCTTTTAAACTTTATTGCTCTGTTATTTTACCGAAAATCCCCCTAAAAATCCAACGAAAAAATTGGTCTCAAGTCTGAGGCTTTTTTCCTAAAATATGATAAAATGAAGAACGGTAAAAACGTTTAATAAACTTAATAAACTAAGATATCCTAAAAATAAAACGATGAGTATCGGAGAAAGAAAGATGAGTATTGGAATTGATAAAATAGGTTTTGCGACCTCGCAATATGTCCTCAACATGGCCGATTTGGCTAATGCTCGCGGGTCCGAACCTGAGAAATTTTCGATAGGTCTCATGTTGGACGCCCTCAGCATTACCCCTATCTCAGAAGACGTCGTGACCTTGGCAGCCTCAGCTAGTCAAGAAATCCTAACTGAGCAAGATAAAGAAGCTATTGATATGGTCATTGTAGCTACCGAATCTGGAATCGACCAGTCAAAAGCTGCCAGTGTTTACGTACACAGCCTTTTAGGGATTCAACCGTTTGCGCGCTCTATTGAAATGAAAGAGGCTTGTTATGCAGCAACGGCAGCTCTCAACTACGCTAAACTCCATGTGGCTACACGACCTGACAGCAAGGTTTTAGTGGTCGCATCTGACATTGCACGGTACGGTATCGGATCTGCTGGTGAATCGACACAAGGTGCTGGCGCGGTGGCTATGTTGATTACCTCAAATCCTCGCATTTTGGTCTTCAATGACGATAATGTGGCGCAAACCAGAGATGTTATGGACTTTTGGCGTCCCAACTATTCAAGCACCCCTTTTGTCAATGGAATTTTCTCCACAAAGCAATATTTGGATAGTTTGAAAACAACTTGGTCTGAATATCAAAAGCGCAACCAGACTGATTTGACTGATTTTGCAGCTTTCTGCCTGCACCTACCATTTCCAAAACTAGCCCTCAAGGGCCTCAACAAAGTGATGACAAAGGATCTTCCAGAAGTCAACAAAGCCCAGCTTTTAGGTAATTTCGAACACTCGATTGCCTACAACCGTAAAGTTGGCAATATCTATACCGGTTCTCTCTACCTTGGACTCCTATCACTTCTAGAAAACAGCACTAATATCAAGGCTGGAGATAAGATTGCTCTCTTTTCCTATGGTTCTGGCGCTGTTTCTGAGATTTTCTCAGTAGGTTTGGTGGAAGGCTACAAGGACATGCTAAAATCTTTCCGTACGGCTGATTTAGAAAAGCGGATTCCGCTTTCCGTAGCTGATTACGAAAAACTTTTCTATCAAGAAGCTGACTTGGATCAAAACGGTTCAGCAAATTTTGACCTCTACAAGGCTGGCGCCTTCCGCCTCAGCCATATTCAAGAACACCAACGGATATACACAAAAAATGAAGATTAACTGGACTGGATTTTCCAAAAAAACACCTAAAGAACGGCAAGAATTAGTGTCCTCTCTCTTGTCCCAAGACAAGCAAGTTTTCCTCACCCAAAATCAGCAACTTCCCATCCAAACTGCTGATCAGATGGCGGAGCACTTGCTAGGAACTTTCTCACTGCCTTTTGCTCTGGCACCCGATTTTCTTATTAATGGCAAGACCTATCATATCCCTATGGTGACTGAGGAGCCATCCGTTGTCGCGGCAGCTAGCTTTGCTGCCAAGCTCATCAAACGTTCTGGAGGCTTCACGACCACTGTCCACAATCGTCTTATGATTGGGCAGGTCGCTCTTTATAATGTTCCAGATAAAAAAATGGCCGAACAAGCTATTTTATCTCACAAATCACAGCTATTGTCCCAAGCCAATGATGCTCATCCTTCTATCGTCAAGCGAGGCGGAGGTGCCTGTGACCTCTGGCTGGAGGAAAAAGAAGATTTTCTCGTCACCTACCTGTCCGTGGACACCAAAGAAGCTATGGGGGCTAATATGCTCAATACAATGCTAGAAGCTCTGGTGCCAGAACTCGAGGAGCTTTCTGGTGGTCAAAGCCTTATGGCAATTTTGTCCAACTACGCCACTGAAAGTTTAGTGACCGCCACCTGTCGCGTGGAGGTACGCTATCTCAGCCGCGATAAAACCGAAGCTCAGCAACTAGCCCAAAAGATGGAACTGGCTAGCCAGTTAGCGCAAGTTGATATCTACCGTGCTGCCACCCATAATAAGGGCATTTTCAACGGTATCGACGCCGTGGTACTTGCCACTGGTAACGACTGGCGCGCCATCGAGGCTGCTGGACACTCCTATGCTAATCAACAAGGCTCTTACCGTGGTCTTTCAACTTGGACCTATGACCTAGAAAATCAACAGATAGTTGGTGAATTAACCCTGCCCATGCCAATCGCCACCAAGGGAGGCTCGATTGGACTCAATCCAACCGTTCAAGTAGCTCATGAGTTATTGGGAAATCCAAATGCAAAAGAACTGGCAGGAGTCATCGCATCACTTGGTCTGGCTCAAAACTTTGCAGCTTTAAAAGCTCTGACTGGAACTGGTATTCAAGCAGGCCACATGAAACTACAAGCCAAATCTCTCCTCCTGCTAGCTGGAGCAAACGAAGCTGAAGTTACCCAGCTCCTCCCAAAACTCCTCAAAGAAAAACATCGAAATCAAGAAACTGCCCAGCAACTCTTAGCCCAATTACGCCACTGATTAAAACAAGTCAGGTTGAAGAAAAGCCCATTTTCTTCAACCTTTTTATCTTTACAAAAAAAACTCTTAAAAATGGTATCAAATCAACATTTTTAAGAGTATGCTTTAGTTAAAATCACAACATATATTTCAATTTTCCCATTCTTCAGAAAGCATGCCTTCAGCCTGAGTCTTAAGATTCCTCATCACTAACTCTGCAAACAGATTACTTAAACATAGAAGACGAATACTGCTGATTTCTGAGGTATGCTCTGAGCATCAGAAAACTAGTCGTGTTCGCCTTTTTTTAACTTGAGATTAAACTTTTGTCTCAGATTCTTTTAAATTAAATTTTTTCAGAAGCTCATCGACATGCCGACTAGGTTTGAACTCAGGTTTACTATTTTGAGCAAAAGCAGCAATCAGATTCCAAAGTGATTTTTGGAGTAGAGTTTGCTGGCTCTTATTCAACTGTTTCATAGCAGCCAGAGCTGATAAGAGTTTTAGACCAAACTCTCTAGTGCCTAGATCATTCAAACTTGTGATTCCAGCGTCAATCAAGGTGTCAAAAAGCAAATCAACAATCAACTTCAACTCAGACTTACTCAACTCAGATATCCACTGATCAAAGGTTTTATCCAGCCTTTTACTAAGATCCGTTTGTTGGCCAGCAATAAAATTCCCCTTTTCCGAGACTTTCCAAGTAGTAACCGCATGTTGCATCACCCCAAATTGATTGGCATCAACGACAAGTGCAGTCACATCTAGCTTCAACATGACCCCCACAATGGATTCCTTAGGCTTGATGACCACTAATTTGCTCCTAATATTTTGATAGCCTTCCTTTTGAAAAAAAGCGGTGCTAAAGCCAGGAGCATCAAGCATATAGATTGCTTTGATTTTTTGCTGAAGTTCTGGTTCCTGAAAGCTAGCCGCATAAACAGCTAAATTACCACCTTTTGAGTGACCCGTTACATATACTGGATGCTCTGCCTTCTCCAAAAAATCCCGAAGATACATTACCGCCGAACGCTGAGCTGGAATCTCGCTCAGGTAGGTAAGTTTGAAATCCTCTTTCCACCCAATCAACGTATCATCAGTCCCGCGAAAAGCTACCTGCCAATAGTTAATTGATGGCAGACAGAAAACAGCTGCCGCAAACTGCTTCTCAAACTCCGAATTAATGTCATTTACATAGTGGGATAGCTCCAAATCCGAAAAGCGGTGGCTATTAAGCATCAAATCAAATAGCTCAATCCTCTCCTTGGTTACTATAAAATCCGTCTTAATATCTGCCTTTACCTCCTCGAATCTTTGGCGAATATCAGCAAACTGAACGGTGCAATCCACTTCCAGATGCTCACCAAAAGGTAAATAGGCCAACTCATTGAGACAGACAATATCCAACTCATTCAAAGACAACTGCTGAAAGTCCAATTCGGCAACAGACCTGACATAATCACTAATTGTTGACATGATTTCTCCTTTACTTAATCTCTTGATTTTACCGATTTTTCAGTCGCCAGTCAAGAAAAAAAGTGATATAATATAAAACAGTTTGAATATCAAAGAAAGGTAATGACAGTTCAATCACTGACTGTTTAAACGATTTAAAATTATGTCAAAAACACAGCTCTATCGCCTTATCATTGCCCTTTGCGGGCTGACGGGCGTTACCATGCAAATCAGCCAAGATGGTTGGAATATGCTACTCTACTACACTGTCCTTTCAAACATTCTTGTCTTTGTCACCCTTTTTTTCTTGATTTTTTGGGAACAAAAAGTTGGCACTACCAATCAATTTCCAACCTTGCTTAGACTCAAAGGTGGAGTAACTATGGCTATTGCCATTACGTTTATCATCTACCACTTCCTATTAGCACCGCTTGTGACCGATCCTCAAGATTACTGGAACATCCGTAACTTCTTGGTTCATTATATCGCACCACTCGGACTGATTTTAGATACTTTGTTCTTGGATAAAAAAAATACTTATAAACTTTCCGACCCTATCCCATGGACAAGTTTTCCAATAGCCTACTTTGCGCTAGCCATTTTCAACGGTATGGTCTTAAAACTCCCAATTCCAGGAGCTACTAATAGTCCTTACGCCTACTTCTTTATTAACGTCAATAAATTCGGACTGACCAGAGTGATTACAAATGCACTGGTCATTGCAATCGCCTACCTGTTTGTTGGATACCTCTTAGTCCTTATCAAAAGATTTGTCGGGCAGAGAACATAGAACATTGCCAGCTCTAAGCTGGTTTTTATTATACTTTGATACACTCTATGCTTTCAAAGAAAATGGGAGGGACCTTATTTTCTACTAACCATTCTAGAACACTTTGTAATACTATCGTGATTGGGGCAAAGTTTTTCGTTTCATCTCCAGTTTATTGGTCTCTAATAGACCACATAGGATACAATCAACAATTTATTGTTGGTGGATATCAGTTCCACAATAAGAAAAGGTTCGGATTATTTGGCTACGGACTGAAAAGTGAGTGAGTCAGAAACCAAAATCAGCCTTATCTTATCGACTTGACACAAGTAGCTTATACTGTTCAAAGATAAGGGAGTTAAAAAAGAGGCTAGAACCTTTGTCCTAACCTCTTCAATCTGAAGAACCGAGTCAACTCAGTTCTTCTTAATGATTATTTCCCAAGTTTTGCTTTAGCAGCATCTGCAAGAGCTGTGAAAGCTGCTGCATCGTTTACTGCCAAGTCAGCGAGCATTTTACGGTTCACTTCGATTTCAGCTAATTTCAAACCATGCATCAATTGTGAGTATGACAAACCGTTCATACGAGCTGCCGCATTGATACGAGAAATCCAAAGTTTACGGAAATCACGTTTTTTCTGACGACGGTCACGATATGCATAGTAGTAAGAGTTCATTACTTGCTCTTTTGCTGTACGGAACAAGATGTGTTTTGCTCCATAGTAACCTTTAGCTAATTTAAGAATACGTTTACGACGTTTGCGTGATACAACGCCACCTTTAACACGTGCCATTTATATTTTCCTCCAAATAATTCAGTAAGTGATTGAATGCTTGTAGCGATTAACGCATTTGAGTAAGCATTGCTTTGATACGTTTGAAGTCACCAGCATGTACCATGCCTGCTTTACGCAAGTGACGACGTTGCTTTTTCGTTTTACCATGGAAACGGTGTGACGTGAAAGCACGGAAACGTTTAAGTCCACCAGAACCTGTACGTTTGAAGCGTTTAGCTGATGCACGGTGTGTTTTTTGTTTTGGCATTTTAAAATTCTCCTTAAAATAATTTCAACGACAAGTTACTTCTTGTCAGGGATTGGTGCAAGTTGCATGAACATTTGGCGTCCATCCATTTTAGCGCGTTGCTCAATAATGGCAATGTCTTGCGTTGCTTCAGCAAAATCAGCCAACACTTTTGCCCCAATTTCTTTATGGGTAATCATACGTCCTTTGAATCGGATAGAAACCTTAACTTTATTACCTTTTTCAAGGAATTTACGACCGTTACGGAGTTTTGTCTCAAAGTCACCTTTGTCAATAACCGGGCTAAGACGCACTTCCTTGACAGTCACAACGCTTTGCTTTTTACGTTGTTCTTTTTGTTTCTTCTGATACTCAAACTTGAACTTCCCATAGTCCATAATTTTGGCAACAGGTGGTGTCGCTTGTGGCTGGATAAGAACCAAGTCAACATTTGCCTGATCGGCAATGGCTTGCGCTTCTGACAAGGGCTTGATACCTAATTGTTCACCTTCAAGACCAACCAAACGAACTTCGCGAACACGAATTTCGTCGTTGATGAATAGATCTTTTTTAGCTATGATCTTCACCTCTTCATTTTTTTAGAGAAAAACAAAGCGGACTTGACAAATCAAGCCCGCACACATAATTTCTACCCAGTAGAATTTGACATGTTGGGCCAGACAACCTAAGTCGCAAGGCGAGAAGTTCTCACTTCTGCTTTTCTCATTGTTACTATGATAACAGAAACCCAATCACTTGTCAATCATTTTATTTGCTTTTTCTTTAATAAAGTTGACAACACCCTCGATAGACACACCCGTTGTATCAAAAGTGATGGCGTCGTCAGCTGCTTTCAGTGGTGATACCTTCCTATGGCTATCCTTGTAATCACGCGCAGCTATTTCTTCTTTCAAGGTTTCAAGAGTCGTCGGAATACCCTTTTCAAGATTTTCCTTATAGCGACGCTCTGCCCTTTCATCAACAGAAGCAACTAAGAAAATTTTCAACTCAGCATCTGGAAGCACCACTGTTCCAATATCACGACCATCCATGATAATAGCGCCACTACTAGCGATTCGACGTTGCTGAGCCACTAGCTCCTCACGTATCTCTGGTAAAGCTGATACCCAAGAAACATTATTAGTAATGTCATTTTGGCGAATAGCAAGACTGACATCAACATCGCCAAGAAAAACCAACTGATTGCCTTTCCCGTCTCTACCAAATGAAATGGGATGTTCGTCTAACTGCGCTAAAATCTCTGCGACATTTTCTTCTTTTAGGTCATTTTTTAGGGCTAGATAGGTTGCACAGCGGTACATCGCACCTGTATCCAAATAAGTATAGCCCAAATCTTTTGCAATAATCTTAGCTACCGTGGATTTTCCACTAGAAGCTGGGCCGTCAATAGCAATTCTAATATCTTTCATAAGAACTTTCTAATCAATATAAACAACATCGCCTGGATTTGCCCACCAAGTTCCTCCTGGGCCTGTCATTTTTTCTGGGTTTAGGGCATAGAGTTTTTCCAAAGAAATACCAGCGCGTGCTGCGATGTTCCCTGCTCCTTCACCTGCTTCAACTACTGTTGTGCCCCCATTTCGAACAACGGCCTCTGTCTCGCTGGTACTACTTGCACTTGTGGTTTCCGTGCTCGACTCAGTCTCTTTGGAAGTTTCAGCCGCTGTTGTTTCAGCTTCTGATTTTGACTTGCTGGATTCAGCATCCGCTTGACTAGTAGAAGCTCCATAAAAACCAGTAGTGGCTTCCTCACGATTAGTGTTTCCATTTGAGGTGTAGAAGAAAAACAGTAAAACACCAACAAATATTACAAAAAAGACGCTGAGCAAAATCGTTAGGATAGGTGTCCTTACCCCAACTTTCTTACGATTTTGTCGTGAAGTTCCTTGTTCATCTTCAGGAAATACTTGTTCTTCCCACGGCTCTTTACTCATGATTTCTCCCTTGTTGAATCTTAAAAATTTTATTACAATAATACCATGAAAGTATCGATTATTCCAGAAAAATGTATTGCTTGCGGCCTATGTCAGACTTACTCATCTGCCTTTGATTACCACGATGATGGTATTGTCAAATTCACTGATAGCGACAGTCTTTACCAAATCTTTGACAAGTCAGATGCAGCTACTCTTCTTGCTGTCAAATCTTGCCCAACAAAAGCTCTTACAAGCGAGTAGGAGCTTTTTTATCTCCCTGATAATGCTCAAAATAATCCAGTTTGATAAAGTTATCTAACAACTCCACTTCTCCCACAAAATCTGGGTTAATGACTAAAGCGTCCAAAAAATATTTTTTTGGCCATTTTCTCATGGAGTAACGCTTGGTTTGACCATTTTTCAAGACCAAACTCAAGGTCGTTTTGGTTACTTCAATCTTACTAATGTCTGCAATAGGCACAAAGGTTTTCTTCCAGAACTGACTATCCACAATCTCCAGCCGACCATCTTCTCCGATGATAAAATAGCGGTGCAGACCTAGTCCAAAAAGTGTTCCAAAGACAGCTATCATGATGAAAAAGGCCAAAGGTACATCCGTCTTTTCATAAAGCAGGGATAAGCCGATAAATATAGGCATAAAGGTCAAAGACCAGTAAATCAGGGACCAAGATAATTCTGGCTGCCAGTGATATCTGATTTTACCAAAAAGCTTAATCATGTCACTTCCCCTTTCTTAACGTTGCGTTGCAAAATCTGCCTTTTTGCTAGCTTCATTGTATCACAAATTGTTATTTCTTTCTATCTTTAATCCCTATAAGTAGAGATTCCAATAATCACATCTACGGCTTTTTCCATGGTTTGCAGGCTGACGTATTCAAAACGACCATGCATGTTTTCACCACCTGCAAAGATATTTGGTGTTGGGATACCCATAAAGGAGATTTTCGACCCGTCCGTACCGCCGCGAATTGGCTCGATGATTGGGGAAATGTCTAGATTTTCCATGACAGATTTTGCTATGTTAATTGGTGTCATGTCTTTTTCAATGACCTTTTTCATGTTGTAATATTGATCGTGAAGACTTAGAATGACACGCTCCTCTCCCAACTCGGCATTCATCTTAGCCGCGATACGCTCCATCTCAGCTTTGCGATTTTCAAAAGCCTCGTCCTCAAAATCACGAATAATATAAGAGCTGGTTGCCTCATCGACCGTTCCGCCTAGTCCATGGAGGTGATAGAAACCCTCGTAACCCTCTGTATGCTCTGGACGGTCTGTGGCTGGGAGTTGATTGTGGAAATCTGTAGCCAACTGCAGGGCGTTAATCATACTACCTTTAGCTGTTCCTGGGTGGACATTGCGACCAATAAAGCGGAGTTCCGCTGCTGCTGCGCTGAAAGTTTCGTACTGAAGCTCCCCTAATGGTCCACCGTCAATGGTGTAGGCAAAATCAACATCAAAGTCTGCGACGTCAAACTTATCTGCACCAACACCAATTTCCTCATCTGGGCCAAAACCAACGCGTATCTCCCCATGTTCGATTTCTGGGTGACTGGCAAGGTATTCCACCGCTGTCATAATTTCAGCGATACCAGACTTGTCATCTGCACCGAGAAGCGTTGTTCCATCAGTTGTGATCAGGGTTTGGCCGATATATTTGTTAAGGCTTGGAAAATCTTGGGGGCTCAGGCTATAGCCTGATGTGCCAAGAGTAATATCGCTACCATCGTAGTTATCAATAATCTGTGGAGTCACATTTTCGGCGTTAAAATCTGCCGTATCAATGTGGGAAATGTAGCCAATCGTATGCTTAAATCCTTTGCCATTGGCAGGCAATGTTCCCACGATATAGCCATTGTGCTCCAAGTAATGCACATCAACTAGACCAATTCGCTCCATCTCTGGTTTTAAAACATTGAGAGCAAAATCAGTCTGACTAGGCGTTGAGGGCGTTGTCGTGCTCATAGCATCTGAGCGCGTATTAATCTTCACATAAGTCAAAAAACGATTTAAGAGATTTTCGTATGTCATGTTAGTCCTTTCTAAATCTTGTGATAAGCGTTATAAACCTCTTGGCGATTGAGGTTATAAGTTTTTGCAACTTCTTTAATAGCCTGATTTGGTTTCTTTCCTTGGGCAATCAGCTGAGCAACTAAATCAGCGGAATCTATAACTTCCACTTCCTGCGTTGAGGTTATCGTTCCAGAAGCTCCTGCCACCAAAATCAGACATTCTCCCTTGAGAGGATTTTCAGAAAGGTAAGCTAAGACTTCTGAAATCCTTCCTCGCTGGTATTCTTCATAGAGTTTGGTCAGCTCTCTGACCACAACCACTTCACGGTCTCCGTAAACAGACAACATATTTTCTAGCGTATCAGCTACTCGATAAGGACTTTCGTAAAAAATCTGAGTCTCTGGATAAGCCATCTTTTCTTGGAAAAAAGACTTTTGCTGCCCTGCTTTTCTCGGTAAAAAACCATAAAAAACATGAGGCTGGGGGGCAAGTCCTGAGGCGATTAAGGCCGTAATCCCAGCCGAGGCTCCTGGCAATGCAACCACAGAAATTCCCTCTGAGATAGCTGCCTTTACCAAATCATGACCAGGATCGGAAATAGAGGGCATCCCCGCATCAGAAACCTGCGCTAGCGATTTCCCAGTCTTCAAAAGCTCAATCAAATCAGGAAGTTTCTCAAAGGCATTGTGCTCATGAAAAGAAACCTGCTTGGTTGCAATCTCGAAATGCTTGAGCAAAAGCCCTGTATTTCTAGTGTCCTCCGCACAGATGATATCCACGTTTTTCAAAGTGTCTACTGCGCGGAAAGTCATATCCTGAAGATTTCCTATGGGAGTAGGTACCAGATAAAGGATGCCGTACTGACTTTGTCCCTTAAAGGATTTTTGTACTTGCATAACTCCTCCTACTTTCGGCTGTAGAGAAGTTCCATGCAAAAAGCACAATCTTCCTTATTCTCGCGGTGCTGTCCGTAAAAATCATTGCAGACATGGAAACCTTCTTCATAGATTGACTCCACATATTCCTTGCCTCTTGTTGAATTTTTCAAAGGTTGTCGTTCTTCAACAACAAGCTGGCTGAGATGCTCACGTAAGACTGTATTTTCCATGCGCAAGCGGGCATTTTCTTCAAAGACTTCCTGCACTTTCTTTTTCATGGCATCAAATTCAGCTAGAGTCACCATGAATTGTTGGGAGAAGGTTTCCATTTGATCTAGTAATTCTTTTTTGTTCATTGTTTCTCCTTAATTCTAAGCAATCACAAAATATTCCAGAACATTTTGAAAGCTAACATTAGCCTGCCACATGCGTCTGGCTTGGTAGCAACGGTTGAGCAAGTCAGGATTTTGCCTTTGAGACAAGATAACTGTTAGAAGCCTAAAAGACACCTCCTGCAAATCTTTGTCTGAGGCTAAAACAGCCAGCCTAGCGACTTCAAGATAGGCTCTATTTTTATCTTTTTCTAAATAGTTGACAAATTTTTCTAGAGTCTGTTCAAGGTCTAAAATTTTGTTATTTTGAGAAAAAGCGAGTGCTTCTGCTTCATTTCTAGCCACTTGCGACAAGAGGGTAGCTTGATTTTTTAAAAGACTTTCTTGCAGTAGCAGATTTTCTAGATACCCTTGATTTTTGGGGAAATGAAAGAGCTGGCAACGGCTTTTAATAGTCGGTAAAACCTTACCTTCATCGTCCGTCAGCAAAATCATATAAGACTGACTTTGGGGCTCTTCGATAAATTTCAAAAGGCTATTAGCTGCATTGCTGTGCATTTTTTCAGCATCTTTGATGATGAAGACCTGTGCTTCTCCCTCAAAACCTGATCGTGAAAAATCACGAGTCAGTTCTCGAATCGTGTCAGTTTTGATAAGTTGTCCCTGAGGTTCAATGACTTTCACGTCTGAAAATTCCTGATTCTCAATCAGGCGACAAGCACGACAATTCTGACAAGGTAAGCCATCTGAAAGTTGCTCACAAAAACGACTTTTAGCAAGCCAAAGAGCCAGGTCAAAGGAGCCAAAATCTCCAGAAAAAAGGTAGGCATGGCTCATTCTGTCAGCTTTTAGAATCTGAGTAAAAGTCTCATAAAGTTTTGGCTGGAGTTGAGCTAGATTCATTTGTTTGCCTTTTCTAGAGCTGCTAAGATGACCTGATAAGCATCAGAAATAACGGCTTCAAGCGGTTGGCTAGCGTCAATGGTCACCACACGATTACTTTCCTGCTCAGCAATTCTCAGATAACCCGAACGAACTTTTTGGTGCATACTCAACGCTTCCAAATCAAGGCGGTTGACTTCCCGATTAGCATTTTGCGAAATACGCTCTAAGCCAATGTCTGATGGCACATCAAAATATAGGGTCAAATCTGGTTTGTGACCATCTGTTGCGTAATCATTGAGCCAATTGATGGCTGGGATATCCAGCCCACGTCCGTAGCCTTGATAGGCAACTGAACTGTCGATAAAACGATCCACCAAAACCAAGTGACCTGCTGCTAATGCTGGCAAAACCTTCTCAACCAAGTGCTGGCGACGAGCGGCAATATAAAGCAAAAGCTCCGTTTTATCATCCATATTGGTGTGGGCTACATCAAGGATGACTTCTCGAATTTTTTCTGAAATGGCAATGCCACCAGGTTCTCGGGTAGTGATAATAGTCTCACCAATTTTTTCTTGCAAAAGTGGCACCAAAGCCTCTAAAACACTCGTTTTACCAGCTCCATCTGGACCTTCAAAGGATATAAAAAGACCTGTTTTCATGTGATTTCTTTCTGTTTTCAATTTCTTATATTCTACCAAAAAATCATGTGAAAAGCACTAGCTAAAATGGCCAGTGCCTCATCTTATATGCCAGCTTTGGCGTGTGTTTTCACTAGACTGTCAATCGTAATGCCTTGATTTTCTAGTTTCGCTCTCAGTAATTCTAGGTCAAAGTTTCCGTCAATTTGGACTTCGATGATTACCTTACCATGGCGCTCGTCCGCAATCACCGTCCGTCTGATGTTAAGATTTTCATCTGAAATGGTTTTGGTGATTTTTTCAAGAACACCAACACTATTTTCAGTCAAGACACGCAAACGAAGTCCTTCCTCACCATAGCCTGACACTTTCAAGAACGTTCGGAAAATATCCTTATCCGTAATGATACCAGAAACGTAACCATCTTCGGCTACTGGAAGGACACCAACATTGTGGGTCATCATCAGGTAAATGGCATCTTCAAGACTAGCATATGGATGAACCGTCACCACATTTTTAATCATGACATCACGGATTTTTGTCTTATTAAGCAGATAGTTCATCTCATAAATGGATAAGCTAGTCGCCTTAGACGGCTGTGCTTCTGCCATGGTCCCTTCTGTGACTAAGCCAACCAAGCGATCATTTTCAATAACAGGAAGTCTGCGCAAGCCTTGCTCTCTCATCAAATCAGCCGCATGTGCGACCGTTGTATCTGGAGAGACATAGACCACTTTTCGAGTCATAAAATCTTTTACTGCCATAGGAAATCCTCCGACTATTTTCTTATCCTTATTATACCATTTTTTGGAAAGGTTTACATAAAAGTATGAAATTATATTGAAAAAGTTGCTTACTTTTTTAGGACTATTCTCGTTTTTCTCGACGATCATGAATGATTTGCAAGACATCACCCCGTCTAGTTTCAATAGTTCCTTCTCGCTTACGTTGGAAAGAGGAATTGAGCAGGGCTCCTATAATCAAAATCTTCGCCAAAAAAATAAACCAGAACATAATCACTAGAATCGCCACAGAACCAAAGAAGCGTAAATCTTCTAATCTGGCAATAGCCAAATTAAAATAAGCACCGGAGAGACTCGTTGCCAAGATAAGGACGATACTAGTGAAGAGGGTTCCTGGCAAAACATTCCGAAAGCGTCTAATTTTAACATTTGGCAAGATAAAATAAAGTAAACCAACCGCCACCAGAAAGACTAGAAAGGTGATGGGTTGAGTTAAGTTAGACAGGGCATCGTAAAGGCTACGTTCCATGTGCCAGTGCTGATAAATGATATTGAGCACCGCTTTGCCAAAAGTCGAAATAAAAATTGCCAAAATCAGAAAAATAACTAAAATAACACCAGCCAACACACCAATAGCATGCGCCAGCACAAAATCACGGTGTTCCTGTACGTCATAAGCCTTATTGATGGCCTTCTGCAGGAAAGTCATGCTCCTAGATGTGGTCCACAAACCCGTCACCACAGAGACCCAAAGGAGACCACTCGATGGGGTGTCAAAAATGCTTCGCACAATACCTGTGGTACTCAAATAAAGCTGACGAGGCAAGGTGTCACTTAGAAAACTCAGGAGCTGACTGGTATCAATGTGGAGATAAGGAAAAATATTTGCCAGCAAAATCAGAAAAGGAAACATGGTCAAAATGAGGTAGTATGCAACTGCTATACTGGACAAATCCATATCTGATGCTTTGTAGTGTTCCACAAAAAAAGCCAAGAATTGACTATTTTGAACACGCTTCAATAGTTTTTTCATCCTGACTTTCCTTTCGTTTTGGTAATTTTCTACTTCTTGATTAATCTAGTAGCTACCTTCTTCACCTTGACTGGTTAAAATAACGGGACCATCTTTGGTGATGACAAATTGATGTTCATACTGACAAGAAAGGCCTCCATCAAGTGTTTTATGCGCCCAGCCAGTCTTAACATCGGTATCAATCTCCCAAGTCCCCGTGTTAATCATAGGCTCGATAGTTAAAACCATCCCTTCTTTAAGACGAAGACCACGACCAGCTACGCCATAATTTGGTACCATTGGTTCTTCGTGCATGGTAGGTCCAACTCCATGTCCAACTAGATCACGTACGACACCGTAGCCACGACTTTCAGCATATTCTTGAATAGCTGCGCCAATATCACCGATGCGGTTTCCAATAACTGCTTTTTCAATTCCCAAGTACATGGCTTTCTTGGTCACATCCATGAGGTTTTTCACCTCTTCAGAGACATTACCAATAGCGTATGCCCAGCAGGAATCGGCCAAACCACCCTTGTAACCTTCCGTGTGCTTTTTCATCTCAGCCACGTTGTCAAAATTGAGTTTTGAGACATCCAGAACAGCTTTATCCAAAGGCTCAGATAAAACCATATCTACCTTGAGCAGGTCGCCATCTTTGAGAATATAGTGACGAGGGAAAGCATGCGCGACTTCATCATTAAGCCCACAGCAAGTGGCATAAGGGTAGTCCATGATGTGCCCATCCACACCGATTTGTAAAGGAAGAACATTTTCTTCTTTACAGCGACGGCGGACATATTCTTCAACCTCCCACATGTCAACACCAGGTTTCAAAATATCACGAAGTCCAATGTGGATAGAGGCAAGAAAGTCTCCAGCCTTATCCATAGCTTCAATTTCACGTTGCGATTTTAATGTAATCATGTTTTCTCCTTTGTTTTTGTATAATTACTTACCCATGGTGCTAGTAAACATCAATATACACTAAAAAGCCCAAATAGACTATACTGTAAGTGACGAAACAGACAGGAGGTGACCTGAATAAGACAATTATCACAAACTTGTTATCAACTTTATCGTGAGTGCAATCCTAATTCACTGAAACCTCCTCATAATGTTATGCTAGCTAAAGTTTCAGACGAATCTCTATTAGTCTTACTGCTATTGTAAACTGAACTAGGGATTAAATCACAACGACAGTTTTAAAGAATCTACCAACTATTCCCATAAGGTCGGCTCCTTGACAGAAGTCGTTTTAAACGTCAGTCAAGACAATTAATTGGTCACTACAACGCATTCGACAAGCTATGAATGACCAAATCCTCCTCCCCTATGCGATTGTCATCGTAGATAGTGTCATCCTGCTCTCAACTATAGAGCAAGGATTTTTGAAGGTCTAGCAGACATTGGTTACAATGTGTTAAACACTTATGGACACCTCTGCATCAGAATATGGAGGGAGGGAGTTAGCCATGAGGCAGACTATTGAAACGCGTATTTCGGAATGAGGCACTCTATATCATACGGAACAAACCTTTGCCAGAGGACTCCCGGGACTACAGGTTAGGGTTGAGCAAATCCCGTTGACTTATAATCTAAGATATTTTGCGTTTAACTAGCACCAAGGGTAATTACTTGATTTTTCACAAAAAGTATATATAATAATATATGTAAAGTTATTTTTTTCTATCTCGCCATTTATTTATAAAGACAAAACATATTGATACAATCATAATTATTGACCAACGTTGCATATCTAAAATAAATTCTCTTCCCCAAAATATTATTATAATATTTGCCACAAAGCCTAGAATTTTAGAATAACAGTCAAAAACTGCATTTAAAAATGATAATATTTTCTTCATTTTATCTCCCTTTTAAATTAAACCTTTATATTTTATGGTTATGAGGTATTATATCATGATTAAGAAATTTTCAAAACTATTGCTTGGTCTTTTAGTCTTCAACACATTATGTAGTCCTATATTTGCCATAGTTCACGCAAATGAAAGATCCGTTCCTTCTGAAGAAATCATTTTAAACACTTGGGCAGACGAATTTGAATATATCTTCACGGAACTATACACAAAAACTTCATCAGGGTACATTTTAAATTCTCATAAAATGGCTACAAGTGGTTATACTTATCAAGAACAACAAAATATAATTACATTCGTTAGCTACCTTCAAAATACTGCAAACTCAAAACCAGAGAATTGGTATTCAGAGCAGATACGCCCTTTGTATGATGTCGATGGGTGTATCAGTAAGACTCTTGGAATATCAAGAACCGTTGCAAAAGAGATTTTAAATCACACTAGGAAAGGTAACTATCTGGCAGCAGTTGGTGCATTGACAACAGCTTTAAAAGTGGCAGGTTTGATTAGTAAATTTCCAAAAATATCAATAGCTTTATTGGTAGGATATTTAATTATTTGTGGTGAGGAGACTGTTTCTTAAAAACTTTTAAATTTTAGGTGTGGCGCTTACCGTCTAGATTATCTAGACGGTTTTTATATCATCGTCTTTTGGAATATCATACGATAAAATTTTAAACCAACTCCTGATGTAGCATTTCCTCAATTAGGCTAAGTCGTCTTAGTCGTTACTACAGCTTTAGCAACCACTTGATTATCTAAGTAAATGTTAATATCTAAAATGCTACTTCGACGGCTTTCCATAACCACTTTAGGGACGATGGTTAGACGGTCGTCAATTTGAACAGCCTCTAAAAAGTATATCATCATTTGGTCAATTATGACATTTTTTTTGCTTTTTTTGGTTAGAAGGCGGTGCGCCACCTCTTTAAAATACTCTGCTAGAACGCCTTGCGCTAGCTGCCCCATGTGATCAAGCATAACTGGTTCCACAACAAATGAAAAGTCGTCTTTCTCATGATGGAGATGCGCCAGCATTTGTTCACTATAGGTGTGGAGATTGGGATGACGGAGATTTTGTATCCCCTCCAAAATCTGACGGCGTGTGATGACGCCTAAGAGTGTCACATCGTCTGCCACAACAGGCACCATATTATAGTCTTCAAAAATCATCTTCTGACTAATGTTCGCCAGACTCACACTAGGTTTTGTCGTAAAAGGAATGCTAGTCATTACGGTAGCAATCTTCTCGTCCACTTCTATTTGTGCAATGTCACGCATACTGACAACGCCCACAACCCTCTCATGATCATCAACAACAGGAAAGCGAACGTGGTTTGTCTTCTTGGTTAAATTATGAAACTCCTTGATGGTATCTGTTTGAAAAAGATAGCCATAGTCTGATTTAAACTGATAGATTTCATCAACTGTTTTGACATCCGTTTTGATACGGGCGTTAGAAAGAGCCTGATTAATCATGGTTGCCACACTAAAGGTGTCATAGCTGGTCACCATAACTGGAATACCTGTCTGCTCCGCCATTACCTTAACTTTATCAGAGACAGGAAAACCACCAGTAACTAAGACAGCATTATGGTGTTCCAACGCCAAAAGTTGAATGTCTTCACGGTCTCCGACGATGAGAAGTCCTGAATTAACCAAATAGCGCAAGATATTTTCCCGAGTCATAGCCCCGATAGAAAACTTGCTAAATTCGTGACCTAAACCGCTGGCTCCCGCTACCACGTCCGAATCGGAAATTCTAGCAATTTCAGCATAGGTCAACTTATCTAACCGAACCCGCATTTTTTTCTCGACACGGACAGTTCCAGAACGAGGGCGAGTTTCTACAATCCCACGATTTTCTGCTTCTTTGATAGCCCGATAAGCAGTACCGTCGCTGACCTTGAGATGATTAGAAATCGAGCGTACGCTGACACGCTTACCAACCGCAAGATTCTCTAGGTAATCTAAAATTTCTTGATGTTTGCTCATATCAGATCCAAAGTTCGATCTTACGAACCTATTCCTTTCCTCTCTTGCTGCTGTTTGAGCTAGATTTTGTCATCTCAAACTCCAAATAACTACGAACCTTGTGAGTGTAACGATCACTCCCTTTGTAACGGCGCTTAAGCTTGAAACCAGCTTTTTCTGCCACTTTTTGACTAGCTTTATTTTCTTCATGGGTAACAAGGCAGAGCTTTTTAAGTCCAAATTCCTGAAAGCACAGAAAAGCAATAATCTTCAGAGCTTCCGTGGCAAAACCTCTTCCCTGAAACTCTTTTTTCACAAAATAGCCCAGCTCCGCCCATTTTTTAGAAAAATCAAGCTTGTCAAACTTGATAGCCCCAATCATCTGTCCTGACCTTTTGTCTTCCAGCGCCCAGACGCCTAAAGGGTTCTTCAAAAAAGCGTGAACGAAAAGATAATCACTCTCGCCTCGACTGGCCTGCATAGGAAAGATAAAGTCTAGATTATCAGGATTGCTAGCCAACTCGTAAAAGCTATCAGCATCTGCAAAAGTGAAGGGTCGCAGGTACAGACGCTCTGTCTCTATAACAGAATAAATCGCTAAAGTAGTAAAAATGTCCACAGTCAAGCCTTTCTGAGGATTTATTACCCACATTATACCACAAAAATCCTATTCTTTTATATAACAGATGAAAAAGAGACACAAAAAACGCCCGCAGGCGTTTCTTGAGAGATTAGTTTGAATGCCAGATATCATCGTTGTACTGTTCAATCGTACGGTCAGATGAGAAGAATCCTGCTTTGGCAATGTTCTTAACAACCTTAGTCATCCAAGCATCACGATCTTCATAATCTGAAAGCATTTGTTCTTTGACTGCAATATATTCTTTCAAATCAATGAGGGTCATGAACCAGTCTTTGTTGATCAACTCGTTGTAAAGACGTTCTAAGCGTTCTGCTTTACCAAGCGCTACCAACTCATCACTAACGATAAAGTCAACAGCTTCTTTGATAACTTCGTCACCGTTATAGTAATCAGCTGAAACATAGCCTGCCTTGTCATAAAGATCAATAATTGTATCTGAATCTTTACCAAATGTGTAGATATTTTCCATACCAGCAAGTTCTGCAATTTCAACATTGGCACCGTCCATTGTACCAAGTGTCAGAGCACCATTAAGCATGAATTTCATGTTACCAGTACCTGAAGCTTCTTTTGAAGCAAGAGAGATTTGTTCAGAGATATCTGTCGCAGGAATAAGGTGTTCAGCAACAGTTACGTTGTAGTTTTCAACAAGGTGAACATTAAGGTATGGTGATACTTCTGGATCGTTGTTGATAAGTTCAGACAAGCTGAGGATAAGGTGAATAATATCTTGCGCAATGGTATAGGCTGGAGCTGCTTTACCACCGAAGATAACAGTTACTTTACGTTTTGGCAAGTTTCCACGTTTGATTTCCAAATATTTGTGAATCACATAAAGTGCATTCATTTGTTGGCGCTTGTACTCGTGGAAACGTTTGATTTGGGTGTCAATGATTGAGTTTTCATCAAGCTCAATACCTTTGTTATCTTTGAGGTAACGTTTAAGAGATAATTTATTATTGTATTTGATCTCAGCCAACTTAGCATGAACGTCTTTGTCATCAGCGAAAGCAAGTAGTTTTTCAAGCTTAGTTGCGTCAGTCAGATACTCATCACCAATCAATTCCTTGATGTAGTCAGCCAAATCTTGGTTAGCAAACTCAAGCCAACGACGGAAAGTAATACCGTTTGTCTTGTTATTGAATTTTTCAGGATAAAGGTCGTAGAATGCTTTCAATTCACTGTTTTTAAGGATTTCTGTGTGAAGTGCAGCAACCCCATTAACTGAAGTTGAGAAATGAATATCCATATGTGCCATATGAACACGACCTGATTCATCAATGATTTGAACAGCTGAGTCAGCATATTTCGCACGAACAAGTTCATCTAATTTTTCAATGATTGTTACCAAATGAGGTACTACTTCATTGAGGTAGTCAAGAGGCCATTTTTCAAGTGCTTCTGCCAAGATTGTGTGGTTTGTGTAACCAACCATCTTGCTAACGATTGAAACAGCTTCATCAAAGTCAATACCATGTTTTTCTGTCAAAAGACGGATAAGTTCAGGAATAACCATTGATGGGTGAGTATCGTTGATTTGAACATAAGCATAGTCAGCCAAGTCGTGCAAGTCTGAACCACGTTCGATAGCTTCGTCAATCAAAAGTTGAGCAGCATTTGACACCATGAAATATTGTTGGTAAATACGAAGCAATTCACCGTTTTTATCAGAATCATCTGGGTAAAGGAAGAGTGTCAAGTTCTTTTTGATTTCAGTCTTATCAAATGAAATTCCGTCTTTAATCAAGCCGTAATCAAGACCATCAATATCGAAAAGATTCAAGTAATTTTTAGTGTCTTTTTTGTATCCAAGAACATCAATACGATCCAAACGAGATTTCAAGGTAAAATCTTTAAATGGCACATCGTATGAAATGGCTGTTGGAACCAACCAAGAATCATTTTCAATCCAGTAGTTAGCTTCTGCTTCTTGTTGGTTGTTTTTGAAAACTTGTTTGAAAAGTCCGCAGTGGTAGTTAAGACCAACACCTTCACCGTTGATTCCAAGGCTAGAGATAGAATCAATGAAACATGATGCCAAACGTCCAAGTCCACCGTTACCAAGAGATGGTTCTGGTTCAACATCTTCAACTTCTGCAATTGATTTACCAGCAGCAGCCAATTCTTCTTTGATATCTTTGTAAATACCAAGGTTGATCAAGTTATTTGACAAAAGTTTACCAATCAAAAATTCAGCTGAGATATAGTAAACTTTACGTTTAGCAGTGTTTTTAGTCTTAGTTGCTGCCGCTTCTTTGACAAAGTTTAAAAGCGCTACGTAGATATCCTCATTGCTCATTTGAGCCAAAACTTGTCCTTTAGTCTCTAAATAATTTGTAAATGTCATTGTTTTTACTTCCATTTTAAGAGTGTTTGAGTGCAATCACTCTCAATCCTTTCCTAATGTTTAGTTTTATTTGGAGTACGAGCATAAAGCTCAGTGAGGTCACGTAAGAAATCCTTACGTTCAGGAGTCAAATCCTCTGGCAACATACGCCATTGCCAGTTGCCTCCAACTGTATTTGGCGTATTGATACGAGATTCCGCACCTTTATCCAGAATATCTTGCATACAAGCAATAGCAACATTACTTACTGTTGCAAAAAGCGTGCGCAGCATCGCCTGCGTGATAGTTTCATCAGCTGAGCGGTGAGTATAGTTGTTCACATAGTTTTGTTGCTCCGCTGTTAAATTATCATACCAGCCATTGATTACCTCGTTATCATGGGTACCAGTATAAGCAATTGAATTTGGAATACAGCTGTGTGGTGCATCGATACTCTGACCAGTCACATCGTAAAAACCGAATTCTAAAATTTTCATACCCGGGTAACCACAATCTGCCAAAAGCTTGCGAGCTTTCTCATCAATATTCCCAAGATCCTCAGCAATAATCGGAAGATCACCAAGTGTTTCCTTTACTGCCTTGAAAAGGGCATATCCAGGTCCTGGTTCCCAAGTACCAACCCTTGCAACTTCAGCCTTGCCATCTACTTGCCAATAATCTGAAAAACCTTTGAAGTGGTCAATGCGAAGGAGGTCATAAAGTTTAAAACTTTCACGAATCCGGTAAATCCACCAGTTGTAGCCTGTTTTCTCATGCTGTTCCCAGTCGTATATAGGATTTCCCCAAAGTTGACCATCTGCTGAGAAGTTATCAGCTGGGACACCTGCCACAAAGAGTGGCTTACGCTGACTATCCAACTTGAAAAGTTCTGGCATTGTCCATACTTCCACGCTATCTGCTGAGATGTAGATAGGCATGTCTCCAATGATTTGAACACCTTGTTCATTTGCGTAGGTCTTCAAAGCATGCCATTGTTGGAAGAAGAAATATTGGGTCACTTTAAAGTAAGTGATTTTATCTGCCAATTTCTGGCGATAAGCTTCTAACGCCTCCGGTTGACGTGCAACAATAGCTAAATCATCCCATTCTTGCAAAGCACGATTTCCAAAGGATTCTTTGATAGCCATGAAATCTGCAAAATCTTGCAACCATGACTGCTCCGCTTCTTCAAAAGCCGCCAAGCGAGTCTGACCATCATGACTAGCCAAAAAACCAGAAACCGCTTGCTCTAAAATTGGACGTCGCGCCTCATATATTCGAGCATAGTCCACTTCTTCAGGATTGTCCCCAAAATTAACATTAGCATATGCTATTCGATCCAAATAGCCAGCCTCAGCCAATAAATCTAGGTCAATCAAGTGTGTATTTCCTGCAATAGCAGAAAAAGACTGATAAGGCGAATCACCATAACTTGTTGTTGTCAGAGGCAGGATTTGCCAGTAAGTTTGTTTTGTTTCTTTTAGGAAATCTACAAAATCATAGGCAGCTTGACCAAAAGTGCCAATCCCTTGTTGTCCTGGGAGTGAGGTTATTGACATCAAAATGCCACTTAATCTTTTTTTCATAAGAAACTCCTTCTGTGATTTATCTATATCTATCATAACGCAAGCGTTTGCGTAAGTCAAGTGTATTTTAAAAAAAATCTGAGTTATGAACTACATTCCAAAAAGTTAGACAAATAATATTATTGGAAGGATTTAGTTCTGTATAGAACAGGACTATGTCCTTTTTATTATGATTAATGCGTTTGTTATTGTAGTACCAAATATGTTCAACAATAGGTTGAACCAAGCAATCCAGTGATTTGAAATCTTCCTCAAATCCATAAAACATCTCTATTTTCAAGAATAGTATACCTGTTTTTCTCGTATTATACTTTCTCGTTTGGAAAAGTGCCTTAATATGAACAGCACCCCAAAAGTTAGATTTTGTATCTAACTTTTGGGGTGCTGATTCACTCAATTTGATACAATATAATAATGGTCGCTAATTGGATTTCATTTCGTACGATACCCTCTCAAACTTATAATTACTAAAAAATCTTATGAGTCTTTATTATGTACTATGAAAATACTTTCAGAAAACGATGAAAAACATCATTCTTAGCAAGTTATATCAATTCAAACTTGTTCAACTAACTCCCCTATAAAGTTATAAATAAATCACGCGCTTGGTAATAGCGTCAATATTTTCTATAAAATTATATCATGAAAAGCCTCTATAAGACGGGATTGATCTGAAAAATAACCCATAGCTTTTCAATTAAAATGTCACTTTAGTATAAAATTGTCTCATAATATATTCTTTCCAGATTACATTATTATATGTACTGCAAGAAAAATTAGCTAGATCAGCCCAAAAATTCAAAAAACTGAATACATTTATTCTTGTCAAAATTGGATAAGTCTTTTCAATGTACGAAATAGCCTATAAAAGACATTTCAAGTCACTGGTATCTGTTACATTCTACATGCAATAATCTCAAAACAAATCATTCAAAATTTGCAGCCTGTCAATTATTTTTAGTTCAGAATCATAATGCAAGCGAAGCAATCGTTCTTTATTAATCAACTTTCACTAACAGAAATAGGTTCAATAATTGCACTATACAAATAAACAATGAGATAATCTCATAAATAGCCTTTGTTCTTCATAGCATGAGTAGCTTGGCTCATTTCCTAGAAATGCTTTAAAAATTCAAAAATAAGATTGACTTAGAAGAAGTCACCAGTAAGAGATAAAAATAAATAAACAGAAAATAAAGAATGCAGCAGTGTGATAAACTGCTGCTATTTCTTTATATCATCCCAAAACTAGTAAAAGTCTTCATGATAGTTTGTTCTTGTTGGGGTGGACAATTTGGAACTCCTCGATTTTCTTTCTTAAAGTGATTATAATTCGTTTTAGCAAGCGATAATATAAAATTTGAACAATCACTAACATATTTTTTAAGTGGTTACGTTTCTATTCATATAAATTCCTTGTCAATGGAAACAAACGCATTCTCACAGGATAAATGGAAATAGATAATTTCTAGCCATCACACCATAAACTATCTACACCTAACCCTACAATTTTTATCTAGGTATAGCTCAGGATTAGTTTTTATATCTTCAAGAAGATCATTATCGATTATCCCTTTAAAAATTTGATAAATTTTCTCATTCATTATTCACATTCCTTTTCCAGTTATTTATTGTATCCTTTAGGATATTTCTGTTGCCAATTCCAACTATCTCTACACATTTCTTCCAATGAATATTTTGGTTCCCAATTTAAAATTTCCTTTGCCTTGGTGATGTCAGCATATGATATTGGAATATCTCCTTTCCTTCTATCTGCATTTTCTTTAGGTAACTCTGAACCAAGAATATTTTCAAAAGATTTAATAATCTCCAACACACTATATCCCTTACCACTCCCCAAATTAATAATTGAGTGGCCAGAATCTTTGCTTCCTAAATATTCTAGAGCATCAACATGACCTTGAGCTAAATCTAAAATATGTATATAATCTCTAATACATGTTCCATCAGGCGTGTTGTAATCCCTACCATAGATATATAGTTTTGGTCTTTCTCCAACAGCAACTTGTGTTAAAAATGGTACTAGGTTATTTGGGATTCCTTGTGGATTTTCTCCGATTTCTCCACTTTTGTGAGCTCCGATCGGATTAAAGTATCTAAGTGAAATAATTTTCCAGTTCGAATTAGTAGTACATAAATCATTAAAAATAGACTCACTCCAAAGTTTTGTTCTACCATATGGGTTAGTTGCACCAGTCGACATTTTCTCATCTAATGGCATTTTTTTCGGAACTCCATATACAGTAGCTGAAGAACTAAACACAAAGTTGTATACTTTATATTTTTCCATTAATTCAAGTAATATTATTGTGGAAAATAAATTATTATGATAGTATTTCAAAGGCTTAGCTACTGACTCTGCAACAGCTTTATATCCTGCAAAGTGAATTACACCATATATATCGTTTTCCTCAAATATTTGTTGTAATTTATCTTTATCGCAGACGTCCAAATTATAAAAACTAATTCTATTTTCTTTATCTCCTAAAATTTTTCTAAGTTTCTGTAATACCTGAGGATCTGAATTACTATAATTATCTAAAATAATAACTTCATACCCTTTCTCTACCAAGTTTACAGCTGTATGAGAACCAATGTATCCTAATCCTCCAGTAACTAAAATTTTTTTCATCTTTATTTCTCCATATTTGTAATTACTACCGAATGAGCTTGAATTTGAAATTTTTTAAAATTTGCAATTAACTCTTGTAAATCTTCCTCATAGCAATTTAAAAATTTTAAATTTGTTTTCGAATAGCAAATTGAAAACCATTTATATAGGTTATCAATACTTTGTCTCAATTTATCAATAGTAATTTTCATTTGGTGATAGTCATTAGCGTTATCGTCTAACATTATCCTTTCCCAAGCAATCAAAACAGGAAGCAACTTGTTAGAAATATTTTTATGCATCCTAAGTTGCCAAATTTTAGAAATTCCTTCCTTGATGAACTCCTCTTTATGGTCTCTAAAACTTTCAAGAAATTTTTCTAATGCAACAGTATCAGGGACAATCTCTACGTCATCCAGTAGTAATTTGCTATTTTTGAGTGAATATCCTAAAATATCTCTCATTACATATTTTACTGGATTTTTCAAATATTCTTGGTAGTTTATATTAAATACAGCATTTGAATTTTTTTCAAATGTACTGATGGTTATGATATTATCATCTTTACCAATGAGAGAGATAAACTCTAGTAAAGGCATTGGATAAAATATCCGTGAATTATTAGCAGCATAATTTTTTAAGTGAAAGGTTGACCAAAAATTGACCAAAAACAAAAGAAAACCGATTAAATCAAGGTTTCTTTCCTATATTTTTAACCACTACAGTTGACAAAGAGCCAAATTTAACAAAGACCCTCAAGATATGAAATCTCGAGGGTCAGGCATGCTAACAAGCCCGTAGAAGACTAGTCATTATGTACTACTGGTCTTCTTCTTTTTTCTTCTTCACCAAACCAAAGAGTCCTGCTAGACCTGTAGCGAGAGAAAGTACTCCATATAAAGGACTAGTGCTGGCTTCACCAGTATTTGGCAACTGTGCAGTGCCTGCTTTTGGTGTAACAGTGATTGTACCAGTCGGTGGAGTTGGTAGGGTCTGCTCAACTGAGGTGCCTGGGTTCGGATCAGTTGGATCGGTCGGATCCGTTGGGTCCGTTGGTTCTGTTGGATCGGTCGGATCGGTCGGGTCCGTTGGTTCTGTCGGATCTGTTGGATCGGTCGGATCCGTTGGTTCTGTTGGATCCGTTGGTTCCGTTGGATCTGTCGGATCTGTCGGATCAGTAGGTTCAGTCGGATCAGTTGGATCTGTCGGATCTGTTGGTTCCGTTGGATCTGTCGGATCAGTTGGTTCCGTTGGTTCCGTTGGTTCCGTTGGATCGGTCGGATCTGTCGGATC
>NZ_KE384089.1:0-10953 GCF_000423765.1 Streptococcus porci DSM 23759 | reverse complement strand
GTCGGTGGGGTGGTGCCTCCGTCTGTTGGCGGATTAACTCCTCCGTCCGTCGGTGGGGTTGGCTCACCTGGTTTAGGTTCCTCTGGCTTAGGTTCCTCCGGTTTAGGTTCCTCTGGCACTTCCGCATAGACATAGGTTACGACATGGTCGCCTGTGACTTTACCTTTCTCAGCTGCTGAGTCAGCTTTCACTGCAACAAGTTGGTAAGTCTTATCGCCTTTTTGCAAGGTTTCAGGTTTCTCATCTTTGTCCGCTTCTGTTGTGTCATAGGAGAGGTCTTTAGTTTCTGTTGACTCTACTGGGTCACCAACATAGACTTTTTCACCGTTGTACACATAGTACTTCTTAGTGGTAGTCTTGGTGCTAATAACAGTTAAAGCGGTGTCTTCCTTGTCGTCGCGTAATGGAGTACCATCTGTAGTTTCGTACTTAATCGTTACGGAACCGTTAGTTGGTTCGGTTGTGACTTCGTCCTTGATTTCCGCATAGACATAGGTTACGACGTGGTCGCCTGTAACTTTACCGTTCTCATCTGCTGAGCCAGCTTTCACTGCAACACGTTGGTAAGTCTTACCATCTTTTTGCAAGGTGTCAGGTTTCTCATCTTTGTCTTCTTCTGTTGTGTTATAAGAGAGATCTACAGTTTCTGTTGACTCTACTGGGTCACCAACATAGACTTTTTGACCATCGTACTCATAGTACTTCTTAGTTGTAGTCTTAGTGCTAATAGCAGTTGAAGCGGTGTCTTCCTTGTCGTCGCGTAATGGAGTACCATCTGTAGTTTCGTACTTAATCGTTACGGAACCGTTGGTTGGTTCAGTAGTGACTTCGTCCTTGATTTCCGCATAGTAGTAATTTACAACTGTATCCTTGGTCAAGTTCCCGCGGATACCTGTTCCGTCTGTGAAGGTTGTCGCTGCCTCTACCAAGTGGTAGGACTTGCCACCTGACTCAAGTGTAGTTGGACGTTCTGCTGTACCATCTGCCTTAGTGAGGGTTGTATTATAAGTCACCGCTGGATCAACTGGATTGGTTACTACAGCCGGATCACCTACTGGCACACGCTCATTATTGGCATCTAGATAATAGGTTTTGGTTGTTACCGTCTCCGAAATCTTAGTAGCTGGAGTATCTTCATAGCTTGGTTGAAGAGGTGTGCTTGTACCCAAGATATAGTAATTTACAGTTACCTTGGCTTTGTTCTCTGTAGGGATTATTTCAGTCTGTTCTGGTGCATAGACATAGGTTACGACTGTATCACCTGCTGGCAAGGTTCCATTCTCTGGAGTTTTGTCCTTAGTCTTAATGAGGTGATACGTAGTACCTGATTCATCTGTAAGAGTAGCTGGTTTTTCGTTTACTCCACTCGTTGCTGATTTGTCTTCACGAGTATCGTATGTCGCATCAGTTTTTGTTGTTGTGCCACGAACTGGTTGCTCATCTAAGTAAACCTTATTGCCATCTTTTAGGTAATAACGTCTTGTCGTTGGAGTGCTTGAGACAAGGACGTTTTCACTATCCTTATAGGCTGGTTTCAAGGGTGCACCACCTTCTGTCTCATATTTGACTGTGACGTTCCCTTTTTCTTCGATTACACCTTCCTCTACTTGCTCTTCCGCATAGTAGTAAGTAACTTTTGTCTCACCTGCTGGAAGTGTGCCGTTTTCTGTGCCATTTACACGAACTTTGTGGTACGTCTTCCCACCAATTGTCAAGACATCTGGCGCTTCGTCCTTAGTCACTTCATAGGTCGCATTTGTTAGCGTTACAACAGGTTCGCTGGTATTGGTTACCTGCTCCTCACCATTTGCATCCACGTAGTAGGTTTCAGTAACGGTTGAAGACGATACCAATTGATCCGTTGTGTCTTTGAAGTCAGCCTGAAGTTTTGTACCTTCTGGTTTTTCAGGTGTTTCACTGCCCTCCAACTTGTACTCCACAATGACACTACCATTTGATGGGGTTGATACTTCACATGTCTGTTCTGGGGCATAGACATAGGTTACGACTGTATCACCTGCTGGCAAGGTTCCATTCTCTGGAGTTTTGTCCTTAGTCTTGATGAGGTGATACGTAGTACCTGATTCATCTGTAAGAGTAGCTGGTTTTTCGTTTACTCCACCCGTTGCTGATTTGTCTTCACGAGTATCGTATGTCGCATCAGTTTTTGTTGTTGTGCCACGAACTGGTTGCTCATCTAAGTAAACCTTATTGCCATCTTTTAGGTAATAACGTCTTGTCGTTGGAGTGCTTGAGACAAGGACGTTTTCACTATCCTTATAGGCTGGTTTCAAGGGTGCGCCACCTTCTGTCTCATATTTGACTGTGACGTTCCCTTTTTCTTCGATTACACCTTCCTCTACTTGCTCTTCCGCATAGTAGTAATTTACAACTGTATCCTTGGTCAAGTTGCCGCTGATACCTGTTCCGTCTGTGAAGGTTGTAGCTGTTTCTACCAAGTGGTAAGTCTTGCCACCTGACTCAAGTGTGGTTGGACGTTCTTCTTTACCATTCTTGGTTTCAGTTGTATTATAAGTCACCGCTGGATCAACTGGATTGGTTACTACTTTCGGTGCACCTACTGGCACACGCTCATTATTGGCATCTAGATAATAGGTGTTGGTTGTTACCGTCTCCGAAATCTTAGTAGCTGGAGTATCTTCGTAGCTTGGTTGAAGAGGTGTGCTTGTACCCAAGATATAGTAATTTACAGTTACCTTGGCTTTGTTCTCTGTAGGGATTGTTTCAGTTTGTTCTGGTGCATAGAAGTATGTAACCACCGTATCACCTGCAACGACAGTGCCTTCTGTTTGCGTACTCTCACCGTCGACACCAGGCACAACGACAGCTGTTTTCACCAAGTGGTAGACAGTATTCGTCGCCTCATGCGTAAGAGTCTCTGGTTTTTCATCTTTTTCCTGCTCCGCCGCATTCCATGGTGTACCTACTGCTGCATCCTCTGTGTCAGTGACATCTGCTCTTAGAACCACACTGCTATCTACATCTGTACCATCAGCATTCAAAGCCTTGTAGACAATCTTGACTGTTCCCTTTGGATTCGGTTGTGGATTATCGGAAAGGGTTACGATATCCAGATTGACCTCAGGCTCAAAGTCAAGCTGCGGGATAGGCATCGCCTGCGTCAACGAGTGCCAATAGCTTCCATTCACGCCTCCCGGTTCCGGAGTCATAAAACGACCAAACATGGTTTTTGAAAAGATGGAACCTAGGGTGAAATATGGTACCAATTCCTTATCATGCTCACTGGGAGTAATCCCAGGTTCGTCAATAGGAACATCAGAGTTCCCACGTTTGTAAGCTTGGATATAAGGTATATATCCCAGCAGCTTTTTATTAATTTTACCTCCATCTCCCTGAAATAAATCCATGTCATACGGGAAATATCGTGCCGGTGATGTAGCGTGATTACCGTCACTTCCTTCACCGTCCTTATTTATCCAGTCATAGTGCTTATTGTCCGGATTCGAAAATTGCGGCAGTGCTCCGTCTTGCGGTAGACTTCCGTCCACATTCCGATATGTTTTCTCCATCTCTATCGCTTCTTTTTTCATCTCTTCCGGCAAGCCGGAGAAGTCGATATTGTCTACGATGCCCGCTGCAAAGTTATTTTGTGTGTTGGTGAGCTTTGTTTTCACCAGCCCTTGCACTTTCTCGGTACTAGAATACACATGTAATGTGATTTCTCTCCAGGCTGCATCTTCTTGGATAATTTGTCCATCTTTTTTTACGATAAACTTAAATTTTAATGTGTCTTTATGATTTACTATCTCATAATTCTCATCATATCGGAGTGCCTCCAGAATCTCGGCCATAGCCTCAGCAAAGGTTGTCGGCTGACTGTTCTTATCTGCAAAGACCACCTCCACGCCTTTCGGCAATTCCATGACGGTATTTGGCTTGTTGACCTTATCATCGTTTCCATCTATATGCGACAAGAACAAACCAAAATTCTTGTAAGACTGTTCATTCTGTTCTGCCTGCCCCAAAGCCTCACGGATACTGTCCGCCACCAACACAGTATTATTTTCTTTCGGCAAATATCTCGGCGAGAATACACCATCACTATCCCAACCCGTATCCGTAAACCCAATCTCCGATACAAAGGAGTCCGGTCGTGCCAATGCTATAAATGCACTATAAGTCGCATCAGCATCAGGAGCAGCCAGATCTTCAATAGGAGCCCCCTCATAAATAAGATCCCCACCAAAAATCAGATGTTCTCTATGGTGGAACTTCGTCAGGTCTTAGCTTTCCTCAATAGAGGTCGGGGCGGAGGTAAAGTCCGATTCCTGAATAATATATACTTTATCGTCTGCCTGCAATGGACCGTTTGCCGCTTTGTATGCCGCAGCATCTTCAAATTCGCCTGCTTGTTGTGCCGCCTTAGCTATATCCACGGTAACCGTACCGCTAAACTTCTTATATTTATAGCTTCCATCCGCCATCTTAAGTGCAATGATAGGATTTTCCTCTATATCCGTCCACTTGAAGTTTTGCGTTACGCTGATAGCCGTATATTGTCCCGTACGCTCGGAAATCTCATCTATACCGCTTTGGTTGGCATCTGCTACCCCTGATGTCGTTGCAGCTAGCATAACCGTCACTTCTTCCGTTCCTGTAAAGCTTGTCAGCTCTGGACCCAAGTTTCCTACTGCGGTACGGATAGCTGTGATTTGGGCATTGATATCTTCAAGACTGGCATGTTCATCCGCAAAGACTTGGTTGGCTGTTTCTGCTGCTGCTTTGGTTGCATTAGCTGCTGATTGAAGCGAGCTTGTGTCTGCTGTTGACTTAGCTGCTTTGCGAAGAGCATCGGCTGACAAGACTTCCGCTTCTGAGATGACTTCTTCGAGAACCTTCTTGGCTGCTGCTAAGGCATCGTCACTTTCTTTTGTGCCCAAGCTTTCTTCCTGTGATTCGTTTGTTGGAAGGGAATCTGCATTCTCGGTCGCTGGAACTGTCTCTTCTGTAACAACCTTTTCCGACTGTAGAGGCAAGGCAGTTGGCGTTTCCTCAGAAGTTTCAGTCAGAGGTGTAGACGAAGGCACTAGCTCCGTTTCTTTTATCTCAGTGGAAGATGACAGATTTTCCTCACTTACTGGACCACTAGTAGGAATTACTTCCTCGTTAGAAGCCAAATCATTTGCAGAAACAGATACCGCACCGTTGCCTAAGAACATGAAGGCAGCGATGGCTACCGAAGCGATACCCACATTAAACTTGCGGATCGAGTAGCGGTAGCGTTTATCAGGTGTCATCATCCGCTTACGACGAAAATTTATTTTTTTCTTATCTAACATTTTATTTTCCTCTTTTTTAAAGTTCTGAAATGAGTCTGAATAGACAAGTGAACCTTATTCTCTAGCAATTTGATAGAGATAGGCAAAGAGTGGCTTGATGATGTCCCTCTTCAGCCGTTGTTTGAAATAGTCTACTTCCAGTAGCTGGCAGGCAAAGTTCTCTGCTTTTTCTAGCTCTGCTCTACTGGTCGAGTAGGTAGCAGGGAACATGGTCTTGCCCAGATAGAGCATATCTCCCTCGTAGGGCACTCTATGGCTCTGGTAAAAGTGGCGATTGGCCCGATTCAGTCGCTCGAGGGTGACAGACTGAGGGACTGACGAAGCACTGCCCTCTCTAGCTCGAACATGGATCAGATGGAGGTGAAGCAGGTAGACCTCCTCTTCCATGATGATTCGCCTGTGAAGCTCAAAGTCCTCAACCCCATCGAAGCGGGAGTCATAGCGGTACCCTTTCTCCTTCCAGCTCTTTGTCCTAAAAATCACGCCAGGGTGCAGGAGGTAGGGATGAAAAAGGTAGAATATCCTCAATTCATTAAAGGTGGTCAAGCGTCTTTCACCAAAAGCCACCTCCCACTTGTTGCCATGAACAGGGCCTGGATAGCTGGTACAGCCACTCATAAAGACCCGTGGGTTATTTTCCATAAAGTTGACCTGTATCCGAATACGGTCATAATGAGCCAAATCATCTGCATCCATACGGATGATATAATCTGTATCGATATGGTCAATGCCATAGTTAAGGGCATAGGAAATGCCTTTGTTCTCCTCATAGGAAAGAATTTTCACAGGATATTGTTGCAATTTTTCTAAAGTTTTATCCCTACTACCATCGTTAACAACCACTATCTGATAATTATCATAGCTTTGTTTCAATAGACTATCCAAACAATCTCCGATGTGTTCCTCCCCATTATAAACAGGAATAAGCACCGTTACAGATGGTTGAGTTTTCTCTGTCAAAACATCTCCTCCTCTCCATTAAAACAATAAATAACTAGCATATATATATATATATATCAAAGGCTGTCCTTTTTATAAAATATCCTTTTTTTACAAGGATTGTAAGACTTCGTGAAAAAGGAACACACGCTGTAAGCTTAACATATTTAAAACAAAAATTCAATTATTACTCATTTAGAATCAAAAATAGTGGAAATCCAGTCTCTATGTACAATTGATTTGAGTTGATAAGCAGTTAAGGTTTGAATTACCTCTTCAAGTTTATCAATGACCTCATTTAAAGTCCTAAATACTTTATTCTTGAATCCAAGTTTACGAATCTCGGCCCAGACTTGCTCAATAGGATTCATTGATTTTCTTTCTTAGAGAGATTATAGTTCTCTCGCTCAGTTATCCCAAGTTTCCTTTTAACTTGTGCAATGTTAAGGGTAGATACTTTTAATTCAAATTTTCTAAAGACATAATCTTTGATTTCTGAATAAGTGGCTTCCTTATTGACTGAAATATATTTGAGGTTGTCTTCATTGATTTCAAGATTAATATGATTGTTTGGACAATTTCACAACCGCCTCTGTTCGTGCAGTATGAGGAAACATATCAACGCTTTGAATATACTCAACGTGATACACTTTTGCCAGTGTGACTAAATCACGCGCTAAAGTAGAGGTGTTACATGAAACGTAAACCATCTGTGTTGGTTGATAGGTTAGGATGGTGTCTAGCAATTTCTTATCCAAACCCGTTCGTGGCGGGTCAACTATAATAGCGTCAGCTCGGTAACCTTCTCGGTACCATTTAGGAATGATATCCTCAGCTTTTCCAGTCTCATAATAACAATTATCAAAGCCCATGGCCCGTGCATTTTTCTTGGCATCTGTGATAGCTTCAGGAATAATATCCATACCGCGCACGCTTTTGACTTTATCCGCAAAAGCAAAACCAATGGTCCCAACACCACAATAAGCGTCGATGATATGATCTTTTTCAGTCACATCAAGAGCAGCGACAGCTTGACGATAAAGTACCTGTGTCTGCTGGGGATTGAGCTGATAGAAAGCACGCGGAGAAAGGGCAAAGCTGTAATCCAAAACTTCCTCTGAAATGGTTTCTTGACCCCAAAGAATCTCCGTCTTCTGGCCATAAATATCGCTAGATTTTGACTTATTTAAATTGAGTGCTACCGTTTTGATTTGAGGAAAGTCCATCGTCAATTCTTTCACAAGAGGAGCCAAATGCAGAACACGACTAGTTACGAAAATCACTTGAATCTGTTCTGTTGCCTGAGCTTTACGAATCATGACAGTCCGAATACCGGCAATTTTTCGTTCATTATAGATGGGAATCTTGTGCTTGTCTAGAAGTTTGACGATACGATTGATAATGGCCTGCGTCAGCGGATCTTGAACCAGACAATCCTCGATACTGACAAGCTTGTGTGAACCTTCTGCATAAAGCCCAGCTTTGACCGAACCACCCAAAGAACGAGTTTGAAACTGCAACTTAGCTCGATAATGTTGGGGATTTTCCATACCTAGTGTGTGTCGAATCTCGTAGTTTTCATAACCTTCTGGCTTAAACTTAGTCAGAGCTTGGCGGATAATGTCGTCCTTAAAGTCCAATTGCTTATCATAGCGCAGATGCATCAGCTGGCAGCCCCCACACTCCTGATAAATAACACAAGCTGGCTCGACCCTAAATTTTGATTTTTTAGTGATGGATAATAGCCGAGCTGTGACAAAATTGCGTTTGACGCTGGTCACTTGACAAAAAACGTCTTCACCCTTGAGTGCACCGGGGACGAAAACCAGTGTTTTCTTATAAAAACCAATCCCTTCACCATTGATGCCCATGCGTTTGATTTTCAAAGGAATTCTTTGTTTTACTTGTAAATTCATTTCTCGCTAAATATCACTCCAGCTTCTTTTAGTTTTTCCAAAGTAGCTTTGCCAATTTTAGGAATAGCTAACAACTGAGTTTCTGAATAATTGGCAATATCTGCAACCGTTCTGATGCCATAATTTGTCAAGCTCTGCAATTGTGCAGAAGTCAAAATATCAAAGTCTTCTAAAAACTCATCCTCTTCTGCAAAATCATTGTTAAGCCAAGCCTGTACATAAGTAGAGGCAGTCATCAAAAGAGGCAGAACATTGTAGAGAGCTAGATAGAGGCTATCTTCGCTATTGGGTTGGTAACTTTCCAGAGCCCCCGCATCTAAAACACGTAGCATTGGAAATTCAGCTTGCAAACAAAATTCAAGAAAACCATCAACCTGACCACATAGCTGGAGTATCAATTCTTCAGCAGTTTCTTGATGACCGTTCAAAATTGCTGCAATTAGCAAAGGAACTTGCATGAGAACATCTTCCTTGTGTTCTTTATGGCTATTAAAAAATGCACTCGCCATCTCATAATTTGACATTAAAACATAGAGTGACATGATTTCATAACGACATCCCAAGGAATCATTAGGATCAGCTTGATAAATCTCTAAAAAATGGGTTAAAGCCTTCTGGTAAAGTCCATTTTGCTTATAAAGCATGGCTAAATCCATTTTAACAGAGAGGTATGGGCGACATTCTTCGTTTCTCCAAGATTTTTCAGGCAAAGAAACACACTGATGGTAAGCATCAGACTCTAACTCCTCTAAAAACCTCATTTCTCTCAATAAATCAGCCCCTGACTCCTCATTATCGTCATCTTCGGATCCAAAAGCAATATAATCGTAGAAGTCATCAATCTCTTCATCGGTCATATAACCTATAGTCTCCAATAGCTCGTCCTCAAATAGCTTATCTTGACGATACTGCTCGAAGTCAATAACCTTATCCTTATCTTTCATAGATACCTCTCTCTGAATAACATTCATTTCTCTCTTATTTTACCATTTTTGGTATAATTAACACTATGAAAATTACAAAGATTGAAAAGAAAAAACGTCTCTACCTAGTGGAGCTAGATGAGACGGAAAAGCTTTACGTGACTGAAGATACTATCGTCCGCTTTATGATGACAAAAGGTATGACCATCTCTGAAGAAGAATTAAGGGCCGTCAAGGATTTCGCTCAGTTTTCCTACGGTAAAAATCTAGCACTCTATCACCTTTCTTTCAAGAAAAGAACGGAAAAAGAAGTCAGAGATTACCTGAATCAGCATGAAATTGACGAAAAAATAATCCCTAAAGTCCTAAAAAGCCTCAAAGAGGACAAGTGGATTGATGACGAAAACTACGTCCGACAAATCGTCGCAAGCAACCTCCACACCCGCGATAAAGGCGCCTACCACCTCAAGCAGAAATTGATTCAAAAAGGCATTTCATCTAGCCTAATTGATCCTATATTAGCCGACAGCGACTTTTCTCCCCTGGCTGAAAAAATTGCTGAAAAACTGCTGCGCAAATACCAAAATAAACTCCCTCAAAAGGCACTTTTAGACAAAATCCTGCAATTTTTGCTGAACAAAGGTTTTTCATTTTCTGAAGCAAAAGCTGCGCTGGAAAGTTTAGAAGTGGAAAAAGACGAAGAACAGGAAGAAGAGCTCATCTATAAGGAACTGGAAAAGCAACACCGCCGTTTATCCAAAAAATACCAAGATTACGAACTTAAACAACGCCTAACTCAAACTCTGGCAAGAAAGGGCTACGACTACGATAAGATTCGTTCGGTTTTAGGTGATTTTTTATAAATACCATGAGTAAAATCGTGCTTTTTTCAGAAAATTGTGCTATCCTATAAGGGATAACTATTGTAGAAAGAAGATTGCCATGAAATTACCCAAAGAAGGCGACTTTATTACAATTCAAAGTTATAAGCATGATGGTAGTTTGCACCGAACATGGCGCGATACTATGGTACTAAAGACAACTGAAAACGCAGTGATTGGTGTCAACGATCATACTCTAGTCACTGAAAACGACGGACGACGTTGGGTAACTCGAGAACCCGCCATCGTCTATTTTCATAAGAAATACTGGTTTAATATCATTGCAATGATACGAGAAAATGGCGTTTCTTATTATTGTAACATTGCCAGTCCACATGTGATGGATCAAGAAGCTCTCAAGTACATTGATTACGATTTAGATGTCAAAGTCTTTACAGACGGCGAAAAGAAGCTCCTTGATGTTGACGAGTATGAAATCCACAAGAAACAGATGGGCTATTCAAACGATTTAGACTTTATCCTAAAAGAAAACGTCAAAATTCTCGTTGACTGGATCAATAATGAGAAAGGGCCATTCTCACCTGCCTATGTTAACATTTGGTACAAACGTTATCTTGAACTAAAGAATCGTTAAAGTTGTCAAGCACTCGTCAAGAGTGCTTTTTATCTGTTCTCATAACCAGTCATAATCAGCTCCCCATCCCAACTTGCCAAGCTTATTCCTAATTTTCCTCTGAAAAGCACGCTTCCCTCGAAAACATTCCCCACTCATTAGGTAAGTTAGCTGATCTCGCTCCTCTAAGCTCAATTCTTGACCAAGCACTGCCATTGCCTCTTGATACGCCACCAATTCAGCCACATCCAAACCTCCATCTGCTACAGAATGCGCCACCTCACTGATTTCATCATAAGCCATGCGGTCAAAGCCCCGCTTGATGCTCTCTTGCCTACGAATTTCATCCTTGACCCGATTGGAAAACTTGGTTTTAAAATACACACAAAGACGCTTGAT
>NZ_AUIP01000001.1 GCF_000423765.1 Streptococcus porci DSM 23759 | reverse complement strand
TATCACATTCACACCTATGGCCGAGCAGCGGATGGCAAATTGGTCTTCCTCAAAGGAGACCAGACGACCGTTAAAGAACTGCCCAAACCAACAGCGACGCTGACCATTAAGAATGTCAACAACCAAACAGGCACCTTTGATGTGATTGTATCTGACCTTAAGTCGATAGCAGGTGTCACATTGGTTCAGTTGCCAACGTGGTCTGAGAGCAAGGGTCAAGACGATCTCAAATGGTATCAACCGACCAAACAAGCCGACGGCACTTACAAGCTGACGGTCAGGGCTAGCAACCACAAGTACACGAATGGCAAATACCATGTGCACCTGTATGTGACAGATAAGCGTAATACCAGAACCTTTGTGGCAGCTCAGACAGTTGAATTGAAAGATGTTCCTGTTGTTCAAGAAGTGATTGTAGAACATGTTGGAACAGGTGTCCACTATGTTAAAGTTAAGCATATTTATAATAATGAGAAGGTAGTCTATGCAGTTTGGTCCGAGAAGAATGGTCAAAACGATTTACGCTGGTATTCTACAAAAAATGATGATGATATGGCTCACGGTGTCTTCAATGTCGTTAATCATTCAGATACAGGTATTTATCACATTCACGCCTATCAGGAAGTTAATGGATAGAAAATTTTCTTAGCCAAGGCTCAAGTTGAGGTTAACCGCACAGCCTATAATGATATGCCTTATTACACACAATGGGATAGCAGATGGGGTGGTAAATATTACGGCCTCTGGAAAATGGCTGGAACAGGATGTGTTCCTACAGTACTAAGTATGGTGTATTCTGCTTTAACTGGAAAAGATATTAAGCCAAATAATGTTGCTGATTACCTTTATAATAAGACCTCAGAATTTAATAGAAGGGTATGGGGAACTAGTGGTATTGGTATATTACAAGTAAGTAAAGCTTATGGTTTTAAAACAGAAGTTTTGAAAACAGAGACAAAATTAAGATCTGCTCTTGCGGAAGGACATTATGTAGTTGCAGCTGTGGAACATAATAAATTTACCACAGGAGCACATCAATTAGTTGCCAAGGGGTATAAGGATGGAATGACTTACATGACGGATCCATACAGTCCACATTTATCTGGTTGGTACCCTATCTCTAATCTATTTAGAGAACGAAGTCGAGATGTCATTGATACAGCAGGCGTAGGTGTGCCATTTATAAAAATTACAAATGTTTAGAAGTAAAAGGTTGGTTTTCCAACCTTTTGCTTTACCTCTAATCTTCTGCTATACTTATACTTATGACAAAAATGACTTATCAAGAGACCTTGGATTGGATTCATGGTCAGTTAAAATTCGGAATTAAACCGGGTGTAAAGCGTATGGAGTGGATGCTTGCCGAGCTGGGGAATCCACAAGATAATCTGAAAGCTATTCACGTTGTGGGGACAAATGGTAAGGGGTCTACCACCAATTATTTGCAAAGTATTTTTACTAAGGCAGGTTATGAGGTGGGGACCTTTACCTCGCCTTACATTATGGACTTCCGTGAAAGGATTTCTCTCAACGGTGTCATGATTCCTAAGGAAGATTTGGTCAAAGTAGCCGAAATGGTTAAGCCTGTTGTTGACCGATTGCCTTTAGAAACTGACCTGAAATCAGCGACAGAATTTGAAATCATTACGACTATGATGTTTGTCTATTTTGGTGAGATTCATCCAGTTGATATCGCAGTGATTGAGGCAGGGCTAGGTGGTCTCCACGATTCCACTAATGTTTTCCAACCTCTGGCAGTAGTTTGTCCCTCAATCGGATTAGATCATCAGGCTATTTTGGGAGAAACCTATGCAGAGATAGCGGCTCAAAAGGTTGGTGTTTTAAAAGAGAAAACTCCCTTTATCTTTGCCGAGGACAAAACGGATGTTTTAGAGGTCTTCATCAAGACAGCGACAACCCTTTCTTGCCCCATGTATCGTCTAGGTCAGGATTTTGAAGCTTTGGGAAATAGCAGAGCCTTTGACTTTGCCTATCGCGAGGAGACCTTATCAGCTGTTAAACTTGCCATGCCTGGACAGCATCAGGTGGCAAATGCAAGCCTATCTATTATGACTAGCCTAATCCTAGCGCCAGCTTATCCCAAAGTCACCACAGCAGTCATCAAAGAGGCGCTTGCTGAGGCCAAATGGCTTGGACGAACTGAGATGATTGCTGACAATCTTATGATTGATGGCGCTCATAATGATGAGAGTGTGGCTGTCCTAGTTAATCTGCTTAAGTCTGACTATGCAGATAAGAAGGTTCATATTCTTTTTGCTGCCATTGACACTAAGCCAATTAACACCATGCTTGAACAGTTATCAGACTTTGACAGTTTAACAGTGACTACTTTTGACTATCCTAATGCGGTCGCGCTTGAAGCCTATCCAACTAAGTATCAGCGGACGACAGATTTCACCCAATGGTTAGAACAAGTGAGTGAAGAAAATGATGAGCAGTTATTTGTGGTAACAGGGTCGCTTTACTTTATCAGTCAGGTGAGAACATTTTTGCTAAAGTGATTCCTAGCTATCGTCAAATAGGGCTATTTTTGATATAATAAAAGTCAGCTATTTGCTGATTTTTTTGATGTATGGAAGAAATAATGAAAGATTTGATTAAAACAGAGCTTGACGGCGTTGACGTTCGTCTTAATGAGGCTCTGAGTAACTATACTTATACGAGGGTTGGCGGACCTGCTGACCTCTTAGCGTTTCCACGCTCGCGTTACGAGTTACAGCGTCTTTTGGCTTTTGCCAAAAAGCACGCGCTGGATTGGACGGTTCTTGGAAATGCCAGTAATTTAATAGTCCGTGACGGTGGAATCCGTGGCATGGTTATCATGCTGGAAAAAATGTCCACAATAACCGTGTCCGGTTATGTGATTGAAGCAGAGGCAGGCGCTAATCTGATTGAAACAACCAAAGTTGCCAGTCGCCACAGTTTGACTGGTTTTGAATTTGCCTGCGGGATTCCGGGCTCTATTGGCGGAGCTGTTTTCATGAATGCAGGTGCTTACGGTGGCGAGATTGCTCATGTTCTTATATCTGCTCAGCTTTTGACCGAAGACGGTGAGATCATTACGATTGATAATCGCGATTTGAGATTTGGATACCGTCATTCGTCAGTTCAGGAGTCAAATGCTATTGTCCTGTCAGCAAAATTTGCTCTTAAACCTGGCGACTACACTCAAATCACTCAAGAAATGGCAAGATTAACCCATCTACGTGAGCTCAAGCAGCCACTTGAATTACCATCTTGCGGGTCTGTTTTCAAACGTCCAAATGGCTATTTTGCGGGAGCTTTAATCACAGAAGCAGGACTTAAGGGATACCGCGTTGGTGGAGTGGAAGTTTCTACCAAACATGCTGGATTTATGGTCAATGTTGATTGTGGTACTGCCAGCGATTATGAAAATTTGATTGCTGATGTTATCCAGAAGGTCAAGGCTCATTCTGGCGTGACTTTAGAGCCAGAAGTGAGAATTATCGGGGAAAAATAACAATTCTAGCGACGTTTAAGCAAAGGGGGTGGAGCCTATCGTCTCAGAAAGTATGAAGGGTGAGAATACTAACCACTATGTCCAAAAGGCCTAGCAGAGCCTACTTAATCTGCAATACGTAAAAAGGAAGAAGTTTATTGAAACAACCTATTATCGCCTTTAAAAATGTCACTAAGACATTTGAGGACTCTGGCACACAGGTGCTAAAAAATATTAATTTTGAGCTTGAAGAAGGGAAGTTTTACACTCTACTCGGGGCTTCTGGTTCTGGGAAATCAACCATTTTAAACATCATTGCAGGACTATTAGATGCCTCTAGCGGGGACGTTTATCTGGATGGAAAACGTATCAATGATGTCCCAACCAACCAGCGTGATGTGCACACAGTATTCCAAAATTACGCTCTCTTTCCGCACATGACTGTGGCTGAAAACGTGGCTTTTCCTCTAAAAATAAAAAAGATAGATAAAAAGGAAATAGCAGAGCGTGTCTCGGAAGCTCTGAGAATGGTGCGTTTGGAAGGTTATGAAAAACGTTCTATTCAGAAATTATCTGGAGGCCAACGTCAGCGTGTTGCCATTGCTCGCGCCATCATCAACCAGCCTCGCGTGGTCTTGCTTGATGAACCATTATCAGCCTTGGATCTCAAATTACGTACGGAAATGCAGTACGAACTTCGCGAATTGCAACAACGATTGGGCATTACCTTTGTTTTCGTTACTCACGACCAGGAAGAAGCTCTTGCTATGTCTGACTGGATTTTTGTCATGAACGATGGTGAGATTGTTCAGTCCGGAACACCTGTTGATATTTACGACGAACCAATTAACCATTTTGTAGCGACTTTTATTGGGGAATCAAACATTCTGCCGGGAGTCATGATTGAAGACTATTTGGTTGAGTTCAATGGCAAACGCTTTGAAGCTGTGGATGGTGGTATGCGTCCAAATGAACCGGTTGAAGTGGTTATCCGTCCTGAAGATTTGCGTATCACTTTGCCAGAGGAGGGCAAGTTACAAGTAACGGTGGACACTCAACTTTTTCGTGGAGTACACTATGAAATCATTGCCTACGATAACCTAGGAAATGAATGGATGATTCATTCGACTCGAAAGGCTATTGTCGGTGAAATTATCGGTCTAGACTTCGAACCTGAAGACATCCACATTATGCGCCTAAATGAAACGGAAGAAGAATTTGATGCCCGTATCGAAGAATACGTGGAAGTGGAGGAAGTAGAAGACGGCCTCATCAATGCCATTGAGGAGGAACGTCATGAAGAAAACCTCTAATATTGCTTTTTCAGCTCCCTATATTCTCTGGCTTTTGCTTTTTGTTCTGGCTCCCGTAACGCTATTGCTCTGGAAATCCTTATTTGATCAGTCAGGGAACTTTACCTTAGCTAACTATGGAACTTTTTTCTCCAGTTGGACCTATCTGCGCATGAGTTTTAACTCGGTACTCTACGCAGTCATCATTACCTTAGCAACCTTTTTGATTGCTTACCCAGCAGCCTTACTCTTGACAAAACTCAAGCACAAGCAACTTTGGCTAATGCTAGTTGTTCTACCGACCTGGGTAAACCTTTTGTTAAAGGCTTATGCTTTTATGGGAATTTTTGGACAGCAAGGTGGTGTCAATGCTTTCTTATCCTTCATGGGAATTGGATCGCAACAAATCCTCTTTACGGATTTTTCATTCATTTTTGTAGCGGCCTATATTGAGTTGCCCTTTATGATTTTGCCAATTTTCAATGCCCTTGATGATATCGATGGTAATGTGATCAATGCCAGTCGCGATCTTGGTGCGACTGAGGCGCAAACCTTTAGGAAAGTGATTTTTCCACTATCTCTCAACGGGGTGCGCTCAGGCGTTCAATCGGTCTTTATTCCGAGTTTATCCCTCTTTATGTTGACACGTTTGATTGGTGGTAATCGCGTGATTACGCTAGGGACCGCTATCGAGCAGCATTTCCTCACAACTGAAAACTGGGGAATGGGTTCAACCATCGGTGTGATTTTGATTGGGGCTATGATTGCCACCATGTGGTTTACAAAGGAGAGACGCCAATGAAAAAATTAGCAAATCTTTATTTGGCGCTGGTCTTTCTGATCCTTTATATTCCGATTGTTTACTTGATTGTTTATTCCTTCAATCAAGGTGGGGATATGAATGGCTTTACAGGCTTTACCTTAGAGCATTATCAGACCATGTTTGGGGATAGTCGCCTGATGTTAATCTTGGTTGAAACCTTCTTCTTAGCCTTTCTGTCTGCATTATTAGCGACCATTATCGGTACTTTTGGAGCTATTTACATCCATCAGACCCGCCGTCGTTTACAAACGGGGTTGTTATCTGCCAATAATGTGCTCATGGTAGCACCAGATGTTATGATTGGTGCCAGTTTCTTGATTCTTTTTACACAAATCAAGTGGCAACTGGGTTTTCTATCGGTCTTACTTAGTCATGTGGCCTTTTCCATTCCGATTGTGGTGCTTATGGTTCTTCCCCGCCTCAAGGGCATGAATTATGACATGGTTAATGCAGCTTACGATTTGGGTGCGACACGCTTTCAAATGTTGAAAGAAGTTATGTTACCCTACTTGACTCCGGGAATTATTGCGGGCTATTTTATGGCCTTTACGTATTCGCTGGATGATTTTGCGGTGACCTTCTTTGTCACAGGAAATGGCTTTTCGACCTTGGCGGTTGAGATTTACTCACGCGCCCGAAAGGGAGTGTCTTTAGAAATCAATGCTCTATCAACTGTCGTCTTTCTCTTTTCAATCATTTTGGTGATTGGTTATTACTTCATTTCACAGGAGAAGGAGGAAAAGCATGCGTAGACTGTATTCTTTTATCGCAGGTATCTTAGCCATCGTCGTTCTGCTATTTACGACGAGTCTGATTATGAAAAATAGCTCAGGCTCAGCTGCTGAAAAGCTAGTCATTTACAACTGGGGAGATTATATTGATCCCGATCTTATAAAAAAATTCACAAAAGAAACGGGCATCGACGTTCAGTATGAAACTTTTGACTCAAACGAGGCCATGTATACCAAAATCAAGCAGGGCGGTACCACCTATGACCTAGCCGTACCAAGTGAGTACATGATTTCCAAAATGCTGGAAGAAAACATGCTAGTTAAGCTCGATAAGTCAAAAATTATCGGCTTTGATAACATCGGTGATGAGTTTAAAAACCTTAGTTTTGATCCCAATAATGATTATTCTATCCCTTATTTCTGGGGAACTCTGGGAATTGTTTACAATAAAACCATGGTCAACAAAGCTCCAGCACACTGGGAAGACTTATGGCGACCGGAATACAAAAACGATATTCTTCTGGTTGACGGCGCCCGTGAAGTTATGGGATTGGGTCTCAATTCTTTTGGTTACAGCCTAAATAGTAAAGATAAGGTCGAACTGGCGGTTGTTGAAGCCAAGCTCAATGAACTGACGCCGAATATTAAAGCTATTGTTGGTGATGAACTCAAGGGGTACATGATTCAGGGTGATGCGGCTATAGGTGTTTCTTTCTCGGGTGAAGCCAGTGAAATGCTTGATGGTAACGAAGATTTGGTCTATGTTGTCCCAAATGAGGGGTCTAACCTCTGGTTTGATAATATCGTTATTCCAAAGACTGCTAAGCACTACGACGAGGCTTATGCCTTTATCAACTTTATGCTTGACCCTGAAAATGCTGCGCAGAACGCCGAATATATTGGCTATGCCACACCAAACTCAAAGGCAAGGGAACTGTTGCCTGAGGATGTGACTTCTGATAAGGCTTTCTACCCAGATCAAGATACACTTAAGAACTTAGAAGTCTATGATAATCTAGGCTCACACTGGTTAGGTGTCTACAACGATCTCTATCTACAATTCAAAATGTACCGAAAATAATATCAATAGAAGTGCACTTGCAGAGAGTGTGCTTTTATTTTTGCGAAAAATAAGATTTTATCTTGACAGAATAGTCTGAAAATTGTAGAATATTTAGTAACTTACATAAGAGGAGACAGTAAATGCCATTTTCAATGACAACAGTTTTGCTATTGAGGATAGAGGGCTAGTGCATCAGCATTAGTCCTGTTTGGCATACCAAGCGGGAAAGTAAAACTCGCTTGGATTTCCAAGTGAGTTTTTTACATTTTTAGCTTAGAAAGAGGTCTTTTATGCACCAAGTTGAATTTCTAGATACGACACTCCGTGATGGAGAGCAGACACCAGGAGTCAATTTTTCGATTAAAGAAAAAGTTGCTATCGCTAAACAGTTGGAAAAGTGGGGAATTTCCACGATTGAGGCAGGTTTTCCAGCAGCTAGTCCAGATTCTTTTGAAGCAGTTAAGCAGATTTCAGCAGCAATGACGAAAACAGCGGTTTCTGGTTTGGCTCGTTGTGTGAAAGCTGATATTGACGCGTGTTATGAAGCAATCAAGGATGCTAAATTTCCGCAAATTCATGTTTTTGTAGCTTCAAGTCCAATTCATCGTGAGTTTAAGCTGAAAAAATCCAAAGAAGAGATTTTAGATATTATCACAGAACATGTGACTTATGCACGTCAATTCTTTGACATTGTGGAATTTTCACCAGAAGATGCGACACGAACGGAACTGGACTTTTTGCTTCAGGTGGTTCAGACAGCGGTCGATGCAGGGGCAACCTATATCAATATTCCAGATACGGTAGGTTTTACGACGCCAGAAGAATATGGATATATCTTTAAATATCTGATTGAACATGTGACATCAGATCATCAGGTGATATTCAGTCCACATTGTCATAACGATTTGGGAATGGCTGTTGCCAACACTCTTGCAGCTATTAAAAACGGTGCTGGACGTGTTGAAGGGACGATTAATGGCATCGGCGAGCGTGCGGGGAATGCAGCTCTGGAAGAAGTAGCTGTTGCTCTCAATATTCGTGAGGATTACTATCAAGCCAGCTCTGCCATTGTCCTAAAAGAAACCATCAACACCTCTGAAATGGTGTCACGCTTTTCAGGTATTCCAATTCCAAAAAACAAGGCGGTGGTTGGCGGTAATGCCTTCTCTCACGAATCTGGGATTCATCAGGACGGTGTTCTCAAAAACCCACTCACTTACGAAATCATCACCCCAGAGCTCGTTGGTGTTAAGAAAAATTCTCTGCCCCTTGGCAAACTTTCTGGTCGCCATGCTTTTGTCGAAAAACTTAAAGAGTTGCAACTGGATTTTGAGGAAAAAGAAATTGCTGTGCTCTTTGCCAAATTCAAGAAATTGGCCGATAAAAAACAAGATATCACGGATGCTGATATTGTGGCTCTCGTTGATGGAAATGAGATTGAAAACCCTGAAGGATTCCACTTCAACGATTTGAAAGTGACATCAAATGACGATGATACTGTAACCGCTATTGTTAATATGATAAACGAAGAAGCTGAAAGTGTTGATGTGATTGCTAATGGTAAGGGTTCAGTTGAGGCAGTCTTTAACGCCGTTGACAAATTCTTCAATCAAACGGTTAAACTGCTGAGCTACAATATCGATGCTGTAACCGGAGGAATTGATGCTCAAGCTCGTGTGTCTGTTTCAGTTGAAAATGTTGATACAGGAACTATCTTCAATGCGTCTGGTATTGATTTTGACGTTCTGAAAGCAGGGGCTATTGCTTATGTCAACGCAAATACTTTTGTCCAAAAAGAAAATGCTGGCGAGATTGGTCGCAAAATCTCTTACCGAGATATTTAAAAAGAGGTGACTATGAAAAAAATTGTAACCTTAGCAGGTGATGGTATTGGACCAGAAATTATGGCGGCGGGACTTCAGGTTCTAAAAGCTGTGGCTGAAAAGATTGATTTTGACTATGACTTAGAAGATAAACCCTTCGGTGGTGCAGGAATTGACGTCTCTGGTCACCCACTGCCTGAGGAAACCCTGTCAGCAGCAAAGACTGCGGATGCTATCCTTTTAGCTGCTATTGGTGGTCCGCAATACGATGGGGCACCTGTTCGTCCAGAACAAGGTTTACTTGCCATTCGCAAAGAACTCAATCTTTTTGCCAATATTCGTCCAGTAAAAATCTTCGATGCTCTCAAACATTTGTCTCCACTTAAGGCAGAGCGTATTGAAGGGGTTGATTTTATCGTGGTTCGGGAGTTGACGGGAGGCATTTACTTCGGCGATCATATTCTAGAGGCGGATAAGGCACGCGATCACAATGATTACACGGCTGAAGAAATTCGTCGTATTATGGTCAAGGCTTTTGAGATTGCTAGAGGCCGTGGCAAAAAAGTGACCAGCATTGACAAGCAAAATGTCCTTGCTACTTCAAAGCTCTGGCGTCAAGTGGCTACTGAGGTTGCCAAAGACTATCCAGACGTGACTTTGGAACATCAGTTGGTGGACAGCGCAGCAATGATTATGATTACGAATCCAGCTCGTTTTGACGTTATTGTGACCGAAAACCTCTTTGGAGACATCTTGTCGGATGAGGCTTCTGTTCTCCCTGGAACCCTTGGTGTGATGCCATCTGCCAGTCATTCGGCTGATGGCCCTAGCCTTTATGAGCCTATTCACGGCTCTGCCCCTGATATCGCTGGGCAAGGTATTGCCAACCCTATTTCCATGATCCTCTCGGTAGCTATGATGCTCCGCGATTCTTTCGGAGAAAATGCTGGCGCAGCCATGATTGAGAAGGCAGTTGACAAAACTTTAGCTCAAGGTATCCTGACCCGAGATCTTGGTGGAGATGCTACAACTGATCAAATGACCGCAGCAATTATCGGTAATCTATGATGAAATATCTAGTGATTGCCCTTGTGGTGTGGAATGCGATTGTTTTTGCCGCTTTTGGTATTGATAAACATAAAGCTGTAAAGGGGGCATGGCGGACCCCCGAGAAGACCTTATTGCTGATGAGTATTCTTTTCGGTGGTGTCGGTGCTACGCTTGGTGGTAGAATTTTTCATCACAAAACAAGAAAGTGGTATTTTCAGTTATCCTGGTATCTAGGCTACCTGACCATTGCTGGTTTGATTTATTTTGTTTTAACTTATTTGTAATTAGAAGTGGAGAGTAGGATGTCTGGAAAGTCAATCTTTGATAAAGTCTGGGAACGACATGTCATTACTGGCAACGAAGGTGAACCCCAGCTCATGTATGTAGATCAGCACTATATCCACGAAGTGACCAGTCCTCAAGCTTTTGATGGGCTTCGTGAGGCCGGACGTAAGGTGCGACGTCCAGATTTAACTTTTGGTACCTTTGACCACAATGTACCAACGGTAAATATTTATGATATTCGTGACTTGATTTCTAAGGCGCAAATGGATGCTCTGGCTCGTAATGTTGAAGAATTTGAGATTCCACATGCACCTCACGGATCAAAAAATCAAGGAATTGTACACATGGTCGGGCCTGAAATGGGACTGACTCAACCTGGGAAATTCATCGTCTGTGGCGATAGTCATACGGCTACACACGGCGCTTTTGGTGCCATTGCCTTTGGTATTGGAACGACAGAGGTTGAACATGTTTTTGCCACTCAAACCCTCTGGCAAGTTAAACCCAAGAAACTCCTAGTAAGATTTACTGGTAAGCCTAAAAAAGGAGTTTATTCCAAAGACTATGTGCTAGCGTTGATTGCTAAACACGGTGTTGCTCTGGGTGTAGGTTATGTGGTGGAATACGTCGGTGAAGCTATTGAGGCTCTAACTATGGAAGAACGCATGACCATCTGTAATATGTCAATCGAGTTTGGGTCCAAAATGGGTATTATGAACCCTGATCAGACTACCTTTGATTATTTAGCGGACAAAGAGCATAAGCCAAAAGATTTTGAAGCAGCAGTGGCAGATTGGAAGAACTTGGTTTCAGATTCAGACGCTGTCTATGATAAAGTCATTGAAATGGATGTGTCGAACCTTGCACCTATGGTGACTTGGGGAACCAATCCTTCCATGGGTGTCTCTGTTGAAGAGACTTTCCCTGAAATTAGGGACATGAATGATGAGCGCGCCTATGCTTACATGGACTTAAAGCCGGGGCAGAATCCTAAAGATATCGAGATTGGTTATGTTTTTCTAGGTTCCTGCACCAATGCTCGATTATCTGATTTGATAATTGCTGCTAAATTTGTCAAAGGGAAAAAAGTAGCAGATGGGGTGACGGCCATTGTGGTTCCAGGTTCACGTCCTGTCAAGACGGCAGCTGAAAAATTGGGATTGGATAAAATTTTCCTAGAAGCTGGCTTTGAGTGGAGAGACCCGGGGTGTTCCATGTGCTTGGGGATGAACCCTGATAAAGTACCAATAGGGGTACACTGTGCTTCGACAAGTAATCGCAACTTTGAGGATCGTCAAGGTGTGAGCTCGCGTACTCACCTCTGTAGCCCCGCCATGGCAGCAGCAGCAGCTATCACAGGACGCTTTGTTGATGTTCGAGAATTAGAGGAGGTACTTTGATGGAGGCTTTTACTGTTTATACGGGAACGTCGGTTCCCCTTATGAATGACAACATTGACACCGACCAAATTTTGCCCAAACAGTTTCTCAAATTGATTGATAAAAAGGGCTTTGGCAAGTATCTCATGTACGAGTGGCGTTATCTAGATGATAACTATACCGAGAATCCTGATTTTATCTTTAATACGGCGCCGTATCGAAAGGCAACTATCCTGATTACTGGAGATAATTTTGGGGCGGGTTCGTCGCGTGAACATGCCGCTTGGGCTCTGGCTGATTATGGATTCAAGGTTATCATTGCAGGATCTTTTGGCGACATTCATTACAATAATGACCTTAACAATGGGATTTTACCTATCGTCCAGCCACGTGATGTTCGAGAAAAATTAGCTACACTTAAATCGACAGACGAGATTACAGTTGATTTGTATGAGCAAAAAATTTTATCACCCGTTGGCGAATTTTACTTTGATATTGATGCAGACTGGAAAAATAAGTTACTAAAGGGTCTGGATGACATTGGTATCACTATGCAGTATGAAGATTTGATTGCTGAGTATGAGAAAAATCGGCCAGCTTACTGGTAAGATTAAGTTTGAATATTCAGAAAATACTTGAAAACATAGCTCTGCTATGTTACAATAAAACAATATCAATAATAATTGGAGAAAATTATGACTAAACACGTACATTGGGATGGAAACCTCAACAAAGAAGGTTTTGAGATTTTGAACGGTGAGGGTGGCTGTATCGTAACACCGACTAAGGTTGGTTACATCATCATGACCAGCGATCGCAAAGGCCTGGAGCGCAAGTTTGAGGCTAAAGAGCGTAACCGCAACAAACCAGGAGTCGTTCTTTGTGGTAGCATGGAAGAACTTCGTGAATTGGCTCAACTGACGCCAGAAATCGATGCTTTCTACCAAAAACATTGGGATGAAGATATTCTTCTTGGTTGCATCTTACCTTGGAAACCAGAAGCTTACGCAAAATTGAAAGCTTTTGGCGATGGACGTGAAGAACTCATGACTGACGTGCGTGGCACATCTTGCTTCGTTATCAAGTTTGGTGTGGCTGGTGAGCAAATTGCCAAGGAAATGTGGGAAAAAGAAGGTAAAATGGTTTACGCCTCATCTGCCAACCCATCTGGTAAAGGTAACCGCGGTAAAGTAGAGGGTATCGGTGAGCGTATTGAAACAATGGTTGACTTGGTTATCGAAGCTGACGATTATGTGGCTTCAATCCAACCTGACAAAACTATCGAAACTCGCTACGAGCAAGGGGTTATGGTCTCAATGGTTGATGCTGATGGTAAGCTCATTCCAGAGCAAGGTCAAGGTAGCCGTTCTATCAACAACTGTCCAGTAGTCATCCGTAAAGGTCTTGATATCGACAAAATCATGATGCATTTGTCAGACCACTTTAACTCTTGGAACTATCGCCAAGGGGAGTACTATTAAGCAATACTAGCGCTTTAGGGCGCTCTTTTGCTGTCAGATATAAAAGGAGTTATTATGGCAAGAAGTCAAGAGGTTATTTTAACCAATATGTGTCTCATCGAAGATAATCAAGGCAACATTGTTATGCAAATCCGAGATTCTGAACGTTATGCTTGGGATGGTGCAGCTTTACCAGGTGGTCATATCGAGGCTGGGGAAAGTCTGCATGAAGCCGTGGTTCGTGAGGTTTATGAGGAAACAGGATTGACGATTAAAAATCCTCTTTTGATTGGCATTAAGCATTTTCACACGCGAGAAGAAGGAATTCGTTACCTCGTTTTTCTCTATAAAGCAACTGAGTTTGAGGGGGAAATCCGCTCTTCAGAGGAGGGGGAGATTAAGTGGGTTTCTAAAGTTGATATAAATAAGATTGAACTCGCTGATTCTATGGAAGATATCCTTTCTATTTTTGATGACAAGAGCAGCTCAGAGTTATTCTATGTCCGAGACGACGAGGGCATTCTGCAGAGAATTTTCTTTTAATACAAAGAAACCCTTTCCAATGAAAGGGCGTGAGGTTGGAGACGAGTACTATCATTTGACACTTCCTTAGGTGTGTCGGACGCCAGTGCCTCTTGATAGCTTGTTATGGCTAGAAATTTTGAATCGCATAGAAGCTGACCTGTAAGGTTTTCAACCTGATTGTATCATCTCAAAGAGCTGCTCGGAAAATGAGAACCAGTCCTTTTATATTTGGTCTTAGCCCCTTTCTAACGGATAGGGGATTTATTTTATGATAAGTCGGCTATTTTTTGATTGACACGGTCAATATAGGAGCTGAAGCGGATGCTCCATTCGTCGTGTAGGATATCAAGAATCTTGCGGTAAGTCCCTATAGCATTATCAGTCTCTCCCAAATGAAGGTAGCAAAGAGCGATAGAGTCGTGGCAGTCGGTGTAGCGTGGCTTTTCTTGAGCCTCAAAGGCTTTTTCCCAGATGGGAATGGCAGAGCGGTAGTCTGCATTTCGGCAAAATTCATTGGCAATGGAGAAGAGCACTCGCCAGTCATCCGAATGCTGGTCAACTAGGCTGAGATAGTGCTCTTTAACCTGTACAAACCCCTTTTCTTTTTCCATGATTAAGATACGATAAAAGTTATTTAAGGAATCAGGTTTTTCTTCAAATGATTGTTCAAGAGTGTCTTTGGCTTCTTCCAAACGTCCGTCGGCAATCAGATTATCCAAAAGATAGAAGTAGAGGCGCTTGTTTTCGGGTGCGACCTTTAGAGTCCTTTGATAATATTTAATCAGGTCATGATGGCTAGCAGTATTCCAGTCATAGCGAGCACCGTCTGAAGCGTTATTGATAATATTGATATCTGTCTTAGTATTTGGCCGCAATTCTAGGGCTTTTTTGCTATACTGCACTGCTTTTTTCCGAAGATGGTTAGCGTGAGAATCATAGAGGTAACCTAGCTCACTATTAGCACGGTAATTTGTTGGGTTATGGCCAAGTTCATCAAGCAAAAACTTTCATAAGTCAGAAATTTTTGATGAGATAACAGGTAGCCGCTCTCAAGCTGACTGGTGATTTTGTCATACATTTTATCCTTGTTGTAGTCAAAAAGGTCATCAATACTGACACCGAATATGATAGCAAGTTCAGGCAGAAGCATGATATCAGGTTGGGCAATATTTGTTTCCCACTTTGAAACGGCTTGATTTGAAATAGCCAACTTTTCAGCCAGTTGCGTCTGACTTAACCCCTTACTGAGCCTCAGTTTTCTAATTTTTTCACCAATAGTTGTCATGGTTTTCTCCTTTTAGTTAATATATCACGAGCTCTTGATGATTATATTATAAGGCAAAAAAATCTAAAAACAATCGGAAAATTGTTGATAAATCTCTCTTTTTAGTTGGATTAAGCAAAGCTTAATATCAGTAGCAGTTTCCTGTCTAAATGTTACCAGAAGATGATATTTTCAGACTTTTTTGATATAATAAAGCGATTGTGTTTTTAGGAGGTAATTATGGCGACTGTGATTGATGGAAAGGGACTAGCTCAACGGATGCAAGCTGAGTTAGCAGAAAAAGTTCAAAATTTGAAAAACCAACACGATATTGTTCCTGGCTTGGTTGTTATTTTAGTTGGAGAGAACCCTGCTAGTCAGGTTTATGTCCGTAATAAAGAACGCGCAGCACTTGCTGCTGGTTTTATCAGCGAAACAGTGCGCTTGCCTGATACAATAAGTGAAGCGGAGCTTTTGTCCCAAATCGAAAGATTCAATATTGACAGTCGCTTTCATGGTATTTTAGTGCAGTTACCTCTTCCTGACCATATTGACGAGCAGAAGGTTCTTCTGACCATCAATCCTGACAAGGATGTTGACGGTTTTCATCCGACCAACATGGGAAATCTCTGGTCTGGAAATCGTGTCATGGTGCCTTGCACGCCAGCTGGAATTATGAAGATGTTGGAAGCTTATCAGGTGGACCTTGAGGGGAAAACAGCTGTTGTTATTGGTCGTAGTAACATTGTCGGCAAGCCTATGGCTCACTTGCTACTGGAAAAAAATGCTACAGTTACCCTGACCCATTCGCGAACAAAAAATTTACCTGAAGTTGCTAAAACAGCTGATATTTTGGTGGTTGCCATTGGTCGGGGTCACTTTGTTACTAAGGATTTTGTCAAAGAAGGTGCGGTTGTCATTGATGTTGGTATGAATCGTGATGACAATGGCAAGCTGATTGGTGATGTCGCATTTGATGAGGTGTCAGAGGTGGCAAGTCTTATCACCCCAGTTCCCGGAGGTGTAGGTCCTATGACCATTACCATGCTTTTAGAACAGACCTACGACGCTGCTCTGCGTAGCCTTTCTCCAAAGAAAGAGTAAGATATAAGATATGAACAACTTAGATGAACTTTTGAAGACGCGTTTCGGCATCGTTTTTGAGAATAAAACGGTGCTGGAGACAGCTTTTACGCACACTAGTTATGCCAATGAGCATCGTGCCCTAAATATTTCACATAATGAGCGCTTGGAATTTTTAGGAGACGCTGCTCTGCAATTAACGATTTCTCGTTATTTGTATCAGAAATATCCAGACATGCCTGAGGGCGATATGTCAAAACTCCGCTCCATGATTGTGCGTGAGGAGTCTTTGGCCGGCTTTTCTCGTCAGTGTGACTTTGATAAGCATATTAAACTTGGTCGCGGTGAGGAGAAAACTGGTGGACGCCAACGTCCAGCCATTTTGGGAGATTTATTTGAAGCCTTTTTGGGAGCTCTGCTTTTGGACAAGGGTGTAACAGCAGTCGAGAGCTTTATCAATCAAGTTATGATTCCTCAGGTTGAAATTGGCAATTATGACCGAGTTAAAGATTACAAAACAACCTTACAAGAGCTACTCCAGGTCAATGGTGATGTTGCTATTAACTATCAGGTGGTTAAGGAAACCGGTCCTGCTCATGATAAGATTTTTGAAATTGAGGTCTTTGTCAATGGAAAAAAACTTAGTCAGGGTAAAGGAAAATCCAAAAAGCTAGCCGAGCAAGAAGCAGCTAAAAATGCCATAGAAAAAATGCAATAAAAGCAATGTGGTGGTTGAAAAAACATCACTTTCATAACTGAGGAATTTATGTTTCTAAAAAAAATTGAAATGCAGGGTTTTAAATCCTTTGCTGATAAAACCAAGGTTGAATTTGATCGAGGAGTAACAGCAGTTGTGGGACCAAACGGTTCTGGAAAATCCAATATTACTGAAAGTCTGCGTTGGGCGCTAGGGGAATCATCTGCCAAAAGTCTACGTGGTGGCAAGATGCCTGATGTTATCTTTGCTGGTACTCAAAATCGTAAACCTTTAAACTATGCCCAAGTCACCGTTACTTTGGATAATTCCGACGGTTTTATCCCTGATAAACCTGAAGAAATCCGAGTTGAACGTCATATTTACCGAAATGGAGACAGCGATTACCTGATTGATGGCAAGAAAGTTCGTCTTCGTGATATTCATGATCTTTTTATGGATACAGGTTTGGGAAGAGACTCATTTTCCATTATTTCCCAAGGGCGTGTTGAGGCTATTTTCAACTCAAAACCTGAGGAACGTCGCGCGATTTTTGAAGAAGCGGCAGGTGTTCTCAAGTACAAGACCCGAAAGAAAGAGACTGAGACCAAGCTAAACCAGACTCAGGACAATCTGGATCGTCTGGAGGACATCATCTATGAGCTGGATAATCAGCTCAAGCCACTCGAAAAGCAAGCAGAGACAGCCAAGCGTTTCCTAGCTTTAGAGGACAAACGCAAGTCGCTCCATCTTGATATATTGGTGGAAGATATTGTCAGTTTTCGGGAAAAATGGCAGAGCAGAGAAAAAGAGTTAGCGAAAACTAAGGAAGAACTTTCTGTTTATTACCAGCAACGGGACCAGCTAGAGCAGGACAACCAAAAACTCAAGGAAAAGCGCCAACAACTCACTCAAGAAGTCTCTAAAACACAAGCTGAGCTTATGGATTTGACCCGTTTCAGAGCAGATTTGGAGCGTCAAATTGACCTTTTAGCTCTGGAATCAAGCCAGAAAGAGGAGAAAAAAGCAGATGCTAGTGAGCGTTTGTCTCAAATGAAGTCAGATTTGGACAAACTTCAAAGTTCAAAAGTCGAAAAAGAAGGTCTGCTGACTCAGCTTGCTAAAGACTTAGAGGACAGCCAATCTGCTATCCAGTCGCTTGAAGAACAGCTGGAAAAATTCTCAACCAACCCAGATCAGATTATTGAGAATCTTCGTGAAGACTTTGTCACACTCATGCAGGAAGAAGCAGAGATTTCCAATAGTCTGACTGCTATACAAGCTGAAATCGACAGCCGAACCCAAACTCTAGAGACTAAATCAGCTGAATTAGCTCAGCTTTTGACCGAAAAAACCGAACTTGAAAGCGATGTAGTTACTAAAAAAGCGCAACATGATGAGGCTATCGCTCAAGTTCAAGAGCTCTTAGGAAACTATCAAAGCTCTGCTCAAGAATTAGAAAGACTTCAAAGAGATTACCAAACTAAGCAAGCAGAGATGTTTGAATTGTTGGATCGGGTCAAAGATAAGGAAGCTCGTCAAAACTCTCTCTTAGCTATTCAAAAAAGTCACAGTAACTTCTTTGCTGGTGTCAAGGCAATCTTGCAAAATAGCCAGAAAATTGGTGGCATTATTGGTGCCGTTTCAGAGCATGTCACTTTTGAGCCAACTTATCAAACAGCTATCGAGATTGCCCTTGGTGGCTCTAGTCAGCATGTCATTGTAGAAGACGAGAATGCAGCTAAGCGGTCAATCGACTTCCTGAAGCGCAATCGATCAGGTCGCGCAACCTTCCTGCCTCTGACAACCATCAAGCCTCGTGAAGTTGCTGGTCCAAATCGTCAGAAATTGGAAACAGCAACTGGCTTTCTAGGTTTTGCTAGTGATTTAGTTACTTTTGAACCAAAGTTGGCTAACATTTTTGAAAACTTACTGGCTACCACGGCTATTTTTGAGACCCTTGATCAGGCAAATCAGGCAGCTCGTCTGATTAACTTTCAGATTCGACTAGTCACCCTTGATGGTTCGGAAATTCGTCCAGGCGGATCCTTCGCCGGTGGTTCAAATCGTCAAAACGCAACAACATTCATCAAGCCGGAGCTTGATACCCTTGCACAGGAGCTTTCTCTTTTAAAAGAAAGCTTGCGCAATCAAGAAAAAGCGGTTGAAGCGGCTCAGCAGTCACTTCAAAAAACTGAAGAAAAACTAACTCAAATTAAAGAAGCTGGCGAAAAAGCTCGCCTTGAGGAGCAGACAGCTCAGTTTACTTACGAACAAGTGGCGGAGCGCCTAGACCGCGTCAGTCAACTCTGCTCTGCACTTCAAAAACAATCAGCTCAAGAGGACACACATGAACTAGAAGACAAAAAAGCAGCCTTGTCTGGTCAGCTCCTATCTATTCAAAAACAGAAAGAGCAAGTCTCTGACAATTTGACGGAAATTAAGCGAGACAAGGATAGCATTACTGCTAAGGTTGCCGATTTGAACAAGCGTCTATCACAGTTCCGCCTTGAGGAGCGAGAGAAGGCCAGTGAGGAGCGTTTTGAACGTGCCAATCTTAACCGTATCGTTTCTGAAATCAGCACACTTACCAAAGAAATGTCAACCCTTGAAAATTGGCTGACGACTGATCTTTCAGAGGCCGACATTGACCGATTACCTAGACTTACTCAGCAGTTGGAAGAAAGTAAAGCTCGTCAGACTCAGACTGAGCAAGCCCTTGTTCGCCTACGTTTCGAGTTGGAAGATTGCGAGGGCAGCCTTGAGGATATTGATGAGCAGATGCAAAAGGCCAGTCATAAAAATGAAGGCCTCATCCGTCAGCAAGCCCAGTTAGAAGCAGAACTTGACAATTTTGGTGAAAAATTGCAGAGCTTTGCCCGTACTTTAGTCGACGATTATCAAATGAGTTTTGACGAAGCAAAAGCTCAGGCAAAACCACTTGAAAATCTGCCTCAGGCACGTCAAGAACTGGCAGATTTGAACCGACAAATCAAGGCACTTGGTCCAGTCAATTTAGATGCTGTTACCCAGTATGATGAGGTTTCAGAACGTTTGACCTTCCTCAACACACAAAGAGATGACTTGGTTCACGCAAAAAATCTCTTACTTGATACTATCAATGATATGGATGATGAGGTCAAGCTGCGCTTTAAATCAACCTTTGAAGCCATCCGTGAGTCCTTTAAGCAGACCTTTACCCAAATGTTTGGTGGAGGCTCTTCCGATTTGGTTCTGACTGAAGGAGACCTGCTAACGGCCGGTGTGGAAATTTCCGTCCAACCACCTGGTAAGAAAATTCAATCACTCAATCTCATGTCAGGGGGCGAAAAAGCTCTCTCAGCCCTGGCTCTGCTTTTTGCCATCATACGTGTCAAAACCATACCTTTCGTCATCTTAGACGAGGTAGAGGCTGCCCTGGACGAGGCTAACGTCAAGCGTTTTGGCGACTATCTCAACCGTTTTGATAAGAATAGTCAATTTATCGTCGTTACACACCGCAAAGGGACGATGGCTGCCGCAGACAGTATTTATGGTGTCACTATGCAGGAATCTGGTGTATCAAAAATTGTCTCTGTAAAACTCAAAGATGCAGAGAAGATGGTCGATTAACCAATTTTTCCTTGACTTTCCTCACAAACTAACCTATAATTGAGAAAAACCTTTAACCGAGTCCAGAGAGGCTTGCAAGGTTCACGATAAAAATAAAGGCTCTTTGCCTACTCTTTTGTCGAACCCTGCCCTCTGGCGGGGTTCTTTTCTTAGGCAAAAGGAGGCCACATGTACGAAAAACGTCCCATTATCGCTCTAGATTTTTCGACCTTTGACGAGGTCAAGACCTTCTTGGCTCTTTTTCCAGCAGAGGAGAAGCTCTATGTCAAGATTGGCATGGAACTCTACTATGCACTCGGTCCAGAGATTGTTAACTTTGTCAAAAGCCAGGGGCATTCAGTCTTTTTGGACTTGAAACTTCACGATATTCCTAATACTGTAAAGTCAGCTATGGCGGTGCTAAGCCAATTAGGTGTAGATATGACCAACGTCCATGCAGCAGGCGGTGTAGAGATGATGAGAGCAGCCAGAGAAGGTTTAGGAAGTTCTGCAAAACTGATTGCGGTAACCCAGTTGACCTCAACATCCGAAGAACAAATGCGAGAAGACCAAAATATTCAAACTAGCCTATCTGACGCTGTTTGTCACTATGCTAAAAAAGCAGCGATTGCAGGTCTTGACGGGGTTGTCTGCTCTGCACATGAAGTAGATCAAATCAAATCAACAACCCAGTCAGACTTTATCTGTTTAACCCCAGGTATCCGTCCTTTGGGCTCTGCTATTGGCGATCAAAAACGGGTTATGACCCCAAGCCAAGCTAGAAAAATTGGCTCTGACTATATCGTGGTTGGGAGACCGATTACAAGAGCTCAGGATCCAGTAGCTGCTTATCTAGCTATCAAGGAAGAATGGAATGGTTAGAGACTTTTTCAAAGTAATCGTTGATAGGCCTATGGGCTATCAGGATAGTTATGGCAATATCTATTCAGTCAATTATGGCTACATCCCTGATAGGATTGCTGGTGATGGGGAAGAACAAGATGTCTACATCCTCTCTAAGCAAGTTATTAAGCCCATAGAAACCTTTGACGGAGAGCTGGTGGCCATCATTCATCGAACAAATGATGTTGAGGATAAATGGGTTTTGACCTCGCCTGGGGAAGAACTTAGTTTAGAGGACATCAGGCAAGATACACAGTTTATTGAGCAATACTTTGATTCTTGGATTGAATTATTATAAAAGAAATGGAGAACATTATGACACTCGCAACTCACATCGCATCTGATCTATTAGATATAAAAGCAGTATATCTCAAACCAGAGGAGCCTTTTACATGGGCATCAGGTATTAAGTCACCTATTTATACCGACAATCGTATTACCCTTTCTTATCCTGAGACACGTACCCTTATTGAGGATGGCTTTGTAGAAAAAATCAAAGAACATTTTCCTGAGGTGGAAGTGATTGCAGGTACCGCAACAGCAGGTATCCCACACGGGGCTATCATTGCAGATAAAATGAACCTGCCTTTTTCTTATATCCGTTCAAAACCGAAAGCTCATGGAGCTGGCAATCAGATTGAAGGTCGTGTCGTTAAGGGGCAAAAAATGGTCATCATCGAGGACTTGATTTCGACAGGTGGTTCTGTTCTTGAAGCGGTCAAAGCTGCGCAGGAAGCTGGTGTGGAGGTATTGGGTGTCGCAGCTATCTTCACCTATGAATTACCAAAAGCCACTGAAAATTTTGAAAAGGCTGGTGTTAAATTGGTTACTCTGTCAAATTATTCAGAGCTCATCAAAGTAGCAAAGGTTCAAGGTTACATTACCGCAGACGGTCTACAACTTCTCAAAAAATTTAAAGAAAATCAAGAAAATTGGCAGAATTAATCTTGCAACCAAGAACAACTATTAAAATTAGAATATAGTCATTTGCATTAGCTTTGATACAGTGTCACTTTCGGCTTTCCATACTCTAGTACTGCCTGCACCTCAGCTCCTTGTCTGAAAGCCAATTCATTCGACTATAGAACCTCAAGTCTGGATATTCCAGACTTTTTTGCTATATAAAAAAGAGCGGGGATGAACGCTCTTGTTATGTTATGATTTTGTAAGTCCCATCAACTTGCGCAGTTCAGGAATGCGTTGTAGCTGTGGAAGGATAGCCATGGTGGCAATAATCCGGATAGGAATTTCAAAGATTTTTAGCCAGCGGCCTGCGATGTATTGAGCCACAAAATCATACTTAAAGTAGACCTGAAGAAGCAGAGGTGTCATGATAAAGGTACTAAAAAGCATGATAATCATAATGGCAAAGCTGACATAAAGCCAACTCTTTTTAGAAGACCAGCTCAGCTCTTTTCCATAAAAGAAAAGTCCATACAGAAAACCAGTTGCAGCTTCCATCAAAGTCCAGGCAGGTAGGAAATTTGCTGCATCAGGCGAAAGGAAGATAGTTGATAAATCGAGGACGGCTAAACTGACAAAGCCCCAAATAGGACCGGCGATAGCACCGATGACTGCATTCACAAGGAAAGTGAGAGTAATTTGAAGCTGATTGGGAATGATGCGAATGTCAAATTGGCTAATGACAAAGGCAATGGCAATCAACATAGCAAGGGTAACCAAGCGCTGTGTTGAAAGCGCTGGTGTTTTGAAAAAAGTTTTCATGTATAAGGCTCCTTTTTGTTTTGGAGCTGTTAAATCAGATTATCTGATTTAACAGCGGATGCAATGATTCACCGCGCCTACTGGCTTCGTTGTGTGACAACATCCCATTCACACACACTTAACGCGAATCACCTACTCTGTGTAAGAAAAACTTACCTATTCATTCTAGCACAGAAAGGACCAATATTGCAATGCTTTTGAGATGTTTTTACAAAAGATAACAAATTAATAACAGCTGACTTTTGCCTTGAATTTTTAATTGGAGCTTGCTATACTGAGAGAAATTCATCTTAAAGGAGGGATTTATGCGGAAATTTCTAGATTATCTTTTTCTGATACCTAGGCTAATGTTACGTTTGATTTGGTCATTAGTTTTAGGGGTCTTTAAGACAATACTCTTCCTCGCTCTGGTAGCTGCCCTGCTTTTTACCTATACTCAAACAAGCAATTCATCTTTCGCCCAATCTATCGATCAAGTTTTTTCTAAAGTATCCTTTTTTGTCAATAGCAGAGCCACTAAGGACACCATAGATGCGGTCAGTCAGTTGGCAACTGACACTCATGAAAATGATACAAGCGCCCGCTGGTCCAATCGACAAGCAACAGTTTACCTGAAATCAACGGATGAAACCTTGCGTTTAGCCTATCAAGAAGCTATTGCGCAATGGAATGCAACAGGAGTCTTTACCTTTGTTTTTGTTGATCAAGAAAGCACGGCTGATATCATCGCTACCGATATGTCCGATGCGAATACTAAGGCTGCTGGACTTGCTGATACCCAGACAAACAGTTTGACCAATTATTTGGTTCACGCCGATGTTTACCTCAACAGCTATTTTCTGCTCGATGAGGATTATGGTTACAGCTTTGAGCGTATTGTCAATACTGCCAGTCATGAACTGGGACATGCTATTGGACTTGCTCATAATGATAGTCAGGACTCAGTCATGCAATCAGCTGGTTCCTACTTTGGTATTCAGGCTTCAGATATTGAAGCTGTCAATGCCCTCTACGCTTAATGTGAAAGGATTAATATGTTTCAATTGATGAAAAAATACCCTGAGCAAGCCGGTCTCTTGCTCTTTAATGCTGGTGTCTTTGGTTATTTACAGAATTTAAAGCACCAAGTGGCTAATCTGACAGGTTTTTCGACTGCGGATTTATCTGCTCATCTTCCTGATTGGTTAATCCACCTTGTGGGAAATAGTTATGAACAAGTCTCTGCTTTCATGGCTGGCTCTGCTTGGTCATGGCTAGTTATTTCAGTTATTTTGACTTTACTCATTCGTTTTGTTAAAGGTGTGATAAAATTTATCCTCTTCCTTATCATTCTTGCAGGTGGTTTTTATCTCATCTGGCAAAACCAAGAGCTTATTAGACAATTTATCTAAAAAAACTATCAGCTAGCTGCGAAATCTAGCTGATTTTTGCTATAATAAAACTATGATTATACTAAGTGGAAACAAGATTGAGCGTTCCTTTTCAGGTGACGTTCTTTTCGATAACATTAACATTCAAGTCGATGAACGAGACCGCATTGCCCTTGTTGGTCGAAATGGTGTGGGGAAGTCGACACTTCTTAAGATTTTGGTAGGAGAAGAGACACCGACTTCTGGTGAAATCAATACCAAGCGCGACCTCAGCCTCTCTTATCTAGCGCAAGACAGTCGTTTTGTATCTCGAAATACTATTTATGATGAAATGCTTCATGTTTTCGATGATCTACGCAATGATGAGAAAAAACTTCGGTTGATGGAATTGAAAATGGCAGAGCTGACTGGAAGCGACCTAGATAAAGTCATGGCCGACTACGATCGTTTGTCTGAAGATTTCAGGCAGCGAGGCGGTTTTACTTATGAGTCTGACATTCGAGCCATTCTCAATGGCTTTAAGTTTGATCAGAGCATGTGGGGTATGACTATTGACCAGCTCTCTGGTGGGCAAAATACCCGCTTAGCCTTGGCTAAAATGCTGCTTGAAAAACCAGAACTCCTAGTGCTAGACGAGCCAACCAATCACTTGGATATCGAGACCATTGCCTGGCTGGAAAATTATCTGATCAACTATCAAGGGGCTCTCATTATTGTCAGTCACGACCGTTATTTCCTTGATAAGGTGACCACTATCACGCTTGACCTCAATCCTCACAGCCTTGACCGCTACGCAGGTAACTATTCCAAGTTCATGGATTTAAAAGCTGAAAAGTTAGCTACTGAGGAAAAGAATTTTGAAAAACAAGCCAAAGAAATTGCTAAGCTAGAAGATTTTGTCCAACGTAACATCGTCCGCGCTTCGACGACCAAACGTGCCCAAGCCCGTCGCAAGCAGTTAGATAAAATGGAGCGTCTAGACAAACCCTCTGCCGGACACAAATCCGCACACATGACCTTCCATTCGGAGAAAGTATCAGGCAATGTCGTTTTGACCGTGACAGATACAGCTATCGGCTACGATGGTGATATTTTAGCGCAGCCTATTTCTCTAGATGTCAAAAAGATGGATGCTATAGCGATTGTCGGACCTAACGGTATTGGAAAGACTACCTTTATCAAGTCTGTGGTGGGTAAGATTCCCTTTATTGCGGGTACATCGACTTACGGTGCCAATGTCGAAGTCGGCTACTATGACCAGACTCAGTCAGCGCTCACTAGCACCAATACCGTCCTTGACGAGCTATGGAATGCCTTTCCGACCACACCAGAAGTGGAGATTAGAAATCGCCTAGGTGCTTTCCTCTTCTCTGGAGATGATGTTAAAAAGTCCGTCTCCATGCTGTCTGGTGGTGAGAAAGCTCGCTTGCTTCTCGCCAAACTCTCCATGGAAAATAACAATTTTCTTATCCTGGACGAGCCGACCAACCACTTGGACATTGATAGCAAGGAAGTGCTAGAAAATGCCCTTATAGACTTTGACGGCACCCTCCTTTTTGTCAGTCACGACCGCTATTTTATCAATCGCGTGGCTACAAAAGTGCTGGAGATTTCAAAAACTGGCAGTACCCTTTATCTTGGTGATTACGATTATTATTTGGAGAAAAAAGCGGAAGCAGAAGAGCTAGCAAGATTAGAGACAGAAGAAATGACTGTTACAGCTGATGCCCCATCATCTGGCGCCAGCCATTACCAAGACCAAAAAGCCAATCAAAAAGAGCTCCGAAAAATAACACGTCGCATCACTGAAATTGAGGAACGTCTAGAAGTAATTGAGGCGCGTGAAACTGCGATTAACGATGACATGTTAGCAACAAATGATCTAGGACAACTCGCCAATTTCCAAAAAGAACTTGACGCTATCCAAGAAGAACAAATGACTCTCATGGAAGAGTGGGAAGAGTTGAGTGAGAGGTTGGAGTAAATTAAGTCTTTTCTAAGAAAAGTTTCAGTTTTCCTTAAGAAAGCTTCGCTATACTTGTCTTATCCTAGAAATAGGACATCCAAACTTTATTCTTTTTCATAAATCTCCTAAAGAGACAAGTCTAACCTACTGGTTAGACTTGTTTTTTTTTTATGTGACTTTAAGTCCGTCTCGCTCCGTAAGGTGCGAGACAAATAAACCACCCGCTATGCGGGTGCGCATCGCTGGTTATACCAAAAAAACTCCAAACGCGCTACAATAGAGGTGTTCAAGCCCACTGTAAAGCGAAAGGAGAAAAGTATGGCACAAAAGGCACATAGTTTATCACACACAAAGTGGATGTGTAAATATCACATTGTGTTCATCCCTAAGTATAGACGAAAAATCATCTATAATTAATATCGAAGCAGTCTAGGCGAGATATTCCACCGTTTATGTCGCTACAAAGGTGTAGAAATCATTGAAGGACATCTCGTGCCGGACCATGTTCATATGTTGGTCAGTATTCCTCCGCGAATTAGCGTATCTAGTTTCATGGGCTATTTGAAAGGCAAAAGTGCTCTCATGATGTTTGACAAACACGCCAATCTCAAATATAAGTTTGGGAATCGCCATTTTTGGGCAGAGGGTTATTACGTGAGTACAGTCGGACTTAATGAAGCCACAATAAAGAAATATATTCAAGAACAGGAAAAGCATGATATCACACTTGATAAACTGAGTGTGAAAGAATACGAAGATCCCTTTAGGGATGATGGCAAGTAATACCAACGCCTCTTTAAGAGGCAAGTGACGAGTCAAAAGCAGTGAGGCTTGAACAAAGTGAAAGCCAGCGTCTTTAGGCGCTGGCTGGTGATGTGGGCTTATAGCCCCTGTTCAAACCACCCGTTAGACGGGTGGTCATGATTTGCATAAAAGTCATATTTTTCCTTGCAATCATTTTTAGAAAATGATATTATCTAGTTATCAAAACTAGATAATAGGAAGTTAAAAATGTTTGATGCTATTCCTTATTGGAAAGACCTGCCTGATTTGGAACTATACTTAGATCAGGTGCTACTCTTGGTTAATCAAATTGCGCAACCTAAATTTATGCCAGCTGACAAAGGACTAACGGCTGCCATGGTTAATAACTATGTTAAGCACGGCTATATTGGTAAACCCATCAAGAAAAAATACCAGAAGCATCAAGTCGCACGACTGATTGCTATTACCTTCTTGAAGAATACCTTCTCCATTCAGGAGATTAGCCAAGTCTTAAATCGTTTGCAGGAAGTAGGGGATTCAGAAATGCTTTATAATCATTTTGTGTCTTGCATGAGAAAAAAGCAGACCGAAATTCCCGAAATTATTCAGATGGCTTGTCAGACTGTGATGTACTACTTTGAAACCCATCGGCTTAATAGTCAGCTAGAAGGAGGAAATCATGAATCAGACCTTTAAACTCAGTAAACGCCTTTCTTTTGGTGAAGAAATTGCCAACAGTGTGACTCATGCTGTTGGAGCAATAGCCATGTTGACCCTCTTGCCTGTCACGGCCATCCATGCTTATCAGGCTTATAATACGAAGGCGGCTGTTGGTATGTCAATCTTTGTCATTAGCCTATTCCTCATGTTTTTATCCTCGGCTATCTATCATTCCATGGCTTATGGTTCGACTCATAAGTATATTCTACGGATTATTGATCATAGCATGATATACATTGCTATTGCGGGCTCCTACACACCTGTGGCTTTGTCACTTTTGGAAGGATGGCTGAGCTACTTGATAATTGTCCTCCAGTGGGGAATTACTATTTTTGGGATTCTCTATAAGATTTTTGCAAAGAAAATTAATGAAAAATTCAGTCTGACTCTCTACCTGATTATGGGCTGGCTAGTTATTTTTATCCTACCAGCTATTCTCACAAAAACTGAACCCGTCTTCTGGTTTCTCATGTTAGCAGGTGGACTCGCTTACACCATCGGAGCAATGTTCTATGCGCGCAAGCGCCCTTACGATCACATGATCTGGCATCTCTTTATCATCCTAGCATCCGTGCTTCACTACATTGCTATCGTCTTTTATATGATATAAAAAGGTTGGGAATCCCCAACCTTTTACTGTCTTATGGCAAATAGCAGAGCCGATGCTCCTATCATGATAAAAATGAGCGAGAGAAATTTTCCGATAAAGACGGATGAAAACACTGGGGCAAGAAAGAGGAGCAAGCCGATTCCAATCAGAACCAAACCATTATTTTGGACATGATTGGTTGTATAGCTCTGCCCTTTCCCCAAAAAGCGAGCAAAACCAAGGATAATCAACCAGCTAGAAACAAAAAGCATAGCCAAATTGCTACGTGAAAATGCGGAGCTAGCCATTAGGGAGAGCCCTAAAAAGATAGAAACGAGGGACTGAATGAGGAGTAGCAGTGGACGATAGCCTGAAGGCTGGCTTAGGTAGTATTGGAGACTGCTTATTCCGGAGATAAAGATAAAAAGAGCTACAATCCAAGCGATGGTACCTACGGCAGCGAAGGGATTGTAAAAAAGATAAAGACCTGCTAAAAGGAAGAAAATTCCTGAGGTGAGAGAGACATTTTTCATGACAAACTCCTTTTCTTGTTATCCATTTATTATAAGTAAAGTTCAAAAACTTGTCAAAAGTTGTCATTTATTCTATTATGTAAGTACTATAATCTGGAGGAATAGCGGTGAAATTACTACATACTTGCATTCGAGTAAAAAATTTGGAGGAGTCCATTAAATTCTACTCAACAGCCTTTCCCTTCTATGAAGATCGTAGGAAGGATTTTCCTGAGGCAAAATTCACCCTTGTTTTTATGAAAATAGATGGTGAGGACTTTGAACTTGAATTGACCTATAATTATGATCATCCAGGCTACGATTTGGGAACAGGCTATGGTCATTTGGCTGTTGGTGTCGAAAATTTAGAAAAAGCTTACGCAGACCACAAGGCAGCAGGTTACACCGTAACTGATCTCAAGGGTTTACCAGGACAAGAACCTCACTATTATTTTGTAACAGACCCTGACGGCTATAAAATTGAGGTTATCCGCCTATAAAAGGAAAACCATGTCAGATTTTCTGACATTGTTTTAAAATTTTTATAAAAAAATACTTGACATTAGTTGTCAGAAAATTTATACTATTCAAGTATTAACATTTTGGAGGAAAATACCATGACAAAAGGTCAAGAATACGTTGCAAGTGTCTTTTCAAAAGTAAAAGACCAAAATGGACATGAAGCAGAGTTTCTACAAGCTGTTGAAGAAGTGTTTGAATCATTGGTACCTGTTTTTGATAAGTATCCTAAATACATTGATGAAAATCTTCTTGAGCGTTTGGTAGAACCTGAACGCATTGTGTCTTTCCGAGTTCCTTGGGTTGATGACAAAGGACAAGTTCAAGTTAATCGCGGTTTCCGTGTTCAATTTTCATCTTCCATTGGACCATACAAAGGTGGCCTTCGTTTCCACCCATCTGTAAACCAATCAATCATTAAATTCCTTGGATTTGAGCAAATCTTTAAAAACTCCCTGACTGGACAACCAATCGGTGGTGGTAAAGGTGGATCAAACTTCGATCCAAAAGGAAAATCAGACAACGAAATCATGCGTTTCTGCCAAAGCTTTATGACCGAGCTAAGCAAACATATCGGTGCTGACACGGACGTTCCTGCTGGTGACATCGGTGTTGGTGGGCGTGAAATCGGTTATCTCTACGGTCAGTACAAACGTCTTCGCAATGAGTATACAGGAGTTCTCACAGGTAAAGGTTTGACTTACGGTGGTTCTCTCACGCGTACAGAAGCAACTGGTTACGGTGCTGTTTACTTTGCAGAGCAAATGCTAAAAGCTCGCGGTGAAGATTTTGCAGGCAAGACTGCTATTGTTTCAGGTTCTGGTAACGTAGCTATCTATGCTATTGAAAAACTCGAACAATTGGGTGCTAAAGCTATTGCATGTTCTGATTCATCAGGTTATATCATTGATGAAGACGGTATCAATGTAGCTACTTTGAAACAACTTAAAGAAGTTGAACGCGCCCGCATCGTTCAATATCTTGAACATCATCCAAATGCAAAATTTGTCCCAGCTGGTCCTGACTCATCAATCTGGACGGTCAAAGCCGACCTTGCCTTCCCATGTGCGACACAAAACGAACTTAACGATGCAGATGCACGCGCACTTGTTCGTAACGGTGTTATTGCTGTTGCAGAAGGTGCCAACATGCCTTCAACTTTGGAAGCGATTGATGTTTTCCATGCTGCTGGTGTTTCATTTGGACCTGCAAAAGCAGCAAATGCTGGTGGTGTAGCAGTATCAGCTCTGGAAATGGCACAAAACAGTGGACGTACTGCTTGGACATTTGAAGAAGTTGATAGCAAATTGTATGACATCATGAAAAATATTTACGCAAGTGCAGCAGCAGCGGCTGAGGAGTTTGGAGCTCCAGGTAACTTAGTGGTTGGTGCAAACATCGCAGGATTCCTTAAAGTTGCTGAAGCAATGTCAGCACAAGGTATTGTCTAATATGTAGAAGAGAAGTCGCGCGGCTTCTCTTTTGTTTGGGAGTACCTGATGGATTATAGAAAATTCACAGGCAGGTGTCCAAGAGCCTTATCTTGAAGCTAACTGGCTGGCTTACCTGTCTGATGAGGAAAAGCTGACGCGAGCTTTTGAAAAATCTCTTTGGATTTTGGGTGTATTTTTAATAAGGGGAAGTTGATTGAATTTGTCCGCTGTGTGGGTGATAGCGAGCATATTCTTTTAGTGCAGGATTTGATTATTGCAAAAAGCTTACCAAGGTCAAGGTATTGGTAAAAAGCTTTTTCAGGCAGCTTGGGATACTTTCAAGGACGTTCACATGTTTCAAGTCAATACTGACTTAGAAGATGTCATATATAATCATTTTTACCAATCTTTTGGCATGAGAACATTAGAAGAAGGGAACATGGTTTCCTACTTTAGAGGTTAAAAAAAAAAGCTATCTGAGTTGATCAGATAGCTTTTTAGTAATGGCTAACATTTTCTTCTCCACGGATTCGGGAGATAACTGGTTTGGCTTGATCAGATGTGAAGTAATCAAGTGAGGTCTGTGGCAGTAATTTTGCCAAAAGCTCCCAATCTCCGTCTTTGATTGCCTGTCTAGCAGTAGAAGCCGAAATAGGCTGTGCAGAATCAAAAGTCTTTCGAGGAATGATTAGACAGTCGATGCCTTGTTCAGGGAGTTTTTCAGTCATGACTTGGTTATAGAGATTAGTGACGAGGCTAGTCGGTTCGTTACCGACATAGCGACGGGTAATACCCAGCTCATGAGCAATGCGAATGAAAATCTCCAAGTCTAGCCTTGCCTGACTTTCAATAACGGAAAACTCGTCCTTCTGAAAATAGGAAGGGAAGGTGGATTGGCTAATGATATAGGGGCCACTATCATGGTAAATGATATTATTCAGATGGACAGTGCCTTTTTCTACCAAGTTCTTTCGGACAGCAAAAGGAACCAAGCTTGCATCCTCACTAACCAGAAAAAGATGCAACAAATCATTTTCTTGACTAGCTTTTTCAACCAAGTACTGATGACCAAGTGTAAAAGGGTTGGCGTTGATAACGAGTGCTGCAACTTTAGAAGGATTTTTTTGAGGCCTTTCAAGATTTTTAAGGTAATCTTGAAATCCTGTTTTTTTATTTTCCATGAAGCTTATAAGCCCGTCAATCCGAGCAATTTCGTGAAAACCTAAATCACTAAAAAATTTTGCAGTACAAGTCTTGGTATAGAGAAAAAGATGAAAATTACCACGTTCATATTGGAAATCAATGAGGTGGCTGACAATGCTGTTCAGCAACCCCTCTCCTTGATGTTCACTTGATACAGCAAGGCAACGTAGCGTATTTCCAAAGGTTGAGCCTGTAGCGATAGCTCTGCCTTTGTCATCTAAAATGGCACAAGTATAGTCTAAGTTGGCGTCACGGCGAATTCCTTCTTCAAAAAGCAGAGCGTCAATTTTCATGTTAGTATTTTTGTCAAAGGGAAAAATCTTTGAAACGGTGTAATCAGACATGGTAAACTCCCCTATTTTTTTACTATTATATCAGTTTTGATATAGATAGTATGTACTTTCATTGGTTTTTCCACTTAGAAACTCCTTTTTTTACTCCTAAAATATGCTATAATAAGCAAAAATTTAGTCAGGGAGAAAGAACGATGCAATCACTTCTTATTACGGTTTTAGTGGGAACTATTGGTGGTTTTGTAGCTAAAAAATTAAGGTTTCCTGCCCCTTTTATGATTGGTAGTATGACTGCTGTTGCAATAACCTCTATTATGACTGGTAATATGGAAACTACAAAGGTTATGAAGATTTTTGCACAGATTGTCAGTGGCGCCTATATTGGGCAGAATATTAAAAAAGAGGATTTAAAAAATCTTCCAAAGCTGGGGAAGGTTATTGGAAGATTGATGGGGATTTTCACTATCAATATGGTGGTGATAGGGTTGATTTTTGTGACCTTTTTCAAGATGACACCCGTCACCGCCTTTCTCTGTTGCCTACCAGGGGGGATTATGGATGTTTCACTCATGGCGATTGATATGGGGGCACAATCGGACATTGTCGCAACCATACAGACAGCTCGATTGATGGGGATTTTGATGATTTTACCTCTTTGGATTTCTTTTTGGGTTAAAAGGGTTATAGGTAAGCCTGAAAAGTCTGATGTATTTTTATCAACACCACAGCAGACGACAAATTCGCTGTCGCCAGTAAAACAATGGTTCAATAATATCTTGGTTTTACTTGTTGCTACCATCGGTGGTTTCATAGGACTCTGGTTAGATATTCCCGTAGGTGCTTTGATTATTGCCCTTATCTTTTCATCCGCGTTGAAAATGACAGTTAATACAGTACAGTTGACGAGCGGTATTCGTTATATCGCTCAGATATTTGCTGGCTCAATCGTCGGAGCTAACTTCACTCACGATAGCCTGAGACAAATCGTGAATTTGATTGTTCCGATTTTGATTTTGCTTGTCAGTTATCTGATGATTAATGCTGCTTTTGGTTTTTGGATGTATCAGACAGGGATTCTTGATTTGCAGTCGGCGCTTTTTGCTTCATCACCGGCTGGAGCGACTGACCTGACTCTTATGGCTGGTGAATTGGGAGCAGATATGCCTAAAATTGCAGGCATTCAAATCTGTCGTACACTCTACACAGTTATTATCATGCCACTTCTGGTTAAGGTTCTGCTCGTTTTTTTCTGAAAGGATTAACAATAGCCAGAAGCAAATAGATTTTGAGTTTGGAGATTCCCTATCCATAACTCTACAATTGATACAATAAAAAAAGCGAACACTACTGAGTTTTAAATCAGAAAACTAGTTTTGCTCGCTTTTATACTTGAGTAGAACCCCCTATCCCAGACTCACTAAAGTATACCTTCTAGCATAGCAAAGAAAAACGTTAAAGCCAATAAATCAGCACTCCCACCTGGACTGAGATGTCTGAAGATTAGGCTATCATTATAAAGGCTGAGTTGATGAATTAGTTCCTTTTTTGAAAGATTAAGTTGATGGAGGCTTTGGCATTCCGTCTTGACTTGCTGCCAAGCTTCGATACCACCACGATGGATAAGGTTGCCATCTTCCACAAAAGTCATTAAATAAAGAAGAAGTTGTAGTTGGGCTAGCTCCTTATCTCCCTGTTTAAGCCGTTCACGTAAAAATGGTAGGGCTTTTTCTGTAAGAGTAGGGAAACCTTCGCTAGCTTCGCCACGCGGGCCTTTGATGCCATGTTCCAAATAAAGTTTTTCACCGTAAGTTAATTCTTTTTTGGAACTTAAGTGTCCCAAATCTGTTTCTATCAAATGTTGGCAGATAGGAGCAACGAGACGACAGATGGCTATCGTATCACTTTCTGAAAATAGTTGTGGATTTTCTAAGAGTTTGGGATGTTTTTTTAGATAAAATCCGGTCGCACCAAGAAGCACAGCGAGAGAAAAATTCACTCCTTTGTGGGTATTCACGCCCTCAGTCGCCGAAAACATATCTTGCTCTGCTTTTATCCCTAGGGAACGTAATTGATCAAACAGCTGGCGTGGATTGTCTCCTACATGGTCAAATCCTGCCTTGAGGTAGGAAAAGAAGTGAGGTGCTAGTGCTAGGCTACTATCAATGAAGGTGGAAAAAGTCATGTCTTTATGGGAACCATCGTCAAACCGATCGACAAGACCTGGTTTTGGGCTAAGTGCAATTTCATAAAAGAGAGCCTTGGTCCCCATCTGACTAAAATATTGTAGAAGTTCCTCAGACATTAGCTAATTCTTCCATTTCCTTGAGGATGAAATCTAGAGAGCGGTTAAGATGTTCGTGTGTGATGAGAGTGACCTGATCGATATCCTGAGTTTTCATACCACGGTAGATAATCCAATGTTCTTCCAAAGCCTTTGTCCGACGTTCTAGAGAAGAAATAGAGATTTCTCGGAAATAAATCAGATAAGTTTGCAATTCAGTCACAATTTCGCGGAGACGAAGCATCTGACTTTTCTCGTAAATAAGATTATTAAACTGGTTAAAATTAGCAAGGATTTTCTCGATATTTTTATCATCGGAAATCATCTCCTCACACTCAGTTAATACAGCTTTCATTTCTTTAAAGTCTGCTTCGGTCATTTTGTACATGGCCTTTGTTGTTGCCAGAGTATCCAGTGCTTTACGAATATCAAAGATTTCAACTGCATCCTTAGCGCTGATTCCACGCACGATAATCCCTCTTTTAGGAGTGTGCTCGACCAACTTTTCTTCAATCAAAACGCTTATAGCATGACGGATAGGTGTGCGACTGATATTGAGCTCAGTTGAGAACTCTTTTTCATTGATACGACTACCTGCTGGAATTTGACTTAAAATAATGGTTTTTCTAAGCGCTTCATAAAACGCTTGCTTCAACGGAACATTTTTTGAGAGATCAAGATTAGCTTTTACAGCTTCAATAATAGGATTCATTGTTCATATTCTCCTTTCAAATATCTCTGTTATTATACCTGATTTTATTGAAATTTGTTAGCTTTTAAAAACAAACCCCTCGGTGGTTCGAGGGGTTACTTCATATTTCATTTATTCAAGTTTATTAATCTTATTGTGGAATGTAGAGCGGCATATGTCCTGTCGCAATAATAGTAACAACAAAGATAACGAAAATAACGGCGGCGTATTTAGCTGATTCTTTTTGCCATTCACCCATATCAAGACCTGTCAAACGAAGGAGAAGATAGATGAAAGCTACAAGCGGACTGAGCAAGTGGAACGCTTGTCCCATCAGTGAAGCAAGTGCCATAGCTTCTGGAGAGAAGCCATAAGAAGCACCAGCTTCTGCCATAACTGGTAAGATACCGTAGTAGAAACCATCATTTGAGATGAAGAAGGTACCAGGTGCAGATACAAGAGCAATAATAAGCCCCCAGAATCCAGCTAATTGTTTAGGAATAATAGTTGCAAAGCTATTTGCAAGTGCAGTTGCCATACCTGAACCTTGGAAAAGACCCATGAAGATACCTGCAGCAAATACTAAGATAACTACTTGGACAGCATCCCCAGCGTTGTCACCAATACGTTTAGATTGGTCTTTAAGAACTGGGTAGTTAACCATAAGAGCAATTACTGTACCTACAGCAAAGAGAAGAAGTGGTGCAAGTTCGATTGTTTCGATAAATGATCCAGCAACCAACCAACCGATAAGAATAATTGTTAAGATAGCATTGAACCAGAAGTTCTTTGGACGACGGATAGCAAGTGTATCAGGGTCTGTGATGTTGGTTAATTCTTGCAATTCAGCTTCAGAGAACTCAACAACACCAAGACGAGCGCGCTCTTTACGCCCCATGCTTGGAGCAACCCAGAGGATTACATAAAGGAGTGAGAGAACCATACCAGGAGCTAGATAGCCAAGAATTTCAGCACCTACACCAAGAACCGACATGGCACGAGCTGTAGGACCACCCCAAGGGAGGAGGTTCATGATAGTGTTTTGGAGGATAATCAAGACACCAAGGTTCATGATTTTCATGTTAAGTTTCTTGTAGATTGGCAAGAAAGCAGAAACAACGATAAGGGTTGTTGTTGTTCCATCACCGTTCATAGAAACTGCTGCTGCAACAACTGCTGTGGCAATAAGCACTTTCATCGGATCGCCTTTAGCAAAGCGAATCATTTTCTCAGTAATTGGGTCAAAGAGACCAGCATCAAGCATTGTTGAGAAGTAAAGAATGGCAAAGAGCAACATGATACCTGTTTTGGCAGTTGTATTTACCCCGTACATAACCATATCACCCATGGCCGTCAAGCCATTAAGGCTTCCTTCTTCACCGACAAATTCAACAAATTTTGCATCAGCTGTCAGATCTGCCGAACCCGTAATGATAAGCACAGCTGCAAAAACGAGCGGAACTAGAACCAGTGACGTGAATGGCGACATTTTTTTCGTCATCACGACATACATGAAGACGATAATCATGGCATAAGCCAAAATAGTCAATAACATAAGTTATTTCTCCCCTTTATTAATATTGTAAATTCAATACGGTCTATTGAACTTGAATAAAATATGAAGTTTTACTAGACCTTATGACATAAGTATAAATGAAAGCGCTTGAAATAAAAAGAGCCTTTTCAATAAAAGACACAAAAAAAACACAAAAATGAGTATATCGGATGTTGCTTATTTATTTCTTCTATAATATTGCTTCGACCTATTATGTAATAGATTTTTATCTAAGATGTGATGATATAAAAATCGTCATCTTAGCCAAAGTTCCGTAATTTCAGCAAATGAAAGCGTTACGAAAAAAACACAAAAAAATCAACTACTTTTTCAGACCTTATTATATAATAGTCTTAGAAACGTGGAGCTAGTAACTGACAACTCAGAAAAGTTACTTACTTTCTATATTTATAAAATGAAAGGAGGAAATTATGGGATTCTTTCAACGTTTATTTGGAAAATCTCAAGATGAGAAATCTTCAGCTGTCACCTCACCTGTCAAAAACGACTTAGATGAATGGCAAGCACTTTCGGGGTATATACCAGCAAGTCAGGAAGATTACGAATTAGTTAGCGTCATCGCGACAGCTATTGCTGCAGGGGATAGACCAGAAAGTCAATTCGTCGTCAAGAGAATCCTGCAGCGAAATCCTGAAGCTTTGACGGTTTCGCTTATTGCGTCCAGCATCGCCGCAGGCGATTATCCAGACAGTCAATTTGCTGTCAAATCGATTTATACAAAAAAATAATTTAAGGAGAATTTTATGTTACGCAAATTTAAAATCGCTATCGACGGGAAAGAATACCTAGTTGAAATGGAAGAAATCGGTGGTACACCAGCACCTGCACCAGTTGCTACAGCAACACCAGCAGCTCCAGTAGTTGAAGAAGCTCCCTCTCCAGTTGCAGCACCATCATCTGCTGCAGGTGCAGATGCTTTACAAGCTCCAATGCCAGGAACTATCCTGCGTATTCTTGTAAACGTTGGAGATGCTGTTTCTGAAAACCAACCTCTCATGATTCTTGAGGCTATGAAGATGGAGAATGAAATCGTTGCAACCTCAGCGGGTACTGTAACTGGCATTCACGTCAGCCAAGGACAAAGCGTAAACCCAGGCGATGGTTTGATTACTATCGGTTAAGCGAATAGATTAGAGTACAATGTAAACATTTAGAAGGAAGTGATAGCGTGCATATCTTAATTGAAGGAATTACATCCATTACTTTCCCGCAAATCATCATGATGCTTATTGGTGCACTATTGATGTATCTGGGAATCAAAAAAGAATACGAACCGACTCTTTTAGTCCCAATGGGCTTGGGAACCATCTTGGTTAACTTCCCATCATCTGGGGTTTTGAACCAAACTGTAAACGGTATCGAACAGGCAGGGGTTTTCGAGGAACTCTTTAAGTTTGGTATCGGAACAGAACTTTTCCCGCTCCTGATTTTCATTGGTATTGGGGCAATGATAGATTTTGGTCCTCTTCTCCAAAATCCATTTATGATGCTTTTTGGTGCAGCAGCACAATTTGGTATTTTCTTCGTTGTTGTCGTGGCCGTTCTTGCTGGATTTGACATCAAAGAAGCAGCGTCAATCGGTATCATCGGAGCAGCTGACGGACCAACATCTATCTTTGTTGCCAATCAGCTTGCGCCAAATCTACTTGGACCAATAACCGTAGCCGCTTACTCTTACATGGCTTTGGTTCCAATTATTCAACCATTTGCTATAAAATTGGTAACAACGAAAAAAGAACGTCGTATTCGTATGACTTATAAGTCAGAAAACGTATCTCAGCTGACTAAAATTCTTTTCCCGATTGTTATCACCTTCGTAGCAGGATTTATCTCACCAATCTCATTGCCACTTGTTGGTTTCCTTATGTTTGGGAACTTGCTTCGTGAATGTGGGGTGCTTGATCGTTTGTCTCAAACAGCACAAAATGAATTGGTCAACATCGTTTCAATTTTGCTCGGTTTAACCATTTCTGTGAAAATGCAAGCCGATCAATTCTTGAACATTCAAACCTTGATGATCATTCTATTTGGACTCTTAGCCTTCATCATGGACTCAATTGGAGGTGTGATGTTTGCCAAAATTCTTAATATTTTCCGCAGAGAAGGCAATAAAATCAATCCAATGATTGGTGCTGCTGGTATCTCAGCTTTCCCAATGTCAAGTCGTGTTATCCAAAAAATGGCTACTGACGAGGACCCTCAAAACTTTATCTTGATGTACTCTGTCGGCGCCAACGTTTCTGGACAAATCGCCTCAGTAATCGCAGGTGGCTTGCTCCTTGCATTCTTTAGCTAAGTAGGAGGAGTATCACATGAATATTAATATAGATCATTTATACCAATCTCTTGAACTGATGGTTCTTGGCATGGCTGGCGTCTTCCTTGTTTTGGGAATTTTGTATGCTTCAGCAGTAGCTTTGCTGAAAATTTTCCCTGTAAAAAAATAGTCAGTTAAACATCGTGCGACCCTGCGAGCCGTCCGCTCGCTCGCGCCGCCTATTATCCTAACAAATAAGAGGTGACTTTATGGACATTAAACAAACTGCTGTTGCAGGTTCACTTGAATCAAGTGACATCCAAGTGACAGTTGCTCCAAGCAATCAAGGTATCACGATTGACCTTGATTCTAACGTTGAAAAACAATTTGGTAATCAAATTCGTAAAGTAATTACCAAAACCTTACAACATCTTGGTGTCGAAGCTGCAGAAGTAACTGCTGTGGACAAGGGTGCGCTTGATTGTACCATTCAAGCACGTACAATTGCTGCTGTCCACCGCGCTGCTGGCTTGGAAGTAATGAACTGGAAGGAGATTGACTCATGGAACGTCTAAGAAGAACGATGATGTTTGTCCCTGGTGCTAATGCTGGTATGTTGCGTGATGCACCACTATATGGCGCTGATTCAATCATGTTTGACCTTGAAGACTCTGTTTCTCTGAAGGAAAAAGACACGTCACGTGCTCTGGTACATTTTGCACTGAAGACTTTTGATTATAGCTCAGTTGAAACGGTTGTCCGTATCAATGGCTTGGACACTTGTGGAGCTTTGGATATCGAAGCAGTGGTAACGGCAGGTGTCAATGTGGTTCGTCTGCCAAAAACAGAAACTGCTCAAGACATTATTGATGTTGAAAAAGAAATTGAACGCGTAGAACGTGAGTATGGGATTCCTGTTGGTCGTACTCGCATGATGGCTGCTATCGAATCTGCAGAAGGTGTCTTGAATGCTCGTGATATTGCCAAAGCCTCTGACCGTCTCATCGGTATCGCTCTTGGTGCCGAAGACTATGTGACCAACATGAAAACACGTCGATATCCTGATGGTCAAGAACTGTTCTTTGCACGAAGTATGATTCTTCATGCCGCACGTGCTGCTGGAATTGCAGCTATCGACACAGTTTACTCTGACGTCAACAATACTGAAGGCTTCCAAGCTGAAGTTAGCCATATCAAACAACTCGGCTTTGATGGTAAATCTGTTATTAACCCACGTCAAATTCCTTTGGTCAACGACATCTACACACCTACCGAAAAAGAAATTGATAATGCTAAACAAGTTATTTGGGCAATCCGAGAAGCTGAAAGTAAAGGTTCGGGAGTTATCTCACTTAACGGTAAGATGGTTGATAAACCAATCGTAGAACGTGCAGAACGCGTCATCATGTTAGCTAAAGCCGCAGGTGTGCTTACAGAGGAGGAGATTTAAGAGATGGTTAAAAATTCTTTAGGTCGTGACATTCCAACTGAATACGCTGAACAATATGGCGTATTTGAGTCCGAATTAACAAATATCAAACCTTATAACGAGTCAAGTCGCCATATCAAACCTGTTAACCCACGCGATGAAAAACTCCTTGGTTCTATCCGTGGAGCGATTGAAAAAACTGGTCTTAAAGATGGTATGACCATCTCATTCCACCACCATTTCCGTGAAGGTGATTATGTCATGAATATGGTTTTGGACGAGATTGCCAAGATGGGAATTAAAAATCTTTCTATCGCTCCAAGTTCTATCGCAAATGTGCATGAGCCTTTGATTGAACACATCAAAAACGGTGTTGTCACAAACATCACTTCGTCAGGACTTCGTGACAAAGTAGGGGCAGCTATTTCTGCTGGTATTATGGAAAATCCAGTCGTAATCCGTTCTCACGGTGGTCGTGCTCGTGCTATTGCAGCTGGTGATATTCACATTGATGTGGCTTTCCTTGGAGCACCATCTTCTGATGCTTATGGTAATGCCAACGGTGTCAAAGGCAAAGCGACATGTGGGTCTCTTGGCTATGCCATGGTTGATGCCAAGTACGCAGACCAGGTTGTTATCATTACCGATACGCTTGTACCATATCCAAACTCACCAATTTCAATTCCGCAAACAGACGTTGACTATGTCGTTGAAGTAGAATCTATCGGTGATCCTAAAGGTATTGCCAAAGGAGCTACGCGTTTCACCAAGAATCCAAAAGAACTTCTCATCGCTGAATATGCAGCTAAAGTTATCACAAACTCACCATACTATAAGGAAGGGTTCTCATTCCAAACTGGTACAGGTGGTGCGTCACTTGCTGTAACACGTTTTATGCGTGAAGCCATGATTAAAGATGGCATCACAGCAAGTTTCGCACTCGGCGGTATCACAAATGCTATGGTTGAATTGCTTGAAGAAGGCCTAGTGGAACGTATTATTGACGTTCAAGATTTTGACCACCCATCTGCAATCTCACTTGACCGCAACGCTGGTAAGCACTTGGAAATCGACGCTAACATGTACGCTTCTCCACTTAGCAAGGGGTCTGCTATCAATATGTTGGACACATGTATCTTGTCAGCGCTTGAAGTGGATACTAATTTTAACGTTAACGTTATGACAGGTTCTGATGGCGTTATTCGTGGTGCTTCTGGCGGTCACTGCGATACAGCTTTTGCAGCTAAAATGTCAATGGTTATTTCTCCATTGGTTCGTGGACGCATCCCAACCTTTGTAGAGTCAGTTAATACCGTTATTACACCTGGTACCTCTGTGGACGTTGTTGTAACTGAAATTGGTATTGCTATCAACCCTAACCGCCCTGATTTGATTGAGCACTTTAAAGACCTCAAAGTTCCTCAATACACTATCAAAGAACTTCAAGAAAAAGCTTATGCTATTGTTGGCAACCCAGAACCAATCCAATACGGTGATAAAGTAGTTGCCCTCATTGAGTACCGTGATGGTAGCTTGATTGACGTTGTCCGCAATGTCTAAAAAAGTATTTGATGGACCGATAGTTGATTTACAAGACATGCTAGAAGCACGAGAGAGACGAAGCCTTCGTCAACGTTCTCTTTTAGAAAAATATGCTGGCGCTGCTGTCCTATCGGCAACTATGAACATTCCAGGACCTGTCAAAACCTCGCAAGACCTTGGTTTAGCTTTTGATCAAATAATCAGCCAAATAGAAAGTCTTATATCAGAAAAAAGACTTTTCAGTAAAAAGTTAGAACTCAAAACCGGCTGGGAATATTATTTGGTTGCTGACATGACACCTATGGAATTGAAAAGAACTTTAATCGCCATAGAGGAGGGGACTGTCTACGGACGTTTAATGGATTTGGATGTGGTTCAATTAAAAGGCAATCAAGTTACTCCAATCAGCCGCACTCAACTAGGACTGTCTCCTCGTAAGTGTTACATCTGCTCTGCCATTGCCAAAGAGTGTAGTAGAAGTCGAAAACACAGCGTTGAAGACATGCAAAAAGCTATCGCAGACATTTTAAAACAATCATAATAACCTCTTTAGAGGAAAGCAAGGTGAGACAAGTTACCTTGATTAAGACAATCACGAATATCAGAGTTGTCAACAGAAAAAATTATAGGAGGAATCCATGACAAAAATCCGTATCACCGAAACGGTTTTGCGTGACGGACAACAAAGTCAAATTGCCACTCGCATGACGACTGAAGAAATGTTGCCAGTCCTTGAGCAATTAGATCAAGCGGGTTATCATGCCTTGGAAATGTGGGGAGGAGCGACCTTTGACTCCTGCCTACGTTTCCTCAACGAGGATCCGTGGGAACGTCTGCGCACTATTCGTAAGGCAGTTAAAAACACCAAACTTCAGATGCTACTCCGCGGTCAAAACCTGCTCGGTTATCGCAACTATGCTGACGATGTGGTGACAAGTTTTATCCAAAAATCAGTTGAAAATGGTATTGATATCGTTCGTATCTTCGATGCCCTTAACGATCCACGTAATCTGCAAACTGCTGTTAAAGCTACTAAGGAAGCGGGAGGACATGCTCAAGTTGCCATTTCCTACACCACAAGCCCAGTGCACACTGTAGACTACTTCGTAGAATTAACCAAGAAATATGCTGAAATTGGTGCAGATTCTATTTGTATCAAAGATATGGCTGGAGTTTTGACCCCTCAAACTGGCTATGATTTGGTCAAGCGTATCAAAGAAGCGGTTGATTTACCACTTGAAGTTCACACTCACGCAACCTCAGGTATTTCAGAAATGACCTACCTCAAAGTGGCCGAAGCTGGTGCCGACATTATAGACACAGCTGTTTCAAGTTTTGCTGGCGGAACTAGCCAACCAGCCACAGAGTCACTGGTCATCGCCCTTGAAGAACTTGGTTTCGAGACTGGCATTGACTTGGCTAAAGTTGAAGAAATAGCAGAGCACTTTAACAAGGTACGTGATCACTATCGCAAAGAAGGTATTCTCAATCCAAAAGTTAAGGATGTTGAACCTAAAACCCTGATCTATCAAGTACCTGGAGGTATGTTATCAAATCTCCTTAGCCAGTTGACAGAACAAGGTTTAGCTGATAAATACGAAGAAGTTTTGGCAGAAGTGCCACGTGTTCGTGCAGACCTTGGCTATCCACCTCTAGTGACCCCATTGTCACAAATGGTAGGGACTCAATCTTTGATGAATGTCATTTCAGGAGAACGCTATAAGGTCGTTCCAAACGAAATCAAAGACTATGTCCGTGGTCTCTATGGTCAGTCTCCAGCACCACTTGCTGAAGGAATCAAGGAAAAAATCATCGGCGATGAGGAAGTCATCACCGTCCGTCCTGCCGACTTGATTGAACCTCAAATGCCAACTCTCCGTGAGGAAATCGCCGACTACGCGAGAAGTGAAGAAGATGTGCTCAGCTACGCTTCCTTCCCCAAACAGGCTCGTGATTTCCTCGGCCGTCGTGAAGATCCATTTTACGATGTTCCTGTGCAAAATGTGACAGTCAGCATTGATGTCAACTAATTTTAAAAGGTTAGGAAGAAATTCTTAGCCTTTTTTCTGTTGATAGATTTTAGAAAATCAATTAAACTTAAATAACCAAAGTGACTGACTATAAGTCTAAAAATGAGGTGCCCTAAATAGCATATTGGGGTAAAGAGACTATTAACCAACCGTCGTAGCAATTAGAAAACATAAAAAATTCCTCGGTAGATAGTCAGATAAAGCCAAACAAGTTTTAAGAAGCTGTGCTTTGTCTTTCTCTGACTAATAAAATGAGAAGCAGGTCAACTATCTTTGATATGAAATGCTAGATATTTCCATTATTTTTGGAGTTAGATTAAAAATTTTCTGAAAATTCCGTAAAAATATGATATAATGTTAAAAACGTTATTGAAAGAGGGTTTATGAACAAATCTTATTTTTATTTAGAGATGCGGACGCATGAGCTTGAAGTCCCTTATACAGGGAAAATGCGTAGAGTTCGTGTTCTCCTGCCCAAGGATTACGATAAAGAAACTGAGCGTTCGTACCCAGTTGTCTATTTCCATGATGGGCAAAATGTTCTTTATAGCAAAGAAGCCTTTTCCGGACACTCTTGGAAAGTCATTCCAACCATTAAGCGTAATCCTGACATAGCTAAAATGATTATCGTTGCCATAGATAATGACGGTTATAATCGTATGTTTGAATACTCAGCTTGGAAATTCCAAGAAACTGGCATTCCCGGTGTGCAGTTCGGTGGTAAGGGTACTGAATATGCCGAATTTGTTATGAATGTGGTCAAGCCTTTTGTAGATAAGGAATACAGAACTAAACCTGATAAAGAATATACTGCTATGATTGGTTCTTCCTTAGGCGGCAATATTACGCAGTTTATGGGATTAGCATACCAAGATCACATTGGGGGGCTTGGAGTCTTCTCATCTGCCAACTGGCTTCATCAAGATGCTTTTGACCGCTATATCGAGCGTCAGCCTTTAAATAAAAATCAAAAAGTTTACATCTATGTAGGGACAGAAGAGGCTGATGATACAGATAAAACGCTAATGGCAGGCAACATCAAGCAAGCCTATATTAACACATCCCTTAGCTACTACCGACAACTAATTTCAGGAGGAGTTGAGTTGGATAATCTGGCACTGGAAGTCATCTCAGGCGCCATTCATAATGAAGAAGCTTGGGCAGCTTATTTGCCCGATTGTTTCAGATTTTTAAGTGAAAATTGGTAAAATAAATATAGAGAAAGGAAAGAGAGGTCAGTAGTTCGGTTTAGCAGATAGCAAAGTCGAGCTTAATATAACTGCTGTTTAAGAAAAAAAGATAGCTTACTGTATTATCCTCTCTGTATTATAAATGATGCATTTTGAAGCACTTAGTCACTGGTCAGGTCATCTTGGGCGTGAGATGAACCTAAATCGTTATGGTCACGCAGGTATTCCTGTGGTAGTTTTTGCCTCATCAGGCGGTTCTTACAATGAGTATGCGGATTTTGGGATGATTGAAGCTTGCCGTGGATCTATCGAGGCAGGTCATGTTCAATTTTTCACCTTAACGAGTTACGATAGTGAAAGCTGGTTGGCAGACTGGAAATCTATTCATGACAAAGCAGAAGCTCACCGCGCCTATGAACGGTATGTGATTGAAGAAGCGATTCCATTTATCAAACATAAAACTGGCTGGTTCGATGGTATGATGACAACTGGTTGCTCAATGGGGGCCTACCACGCGCTGAATTTCTTCCTCCAGCATCCGGATGTTTTCACAAAAGTCATCGCCCTTTCAGGTGTCTATGATGCTCGTTTCTTCAACAACAATCAAGATTATGGCAATGATGATGCTGTCTATCAAAACTCACCATCTGACTACATTTGGAATCAGAATGACGGTTGGTTTATTGACAAATACCGTCAAGCTGATATTATCGTTTGTACCGGTTTGGGCGATTGGGAACAAGACGGTCTGGACTCATTCTACAACCTAAAACGTGCCTTTGAAGAAAAGAATATCCCAGCTTGGTTTGACACTTGGGGAACAGATGTGGCCCACGACTGGGTGTGGTGGAGAAAGCAAATGCCATTCTTCCTTCATTCTATTGGACTTTAAGTTAGAAAGGACTACCTATGAATTATCTCGTTATTTCACCTTTTTATCCAGAAAATTTTCAACCGTTCACCATTGAATTGGCTAAAAAAGAAGGCGTTACGGTTCTAGGTATCGGGCAAGAACCTTACGATCAATTGCCTGAAGAACTTCGTAATGCCTTAACAGAATACTTCCGTGTCAATGATTTGGAAAATATTGACGAAGTCAAGCGTGCGGCAGCCTTCCTAATTTACAAACATGGTCCAATTGACCGTGTAGAATCCCACAATGAACATTGGTTGGAAAATGATGCAGCCCTCCGTGAACAATTTAATATCTTTGGTGCCAAACCCAAACACCTGAAAAAGACAAAATTTAAGTCAGAGATGAAAAAATTCTTCTCCAAAGCAGGGGTTCCAGTCGTTCCAGGAATGGTTGTCAAGACTGAAAAAGATATTGATAAGGCTGTTAAGACAATTGGTTTTCCAATGATTGCTAAGCCTGACAACGGCGTTGGGGCATCCGGTACCTTTAAACTCACAAAGAAAGCAGATTTGGAAACCTTTAAAGAAGCTTGGGATGGTCAAACAGCCTATTTCTTTGAGAAATTTGTCAACTCAAGCATTATCACAACCTATGATGGATTGGTGGACAGCAAGGGAAATGTTGTTTTCGAAACAGGCTTGACATATGTACACACACCGTTTGAACTCATGCAAAGCAAGAAAGACAATGCTTATTTCATAGAGAAGGAGTTGGATCCTAAATTAGTAAAATATGGTCGCGCGATTATCACGGCCTTTGGTATGAAAGAACGTTTCTTCCATATTGAATTTTTCAAGAACGGCAAAGATTACATCGCGATTGAATACAACAACCGCATGGCAGGTGGCTTTACTGTTGAAGCTTACAACTATGCACATTCTATCGACCTTTTCCGTGATTATGCAAACATTGTAACAGGTGGTGATGTTGAAGAAAGACGATTCGATTCACAATACTGCTTGGTGGCAACTCGTCGAGATACAACTGATTACGTTAATTCAGCAGATGATATTCATCAGAAATTCGCTGGTAAGATTAAGACAGTCAAACGTATGCCAGACGCCTTTGCGGAACTTCAGGGAAATGATGCCTATCTACTTGTAACGGAAAGCAAGAAAGAGTTAGATGAAATGATTGCCTACATTGGTCTAACAAAATAAAACTAACTGTAAGACGCCAGAAATGGTGTCTTTTTTCTTTCCTTACAAAGCTGTAAGTTTTTTAATCAGAACTGTAAGAGAGCACAGGAGGAATATTTTCTATAATAGACTCATAAGAAATAGAAAGAAGGAAATCATATGTCATTCAAATTTTTACAAGCAAAGAGAATAGAAGAAAAAGTATTCTCAGAAAAAGAAAAGGCTGAACTCATGGAACAAGCCTCATTCTTAGAAGAGCTCGCCCATGATTTGCAAAGTATAAGATTTATGGCATACTAGAGGGAGGAAACTATGAAAAAGAAAGTATTTGGTTTGCTGGCTTTGGGCAGTATAATGCTAACTGCTTGTTCTTCCTCTTCAGCAGGTCTTAGCTTTGATGAGGGCTATCAAACTTTCCATTACAAGGGAAAAGACTATGCCGTTAGCAAGCAGGAAGTTGCCGAAGATAGTATTCGAGGAACAGAAGCCAAGTTTATGGAATGGCCCGTTGTCAAAGAAGAGAGTTCTGTCAAAGAAACAGTTTCCTTGAATAATCTTTACACTACTTCTAACAAGGAATGGGCCATCGGTGTCCAGGATGGTTATTATAAGGTAGATTTAGAGGATAATATTGCTGAATCAGACCATATCAACTATCAAGAAGTACTTGATCAATATCAAGAAGTACTTGATCAAGCAGATGAATAAATAAAGAAAAGTAGGAGTAACTATGTTATTAGAAATCAATCATTTAGAAAAAGTTTATCGAACACGTTTTTCAAAAGAGGAAACTCGTGCCTTGCAAGATGTGGATTTTAAGGTAGAAGAGGGTGAGTTTATCGCCATCATGGGTGAAAGTGGTTCAGGTAAGACGACTTTGCTCAATATTCTAGCAACCTTGGACAAGCCGACGAGAGGTTCGGTTATCTTAAATAATCAAGATATTACGAAAATCAAGGAAAGCAAGCTGGCCGATTTCCGTTTGCGTAACCTAGGCTTTGTCTTCCAAGATTTTAATCTCTTGGACACCCTGTCCATCCAAGACAATATCTTTTTACCTCTCGTATTGGCACGCACTAGTCACCAAGAAATGGAGAAAGGTTTGAAAGTGCTGGCTCCCAAACTGCGCATTCAAGATTTGCTGAAAAAACGTCCCTTTGAACTATCTGGTGGACAAAAGCAGCGCGTGGCCATTGCTCGTAGTTTGATTACCCAGCCACAGATTGTCCTAGCGGATGAACCGACGGCTGCCCTAGATTATCGCAATTCGGAAGACTTGTTGAATTTGTTTGAAGAGATTAACCGTGACGGTCAAACCATTCTCATGGTGACCCACTCGGCCAACGCAGCCAGCCACGCCAAACGGGTACTCTTTATCAAAGATGGTCGCATTTTTCATCAACTGTACAAAGCAGACAAGAGCAATCAAGACTTTGCCAAGGAGATTTCGCTCAATATGTCTGCACTTTTAGGGGGTGAGTAGATGTTTTACCTCAAACTTGCTGGGCAAAATATCCGAAAATCCATGGGTGTTTTTGCTCCCTTTGTTTTAGCCAGTCTTGTGCTATTTACTCTGATTTGTTCCATGTTCTTACTCATGCTAAGTCCAGTTATGAAGACCATGGGTTCTGGTGCCATATCTATCGGTCTTGGTGTCGTTGTTCTAACCATTTTCTCGGTCATTATGGAGATTTATAGTTTTAATTTCCTGATGAAACAACGGGCGAGGGAATTTGGTCTTTATAACATGCTGGGGATGAACAAGAAAAAAGTAGCCTTGATAGCTAGCCTCGAATTGATGATGATTTTCTTGCTAGTTGTGGTTCTTGGTTCTGTCTTAGCAGGTGTGTTTTCAAATGTTCTCTACTTGATTTTTGTCAATATAACACATTATAGTGATTTGCATTTTGGAATAGAGCCTCTGGCCTTTGTCATGACTGCCTTTCTCTTTGCTGGTTTCTTTTTCCTCTTGGAATTGCTGGCCATTCGAACCATTGGCAAGACCAGTCCGCTGATTTTGTTCCGAGCTAGTGAGAAAGGTGAGAAGGAGCCACGTGGCAATGTCCTTCTGGCTGCCCTTGGTGTAGTGGGACTGGGTGTTGGATACTACCTATCACTTTCATCTAAAGCAGAAGGTCTAGCTGTTATCTATCGGTTCTTTATCGCTGTGCTCTTTGTCATTGCGGGGACCTATCTGTTCTACATCAGCTTTATGACTTGGTATTTGAAGACTCGTCGGAAAAACAAGCGGTATTTCTATACGCCAGAGCATTTCATTACCACATCGCAGATGATTTTTCGGATGAAACAGCACGCAACGGGTTTGGCCAACATTACACTGCTTGCAGTCATGGCCTTTGTGACCATTGCGACCACAACCTCCCTTTATACAGGTATGAGCAGTATGACAGGTGCACTATATCCCAAGGAAACATCTATTACCTATCCTGTTTCGGATAGAAGTCAAGGTGAAGCTGCCTATCAGCAATCGGTGCTCAGCCATTTTCCAGAAAAAGCCGATGACAAACTATCCTACCTGACCTACCAAGCTGGTCTGGTCTATGATGGTGGTGAAGAGATTGTCATTAGCCCAGAAACCATTTCTAATCCAGATTTTAACAAAATGGCCTTTACCTACTTCATCACCCAAGATGATTTCAGGAAATTGGGGAATGAACTGCCAGAGCTTGCTGCCAATCAAATGGTCTTTATGCGTCCGAGCGAAAAACCATCGCTGAAGAAGCTTGTTTTGGGCGATCAAACCTTTGAGAATGTAGCCAATCTTGACCAGGCTATTTTCCCAGACATCTACAATACGCTAAATGCCGCCGTTATGGTAGTCAGTGATGACACTGTGTTGGATGCTGTTCGTGAGTATTATGAGTCCAATAATCCACAAGGCTATCAGGTTAGCATGGACTACCGTGTCTTTACTGACTTGACTGATGAAGAGGTACTCACTCTTGGAGAGCAATCTGGTGAAATATATGAAATTCTCGATGAAAATGGAGAATATCTTGGAAATGTCATGCAACGTACGGATTTCAACAATTTACTGATGGGCTTTACAGGCGGTTTCCTCTTCACTGGTTTCTTGTTGGGCATTAGTTTCCTACTGGGGGCAGCCTTGATTATCTACTACAAGCAGTACTCGGAAGGGCATGAGGACAAGAAATCCTACAAGATTTTACAAGAAGTGGGCATGAGTGCAGCAGCGGTCAAAAAGACCATTAACTCCCAAACACTTACGGTCTTCTTTATGCCTTTGGTCATGGCGACCCTACACTTTATCATCGCCCTTGTCATGCTCAAGCAAATGCTACTGAGTTTTGGTGTTACCTCATCACTAATGATTTATACGGTTAGTGGAATTACTTTGCTTGCAGTTGCCTTGATTTACTTTGTCATTTACAAGTGGACCAGTCGCACCTATTACCGCATTATTGAACGGTAGCAGAAGTCTCGCCTTGTGCGAGATTTCTTGCTTTTTCAGGGAAATGGTGTTACAATGGTAATACCAAAGGAATACTCGAAGAGGTGAGAAAATGGCAGCTATTACATTGAAAGTTTCTGAGCAGGACAAGCTCTTTATGCAGGCTATGGCAAAGTTTGAAGGTGTCAGTTTGTCAGAACTCATTCGGACTAAAACCCTTGAAGCCCTTGAAGATGAATACGATGCCCGTGTGGCAGACATAGCTTGGGCAGAATACCAAGAAGACTTGGCGAATGGAATTGAGCCGTTAACACTAGAACAAATGGCTGAGGAGTTGGGTATTGAGTTATAAGGTTATTTTGTCCGTTAAGACTCAAAAGCAAATTCGAAAGTTGGATAAAACTGCTGCAAGTTTGATTTTGCGGTATCTTTATAAGCATATTGACGGGTGTGACAACCCTAGACAATACGGAAAAGCTTTGACTGCCAATCGTTCTGGCCAATGGCGGTACCGTATCGGTAACTACAGGGTTATCGTCAGTATTGAGGACGACAAAGTGATTATTACAAGCCTCAAAATGAGAAATGGAAGTATATAAAAAGCCAAGACCTGTGTCCTGGCTTTTGCAGAATGAAGAAGATGAAAAAAGCAAAGATTTATATTGTTGAAGACGATGAGATGATTGTCCAGCTCTTGAAGCAGCACCTAGGCAAATCGTATCAGGTGGAAAGTGTGCAGAATTTCCGAGCTGTCAGTCAGGAAGTGGCGGAAATCAAACCAGACTTGGTGCTGATGGATATTAGCCTACCCTATTACAACGGCTTTTACTGGACGACAGAAATCCGTAAAAGCATGACCATGCCCATTATCTTTATCTCCTCTAGCGATGATGAGATGAATGCGGTCATGGCCATGAACATGGGTGGTGATGATTTTGTGTCCAAGCCTTTTTCACTGGGAATTTTGGATGCCAAAATCGGTGCCTTCTTGCGTCGGGTTAATCAATTCAGCAAATCAACTGATTTGTCTATCGACCAGTTCCAGCTTAGTTTGGACGGGCGATTTTCAAACGAATCGGAACAGGTTCAATTGTCTCCTACAGAAACCAAGATTTTGTCCGCCTTACTAGAAAGACAAGGGCAGATTGTCAGCAAGGAAGAACTCTTGGAAAAACTCTGGGAAAATGAAGAATTTATCGACCAGAATACCCTTAATGTCAACATGACTCGTCTGCGTAAGAAGGTGAGTGAAGTTGGTTTTGACCGTATTCATACCGTTCGTGGCGTGGGGTACCTGGTCAAATGATAGCAAAATTTATCCGTGAATACCGGAGTTTTTACTTCTCCTACATTGTTCTGGCTACTAGTTTTATCTTGCTCTTCTATCTTTACCAACTCCCCACAGAATTCCTGCAAAACGCTCTGCTATTGTCCCTAACTCTCTTAATCCTACTGACAGTGGGCCTTTTCTGGAAATTTCGCAACCGCATAAAAGCCTTGGAAGACTATGTCCATGAAGAAGCTCTGCCCCTACTTAATAAGCCTGTGGACCTTGCCTATCTCAACTTGATTGAGGCAGAGAAGGAGGCGACACGGGAGCAGCTTTTGGTCTATAAATCACGGGAAGAGGACCTGCAAGCTATGGTCAAAATGTGGTCCCATCAGATGAAGGTACCTTTGGCTGCCTTGTCTTTGATGAGCCAGACTGACAATCTCAACCAGCAGGATGTCAATCACCAGCTCTTACGCTTGGACAATTATATGGCAAACCTCCTCAACTACCTCAAGCTGACCAACCATGCCAGTGATTTTCGATTTGAGCAGGTGGAAGTGAGAGAAGTAGTGGTCGATTTGGTCAAAAAATACCGCAATCAGTTCTTGCAAAAGGACATTTCAGTGACCATCGATGGAAATTGGCTACTGAAGACCGACAGAAAGTGGCTTAGTTTTGCCCTGTCACAGATAATCGACAACGCCCTCAAGTACAATAAGAATGGTGGTAAGGTAGCCATTGAACTGAATAAGGGAATTTCCATTTCCGATACGGGAATTGGCATTTTGGCAGAAGACATTCCACGCCTGTTTGACGAAGGTTTTACAGGTTTTAATGGCCGTGAACACCAAAAAGCCACAGGATTTGGCTTGTATCTGACCAAGCGGGTCTTGAATCAGTTGGAACTAGCTATTTCCGTCGAAAGTCAACTGGAAGTTGGTACAACTGTAAGCATCACTAAAGTACAGTAAAAGCTGTGCTTTTTTCATTTTGAAACCGCTTCGAAAATATGATATACTAAATTTAGTTTGAATTAGGAGGTCACTATGTCCCATCATCACGCCTTGCAAAATGGATCAGATATTTGTGGAATTGCTATCGCTACAGACGAATATGCTGTCAATCTCACTCCACAAGCCACCAAGGAAATCGTCCGTGGCCTGATTCATTGGCTAACTCAGAAGCCAGAACTGGCTCGAGCCTATCAAGAAGGACAGCTCAAGATTGGTATCGGTCGAGACAGTCGCCTCAGCGGTCCAGATTTGGTTTCAGCCTTTACAGAAGAAGCCGTTCGTCTGGGGGGTTCAGCTGATTGACTTTGGCATGGCCACCACGCCAGCTCTCTTCATGAGCACCCAGTACCCGCAGTTCAAGTGCCACGCTGGTGTCATGATCACTGCCAGCCACCTGCCCTATTGCTTCAACGGCATTAAGATTTTTTCGGAAAATGGCGGAGCAGAGCATGAAGATATTGACTTTATCCTCTCACATAGCGAAGACTTGCCAGCTTCTTCCCTTGGAAGTATCACCAGTGCAGACCTAATTACGCCTTATTCCCAAGACTTGGTGGGTAAAATTCGTACCGCCTGTGACGGACAAGAAAAACCACTTGCCAATCTCAACATTATCGTTGATGCTGGAAATGGTGCGGGAGGATTCTTTGCTGAGAAAGTTTTGGCAGAGCTAGGAGCAGATACCACAGGCTCACAATTCCTAGACCCAGACGGCACCTTCCCAAACCATGTTCCAAACCCTGATAACAAGGAAGCAATGGAAAGCATTCGCCAGGCTGTCTTGAAGCTAGGTGCAGACCTAGGTATTATCTTTGATACCGACGTTGACCGTGCCGCGCTAGTGACCAAGTCAGGTCAAATTCTCAATCGTAACAACCTGATTGCCGTTCTCAGTCAGATTGTCCTAGCTGAACATCCAGGAACCAGTATTGTGACCAATTCCCCAACGACCGAACACCTTAAGGTCTTTATAGTAAGCCTGGGAGGCAAACAAATTCGCTATATTTCAGGTTACCGTAATGTCATCAACCGTGCTATTTTAGCTAATCAAGAAGGAGTTGATTGCCAGTTGGCTATCGAAACCTCAGGACACGCTGCCTTTAAGGAAAATTACTTCCTCGATGACGGAACCTATGTGGCGGCTAAGATTCTCATGCTCTTACCAAAACTTCAAGCGGAAGGCAAGTCCTTGGACGACTTGATTGCCCAGCTTAAACAACCGCTGGAAACCCAAGAAGTGCGGTTCAAACTAGAAGCGGCAGATTATCGAGCACTTGGTGAGCAGGTCATTGCTGACCTCCGTCAAACCAGCCTTGAAGGCTTTGCTTTTAACCCAGAAAACGAAGAAGGAGTGCGGTTTGACCTGACTGAGCCTTATGGTGAAGGCTGGCTCTTGCTCCGCATGAGCCTCCACGAGCCACTCTTGGTCTTGCAGGTGGAAAATGACCAGACTGGCTATATTCCTGCCGTTTTGAAAACCTTGTCAGCCTTTTTGGACCAGTACCCAGCTGTCAATCAGGAAAAATTGAAAGAATTGCTATAATTGAAAACACGAGTAAGTTTGAGCTTACTCGTGTTGTGTTACATAATTAATATTACGTAAAATTATAATTTATCCAGAGCATTTTTCTGCTCATCGTTGACGATATGGGTGTAGAGGTCGGTAACCTGGGTATTGGCGTGGCCCAGCTGGTGACTGACCAGAACTTGCGACTTGGTGGCGTCGTAGAGCCGTGTTGCCAGCGTATGACGGAGTTTGTGGGGGGTTACGCGTATCTTGAAGTCTGCAGAGTACTTGCCCACCATTTTTTCGATAGAAGATGCGTCAATACGATTGGGCAGACCACGGTATTCGGACAGGAAGAAGGCTGTATCCGTTTTTTCAGCCTTGTAGCGTTGCTGACGGATGCTCATGTAAGTTTCCAGATAGGGCTTTGCAAAACTAGCCACATTGACTGAGTCCCGCTTGCCACCTTTACGCGTCACCTCAATAATCATCATCTTGAGGTTGACATCACGGAGGTCTAGATTGACCGCCTCAGACAGACGAACACCAGATGCCAAGAGAAGTGCCAAAATTGCCAAGTCCCGTTCCTTGTTTTTTTGGAAGGAGGAGAGGGCACGTTTGGAGAGATTGACCTGGTATTCCTTGTCCACATAGTCCAAAAATTCCATAGTCTCATCGCCCAAAAAGAGCTTCTGCTTGATATTCTCCGCCCGAGCCGCCAAGGTTTCCTTCTTCTTCTTGGTAGATACCTTTTTCATGACATTGCGGTAGAAGTAGGGCTCGCCCTGATCATTTTCCACTTCTTCGGTTAAATACTTGAAGAGACTAGAAAGTGCCGACAGGGTACGGTTAATGGTGGTCTGCGACACACCATTCTGCGTGGTATTGGCGTTCAGCAGGGGACGTTCCCGCAGATAAAGAATAAAGGCCTCCATATCTTTTTTGGTCAGGTGTTCCAAAACATTCAGCGGAATGTCAGCAATCCGTTCCACAGATACCAAATCTGAATCCTGCAACCATTCAAAAAAACGACGGTATTCTTTCAAGTATTCATATAAGGTTGTAAAACTGTAAGGCACAGCCAGCTTTGATTGGTAATATTCCAAGACATACCAAGGCATGATTTCTTTTAGCTGTTCAATTTTTTCCAGTAATAACTCACGACGCATGATGTTCTCCTGATTTTTAGCTATATGAGTAGTATAGCATAACCTTATGTAAGTTTCAAGAAAATTATAGTTTTTCGGAAAGATGTTTGTGGGTTTCTTCCATTATAATAGATAATAGTCCAACCTATATTGCGTAAATATAATTATGTAACAAATGTTCCTATCTTTACTTTTCATCTTTTTTCCTTTACAATAAATAAGATGAAATCTTCTAAAAAAAACATCTTATCAAATTTCAAACCTTTTGATTATGTATTTATCGGTTTGTCTATCATGTTATCATTTTTACCTTTAGCATATACTTGGTATCGCCAAAGTCATCAAACGGTTTCTACCGAAACTCACCTAGTTGCTGTCGTGAAAATCCATGGTGATATTGTTGACGAATTTGACTTAATTCCTGGTGGCAAACATCTGGAAAAGACTTATTATCCCGCTGAAGGCCAATATAATATTGTGGAAATTGACGGTGATCGTATCCGAGTTAAAGAAGACAATAGCCCCGACCAGATTGCGGTTAATACAGGCTGGATAAGCAAGGAACATCAGCTATCCATCTGTCTTCCTCATCAGCTTATTATCGAGATTATTGCTCCTGAGGGAACTGACTCTGACGATGAGGAGCTGATCTTACCTCTTTAAAAACAAAAATGCTGAGAAAACTCAGCATTTTTATAATAGCGTTGCTAGGATAAGGCTTATCAGATATAGGGTCGAGAATAGAACGAAACTCTTGATGGCGTTGATAAATGTCAGTCGCTTGACTTGCTCTTTGCGAAAAGCTTGTAAAAATTTGAGGTCAGCAACAATCAAAATCAGACCTAGATAAGTCCATTTAGGTAAAAGCCCTGCTAATGGGTAAACAAGCCACAGAAGCCATGAGGAAAGGTTTAAAAGGGTATAAAGTGTGATGCCCCTGCTTTTTCCAATATAATGAACAAGGGTGAAACGGCCATTTTTAATATCTTGTTCGTAATCACAAAGATTATTAGCCAACATGATATTAGCAATCAGAAACACTAGAGGGAGACTGAGGAAAATCGTTTTCAGTAGTTCAAACCAGGCCAGGCTAACGTGGAAGATATTTGCTGAAAAATGGCTTGATATCAGCAACTCAGGCTTTTGAATAAAGATAGCTAGAAAGAAAATGCCGAAGCCCATGGTAGTCCCGGAAAAAATCTCCCCTAATGGTAAGCGCGATAAGGGCATGGGACCAAAGGTATAAAAAATACCAATTAAAAAGCAAAGAACGCCCATGGGTAAAAGAATTAAATCTGTTCGCCAAACCAAACCGAGAGATACAACTATTGAAAAAGCTAGCAAGCCGAGAATAATATGCACCATTTGTTGAAAGTTTAGCTGGTTAGCCCCAATAACATTATCTTTCTCTTTATAAGATTCGTCTAGTGCTTTTATATAATCCATAGTATTGTTGATAGCTGTTGTACACATGTCAAAACTGATAACTGCTAAGATAAACAAAAAAGTGTTTAGTAAATTAAAAGCGTGATAATGATAACTTGCCCAAAAAATTCCAATAAACATCGGAAAAACGCTAGCAACTTTGGTACGTATCTCAACAAATTCTAGAAAAATAGGCAGAGTCATTGTGTTGTATTTAGTCGACAATGCGGTAATCCTCATTTCTTAATTCAAATCTATTTTTCAATCCCTTGCTAAGGTGAATTCCGCCGTCTTTATCAATGAAAACAGCTTCTACTTCTGCTGTCTTATTTACCAATTTCATACCCTCTTCAATTCCTAATAAAAAGATGCTGGTGGACAACTCATCGCCCTGAAGAGAAGTTTTTGTGTAAACCGTTACGCCAGAGATATTATTTTCGACTGGATAACCGGTCTTTGGATCTAAAATATGGTGATAAATGGTACCATCTTTGCCTTCAATGTAGCGTTCATAAATGCCTGACGTCACCACAGAGCTATCAATCACCTTGACCGCTCCAACTGTCTCTCCTCGTACGGCGTCAGGGTTTTGAACACCTACTGTCCAGCCATCTGGGGATTTGGGAGATGTTCCCATAACCAGAACATTACCACCTAAATTGATAATGGCTCTGGTCACACCATGTTTTTCAAATACATCCTTAACTCCATCAGCTATAAAGCCTTTTGAGATGGCTCCAAGTTCTAAAGTCATTCCCTCCTCGATATAAACGGTCTGCTCTGCCTTATTTAGCTTAATCTTGCGATAATCAATATTAGCTAGTGCAGCGCTGATTTCCTCGGGAGCTGGAACTCTGGCGTCTGTATCACCAATTTTCCAAAGATTGCTGACAGCACCTATAGTGACGTCAAATTTGCCCTGACTATTTTGGGACATACCAATAGCAGCTTCTAGGATTTCAAAGGTTTCCTTACGCACCTTAACAGCCTCTTTGCCAGCGGCATGGTTGATTTTATAGACATCGGAACCCTCAAGATTCGTTGAGAGAAGGGCTTCCATATCTTTGATATAGGCGATGGCATCAGCCATCGTTTTGTCTTGATTTTCGTGGTAAATGCTGAGCTGAACCACCGTATGAAGTAACGATTCTGTTCGTGTTTCAGGTTTATCAATAACTTCCAGCTCTGCTTTTTTTTCAGAACGACAAGCTGATAAGGGCAAAAGTATGACGAAAGCCAGTATCAGCAACTTGAGAAAATAATTTTTCATGTTCCTTTCCTTAATGCAAAAAGTACCTCTCTCGCAAGAGGTACTTGGTTAGTGGCATAACACTTATTTAACAAGAATAGTTTCAGTATTACCTTCTGCTGCAGCTTTCAAAAGAGCTTCTGCGGTTTTCTTGAAGTTTTCAGAAGTATGAGTTGCACCTGATACAACCTCAATATCTGCTGATTGTGCTTCAAGGAACTCAGCATCCAATTTATCAGTTGCATCTTTTGATGAGATGCCAGATTTTGCTTCCATATTTTTGTTGTACTCTTCATCTTCAGATTTTAAAGCACCATCTTTGTTTTCATAATCGAAAGTAGACTCAGTGACTTTACCACCTGAAACAGTGATTGTGTGTACAGCTTTCCAACCACGTTCATCAAAGTCTGTTTCTGCTCTGTAAGTACCATCTTTAAGCTCTGTTGCTGCAGCTGTAGTTGTTTGTTCAACTTTTGTAGCTTCTGTAGTTGTTTCTTTTTCTGATGAGTTACCACATGCAGCTAATGTCAAAACTGAAGCAAATAGCATAGATGCTAAAACAATTTTCTTTTTCATTTTGAAAAATTCCTTCCTTCTTTATAGTGGTAATTGTAACATAAAATGCAAGCGCTGTCTAGCCTATATCGGACATTTGAAATATTATTATAAAAACATCAAACAATTTGATTAGAACTGTCTATCCATCAACTGAGCTAAGAAATGTTTTATCGTGTCAGTTTCTGTGATAGCCATTTTATCTAAGCTAGCAAAGGCTTTTTTCAAAAAAGCGTCAACAAGTTCCTCTGTCTTCTCGAAAGCGCCTGCTTTGTTCATCAAGTCATAAAGTTTTACTAAATCATCCTCTCCAAGTTCTCTGAGATTGAGGGTCTTCAGTTGATTTTGAAAGTCTTTGGAAAGGTGTTGCGCAAAAAGATATGGTGCTGTATAAATGCCGTTTTGGATATCCTGCATGCGAGGTTTGCCAGAATTATCCTGAGAAATCCGGTAATCAATCAAATCATCTGAAATTTGAAAAGCCATGCCGATATGCTGTCCTAGTTGAAAAGCGATGTGACTTCTTCTTCTACTCATATTTGGTCGCCAATCACCGATCTGACAAGCCAGAGCGAAGAGAAAAGCGGTCTTCCCTTTAATCTGTTTCAGGTAGTCCTTCATAGTCATGTCGGAACGAAATTGATTCATCAACTGAGACAATTCACCAGCCAAAATACGCTCCAAGAGATTGCGATTAGTGATTTGAACATCTTTCTGAGTTACTTCCAAAAGCTCCGCACCTTTAACACCCAAACGATTAGCATAGACAAGGAGGTAGTCCCCTGCATAGATGGCAATGCGGTTCGAATGGCTTTTATTGATAACCATGATTCCACGACGGCTATTTGCCTCATCAATGACATCATCATGAAGAAGAGTCGCAAGATGAAGCAACTCGATATAAGCTGCTAGATAGAGCTTACCCTCAGGGATATTTCCTTCACTATCTGCTGAAAATAACAAACAAAGACCAGCTCGGACATACTTCCCTGGAGCGTTGATGTAGTCTAGAATCTTTGCTTTTACATCAGGATGAATAACGGTCATCTCTGAAATCATGATTTCTTTGACACGGTTAAGATTTTTTTGAATATGGGGATAGGGTTCCCAAATATGATGTACCACCTAAACTCCTTTGCTACTATTAGGTTATAAAATCTGTCTGTCAGATAAAGTTATTACTTTTTGGTTTCAGTATGAAAACAGAGTTACCTCTACATAGTAAGAAGTAACTCTGTCAATTATAGCATGAATGCTTCTAAAATGTGTCGTTCTTTAGGATTTTTTTCGATAGATATGCCTTGGAGTTCCATAAATCCACTTATCAAGGAACCTACCAATCCAAGGTTGAATCCAGTAATCCAAACCAAAGCTGCGACCAGCACCAGCCATGAGAGCGATAGCGACTGGAATAAACCAGATATTTACCCAGTAGAACATACCAGATAAGCTGAACATGACAACGAAAGCTGCTGTAACAGCGCTAACTAACCAAACGAAGGCACCAGCGATAAGGGCAAGACCAATAGCAATCTCAAGGACAGTCATAAATTTTTGCATAAAGAGTGCCACATCTTGGTTAGGGAGCATGAATTTCATAATCGCTTCAAACCAGTCTGGCATATCTTTCAAAACTTGCATTGGTTCCTCACCGTATGCATAACTCAAGCTGAAGACTTGATGAGCGGCTTCAGTAGTTGCTTCTGCTGCGCCTGAGGCAGCTGAAACAGTTTCAGTAGCTGCTTCAGAGGCACCTGAAGTCGCTTCTGCAGCCTGTTGCAACCAAGGGAACGGAAAGACAACTTTATCACCAAACCAAGAGTTGGTTCCAAAGAGACCAAGGGCTTTTTTAATTCCCTCATAGAGCCAAACAGACCCATAAAAAACACGGAGCGGAACTAGCCACATACGGTTTCCTTTACTTGATGTGTGGCTACCAAACATGTTACGGCCGTCCCTGACATCAAAAAATTCATGACGGAGATAAGCACCAATGTTGAAGAATGAGCTGATTGTGAAGAAGTAAAGCAAGTTTGTGAAGTGCTTCATGGCGCTTGCGATAAAGCCTGAAACATGGTATTTATCATAAACATAAGCAACCGTGTATTTGGCACCGATTGAGACCATAAAGCCATCGTACTTACCTTTATAAGCACGCTTCTCGCCACCTTTAATGGCAGCTGCAATATTCACTGCTGCTGTGTCCCCAGTTTGCTCAGCGGCTTGAACAATTTGGGGTGTTGGGCGACCTTCTGACTCTTCAAAGTAAACCAAATCACCAGCTACGTACACATTTTCCTTGCCTTTAGCTTCCATGTATTCGTTGGCAATTAGGCGTCCAGCGCGAGCTTTTTCAATATCAAAGTTACTAGCATCTGTTGTCGCTTGTACACCAGCTGTCCAGATTGACGTGTAGGTCGGGATTGTACGTCCTGATGACAAATGTAACGTTTTTTCTGTCACACTAGTAACGCCATCGTTAAGAACTAGCTCTACACCATGTTTTTCAAGGTATTTTGTCGCTTTTACTTGTTCACGATCGGTCACCATATTAAGGATTTTTGGCATAGCCTCAACAACCTTAAGCGAAAACTCTTTCGGATCAAGTTTGAATTGTTTAGCCAAAATGGGAACCCAATCAATCAGCTCACCGACCATCTCAATTCCTGTGAAACCAGCACCGATGACTGTAAAGGTAAGGAGAGCACGACGCTTAGCCTCATCATGTTCACGCATAGCACGGTAGCATGCGTCAACGATATGATCATGAAGTTTTTCAGCAGCCTCAATTGACCATAGGCTGAAGCCATGTTCTTTAACGCCTTGGATACCGAAGTCATTGGCTTCACCACCCATAGCAAGCAAAAGATAGTCAAATGGTAAAACTTGATGCTCAGCCACAACTTCTTTTTTGTCATAATCGATGCTAACAACTTTATCAGTAACCAAATCAACTTTAGGGTATTTTTTGAAAATTCGCTGAAGGTCGTACTTGATTGCTTCAGGCTCAACACGACCTGCTGCAACTTCATGTAACTCAGTCATATAAGTATGGAAAGAGTTCTTGTCAATAAGAGTGATAGTCACTTCATCGTTTTTCTTAAATGTTTTCGCCAACGAACGAGCTGCTGTGACACCAGCATAACCAGCTCCGACGATAACGATATTCTTCGTCATTTCGACATCTCCTTTAGATAAGTTACAAATATATAAAAGCATCTGTAATCGCTATTATTCTAACAAAATAGTTTGATTTTTTCAATCATATTTAGAATTTTTCACTAATTTGTGATAAAATAGTCTTATGGTTTCCCATCGTAAATTGGTCTTTATGACCATGCTGGCAGCCCAGGCTGTCATTATTTCATTTTTTGAACGTTTTTTACCAACTCCTTTTCCCTTTGCTCCAGGCGCAAAGCTAGGACTTGGAAATCTGGTCAGTATTGTCGCTATTTTTACGCTTCCGCCTAAGGATAGTCTCAAAGTTGTCCTCCTCCGACTAGGTATTTCAACTTTTCTAGCTGGATCCTTTTCGACATTTCTTTATGGATTTGTAGGAACATGGCTGAGCTACGGTATGATGTTAGTACTGAAACAGCTAGGGCCTAAACGCGTCAGTGTAATTGGCATCTCTGTCATGGGTGGAGTTATGCATAACGTTGGCCAGCTTATTGTTTTTGCTCTTATAGGTCAATCCTGGCTGGTTCTGAATTACCTTCCCATCTTATCCTTTAGTGGTATCCTATCAGGTTTCTTTGTCGGATTGACAGGAAATTACCTGTTGCAAAAAATAAAGCCCCTGCAAGAATTCCAAGAGGATTTACCAGATGGCTGGCATATCAAATAATCCCTTGGAAATTTTCTCCAAGGGATTATTTTTATAAAATCAGTAAAGCATACAACACAAGAACACTAATAATGCTGAATAAAGATCCAATCAAATAATATTCAGCAAAAATTTGATCTTTGGAAATACGATCAAAACGCGCTATCGATTTTGCTGTAAATACTAATCCTATAGCGGCATACTGCCCCCAGATAAGGAATATCCCCATAACCAATCGTTCTAACTGACCAATTAAAGCCCCTGCACCAGCCTTTGTTGCTATACCTCCTTCATCAGGTTGGTATTTACTGAAAAAGAGCTTGAAAATAATATTGACTGGCTTACTGATTAGCGTTAAAAAGAGAATGACATTGAGGATAGGATAAACGTGAATGTCTGACTGTATCACTTCCACCAAACCCTGATCATACAGGTAGTAAATCGCCAGGAGATGGAGAAGTTGATCTCCTAGAAAAACATATTTTTCCCAAGTTTTCTTTATGTACCCCTTTTTATTAAAAAAATATTTAGTGTAGTCAATCGCGGCATGAAGCAACCAAATTTTCAAAAAATACAAGCCCAGTTCAGGTTTTAACCCTAGCATCAGGTAGGTCATCAATAACGGCAAGCCCACTAGGAACACATGAATCACTAATGCTTTCCACTGTGTTCTCTTTTGATCTGCTAGCCTTTGACTTTGAAGATGAAAATCGCCCACAAAATGGCAAATCAGGGCTAGGGCCAGAGGATAATTGAAAGAAAGGAAGACAGAGATAGATCATATGGCGCAAAATTGTTCAGTTCAGTCATGTTATTTCTCCTCTTTTACTGCTTCTAGGAAGAGTTGCCCTGAAAATTCTTTGTTGCGTAAATAAATTTTAAGACCACTAGCCTTCAAACGCTTATTAAAGGCACTCGGGCTAATTTTCATTATATGGGCAATCATCTTATTTTCAAATTCTTCCTGGTAAAGGTTCATTGTTAATAATGTTTTTAATATCTCTGTTTGGTTATCAGTCCACCGCGATTTGATGAATTCGCAAGCTGCTGTCAGAGCATTGAGTTGCTTTGAAGCCTCCTCATCTCCTAAACAGAAAGCTATCTGCGTCGCTCCATAATCATTTCTTTGATGGATAAGATTAATCGCTTTTCGTGCATTCCAGAAAGCCGGTCCATCGGATCCGATACTCTGCTGGAGATTGATATCAGTTAGCATTTGGCCACTTCCTACACCAAAACGGATAACATAGGGAAGGAAACTTAAACTAATATCATCAATGAGCTGAAAAATTTTGGCATCGATCTTTAGCAAGGCTTGAAATTCATCTCCTGTAGTCACTGTAAACGGTGAGATAATCACTTCTTTATAGCGCTGATTAATCTCATCCATCAGTTGCAAAAGCTGCTTCTGAATCTGTTGCCGATTTTGTATATTCCTTGATGAAACTAAATCACCAATGAGAGCTAGATACATGAACTCACCTCCAGTGATTTCTATTATAGCGGAAATTATTTGAAATTTCCATCAAAAGGGAAATTCAATCAAAAAAAGCTAAAAAGTTACATAAATAAATCTATGTAACTTTTTTAAAACTATTTGCGCTTTTTCTTAGCTTTTTTCATCTTGTTTACTTGACGTTTCATAGCAGATTTCATGGCAAATTCTCCAATCTTACCTTTCAGTCCGCCACCAAACATCTGTGACATGTCAGGCATACCTGAACCGCCCATCATCCCTTCAAGCGCAGACATGTCCATGCCATTTAAATCAGGCATGCCAGCGGGCATATTTGGCATGTTTTTAGGGAGATTATTTGGATTGATACCCATTTGTTTCATCATAGCGTTCATATCACCTGACATAACACCTTGCATCATGGATTTCGCTTGGTTAAAATCTTTGATAAATTTATTGACTTCTACAAAACTATTTCCAGAACCATTAGCAATGCGACGCCGACGACTAGGTGTCAAAAGGTCTGGATTTTCACGCTCGGCAGGTGTCATGGAGGACACGATAGCACGTTTGCGAGCAATTTCCTTTTGATCTACTTTCAAATTTGCTAGTGCTGGGTTACCGGCCATACCAGGTAACATTTTAAGAAGGTCTTCCATAGGTCCCATGCTCTGCACTTGATCCAATTGATCGATGAAATCATTGAAATCAAAGGTGTTCTCACGCATTTTTTCAGCTAGTTCCAATGATTTTTTCTCATCATACTCCTGAGAGGCTTTCTCAATCAGAGTCAAGAGATCCCCCATTCCCAAAATGCGTGACGCCATACGATCTGGGTGGAAAGTTTCAATGTCCGTGATTTTTTCACCAGTACCAGTGAATTTAATCGGTTTACCAGTGATTTCACGAATTGATAGGGCAGCACCACCACGGGTGTCACCATCAATCTTGGTCAGAATGACCCCTGTCACTTCCAACTGTTCGTTAAATTCTCGGGCAACGTTGGCCGCTTCTTGACCAATCATGGAGTCAACGACTAAGAGAATTTCATTTGGTTGCGCTAGAGCCTTGACATCGCGAAGCTCCTGCATGAGTTTTTCATCGATTTGAAGACGCCCTGCTGTATCAATCAAGACGTAATCATTGTGATCTGCGCGAGCTTTTTCCAAACCTTGACGAACGATTTCGGTCGCTGGAACTTCTGACCTCATGTCAAAGACTGGAACGCCAATTTGACCCCCTAGAGTTTTGAGTTGATCGATAGCTGCTGGACGATAAATATCAGCCGCAATCATAAGAGGTCGGGCATTCTCTTCCTTTATGAGCTTGTTAGCTAATTTGCCAGCAAAGGTTGTCTTACCCGCCCCCTGAAGACCAACCATCATGATGATAGTAGGTATTTTAGGTGATTTGATGATTTCCGCTGTCTCAGAACCCAATATTTCTGTCAATTCTTCATTGACGATTTTGATGATTTGCTGAGAGGCGTCTAGGGTATCGATAATTTCATGACCAATGGCACGCTCACGTACGCGTTTGATGAAGGTTTTAACAACCGGAAGGGCGACATCGGCCTCTAGGAGAGCCAGACGAATTTCCTTTGTGACTTCCTGAACTTCCTTTTCAGAAAGTTTTCCTTTACGACGCAGATTTTTAAAAACGCCCTGCAAGCGTTGGGTTAAAGATTCAAATGCCATAATACAAGATACCTAGAGCATCTAATTACTAGCCGTTCAGCCAGTTCTTATTAGCTCGTTCTAATTTCCTCTCTAATTTTTAAATGCTACTGTGACTAATCGCGATTATCAATACTAGATAAAATTGATAGTTTTTCTTGAATAAAACTGTCGTTAGCGTACTTTTCAGCTATTTCATCAAAAATTTGGCTACGGACGATGTAATCAGAATACATATGTAACTTCATCTCATAGCTTTCCAAGACTTTTTCTGTGCGCTTGATATTGTCATAAACCGCCTGGCGACTCACGCCAAATTCTTCCGCAATCTCAGCAAGACTATAATCGTCGGCATAATAAAGTTCAATGTAATTCATCTGCTTATCTGTCAACAGGGCTGCATAAAATTCGAACAAAGCATTCATTCGATTGGTTTTCTCAATTTCCATAAGCTTCATTATACCAAATTTTTCAGAGTTAATAAATAAGAGAATCCGTTTCAAACTTGGACCGTCTAATATTTTACATAGCTTTAATTATGTAAAATAGAACTCTGCCGAAAAAGGTACAACCAGATAATGACTTTTTGTAGTGACGTCTTTAAAATGTCTTCCAGCTTGATTGAGAAGCTAGACTCTAGCCCGCGAAGAATTTCATAGTAATCACATGCGCCATATGGAGTGTATAAGCCACAATAGGGACGCTTAATTGTTCCCATCTAGTTATTCTCCAGATAAAATTCAAAACGATCTCCAACGTACTGACTGCGCACGTATTCAAAGGGTTGTCCATCTGTAAAGTAAGAGACCTGAGTGAGAGCCAAAAGGGCTTGGCCTTTTGCTGTATTCAAGTAACTTGCCACGCGGTCGCTAGCATTTTTAGCATAAATGGTTTGTTGACTCTTTCCAATTTCATAGCCATTATCAGTTAACGCTTGGAAGAAATGCTCAGTAATATCTGTTTGGTTAAAATTTACGATAAGTTTTTCTGGAATTGAAGTTTCCTCAAATACAACAGGAATATTGTCTGCGTAACGAACACGCACCATGCGAATGACGTAATTATTTTTATGTAAATTTAGTCGTTGCATCTCAGTCTGGCTTGCCAGCTTGCGCTGATAGGAAATCAATTTGGTTGACGGAACCTTTCCTTGCGAGCGAACGATTTCTGTAAACGAAGTGGTACCTCGCATTTTTTCTTGAACGCGATGGCCTGAGACGTAAGTACCGCTACCAAGTCGTCGCTCTAAAATTCCCTCGTCCACAAGCATTGTCACGGCGTGGCGCAGAGTCATACGGCTGACCTGAAATTCATCTGCTAAATCACGCTCGCTAGGCAGTCGGTCGCCAATTTTCCAGACGCCCTGATCAATCTGACTTTTTATAGCGTTATGGATATCTATATATGCTGGCATGATGTCTCCTTATAAATTTTCAAATAGGTACGTCCTTGATATAGGTTGTCGCAGTCAAAAAGCGCTGGGGATTCTTTCTTTGATACAGTACGCTACCCCTCTCGTTGATAATAGGGTAACTTTCCGTGCTTCGAAGGACAAGTGTTACTCCTCTGGTAAAAGATCAAGCCTAAAATTCTGTTTCAAATCTTATGATTTCCTACCACCAGCCTATCTTGACTGATTAGCTTGCCCCCACTTTTTGATAAAGGTGATTAACTTTCTCGTCCCCTCTTGTGAAAATAGCTAGCGCTTCTACCTCTTTTTCCTAGAGCCGGCTTTCAGTCTCCTTGAAAAGTTTGTCTGTAAGGCTCTGCCCTTGATAATCAAACTAAACCACTACGTTAGCAAAATAAACTACCTTATCACAAGACTAATAGACGTCAGCTCTGCTATTTCCAAACAATAAATCCCAATGTCTAAAATCCCTACAACTGTATCCCCATCTAAAGCAAGCAGTTCAATGTTATCGGCGCACCAGACGCTAAAATCGTCCTTTGTCAGACTCAGTCAGAAAAAGGTAAGCCAACAAGCTTGTAATAGACCACAGATTTTTCATATTAGCTACTGTAATTTGTAATTGTAACCATGTTTATATTTTAGCATATTCTCAAGAAAAGGACTGCAAAAAAATAAGAACTGTGCTAAAATAGAGAGGAATACGGTCTAACCTAAGGTCGTCAATAGAAAGGAAACCCATGACTGAAAATTTGACAGATGTTCAAAAAATCATCGTTCTGGACTACGGTAGCCAGTACAATCAGCTGATTGCCCGCCGTATCCGTGAGTTCGGTGTCTTTTCAGAACTCAAGAGCCACAAAATCACAGCCAATGAGCTCCGTGCCATCAATCCTATCGGAATCGTCCTCTCAGGAGGACCAAACTCTGTGTATGCCGACAATGCTTTTGGTATCGATGAGGAAATCTTTGAGTTAGGTATCCCAATTCTAGGGATTTGCTATGGTATGCAGTTGATTACGCACAAACTTGGCGGTAAGGTTGTTCCTGCTGGCGAAGCTGGAAATCGTGAATATGGTCAATCAAACCTCCGACTTCGCACGGAATCAAAACTCTTTGCAGGTACACCTGAGGAGCAACTAGTCCTTATGAGCCACGGCGATGCGGTTACTGAAATTCCAGAAGGTTTCCACTTAGTCGGTGACTCAGTAGACTGCCCTTACGCTGCAATGGAAAATACCGAGAAAAATTTCTATGGTATTCAATTCCACCCAGAAGTGCGTCATTCTATTTATGGAAATGACATTCTGAAAAATTTTGCTGTCAATATCTGTGGTGGGCGTGGCGACTGGTCAATGGACAATTTCATCGAGATGGAAATCAAGAAAATTCGTGAAACAGTTGGCGACCGCAAGGTTCTTCTTGGACTGTCTGGTGGTGTGGATTCTTCAGTCGTTGGAGTTCTTTTACAAAAAGCTATTGGTGACCAATTAACATGTATCTTTGTTGATCACGGACTTCTTCGCAAAAATGAAGGTAATCAGGTCATGGACATGCTGGGTGGTAAATTTGGGCTTAACATCATCCGAGTTGATGCCTCGAAGCGATTCCTTGATTTGCTGGCTGGTGTTGAAGACCCAGAGAAAAAACGCAAAATCATCGGTAATGAATTTGTTTATGTCTTTGATGATGAAGCAAGCAAGCTCAAAGGCGTTGATTTTTTGGCACAAGGTACTCTTTATACTGACATCATTGAGTCTGGAACAGAAACAGCGCAAACAATTAAGTCACACCACAACGTTGGCGGCCTTCCAGAAGATATGCAATTTGAATTGATTGAGCCACTTAATACGCTCTTCAAAGATGAGGTCCGTGCCCTTGGAACTGCTCTTGGTATGCCTGATGAAGTGGTTTGGCGCCAACCTTTCCCAGGACCAGGGCTCGCTATCCGCGTCATGGGGGAAATCACCGAAGAAAAACTAGAAACTGTCCGTGAATCAGACGCTATCCTTCGTGAAGAAATCGCCAAAGCCGGCCTTGACCGCGATGTATGGCAATACTTTACTGTCAATACAGGTGTTCGTTCAGTTGGTGTTATGGGAGATGGTCGTACTTACGACTACACCATCGCCATCCGCGCTATTACTTCTATTGATGGCATGACCGCAGACTTCGCTCAACTTCCATGGGATGTTCTCAAGAAAATCTCAACCCGCATAGTCAATGAAGTTGACCATGTCAACCGCATCGTCTATGATATAACAAGTAAACCACCTGCAACGGTTGAGTGGGAGTAAGATACTATCTATCTTAAGCTTTATTTTGTTGAATTTACAGGGATTTATCGCTTAGTTAAACCACTTATCTTAATTTTTAGCTAAGTTATTCCCTGCCAATTTCCCTGCCTTAACCCCCCAACGCCAATCTTTATGCGTTGGGGGGTGTTGTTTTATGTTTCTTTTTTCTTAACACTCTGATTGCCGTTAAATTTCACTTGGGTTTCTATGCTATGTTTGATAGCTATGTCTCCCTCTATTGCATTAGCTACACTTTCATCATTTCTTGACCATAGATGTGCATAGTGCTTTAGTGTAATTTCAGGGCTTGAGTGTCCTAGTCTCCTTGAAATAACTAGGACATCAATATTGTGCTCATTAATAAGATAACTTGCATGACTGTGTCTTAGTCCTTTAGCCTGTATTGGATGAACTCCACTAATCTCAGCGTGGCGTTTTATTATTCTATTAATCGTCGAGCGATATAGTGGTGCTTTTGAGTAACTGATAACGAATGGGGCTATATGTTGTTTCTCTTGTCTCTGTTTCCAATTTGTTAACAGTTGGACTGTTGTATCATCCAAAGAAACAATACGCTGACTATTGACGGTCTTTGTATAGTTTTTTACTCTATACTCTGCCTGCCCCTCTCTTTCTAGAGTACCATGTATTCGCATTTTTTTATTTACTAAGTCTATATCTGACCATTTTAAGGCTAGTCCTTCGGATACCCTTATCCCAGTCATATAGTATAGCCAAATTGCGACAAAAGACATGTGTTCATATAAGTCATCTAAGCAAAAGCTAGTCAGTACCTTTTCGAACTCTTGCTTTGTCCAATAAGCTACTGTTGTTCTTCCCTTGGAAATTGCCTCAGTTTGCTTAGAGATATTCTTTTCTAAGTACTGTATTTTTACTGCATAATCCAAAGATTTTCTAAATGCTCCATATATCATAGAAGCGTAACTTTGTGAATACCTGTTATGATTCAATAGGTAGACTCTAAATTTCTCACAGCTTGTCAAAGTTATATCTCTTAATTTAGTTTTACCAAATCTCTGTATCAACAAGTTAAGAGTTGGTTGTCTTGACCGCCATGTACCCATTTCAACACTTCGTTCATACATAGGTAAATAATGCTCTTGCATAAATCGTTTATAGGTAATATCATAGTCACTGTAATTCTTTACCTTATGATACTCAAGCTTAATTTTTGTAACTTCCTCATATGCTTCTTTAGCAGTACGAAAAGGATTACCGTGTGTTGATTTAGAGGATTTTTTCTGAATCCTCTTTCCTGTGATTTTATCTACCCCTAGTTCTACACTATAATAGAAAAAACCAGTTTTCTCATTTTTGAACACACACGGATATTTTGTTCGACTCATTTGACCTCCCCCTCAATCTTTATTCCTATCACTTTTTCAACAGCATACATAGGTACTATTCCACACCTCTTATTGAGATAAAATTCATATCCATTTTCAACAAGCCAAATTTTGGCTTGTCGAATAATGTTTTGTGCCGTATGTTTTTTATAGCCCAATTTAATGAGTAAAGTGTAATCCATTGTTTGCATTTTTATACTCCCTTATTATATCTGCTTCTACCGCAAAATTTCTCCATTGCATTGGTAACTCTATGCAATACATAGGTATTTTATGATTTTCATAGGTTACATATTTTACATTCCGTCTCGTATCTGCTATCCATTTATCCTGACTCTTCAAAAATTGGATAGCTTTTTCAACGTTTGAAATAGAGAACTCTTTTTTCAACATCTTCTTGAACTCCTCTCTGAAGAAAAAGACTCTATATACTCCGTTGTGAGGTTTAATCATTCCGATTTTCGTTCCACCTGTTGAGCATCCCTCCTTGATGTTGAATAGTCCAGCGTGAGATAAAGTATATTCCACTATCTTATTGTATAAATCAGAAGGGATTTCCCCTCTTTTTTCTAGAGCTTCTTTCTCTGTCTTTATTAAAAACTCGCAAACCCTCTTGCTGTCAATATCTATGCCCAGTAATTCTCTAACCAGAATTGCAGAACTATAAATAATAGCATATAGAGTGCCTATTCGTGTTTTAAAGTTACTTTCTGGAAGTTTCTCTAGTAGTTCAGTATAGGCTGTTTGATATACTTCTTTTATGTATCCAGTTCCCTGTTCATGTTTAAAAATTTTTTCCATGAATACATCACTGGCTACTCCATACTGCTGAGAACATCTTAGTTTGATATCATCAGCAGTAGTTCCGTTTCTGGTCCAACCTTCTTCTGAAGAGAGTTCTATATATCTCATATGTAATCCTTGGTTTGAATTAAGATAGTTTGCCATTGATACCTCCGATGTTGTAGCGATTACAGTATTGAACCGTAGCTGTTCAGATAACGTAGAAGAAGAGCTTAGTCGTAAGCGACTTCTACCTTGTCCGATTTGATACAATAGTTCAGATAAATCTGTACTTCTTGAAGCTGACAACTCGTCAATTGTAGTCACTACTCCTCTATTCTCGTTCAATATTGCAAGCAGTGCATTCTGCGTAGCACTGAATGAATACATGTTAGTTGCTGGGTTGCAGTAAATACTGTTAATTAAATGCAGTGCAGTTGTCTTACCGCTTGTTGATTGCCCGTAAAAATTTACGATTAGACTTCCTATATCTGGCTTATCCGTAATTGCTAGGTATCCTAGTACGATTGAACTGAAGCCCACACACAATGCAATCTCCATATTGCTACCAAGTACATTATTAAGGACTATTTGTTTCCAGTCTTCAAATGTACCACGTGATGGCAAATTAAATAGAGAGTCATCTGCTAGGAGACTGACTTCTGTATCTCCATAATTCCTCTTCAACCTGAAAGTTACTCTGTCTGTATCGTTTGTTTTCCAGCCAACATATGAATGGATATTCTGAATAGGGGCTGTTTTAGCCTGATAACTCAGATATTCTATAACTTTTTGAGGTACTGAAGCTAAAATAATACCAAAATTTGTTAAGTCCGAAATCTTATAAGGTGTTAGAGTGCCTCCAGATATTTTTTGGGTATTCTTTTTATCTTGAATTAGATACTGTAACTCATATTGAAATTGCTTTGTATCAGCGTTAAAGAAACTTCGGGAAATAAAGAATGGGGTGGATGATATAGTCTCTGTCTTTTTATCAGAGACTTTATAGATACCAGATTTACTAAGTTGATAATCTCCATAGGTGTATCTCTTTCCATTCATTAAGTCCTCTAGGGTTGGTACCTCTCTACTTCTTATCGAAGATTCTTTTAATAAATACTCCTCGGGACATGGATATTTAGACATGAAATCCTCAATAGTGTTACTTGAGCAACTAGCATGGAGGCACCTAAACCTACATCTTCCATATTTTGTGATAGTGAAGCATGCTCCACTATCCGTATTTGAATGATCTTTCATAGGGCAAGACTTGAATGGATATAATTTAGTGCCATGTTCATCTTCTTTATATGAACTACACTCTAAATTGTAATGTTTTAGCCATTCTTCTCCTTTTGCCGAGATATACGGTCTCACCTCTTCCACTTCGTTTTTTTGTTCGACTGTTTCGTTCGTCAGCTCCACAGTTGCTATCTGTAAGCGCGTGATGAGTGTATTCAGGTTTTCTTCTGTCAAACCAGTCTCTATCTCACTAGGTACCCATAGAAGTCTACTTTGACGGTATGGTCGCTCAGGAGTGTCGCCCCCTTTACAGTTCAATGTACCATATAGTCGAGTTATTCGACTTGGATTGTAAACTGTAACATCAATTTTAGCTTGCTGATTGGAGAATTTCTTATCTAACAGGCCTAGGATTTTTTTAACTTTACTTTTTGTTGTATCGGCTGGTAGAAAGTTTAAAGGTACCAAGAAATGAATACCATTTCCCGAATCTGCAATAATTACTCTATCTTTGCCACATACCTCGTTGGTCACAAACCAGTCTAGAATCTCATCAGCTAATGTAACGGCAGATTGTTTTTCTATTTCTGTAGCGCAAGTTCCGCTTGGTCGCTCAGGGTCAATATCTATTAGCATAAAGCGGTAGGCAGTAACATCGCTATCTTTTATCGCCTGCTTACCTAAATCACAATCATCACTAATCATGTTAAAGGTGGTATAGTAGGCATATTTAGTATCATCAGACACATGGGGAGCTACATCAAAGCACTCAATTTGAGACACTAAGTTTTTAGTGGTTTGTTTCCCTAAGAAACGTAAATTGATTTTCTGAATCCCATAATCCCTTAAAACATCTAGTGTTCGACCTGTCTCAGAGATGATAGTTTCGTTATCAATCTCATTTTGTGACACTTGATACACTAAATTATTAACATAGTTATTACTCATGGTAACACTCCTTTTATAATTTTATTTGTGTTTTCTTTTGCAAAAGAGTATAGTCGACAGATTAACTATAAAAACTGTGAACTAAAATACAAGACAGTACTTAGTACTGAGAATGCGTATGGCTCGCTAGCTTTATTAGTCGCTCATTGACTATGGTTTTATTATAAAGGAGATTGAGTACAAAAACGACCCCAACTCCTAGAGTTGGGGTTGACATTTTGTTTTTTTTATGCTTAGAAAATCTATTCGGGAGCAAAAGGGAGTGGGAATGGTGATAAGATTTTATTATATACTGCGTCTTTTAAAGAGGATGCTATTGCAGAGTTTATATAGTGATAATTCTTGTTTTCTAGTGCGAATTTTTGGTACTCATCTAGGTTTCTTGATTGAAGAAAGAGGAAATCTAGTGCTTGGTCAATCGTAACAACGCCTTCTTTTATTTGTGTTCTGAGAATTGAATCCTCGTGTATTTTCTTTACTAACTCAGGTGAGACTGTTAATGCAAATAAGCTCAATATTATTTGCTTAGTCCTTTGAATTTCTTTGGAATTCATATCTATAATATAATCAAAATAACTATTATCATTTAGTACCACTTGCTCTTCCACTTCAAGTTTCGCTTTCAGTTCTCTATTAAAACTATCCTTAACAGGAATCTTTGAGTCAATTATTGTGTCTAAATAAACTTTTTGATATTTACTATAGGTAGTTATTAAGTTGTCAAAATATTCTTTTGAGGATTTTGACGTTTTTTGTATGATAATTAAATTATCTAATCCAAAAAGAAGCATGGAAAATAAAAAATCATCTTTTATAATGCTTTCCCATGTTTGCTCTTCAAATTGTTGTTTTTCATAGACCAGCTTACGACCAAAAATATAATAAAAATCGTTCAATAAATCATTTAAGTGAAAAAATGAAGATAGCATGTAGACGAGGTATCCTATACATCTATCAGGAACTTCCTGACGATTGATAGGTACTTTAAATTTTGCAAATTTATTTACATGTTTAGGAGTAGTCAGTTCATTTCCTTGGTTTTCATAAAAATCAAACAAGTCTCGCACCTTTTTGTAATGAGTAGTAAATTCCTGTGAAAAGCATAGAATTATAACACTAGAAAGTAGACGTTTTTGAATAGAACTCATTTTATTAGCAGATTCATTATTGTATACAACTACTTTCCTCGTATTCGTCTGTTTATTGTATGTTATATGTACATAAAAAAGATTATCGATAATGTCTTGAAATCTTATAGTCATTGTTAAAATACTCCTTTAAATCTGTGATTCATACCTTATAATTATAACAATTTTTGATTAAGAAAAATAGCTCAGTATCTTAAAGACCAACTTTTTCTCACCTGACTGGCTAATGGATGGAAATTTATTTCTTGGTATTCGTCTGTCAAGTATCTTACTTTCTGATTTAGTTGATTTTCCTCTAATATTCGGTTGATTTCAAGCATTCGTTTAGCAACTTGTTTATTTTTAAATGGTAACGAACCGCAAGCAACTATTACCTCGCTAGATTGTTTGACGCATTCTACTATATGATAGTCATTATCTACATTCGTTGCCTTTCTGTAATTTTTCTTATCAATATCATACTTGGAAAATAGATTTACACTATAAAAGCCACCATATCCCAACTTATAGACATTTTTAGTAATTAACATCATTGTCATGTCATCACCTACCAAATCACTGGAGCTAGGGTAGAGAGTTAGAACAGTAACCATAGGCTTATTACTATTCCATTGTTTACTAAGAACGTAGCGATGTTGTTTATTACTAGACTCAATGATTTCTATCTTGATATCAACGCTTGACTGTTTTTTTGCCATAATACTCCTTTCTCTGTTCGTTTCTAGCTTGTTGAATCTCATTTAAACAAGAAGATACAATTACAATAATTACATCTAAGCATAATTGTTCCAAGAACAAATCTAATCCCTCCTATTCAATAATATATGCTTGAAGTTTGTTTTCAATCAACAACCCAGTTAGAAGTGGTATATCGGTTTTTATGTTAGTAATAACATACACAATCAATTCTTCGTAGGCATAATAATAGACTCTTACGGAACTATCTGTAAGTACCTCTTTATAATTAGCTGGTAAAAGCTCAGTATCTAACTCAGACACAGATAGCTCATGACTCTCGTAGGCTATTTTATTATAATCTATTAAAAAATGTTTAGTATATTTTAGTTTTTCTATTAATTCTCTATGGTTCATTTGCATTCACTTTCAACGTTAACTAACAATAAAAGAACACCGTACAAGTTCGGTGTTCTTTTAAAGATTGCTATTTTTTGCTAAAGTTAAAGAAAATCATCCAATCGTTTGGCAGATCTTCTCCGTATTTTTCTTTTCTATAAAGTAAATAATTTGCTTTGCGCGCTATTAATGCACCAGCAATAAGACCACCATATGGAATAAGCCAAATTACAAAACTCGCAATTGCCATCGGTATCATTCCTTTTGAGAAAAACCATATTGGTAGAATAAAAAAGGTAGCCCAGTTAAATTTTCCTTGATACTCTTCATTGGAGTTTTGTATTTTAGTAAATTCTTCTTGGTAGTAAGTAGAATAATTTTCAAATGAAAAATTACCCCTTGTAGATTGAAAATTTTGATTAAACTGCGTTTGCTTTAGTCTAAAGCCACATGATGTACAAATCTCTTGACCAACTCTTGTATGTGCACCACAATTTTGACAATAATTTTCGCCATTTAATGGTTTTATACCACAATTCGTACAAATTTCAGCTTTTTCATTTACTTCATTACCACAACTTCTACAAAAAGATTTAGGCAAATTGTTAATATCTGAGCTATTTACTATATTTTTTCTGAGATTTACCCCACATGAAATACAAATTTCTTGTTCAGGATTAGTAGTTACCCCACAATTATAACAGTATGCATTTCCATGTTGTGGGTTTACGCCACAACTTAAACAGTATTCAGCATTTTTATTTACTTCTTTACCACATGTTTTACAAAACATCTTTTTCACGCTCCATTTTTATTTTCTATGATTTACTTCTTGTATAACTCTATTAATATGCCTAGTAGAATAGCCATACTTCTTTGCAATGTCTCTTGAATTACTTCCGTCATACTCGGAAGATACTATTCTTTGTAGCCCCTCCTTTGATAATAATCTCATGGGGAAACTAATATAAGCTCCTTTGTAATGAGTGTATAGACGAAAAGCATTTTCTTTCCCTATTAATATAGCTAACTCCATATAAAGTTTACTCCAGTCATCAGGTTTTGTCTCTTCTAATGCCATTCTTGATTTCTCCTATATCTAAATTAAACTATCCTTTCTAAGACAAATCAATAGTATAATGACCTAGACAAAGGTTTCATAAAAGTCTGATATTTGTCATTAAGTATTTCTCTTTATCTCATTCTTTTCTGTATAATATAGACTGTCTGCCTTGATATACCGTTCTCTTTAGCTATTTGTGTAACTGGTAGTCCTTCTTCAAGCATTCGCTTAATATTATGATAGATTAGTCTGTCCTTAGCATTTTTAGCATTTTCATGATACTGTATGGGGCGTCCCTTATAAACTCCACGCTGTTTAGCTAATTGGATTCCTTGGCGCTGTCTTTCTAAGATTTTTTCACGCTCATTTTGTGCTATATATCCTAATAATGATAGAAACATATCAAACATTGCTGTATCAAGTGTATTATTACCTGTATTGAAATTTAAAAAAGGCGCATCTAGTATAGTTAACTTGATACACCTTTGCTGTAATCGTCTAACAATTTCTTTTATGTCTTGGTAATCTCTACCTAGTCTATCAAGAGAAGCTACTATAATTTCGTCACCTTCTCTCGCAAATTTCAATAGATTCTTTAATTCCTTACGATTCATATCTTTACCACTGACTTTTTCACTAAAAACTTTATCGGCACAGACTTGTTTCATCATTTCAATTTGTCTAGCTAAGTTTTGGTCTTTAGTAGATGCTCTTATATATCCTATTTTCATCTGTCCTCCTTTTTTGTCATGTATTTTTTACAATTCTGATAGATAACTTACTTAGCTTATCATTGTCAATTATAGATACACTTATTTTAGACGTTTTATTTCTTTTTCTTTAATTCGTTTGAAACAGACTTAGCAATTAATGCTATCACTTCTAGAACCAATGTCAGACTAAACATCTTCTTTCCCTTTCTGTAAAAATTTATATTCTAGTAACAGATGTTCTTTTACTATTCCAACCAGAATGCCTGTTTGAGTAGCATCTAGTGAACTTATAAAGTAGATATAGAATAGGCCATACATGTAACCATCTACTTTAACCCTCTTCTCTAGAAAAAGATTGAGATACTCACTAGGAAGTAAATCTACATCTAACTCTATAAAGTCAAAAACATTACTCTCATTGCTAATTTCTTCAATTTGAATCTCCCCTTTTATATATTTAGATAAATAATTTATAACTATTGTTTTTTGGTTCATAGAGCCTCACTTTCTATTCTTAAAATATCCCTGCCTATTTCCCTGCCACATTCATTATTAGCTATTGATAAATCTATTACTTGTGCTATTTTTTAATTATTGAGTGGGAATAGAATAAGTTACTCAACAAACCGCATGAAACCTGTTGTTTCAGCGGTTTTACTATTTGTATTTTGCATATCAAAAAGCCTCCCAAAAGGAGGCTTTTGTGGTATTAGATTGCTCCTGTAAACCAAGCATAGACAAAGAAGATAGCAAATCCAAAAAGATAGATAAGACCTGCCCATGAAAGGTATTTCAACCAAGGAGCAATATGGTGCTTCTCATTATCAACCAATTTATAGTTTAGATAGGCAAAGAACGGTGTTGTGATAAAAGAGCCCACCATTGCAAAACGAAGCATGGTTGCAACCGAACCTGCAAAAGCAAAGGCAATGATAATACCCGCAAGAGAGGTTAAAGTCATCCAAACTGTCAGAACCTTTTGGGAAGCTTTTTCTCGTCCCATCAACAAACGTAGGGCTTCATTATTGGCGCGTGAATAACCATCAACAACTGTAATCACGGTACCAAACATACAGAGAAAGGCAATAAATGTGATGAGAAGTTTTGACCAATCCCCCAATACAGAAGCATACATTTGTACAAACTGCGCAATGTAGGCTGCTGATGCTCCCTGTACAGGTTCACCATTTCCGTATTGAATTAGGGCTCCAAGGGCTAGGAAAATCAATGCAAGGATCGCTGTTCCGATATAACCAACGTTGAAGTCAAATGTCGCATCATCTTCGTTGAAGTCAACTTCCTTACTTTTTTCTACTGACCAAAGGGAAGTGATGGTTGAGATTTCGATAGGTGCTGGCATCCAGCCCATCAGAGACACTAGGAATGGAAGCGAAGCCATTTGCCAAGGTGAGGTAACAACAAAATCAGGAGCGTATTCACGGTGCTGGAAGAGAGCAACAACAACTGCTGTTACAGTTGCGATTGTCAAAGAAATCATAATCCACTTAGATAAACCATCGAGGAACTTGTAGCCTCCAAGTAAAAGCATCCCCCAAACAACAACAATAATGATAGCTGTCCACTGAGACGCATTTAGTCCAAGTGAATTAGGGAAAAAGTTAGAAATAATAGCTGCACAGATCATCGCAACGCCTGCTGTATTAACCATAGCTGAAAAAACATTTAGTAAGAAGTAAACAATGAGGTTTAGTTTTCCTTTCTCTGCATAACCTTCAACTAAGTTTTTACCATTTTCTGCTGTGTATTGTGAGCCAAATCGGAAAAACGGGTATTTAAAAAGGTTAATCAATAGCACTAAGACTGCTAGTTGCCAGCCATAAAGGGCTCCAGCTTGAGTCGATGAAACAATGTGTGACCCTCCTACTGCGGCTGAGGCCATCAGGACACCAGGTCCCATAGCTTTTAATTTCGTTTGCCAAGTTGAGACTGAGTTTTGCTTATTTTCTGTCATAAAACATCTCCTAAATTAATTTTCTGACTATTCAGAATAGCGTGTTAATATTATATACTTGATTCAGAAAATTTGCAAGGGGTTTTCACAAGAATGTTCACTTCCTGAAAGGAGTATATTCAGATAAAAAAGCTCCTTTTACAAGGAGCAATTCGAATGATTTACCAAGAAACTTGGTTATAACTTTGTTCAAAGGCTTTTTTTGCAGTCTGATCAGCATCGTCGAAAGTAGTTTGATTTTCGAGAACACCCTTGACAATCGTACGCTGAGTTGCCTCGGCATCTGTACAAGTCACTAGGGTCACCTCACTGATACCTTCATGATCTGCTAACACATAAATTGAATCTGGAGCTACGATTTCCACGCTGGTAATCACATAAGTATAGATGTTGTCTTTATCGGTCAGGTAGATGGACATGCCATTTTTGGCATTTTCTAGCGGAGAAAAGAGCATCTGCGAAGCACCAACCATAGCAAAAACATGGTGACTGGCCAGAGTATAATTTCCCTGTCCCATAATCTGATCTTCTTTCATGGTTCCTGCACCGTATGAAAGTTCTGTATTACCTAGCCCTTTGAAAATTGGTAAGTTAATTTTTAAATCTGGAATGGCAATGCCTCCAATAACAGGGAGATTTTGCGCTTCCATTTGCGCTTTTAAAATAGATTCTGTTGATATCGACTGAACTGCCTCGAAATCAAAACTCGTTTTTGCAGACTTATTCTTATTAATCGTTTCCTTAGAAACTTGTGAAACTTGATACTTATTTGAATTCCAAGCAATCAAGGTATTGCGGATAGATTTATTAAAAACCAAGGCTAAACCAGCAACCAGAAGCAGGAAAATAATCAAATTATGAAAAAATCTGCCAAAGGATTTCTTATTCTTCCTCATCAGCACCACCAACTTCTGCCACTTCTGATTTAGTCAAAGCAAAGGTTACAATCTTAGCCTCATCAGCCAGACGCATAACTTTAACCCCTTGCGTTGAACGTCCTGTTTGTGAAATATTGGCAACACTAGTCCGGATGATGATCCCTGTGTCAGTGATAATCATAATATCCTCATCACCAGACACCGTCAGAAGCCCCGCAAGAGGACCGTTTTTCTCTGTGATATTGGCAGTCTTGATACCTTTACCACCACGACCTTTAGTTGGGTATTCGCTAGCAGCAGTACGCTTTCCATATCCTTTTTCAGTGATGACTAGGACTTCTTGGTCTTGAGAAATGGCAGAGGCAGCAACAACGATATCTCCATCTCTAAGGGTAATTCCTTTAACGCCAGTCGCAACACGGCTCATGCCGCGCACGCTATCCTCTCGGAATCGGACAGAATAACCAGTCCTAGTACCGATAATAATATCGTCCTCTCCACTTGTCAAAATAACATTAATCAGCTGATCTTCCTCTCTCAAATTAAGAGCGCGCAGGCCATTTTGACGAATGTTGGCAAATTCGGCAACGTTAGTTCTCTTAACTATCCCTTGTCGAGTTGTGAAGAAGAAATGTTTACCTTGAAAATCTTCCTTGGTCAAGTTAATGACTGTTTGAATCGTTTCACCCTCATCAAGTTTTAACAAATTAACAATCGGAAGTCCCTTGGCAGTTCGCCCGTATTCTGGAATTTCATATGCCTTGAGACGATAAACACGACCAAAGTTTGTAAAGAAGAAGAGATGATCATGGGTTGAAGTCGATACCAGGTCCTTAACAAAGTCATCATCATTAACACCCGTACCTTGTACACCACGTCCGCCACGTTTTTGAGCACGGAACTCATCCTGAGCCAAACGCTTGATATAACCCTTATTTGAAAGGGTGATAAGGACATCTTCTTCCTCAATCAAGTCCTCATCTTCAAGTGTTAGCACTTCTCCAACCATCAGTTCAGTACGACGGTCATCCGCATATTTACGCTTGGTCTCATCAAGTTCTTCCTTGATAATAGTCACAACGCGCTCAGGTTTAGCCAAAATATCAGCCAAATCAGCAATCAAGTTCAATAAGTCATCGTATTCAGACTGAATCTTGTCACGTTCCAGTCCTGTCAAACGGCGCAGGCGCATATCAAGAATGGCCTGACTTTGACGTTCTGATAAGTCAAAACGTGACATGAGCTCAGCCTGCGCTTCTGAGTCCGTCTGACTGCCTCGGATGATAGCAATGACCTCATCTAAATGATCGAGAGCAATCAGCAATCCTTCCAAAATGTGAGCACGAGCTTCTGCTTTTTCCTTATCAAAGCGAGTACGACGAACAATAACCTCTTTTTGGTGCTCAATGTAATTATCGATGATTTGGCGAAGAGAGAGGATTTTTGGAACTCCCTTCTCAATAGCTAGCATATTGAAACTGAAGTTAGTTTGTAGGCTAGTTAGTTTAAAGAGATTATTCAGGATAACGTTAGCTGATGCATCACGGCGAACCTCGATAACAAAACGAACCCCTTCACGGCTAGATTCATCACGGACTGCGGTAATTCCCTCAATACGTTTTTCCTGAGCAAGACGGACAATGTGCTCATGCACCTTTGTCTTATTGACACCGTAAGGGAACTCCGTTACCACAATACGCTCACGGCCAGTCTTAGTTAGCTCAATTTCTGTACGAGAACGTAAGACGATTGAGCCTTTCCCAGTTTCATAGGCACGATGAATACCTGATTTCCCCATCACAAGGGCACCTGTTGGGAAGTCAGGACCAGGTAAGACTTCCATCAGGTCACGTGTAGTCACCTCAGGATTGTCCATAACCAATTTCACAGCATCAATAGATTCCCCCAAATTATGAGGTGGAATATTGGTCGCCATACCAACCGCAATACCAGTCGCGCCATTGACCAAAAGATTTGGAAAACGTGCTGGGAGAACTAGTGGCTCACGCTCTGAACCGTCGTAGTTATCTTGAAAGTCAACGGTATTTTTATTGATGTCACGTAGCATTTCCAGAGCAATTTTTGACATCCGCGCCTCAGTATAACGCTGGGCTGCAGCACCATCTCCATCCATGGAACCAAAGTTTCCATGCCCATCAACAAGCATGTGACGATAAGACCACCACTGAGCCATACGAACCATAGCTTCATAGATTGAACTATCGCCATGTGGGTGGTATTTACCCATAACATCACCGGTGATACGGGCAGATTTCTTGTGTGGTTTATCTGGTGTCACACCCAGCTCATTCATCCCATAAAGAATACGGCGATGCACTGGCTTCAAACCATCACGAACATCTGGTAAAGCCCGTGAAACGATAACTGACATAGCATAATCAATGAAGGAAGTCTTCATCTCACTAGTCAAATTAACATCTACTAAATTTCTATCTTGCATTTGAAAAAATGCCTCTTTTCTTTCCAAAAGTCTTTATTATTATATCATAAATTTCCTGAAAATTCAGTATTGGCATCGCTTTCTGTAAGCAATTTTCATTTTTAGCCTTTCTTCCGTGACAAACTACAGAGAACGTGATAAAATAATTGGTGTATGGGAATGTCCCAGAAGAAAAAATAAGGAGATGTTTAGACATGACTGCAACTAAACAACACAAAAAAGTTATCCTTGTCGGTGATGGTGCCGTTGGATCATCTTACGCTTTTGCTTTGGTAACACAAAATATTGGTCAAGAGCTTGGAATCATTGATATTTTTAAAGAAAAAACTCAAGGTGATGCAGAAGACCTCTCTCACGCATTGGCTTTCACTTCACCGAAAAAAATCTATGCAGCTGACTATGCTGATTGCCACGACGCTGACCTTGTTGTCTTGACAGCTGGTGCGCCACAAAAACCAGGTGAAACTCGTCTTGACTTGGTTGAAAAAAACTTGCGTATTAACAAAGAAGTTGTTACTTCTATCGTTGAGTCAGGTTTCAACGGAATTTTCCTCGTTGCAGCTAACCCAGTTGATGTATTGACTTACTCAACTTGGAAATTCTCAGGCTTCCCTAAAGAACGCGTTATCGGTTCAGGTACTTCACTTGACTCAGCTCGTTTCCGTCAAGCACTTGCTGATAAAATTGGGGTTGATGCACGTTCAGTTCACGCTTACATCATGGGTGAACACGGCGACTCAGAATTTGCAGTTTGGTCACACGCTAACGTTGCCGGTGTTAAACTTTATGACTGGCTTCAAGCAAACCGCGACATTGATGAACAAGGTCTTGTTGATCTCTTTATCTCAGTTCGTGACGCAGCTTACTCAATCATTAATAAAAAAGGTGCAACCTACTACGGTATCGCAGTAGCCCTTGCTCGTATCACAAAAGCTATTTTTGACGATGAAAAAGCGGTGCTTCCATTGTCAGTCTTCCAAGCAGGTCAATACACTGGTGTTGAAGATGTCTTTGTTGGACAGCCAGCAATTATCGGTGCACACGGTATCGTACGTCCAGTCAATATCCCACTTAGCGATGCGGAATTGCAAAAAATGCAAGCATCTGCGGCTGAATTGAAAGCAATCATTGATGAAGCATTTGCTAAAGAAGAGTTTGCAGCAGCCTGCAAAAATTAATTTTGTCTGAGAACAGTATAAAGGGGATTTCCATAATGGAATCTCCTTTTCTTCTTGACATGACCTATTTTTGTATTATAATGTTATATTAATTGGAGGTTTTAGAGATGAAAAAAGAGCCGATTACTAAAATTATTAGTAAGAGATTATTTTATGTCGTTCTACTACTCATGACTATTCTATATGTTGTGGCTTTTCTGATGAAAGAGACTCCAAGTTCCGTGATACTATTCACTCCCTTACTCGGTATGACGCGGCATGATTGGAAAGCTATTTCAACAGATAGTATTCAATATCTTTTAGTAAGCCTAGCCTTAATATTAAGCTATCCAATAATGATGCTTGTTATTGGAATTGGAAAACCTACGACACACTACTATTCTCTCTCCATCTACTTTCTCGCAATTCTATATATTCTTTACCTAAACCGCAAAAAAAGCTGAATGTCTGTTCAGCTTTTTTCATTGATTACTTTTGTATTGACATAAATGCCTAAATACTAGCAATTCTTTCTAGTATTTAAATAATAACCTAAAAGAGTCAACTAGACTGTTCCCCTTCTTACTAGTTTCTTAGAGGTGATTTAAAATTTCTACTAGAATAGCCTAGTTATCTAATTGGCAAGGTAGGGTTAAAAATAGGATTACAGACATTTTTAATCCTTTGCACTAAGTGCTGCCATTGTGATATAGTTGTATGGCTTATTGAAGTGTGGTAAGAAGAAGATATCTGTCAAAGCAAGTTTCTCAATTGTCACCCCTTCTTGAATAGCAAGTGAGAACATGTGGATGCCCATTGAGATATCTTCACGTGCTACCATTTGAGCACCAAGGATACGGCGTGACTCTTTATCATAAACAATCTTGATGGTCACTGGGAAGTTACCATGTTCAATAAATTCTGGCTTTTGATTGTCAGTATACTCAGTTACAGCTGCATCAAAACCAAGACGTTTTGCTTTTTCAAGTGTCAAACCAGTTGATACCATGTGAAGTCCATAAATTGAGATACCATTTGATCCTTGTACACCGATACCTTCAAGATCCGTACCACAAATGTTGTGAGCTGCTACGATGCCAGTGCGTACTGCGTTTGAAGCAAGTGCGATATAGCTTGTGTCGCGAGTTGCGTTATCATAGATTGTCGCACAGTCACCGATAGCGTAAACATCTGGATTTGATGTTTGTTGACGTTTATTTACAAGGAAAGCGCCATTGCGGAAAAGCTCGATTTGACCATTCGCAAGAGCTGTGTTTGGACGGAAACCAACGGCAAGGATTACCATGTCCACATCATATTCGTTCTTGTCAGTGATGATTTTTTCAACCTTACCGTTACCAGCAACTTCTTTAACAGTCTCACCAAAAGCAAGTTGGATACCATGTTCTTCAAGATTTTTAGACATAAGGTCTGTCAAATCTCTATCGTAGTAACCTGCCAAGCAAGTATCAACAACATCGATAAGAACAACTTCTTTACCTTTACGTTGGAAAGCTTCAGCAAGCTCAACACCGATATAACCTGCTCCTACTACTGCAACACGGTTGATGTCTTTATTTTTCAATTTTTCAATAACATCAGCTGAGTTTTGGTAAAGTTTTACAAATTGAAGATTTTCTAAAGTCGCTTCAAATTCAAGTGAACCCTCTTTGATCTCGGCTCCCTTGATTGGAGGCAAGATTGGTTGTGAACCTGTCGCAAAAAGAAGTTTGTCGTAGCTTTCAACGTGTTTCTCACCATTGACAATAGCTGTTACTTCTTTTTTGTCGTAGTCAACAGACTCAACTGGTGATTCCATGTAAACTTTAGCTCCAAGGCTTTCCAACTCTGCTTTGTCTGAGTAGAATAGTCCTTCTGGACCAGCAATTTGCTCACCAATCCACAGTGCCATACCACAGCCTAGGAAAGAAATGTTTGAGTTCTGGTCAAAAACAACGATTTCATTAGCATCACCGTAATTCGTCAACATAGTTTTAATTGCGGCAGTACCTGCGTGGTTTGCACCAATAACAACGATTTTAGACATAGTAAAATCCTCTTTCAAAAAAATAAATTTTGTTTACTTAGTCATTTTAACATAAAACAAAAGCGCTTTCTAATAATTTGCTCACTGTTATATAGTAAAGTTTAAAAACTCTCTGAAGCTCATTTTTAACACGATATCATTGTATTATCTGTTATACAAAAATGAGATTAACTTCTTGTTAATCTCATCCTCTTATTATTTAGACTTGATATAGTTAACACCATCTGCCTTAGGAGCGACTGCTTTTCCAAAGAAAGCAGCAAGGGCAACTACTGTAATCAAATAAGGTGCCATTTGAAGATAGACAGTTGGAATATTTTGCAATCCTGGCAACTGCCCTCCGATAACTGCCAAACTTTGAGATAATCCAAAGAAAAGGCTAGCAAGCATCGCACCAAGTGGGTTCCACTTACCAAAGATAACTGCGGCAAGAGAAATAAATCCTGAACCAACGATTGTCGTTGCTGAGAAATTGATGTTAACAGATTGGGCGCTTACGGCTCCTCCTATTCCTCCAAGGAATCCAGCGATCATGACACCAGCAAAACGCATTTTATAGACGTTGATTCCAAGTGTATCTGCTGCTTGTGGGTGTTCTCCGACGGAGCGCAGGCGAAGACCAAAGCGAGTCTTATAAAGAACAAACCAAGCCACAAAGGCTGTTACGATAGCAACATAGCCCATCAAACTAGTGTTCTTGAAGAAAAGCTCTCCAAGAACTGGAATTTTTTCCAAACCTGGAAATGAAAACTTACCAAATGACTGACGGATAGAGTCCGTTTGCCCTTTACCATAGATAACTTTTACCAAGAAAACTGAGAAAGCTGGCGCCAAAAGATTAAGCACGGTACCAGACACCACATGGTCTGCACGGAAGATAATGGTTGCTGTTGCGTGAATCATTTGAAAGAGAATTCCTACAATACCGCCGACTAAGACAGCTAGTAGTGGAGTTATACTACCGAACTGCTGTGCAAACTCGAGATTGAAAACGACGCCCGCAAAAGCTCCAATAACCATAGTTCCTTCAAGACCAACGTTTACGATACCCGCACGTTCCGAAAAAACTCCTCCAAGACTGGTGAAAATAAGCGGTGCAGAATAAATCAACATCTGCGAAATTAGTAAAGCTAACAAGTTTAAACTCATCTTATTTATCTCCTTTCGCAAAACGTTTAGATTTTAATAGCTGCTCAAAAATGAATTTCACACCGATGAAAAAGATGATTGAAGCCGTCACAACATTTACCAACTCTGGTGGAATTTGGGCACGAACCATACCTGATGATCCAACTGAAAGGGCACCAAACAAGAAGGCCGCAAATGGAATTCCCAGTGGTGAATTCGATGCTAGGAGAGCAACTGACATCCCGTTGAAACCAATGTCTAGGTTAGCTGACTGGATATAGACATTCTGGAATGTTCCAAGTCCCTGTACTGCTCCTCCCAGTCCAGCAAGAGCACCAGAGATAATCATTGACATAACGATTGTGCGTTTTGTACTCATACCAGCATAGTCAGCAGCTGTTGGGTTAAGACCTGCTGCACGAATTTCAAATCCAAGAGTCGTTTTGGCAAACAAAAACCAGATAACAAAAACTGCAATGATGGCAAAGAAGATACCAATATTCATACGAGAATTATCTGTTAGAGCTCGCAGCCATTCGGTTTGGTAGGAAGCATTGGCAGAAACATTGATGCTTGAGTCAGTATTTTTCATCAATTCATCCGCAAAGACCTCACGGATAATATGGTTTGAAAAATAGAGCAGGATGTAGTTCATCATAATGGTTACGATAACTTCACTGGTCCCAAGAAATGCTCTTAAGAATCCTGGAATAGCGCCAGCAATTCCTCCAGCAATCATGGCGATAACAACAGTTGCCAAAATTAAGAGAGGACGTGGCATATCAGGATTTGCTAGGGCAAACCAACCAGCAAACACCCAACCTACCAGTGCTTGACCTGATAGACCAACGTTAAAGAAGCCTGCACGACTTGCCACAGCAAAACCAAGTGCAGTAAAGACTAACGGAGCCACTGCTCGGAAAATTTCTCCGACACTCTTTACAGATCCGAAAGCGGTGTAGAGGAGCTCTTCGTAACCCCAAATTGGGTCATAGCCGAAGACTAACATAATCACTGCCCCAAGTAGCAGACCAGAGAAGACTGCCATCAAGGGAATCAGGATACTTTCATATTTTTTTAGCATATTGATTTCCTTTCTTACTTGAGATGGCCACCAGCCATAAGCTTACCAAGTTCTTGTTTACTTGTTTCAGCCGGCAACACAATGCCGTGAATACTTCCGTCATGAATAACAGCGATACGGTCTGATACATCAAGAATTTCATCAAGCTCAAAGCTGACGACAAGAACCGCTTTTCCTTTATCACGCTCAGCAATCAAGCGTTTACGGATGTATTCAATCGCTCCAACGTCTAGTCCACGTGTTGGTTGGCTAACAATCAATAAGTCGGGATCTCGATCAATTTCACGGGCAATAACAGCCTTTTGCTGGTTCCCCCCTGAAAGGGATTTTCCAGGGATGAGCTCTCCAGCACCACGAACGTCAAACTCAGCCATGAGTTGGCGAGCTTTTTCATTGATCTTAGAGTAATTCAAAATGCCGTTTTTAGAAATCGGCTCTTTATAGTAAGTCTGAAGGGCAAAATTTTCAGCCACAGTCATATCCAAAATCATACCATAACGATGGCGATCCTCGGGTACGTGTCCAACGCTGAGCTCTGTAATCTTACGCGGTGAGTAGTGCGTGACATCCTCACCCTTAATGGTAATCTTACCAGATTTAGCTTTTCGGAGTCCGGTGATAGCTTGAATAAGTTCGCTTTGACCATTACCATCAATCCCAGCAATACCAACAATCTCACCTGCCCTAACTTCAAGAGAAAGATTTTTAACAGCTGGAATACCTCGGTTTTCATTGACAACAAGATTTTCTATGGACAGGATAACTTCTTTTGGATTTGGTGCAATTTTTTCTGTTTTGAAAGAAACGGAGCGTCCAACCATCCATTCAGCCAGATCATCATTTGTTGCACCTGCGACTTCAACTGTCTTGATGGATTTTCCACGTCGGATAACCGTTACACGATCTGAAACTGCACGAATTTCGTCAAGTTTATGAGTAATCAGAATGATGGATTTTCCTTCAGACACCAAAACTTTCATGATTTTTAGCAGCTCTGCAATTTCATCAGGAGTCAACACCGCTGTTGGTTCATCAAAAATAAGAAGATCTGCACCACGATAGAGAGTCTTCAAAATTTCAACACGTTGTTGTGCGCCGACCGAAATATCAGCGACTTTTGCAGCAGGGTCAACATCTAGTCCATATTTTTGAGAAAGGGCTGTAATCTCCTCCGCAGCCCTTTTCAAATCAATCATGCCCGCTGGATTGGTTGTCTCGCTACCTAAAATAATATTTTCAGTAACTGTAAAAGCATCAACCAACATAAAGTGTTGGTGCACCATACCGATTCCGAGTTGAGAAGCCTTTGACGGAGACTCAATAGAAACAGTTTGACCGTTAATTACAATCTCACCACTGGTTGGCTCTAAGAGACCTGCCAACATATTCATAAGGGTTGATTTACCAGCACCATTCTCGCCAAGAAGAGCATGGATTTCACCTTTTTTGACATTCAAGTTGATTTGGTCATTTGCAACAAATTCACCAAATCGCTTTGTTATGTCTCGCATCTCGATGACATAATCCTGTGTCATAGTCTATTCCTTTCAAACTGTCATTTTTTGTCAGTAAAACCTACCAAGATTGATAGGCTTTACTGAGAGAAAATCTCCCAGTTTTCCCAAAAAAGGGCGACCGATGCCAGCCGCCTCTTCGGAATGTGAATTCTTATTCGAACTATAATTAAGGTTTTTCTGGTATTTCAACTTTACCATCAAGAATTGCTTTTTTAGCGTCAGCTACGGCTTTAGAAGCATCTTCTGAAAGGTTAGTTTCAGCCAATTCTACACCTTTATCAGCAAGTGTATAACGGACAATTTCGCCACCAGGGAATTTACCATCTGCTACCTTAGTTGCAATATCTTTAACGGCAGCGCCAACTTGTTTCAACGTAGATGCCAACACAAAGTTAGACTCTTTACCGTCTTTTGAAGTGTACGCACCCTCTGCTGATTGGTCACGGTCAACACCGATTACCCAAACTTTGTCAGCTTCTTTACGAGTTTCGTTTTCAGCTTTTGCTGCTGCAAAGACACCGTTACCTGTACCACCTGATGCGTGGAAGATGACATCTGCACCCGCTGCATATTGTGCTGCAGCGATTGTTTGACCTTTGGCTGCGTCTCCAAATGAACCTGCGTATTGAACATCAATCTTGATTGATTTATCAACAGATTTAACACCTGCTACGAAACCTGCTTCAAAACGGTCAATAACTTCACCTTCCATACCGCCTACGAAACCAACTTTTTTAGTTTTAGTTGATTTAGCTGCTGCTACACCTGCAAGGTATGAAGCTTCGTGATCCGCAAATCCAACACTAGCAACGTTATCTTGGTCAGCGACAACACTATCTACAATAACATATTTAGTATCAGTGTTATTAGGAGCTACTTCTTTAATCGCAGATTCCAAAGCAAAACCAATACCAAATACTAGGTTGTAACCACCTGAAACTGCAGAATCAAGGTTCGTAATATAGTCTGATTCACTTTGTGATTGGAAATAGTCATAACCGTTACCTTTAGAAAGACCAGCGGCATTACCCCACTCTTGAAGACCTTCCCAAGCTGATTGGTTAAACGAACGGTCATCAACACCACCGATGTCGGTAACAATAGCAGCTTTTACGCTTGTTTTAGCATCCGCTGAAGAATCAGCATCTTTTTTAGCTGTACGACTTCCACAAGCAGCAAGAGATAGTGCTGCAACAGTAGCTAGACTAAGTCCAACAAATTTCTTGTTCATGTTTATGAACCCCCCTAAATTATTTTATGCAACAGAGTTGCAAGTTAAAATGATAAAGTAACCCGAAGGTTAGACACAGATTAGGTCAAATCTGTAAAAGAGTATGGTAATAACTCCCCGACCGTCGTCTCGACCGTCTGACCATTTTTAGCAATTAAGGTCACCTTGGCAGTTGGTTCAAAGAACTCTGCCATAACTTGTCGGCATGCGCCACAAGGTGATACAGGCTTGGATGTTTGGCCATAGATAGCAATTTCAGATAATTTGAGATGTCCATCTGATACGGCTTTAAAAATAGCCGTTCGTTCCCCGCAGTTTGTTAAACCGAAGCTAGCATTTTCAATATTACAGCCTGTATAGACTGTCCCATCTGCGGTCAAAAGAGCTGCGCCGATTGGAAAATGCGAATAGGGCACGTAAGCTCGATTGCTCGCTTCAATAGCCAACTCAACTAGATTAGTAGCCTCCATTGACTTTCTCTCCTTTGATGATAGCAACACCAGATGAAGTTCCAAGTCGAGTTGCTCCTGCTTCAATAAAAGCTTTTGCATCTGCTAGAGAGCGTGCTCCACCGGCTGCTTTGACACCAATATCTGGGCCAACAGTTTGACGCATAAGAGCCACATCCGCTACTGTCGCACCACCTGTTGAAAAACCAGTTGATGTCTTGACAAAATCAGCTCCCGCTTTAACTGACAGTTGGCAAGCCGTTACTTTCTCCTCGTATGTCAATAGGCAGGCCTCAATGATGACTTTAACCAGTTTTCCATTCGCTGCTTCAACCACCGAACGAATATCTTCTTCAACAAGTTCAAGGTTGCCGGTTTTCAAGGCTCCGATGTTGATGACCATATCAATCTCATCGGCACCGTTTGCAATAGCGTCTCTTGTCTCAAAGGCTTTTACCGCCGAAGTTGTTGCCCCCAAGGGAAAACCAACTACAGTACAAACATTAACATCTGATTCAGCAAGCGCTTGAGCTGAATATTTTACCCAAGTTGGATTGACACAAACACTAGCAAAATCGTATTCTTTTGCTTCTTTCAATAACTGATCAATTTGTTCTTGAGTGCTTTCTGGTTTTAATAGAGTATGGTCAATATATTTGTTAATAGACATTATGTTTCCTCGTAACTAACTAATAATTTTTAGAATTTCTTGTGACTCAACCCGTTCATCATCTATTTTAACATTTTTTTGAAATTCTGTAAGCATTTCATCACACAAAATTTCGTTTGTGTAAATTTTTCCAATCGTTTCACCGATTTTCACAGCATCTCCGACCTTTTTATCGAACACTATTCCTGTTTCATAATCTAAAGAGTCGGTTTTTACAGCTCGACCTGCTCCCAGTCTCATAGCGAAAAGTCCAAATTCCAGGGCTGGCAAAGCCGTGATATAGCCTTCTTTTTCGGCCTTCACTTCTGTGATAAAAGCTGCGCTGGATGGACGATACAGATCCTCTAAATCACCACCTTGTGCTACAACCATGTCTTCAAATTTTTGTAGAGCTCTGCCATTAACCAAGGCGTCGTGAATTTCATCCAAAGACTTATCAAGACCTGCTAGTTTCAGCATGATTTGGGCTAATTCGCAGATAAAATGGGTGACATCCTTGCGACCCTTGCCTTGCATGATTTCAATCGCTTCAAGAACTTCTAAACGATTTCCTATTGCCCGTCCAACTGGTTGACTCATGTTTGTAATGACTGCAATGGTTTTACGACCTACTTCACTGCCAAGTGCAACCATGGTCTCAGACAATTTTTCCGCATCTTCGAGAGTTTTCATGAAGGCACCATCACCTACCGTGACATCTAACAAGATGCTGTCTGCACCTGCTGCGATTTTCTTAGACATGACAGAGCTAGCGATTAAAGGAATAATATCTACGGTTGCAGTCACATCACGCAGAGCGTAGAGAAGTTTATCAGCCTTGACCATGTTATCAGACTGGCCGATGACCGCCAGACCAATATCTTGTACTTGCTTGATAAATTCTTCTTGAGTACGCTCGATTTGATATCCTTTGATTGATTCTAATTTATCAAGAGTACCACCTGTGTGACCCAAGCCACGACCACTCATCTTAGCCACTGGCACACCAAAAGAAGCTACTAGCGGTGCTAAAATCAAAGTAACCTTATCGCCAACACCACCCGTGGAGTGCTTGTCTGTCTTAATTCCCGGAATTGCAGACAGATCAATTTGCTCACCAGAAGCAACCATACTCATGGTTAAATCCCGAGTTTCTCTCATGCTCATGCCACGGAAATAAACCGCCATCGCAAAAGCCGCCATTTGATAATCAGGAACAACCCCTTTCGTATATTCAGCAATTAACCACTGGATTTCCTCAGTGGTGAGTTCCAAGCCATCTCTTTTTTTCTGAATTAAATCGACAGTTCTCATCATTTATCAACAGCTCCTTTCTTCAAAACATACCTATCATATTTCTTAGGTGTCTTTAATTTCCTTCTTTTATGCTTCTAAGGATATAGTAACCTTTGTCCTTTTTGACAACCTCACAGTTTCCAAAAACATCCTCCATCTTGGCTTTTGCAGAGGGTGCGCCTTGCTTTTTCTGGATAACGATGGTTAAGTCACCGCCATCTACCAAGTGCTCATAAGCTCCTTGTAGAACTTCATGAACCACCGCCTTACCAGCACGAATAGGAGGATTTGAGATGATGTGATTAAAAGCCCCCTCCACATTTTCATAAAGATTTGATTGAAAAATAGCTGGCGCAACACCATTCTTAGCTGCATTTTGTTTTGCCAAATCTAAAGCACGATTATTGATATCCACCATCGTCGCTGAAACGCCTTGAACCTTGCTAAGAGCAATTCCTAGAGGTCCATAGCCACAACCAACATCTAAAAGGCTATCACCGTACTCAAATGCTAAGCAGTTAAGAAGAAACTGGCTTCCATAATCAATCATTTTTTTTGAAAATACTCCTGAGTCAGTCATAAATGAAAAGGACTCACCTAAAAGCGTCACTCTCAGTTCATGCAAGTCGTGAGCGCTATCTGGATTTTCTGTATAGTACATATTAGCCATATCTTCTCCATTCAAACAGGGCAATAGAAACTCTTACTTCAGTTTCTTTTCAGCCCGGATTCTAATTATATCACACCCAGTAAACGGTTGCAATCTTCCCAAATTTATTCTGTTTTAGCAATTTCCGAACATTTATCCTGTCATTTACGATGTTCTTCTTTGATCTATAAAAGTTGTTCGATTTTTATCGAAAATACATAGTTAAAGCTCGGATTAAACGTGAAAAATGCTATAATATCACTATGACAAATGAATTTATTAATTTTGAAAAAATTTCTCGAAGCCGATGGCAGGAACTCCATCAAACTACTGCTCCGCTTTTAACGGAAGAAGAACTAGAGAGCATCAAATCTTTAAACGATAAAATCAACATTCAAGATGTGATTGATGTTTATCTTCCACTGATTAGCCTTATCCAAATTTACAAACACAATCAAGAAAATCTGGCCTTTTCAAAAGGGATTTTCCTGCAAAAATATGTGGGAAAACGTCCCTTTATCATCGGTATCTCGGGTTCAGTTGCTGTTGGAAAATCAACAACTAGTCGCCTCTTGCAGTTACTTCTGACTCGTACCTATAAGGACAGTCGTGTTGAGTTGGTCACGACTGATGGTTTTCTCTATCCAAATGCAACACTCATTGCACGCAATATTTTAGATAAAAAAGGCTTTCCAGAGAGCTATAATATGGAACTTCTCATTAATTTCTTGGATGCTATGAAAAATGGAGCTGACGCTTCTATTCCTGTCTATTCTCATGAGATTTATGATATCGTTCCAGATAAGTTACAGACCTTGTCTGCGCCTGACTTTTTGATTGTCGAAGGGATTAATGTTTTTCAGAATCCGCAAAATGAACGTCTCTACATGAGCGATTATTTTGATTTTTCTATCTATATTGATGCAGACAGTAAATACATCGAAAATTGGTACTTGGAACGTTTTCAAGCTCTGCTGGCTTTGGCAGAGAAAGATACTAGCAACTATTACCACAAGTTTACCAAATGGTCAGCTAAAGAAGCGCTAGCTTTTTCTAAAAATATTTGGAAAACCATCAATCTAGTCAATCTTGAAAAATATATCGAGCCAACTAGAAATCGTGCAGAGCTTATTTTACATAAGTCTAAGAATCATAAAATTGATGAAATTTACCTGAAAAAGTAATTTTAGCTTGCCAAATGACTGCTTTTTCTATATAATAAGGAAGTTAGTAAAAATGGAGGTAAGAACATTGGCAAACATTAAATCAGCTATCAAACGCGCTGAGAAAAACGTTCAAGAAAACGCTAAAAACTCAGCTCAAAAATCAGCTATGCGTACTGCTATCAAGGCATTCGAAGCAAACCCAACTGAAGAGCTTTTCCGTGCTGCTTCTTCAAGCATTGACAAAGCCGAAACTAAAGGTTTGATTCATAAAAACAAAGCTAGCCGTGATAAAGCTCGTCTTGCAGCTAAACTTGGCTAATTCGCACGACCCCTTGTGGTCGTTTTTTAATCCCTTGATGACTAGTATCAGTATCTCAAGGAAACCATCTTATCTAAAAAGATTCTCAACACTCTCAAAAATCTGCTGAAACAGTGTTTATCCTAGATATCTGTTTGAGGAAAGGCTGGTAGAGGCAGATTACGTTATTGATTTAAACTTCAGTCATCAAGTAAAACTTTCATCCTCTAGGTCAGTAAGAGGCTAAATTCAGTCAAAAAGGCAACGCTTATTTAGTGCGTTGCCTTTTTATAGTCTAACTTCAAAAATTGTTCCTTGAGGCTTGTTATCTTTGATGGTAATCTGTCCTCCAAGTGAATCAATAATTTGTTTGGCTAACGAAAGTCCGAGACCAAAACCTCCTTTTTGTCGCGTTCTGGCCTTATCAACCCGATAAAAACGGTCAAAAACTTTCTTTTTATTCTCATCATTAATACCAAAGCCATTGTCAGCCACACGGATAAAAAGGTGTCTTTCCGTCGTTCTAACTTCAAAATCAATCTTTCCGTCATCGCCTGTGTACTTGACCGCGTTGTCAAAAAGAATGGTCATCAACTGCTTAAGCAATGTTTTATCAGACCTGATTCGTCGATTTACCAAATTTTTTCCGACAAAACCCTTGTTCGCTTCATCCGCTATCATCTGATAATTGCTAAAAATATCAGAAAAAAATTCTGGATTGATGTCCGTCATTTCTAAATATAGCCCATCATCTCGACGCGCCAAATTGAGAAGATTGGTCGTCAAAATCCGCATATTGCGAACTTCTTCTAGACTTGAAGCAATATTTTCGCTATTCTCCATAACGGTTGACTCAGGTTTCCTGAAAAGAGATTCTAACCGATTTTGTAAAACAGCAAGAGGTGTCCGCAATTCGTGACTGGCATTTTCGACAAAACTCTTTTGTTTTTCATAATTTTCAACAATAGGCTTGCGAGACCAGTGAGCTAAATAGACACTTGCGCCGATTGAGATAAACCAAAATATAATCATAACAGTGATGATTATGGTGCATGAACGTTGCGTGGACTCCTCAATTTGTTTGACACTCACCAAAAAAGTTGCGTATTTGACCTGAGGATAGTTTGAATTAGTCACTTCAACGGTCACAGCATGGTATTTTTCAACCTGCCCAAACTTTGTTTCAGTACTCCCTTCGATAATTTTACCTAAGTGCTTAGTGTTCAAACCAACATTAGAAAATTGTGAAAAAGCATCCGCAGTATTGAAAAGATTTCCATTCTCATCAAAAAAGAGAGCATCCACATTCATTAACTTATCATTAGGTTTTTCTTTGTTAGGAACTGATTCGATAACAACTCCGGTCTCATTATTCTCAAAGTAGAGGCTACGAGACATTGCCATATTGACATAACTATTAACCGAATCAACCGCACTTTCCAGACTACTGTCAACCGAAGAATAAATCCCCGTTCGAATTACCTGGAGGATAATGACAGTCATCACAAAGAAAATCCCTGTAAAAACAGAGAAAAATCTGAAAAAAGTTTTGGGATTTTCCTTGTCTTTTCGCCACAGTTTGAACTTTTTAACCATTTTTTAGAATGTACCCCACGCTTCGCAAGGTTTGAAGATTGTCTCCAAAAGCAGAGCCCCTCAATTTTTTACGAATTTTTGAAACGTATACCTCAACTACAGAGATTGTCGTGTCACTATCAAAACCCCAGAGGCGGTCAAAAATCTGTGTCTTAGGCAAAATCACATTCTGGTTTTGTAAAAAATAAACCAAAAGTTCAAATTCTTTACCAAGCAATTCAACTTCGACTCCATCAACCTTTGTCACATTGGTAGTTAAGTCAACGACGACATCTCCGTAAGTGAGATTGTTGTCTGTCAGCTTTCCAGAACGTTTGAGCAGTGCTTGGATGCGCATCTTCAATTCTTCCAGATAGAATGGTTTTGTCAAATAATCGTCTGCTCCCAGCTCAAATCCGTGACCTTTATCATCCAAACTTTCCTTAGCAGTCATGATTAGCACTGGCGTAGAAATCCCTTTATCACGTAGCTCTTTCAGAACTTGGAATCCATCTTTTTCCGGCAACATGAGATCCAAGAGAATCAGGTCATAGATTCCGGATTCAGCTTCATAAATCCCTTCTTCCCCATCAAAAACCTGCATGACATCTGCAAAACCATCATCTAAGAAATCAAAAACCGAATTTGACAAACTCAAATCATCTTCTACAAGTAAAATTTTTATCATAGGGTAACCTCTTTCTTGAAAACTATTATAACACACTCGGATATTTCCCAGTAGCAAACCGTTAAAAAAATTCTCTAAAATTAATATACGCCACTTTCCTTAAAGTAATCAAAAAGACTAGTAAAAACTAGTCTTCAATTTAATATTTCAACAATTCTGCTACTACAGCTGCTTTATTGTCTGTCAACAGATTAATACGGGCAGCAATGTCTTTGATTCCCATTGAGATGTTGCGACTGAGCGCCATGTCTGTCAGTTGTGGCTCAAAGAATGCTTTATATTCTTTAAATCGTTCTTCTGTTTTGAAGATAGCTGCTGGAATGATGACAAAAGCGTCAAAGCTCATATCACCACCTAAAGCATTTTTAATCCACTCCCAGTCTTTACGTGCCCACTCCCAAACTCTTTCTTGGGCAAAAGGCTTGCGTAGGAAATTCATATACCAAGCAGATAAGTCTTGTGGTTTAATAATATCTTTATTTTCGAAAGCCGCCACAATAGTTTCAAGCATATCAGTTGATTTCGTTTCAGCAAGAGCAGCCACCAACTGACGTTTGAAGCTGGCATCAGTCGTTGACACATAGGTATCCATCAAAAGCTTTGTTAATTCAGACGTTTCAGCTTGCTTGACTTGGTTCGTCAGAACCTCAGCACGAATTGCAGCTGGAATCTTCTCGATATCATCTTTGTAATCATCGAAAATAGCTTTTGCTTTTTCAATAGCGTCAGCATTTTCAGCATAAAGCATACTTGAAATCGCGTATTGTCGAATAAATTCATCTTCGTCGGACTCACCTTCGGCCTTTTCAAAACCAAGACGGGCATAGTTCTTGCCAAAAACGTTTGCAGTAATCCTCTTCAAAGCCGCTTCTTCAGCACTCTCTTCATCAACGAAGCGTTTGAGACCCGTTAATACAAAAGCAACAGCATCGAGGACTGTATAATCAGTTTCTTCAGTCAAATTCGCCACTAGGCTAACTAAACTGCTGTACGAAAGCTCTCCAGCTTCTGCCAAGAGACGACGCTCCTGAATCACTTGCAACTTGGCAATCTTATCAAGATTTTCCCAATCTGCCATGATTGCGTCAAAAAGCTCTCCCTCATACTGAGTTAGGTAGTGTGCAGTGTTGTCTGTGTTCAAGCGTAGAGCACCATCATTTTGGGCGACAAGAGCGCTATAGTTCGGGATGCTAATGCTTTCTTCTGTCAAGGTGTCTGGCAAACCAATCCAATTACTGTTGAGTGGTACCTGCCAGAGGCGGTTCTTAGGTTCATTTTCACCAATAAAGAACTGTTTTTGTGAAATCGTCAACGTATCATTTTCAACTTTTACGGTCACAAGTGGATAGCCGGGCTGCTCCAACCATGAATCCATAAAAGCAGCAACGTTGCGCCCGGACGCCTCTGAAAGAGCACTCCAAAGGTCTCGACCGACGGTATTGCCATACTGATGACGCTCAAAATAGATTTTAAGCCCTGCTCGGAAAGCCTCATCACCCAACCAGCGACGGAGCATGTGCATGAGACGACTTCCCTTAGCATAAACGATGGCTGCATCAAATAGCGTGTTTATCTCATCAGGGTGATTGACTTCAACATGAACTGACTGAACACCGTCTGTAGCGTCACGTTTGAGAGCTGCTTGAACACCTGAGGTTTGGAAATCTTCAAAAATATTCCAATTTGGTTCTATTGCGTCAACTGCCACATATTCCATCATGTTGGCAAAGGATTCATTGAGCCAGAGGTCATCCCACCACTGCATTGTAACAAGGTTACCAAACCATTGGTGAGCCACTTCGTGAGCAATAACAAGAGCTACTTGCTGACGGCTTGAGACTGTTGAATTATCATCAACAAGCAGATAGACTTCGCGGTAAGTCACCAGTCCCCAGTTTTCCATAGCTCCCGCTGAGAAATCAGGCAGAGCAACATGGAGAGATTGTGGAATCGGGTAATGCACACCGAAATAATCTTCGTAGAATTCAATCACACGAACCGCAATATCCAAAGAAAAGTCAAGTTCGCTAGGTTTATGAGCAACAGTCGCATAGGACCCAACCAGAGTTCCATTTTTTGTGTAGGCTGTTTTTCCCTGCAACTGACCAAATGCAAAGGCTAAAAGATAAGATGACATGCGAGGTGTTGTAGCAAAAGTCCAAACACCTGTTTCCTGACGGCGATCAGCATTGATTTCGGGCATATTAGACAGAGCAAGGTCTCCATCTTCTTGGTCAAATTTCAATGAAAAATCAAATGTTGCTTTGGCTTCTGGCTCATCAATACATGGAAAGGCTTGACGAGCAAAGTGACTTTCAAACTGTGTTGAGATAATCTCTTTTTTCACCCCATCAACAATATAGTAGGAAGGGTAAATACCTGACATGTTATCCGTAATCACTCCTGAAAACTCAAGAACAAGGGTCAAACTGCCAGTCTCTGGTAGGTCAATATGCACCGCTTCATTTTCATCATCCATTTGAAAATTCAACTTTTCATTATCAAGCAAGACTGCAGTGATGGTTAAATCCTTCTGATGCAATGATATGTGGTTCTCTAAAGCTTCACCTGCAATGGCAACATTACCATTGAAAGTCTTACTTGGGCGGTCAATATCCAAAAAAAGATTATAATTTTCTGGAATAAACTTAGTAATTAAATGTTCTACTGACATAATATATATAAGGGAGGGTAAACTATTTTTCTCCCATGTTCAACGAGGCCAGCTCATTGAACACTCCTTTCATTTTTGAATAGTAACTACTCTATTTTGTCACAAAAAATGAGCAGGTTTAACCCACTCATTATATCACATTTTTTAGAGTTCAACAATTTTACCTGTCTTGAGGTACACGACCCACTCACAGATATTTTTAGCGTAATCACCAATACGTTCCAAATACATGATGACTTGGAAGTATTCCTTACCTGCAAAAACAGTATCGGGATTTTCACGAATACCATCAACTGCCATCGCTTGAATTTTCTTGAACATCTCATCAATGATTTCATCTGAGGCTGCGACTTCGTAAGCTTTTTCATCGTCACCAGACATATACACTTCAAGAGCGTCCTCAACCATATGTCTTACAACTTTCCCCATCTGACGAATTTCTTCTTCAACAGTTGGCAAACGTTCTTCGCCTTTCATGCGAATAGTTGCTTTAGCAATAGCAGTAGCATGGTCTCCCATGCGCTCCACATCACTTGAAGCTTTGAGAACCATGATAACGTTTCGAAGGTCAGTTGAAACGGGTTGTTGCAGAGCAATCATCTCCAAAGATTTTTTCTCTAGCTTGGTCTCGAATTCATTGACCACAACATCGCTTTCAATCACTTCTTTAGCCATGTCACGATCGTGAGTCACAAAGGCACGAACAGCATTGTGGATTTGCGCCAAGACTTCCGTTCCCATCGCATAAAATTGATTGTGAAGCTTTGATAATTCTTCTTCAAATTGTGCACGTAGCATTTAGTTTTCCTTTCATAAACTGTAAAAGTTTAACCGAATTTACCGGTAATGTAGTCTTCAGTTTCTTTATTTGCTGGACTAAGGAACATTTCTTTAGTCTTGTTATATTCAATCAAGCTACCATCTAAGAAGAAACCTGTTCGATCTGAGATACGAGAAGCTTGCTGCATTGAACGCGTCACAAGAAGCAAAGTATAGTTTTTCTTCAGCTCGTAGAGAGTGTCCTCAATTTTTCCGGCAGAGATTGGATCAAGTGCAGATGTTGGTTCGTCCATCAGAAGTATCTTAGGACTATTCGCTAGCACGCGAGCAATACAGACGCGTTGCTGCTGTCCGCCTGAAAGTCCTAGGGCTGAATCATGAAGTCTATCCTTGACCTCATCCCAGATAGAGGATCCAATCAGTGATTTCTCAACTGCTTCATCCAGCACCGCTCTATCCTTAACCCCCTTTAGACGAAGACCGTAAACTACATTTTCGTAGATTGACATAGGAAAGGGATTAGGTTGTTGGAAAACCATGCCGATTTCCTTACGAAGCTCAACTGCATCGGTACGCGGGCTATAAATGTTGTGACCATTATAGATGATTGAGCCAGTTAAAGTCCACTCAGGGTTAAGATCGCCCATGCGATTGATGGCACGAAGGAGTGTTGACTTTCCTGATCCAGACGGTCCAATCAGAGCGGTAATTTCATTTGGATAAAAATCCATGGTAACACTCTTCAGGGTTTTCTTTTTATTATAATAAACTGAAAGGTCTTTCACTTGTAATATAGGTTCTGTCATCATTTTCTCCTATCCAAAGTGTCCTGTAACATAGTCGTTGGTCGATTTGAGAGTCGCATTCTGGAAGATGTTTTTAGTTTTATCATACTCAATCAAATCTCCCAGATAGAAGAAAGCGGTGTAATCACTAGCACGAGCAGCCTGCTGCATGTTGTGAGTCACGATAATGATAGAGTAATTCTCTTTAAGATCAAACATAGTCTCCTCTAGCTGCATTGTTGCAATCGGATCAAGGTTAGACGCTGGTTCATCCATGAGCAAAATATCCGGTTTAACCGCAATTGCTCGAGCAATACAGAGCTTCTGCTGCTGACCACCTGAGAGTGTGAAAGCAGACTTATGTAATTTATCTTTAACTTGATCCCAAAGCGCAGCTTGTTTTAAAGAAGTTTCAACGATTTCATCAAGGACTTTCTTATCGCGTAGACCAGCACGTTCATGAGCAAAGGTGATGTTATTGTAGATAGATTTTGCAAAAGGATTTGGACGTTGGAAAACCATACCGATGTGCTTACGCATCTCATAAACATTGATTTCCGGCGCGTTTACGTCAATCCCTTGATACATAATTTCGCCTGTTACCTTTGCGATATCTATAGTGTCATTCATACGATTAAGGCTTCGGAGAAAAGTTGATTTTCCACACCCTGATGGGCCGATAAGAGCCGTAATTTTATTTTTCTCGAACTGCATATCAATTCCCTTGATAGCTTCCTTTTGACCATAATAAACGTGAAGGTCTTTGGTCGCAAGGATAGTCTTTTCTTCTGGGAAGGTCATGATATGGCGTTCATCCCAATTGTATTCTGTCATGTAATCTCCTTTTATTCAGCAGAGGTCAATTTTGCATGGAGGAATTTTCCAAGACGACGTGCAGCCAGGTTGAAAATCAAGATGAAAATCAAGAGCACTGCAGCTGAACCCGCCGATACAAGTGTTCCATCAGGAATGGTTCCTTCTGAATTGACTTTCCAGATATGAACAGCTAGTGTTTCTGCTTGGCGAAATGGTGAAATTGGACTTGATACACTAAGCGGATTCCAGTTGCTCCAGTCCATAGCTGGCGCTGACTGACCTGCTGTGTATATCAGGGCTGCTGCCTCACCAAAAATGCGCCCAGAAGCAAGTACAATACCTGTAACGATACCTGGTAAAGCTTCGGGAATTACAACGTGAGCAACAGTTTCCCAGCGTGAAATACCAAGAGCTAGACCAGCTTCACGTTGCGTGTGATGGACCGTACGCAAGCTATCTTCCACCGTACGAGTCATCTGGGGAAGATTAAAGACCGTAAGGGCAAGGGCACCTGAGATGATGGAGAAACCATACTCAAACTGTACAACAAAGATTAAGTAACCAAAGAGACCGACAACCACTGATGGAAGTGACGACAAAATCTCAATACAAGTACGAATGAAATTTGTCAAGCGTCCCTTTTTAGCGTACTCAGCAAGATAAATCCCAGCTCCCATAGACAATGGCACTGAAATAATCAGTGTGATAACCAATAGGAAGAAAGAATTGTAAAGCTGAATCCCTATACCACCACCAGCCTTATAAGATGATGACTTGCCAGTCAGGAAGTCCCATGAGATATGAGGAACACCGCGGAGCAAGATGTAAAGAATGAGCGACGCCAGAATGGTGACGATGATACCAGCAATGGCATAAAGAACACCTGTCGCTAATTTATCCATTTTTTTAGCGTGCATAATTTCTCTTTCTCTCTCTCGTAATAAATTTAACTAACATATTAAAGGCAAGGCTCATGAGGAGCAAGACCAAAGCCAGTGACCAAAGAACATTATTTTGAACAGTTCCCATGACTGTATTACCGATTCCCATGGTAAGGACAGAGGTAAGAGTCGCGGCTGGTGTTGTTAGCGACGTTGGAATAACAGCTGAGTTACCTACCACCATTTGAATAGCCAGAGCTTCACCAAAGGCACGTGCCATTCCGAAGATGACGGCAGTAAAGATACCTGGACGAGCAGCATTTAAGGTCACACGCCAGATAGTTTGCCATCTAGTGGCTCCCATAGCAAGACTGGCTTCACGATAGTGACGAGGCACCGCGCGAAGGGTGTCTGTTGTCATAAAGGTTACTGTCGGTAAAATCATAACAAAGAGAACAAAAACCCCTGACAGGATACCAAAACCAGTACCACCAAAGAGTGAACGTACAAAAGGTACAACCACTTGAAGACCGATAAAACCATAAACAACCGATGGAATACCTACCAAAAGTTCAACAGCTGGTTGCAGGATTTTGGCACCATATTTTGGCGAAATTTCAGTCATGAAAACGGCCGCTCCAATGGCAAATGGTGTTGCAATCAAGGCTGACAAAATGGTAACGATGAATGAACCCATAATCATAGGCAGAGCTCCAAATTCATCTTGGCTTGGATTCCAAGTACCACTAAAAAGGAAGGTTGACAAACTCACCCCGTCAACGAAGAATGTTGACAACCCTTTTTGTGCTACAAAAATCAATATCATAGCAACGATGAAAACAATCAGAGCCAAGCACATGAAGGTGATGGTTCGACCAAATTTTTCTAATCGTGAATTTTTTGAAGGCGACAAGAGTTTTTTGGCTAATTCTTCATTTTTCATATCAGTCCTCCTTCTCCGTAACAACACCATCTGCTGATTTGGTAACTTTCATATCATTGATAGAAATATAGCCCATACTTTCAACAATACCTTCTTGAACCTCATTTGAAACCATGTAATCCAAAAATTCTTTGGTCAGATTAGTCGCATCACCATTGGTGTACATGTGTTCATAGGACCAAATTGGCCAATCATTGGTTGACACATTTTCAGGTGTTGGGGCAAAGCCATTTAATTTTAAGGTGCTGGCAGAGTCATCCATATAAGCAAAAGCTAGGTAAGAAATTGCTCCAGGCGTCTGCGCTACAATCGATTTAACCATACCATTGGAATCTTGTTCCTGACTCTGCTTGGCTGATTGACCACCCATAATGACGTCATCAAAAGTTGCGCGAGAACCTGACGAGGCTGCACGGTTGATGATGGTGATTTCCAAATCATCTCCACCCACTTCTTTCCAGTTGGAAATTTCGCCAGTAAAAATCTGACGCAGTTGCTCTGTCGTCAAATTATCAACAGTGACTTTTTTATTAACGATAACAGCCAAACCAGCTACTGCTACTTGGTGATCAACAAGGGCTGACGCGTCAATTCCGTCCTTCTCCTCAGCAAACACATCCGAGTTACCAATATCAACCGCACCTGATTGAACTTGGGAAAGTCCAGTACCAGAACCACCACCTTGGACATTTACAGATTTTCCAATATGAGTTGAACCAAATTCATCTGCCGCTGCTTCAACGAGTGGTTGTAATGCTGTTGACCCCACCGCAGTGATAGATTCACCACGATCTATCCAGCTAGAACATGCTGAGAGGGTAACACTTGACAAGCCTATTAGGGCAAGGACTTGCCACTTAGATTTTTTCTTATTTGTCATTGTTTTTCCTTTTCATTTTTTCTGAAAACAACTGTGGAGTTGCGCTCCAATTACATGATAACACATGAAAAGTCATGCTATCCAGAAGAATGTTTAAAATTGTATTCCATAACACTTAGACATTAAAACGTAGACCTTTGGGAAAGTAATTTTTCAAAGTTCTTCCGACAACCTTACCAAAGCCCATGCCATTGCCTTCTATGACGACTTGATACCACCCATTTGGTAAGTTTTCAGATAAATTGATGGTATTTCCAGCTACATAAAACTCAAACTGTTCTATATCAATTTTTACAAACTGTTCTACATCATCGGGTGAAAGAGCTAACCCCAGTGCAAAAGATGGTTCAAAACGCTTCTTCTTGAAGGTCCCCAAAAACAGGCCATTGCGAGCAATTTTTATCCCTTTCATATCAGGTAGCTCTTTGGGTAAGAGATAAAGATTATCTCCAAAGGTTTGCAAAGTTCCTGATAACTGGATTTTTATATGCTTTTGGGCAAAATCTTGCCAGAGTTGCACTTGCTCGCGTGTTAGATTTGATTTTGGACTTTTAACTTTTTTTGACTCTGGTTTGCGCCTATCGCGAAGGTGTGCCACAAACTGTCCCTCCCCTTTGAAATGGTGGGGATACATGCGAGCCGCCTCAGGCATGTCAATCCCCTCAAGCATGCCATTAAGTTTGGGGATGTCAATCAACTCCATATCATATTCAGCAAGTAGCCATTTGACAACTTCTTCATTTTCTTCAGGTGCCCAAGTACAGGTGGAATAAACCAAACGTCCGCCTGGTGTCAGCATCTTCATTGCATCTCTTAGAATAGATTTTTGCAAATCAGCACATTCTGCTGGGTAAGACTCATGCCAGTATTGAGTGGCTTGGTGATCCTTACGGAACATTCCCTCACCAGAGCAAGGCCCATCAAAGACAATGACATCAAAGTAAGCTTCAAAAACTCTTGCTAAACGGTCTGCAGACTCATTAGTTACCACAACATTTCTGGCTCCGAAGCGTTCGATATTTTCTACTAAAATCTTACTGCGCTTGGTAGAGATTTCATTGCTGACCAATAGACCTGTATTTTGCAAATAGCTGAGCAGGTGAGTAGATTTGCCGCCTGGGGCTGCAGCAAGGTCAAGCACTCGCATGCCTTTTTCGGGTGCAGCAACTTGGCCAACCATCTGAGCAGCAGGTTCTTGGGAATAGACAAGTCCCGTGACATGCTCTGCACTTTTCCCAGAAACTTTTCCGTAATATCCCCAAGGTGTCTCAGGTATGGCATCTAAAAAAATTTTTTGACCGCTCTTGAGCGGGTTGAGGCGGTAAGCTGAAACAGGATCCCTCTCAAATGTTGCCAAAAACTCATCAACCTCATCCCCCAAGAGGTAGCCATATTTTTCGATAAATTTTTCAGGTAAATACATGCTACTATTATACTAAAATCAGTATATTTAAGCAAAAAAAATGAAACTGCCAAAGGTTCAGTTTCATTCTTTTGAACTTAATTGTGACTGAAGTTCTGTTTTATACTGACTTGGGAAAAAGACGACCATTTGACGGCTCTTAAAATCAACATCTCGTCCATCTAAACTCATCAATTCATAACCCAATGACTTGCCCATAATACTAGCAGCTACATAGTCCCAAGGGTAGACATTTGAAAAATAAGCCCAGAGTTGATTGGTCAGAACCTTTGCCATACTGAGCCCAGCACAACCGTAGTTTCTGATACCTAAAACATTTTTGAGTAACTCTGCCACATTGTGACTATTTTTCAGGAGCATTCCAGTATTACAAGCTACAATAGATTGATTAAGCGGCCGACCATCGAAGGCTGAGAGTTTCTCACCATTGCAAGTGACTGGAAAAATGCCACCTCCTGAGTAGAGTTTATCAGCCATGACATCATAAATCAATCCAAACTGTCCCACGCCATTTTCAAAATAGGAAAGCATGATGGCAAAATCAGATTTCTGCGTCACAAAGTTTAAGGTACCATCAATGGGATCAATTACCCAAATACGCCCTTCTGAAAGAGGGGACTGACAGCTCTCCTCCTCTGCTAAAAAACAATCTTCTGGGTACTTGTCTTTAATCTGTTGAATCAAAAAAGTCTGGATAGTCGTGTCAACCGAAGTCACTATATCATCTTGGCGAGTTTTTACTGTCACGTCAAAAACTTGATTCATTTGCTGAATAGCCAATGCACCAGCTTTTTTTATCAAAGTTTGTGCAAAGGAAAACTTATTTTCCAAGTGAAATCACGCCCTTCCCTTTGCTCTTTGCAGCCTGTACCGCCCGATAAGTCGAGTAGCCACTGCTAGCCTCAAATTCGCGGTCAATTTGTTTTTCTTGTGACTTGCTTTTGACAATATTTTTGAAAATGGCATAGCTTTCCAGTAATTTTTCAGCTTCTACCTTAGCCTCGTAGGCTAATTCTACTTGGTTCAAAAAAGAGAGCACTGAAGTTAGTTCATCAGTGCTCCAAGTCAAATCAAGTGGATAAGAATAACTCTTATGCATGTTTTCCCTCAATTTCTGCCCGAATAGTTGCTTGTCGCAACCCTTGTTTGCGGTAATCGCGCGGTAAAAAAGCACGGATTTCATCCTCATTAAAGCCAATCTGCATCCGTTTTTTATCCATGATGATAGGACGACGAAGAAGACTAGGATTTTCAGCAATCAACTTAATTAATTCAGAGACAGAAAGTTCATCTACATCAATATTAAGCTTTTGGAAAACCTTAGACCGTGTTGAAATGATATCTTCAGTCCCATTTTCAGTAAAAGATAAAATGTCTAACAATTCCTCACGTGTCAGAGGACTTGTGATAATGTTATGTTCGCGAAACTCAACGTCATGCTTTAATAACCATGCCCTCGCTTTACGACAACTGGTACAGCTAGGCGATAAATATAGGGTAATCATGTCAAAACCGCCTCTATCCTTAACTCTTTACACCATATTATACAAAATTTTAGGGTAAATTTCTAGACTTTTTTGATAATTTATGCCCAATTTATTGAAAATTCTTCATCTTTTTCCAGCTGAGTAATCAGGTCATCGATTCCTGAGAATTTCACCATTTCGCGAATTTTTGTCAACCAAAAAATTTCAATTTCCTCGCCGTAGATCTCGCCTTCAAAGTCAAAAATGTGAGCCTCAAGGCGCAACTCTGTTCCACCAAAGGTAACATTTTGACCGATTGAGGTCATGGCACGAAAACGCTGCCCCTTTACACAGACATCAGTGACGTAAACACCATCTGAGGGCAGGTAGGTTCTATCAATAGGAGCTAAATTTGCTGTCGGATAACCGATGGTACGGCCACGAGCATCTCCATGAACCACAATTCCCCGCGTTGAAAAGGTATAGCCCAGTAACTGGTTCGTCAGCTCCATATTGCCATTGACAATGGCTTCACGAATACGGCTGGATGAAATTTTCGCTCCCTGCAGTTGAACCTCTGCTACCGTATGAACCGTTGCTTTAGTATTTCGAGCTAGGTAGTCACTGTCTGTTTTGTTATGGCCAAATTGATAGTCAAAACCAACTACTATGTCTTGCGCTTGCAATTTTTCAACATAGTGACGAATAAAATCATCTGAGGAAGTCTTGGCAAAATCGCTAGTGAAATTAGTCAAATACAGTATATCAACCCCGTATTCTTCAAATTTTGCATAGCGCTTTTCGGGATAAGTCAGATGGAGCAAGAGATCAGGGGTAAAGCGTGCAAAGGTCAGTTTTGGTGATTCATAAAAGGTTAAAACACTAATGGAGATTTTTTTCTGCTCTGCTATTTTTTTTGCCTTATCAAAGAGGGCTTTATGCCCCAAATGAAGCCCGTCAAAATAGCCCAAGACCAAAACCGTGGGTGTGGGTTGGCTTGCCACCAAATCATGGTGGTCTTTTATGGTTACAATTTTCATCTTAAATCAATACTTTTCTAGGTTTAAAGAGGTCGTCGCGAGACTCCAGAACGGCAATCACCTTACCTTTGTGAAAACCTGCGATCAAGTCTGCGCTAGTCTCTAGAGCAACTCGACGACCAAAAGAAATCTCAGTTACTTCTTCCTCGGTCAACTCTACAGCTGGTAAATCGACAAGACCATACTCAATAGGGAGCATAAAGCTCCAATCATCTTCAGCTATTTTTTTTGTAATTTCTTCCAAAGTCAAGGCCGAGCTGAGTTCCAAACCGGCTGAAGCAGTTCTTTGGAGTGCCGACATATGACTAGCATATCCAAGCGCAGCACCCAAATCAACAGCTAAGGTACGCACATAAGTTCCCTTACTGCAAATCACACGAAATGCGAAAACAGCTTTGCCATTTTCCAAAGATACTGGAGATGTCCGAACAAACTCAGTAATTGTCACCTGACGTACTGGTCTTTCCACTTCTTGACCTGCGCGAGCATATTCGTAGAGCTTACGACCATTGACTTTAACCGCTGAATACATAGGAGGTATCTGTGTGATATTGCCGCCGAATCTGCCCATAGCTACATCAATCTCATCCTCGGTCAAGTCGGAAACTAATGTGGTCTTAACGACCTCACCCGAAGCATCCTCAGTCGTGGTCGAAAATCCGATGGTAATTTCTCCCTCATAGACCTTGCCAGCCTCAGTCATGTACTCGATAACACGAGTAGCCTTTCCCACAGCAATGGGCAAAACACCTGTCACATCGGGATCAAGTGTTCCCCCATGACCGATTTTTTTCTCTTTTAAAATTTTGCGGAGCTTAAAAACCGCATCGTGGCTAGTCATGCCTGCCTCTTTTTTTAAATTGATAATTCCTGAAATCATAAAGTCTATTATACAAAAAATCTCATCACTTGGCGAGATTTTAATTTATTAGCGAATTTCTCTCATGACGTCCCCGTCCAATTCAAAAAAATCTTGAATGTCTTGGACATATTCAAGGACGCCTTGAAAATCACCTTGTTCATCATGGATAGCTGCGTAGGTGACATGGACGAATTTCCCTAGACTTTCTGACTTGAACCACATAGTGATCTTATCTTTTTGTCCTGTGCGCAAGAGTTGGAAGATTTTCTTCACTTTGTCTAGAATTTTTGGAGGATGGCAGAGTTCTACGTGACGACCAATTTGCGATGGTGTGCGCTTGAAAATCATCTCCTCTGCAGGGACACTATCGTTATAGTATTGAAAAATGTCCTCCTTGTTGACAAAGGTGATTTCTAGTGGCAGATGGTTGAGAATGAGGTTAGCTTGGTCGACAGAGAGATAACCATTGCCGAAGGCTTGCTGTGTGTGTCTATCTACTTGAAGGTTCTTCTCTTTAGGGGTAAAGGTAATTGTGAAGGTTCCTTCAGATGTCTCGATGACTTGAACATTTGAGACATCTTTCACATCATCTGAGTCAGCACTGCTTTTCTCAAAAGACTCACGATATGGAAGCCAAGTAGTTGTTGGCTTGATAATGGCGTAACCATAAGTGTCACTCTCCGCAGCGATAGCCAGCCAATCATCCTGAGTAAAGGTTTCAAGTAAAATCATAAGAAGAATCGCTTCTTCCTTAAAAATCATTTCTTCAAACTCTTTAGCAAATTGTTCAAAATGATGAGCCACTTCTTCTATACCTGCTTCTGGAAATCGGTCAATCTGGAGCTTGAATCGCTTAAACAGGGCACGGATGTCATCGTCAACTCCCCACATAACCTTAGGTGGAGCATCATGCCCATAACGCTCAATAATTGGGAAAAAGAGCTTCTCTTTACGAACATAATGATTATCAAACTGCCCTAATAAGGCAACCTGATGGCGAAGCCCTTTAAGCAAGTCATCCTTAAACTCATTATTTTCTGGCTTAGCAACATTTTCAAGAATTCGACGAATTCGGAGCATAGCAGAGCGTAGCGCCAAATTTTCCTGCTTAAAGACATAGACAGGGTGTCCTTCTTGCTCAGCATCTGGCACCTCAACCTCTGAAATAGCCCCTTTAAAAAGATTAGCATGAACATTGCATAGACTCATCACGTCTTCAAAGGTGATTCCTGTGTCAGCTAACATCAATTCATGCTCCATCATGGAAATTTCCAAGGCTGATACGCCTTTAAAGTGTTTATCAAAACGAGCCTGAACACTTTCTGGAGTCGCACCATTGTGTAAGTCCAGAAGAATATCTTTTAAGATTTCAATGCGATTATCAGTCATGCTATCCTCCAATCGTATCATAGCCATGGCATTCTAAGGTATACTTAATTGTTTCTAAGGGGATTTTAATCATTTTAGAACCTGCTTTCAAGCTGGTTACTTTTCCCACTGTATTCAGCATGGCTGGATTTCCCAAAGGCTTAAAGCCAAGGTCAATTAGAATGTCTTTCAATTCGGGGTTATTTTGCACAAGCTCAAAAACTGGTTGATTAAGGTCAATCGTATTCATTACAATCCTCTTTTACACTTTCTCGTCAAAGTCGAAAAAAGGAGCCTTAGCTCCTAATCTTATTTAATCTGTTCAAAGCGCAAATGTACGACAATTCTATCTCCATAACCATTGCGCTCTAAATCACGTTGCAGACGATAGGAAATATAGTGCTCTGCAATGTTGATATAGCCAGCATCCATGAGACGATTTTCCACGCAGGATTGAATCATGCTAATAGTTGGACGCTCTGCTTGCGCTTCTTGTAAATCAATAACAACTTTTTTGGTCACCTGCGCTAGCTTTTGACGCCAGTCTTCATCAATCACATAAACAGTCTGCGCTGCTTTGATAATAGCTTGATAAATCTTATCAGGATCAAATTCAGCAATCTGTCCGTCACGTTTGATAATTTGCATATGGACACCTCTTTTCATTGGTTTTCATCTTTACATTCATTATGCAAATGTTTTCATGATTTGTCAAGTTTTTTCGACTAGACTGGGCGTTTTAGGTGAAAACTTCTATTTGAATGCTCTGCTTGTTTGTCTTCGGTAGCGTAATCAAAAACAAAACCTGATTTTTCATAAAAGGCTTGACCGATAAGATTACCTTCCATCAGAGAAGTCACCCACTGCTCGGTGATGCCATAGGTTTCCTTTTGATAGGCTGTAAAAGCATTCAGTAAAGCTGTTCCAATCCCTTGACCTTTCATGGCTGGATGGACGTAGAAGACATAGACATGCCCTGCATTTTCTCCGTCAACGCCACCACCAATACAACCCAAAACTTGATCGTCCTTCTCTGCCACCCAGTAGCCGTGAAAATTGGGAGAATTTTCAGTAACCTCTTTGGTCACACTGACAGTATTGTAATACTCCTTTATCACTTGGTCAATGCAGGATTGAGACACTAAGTCTTTGTAAGTCTCTTGCCAACCAGCGCTACAAATAGCGATAATCTCAGCCACATCTTTCAATTCAGCTCGCCTAACTCTTACCATTGAAAACTCCTTTTAATAATCAGGTCTCACTACTCCTGTCACGGTTGCTTTAGTGGCTTCATAATCACCATCAATGACTACTTTGATGATACGCTTGGCGTCTTCTTCTGGTGCTGCTACAAGTGGCAGACGCAACGGACCTGCAGCAAATCCCATATAATTAAGCACCGCTTTAACAGGGGCTGGACTTGGATATGAGAAGAGAGCATTGACTTTAGGGATAAACTTGCGTTGAATAGCTGCCGCTGACTTGATGTCATTATTCTCGATAGCAGTAAGCATCTCATACATTTCATCACCATTAGTGTGAGAAGCAACCGAAATGACACCGTCTGCTCCAAGGTTCATCGCGTGAAAAGCATCCCCATCCTCACCTGTGTAAATCAGAAAATCTTCCGGTTTGTTTTCAATCAGGTAAGCCATATTGGCAAGGCTGGTACACTCTTTGACACCGATAATATTAGGGTGCTGGGCAAGGCGGAGCATGGTTTCAGGGGTCATTTCTACCACGACACGACCTGGGATATTGTAGATGATAATTGGCAAGTCAGACGCGTCTGCAATAGCTTTGAAATGCTGATACATTCCTTCTTGAGACGGTTTGTTGTAATAAGGGACAATAGCAAGTCCTGCCGCAAAGCCACCAAAAGCTGCAACTTCTTTGGCAAACTCAATGGAGTCACGGGTATCATTTGTACCAATACCTGCAATCAAAGGCACGCGTCCATTGACGATTTTTTGCACCGCAGCGAAAAGCTGTAATTCTTCATCATGAGTCAGCGTTGGACTCTCAGCGGTTGTTCCCGCCAACAAAATACCTTCTGTGTGGTGTGCTAGTAGGTGTTCTACCAAATCAGGCAGAGCTTCAAAGTTGATAGAGCCATCCTCTTTGAAAGGGGTAATCATGGCAGTTATTATTTTTACATTTTTTAAATCTTGAATTGACATAATCTAAACTCCTAAATCATTGATGAGTTTTCGGGAAATCATACTCTCACATTTTCCATGTTTTGATAAAAAGGCTGAAAATAGATTCAGCCTCATATACCATTTATTTGAGTTCAAAGACCATTTCTTCTGTCTTACGAACCAAGCCACGCTCGTGAAGACTTTCTGCAATTTGAACTGAGTTCCAAGCAGCTCCTTTAAGAAGGTTATCTGAAACCACCCACATGTGGATTCCGTTTTCTGCATCCAAATCCTTACGAATACGACCAACAAAGGTCTCGCGGCGTCCAACCGCATTAACAGCTTGAGGATAAAGTTGTTGGCTTGGATCATCTTCCAGAACGGCACCAGGGAACTTCGCAATAGCTTCTTTCACATCAGAAATTGGAGCTGGATCTTTTGTCTCAATATAGACAGATTCAGAGTGTCCTGACAATACAGGCACGCGAACGCAAGTTGCTGAAACCTTGATAGAATCATCTTCCATGATTTTCTTGGTTTCTTTGGTCATCTTCATCTCTTCATAAGTGTAGTCATTGTCCGTGAAGAGGTCGATTTGTGGTAGGGCATTAAAAGCAATCGGATAGTGCTTTTTATCACCACCTGATGGCAAGATTTTAGCTGTTAAGTCTTTCGGATTCACTCCATCAACAACGGCTTCATGCAACTGCCCCAGCGCTTCCTGAATAGCTGTCGCACCAGCTCCAGAAACTGCCTGATAAGTTGAGACGATGATACGATCCAGCCCCCATCTTTGACGGATTGGCTCAAGTGCTACCATCATTTGGATAGTTGAGCAATTAGGACAAGCAATGATGCCCTTGTGAGCATCCATGGCGTGCGCATTAACTTCTGGCACCACCAGCGGCACATCTGGATTTTGACGGAAGTATGATGTATTATCAACCACAACTGCGCCAGCTTTTACCGCATAAGGAGCATACTTGGCAGAGGTTGAGCCTCCAGCTGAGAAAAGGGCGATATCAACACCATCAAATGCTGTCTCGGTCGTCTCTTCAATTGTGAGTTCTTCACCCTTATAGGGCAAAGTCTTACCCGCTGAGCGAGCAGACGCCAAAAGACGGACTTTGTCGATAGGAAGAGTTGATTCTTCCAGCATTTTTATCATCTGAGTTCCTACGGCACCAGTGGCACCGACAACTGCGACTGTATATCCCATATCGTGTCTCCTATGGAAAATAGCAGAGCTACTTTCAAAATATTCTAAAAATTTATCAATAATCCTATTATACCCTTTTTCTCAGCCCTTGAAAAGCTAAAATACAAAAAAGTTCTCAAGAATGAGAACTTTTTAGCAACTAGTTAACTCATCAATCGAAAAAAACTCATCAGCCATTTCCCAAATTGAGGGGTTATGCGTTGCGATAGTGATCGTTCGTTTATCAATGCGGAGGGCAAGGAGAATTGACATAATAGCTTTTTCTGTCTCTAGATCAATTGAAGCTGTCGGTTCATCGGCCAGGATAATTGTTGGATTTCCCAAAATAACCTTGACTAGAGCAACAACGTTGTGACTCTCCCCTGATAATTCATAAATCTTTTTGTCTAAGTCGAGATAGTCCAAAACAGAACAGATCAAAATCAAGAGCACCTTTTTGACTATCTTCGTGTTCGCTATAACTATGCTCATTACTTGCAATCAAAAAAAGGTACTTGGAGGCGGCAGAAATTGCCCTAGAAACGATTAAGACTTGTAAGGAGCACGAGCCCCAGTTACCAACTGGCTCATTTATTGGTTATCATAGGAAATGCTGGTAGACATTTTATGGATATTGACAAAGTACGCCACTACTATCAAGAGGCCAGAGATTTATATAAAATTTATAATAACGATTTGATGTTGATGAAGACAGAAAACTATTTAAGAGAACTTGAAAAGTGACTTTCGATTTTGAAAGTCACTTTTCTTTTGCCTTAGGCTTCTTTTATCACTACTTGTCCATCCACCATGTGAGCAAGTAAGTTTTTTGCTTCTGTATGGTCAAGGTAGTAATCGGTCACTTTGTCACGGATGTCATTTTCAATAACACGGCGTAAGGGGCGTACACCCATGGTTTCATCGTAACCTGCTTCAGTCAAGTAGTTGATGACATCATCTGCTACGGTCAATGTGATGTCCTTTTTCGCCAGAGTTTGGTTGACTTGCTCCAACATAAGGGCAACGATTTTTTTCAAATCATCTTTGCTGAGTTTGTGGAACTCGATAACACCGTTAAAGCGATTGAGAAATTCTGGGCGGAAGTATGGGGCGATGCGGTCCATGATAGGCAGCTCTGCCATTTCCTCAGAAGAAGCAAAACCAAAGCCTGCATTGGAAGTGGCGATAATCACGGTGTTTTTGAAGTTGACGGTATTTCCTTGACCGTCTGTCAGGTGACCATCATCCAACACTTGAAGTAAGAGGGTGATGACCTGTGGATCTGCCTTTTCTATCTCGTCCAAAAGCACAATAGAGTAAGGATTACGACGCACACGCTCGGTCAGGGTATGGCTATTGTCATCGTATCCCACGTAACCAGCGGTCGTACCAATCAACTTAGAAACAGCTGTCTTGTCGCTATATTCTGACATATCCAGACGAATGATGGCATCTTTAGTACCAAACATATCCAGCGCTAGCTGTTTCGCAAGTTCTGTTTTTCCAACACCAGTTGGACCGACGAATAGGAAGGAACCAATCGGACGATTGCCTTCGTCAAAGCCTGCGCGGTTACGGCGAATAGCTTTAGCTACTGCTTCTACGGCCTGGTCTTGTCCGATGACCTTACCTTCTAATCGGTGTGCCATTTCTTTGAGACGTTCAATGTCTGAAGCTCCCATTTGCGATACAGGCACGCCAGTCAAACGTTCAACGGATTCGGCGATGTCGTTGATAGAGGCGGTAACTTTTTGGCTATCGGTGTGATTGGCTTTTTGTTTTTCCAGTTCTTCAATGCGAATTTTGGCTTGAAGGGCTTTTTCGTAATCCTCTTTAGCTGCAAAATCCTCTTGACGAGCTTTTTGCTCCGCTATTTCTGCCTCAATAGTCTTAATATCTGTAACAGGATGCTGAGCCGCTAAGTGAGCGGCTGTCATATCTACCAAGTCAATGGCCTTGTCAGGAAGGCTGCGCTGTGGAATATACTGGATGGAATAATCCACAGCTGCCTTAAGTACCTCATCAGACAAGAGAACATTGTGGTGCTCCTCATAGAGAGAGCGAATGCCTTTAAGAATAGCCAAAGTGTCCTCAGCCGATGGAGCGTTTACCTTAACCTCATTGAAACGTCGAGCTAGGGCTGCATTTTTCATGATGGTATTACGGTATTCGTCCTGTGTCGAAGCACCGATTACAGTCAGTTCCCCACGTGAAAGGGCTGGTTTGATAATATCTGCAAGTCCCTTGGAACCAGAATCGCCGCCGGTTGAGCCTGCGCCCAAGATTTGGTGGATTTCATCAAAGAAGAGGATGATATTGCCCGCTTCCTTGACCTCACTAATGAGATTTTGAATATTTTCCTCAAAAGCTCCACGGTACTGTGTGCCTGCCTCAAGTCCAGAAATATCAATTGAGATGATTTCCTTATTCTTGATAGAGGCTGGCACATCACCAGACACAATAGCTTGCGCTAGGCCTTCGACGACAGCCGTTTTCCCGACTCCAGCGTCACCAACTAGAACCGGATTATTCTTAGTGCGACGTGCCAGAATTTCAGCTGTCTCTTGAATTTCCTTATTACGACCGATGACAGGATCCAGCTTGCCTTGACGAGCTTCCTCTGTCAGATTTGTACCTAGCTTAGCTAGGATACCATCATTTTTGATAGTAGCTCCGCCTTTTTCTTGGGAAAAAGCTGGCGCTCCTTCAGCTTGTGGCAGTTTCCCAGTTTGACGATAGATGGCAAACTCTTCGGGAGTCACCTCACGCCCGTTAATCAAATAACGACGATTTTCAGAACGGTAGCCACCCATATTGCCCATGAGTTGGTTGAAAATGTCGTCCATGTTGTTAAAATTATCAAAGTTATTGTTTTTCATCTTTTTTCTCCTTTTATGATCAGTTCTCGGGTTTTGACCAATACTGACCTTTTTGTTAAAAATTTTTATCAGACGAATCTGATTATTAGTGACCTTCTTCTTGGCGATAACTGGTATCTATAAGAATTTTTGTGTCAGTCTGCCTTAAGTGGTGGAGACGCTAGCGACTGCTAGATCTATCCATACCTAATTTTTAAACCTAATGTCTTGAAAATCCCCACGACTATGGCACCTCTTGAGAAACAGTCTCATCACCACGGCTGTAACTGCCGTTTTGGTGAACTCCCGGCCAGTTTTTCTCCTATTACCAAAATAAATTTTGTGAATATAGGTTCTAGATTTTCACATCAGAGCACTCTGACCAATATTGACCTTTTCATTAAAAAAATTTCCTAAACAGGCTTTCTAATAATCTCAGGTTCGGGAAAATACTCCTGACCAATACTGACTTTTTCTTTAAAAATAAAATGACCAAACATTTGCGTCACCTCTTTCTCTAAGGTTTTCTTTAACCTTATGAGATTATTATACTCCTTTGGTCAGTAAAGGTCAAATGTTTTATACCATTTTTTGAAAGAAAAAACAAGAGAATTTTTTCCCTTGTTTTTTAAGCTGCTTGTGCCATCTGCATCTGATAATAGACGCCTTGAGTTGCCATGAGTTGGTCATGATTTCCGTGCTCAACGATATTACCATCCACCATGACGAGAATAAGGTCTGCAGATTGAATGGTTGACAAACGGTGAGCAATGATAAAGCTGGTTCTGCCCTCCATGAGTTTTTCAAAAGCTTCCTGAACCAAAAGCTCGGTCCTTGTGTCGATAGAAGAGGTCGCTTCATCTAAAATCAAAAGCTGAGGAAGTTTGACGAAGATTCTAGCGATGGTCAATAGCTGGCGCTGACCTTGCGACAAGGAATCACCACCATCAGTCAAAAATGTATCGTACCCCTGTGGTAACTGGCGAATAAAGAAATCTGCATTAGCTGACTTGGCTGCTGCTATCACTTCTTCTCGTGTGGCTTCAGGTTTGGCGTAGGCAATATTATCGTGAATTGTGCCATTTTTCAGCCAAGTTTCCTGCAAAACCATACCAATTTGACTCCGAAAATCAGCTTGTTTGTATTCTGTCAAAGCCTTTCCGTCCAACATTATTCGACCTCCCGTCACATCGTAAAAACGCATGAGTAGATTGATTAAGGTTGACTTGCCAGCACCCGTTGGTCCAACCACAGCAACCTTACTGCCAGCTGGAATGTCAATGGAGAGATTCTGTATGAGGATTCGGTGACTGCCAGGATAGCCAAAGGAAACCTGATCAAAACTCACCTGACCTTTCAGGGTATCATTAACAAGCTCTGCTGGTCCATCGTCAATCAAACTTTTCTCATCCAAAATAGCATAAAGTCTCTCCGCACAAGCTAAAGCGCTCTGCAATTCTGCCAATACGGACGAAATGTCATTAAAGGGCTTGGTGTACTGGTTGACATAGTTGAGGAAAGTGGTGAGCTGACCAACTGTGAAAGTGCCTGACATGATACGATAAGCACCTACCCCCGTCAAGAGGGCGTAGATTAGAGCGTTGATAAATCGGGTCGCTGGATTAACCGTTGAGGAGTAGAAAATCGCTCCCAGTGAATGCTTAGCATAAGTGTCATTGCTAGTTTCAAACTGAGAAATGGCTTGCGCTTGCCCGTTGAAAGACTGAATTAAGCTCTCTTGTCCAATCATTTCTTCAATCAACTGAGTCTGGCTCCCCCGAGATTTCGTTTGATTTTGGTAGAGATGATAGGATCTCTTAGCGATAAAACGAGCCAAATAAAGTGATAAAGGCGTCAATGTAAGAACCAAGACTAGCATAACCACATCAAGTCTTGCCATAGTTACAATGGTCACCAAAATGGTCAAGATACCAACTAAAAACTGATTGAAAATCATAAAGAGCCCATTACTGAGTTGCTCGGCGTCTGTAGTCTGACGACTGACCATGTCCCCAACTCCGCGCATATCCAGATAGGCGATGGGAAGATGGTGAATTTTGCTAATGACTGCCTGACGAAGATTTTCAATATAGGTAAAAATCAAACGATTGTAAAGACGTGGTGCAATCCACTGAACAAGCGTATTAGCTAAAATGACGACCAGCATTTGCACTATTAAACCTGATAAAATGGTCATAGCGTCTGGCTTGACCACACTATCTACTGCCTCACCAATTAAAATAGGCAGATAAATAGTCAAGGCCACCTGCAGGATGGTCAATATAAAAATGGAGACGATTAGCCAAGGACTAGCTAATAAATCTTTCATTAACCGTTTAAGCATGCGACGCCCCCTTTTCTTGTGATTTGCAAATTTCTTGATAAATAGCATTTTCCGCCAGCAGTTCTTGGTGACTTCCAAGACCCGCTTGAATCCCCTTGTCCAATACTAATATCTTATCAGCTTGAGCTAATGACCCTGGACGCTGTGACACCAAGATAAGGGTGGTTTCAGTCAGGTTTTCCCTCAGAGCTGACAGCAATTTACTTTCCGTCAAGTAGTCAAGGGCGGACGTTGCATCATCCAAGACCATGAATGGTGCCCGTCTCAGGAGTGCTCGTGCGATGGTCAGACGCTGACGCTGACCTCCTGAAAAATTACGCCCAAAGGCCTCCACTACTGCATCTAACTGCCCATCTTTTTCAGCCACAAAATCACTAGCCTGAGCTATCTCTAGTGCCTGCCAAAGTTGGTCATCACTGATTTCTTCCGATAATCCCAAAGACAGGTTTGAGCGGATTGTTCCCTTAAAAAGCTCTGCTTTTTGCGGAACAACAGCCACCAAATCACGCCACTTTTCTAGGTTTTTTGGACTTTGTTGGTTTTGAAAAATAGCAAAGCTGCCTAGGCTAGGTCGATAGAGAGCATTAATTAGCTTGACAAAGGTTGATTTCCCAGAGCCCGTTCCTCCAATTATGCCTAGAAACTGCCCTTGTTCTAGGGTCAAGTTAATCTTATATAAGGAGGGCTCAGCAGCATCGGGATAGGTAAAAGTGACCTTATCAGCGACTAAAGCATGTGAAGAATGTTCTTCTTTTAAATCTGCTAACAGGTCTTCTGAAGCCAAGTCAAAAACAGAGGAAATGCGCTGAGCTGAGATAAAGGATTGATTGAGCGTTGTGACCAGCATAGTCAACTTGAGCAATTCCACTAAGATTTGCAAGAGATAATTGACTAATGCAACCAAGGCACCTTGTGTCAATACACCCCCTGCAATCTGTAATTCACCGTGCCAGATAACAATGACGAGAGTCACATTCACGACCAAATAAGTTAATGGTGTGACTAGAATGGACAAGTTGCCTGTTTTCATTTGCTGATTGGTGTAGTCAAGGTTAGCTTGTGCAAATCCATCTATCTCACGTTCTGTCTGATTAAAGGCTCTAATAACCCTTATGCCCTGCATTTGCTCCCGGGTTAGCGAAACAATCTTGTCCAACTGCTGACGTAGCTTTAGGTAGAGGGGGCTTAGTAACCGGCTCATGAGACCAACAATGAGAAAGAGCACCACTACCATGAGTACAAACCAAAGGGTAATACTATGATTGATGGTCAGCGCCATGAAGATGGCTCCAAAGACAATAAAGGGTGAGCGCAGAAAGAGTCGCAAGAACATATTGATTCCAGACTGGACCTGCATGGCATCGCTGGTCATACGAGATACCAGACTAGCGGTCCCAATCTTATCTCTTTCCGCCTGAGGTAGGGACATGATTTTGGAGAATAGCTCTTGGCTCAATTTTTGAGTGTAGCCAACCGCTGCTTTGGCTGAAAAATACTGGGCGGTGATGGCTACTACACAGCCAACTATTGCTAGGACAAAAAGCAGAAAAATCATCATATAGAGATGATTTTTATCCTGATGTGGTATAGCTTGGTCTAAAATTCGCGCCAGCACTAATGGCACAAAGAGTTCAAATGAAGCCTCTAAAAGCTTGAAGACTGGCCCTAAAACGGTCTCTTTAAGGTAGCCTTTGAAATAGGCTAATAATTTTTTCATAATGTTCCTTTTTCTTGTTCAGCACACCTGTCATGAGAAAAGACTGAAGAATTTAATGAGGTAGAGATTGGCTTGAACTTGACGAGAATAGTAGTAATTACCACCATTACGATAAAGTTCTGTTCCACCGTTGAGTAAGGCAATGAGATGGTAATAGTTATAGGTCTCTCCACTCGTATTACCAAGGCTCGGCGCAACGACATCACGAGAGTAAGCCTTGGCCACTTCAATGGTATTTTGTCCACCGTTGTCAGCAACATAATCAATATAAGAGCGCCCAAAATTATAAGCCTGAACAGCCGTCCAGTTATCAACTTTTCGCTGCTCGGCTATTTCTAAATTGTCCGACAATACAGTTACACCTTGTCTCACACTTTCTCTGCTATCGGTGATGGTATTGATCTGCCCTGTGGAGCTTTCACTGGCCTGCATGAGGTCAACCTTACGTCCCTTGGTCTCGGTATAAATCATGGCCAAAACCAGATCTTCATTGGCCTTGGTGTCATTTTCCGATAAAACTTCTTGAACCATACTGCGATAGGACAAAACTGTCTGAACAGCTTGATTGGTTCGGTAAGCCCACCAGCCCACTAGGAGTAAGGCAAGTAAAAACCACAGCCTAATTAACTTTTTTATCATTATTTATTTTGAATATCCTGTATATTTTTGATGAGAATAGAGTAGGTTCCGTCATGATTTTGGATGAATTCAACACTCTCTGCATCTTGATAAACGTTATTTGGCACAATCAATTCAATGCCATTAGACAGTGACAACTTCTGGCTTTCCAATTTCTTAATCTGACGCGAATGGTCAATGTCAGAAACCTTAATCGGCTCTGGAATGCTTTCTTTCAGCTCATCAACAAAGGTTAAACGAGCTGTTAAATTATTGTCAAAGAGCTGATTGGCCAACTTTTCGGGAGATAACTCCTCATCTTCTTCCAAATTTTTAAATATGGCTGATTTCATCTTGGACTGAAAAGCAAAATCATCTTGATTAAAGGAATCGGCCACTTTCTGTGCAACCTGTTCTACCTGTTTGATAGCTTTTTTGACTGACTGCTCAGGCTTGACCTGCAAAAGATTTTCAGAAAAATAGTTGGCAAAAGAACCGTTGTGCTTGATTCGTTTCTCAATCAAATAATATTGTCCCGTTTTTCGGTTAATAAGCAGAGCTTCATCTGGCGTCTGAGCGGCCGACGGCAGATTATTCTGAGTCAGCTTGATGGGTGCTGAGCTGTCGCCTGTTACATGGGCAAAGTTTTCACGTAAACCGACACGCAAGAAGGCAAAGTACTCTTGGCCATCACGGTCAAACTGGATAAAAACCAAGTCATTGGTTTTTTGATCTTCTGATACGACAAACTCTTCCTTCCAAAGCTGAGCAATCTTAAGTGAGGTCTCCATCAAGTCTTCCGTCAAGTAGGAAAGAAAGACACTGTCCTCCTCAAATCTGCCCCGCTTTGCTTCGTCTGAAAAGACCTTAGAAAGCTTTTTCCGGAAATACTCATCAATCCGAGGTGTCAAAACAAGCGGTTCCTCCGCTAAAATGAGTTCAGTATCATCAGGTGTAAACTGATGAATGATTATTTTTTTTAGATACAAATCTAGCATGTGTCCTCCTCTTTTTTGATTTGGACTAAGCCAAATCTTTAGTATAATGGAAACTTATCAGTCAGACTACGCACATCTGCTCGCACTTGATTAAGGACTTCTTCCTTGTCGTGATTTTCAAGGGCTTTAATAATCAGTTGAGCAACTTGGCGACATTCTTCTTCTTTGAAACCACGGCTGGTTACGGCTGCTGTTCCGATACGAATACCAGAGGTTTTAAAGGGTGATAGGGTTTCAAAGGGAATACTATTTTTATTAAGGGTAATATTAACTTCATCCAACAAATTTTGAGCAGCTTTGCCATTTTCAATGACCTTAGTGACATCAACCAAGAAAACGTGGTTGTCTGTTCCGCCTGAAATTACTCGGAAATTGTCGTCTTGAGCAAAAACATCAGCCATGGCTTGACAGTTCTTGATGACCTGAGCAGCATAATCTTTCCAAGCAGGGTCAAGATTTTCCTTGAAAGCCACCGCTTTTGCCGCAATGACATGTTCAAGGGGACCACCCTGCATACCAGGGAAAACAGCTGAATCTATTTTTTTAGCTAGCGTTTCGTCATTTGTCAAAATCAATCCACCACGTGGACCACGGAGTGTTTTGTGAGTTGTTGATGTGGTTACATCTGCGTAATGAACTGGGTTTGGATGGAGCCCCGCTGCTACAAGACCAGCGATATGAGCCATATCGACCATGAGTTTAGCACCAACGCTATCGGCAATCTCACGGAATTTTGCAAAATCAATGATGCGTGAATAAGCTGATGCACCAGCAACGATTAGTTTGGGTTGCACTTCCTTGGCACGGGCTAAAATAGCATCGTAATCCAATTCCTCAGTCTCTTTATCAACTCCGTAAGCAACGAAGTTGTAAGTTTTCCCAGAGAAATTGACTGGTGAGCCATGAGTCAGGTGACCGCCTGCAGCTAAATCCATTCCCAGAACGGTATCACCAGGCTCAATCAAAGCCATATAGGCAGCCGCATTGGCTTGTGAACCTGAATGAGCTTGCACGTTGGCAAAGGTAGCGCCAAAAATTGCCTTTGCGCGTTCGATGGCCAAATTTTCCACCACATCTACACAATCTGTACCACCGTAATAGCGTTTTCCAGGGTAACCTTCCGCATATTTATTGGTCAAAACAGAACCTTGTGCTGCCATGACAGCCTTAGAGACCACATTCTCAGAGGCGATAAGTTCAATATTATTCTGCTGGCGTGTCTCCTCTGCCTCAACCGCTACCCAAAGTTCTGGGTCAAATGCTTTATAATCTTCTTTGTCAAAAATCATGATTTTCTCCTCTTTATTGTAAGTCTTTTATATAAGCTTCTCTGGCAATAATCTCCTCTAGTCGGGTACGATTATGCGTTTGGTTTATACTGGTGCGAATTTGCTCAGTATAGAGTTCAAAAAATGGAAGTTCTTTTTGTCGTGCGTGTTCAATTTCTTTTTCTCTATCATAGAAAACTTTCCTGAAATTGATGCTCACCCCATGTTCATTCACTTCTAAAATAGCATACTGGGCACGAAAATCCTTTCGTAAGGCATCCCAAGGATAATAAGGATTTCCCACCGAACCAGGGTTTATCAGCATTTGTCCCTTACTGCTATATCGCAACATTTGCTCGTGAATATGCCCATAAACTGCAACATCACAGGGATATTTTTCAAAAAGTTCATCTATTCGTTCTTGTGGCGCATGATGAATGAGATCTCCACCCCAGTTCTTGTCAGGATGATTGTGGGAGATGCTGAAACTTATGCCCTCAACTTCTCTAATGACATGAAGAGGCGTTTCTCGAATCGTCTGAATGTGCTTAGACGAAATGTTACGAGACAAATATTGCGACAATTTCAGCAAATAAACTTCTTCACAATCCTCTAAACCATACTGGCCATCAAGTGCTTCCAAAAAACAGTCATCCTAGTTTCCTCTAACTGACACAGAAGCATCCAAGCTAGCTACCAAGTCAAGCAAGTCTCTATCCCCATGTCCAGGTAAAACCAAGTCACCCAATAGCCAATATTCGGTCACACCTTGATTTCTAGAATCTTCAATTACGGCTTCTAGTGCTGTGACATTCCCATGAATATCAGATAACACTCCAATTTTTGCCATCATATCTCCTTCAAAAAACGTTCCTGAGTCTTGTCGTTTTGATAACCTATGGCTTTGTAAAAAGCATGCGCCTGAGTTCTATGGCTTCCAGAGTTAAGGCGTATAAAGGCCAGATTTCTTTGCTTAGCCTGATTTTCTAGCTCCGCCATGAGCCTGTGTCCAAACCCCTTTCCCTGATAGTCGGGCAAGACAGCTAGTGCCAGAATATTTAGCCCAGTCTCTGAGTACGTCGTCTCATAAATCTGTGCATGAACGTAACCAACCACACCGTTTCTCTCATCAATAGCTCCAATCAAGAGGTGTTGGTCGTCAGATAAAAACTTTGTCAGCTGACTCTCAGTCTTCTCCAAAGGAAAAAGATAACCCAGCGCCAACTCATTGATACGATTGATATTTTTAGCGTCACTTATCCTTAAGGGTCTTAGCATATCACACCTCCAAAAATCCCTCTAAGTCAATCTCCGGGTAAAAAGTCATTTTCTTTGCCTTTGACAAGGACAACCATAATGGCTGGTAGTGATTATCTTGGCTTACTCGCCCAAACTCTTCGCCAAAAATTTGTAAAGGCGAAACCTCCACATCTGTCTGAGCGAGAAACACGTATCCATCCTCACAGGTTTGACTACTTTTAAGCATTGTGTCCGATAGGCTAATATTGAGCTCTTCCTTGATTTCACGAATGGCGGCCTGCTGAAAACTTTCTCCACTTTCCACCGTCCCACCCGGTAAGACATAATAAGTTCTGCCTAATTTAACCCGCTTAATTAAAACCATAAATTGACTACTCTTATCTAGCAAAACGACACTTGCTCTCATCTTACACCACTTTCGTCCGTATATAGTTACCAAAAAAACGACACAAATCTTCAGCAAAAGCCTTAGCCTTAAAAGGCAACTTGGTCGTCATGACCTGATAGGTTTCTACATTTTCCTGATAGAAATGCTCTGTCAACTGAAAACCATTTTTTTCGTAAAAAGCCAGACGTCTCAAGCGTTGCTCTGCATTATCACAAAGTTCAAATGGCGGTTCAATGGCCACAATCAAGGGTTTTTCCCCAGCGCTATTCTTCACATTTTGTAACATAGCTGTGCCATAGCCCTGAGACTGAAACTCAGGAGAAACCGCTAGAAAAAGTAGAAAATCTGCTGACTTTCCAGCAATGCTGTAAGAAAATCCGATGACCTTTTTCCCGTCACGATAAGCCTGAAAATCAGCCTTGGTACGCAGGATTTGAAAGAGTAAAAACCAGTAAGGCAAACGTTCCTCTTTTGGGAAAGAGAGGCGATAGAGTTTCCAAATTCTATAAGATAAAGCGCTAAAAGCCTTTACTTTGGTTACTTTCATCAGTCTTCCTCAAACGTTATCTCTGGTATAGATGACACGAGTTCTTCCTTGGTGACAGCACCTTGACGCAGGATTTTGGCAAAATCGCCAGACAAGTCCAAAATGGTCGAATCTTGACCTGTCAGGACTTGGTCATCTTCGTAGCCAGTCACCTGATATTCAAAGTCAGCTAGGATGTCCTTAAAAACCTGACCACTCTCTTTTCCCGAGATATTGGCCGAGGGTCCGATTAGAACTCCAAAAGCCTTAATCATCTCTTGTGTGACTGGGTGGTCTGGCACCCTAAAACCAATGGTTTCAAGTCCAGAGTTAATCCAGCTAGGTACCTCATCATTTGCCTGGAGGATAATGGTCAGAGGACCTGGCAAAAAGGCATGATAGAGTTTTTTCAAAAAAGCAGGCTGATTCTGAGAAAAAGCTAAAATATCTTCAAACGACGCAACATTGAGGTTCATTGCCTTGTCACGGGGACGTTTTTTTAGAGCGTAGACCTTATTGACTGCTTTCTCATCCAAAGCCTTTGCAAATAGCCCGTAGACCGTCTCGGTTGGCAAAACAACTGCTCCACCTGCTTCCAAAATCTCCTTCAAATTAGTCATGACAGACCACCATCCTATCCTTACCGAAAGTATCTTTAAGCACGCGGACTTGTTTTTTGGGAAAATGCTGGCGCAGTAAATCCGCTACTTGCTGTCCTTGCTTATAGCCAATTTCAAAGTAGAGTCTCCCAGTCTCTGTCAGAAAAGCTACCGCTTCTTGAATGATTTGACGGTAGATGGCTAGACCATCTTCCTCCGCAAAGAGGGCCAAATGAGGCTCGCTCTCCAAAACATTCACCCCTACCTCATGGACATCCTCGTAGGAAATGTAGGGGGGATTGGAGACGATAATGTCAAATGTCCCAGTGATATGACTGAAAACATCTGACTGGACACAGTGAAGAGGTGTCGCGTTTTTCTCCGCATTCTCCTTGGCAAGTACCAGAGCTTCAGCAGAAATGTCGCTTGCAGTGACCTTCCAGTCTGGTCTAGCCTGAGCAAGTGAAACGGCAATAGCTCCGCTTCCTGTACCAATATCCAAAACTCGCAGGTCTGCTCTGCCATTTTCTTTCAAAATCAAATCCACCAACTCCTCAGTCTCAGGACGAGGGATGAGCACACGCTCATCCACTTTAAATCGGAGCCCGTGAAAATCCTCAAAACCAATAATGTATTGAGCAGGCGTATGAGCCTTAAGCTGCTGGAAAATCTGCCCAATAAATTCTTTATCCTCATCAGAAACTTCCTGGCGAAGTTGAAAAACAAAAGCCGTCAAATCTAAATTTTTCAGTGTGCGATAGACAAAAGAGAGGCTTTCTGCTTCCTCTCCGACTGCCAAAAGCTCTGCCTCATAGGCAGAAAAAAGTTGGGCATATGTCATTATTTGTTCAACTCTTCAAGTTTTTGAGTTTGATCATAGAGGACCAAGGCATCAACTACTTCGTCCATCTTACCAGACAAAATGGTATCCAGTTTTTGTAGCGTCAGACCAATACGGTGGTCTGTCACACGGTTTTGTGGGAAATTATAAGTGCGAATCCGTTCGGAACGATCACCTGTACCGATAGTTGATTTTCGCTCTGCATCCTGCTCATCTTGAGCAATTTGTGCAAAGTGATCAGCAACACGGGCACGGATAATTTTCATGGCCTTGTCCCGGTTTTTCTGCTGGGTACGTTCTTCCTGCATTTCAACTTTGATGTTAGTTGGTAAATGGACGATACGGACGGCTGTTGCCACCTTATTGACGTTCTGTCCACCAGCACCTGAGGCATGGTAAATATCAACACGAAGATCCTTTGGATCAATATCGTACTCCACTTCTTCGATTTCTGGCATGACCAAAACGGTTGCCGTCGAAGTATGAACACGGCCTTGGCTTTCAGTCACTGGAACACGTTGGACACGGTGAGCGCCTGACTCATACTTGAGTTTTGAGTAGACAGATTGGCCGGATACCATGGCAACAACTTCCTTGATACCGCCGACACCATTGTAAGACGCCTCCATGACTTCAAAGCGCCAGCCTTGTGACTCCGCAAAACGTTGGTACATATTGAGGAGGTCGCCTGCAAAGAGGGCTGCCTCGTCACCACCTGCGGCACCACGGATTTCCAAGATAATGTTCTTATCGTCATTAGGGTCTTTTGGCAGAAGGAGGATTTTCAGTTTTTCTTCGTACTCTTCCTTGGCAGCTTTTGACTCTTTGAGTTCCTCTTTCGCCATTTCCTCAAGGTCGGCATCACCGCCTGCCTCTTTAATCATCTCCTCGGCATCAGCGATAGACTGGAGGATTTGCTTGTATTCACGGTAGGCAGTCACCACATCACGCGTACCTGCCTCCTCTTTTGATAATTCCATAAAGCGCTTGGTATCGCTGACCACATCTGGGTCAGACAAAAGTTCTCCAAGCTCCTCATAGCGATCTTCCACTGCTTGTAATTGATCGTAAATATTCACTTTCTTATCTCTTTCTTTTTATTTTTCTGAACATAGCAGAGCTACGCTTCTTGGGGAGGGGTGAAATAATGTTTTCGGCAAACCGAAGTATAGCTCTCATTGCCACCAATTTGGACTTGAGCCCCATCATAAACTGGCTTGCCGTCCTCCATACGAAGAACCATGGTCGCCTTTTTCTTACAATAGTGACAGATGGTTTTGATTTCATCGATTTTATCTGCTAATAAAAGCAGGTGCTTTGAGCCTTCAAAAAGTTCATTGCGGAAGTCATTCTTCAATCCAAATGCCATAACTGGTATATCCAGCTCGTCCACAATACGTGCTAGATCATAGACATTTGACCGAGTCAAAAACTGACACTCATCAATCAGAATACAATAAGGTTTAGGGCTCTGCGATTTAACAAAGCCAAAAATATCTGTATCTGCACTAATCGGATAGGCCTGGCGCTTCATGCCAATGCGACTAGAAACATAGCCTACACCGTCGCGCGTGTCTAGGCTTGATGTCATGAGAGTGACAGGCTTGCCCTGCTCCTCATAATTATAGGCAACCTTGAGAATCTCGATGGACTTGCCTGAATTCATGGTGCCGTAACGATAATATAACTGTGCCAAAATGACACCTCCATACTTTCCTAGTATCTTGTCTATTTTACCATAAAGGAAGAAATATAGCACTTGTTGGAGTAGAAAAAAGAGAGTGGACAAAAGTCAGAAAATTGTCCACTTCCCCCTTTTCAGGTGTTCAACCTGAAACAGTCTAACCTCAGACCTTGAATGATGTGAACTGACGACCGTCAGCTTATATCTCCCATTTTCAAAAGGCCTTTCAGACCTTTTGAACTCACCTCCGAACAGTTGATTCGAAGGATTACTATCCATTATTTTAGCATTCTAATCTACCACCGCGCCAAGGCGCCTATCTGAAATCATGTTAAGGCTAGGACTTTTATCCAGCTTCTTTGTTCAGGTGAATTTCTAAAAGTCTTTTATATATGGCTTTATCAGCTTATTAAGACTCCAGAAAACTAATCCGTAGCCAGTAAATACAAGTGAAATGATACTAATCCAAAGTCCCTTGCCGCTATTGTCTCCTTGTACTTGAGCATTAAAGGATATGAAAAGATACGCAACAAGAGTCCCTAAACTGGCATAAAAAATTAGTGTTATCAATAGCATGCTAGATTGATCAATTTTCGGAAGGAGGTGGCCAGAATAAACATACTGAATGAGTGCTAGAAGCAAGGCTGTTAAACTTATCCAGATAAATCCTTTTGATGGTGGAAAATCAGATCCCATCAGCATAAAAAGATTGGCAAGGACAAAAAAGCCAACTGCCTGACACATTTGAGCTGTTCTCAAAGTCATGACAACCACTCCTATTTTCTACATGTTCTTTAGCTCGATAATCATATCTCGAATCTGTGCAGCCAGCTCGAAGTCCAATATTTCAGCTGCTTCTTGCATTTGTTTTTGCAGTTTCTTAATGGCTTCTTGGCGCTCTGCTTTATTCATGCTAGAGTAGTCAACAGTCGCCTCTGCCACATCGCTGTCCTCTGCTTTGCTGATAGAAATGAGATCTCGAATTTCTTTCTTGATGGTTTGTGGAACAATGCCGTGCTCCTCATTGTACGCCATCTGAAGCTCGCGACGACGGGCTGTTTCGTCAATGGCCTTCTGCATGGAATCAGTAATATGATCAGCATACATAATCACATGACCTTCTGAGTTACGGGCCGCCCGACCGATGGTCTGGATTAGTCCACGTGTGTTGCGTAGAAAACCTTCCTTATCCGCATCAAGGATAGCCACTAGACTAACCTCTGGGACATCAATCCCCTCGCGCAGCAAATTGATTCCAATCAAAACATCAAAAACACCTAAGCGAAGATCACGGATAATCTCCGTACGTTCCAAGGTCTTGATATCCGAGTGCATATACTTGACCTTGACTCCCATTTCTTTGAAATAATCTGTCAGGTCTTCTGCCATTTTCTTGGTCAAGGTGGTGACAAAGGTTCGTTCTCCCTTTTCAGCCCGCAGAGTGATTTCACCAAGTAAGTCATCCATCTGTCCCATAGTTGGACGGACTTCAACTTCTGGATCAAGAAGCCCTGTCGGACGAATGATTTGTTCAATGATGGTATCTGTTTGCTCCATCTCGTAGTCACCCGGTGTGGCAGAAACATATACAATCTGGTGAACATGACTCTCAAATTCTTCTCGGCGTAAGGGCCTATTATCTAGAGCGCTTGGCAGTCGGAAACCATAATCTACCAACATCTGCTTGCGAGAACGGTCGCCGTTGTACATCCCCTTAATTTGCCCCATAGTCATGTGGCTCTCATCAATCATAATCAGAAAATCTTCTGGGAAGAAGTCTAAAAGTGTGTAGGGTGGCTCACCCTCAGAACGCCCATCCATATGGCGAGAATAATTCTCAACGCCGTTAGTGTAGCCCATTTCACGTAACATTTCAACGTCGTACTCTGTCCGCTGTCGAATGCGTTGTGCTTCAATCAATTTATTTTCCGCTTCAAACGTTTTGACCTGCACCTCCATCTCATCCATGATATTTTGGATAGCCTGTTCTAGGTGCTCTTCATTGGTCATAAAGTGAGTGGCTGGAAAAAGCACCAAATGGTCGACTTGCCCCATCGGTCGCCCAGTCAAACTTTCGATTTCCTGAATGCGGTCAATCTCATCCCCGAAAAATTCCACACGAAAGGCGTGTTCATCGCGACTGGCTGGAAAAATCTCCACCACATCACCGCGTACACGGAAACGCCCTCGTTGAAAATCAATGTCATTGCGCTCAAACTGAATATCTACCAGTTGATTGAGCAACTGATCGCGGGAAAGTTCTTGCCCAGGACGCAAGGAAACGGCTGAATCGGCATATTCTTTTGGCGAACCTAAACCATAGATACAAGATACCGACGCCACGACGATAACATCGTTTCGCTCTAACAAGGCTGATGTGGCTGAATGGCGGAGCTTGTCAATTTCATCATTAACTGAACTATCCTTCTCGATATAAGTATCACTAGATGGGACATAGGCTTCTGGCTGGTAGTAATCGTAGTAAGACACAAAGTATTCTACCGCATTTTCAGGAAAAAATTCCTTGAACTCACTGTAGAGCTGACCAGCAAGGGTCTTATTATGAGCGATAACCAGAGTCGGCTTGTTGACGCGAGCAATAACCTGACTCATGGTATAGGTCTTACCAGTACCCGTCGCTCCCATGAGAATTTGGGCTTTCTCCCCACCTTCAATATTATCTACTAAAGCTTCAATGGCCTGCGGTTGATCACCAGACGGCTGATATTTTGAAACCAATTTGAACTGGTTGTCTTCTCTTCTGTCTATCATTTCCTGTCCTCTAACTCTTATTTTCTTCTATTTTATCATAGATAAAGAAAAAGATTGGTTTCCCAATCTTTCCATGGTTAATTTTAGGTTAGCGAGACCGCTGTTCCGCTGCAAGTCACCATAAGCATCCCATTATCTGCTCCAAGAACTTCATAGTCCATCTTAACAGCAATAATAGCGTCAGCTCCTAGTTGACGAGCACGTTCCTCCATTTCTGCTAAGGCAGACTCACGCGCCTGCGTCAGCTCATTTTCATAAGAACCTGAGCGCCCACCAAAGATATTACGCAAACCTGCACCAATATCCTTGAACATATTGATACCTGTAATCACCTCGCCAAAGACAATTCCCTTATAGGATGTTACTTGGCGTCCGTCAACATTTCCTGATGTTGTGACAATCATAAGATACCTCCGCTTTTTTTCTTATTTTATCAAAATATTCCCATTTTTGCTAGAGGCGTTCTTTTAGTTTCTCGACAAAGAGATAAGCTGCAGGACAAAAAAGGGTATTTTTGATGGTTAGGTTGTTGATCTGATAAATTTTCTTACGATCTGTATGGGGAAATTCTCGACAAGCCTTGGGGCGCACATCGTAGATACTGCAAAGATTATCATCTCCTAAAAAAGGACATGGCATAGCTTGAAAAACCTTATCTCCGTCTTCATCTGTCCTCAGGAATGCCTCCTCAAACGCTGGCAATTTCATGCGAAAATGCTTGGCGATTCGCGTAATATCCGCTTCGGTAAAAAGTGGCCCCAGATTGCGACAACAGTTGGCACATTCTGTACAATCAATTTCAAGAAAGACTTCACGATGAACCTGCTGAACAATCCTGTCCAAATCCTTAGGCGCCTTCTTTTTCAAACCAGCTAAAAACTTGCGATGCTCTCCCTGCTTTTGCAGGGCCAGCTGATGATATTTTTCAAGATTAATCACATATCGATATCCTTTCCTTTTCTTGCAATGCTATTATACACTATTTCGATCAAATAGAATCATACGAGAGAGTCATATTGTAATTACAATAGTCTAAGATACTCATTAATTTTATGTGCTAGCAAGTCTTGAGCCATGTTTAAATTACCAGTTATAATAAAAGCTTCCAAAAATGTTAGAGCTGTCAAATACTGAATAATCGTGATAGGTTTTAAAATCTCTTCAATCCTAGCATGGAAGCGTTTGGTACCAATAAATTGGGAACTGGAGAACAATGCAATCACTTTCTTCTAGGAGTTTTTGCTCCGTTTTGACATCATTGTCAAAATCAAGATAGTAAGCTTCTTAATTGCCCTTTCGAGATAGCGATACTGTTTTCTAAGTCCAGTAAGATTTTTTCTTCCACCAAGTCCTGAGTCTCTAGAATGTAGCGTTTAAAATGTGGTCTTAAGCGGTGGTCTTCATAGGCTTCTGCGCTCGCATACACTTCGTAGAAATAATCTATTTTTATAATCATCAACGTTTTCAAGAACGCAACAACGGCCTCGCACCTCTTGAAATGAGGAACAAGGCAGTCGCCTAATCTTTTATTATTTCATTGTCCACTTGACAGGGAGCTGTTCAATCTGCCTGCTTCTCTTTTTCCCCTCTTAAAACTTCCCTAGATTTGTTAAATCTTTTTTGTCTGGCATGACTTCCTTATTGTCCCAGTGCTCGACAATCTTACCATCTTTGAGGCGGTAGATGTCAAAGTCGGCGTAGTCCCGACCTGCAATCCAGACTTTCGAGTAAGCCACCACATAGTCACCCTGTCCCATCACCTTGAAGACAAAGTCGTAGTTGACTTGATTGTCGACAAGATAGTCCTTATAGGCCGCACCGCCCTGGGTAATCTCTTGGTTGTGCTGAATCAGGTCCGCTGCCACATAGTCGTCAAACTTCTCGATTTCCCCATTTTGAAGGACATCGACCAAGAAACGACGGACGATTTTCTTGTTGTCCTCGGTCTTGTCTAGGTCTGTCAACTCAAAGTCGGCATAAATCGGGTCTGTTTGGCCAATGGTTTTGGGATAGGCATCAATGACATCCCAATGCTCAACGATACGACCGTTTTCATCTGAACGGAAAATGTCCGCCGTCACCCACTCAGCCTCACCGTCATTGAGTTTCTGGTGGACATGGACGAAGACAAAATTTCCGTCTTCAATGGCACGAATAATATTGATTTCCCGCTTGGGATTGCGTTTGAAAAAGTCCTCAAAGAAAGCCGCAAAGCCCTCCTTCTCATCAGGCACACCCGTACTGTGCTGGGTGTAGCTGACTCCTATATAGTTTTCATGAACTTCCTTGATTTCGCCATCGCGAATGCCACGAAGGTAAAGATTTTTGGCATTTTCTAGTTGATTAATCATAATTTTCTCCTATTTTAGTAGATTTTCTTTCTCGAGGTATTCCCTCGCCACTTGCTCTGCCGACTTGCCTTCCACATCGACCGCATAGTTCATCTGGGTCATTTCCTCGGTCGAGATGTTGCCTGCCAAGACCCCTAGGACTTGCTCCAACTCGGGATATTTGTCTAAGGTTTCTTTGGTCAATAGCGGAGCGGCCTGATAGGGTGGGAAGAGCTCTTTGTCGTCTTCCAGGATTTTCAGCTTGTAAGAAACAATCTTGCTATCCGTTGAGTAGGCATCAACTAGCTGCACATCTCCATTTTTAATGGCTTCGTAGCGAAGGGCAGGCTCCATGGTTTTGACATTAAGATTGAGCCCGTAAAGATTGGTCAGACCGACATTCCCATCCTCACGGTCATTAAACTCCAAAGAGAAGCCTGCGACAGCTGTCTGCTGCACTTTTGCCAAATCCGAAATCTTTTCAAGACCATAATCTTGAGCATAGTCTTCTGTCACAGCCAAAGCATAGGTATTCTGGAAAGCCATTGGTGCTAAATACATCAGACCATCCTGCTCCAAAATCGCTTCTTTAGCGTAAGTATAAACCTCCTTAGGATTATTGGACAGGTCAGACGGTGGACTAATCAAAAGAGTGGTCGTAATGGTACCAGTGTACTCAGGGTAAATATCAATCGAGCCTGATTTGAGAGCTTCATAGAGGAAGCTGGTCTTGCCAAAGTTTGGCTCCAGCTCCACCTCGATATCCGTCTGGTCTTCAATCAAAAGCTTGTACATATTGATAAGAATTTCAGGCTCTGCCCCCAATTTCCCAGCGATGACTAGCTTTTTCGATGACGATTGGTTGAGCGGAACATAGCTAGCTCCGACTGCCAAAAGTGTCACTAAGAGAGCCGCCAGAATGGTGCGAGGCTTCTTGTCCTGCAAGAACTTGATGACTGAGCCAAAGAGGACTGCCAAGACTGCCGACGACACCGCCCCAATCAAAATCAGGGCCGAGTCATTGCGGTCAATTCCCAAGAGGATAAAGGAGCCTAGACCGCCTGCACCGACCAAGGCAGCAAGCGTTGCCGTTCCAATAATCATAATGGACGCCGTCCGAATACCAGACATGAGAATAGGCATGGCCAGAGCCAACTGAAACTTACGCAATTTTTCTAGCTTGGTCATTCCAAAAGCCGTCGCAGCCTCTTCCAGCGAGGGATCAATTTCCGAAAGCCCCGTCAAAGTCCCCTGTAAAATGGGGAAGATGGCATAAATAACCAGGGCCACCACCGCAGGCAGCGTTCCGATACCCATAAAAGGAATGAAGAGCCCCAGCAGTGCCAGGGATGGAATGGTCTGGAAAACGCCTGTCACCTGCAAGCTCCACTCGGTCAGCTTTTTCTTGTTGGACAAGACCAAGCCCAGAGGCACCGCAATGGCAATAGCAATAATCAAGGCCAGAAGGGAAATCCGCAGGTGTTCAAAAAGAGCGATTCCCCACTCGTCCTTGCGTTCGATAAAAGTTGTAATCAACTGATCCATTAGGCACCTCCCCTATTTTTCATAAATTCGATGACAAAGTCGTTGGCAGGCTGGTTACGAAGTTCATCAGGTGTGCCCAACTGGACCACTTCTCCTGCCTTCATCAAGCAGATACGGTCTGCCAGCTTAACCGCTTCGTCCATATCATGCGTGACGAAAACCGTTGTCATCTTAAATTCTTCATGCAAGTCCTTGATCAAGTCCTGCAACTGCCCTTTACTAATAGGGTCTAGGGCTGAGAAAGGCTCATCCATCAGCAAGACCTTGGGATTGGCAATGATCGCTCGCAGAATCCCAATCCGCTGTTTTTCTCCTCCAGATAAGTCCTTGGGCAAACGGTCCAGGTAACTGTCTGGATCCAAGCCTACCTTGGTCAAGAGTTCCCTGGTTTTGGCTAAGATTCCAGTCTTGTTCAAGCCCTTCATCTCAGGAATAAGGGCAATATTTTCAGCCACTGTCATATTTGGAAATAAAGCAATCTGCTGAAGGACATAGCCTGTTTCCAAGCGTAGCTCACGCAGGTCAAAGTCTTTCAGCCGCTTGCCCTGAATCCGAATATCTCCGTCTGTCTGCTCAATCAGGCGGTTGATCAGCTTCAGCGTCGTTGTTTTTCCGCTCCCGCTTGGTCCAATCAGGACAAAGAATTCTCCCTCTTGAATGTCAAAGGTCAAATTTTTCAAGATTGGTCCGTTGACCTGATAGGTCAAGGACACATTTTGGTAATCAATCATTGGTTTCTCCTCCTATGATTTCTGTCAAGGCCTGTCCATAGCGACCAAAGAGGTCTAGTAACTGCTCCTGTTCTTCCAAGCTGAACTGGGACAGGGCTGTTTTTTCTGCCTCTTCTAAAGGGTCCAAAATCCGACTGGCATAGACACGACCTTCCTCGGTCAATTTGACCTTCTTATGCCGTTTGTCTGCTGGATTTTCCTCAAAAAAGACATAGCCCTTGTCCAGAAATTTCTTAATGGTGGCATTGACCACTTGCTTACTAGAGTAAGTCTTCTTACTGATCCAATTCTGCGTCACACCTCTGGATATATAATAAATAAACATCAAAATGGATAAGGACTTGCCGTTTAGCCCATGCCTCCTTGCATAGTCCTCATATAGACCATCCTGATTGTAAAAAATCCGAGCAAGTATCTTACTCCGCTGTCTCAATTCTGTCATCATCTTCCTCCCTATTGAGCACAATCACCTTGCCAAAAGCCTCCACCCCCTCTAAATAGCGGTGAGCCTCCTGTATGGTATCCAAACTAAAAATCTTCTCAGGCCCAACTGGCACCTGATAACGAGCTAGGTAGTCAAACATCTCCTGCAACTTGTCCTGATTGACATTGCCCGAATAAAACGTAGTCAAATAGACATTCTGCCGCAACTGCTCAATGGGGTCAAAGTCCTCCAGATACCACTTGCCCCCCAGCTGCCCCGTCGAGCAGACAATACCACCCTCCTCCAGATGAGCTAAGGAATCCGCTAGAGTAGCAGGACCAACCAGCTCAAGAATCTTGCTGAAGGTCAAATCCGTCTGCAAACACCCCTCTTTTTCGAGGATGACTTGGCTGAAACCAGAGGCCAACAGTTGATCGGTCTTTTCTAGCTTGCGGACAGAAGCGTAGATAGACAGGTCTGGAAACTGGCTCCGCACCAATTTGACAAAGGCCTGTCCAACCCCGCTAGCCCCCGCACGCACCAAGATTCGATCTGACGCTTCCAGCTTGAGATTTTTCATGGAACCGTAGGCGGTGTAGTAAGTTTCAGGGACGCTAGCTAGTTCCGCCCAGCCCAAATCCGTCTGGATAGGGTAGAGGATTTGATTAGGCACCAGAGCGTACTCTGCATAACCACCGTCAAAGGCTCGACCCAGCTCGCCCATGATAGATACAACCTTTTGCCCGACTGGTAACCTGTCTGGCTCCGTCGTTTCCTCAATGACACCGACCAATTCAATCCCCAAAATCCGCGGAAATACTACACTTGGTGACAGACCCTGTCTAGTAAAAATCTCCGAATGATTGATATAGTCGAATGAATTAGCTTTCAGACAAGGAACTGAGGTGCAGGCTGTACTAGAGTACGGCAAGCCGAAAGTGACGATGTATCAAAGTTAATTCAAATGACTATACCAAATCCTTTGATTTTTACCAAACACCAGCCTGTTTTCACCTGCGGTTTGGCAATTTCTTTTACTTCCAAAACCTCTGGCCCACCAGCCTGTGAAACCACAACAGCCTTCATAGGAACTCCCCCCTTATTAGTCAATTTTTTTTACTATTATAGCAGAAAAAGAAAAATAGTCAATATTTTTGACTATCTACTTCCTAGCAATTCTTGATAAATCTCTCTATCCTCATCTTTGAAGACATTGAAAATGACCTGTAATTGTGGGTGGTCATAGACAAACGCTCTCACAGTTTTGATTGCAATTTCCGCTGCACGTTTTTGTGGAAAACGAAACTCACCCGTACTGATGCAACAAAAGGCAATACTGGTCAGCCCCTTTTCCACTGCTAATTCCAAACTTTTTTGATAAGAGGAGGCGAGCAATGCCTCATCTTGAGGACTGACCTCCGCCTGAATAATCGGCCCAACTGTATGAATGACATAATTGGCTGGCAGATTGTAGGCTGGTGTAATCTTGGCCTGACCTGTTGCTTCCAAGTGCCCTTGAGTCTTCATGAGCTGATAACAAGCCAACCGCAGCTGAAGCCCCGCCTGCGAATGAATCGCATTATCAATACAACGATGATGAGGCACAAAACACCCCAAGAGCTGACTGTTTGCTGCGTTGACAATCGCATCAACTTCTAGGCTAGTAATGTCTCCCTGCCAGAGATAAATCTGTGGCTCCACTTCCTGTAAGTCAGAAAGGCCTGTCACCCTTTTCTGAGCTAATGTTTCCTGTAAATAGGCATCTTGCAAAGTCCAAAACTCTGCAGGCATGACCTTGGGCTCCCAGATGTTCATCAAGGCTCGCAAGACCCATTCCTGCTCTTCCTGAGTCCGAGGCAGGTCTATGTCAGGTGCAAGATAGCTAATCAATTTTTCTAGTCTTTCCATGCTCTGATAACCTCCTGCATATCTTGGTTAATGGTGATAATACCCTCACGTTCTGGATCTTCCAGATTAAGCCGAATCAGACTAGCAGCTGGCAGAGCCTCATTCAAACGTTCAAAGGGGAATTTGATAATAGTTGGCGTGTTGAAGCCAACACCCAGTTCCAAAAAGACAATGTTCTTGTCAGCATTGCCCTGCAAAAAATCCAGATAAGCCTTTTCTTGCCTGTGCCAATTAGCATCTTCGACAAAACGATGGTCAATTCTCAAACGGCTCATCATGTCTGCCCCACACTTAGGACATTTGGGAATATCTTCAGTTCTAACCTCCAAACCCTGACGGTTGGCAAGCAGGATTTCCAAGGCTGTTTGGTTATTATAAACGCCATCATGACAAGGCACCGAGCATTGAAACTCCCCGTAATTTCCCTGAACTTCAAAGAGTTTTTCTTTGTCAAATCCCGCCTTTTCAAACTGACTATCTACATTGGTGGTAATAACAAAATAATTCTTATCTCCCACTACTTCATACAAATCCTGATAGAGTGGCAAGCTGTCTGTCTGATAGCGATTGAGGTAGAGGTGCTGGCTCCAGTAGCCCCACTTCTTCTCCTCAGTCGCAAAGGGATAAAATCCAGCGGAATACATATCTGTCAGCCCATAGACCTGGATAAAAGGGGCAAAATGTTCCTCAAAACGTTGGCCTGAGTAGGTCAAGCCCGCAGCACTGGACAGACCAGCACCCGCTCCAATCACAATTGCATCCGCTTCTGCAAGCAATTTTTTGGCCTTGACTATTTTTCTATCTTCTATCATAGCAGCCCTCTCTCTATTCTTTTCTTGCATTTTTTCAGCTCTGTCATTATACTAACACTAACAGTATCTTTTGGAAAGTATGCACCTTAAAGTAGGGTAGTTACTTTAAGGTAAGAAATGTATACTTTCAAGGAAAATTAGACTAAAGTTTTTTGAAAAAAATTTTTGGAGGAAACCATGACCAGTAAAAAATTACCATTAGACTTGCCAGCTTGCCCTATTGAAACAACCTTACTACTGATTAGTAGCAAGTGGAACATTCTCATCCTACGCGATCTGATGGATGGTACCAAACGCTTTAGCGAATTACAACGTTCCATTGGCTCCATTAGCCAGAAGGTCCTGACCAGCAACCTGCGGGACCTTGAAGCAAAAGGCATTGTGAAACGCAAGGTCTATCCAGAAGTCCCGCCCCGAGTAGAATATTCTCTGACTGAGCTAGGACAATCTCTTCAGCCGATTTTAGATTCGATGAAGGCTTGGGGGTTAGACTACCAAGCCAAGCATAACTAAAATCTTCACTAAATCACATCTTGCACATCATCTTAGACTACTTGCTCTCGGCTCATTGGTTGTCTCTAGCTTCTAGCACTGCTATAAAAAACTTGCTAGCCTCACTGGCATCTGCTTGTACCAAGATACGACTTATCACTTCCACTGTGTTGAGAGCCACCAAAACCAACCTTTATGTGGTTTAAAATTTTTAAGACTTAGGCTTGAATGTAAGCATGGCACTCTAACAAGAAGTTGCTAGCGTCTGATTCTAAGGAAGTGGCAAAATAGAGTTTGTCTGCTATATTCAGATAGTCTTTTTTTGACAATTATTAGTGAACGATCCTACTTCATAATTGTCTAAATTATTTACTCACCAAAGCTTTTTTGGTATAATATTGCAATGAAAATCTTGATTACGTCTGGCGGCACAACTGAAAACATTGATAGTGTTCGCGGTATTACCAATCATTCGACTGGGAATCTTGGCAAAATTATTGCAGAGCGTTTTTTAAATGGTGGTCATCAGGTGACTCTGATTACGACAAAGCATGCTGTTAAGCCTACTGCACACGATAACCTAAAGATACACCTCATCAGCAACGTAGACAGTCTTCTGAAAGCTTTAGAACCTCTGGTAATGAGTCACGACGTCCTCATCCATAGCATGGCGGTATCAGACTACACCCCCGTCTATATGACCACTCTGGAAGAACTGGAGCAAGTTGACTCACCAGCTCAGCTTTTGTCAAAAAGAAATAGCGAGACCAAAATTTCCTCGACTTCCGACTATCAAGTTCTCTTTCTCAAAAAAACGCCCAAAGTCATCAGCCTTGTCAAGGAGTGGAATCCCGATATTTGCCTGATTGGCTTTAAGCTTTTAGTCAATGTGGAAAAGGCAGAGCTATTTGAGGTGGCGCGTGCCAGTCTTGCCAAAAACCATGCAGAGTTTATCGTCGCTAACGATCTTAGGGACATTAGTTCAGAGCAACATGTGGCCTATCTTGTTGATCAAACGAGTGAAACTAGAGCGGATAGCAAGAGAAATATCGCTGAAATGATTTACGAAAGGGTGATTTCCCATGGCTAAACGGATTTTACTTGCTGTCTCTGGCTCTATCGCTGCCTACAAGGCGGCTGATTTGACTAGTCAACTATCTAAACGTGGTTACGAAGTCCATGTCCTCATGACTGAAGCAGCTACCAAATTCATCACACCTCTGACCCTACAGGTTCTCTCTAAAAATCCCGTCCATTTGGATGTGATGGAGGAAAAAAGAGCAGAGCGTATCAATCACATTGACCTTGGTAAGGAAGCTGACCTTTTCATTCTGGCACCTGCTTCTGCTAACACTATCGCTTCTCTAGCCCATGGCAGAGCTGATAACATGGTCACAGCTACCGCCCTAGCCTTGCCGGCTGACCTTCCCAAACTAATCGCGCCAGCCATGAATACCAAGATGTACGACAATCCGCTAACTCAGCGCAACCTGTCCATCTTAAAAGAAGTTGGTTATCAGGAAATCACGCCAAAATCAGCCCTTCTGGCTTGTGGAGACGTGGGGCGGGGCGCTTTAGCTGACCTCGGTTCGATAATAGAAAGCATTAAGGAGGCACTCAATGAATAGAAAAAAATCAAATCAAACGGCTACCGTGGCTATGTTCTTTGCTGTCATGATTGTCATTAACATCCTCAGTTCTATCTTATTTAACATCCTACCTTTCCCCATCAAACCGACCTTGGTTCACATTCCAGTTATCGTAGCCTCTATTCTTTACGGACCTAGGATTGGAGCCACTTTGGGCGGCTTAATGGGTATCATCAGCGTAACGCATAATACAATTTTTCAAATTCCAACCAGCTATCTCTTCTCTCCTTTGGTTGAAAATGGAAACCTCAACTCCCTGATTATTGCTATTGTACCCCGAGTTCTGATTGGAATCACGCCTTACTTTGTCTACAAACTTTTAAAAAGTCGTTCTGGACTCTTGCTGGCTGGTGCTATTGGTTCCATGACCAATACTATCTTTGTCCTCAGTGGTATTTTTCTCCTCTTTTCAAATGTTTACAATGGAAATATCCAGGCTATGTTAGCAACTGTTTTAGGAACAAATGCCATTGCTGAGATGCTAATTTCCGCTTTTTTGACAACAGTTATCGTTCCACGTCTAGAAAATTTAAAAAAATGATGAAAAATCACGAAAATTCGTGATTTTTTTACATGAAAATGGTATAATGAAAGCGATTTAAAATACTTAAAGGAGAACGCTATGTCTTATCAAGAAAATTACCAAAAATGGCTTGATTTTTCTGAACTTCCAAACTACCTTCGTGCAGAATTGGAGAGCATGGACGAAAAAACAAAAGAAGATGCTTTTTATACAAACCTTGAGTTTGGTACTGCTGGTATGCGTGGCTATATTGGCGCTGGTACAAACCGTATCAATATCTATGTTGTGCGTCAAGCAACTGAAGGTTTGGCTAAACTGGTAGAATCAAAAGGGGAAGAAGCTAAAAAACGTGGTGTTGCTATCGCTTATGACACTCGTCACTTCTCTCCAGAATTTGCTTTTGAATCTGCTCAAGTACTGGCTGCACACGGCATCAAGTCTTACGTTTTTGAAAGTCTACGCCCAACACCTGAACTCTCATTTGCAGTTCGTCACTATGGTACAGTCGCTGGTATTATGGTTACTGCAAGCCACAATCCAAAAGAGTTCAACGGCTACAAAGTTTACGGTGAAGACGGCGGACAAATGCCACCAGCAGATGCTTCTGCTTTGACAGACTACATTCGTGGCATTGACAATCCATTTGCAGTTGAATTGGCTGAGTTGGAAGAAAGCAAAGCTAACGGACTCATTACTGTTCTTGGTGAAGAAACCGACCGCCTCTACCTTGATGAACTCAAAGCAATCAATATCAATAAAGACTTGATTGCAGAATTTGGTAAAGACATGAAGATTGTCTATACACCACTTCATGGTACAGGTGAAATGCTTGCCCGTCGTGCCCTTGCCGAAGCTGGCTTTGAATCCGTTCAAATCGTAGAAGCTCAAGCCACTGTTGACCCAGACTTCTCTACTGTTGCTTCACCAAACCCTGAAAGTCAAGCAGCCTTTGCTCTTGCTGAAGAATTGGGTCGTGAAGTCGGTGCTGACGTTCTTCTTGCAACTGACCCAGATGCTGACCGTGTAGGGGTTGAAGTCCGTCAAGCTGATGGAACATACTGGAACCTTTCAGGTAACCAAATCGGTGCCCTTATTGCTAAGTATATCCTTGAAGCTCACAAACAAGCTGGAACTCTTCCAGCTAATGCTGCCCTTGCTAAATCAATCGTATCAACTGAACTGGTTACTAAGATTGCTGAAGGCTACGGCGCAACCATGTTCAATGTCTTAACTGGTTTCAAATTCATCGCTGAGAAAATTCAAGAATTTGAAGAAAAACACAATCATACTTACATGTTTGGTTTTGAAGAAAGCTTTGGCTACTTGGTTAAGCCATTTGTTCGTGATAAAGACGCCATCCAAGCAGTCCTTATGGTGGCTGAGATTGCTGCCTACTACCGCTCACGTGGCATGACCTTAGCTGACGGTATCGATGAAATCTTCCAAGAATACGGCTACTTCGCAGAAAAAACCATTTCTGTTACACTATCAGGTAAGGATGGCGCTGAGCAAATCAAGGCAATCATGGCTAAATTCCGTGATAATGCACCTGAGCAATTCAACAAGACTGACATTGCCCTCTTCGAAGACTTTGCTTTACAAAAAGCAGTTGCTCTTGATGGAACAACAACTGAATTGACAACACCACCATCTGACGTTCTTAAATACACATTGACTGATGATAGCTGGTTTGCCGTTCGTCCTTCAGGTACCGAACCAAAAATTAAATTCTATATTGCAACAGTTGGTGAAACACTTGCTGTCGCAGAAGAAAAAGTTGCCAACATCGAAGCTGAAATCAACGCTTTTGTTAAATAAAAATTGCATAAGGAAAAAGACAAGGTCAATCAAAACCTTGTCTTTTCTCTTATCTTTCTAAGCTACTGAGCATCTCTTTGATTTGAATGAAGACCTTTTCCCAGTCTTCATCTTTCGTCACATCAAAATGATCTGTATCTATCTTCATCTTTGGACTATAGGCATAATTATCATACCAATCCCCATAGTGTCCATGCAAGAGTCGGTAGTAATCTAAAAGACCATTCTCATCTGTTGGTTGCTCAAAATCACGACCGCGCTTTTTGATATTTTTCATAATATGGTCAAAAGATCCATCAAGATAAACCAACAAATCTGGTGCTTTCTTGGGCATTCCATCCAGTTCTTCCATCATATTATCTAAAAGATCAAGATAAATCTCATACTCTTCCTGGCTAATATTTCCCTCAAGAGAATTGATGTAAGTAAAGAGCGCATCCTCATAAATGGAGCGGTCTAAAACGTTGTCATTGTTATAATAGGCTTCTTTAATGGACCTGAAGCGCTTATTGAGAAAATAAATTTGCAGAGCAAAACCATACTTATCCGGATTTTCATAGTATTTATCCAGAATGGGATTATTTTCCACCGGCTCGTAAAAAGCTTCCGTTCCCAAGGCCTCAGACAGACGGGCAGTATAAGTTGTCTTTCCTACTCCAATCATGCCAGCTAATATAATCACGATTGTACTCACCTCCGAAAATTAATGTTAACACAATATATAGGGTAATGTCAATGAAATTTTACTAGATATTGTGGTTGTTTCGATATCAAAAACGAGGGAGAGTAACCTCACCTCGTTTTTGATTGGCCTATTAGAATAACTCTTTATAGAAAGCAATAGTTTCTTCAAGGGTTGGCATGAAAGGATTGCCTGGTGCACAAGCATCGATGAGAGCGTTTTTAGAGAGGTACTCGAAGTCAAACTCTTCTTCCTTAATATCCAACTCAGTCAATTTCTTAGGAATCCCTACTGTTTCTGACAAACGTTCGATGTTTTCAATAGCAAAAGCTGCGCATTCTTCATCAGATTTTCCTTCCGTCACAAGTCCAAAAGCTTTGGCAACGTTGCGAAAAGCTGCTGGCACACGTTTGGCGTTTTCACGTTCTACAACTGGAAGGAGCATAGCACAGCAGACGCCGTGTGGCAAGTGGTAAACAGCCCCCAACTGGTGAGCCATAGAGTGTACATAACCTAGCCCTGCATTATTAAAGGCCATACCACCAAGGAAAATGGCATTAACCATGGCTTCACGCGCTTCAATGTCTTGACCATTTTCTACTGCACGTGGCAGATATTCGTTGATTAGCTCAATAGCACCGATAGATAGTTTTTTGGTGACATCGTAGGCACCTGGTGTTACTAACGCCTCAATCGCATGAGTCAAAGCATCCATACCAGTAGCAGCTGTCAAGGCAGCCGGTTTAGACAGCATGAGTTCAGGGTCGTTGACAGACATGAGGGCTAGACTGTTTTTATCCACCATAACCATTTTAACCTTGCGTTCTTCATCGGTAATCACATAGTTAATGGTAATTTCAGCTGAAGTACCAGCCGTTGTATTGATAGCTACAACTGGCAGACCTTTGTTGTCAGATTTGTGAAGCCCCTCAAGTTCTTGTGGCGTCTTGTCATTGGTTGCCATGACTGAGATACAGCTGGCAGCATCTTGCGGAGAACCACCACCAACTGACACGATAAAGTCACAGTCATTTTCTTTTAAAACAGCAAGGCCATCATAGACGTTTTTGGTAGAAGGGTTTGGATCTACATCTTCAAAGACAACAAAGTCAATAGCTGCCGCAGTCAATGAAGCAGTCACTTTTGGTAAGATGTCACTGGAAGCAATGAAATGGTCTGTTACAACCAAGGCTTTTTTGAAACCTAGTTCAGAAACTTGAGAACCAAATTCATTGATGACACCTCGACCAATAAGGTTGACAGAAGGTACGTAAAAGGTTGACATAGAAAAACTCCTTTTTGTTTTTATTATATTATAATATTATTTTAAAATCAAGATTTGTTATAAGAATCACATACTAGGATAGGTTTAAAAGTATCTACGATGAGGTCGTATTTCGGTTACTGTTGTCAGCTCTGCTTTTTACAAGTCAAGAAATCCTGCATGAGGGGTTTGACCGAAGTAATTGGCAATTTCCTGTAATTCTTGATCTGTAATTTCTTGAAGGATTTTTCCGCCTTGTGCTCCTACTTGTGAGAAAATCATGGCTGCTTTCTCAATCACTTCGACTAGGCCGTATGTTTCATCAAGTGACACTCCTGAAGCGAAGAGTCCGTGATGAGGCCAAAGAACCGCTTGAAATTCAGACATTTTGCCTGCAGTCGCTTCACCGATAGCATTTGTCCCTGGAGTCATATAAGGAATAACTCCTATTCCTTCTGGGAAGACAACGATTGATTCAGCCTGCATTTTCCACAGAATACGAGACAAATGACGCTCTGACAGTTCTTGTGTGAAGGACATTGCAATGAGATTTGTTGGGTGACAATGGAAAACCACACGCTGATCTGGATTGACTTTAAGTCGCTCGATATGGCTCATCAAATGGCTTGGAAATTCCGAAGTTGGTTTACCACCATCTTCAAAACCCCAAACGACGTCATATTTCAGACCATCTTCAGAGATTTTTACTAAGCCAAGGTCAAGGGTTGGCCGGTCGTAGACATTTCGGAAATAGCGACCAGTTCCAGTAACAAGATAGTAAAAACCTGCCAAAGCTGATGCGTCAAAACCAAGTTCATATGTGGCTTTAACGTCCGTTACATCTTCAAAAGCTTCTACTTCTTCTGCCAATAGACGGTAAGAAACGTTACCACCATTGCGCTCATCCCAGTAGCGCAGATAAGATTCGCGCGTTACTTCACGCATGTTTTTTACAAATGATGAATCAACAAATTTAGTCATATTTCTCTCTTTCTTTTTGATATTTTTCTGAAGTGGTGCGGGTGCCTGCGATTAGCTTCGATCTTTCGTTGCTAACAGTTTTAACAGTCCCGTATCGTTTCTCAACCGTGCTGAGCTACTATTTTCACCACTACAAAACTATCGATTCTTGGCTCACAAAATTCGCCATGAGGTGCTGTTTAGTTACGTCCTGCAAGAACTGTTTTTTCATAGTCTTGAACTTCTTTAAGCCAGTCAAGTCCGACTGGAACATCGTTTTGCTGGCAGAAGTAATTCCATACATCAGCATATGGGAAGTCTTTCAGTTCTTCTGTATAAGCAAGACGGCTTGTAAAATCAAAGTTATTTTCAAAGTTTTTCAAGTCAGCGGTTGGTTCCAGCATGGCTTTCAAGAGTGCTTTTTGTGTATTACGAGTACCGATAACCCAAGCAGCAACACGATTGATGGTCGCGTCGAAGAAATCAAGTCCGATAACGGTTTTATCAAGTAAGTCATTGCGGACAATTTCCTTGGCAATATCTTGCAACTCATCATCCATAATCACCACGTGATCAGAATCCCAACGGACAGGGCGAGACACATGGAGCATGAGGTTTTTCTTGCTGAAGAGTGATAGTGAAGATAGTTTATTTGAAATAACTTCTGTTGGATGGAAGTGACCAGCATCCAATAAGATAGCCTTGTTGCGAGTCAAGCCATAACCCATGTAAAATTCGTGAGAACCGACCGTGTAAGCCTCTGCCCCTAGCCCGAAGAGTTTGCTCTCAACAGTATCAACATTATAGGCTTCATCAATTTCTTCTGAGAAGATTTCGTCCAACGATTCCATGAGACGTTTGCGTGGTGAAAGGCGGTCAACAGGATTGTCCTTGAAACCATCTGGAACCCAGAAGTTAGTATAGCAAGTCTGACCCAGTTCTTTACCGAAATATTCAGCCACACGACGGCTACGTTTCCCGTGTTCAATCCAGTAATCCCGCACCGCTTTATCAGGGTGAGATAGTGTGAAGCCATCTTTCATCATTGGATGTGAGAAGAAAGTTGGATTAAAATCAAGTCCAAGACCCTGTTCTTTTGCCCAAGCCACCCATTTTTCAAAATGTTTAGGCTCGATTTGGTCAAGGTCAACTGCTTCTTCCGTGTCCAAATAAATGGCATGAAGGTTGAGCTTGTGATTACCCGGAATTAGCGAATAAGCTTTTTCAAGGTCAGCACGAAGTTCGTCTGGCGTACGGGCAGCACCCGGATAATTACCAGTTGACATGATACCACCTGTCAATTCACCTTCCGGTGTCAAGAAACCTTTGACGTCATCTCCTTGCCAGCAGTGCATAGAAATTTTCACATCTTGTAACTGTTTCAAAACGGCGTCTGTGTCTACGCCGATACTTGCGTATTTTGCTTTGGCTTCTTGATAGCGTTGTTCAACTGTTGTCATAATTGTCTCCTTAACATTTATACGATTTTTTGATATTTCTTCAAATGGTCACGGTCTGCGATAGCTTGTGGTTCAAAGCCTTCTAGTCTTTGGTTTTTAGCTAACCAAGCTCGCGCTTCTACCAAATCTTTCAATTCTCCAGATGCAATCATCTGAACCATGATATTTCCAATAGCTGTCGCTTCACCAGGACCAGCGATAACTGGTTTTCCGATAAGATCCGCCGTTAATTGATTAAGTAACTTAACATTGCTGCCACCTCCAACGATATGAAGAACTTCCAACTCTTTGCCTGTTAAGCTTTCCAAGACTTTCCATTCGTGAGCATAGGCAAGGGCAAGATTAGAGTAAACACACATGACTAATTCACCAACGCTTTCGGGAACGATTTGGTTGCTCTCACGACACGCGGCTTGAATTTCTTCAATCATGTTATCTGGATTAGTAAAACGGTCATCGTTAAGATTGATATACTGCAAGAACGGCTCGACTTGATAGGCCTGCTCTGCCATTTCTGCAAAAGAATACCTATTATCTAACATGCGAGCAATCTCCTGAATCGCCCACATACCTGTGATGTTTTTGAGGAAACGGTAAGTCTTGTACGCTCCCCATTCATTGGTATAATTTTCTTCAAAGGCTGCTTGACTGGTAATAGGCTGCGCATTTTCAACTCCAATCAGAGACCAGGTTCCACTGGATAAGTAAGCCCAATTTTCAGTTGTAGCGGGAACGCCGACAACAGCAGAACCCGTGTCGTGAGTCGCCACCGCAATGACCGTCGCCTGAGGTAAATCATAGCTCTCATAAAGCTCTGGTCTCAGCTCACCGATAACTTGCCCAGTCTCCATCAGCTCTGGCAATTTATCGCGAGAAAGCCCCACCACATTCAGTAAATCCTTATCGTAATCACGACTGTGAATATTGAGGTACTGAGTCGTTGAGACGTTAGTCACCTCACCGACCTTCTTTCCTGTCAAATGATAAGCGATGTAATCTGGAATCAGCAGAATATCCTGAGCCTGTCCAAGCATGTCCTTATCTTCAGCAAACAGCTGATAGAGAGTGTTAAAGTTCAGAAACTGGATCCCTGTTTTTTCATAGACTATTTCCTTAGGAATTGTTTCAAATACCTGCTCCATAAGACCTTGAGTTCTGGCGTCACGGTAGGCAATGGGTTCTGCAAGAAGATTTCCCTGATCATCCAGCAAACAATAATCAACTGCCCAAGTATCAATACCAACGGTACAGGTCTCAATGCCAGCTGCCTTAACTTTTTCTAATCCACTTAGAATCTCAGTCACTAAACGCGTGACATTCCAGCGGTCGTGTTCGCCTACTTTAGTAAAGCCATTTTTGAAGCGGTGCAACTCAGTCAGCCTCAATCCTTCAGTCGTGTCTGCTAAAATGACGCGACCGCTTGAAGCACCAATATCAATGGCAACGTGATAAGCCATGTCTTCGTCCTACTTTCTATTTGGTATCGTTTACATCTTTAATTTTACCATCCTGACGACTTATGATACAATATCTTATGAACAGTATAAATGTATCAAATTTACAGATTAGAGAAAGATATGAATAGATTAGACCATTTCCTCTTTACCAATACTCAGCATGAAGAATTACAAAAGAGTCAGCACCACTTTGTCTCTGATTTCCCAGAACTAAAGCAAGTGAACAGTAAGGGCATTCCTGTCATCAGCCAACAGATTTTTGGTACCAATAAAGATGTTTTCATCAGCAAACATAGCCGATTTGCGGACTACCCTGCTCACTCTCATCAGTTTTTAGAAATTAACTATGTCTACCACGGGACTTGCCAACAAGTTATCAATGGTAAACCTTATGACTTCAGGGCTGGTGATATTATCCTTATGGACACCGATAGCGTACATTTTATAAAAGCACTCGGTGAGGAGGACATTCTCATCAACATCCTTTTTCGAGATAAGGCCATTTCTTTGGACTGGCTAACTCAGCTCCAAAGCCACAATTCCTTGATTTACCAACTTCTTCTTAATGAGACCCTTTCGGAGAAAAAGCAGAGCAATTTTGCCATTTTTCCTGCTGAAAAAACGAGAGCAGTCCTGCCAATTCTCAACCAGCTACTTGAAGAATACTTCTTTCCAGAAGACTTTTCTGACAAAATTATCACAAACTATCTTTCCATCCTCATGTATCATTTAGCCCGGACGCTTTCTCAAGTCAATCAAGAAGAACTGTTAAATCAATCTAGTGATCCCTATACCAAAATCCTAGAGCTTATCGATCAAGAATTTACCAATCTGAGCTTAAACCAGGCTGCGCATAAGCTCAATTTTAATAAAAACTACCTAAGCAACTTGGTTAAAGCTCGCAGTGGCAAGACCTTTACCCAACTGTTGCACCAGAAACGACTTTCTAAAGCCAAGCTCCTCATCAAATCCACCCAACTTCCCATACAAGACATCGCACAACAAGTTGGTTTCTCCAACCGCACCTTTTTCTATAAAAAATTTGAAGAAGAATTTGGAATGAAACCATCGGAATTAAGAAAGTAAACCTGCTCGCCAAGTAATGAGCAGGTCTCTTGTTTTCTAAAAATGTAATGATTCTTTCAATTAATTACTTTATGAGAGGTATTAGCTAAGTTTAACTTTAGAAAAACTGCACAACATTATGGTGAAAATACTAATTAGCTCAGCATTTTTATCAAAAGTCACACCAGTGAAAATTTTAAAATTTTACTGTAAAAAATATAATCAGGGGCAAGTCTTTCTCGTCTTCACACAAAACAGGCTACTCACGAAATTACTTTTGAGTGTCGTTTTTATCATCACAATCAGTTCTATAAACTTTTTTAAAGCAAGTTATAGAATTACACATGTAGAATTTAGACAAGATAAAATGACTGAACACTTTGAACAGCCATTTTAATTTAGGGAACTATATCGCTATTCTTTTGGAAGAAAATACAAAACAAACTTAACAAAGATTATGATAAAGTTACCAGCAAAATCTGATTCAAAAGGGAAAATTGAACCAGATTGGGAATTTATGGAAAAATACATAAAAACACTTCCACATGGGAATAATTTATAAAAGAAAAATGCGACCTCATAAAAGTCGCATTTTTCTATATCTTGTGTCTGGTGTAAACTGGTATATAGTTCCCATAAATTATTGATTTTCGCGTTGAACACATTCATCTAGATACTCGCTGAGAGTATTATAAATCATCTTCTCAGAAGTAGGTGTCCACTTATAAATTTTTCCATTGGAATCCGACAGAATAAAAACATCATCATAGTGTAAATCTTCAATAATGTATTTATCTGTTGGAAAATGGTTATATAACTGACGAGCTTCCAAAGTGGTTGCTACAACATCACAGAATTCGTCCGTATTAAGCCCCATCCATTCTGTACTGTAAAAACTAATTGATCCAAAACACATCAAATAATCTGTAAATTCAGCGGAAAATTTCAAGGTTAATCTGTCTTCTGAATTTGAAACCTGTTCCAACGTAGCAGATTTAGACTTATACAGATTTGGAATCTCTTTTATTTTTTCTATAATACTCATGTTAAACCCCTTCCGCTAATGTTTTAAATATTTCCTTTTTTTCAGATAAAAAAGAATTTCCGTGATCTACTCCTGATTTACTGTAATCATGTAATATCTTGTCATTACCGTTTTGAGTATGCTCTGCTTTTGTCAATAATGCATAGTGACCGCCTTCTTTTTGTCCTATATGATGAACTTCCAATATTTTACCATCTTTTATTAGTGATTTACCTTGTTTAGCTCTATCTTCATTTGTTAGACCTTGCGAATCCACAACCCGTTTCATATCCAAATCTTTTGGAACAAGTATAAAACGGTCTTTCCCGTCTACAGTTTCACCGAATTTTTTTGCTATAAGTCCTAAATCATGATAATGCTTTAATTCAGAAAAATTATAAATATTGTCTAATATACCTTTAGGATATCCCCAAGCTAGTCCAATTATTTTCTCTATTGAACTTAATCCGTCATAAGAATATTCTTTATCCGACGTCTTTTCTATCGGATTAATCCTCTTATCTGAATCAATCTTATCTCCAGAGAATTCACTAATTTTTTTACCAACCTCACCTATTGTCTCTCTGGCTTCAACAGCCACCTTTGCTAATGTTTCTAGCGCCATTTATCAAAAGCCTCCTTTATGGGCCCAGTCTTGGTAGGCATTATCATCCTTGAGTTCGTAAAGATAATAATAGGTCATTGTTGCCTGCAGTAAATCTCTTCTAGCTTGCTCTGATAGCAATTCACCCAGTTTGTTCTGAATGGTTTCTTGTAACTTATCAGTAAGTAACTTCACATCGGCATTTTTTCTTGCCTGTGCTTTTACTTGAGTGATTAATTCAGGATATAGTTGACTAACAATATTAGTGTAATCATGCATGCTGAAAGGACGAGAAGACCAATCTAGAATTCGTTTTACTGTTAGGCTGTCCAAATCTAATCTATCAAGTAACTGTTGCAAGTCTGTCACTTCAATAGACTCTATATCAGTTTTAGAAGCTGATAGATACTCTACCAGTGCGGCCTTCATTAATGTTTCATCTTTTATCTCTAACTGACCATCAAAGTAAAAGCTGCCATTCTTTTCCTCAAACTTATCTACTTGACATAAAACTGGCTCTGTCCACTCATTTTGATACAAAGCTGCGACGCCTCTTGGTAATTTAGCTAACTCTACAATTTGGTCATCATTCAAATTAGCAGATTTTCCGACTAATTCACGGTCTGAGAAATCTGGCAATCTCAAAATCATCTTAGTATTAGTATTTCGGATAACCGACATGTCTAATAAGCCAGGTGCTTGGTCTGCAATGATGAAGCCTTCTCCGTATGTCCGCATTTCTGCAATGCTATTGGCAATCATCTCGACACTCTTACCAACTAGATTACTTCCTTCCATAGATTGCTCTGAAGAAGTCCGTTTCAAGATATTATGCGCTTCTTCAAGAACAGTAACGTGCTTCAAAGGATTATTCAGTGACTCAGTATGTGTCATTCGATATTCTTGTAGTTTTAATACCAACATCCCCATAATAAGTGATTTCGTTTCTGTAGAACCTACACGACTAAGGTCAATGATAACATTCTCATCAAAGAGTTTTTTATCAGAAATAGACTGGCTAGAGAAAATCATCCCATTAATACCGTTTGTCAGTGACTCTAAACGAGTTAAGAGTGAACCTTTATACGCTCCCTTGTTTTCAGAATCATACTCACTAGAATCAATAATCGTTTTGATATTACGTGCGACATCCTTAAAGGTTGGATAGAGCTTATCGTAGGTATTTTTTGAAGTCAATAAATCCCAACCACTCTCTTCATACGCCTTTTCGACAGCACTTTTCAGAACTGCTGGCATAGCAGCATACATAGGCCAACAAACATTAAAAATCTCAATAAGTCTATCAATATGTTCTAAGACATGAATACCTTCTGGGAATGCAAATGGATTGATTTGGAGTAGTTCTGTCAAATCTGGGTTTGTACCATAAACAGAGACCTCTTCATCATTTCCAAATACATGCTTATATTCTCCCTTGGCAGGCTCAATCACTAGAAATTTTACACCTTTTTTGCGAATTTCATCCAAGAATTTATAGACTGTATTGCTCTTACCAGTCCCTGTGCTACCAGTAATAAATGTGTGCGATGCTAGAGAATTTAGGCTAATTTTAGCATCTAGTTTCTCAGGATGATTCATATGGAAAATCTTACCCAAAGTGATTTTTTGTTCATTTTCCTCAGAAGCATATGAACTAATATTGCGACCAAATTCAGCACATTCTAGGACTGGCAATCCTGCAATCGACTTCTGTGGGAAATTCAACGAATAAGCCAATTCTTTCCCTGATAAAGCTGTTGTTGCTGTGACCAACGGAGGATAAACTGAGAACGTTTCGTCTGCTTCCAAACTATTGGGATTCAAGGCAAAAATAGGATGGCGTAAATCACGCAAATATCCAGTGAGTTCATCTGCACGCCCCTTCTCATCAGGAATATCTCCGCGCCAGAGATTAACCACAGTCTGCGACATATGCGATTCTTCGCCTTGCGTAAGAGCTAGATATGAGTGAGCAACATTATTGGCAACTGTTTGATCTTCACTTAAGACATAGGCAGCAAAATCCCACATCCCTAGTGCTGTACTTTTTTCAAGACGTTTCATCTGTTCATCAAGCAATTCAAGAGCGTGCTTAATATTATGATTAGTAAAAGATTGGGTTATTCCTTCATTTTTTCCAATTGTTGCAGTAACATTTGATGTACGAGCAAAGTTGGCGCCAAAGTTGACCCCCATATTCAGAGCTTTAGAAGCACCAGAAGTAACTGCTTGAGAAGTTGATTTTGCTATAGATTTTGTAATACCTTTTGCAACTGACGTTGTTTTAGAAGACATCCAACCTTTGGCTACAGATACACTTGTAGACAGTGTTTTAGAAGCACCCAAATTAAATGGACCTACATTAATTCCTGCTGAAGTAGTGCCGGATGTTCCTATCGTACCAGATACTGAATGATTTTCCCCCTTTGTTTTACTTGTAGTTTTTGTCTCACTCGTACCTTCTGTCTCCGTTCTTCCTTCTGTATCTGTCACAGATGAATTGGTACCCGTTTGTGTTCCAGCGCTAGCTCCGACATTGACACCTACCGTTGCTGATGAACCACGCGCATCCGATTCGGTATAAGTATAGTTGGTCTGCCAGCTTGCATAAGGAGCTAACTCAGAATAGATTTGCGAAAGAACTAACTTTCGTTCTGCAATATCTTGAATTGGTGTTGCTAATAGGACCAAAATATACTCTTGGTCAATTGATTCTGGTACAATACCATCTAGTAATTTTTCGACTGTTTGACTGATAAACTTCTCGGATTTTTCTGTTGGAACATTTGATACACTAGCCACCGAGTAATGCGCTTGTCTGTCAAAGCAAGGCAATTGCCCACGCCCAACCTTTTCATCCCATGCAGAACCTGGGAAATTCCCTCTAATTGCAGATTCTAGTCGTCTACGATAACTCTCAATATCTACATTATCATTGTCATTATCGGTATTGGTAATCGCAAGATAAACATTTGTTTTGGTCATTTTACGATGAAAAACAAGAGAAATATTACATTCATCATTGGATAACACTTCGTAAACACTCACTAGCTTTTCTAAGCTATTTTCACGTTTATCAGTGACCCACTTAGTAATGTTAATGTATCGAATATTATATCCAGACTGAAATTCTTCGTTGTCGTATTCTACCGTTTTCTCAACTGGTGCATACAATTCTTTAAGCTGAGGAAGGTAGGCATTATATATTTCAATAGCATTTGCCGCTAACAATCTAGCTGTTACTTCCTCTGCATCTGATCCAGTTAAATTCGGCATAGACTGCAAATATTCATTACGCTTAGCCTGCACTTGTTCAATTTGTTCAGGACTAAGAGCAGATAGTTTTGCAACAGTATCAGCACCTTTACTTGCTACTTTTTTTACAACGTTTTTGATTCCCATAATAATGTCTCCTATTGAGATGTTTTAAATGATAATAAGTGCTTAATTTCATTTGTTGAAGCCACTAATTGTGCTAATTTAGTTTCATAATCCCCAATTTCTTCCTCTTTTTGAATGATTGAACGGTTAGTTTCTTTCAAATCCGGATTAAAGTCAACTATATTTTCTTTGATTAGAATCAATAAGGACTCTGCCCATTGTTCAAAATCATGCTGATGACGTTGCTTCAAATCTTCCGATGATTCCTCTATTCGCTCACTCATTAGCTTATTATATTTTTTAACAACTTTGTTCAAGTCAAGTCTATTGTCATTTCCAAGTAAATGGACTTTACCAATTTTAAATCCTTCCGTCAAATCTGCACGGTCAAAAAATTGCTCTTGATTTTCTTTAAGCATGACAATGCGATAATCTAAAATAAGTTGTTGAATATCGCTTTGTTTCTCCGGCGATAAAATATCTGATGCCCCAACAATCTTAGAAAGTTCTTCTTTAAGTTCAATAGCACAGCCTTGCCAATAATTTGCTGAAAACTTATAAATTTTGTCTTTTGTTATTTGCAATACATCTTCAAATTTTTTAACGGTATACTCAATTACTTTTTCTGATACGCTATTAAATGCACCATTTTTTTGATAAGCATATTCATTTTTATCATCTACTATATTAAAGAAATCATCCGTAACTTGCTTACCTAATTGTTTTACATGAGAAAAATCTAAAGTATTTTTAACATTCTCAAAATTATCAAATAAATTCTTTTTAATTACTTTTTGAGAATCTTTTCTTTCTTGTTTGTATTTTTCTAATTGAAATTCAACTTTTGCTATTTCATAAAATTGTTCACATACTGACTGTATTTTTTCTAAAGTCATCTTCTGAATCAATGCTTGCTTTTCTGAAAATATTTTTCTTTCAAACAATTGATTATAGTCTCTTATCTGATTAGCATTTTTGACATCTAAATGCCCAATTAAATGTTGCTTGTGTTTTTCAAATTCTTTATATAACATTTCGACATCTTGTGACAATTTAGATTTCAAGACAGTTACAGTCTGTTCTGTCTTTTCAATAATTTTTTCTAGATATAGCTTAGATTGTTGACACTTATTGTAGGCAGAATAATATTCTGAAAAAGTTAGAATCTCCTTTTCAATACTATAAAGCCCACTGTTAACATATACAGGATTTGTATGTTGCATCGTTTGATCTAACATACGCTGTTTTAATTGACTTGGAACAACATTATATTGGTAAACTTGCTGATAATACTCAGCCTCTGAATTACTAAACTCATCAAAAGACCGCTTAAAAACCCTATCATAGTTTTTATCAATAAATTGTCCTGAATTTTTAGAACCTAATCCCATTATTGATGATACAAAAAAGATTCCTTCCGAAAATATATTTTTAGGAACAGCTTGATTTAATAATTGCTTTACATTGAAATCAGAAAAATCTGCTCCATCAGCCTTATTGACAATAATCATGGTAAAACGTGAATCAATTTCTTCAATACTTTTCAGCTCATCAAACAGTGTCTCATTATCTACTGTGTCTAAGGAAGTGTATTCCGTGACAAATAATACTAGCCCATTACTCATGTTTCTCATAGCACTCTTTAAGACTTCAAAATGATTTTTATTTGATGACGAGTTAGAACCTGGTGTATCAAATAAAACAAATTGATGACCAGACTCTGTGAGAATTCCTTTATTGAATGGAATGGAAACTGTAATAATATCCGATACCACTCCAACATTATCTTTAGCGTCCAAATCATTAATCTTGGTTAAAAAGAGATTGACTACCATTTCTAAAGTCACATTATGAGAATTTGAAATATCCTGAGCTACAGAAGAGAATAGAGCTTCAACTCCTTCTAAATCAGATTGTATCTCATAATTGTTGCCATAAACTGAAATAACTACAGGTATACTATTTATATCAAATGAAATAGTTACTTGAGATTGATTTGCATTTGAAATTTTTATAATCTTAGCTGTCACAGGACTGTCACTATTTGGTAGAATATCATATCCAATCAATGAATTAATGAAAGTAGATTTTCCTGCACTATAATTTCCAACAATTACTAAGGGAATCACATCACCTGATGCCTCTTTAAATTTTTGAATATCCTCATCATTCCTTACTGATTCAGGAATGATAGAGGTCATTCGTTCAAAGATTGAGATTACCTTCGGTAAGACTTTTTCAGCATTTTCAAGATATAAATCCGATTTAATAATTGAGATATTTTTATTACTTTCTAATTTTATTTTTTCAACCAAATAGTTTAATTCTTGAAATTCATTTTCTGCCCCTTCAAATTCAATGGTAAAATCTCCACCATCATCATACTCATCTAATAAAATTTGAATAATTTCCCCTGCCTTAAAGGTCAAAAATGAATGTGTTATTTTTTCAGAAATTAATTGGCTATTAGGATTATCAGAGTATTCAATACTAATCCAATTATTTTTTCCATCGTCCCATTTGTAAAATAATATTTCTTTTTGATAAGGATTGCTACATACTTTAACTTTAACCATCTTTTCTTTGTTCACTTTCTCAAATATACTTCTTAAACTTACCAAAATAAGCAAATTTGCTTAATAACATTATATCATAAAACGTTTTCATTGAAATATTTTCATTAAACTTTCCATCTTTTCAATCGTATTCAAAAAGACCAGATTTTCATCCAGCCTTTTCATTGTTTTATATTGCTTGTGTGGTAAATCCTCGACTTTCGAGAACTTGAAGCATAGCTTCTGCAGTATCTAGTGCAGTGAAAAGAGGCACTCCTTGAGCGATAGCAGAGCTACGGATTGCTGCTCCATCCTCATCAAAAGTACGTTTGGTACCAACAGTATTGACAATAGCCTGAATCTTACCAGCTTTTACAAGAGCTGGAATATCATTGGCATCATCTTCACCAAGTTTATTGACAAGTACACTTGATAAACCGTGTTCAGCAAAATACTTAGCCGTGCCTTCCGTTGCATAAACACAATAACCAATAGCATCAAAACGTTTAGCAAGAGCCAGTGCTTCTTCTTTAGTATCATCTGCAATAGTGAAGATAACATTCCCAAATTCCGGTAAGTGGAAGTACGAAGCTTCAAAAGCTTTGTAGAGAGCTTTTTCAAGAGTTAAGTCTGACCCCATAACTTCACCAGTTGACTTCATCTCAGGACCCAAGAGACTGTCCACTTTTGCCAACTTTGTAAATGAGAAAACTGGCGCTTTAACATGAACTTGATTGCTTTCTGGATAAAGTCCATCCTGATAACCAAGATCAGCTAAGCTTTGACCCAAAATTAACTTAGTTGCTACCTGAGCCATAGGAACATCTGTAACCTTAGAGAGAAATGGTACGGTACGGCTGGCACGTGGATTAACTTCGATGACGTAAACCGTTTCGTCCTTAATGACAAATTGAATGTTCATCATACCGATACAGTTGAGACCAATAGCCAAGCGTTTCGTATAATCAGCAATCGTTTCTTGAATTTCTTTAGAAAGGGTTTGTGGTGGGTAAACCGCCATAGAATCCCCTGAGTGAACTCCTGCGCGCTCAATATGTTCCATAATTCCTGGTATGAGAACGTCCTTACCATCAGAAATAGCATCAACTTCGCACTCACGACCAACAATGTAAGAGTCAACAAGGACTGGGTGCTCAGGGCTAGCCTTAACAGCTGTGCGCATGTAAGAGCGAAGGTCGTCTTCATTTTCAACAATCTCCATGGCACGCCCGCCGAGAACATAAGATGGACGGACAAGAACTGGGAAACCAATCTTGCGTGCAGCATCAACTGCTTCTGCTTCATTTGTAGCTGTTTGTCCAGGTGGTTGTGGAATATCAAGTTCTTTGAGAGCTTTTTCAAAGAGGTCACGATCTTCTGCGCGATCAAGATCTTCAACTTGAGTACCAAGAATGGTGACACCAGCCTTTGACAAGCTCTCAGCAAGATTGATAGCTGTCTGTCCCCCAAACTGAACCACAACTCCTTTTGGCTGTTCCAACTCAATAACGTTCATAACATCTTCAAAAGTAAGGGGTTCAAAGTAAAGCTTATCTGAAACCGAGAAGTCTGTCGAAACCGTCTCAGGATTTGAGTTCATGATAATAGCTTCGTAACCTGCAGCCTGAATAGCCTTAACAGAGTGAACGGTCGCATAATCAAACTCAACCCCTTGTCCGATGCGGATTGGTCCTGATCCAAGAACGATGACAGATTCCTTGTCGGACTTGATGGATTCATTTTCCCATTCGTAAGTTGAGTAGAAGTATGGCGTGCTTGATTCAAATTCAGCTGCGCAGGTATCAACCATCTTGTAAACGGGAAGAATCTTATTTTCCAAGCGAAGTTTGCGAACGTCTGTTGTTTCCATGTTCCAAAGCTCCGCAATTTTACGATCGGCAAAACCATTACGCTTCGCTTCTTTAAGCAAATCCAGGTTGCCAGAATTGGCTCTGAGTTCTTCTTCAATTTCAAAGATGTGAAGCAGTTTATCAAGGAAGAAGATGTCAATCTTAGTCAGCTCTGCTATTTCTTCTATAGAGAAACCACGACGGATGGCTTCAGACACGTAGAAAAGTCGGTCATCTTGAACCTTGACGATTTTTTCAACTAGGGCGTCATCAGTCACTTGAGATAACTCAAGCATTTCATTATGGTAAACACCAATTTCTAGGGATCGACAAGCCTTAAGCAAAGACTCTTCGATGTTACGACCGATAGCCATAACTTCACCTGTAGCCTTCATTTGCGTGCCAAGGCGACGCTCACCATGTTCAAATTTGTCAAATGGGAAGCGTGGAATTTTAGCGACCACATAGTCCAGCGCAGGTTCAAACATGGCATAGGTAGTACCTGTAACAGGGTTAATCATCTCATCTAGAGTCAAACCAACAGCAATTTTAGCTGCTAACTTGGCGATTGGATATCCCGTCGCTTTTGAAGCAAGGGCAGATGAACGTGACACACGCGGATTAACTTCAATCACATAGTATTTAAAGCTATGCGGATCCAAGGCTAGCTGCACATTACATCCCCCTTCAATCTTAAGCGCACGAATAATGCTAAGGCTGGCGTCACGCAGCATTTGGTTTTCGATATCAGAGAGGGTCTGAGTTGGTGCAAATACGATGGAATCTCCCGTATGAATCCCAACTGGGTCAAAGTTCTCCATGTTACAGACAACTAGGGCGTTGTCAGCCGCGTCACGCATAACCTCGTATTCAATTTCCTTGAAACCTGCAATAGAACGCTCGATTAGACATTGCGTTACCGGAGATAATTTGAGCCCATTTTTTGCAATTTCCCGCAACTCTTCTTCATTGGCACACATACCACCACCAGTTCCACCTAGAGTAAAAGCTGGGCGGACGATAACGGGGTATCCGATGTTATTGGCAAAAGCTACCGCTTCTTCAACTGTTTCAACGATTTCAGACTCAGGAATAGGTTGATTCAGTTCTTCCATCAGTTGCTTGAAAAGGTCACGATCTTCCGCTTGATCAATAGCTGATAGCTTCGTACCAAGCAATTCTACACCCAGTTCGTCAAGAATACCTGCTTTCGACAGTTGCATGGCCATATTGAGACCTGTTTGTCCACCAAGTGTAGGCAAGAGGGCATCCGGTCGCTCTTTCCGAAGAATTCGGGTTACAAATTCGAGTGTAATAGGCTCAATATAGACCTTATCAGCTATTTCTTTATCCGTCATGATGGTTGCAGGGTTAGAATTGACCAAGACAACGCTGTATCCTTCCTCTTTCAAGGCAAGACAGGCTTGAGTTCCGGCGTAGTCGAATTCAGCAGCCTGACCAATAATAATTGGACCAGAACCAATCACCATAATTTTTTTAATATCGTTTCTTTTCGGCATCGTATATCCTTTCGTATTCGCCGTCTCTCAGGACAGCATTAAATATTACTTGCTGGCTTGTTCAATTTTCCAAGCATCAATCATTTCCAAAAATTCATCAAAGAGGTAGCTGGCGTCGTGTGGTCCTGGCGCAGCATCTGGATGAAATTGTACTGAAAAAGCTGGAAAATCACGGTGACGAACACCTTCGACAGTTTTATCATTGATTTCTTCATGAGTAACCATGAGACAATCAGGGAGCGTTTCACGATTAACCGCAAAACCGTGGTTTTGGCTGGTAAAATCAACTCGACCTGTCGCAATCTCACGAACAGCATGGTTAAAACCACGGTGACCAAATTTCATTTTGTAGGTTGTTGCACCATTTGCAAGACTGAATAATTGATGTCCCATGCAAATCCCAAAGATAGGAATTTTCCCTTGAACACCTCTAATCATATCAAGAGCCTGGGGCACATCCGTCGGGTCACCAGGACCGTTCGACAGCATAACGCCATCTGGATTGAGATGAAGAATTTCCTCTGCAGTCGTATCATAAGGAACGACTGTCACATGACAATCTCGCTTAGAAAATTCACGCAAGATAGAATGTTTGAGACCAAAATCGACCAGAACGATATTTTTTCCGATTGCTGGCGCAGGGTAGGCCGTTTTGGTAGAGACTTGCTCGATATTGTTGGTTGGCAGAACGGTCGCCACTAGCTGCTCTTTTAAGTGATTCAAATCACCTTTATTTGCCAGCGTAGCTTTCATGGTGCCATAACTACGGATAATCTTGGTCAATGCCCTAGTATCAATTCCTGAAATCCCTGGAATGTTTTTAGCCTTCAAAAACTCATCCAAAGTCATCTGTTTACGCCAATTGCTGGCGCGACGAGCATTTTCAGAAACCACGACTCCTTTACATGTCGGATGAATAGATTCATAATCATCGCGATTAATCCCGTAATTCCCCACCAAGGGATAAGTAAAAGTCAAAATCTGTCCGTTGTATGATTGGTCAGTAATAGACTCTTGATAACCGGTCATTCCTGTGTTAAAGACGATTTCACCAGTGACATCAAGATCGGCTCCAAAGGCCTGCCCCTCAAAAACTGTTCCATCTTCTAAAATCAATAAGCGTTTTTTCATCTTCAATTACCTCGTTTCTTTCTCTCTGGAAAGATCTTTAACGTTGTTTCTACTATTGTAATTCCCTTCGGCCAGCCAAAATTGCCTCTAAAATCGCCATTCGGACATAGACACCATTGGTCATCTGCGCCACGATACGAGATTTTGAGCTTTCAACCAAGTGGTCTGCAATCTCGACATCACGATTGACAGGAGCGGGGTGCATAAGAATGGCAGAGCTTTTTAGTTTATCATAGCGCTCCTGAGTGAGACCATAAGCGCTGTGGTAAGCTTCCTTGCTGAACCCTTCGCCTTTACCGTGTCTCTCGTGCTGAACACGCAGGAGCATAAGAACATCCAATTCTTCTATAATGTCATCAATGGCAACATAGTCCCCGTAGGACTCAAATTCAATTGAGTGCCACTCCGCTGGCCCAGAAAAGTAAAGCTGGGCTCCCAAACGTTTTAAAATGTGCATGTTTGACTTTGCCACACGTGAATGCGTCAAATCACCTGCGATGCAGATTTTCAAACCTTCAAATGTGCCAAATTCTTCATAGATAGTCATTAAATCAAGTAGTGACTGACTAGGGTGCTGGCCGGAGCCGTCTCCACCATTCACGATTGAAGCTGTGATTGTCGGACTCTCGATCAATTCCTTGTAGTAATCAACCTCTGAATGCCTGATGACACAAACCTCTACACCAAGTGCGTTCATGGTTAAAACCGTATCATACAAGGTTTCTCCCTTATTAACTGAGCTGGTATCGGCATTAAAGTCAATGACATCAAGTCCTAATTTTTTCTCAGCAACTTCAAAAGATTTGTGGGTTCGGGTCGAATTTTCAAAGAAAAGATTGGTGACAAAGCTCTGTTGATTTAAAGGCAGATAAGCTCCGCTATTTTTCAAAGAAAGACCTCTAGAAACCAATCCTAGAACTTCTGCCTCACTCAGGTGCTCCATGGAAACTAGATGTGTCAGCAATACTTTCCCATCAATCACTGCCATGATTTATGCCTCCTCTACCAAGGTCACGCGGTCTTGGCCGTCCACCTCAACAACCTCAACGATAACCTCTTCGCTGCTAGATGTCGGAATATTTTTACCAACATAATCAGCACGAATAGGAAGTTCACGGTGCCCACGATCTACAAGAACCGCAAGAGAGACACGCTTAGGGCGACCAAGGCTGACCAAATTGTCAATAGCAGCACGAATGGTGCGACCTGTGAAAAGCACATCATCGACCAAAATGACATCCTTTTCGGTGATATCAACTGGCGCAAAAGTCGTGTCCTCCTCCACCTTAAAATCATCACGGAAAGGCTTAATATCAAGTTCAATCAATGGCAATTCTAATTTTTCGAGTTGAGACAGGCGCTCTTGAATACGTTTAGCAAGAAAGACGCCACGTGTCTTGATACCTGCCAAAACCGTATTCTCAAGGTTCTTATTTCGTTCAATGATTTCGTAAGTAATTCGAGTGATGGCACGTTTCATGGTAACGTCATCAATAATTTCTTTGCTCTTCATAGCAACTCCTTTAAAATGATATAAAAAATCTCCTTGTTTCCAAGGAGATACAGCAAAATAAAGGCAAATGTAATCCATTTGTCCGATGTTTTCAGTCTCCTTGACCGCCTCACGGGACGGTGTTAAAGGATTTTTTAATTAAATTTATTATAGACAAAAATCTGAACAATAGCAAGCAAAAAGACAGGTTTATTCGATTTTCTAAAAATCAAAAGTCATCAATATGCTCAATTAACGATGTCTTAACTGCTCCAATGTTTCTTGAAAGATTGCTGGCGCTTCCGCTGTAAATTGAACCAGCTCTCCTGTTCGTGGATGAGTAAAGCCGAGGGTTTGAGCATGCAAAAATTGACCATTTCCCTTCAAGGTCTTGCGTGGTCCGTAGGCAGGATCACCAGCAACTGGATGCCCAATGTAGGCCATATGGACGCGGATTTGGTGGGTGCGACCAGTTTCTAAGGTTAGCTCAACCAGCGTATAATCACCAAAACGCTCCAAAACATGGAAACGTGTCAAAGCTGGTTTACCTTTAGCTGTCACCGCTTGTTTTTTACGGTCTTTGTCAGAACGTCCAATCGGTGCCTCAATAATGCCACGATCATTTGGTAGATTACCATGAACAATGGCAAGATACTTGCGGAGAGATTTTTGGTCTTTCAACTCCGAGGCAAGAGCATTGTGAGCCTTGTCATTCTTAGCAATCATGAGAAGGCCTGATGTATCCTTATCGATGCGGTGAACGATACCCGGACGAACAACTCCGTTGATTGATGACAAATCCTTGATGTGATACATGAGAGCATTGACAAGGGTCCCTGTCGAATGTCCTGCAGATGGATGAACCACCATCCCTTGTGGTTTATTGACAACAGCCACATCTTCATCTTCGTAAACAATGTCTAGGGGAATGTCTTCCGCAACATATTCTAGAACCTCTTCCTCCGGCACTTGATAAGAGATCACATCTCCCTCTTTCACGGCATATTTGGCCTTAACAGCTTTGCCATTGACTAAAACCTCACCAGCCTTGATACTTTCATTAGCCTGCGCACGTGAAAGCTCTGTTAGATCAGCCAGAGCCTTATCTAAGCGTGCACCAGCAACTTTTACAACTACTTCCATGCTTCCTCATCTTTCCAAAGAGCCAGAGCCAATATAGCCACACCTACTGTTAAGTAGGAATCTGCTACATTGAAAATGGCAAAATCAACAAAATCCAAATGTACCATATCAACCACATAACCCAGGCGCAGACGGTCAATAAAGTTTCCCAAGCCACCTGCAATGACCAAACTTAGGCCAAGCAAAAGTAACCAAGAACCTTTGATGTGTTTAATCAGGTAAAAAATAGCTACGCCAATCACCGTGATTGTTACCAAGGTAAAAAACCACTGCTGATTTTGCAACATGGAAAAAGCTGCGCCGTAGTTTCGCACATAAGTCAAACTAAAAATCGGCGATAGAAATGATTTCATTTCTCCCAATTCAAGGTTCTTTACAATCCAAAATTTAGTCACTTGATCCAAAATTATCAGACCAATAATACTGACAGGAATTAACAGTTTTCTCATACGCCCTCATTGTCCAAATCTAAAAAATACTCTTTCATGACCGCCACAAACTTTTTAGCACAATCAGACAAATCCATCTCTGCCCGCTTGACATAGACCATCTGATTATTAACCGCATCTTCGAGCGGAATCACAGTAATGCCATTAACACTGGCAGAATCCAGAAAACCTGATCCAGTCGCATAAGCATCCGTTCGTTCCAAAATACCATTCAAAGTAGCCCGGTCCGTCACCTTGAAAACCTGCCTAGCATCGCTTCTGTCCACCAAATTTTCAGAATAATAGAGGTACTCATCTTTCTCCTGTGTGAAAAGCACTGACGGAAAACCCGCCAAATCCTCCATGGTTAGACTTGACTTACTAGCCAGCGGATGCCCTTTTCTTAGATAAATATGGGTTTGAAAATGGCTGAGCTCCACATACTCTAGTCCCTGCTTTTCCATTTTGCGCAAAATGCCATCACGATTTTGTTCACTCAGATAGATAATACCAAGCTCACTATGCCCCTCTACCACTTCATCCAAAATCTGCACAGTTGTCGATTCAAAAATCCGAAAATGAGCATACTCAGGGTAGGTTTCTGAGAACTTGATAATCAAGGGCGCCAAAAAATCATAATGCTGGCTGGAAATAGAAAATTCCTTCTGACCAGACTTATTATGGGTGTATTGATTCTCAAACGAATCAAACTTTGCCACCAAACGCTGAGCTTTCTCAAAAAAAATCGTGCCACGTGTGGTCAATACTGCCCCTGAAGTCGTTCGCTTGAAAATCTTAAACCCAAGCTCCTCTTCCAAATCCTTGACCGCAACTGATAAGCTAGGCTGACTAACATAAAGTGTGGTTGCTGCCTCGCGGAAGGTTCCAGTACTGGCAATAGCCACCACGTATCGTAATTGTTGAATATTCATAAGCTTCATTATACCAAAAAAGCCCATAAAATGCAGGGCTTCTATTTATTTTAGGTAGGTAATTTCTGAACCTGTCACAAAACCCAATTTTTCGTAGAGATGTTTGGCTACTGTATTATCTGCTTCTACGGCGATTTGAAAAGGCCGTGCATCTTTTCCAATACGTTCATTAATGATGAACTTGGTCATATAACTGCCGACGCCCATGCCCTGCTCCGCCTTTTTCACAGCAAGACCATAGAGATACTGGTCTCCCGACGATAAATCCACCGTGCAAGAAGCAATAACTTCACCACCACGCAAAACAATATAGAGCAGACTCTTCTCATCTTCGATAGCTTCGCGAGCATACGTCTGAGCGACTTCCAAAGGATTATCAAACTCCTCTGACTGAAATTGAGCAATAGCCTCCAAATAACTCAAGTCCGCTTGACAGATTACCAAATCATCACGTTCATCTAACTTGAATAATTCACGACCACGGCACATCCAAAATTCACTCTCACCCGTCTCAGATACTTGCCAAGCTTTCAAAAGGTCAAGATTAGCCTCTAGAAAGTGTCTCTCAATATTAAAACTTGGCTTAGCAAGACCATAGGAGACCGTTTCTTTCCGATACCTATCAAAAAGCTGACGCGCAAGACCCTGACGACGATAGGCTGGCGCTACCCAAATAAAAAGTTCCACCTCATCAACGTCATCAGCATAAACAGTCAAAAATCCGCACAGCTGGTTTTCTTCATAAGCCAAAAAGAATGATGGCATGTCCTGATTAAAATTCAGCATATTTGACAAATAAGGCTCGCGGGTAAAGTGATCATAAGCCCGAATTTCCGCTATCAAATCACGAATCTCACCTTCTTGACTGACAGACAGCTTGTTTGTAACAATAATTGACATTAGTTCTCCTAACAAGTTTTTTCACGATAGGCTTAGTATAACAGAAATACAAAAAAAATAGAACTTTCAAACGAAAATCCTATTTTTCTAGTTAAACTAAATTATTTCGCAATTGGGTAAACAGATACTTGTTTCTTATCGCGACCTTTACGCTCAAAGCGAACAACTCCTTCAACTTTTGCGAAGAGTGTGTCGTCACCACCACGGCCTACATTTACACCTGGGTAGATGTGAGTTCCGCGTTGACGGTAAAGAATTGACCCACCAGTTACAGTTTGTCCGTCAGCTGCTTTAGCACCAAGACGTTTCGCTTGTGAATCACGGCCATTTGATGTAGAACCTCCACCTTTTTTGTGGGCGAAAAGTTGCAAGTTTTCAAGATTTTTCAACATAAGATTTTGTCCTTTCCTAGAAATGAGCTGTCAGCTTACGCGTTGATAGCGTTGATAACAACTTTTGTGTAAGGTTGACGGTGACCTTGTTTACGGTGGCTACCTTTTTTAGGTTTGTATTTGAAAGTAACAACTTTCTTTTGCTTACCTTGTTTTTCGATAGTACCAACAACTGTTGCACCTTCAACGACTGGAGTACCCACTTTAGTAGTTTCTCCGCCTACAAGAACAACTTCGTTAAAAGTTACTTCTGCGCCAGCTTCAGCGTCGATTTTTTCAACATAGATAGCTTGACCTACTTCAACTTTAACTTGTTTACCACCAGTTTTGATGATTGCGTATGTGCTCATGATGCACCTCCTATAAATTTTTAATATGAGGTCTCCCTCTGTGAAGACTCGCCTTGTACCGTGGGGCAAACCACTTAAAACGGGACTCGCGCGGTTGCACAGGATGTGCATTTAGTCAACAGTACGATTTTATCACATTCCCATTTGTTTATCAAGGATTTTTGTTTTTTCTTAAAAATTTTTCGCTAAGTAAGGCTGACAAAAATGCTTCTTGAAAGACTAACTTCAACATTTTTCTAAAAACTCACCCGTTCCATTGTCGAATCCGTCACCATGACTTAACAAGTCTCTTTGCCTTCATGATAGACATGCTCTGGCATTGGTCATATCTGAGTGCCGTCTTATCACGAGGCACGCGCTCCTAAGGAGAGCAAAATCGTCTGATAAAGAGATTTGACTTGCTTGCGAGTTGGGGATAAGGGACTAATAGTAATGGGACTCAATAGCATGTACCACTCCTCCTTCTACTTGGTAAGTGGCTATCCTTTTAAGGGGAGACTCATCGCCATAGGAATAGTAAAAAGTATAATCTCCATCTGGCAACTGGAGAGGACTAAGCTCAAAAACCTCCAAAGACCACTCTCCCTCAATCACGATGTCATAGGTCAAAAAGCCGATTTTAGCATAGGTCTCAAAGTCTAAAGTAGCCAGACCACGCAAAGGCTCCAACTCCTTGCCCGTCAAATCCTTAGTCAGCTGGTCGATAAAAATCTGATTTCTCTCATCGTAGTAACTGATGACCCTCACATTAAAATCGTTCAACTTGAGTTGTCGAGTCTCCAAAAAATCTCTCAGCTGGCTCTTGACTAATTTGGCTCTGAGCTGGTAATTAAAACCTGCTTGGACCAGTGGCTCAATCAAAGAATCACTATAATTTGTCGCCAATTCTTCTGGGCTATCATAATTTTTTCCTTGATTATCAGGGTCAGTCTCATCCCAGCCACTACCCGGTGTGTTGTTAAATTCAACACGAATGACCTCACCGTCAACCTTCTCCTCATAACGATAAGGATGACGAGTAGACAAACCTTCGGCGATGCTGGGCGGTACAGTCACATTCCCCTTAAAACCTGCCTCCTGATAAAAGCTGGGGACTTCCCTCTCAACATGTACATCTTCAAAGGTCGCCATCAAAATTAGCCATAAAACACCACCAACGACAAGGATAATTGGCGAAAAGAACACCAAACAGCCACAGCCGACTATCATCTTTTCCCATTTGTTCAGATTAGAGAAGGTCTTCAATCAGTTTACCTACCTCATCATTCTCAACCTGTGGGGTGATTTCGGTGATAATGATACCTGCCACGGCTCTTTCTACCAAACCTTCAACATCCATACGACCTTCATACTGCTCCGCATTTTTAATTTTAGGATTGGTTTTTGGACGGTCAGGGGCAAAGATGGTACAGCAATCTTCAAAGGGTTGAATGGAAATGTTAAAGGTGTCAATCTTCTCAGCAATATCAATGATTTCTAGTTTGTCCATAGTTACTACTGGACGGATAATTGGGGTGTTGGTTACCGCATTGATAGCCTGCATGGATTCTAGCGTTTGGCTAGCAACCTGACCAAGACTTTCACCATTGATGATGACAAGACCACCACGATTCTCACGAATACGGTCAGTAATGCGCATCATAAAGCGACGAGTCAAGGTCATAAGATAGGCCTCTGGTGCTTTAGCTTTGATTTCCTCTTGAATCTCTGTGAATGGCACTTCGATAAATTGAATATTGCCACCAAATTTTGTCAGCTTACGTGTCAAATCATGAGCTTTTTTAAGGGCGCCTGGACTTGTGTAGGGAGGACTTGCAAAGTGTACCGCTTCAATATCCACCCCACGTTTCAGAGCCAGATAGCCTGCAACTGGCGAATCGATACCACCAGATAGCATGAGCATCCCCTTTCCTGAAGTACCTACTGGTAGCCCTCCTGCTCCTTTGATTTCTTCATAGGAAATATAGGCAGCCTCGTCACGAATCTCCACCTTGAGAGTCACATCAGGTTTCTTCATTTGGGCTTGGATAGATGGCAGAGCACGGAAAACGGCATCTCCAAGCCTCTGGTTGAGTTCACGACTGTCTAGTTCGAACTTGTGATCAGCACGCTTAGAAGCAACCTTAAAGGTCATACCTTCGGTGTAGAGTCCTGCCATAATATCCTGCACCGCTTTTTCCAAAACCGAAACATCCTTAGGCAGACGATATACAGGATTGAAAGCCTGTATTCCAAAAATCTGTTTGAGACTCTCAGCTATTGGTTCATAGTCTTGACCATTGAGAAAAACATGGCAACGATCACGGTCAGCAGTCACTTGGACAGCTGGATAGATGGACAAAACATCCTGAATGTTGTGCTTAAGCTTGTTGATGAAGCGCATACGATTTTTTCCTTTAGTGGAAAGCTCGCCATAGCGAACCATAATTTCTGAATAGGTTAACATAATTTCTCCTTCATTTTAAATAATACCAACTAATCTCTCAAATAGGTCGCTAGTGGCTCTATTTCAAGCTTTTTCATGGGATGATAAATTGCTTGCATAGCTTTAAATTCCTCACGAGTAGCCCTAAAAGTTGCTTTCTCCAAAGATTTAGGAACAATTTGCCAGGAGATGCCAAAGTCATCCTGACACCAACCGCAAACTTCAGCTTCGGCTACCCTTGATAACAGTTGCCAATAGGAATCAATTTCTGCCTGATTTTCACATAGTAGTACAAGTGAAAAAGCGGTGTTAAAAATTGCGTCCCCGCCTGCTCCGTGATCCATAAAAGCAATCTTCTGATTAAGATAGGAAACTTCCCCATAGACTAGCTTAGTTCCCTCTGCCGTAATAACAGTATTTTCTGGATAATATTGGCGAGCCACTTCCAAAGCACCCAGCTCATCAATAAAGAAATTCATAGCTGACTCAGCTAGTCCATTTTGCTCCCTTCCAAAAAGAAGACACAGCTTAAAGCAATATAAAGTCTTTTGTTCTTCATTCAAAAAGAGTTGCCAATTAAGTCCATAAGCGTCCTGAAACCAGACATAATAAGGACAAAAATCATAAGACTGTAAAGGCATGAGAATTTTTCCACCTTGAGAAAGGGTTTCATAGATGCGATTAAGTTCTTCCCGTGACGATATCATCACCATAATGGACATAGACTCATTAAGCTGAGAATAGCCTCCCCCATTCATTGCAGAAAATTGAAGTTCTCCAAGTCTAAAGAGGAGATAATCTACATCTCCAGATGGTGTATCTGGTAAAACGGTTTGTGCTTTTAGCTCCGAATCTGGAAAAAGATTGGTATAGGTTTGAACTGCCTGAATAGCTTCCTTATTATACCAGAGAGAGTAGTGTAATTGTGGCATTATTTTTTATTAGTGATTATCTGACCTTTTGAGTTTTATGATAGACAAGTTTAAAAATCGTTAAAAATTGCTCTACTTGGCTCATATCATTATCGTCATCAAGGCTAATACGAACTGCGGTTTGAGCTACTTTAGTTGGCACACCCATAGAAATCAGCGTTCCAGCAGGTTTTCCAGCCTTTGAGGAGCAAGCAGAGGTCGTGGAGATGTAAATCTCATGCTCTTCAAAAGCATGGACAAGAACTTCACCGCGAATGCCTTTGATGCCAAAAGTTAAAATATTTGGTGCAAAATTTTCTTGACCTGAAAAAACGGTGATATCCTGATAACTCAGTAATTCTTGTCGGATAATGTCACGCATTTTGCTGATTTTCTGGTTAGCTCCTTCTGCCTTGTCCAAAGTCAGACGCAGAGCTTTTGCCATTGCAGCGATGCCAGCTAGATTTTCCGTAGTTGAGCGTAAATCCCTTTCCTGACCTCCCCCTGTCAAAAGCGGAGCTAACTTCTTGCCAGCCTTTTTATAGAGAAAACCAACACCGCGAACTGCATGAAATTTGTGCCCAGAAAAAGAAGCTAGATCAACACGATCTGTCAAAAAATCAGATACAGGAATTTTCCCGATGGCCTGTACAGCGTCCACATGAAAGGTCACCGTCGGCCTTTCAGCCAAAAGTTCTGAAATGTCTTTGACCGGTTGAATAGAACCAATTTCATTATTGACGGCCATGACCGATAGCAAGATTGTATCATCTCGTATAAGATCTGCTAATTTGTCTACCTCTACAAAACCATGTTCGTCAACAGGGGCATAAGAAACCTCAAATCCTTGGCTGGTCAGCCATTTCGCCGACTCTTTAACCGCAGGATGCTCAATGTCCGATACGATGATGTGCTTACCATAGTGTGCCTTTTCAAAAGCCACACCTTTGATAGCCCAGTTATCACTTTCGGTACCACCTGATGTGAAGTATATCTCCTCTGCCTCCTTACCTAAAAGCTCCGCAATCTGTTTACGTGAAGCCTCAAGAACACGAGTAGCCTTGCTCCCTAAATTATGGAGGCTAGAAGGATTTCCAAAAATCTTAGTCGCCACTTCCTGATAGGTAGAAAGAACCTCTGGATAGGGCTGGGTTGTTGCTGAGTTGTCAAAATAAATCATCTGCTAATTCTCCGTAAAATCAATCTCAATTATTATAACACATGTCTCCTAAACTGTTATCTTTTGAAGCAAAAAATAGCAGATAATCAGTCTTTCTGCCACCTTACTAAGAGCAAGCAAACGGAAGAGCCATAAACTTGAAATTGGTTTGAATTTTCAGAAAAATTCTACAAAAAAATACTTGACACCGTTTTCTGATTGTGGTATTTTATTTTCATGTTATATTTTGTGACATAATTTTCTACTGGAGGTGTCCTATGGCATTGATTGAATTTAAAGACGTTAATAAATATTATGATGAGTACCATGCACTACGTGATATAAACCTCACCTTTGAAAAAGGTCAGGTTGTTGTACTACTCGGTCCTTCTGGCTCCGGTAAATCAACTCTTATACGTACCATCAACGCTCTTGAAACTATTGATTCAGGAAGTCTCCTTGTGAATGGACATGAAGTATCTAAGATTGCAGCCAAAGAATTACAAAGTCTTCGTAAAGAAGTTGGTATGGTTTTCCAACATTTTAATCTTTATCCACACAAGACAGTGTTAGAAAACGTTACACTTGCGCCAAAGAAAGTTTTGGGGCTTTCTGACAAGGAAGCGACTGATTTGGCTGAGAAATACTTGACCTATGTGAATATGTGGGATCGTAAGGAATATTATCCAGAGACCCTTTCTGGAGGACAAAAACAACGCGTGGCTATCGCTCGCGGACTGGCTATGCAACCTGAACTCCTTCTCTTTGATGAACCAACTTCAGCCCTTGACCCGGAAACCATCGGTGACGTTTTGACCGTTATGCAGAATTTGGCCGCTGAAGGTATGAGCATGGTTGTCGTTACCCATGAAATGGGCTTTGCTCGTGAAGTGGCTGACCGAATTATTTTCATGGATCAGGGGGCTGTCTTGGTTGACACTACTGATGTTCAAGGTTTCTTTGAAAACCCCACTGAACCTCGTGCACAGCAATTCCTCAGCAAAATTATTAACCATACCAGTGAGAAAGTCAGCAAGAAAGGCTAGGTGGATTATGAAGAAATGGAAATTACTTGCTCTGCCTTTGCTTCTGGCCGCAAGTCTAAACGCATTACATGTATCTGCAGATGATAAAGTTGACGCTATCAAAAAAGACGGTGTTCTTCGCGTCGGTGTCAAACAGGATGTTCCAAACTTCGGCTACCTCAATGCTGAGACCAATGAATTTGAAGGAATGGAAATTGATATCGCTAAGAAACTAGCGGACTCTCTGGGCGTCAAAGTCGAATACACACCCGTAACGACTCAAACCCGTGAGCCACTTATGGACAACGGACAAGTCGATATCATTCTGGCCACTTATACCATTACCGAGCAACGTCAGGCTAACTTTAGCATTTCAGATCCCTACTACTATGACCAAATCGGTTTTTTAGTCCGTAAGAAAAGTAACATTAAAAATATGGACGATTTGGACGGATTGACTATTGGTGTCGCCCAAGGGGCAACTACCAAGGCCAATTTAAAAGCCTATGCCGAAGAAAACGGACTGACTTTTAAATTCGTTCAACTTGGTTCTTATCCAGAATTGACCATGTCACTTCAAGCGAAACGTATTGATGCATTTTCCGTTGATAAATCTCTCCTATCAGGTTACATTCACAAAGGAAATCGCATGCTAGATGATGGTTTTAATACTCAAGCCTATGGTATTGCTACTAAAAAGACCAATACTGACCTGACCGACTATATCAATGAACAACTACAGACTTGGCGCCAAGATGGCAGTCTTCAAAAAATCTATGACAAGTTTGATTTGACGCCAGCTGAACCAACAGAATAAGAAAGGAGTTCGCCTATGTTTTTAACCACTGTACCCCTTAGCCCCTGGGCACTAGAACGTTGGGCTGGTTTTACAGACTACTTCGATGATTTTGTTCTAGGCTTTCTCTATACCTTAGGAACAGCTGCTGGAGCCTTGCTTCTAGCTTTGGCATTAGGAACAGGATTTGCCATGCTCAACCGTCATCGCTCAGCTTTTCTTCGTTTTATAGCTAGAGTCTATGTCGAAGTTTTCCAAAATACACCTCTTCTCGTTCACTTCGTTTTCCTCTACTATGGACTTGCCATTGTCACAGACGGCGCAATTCGTATCAACACTTTCTTTACTGCGATTATCTGCGTTGGACTTTATCACGGTGCTTATATCGCTGAGGTTATCCGCTCTGGTATTGAGTCTGTTCCTAAAGGTCAGACTGAAGCTGCTTTGTCGCAAGGCTTTTCTCAAGGTGATACCATGTGGCTAATTGTCCTTCCTCAGGCAATCCGGTCTATCTTACCACCGTTGACCAATCAAGTGGTTAACCTGATAAAAAATACAGCAACAGTTGCTATCATCTCAGGTGCTGACATCATGTTCACCTCCAAAAACTGGGCTTATGACACTGGAAATTATGTACCTGCCTTTGCTTCTGCTGCTATCCTTTATTTCATCATGTGCTTCCCACTGGCTAGCTGGGGTCATCATATGGAGACAAAAAATAAGAACGCCTATAACCTCTAAAAGGAGACATCTATGTCTGATATTTTTACAACGATAAACCTACAATTTTTGTTGAGCGGTCTAGGACTTACTCTTTATATCTCCTTTGCTGCCATCCTGCTATCAACTATCTTTGGAAGCATTCTAGCCCTTATGCGTAATAATCGGAAAAAATGGTTGAGCATCCCAGCTAGTATTTACATTGAATTTGTTCGAAATGTTCCCAACCTCTTGTGGATTTTTATCATTTTCTTAGTTTTCCAAGTCAAGTCTACACCAGCAGGTATCATTGCTTTCACCGTGTTTACCTCTGCTGCCTTGGCAGAAATTATCCGAGGCGGGTTAAATGCCATCTCGGCTGGGCAAACTGAAGCTGGCTTGTCACAAGGTCTTAATCATTTTCAGATTTTTATCCATATTATCTTCCCTCAAGCCTTCCGCAAGATGCTACCGGCAATCATCTCACAATTTGTAACAGTAATTAAAGACTCTTCCTTCCTTTATACCGTTATTGCCCTCCAAGAATTTTTCGGAAAAAGCCAAATCCTTATGGGGAAATATTTTGAAACAGGACAAGTCTTCACCCTTTACACCATCGTTGCAGGAACCTACTTCCTCATCAACTTTGCCATTTCAAGCTACTCTCGCCATTTAGCAAAAAGCTGGGCAGCAAGTCTAGAATAAAACCCAGAGAGTCAAGAACTAAAAGATTTTGATTTTTGAGATCCCTCATCCTATCAATAACAGTAAAAGCACTTGAAGAAATAAATACTTCAAGTGCTTTTTGAATGCTCATCAAGGGATAAATTAGTTTATCATTTGAAGCCTTAGCACCACTCTTGGTAGAAACACTGTCCGAACGATTGGTAACAAGATTCAACCCATAGTCGGTCGTCACATTTCTCAGGGTAACAGGATTTCCTGTCGCAAGGGATATGGCGGTATCAATCCCTGTTTCGACTCCAGCCTCAGCGCCGACTCGTGCGACTTGGCGAACAGTTTGGTTGCTGATGTTTTGTGTAAAGTTGGTTGCTACGCTTGCGCCGGCTCCATAATTCGTTGCCTTGCTTGCCTGACCTTATTGCCTGCCCAACTAGCAGCTTGGCTTACTTTGGTTCTGACCCAGTTTTTAGCTTGATTATAAGCAGTCTTAGCCGCATTCCATGTCCTTGTCGCAACGCGTTTGATGGTATTCCAAGCCTTCTTGACACCATTCCAGGCTTTCTTAGCGCCGCTTATAATCTTCTTCCAGAAGTGCCCACTTGGGTCGGTGTAGTTGACTGGGTTGTTGTGGACATAGCTATAAAGGTTCTGACTGAGTGGGTCTGAGCCTTGTCCTTGATAGGAGTCCTCAGTCAGGAAGGTGCCTGCACTGCTATCATAATACCGTGGTCTCAATGATTGAGCCGTAGAGGTCATAGCTAGCGCTTGCGACGGCTTGCCCATCTTGGCTCAAGCCTGTTACTGAGCCTGACTGGTTGGTCAGGTACTGATAGGCCTTGCCTGCCTCGGGTTGAGATAGGAAGCTCTGCCATTGCCATAGGTATAGGTCTCTTTGGTTTTGAGTTCTTGGTTGTAAGTCTGGAGAACCTGGGTATGTTCCTGGTTGATATCGTTGACATAGTTGTGCTCTTCGTAGTAGGTGTACTTCACCTTATTTGCGAGCGCCCGTTTCGTTGTCCGATCATAAAGGTCATTAACATTATACCATAATTAGACAAGCGTTTTCATCTCTCTTTTGGGAAATATTAGATGCTTTTTCACTTTGTTCTTAGAAAAAGCTGTGACAAAACGCTTAACATCAAATACAAAAACGGGCAAAACTAATTTTCTGAAAAGTACAATGATTACTTACAGAATGTCGATTTGCTCGCTTGTTAGATTTAAGTTATTTATTGATGAAAAGGTTCAAAACTGTTTTGTCAAAGCCTTTTCATCGTTTCTTTTATGGCAAATATAAACCCTCTAGCTACACTTTGATCGACCATCTCAATCACCCATAGCCAAAGTTCAGGACTTTCTTTTTCGATAAATGATTTTTTAGCCAAGACTTGTTCTCTCGTCAGTCCATCAGCATTGTCACCCTCTTTTGCAATCAAGAGATGATTTAAGACCGGAGCAATCACATCTATACATCTCGCATAGCGTGCTTCAGTCGAATTCCCTCGTTCAAATTCTTTCCAGAGATCAAGGTAACGGTCTCTTTGATTTCTAGGTAGGAAAGCAAAGGTCTTGCTGACTGAGATTAATTCTCGTTCGTAGGAATTAGCTTTACCTACCTCATCAAAAGCCGATGTGTCACCAGTCCCAATCTCTCCCACATCATGCAACAGCAGCATGGTCATCACTTTTTCCAAATCTACTTTTTCTGGGAAATGCTGACGCAAAGTCACTGCCATAAGAGCCAACTGCCAAGAGTGTTCAGCGGAGTTTTCAAAACGACCATCCAAGGTCTGATTTTGTCTGGTAACGGTTTTTAACTTTTCCAATTCATTGAAAAATTGCCATTGCGCCTGTAAATCTGTCATTATAACTCCTCTCTGTCCACTGGCTGTGGGCCAAAGCTTTGAGAGGTTGGCATAATCTCAATGCGGTTGATATTGACATGCACTGGTTGCTCTGCTACCCATAAAACCGTATTGGCAATGTCCTCAGGCTGAATGCTGTTAGCTCCCTCATAAAGTTTCTCTGCTCTGCCATTGTCCCCCTTAAATCGAATATTTGAAAACTCCGTTCCCCCACAGAGTCCTGGTTCAATATTAGTCACGCGCACTTTGGTTCCTGCCAAATCTGCCCGCAATTCAAGGCTAAACTGTTTGACATAAGCCTTAGTCGCACCGTAAACATTGCCACCTGGATAAGGATAGGTGCCTGCAGTTGAGCCCATATTGATGATGTGACCAGACCTTCTTTCCACCATTTGGGGTAAAAGCTGGCGCGTCAAATAAGTCAGCCCCAGAATATTCGTCATAATCATAGTTTGCCAATCAGCAAAGTCCGCCTCGTAAGCCTTATCCAGACCTAGCGCAAGACCAGCATTATTGACCAAAATATCAATTTGTCGCCAGTCCTCTGGCAAAGAGCTAAGCCCTTGGTCAATCGAACTGGTATCAGACATATCCATAACCAGAGGATAAAATAACTCCCCAAGCCTAGCTTGCATGTTCTCTAACCTGGCTTGTCGTCTGGCTACACCAATCACCCGATAACCTTTTTCAATAAAAAGCTGAGCCATTGCCAAACCAAAACCAGCAGAAGACCCAGTAATCATAACAGTTTGTACCATAAAAAACCTCCATGTAAATGCTTTCTTCATGATAGCACATTTTTGAAATATTTTCATAAAAAGGCTTTACTTTTGTATCGCTAGAGTAGTATAATAAACTAAACAAACAAAAGGAGATGATTTTTAATGATTACTTTTGACCATGTTTCCAAACAATACGGTGATAAATTTGCTCTCAGTGATCTCAATCTGACCATTGAAAACGGAGAGATTTTTGGACTGATTGGCCACAACGGCGCCGGTAAAACAACAACAATCTCCATGTTAACTTCTATTATTGATGCGACTTACGGTGATATTTATGTCGATAACCTCAAACTCACCGAACATCGTGAGGAGATTAAAAAGCAGATTGCCTATGTGCCCGATTCTCCTGATATCTTCCTTAATTTGACAGCAGATGAGTACTGGCATTTTCTGGCTAAGATTTACGGCGTTTCTGACTCTGATACTGAAAAACGAATTGAAGATTTAGCCAAACTTTTTGATATCTACGAGCGCCGTTTTGAAACCATTAGCAGTTATTCACACGGTATGCGCCAAAAAGCTATCCTGATTGGAGCGTTGATTCCAAATCCTAATATCTGGATTCTGGACGAGCCGCTGACTGGACTTGACCCTCAGGCCTCTTTTGATTTGAAAGAGATGATGAAACAGCACGCTCAAAGTGGCAATACCGTTCTCTTTTCCACCCATGTCCTCTCTGTTGCGGAGCAATTGTGCCATCGTATAGGTATTCTTCGTCAAGGAAAACTTATCTTTGTTGGCACACTTGAAGAACTCAAGGCAGATCATCCAGGTAAGGACTTGGAAAGTATTTATCTGGAGTTGGCAGGTCGAGATGCCTATAGCGAAAAGGTAGGTGATGACTAATGAACTGGTCAACCATTTGGGAACTTTTTAAAGTCAATATCCTCTACTCCAATCCTCAGGTTTTGGTCAAGGTCCGCAATAAACAAGCTAAAAATCCAAACAAAAAGATTCAAGCCTATAAAAGCATTCTCAGTTCTCAAATTTTTAGCCTGCTCTTTTTCGGAGTCGTTTATAGCGCGATTTTAATGGCCTATGACTACAGTCAATTTCCTGGCATGTTTACATCTTATGTAGTCATTTTCATGATTTTGACTCTGGTATCTGCCTTCTCACCTATGTTTACGGTTTTTTACGACAGTCAAGATACCAAGCTCTACCTTCCCCTGCCAATAAAGGCTGGTGAAATACTTGTAGCAAAAATATTAGCAACGCTAGGGATGTCTATTCCCTATATTGTACCCGCTTTAGGGTTGATGATTTTTCTTTATCTGCGTGTTATGAATCCTATTTTTGCTATTTTACTGGCTGTGCTAAATTTCTTGCTCATTACTTGTGTGACCTTGAGTCTATCCGTCATCGTGGTCAATCGTGTCGGTTCAGTCCTAGTTAAAAGTCCATATAAGAAACTGATTTCAACTGGTTTGATTGGTCTTTCACAACTGATTGCTATTGTGGGGTTGATTTTTATCAATATCAGTAATTCTAACAATATTGAACTATCATCTAGTGGCAATGGCTTGCCAGATTTTCCGATTTTGCCATTTGTCAGCGGTTTTTACCACGTCGCGTTCAACCCCTTCTCATCTGAAAGCCTTCTCAATTACTGGACCTGGTACCTGCTGCTAGCCGTCTTACTGGCTTTGGTCATCAAGGTCGTGATTCCAACTTATTACAGTCAGCTTTTACAAATTGATAACAGCTCTGTTCAAACCAAAAAACGTCAGACTAAAAAAGCTTCCATGCGCAAGCTTTGGATTCGACACCACCTTTCCACTCTAAAAGTACCTGCTCTTTGGACAAGTGCCTTGGTTACTTCAAACCTCTTTATTTTTATGATGATTGGTCCATTGATGTCTGGTCAGTTAAAGGGACATCTCATTGATCCTATGTATTTTGGGATTGCTCTATTTATGGGTTCCTTCATTGGTCTCTTATCTACTGTTTTTACATCAGTTGGTGTGTCTTTAGAGCGAGAAAATTACCTGTTCATCAAAACTCTCCCTATCAATTTCACAACATTTTTAAAAGAAAAATTTGTGGTGCTCTTTGCACTTCAAGCAGGTATCCCAGCTATCATCTATTGCCTCATCGGAATAGCTCTTGGTTTCCACTGGGGACTTCTTGTAAGTTTAGTTCTAGGTATTTTACTCACCTCCTTTGTTTTAGGACAGTTTGACTACCGTAGAGACATGAAAAATCTCATGCTCAACTGGCAAAATATAAACCAACTGTTAACCAGAGGAAATCGTCAGGTCTGGACAATGGTTATTGGTATTGGTGTTATGTTAGTCTTCACAGCTATTGCTGTCGGATCAGTCTTTCTCTCATTTGCTATCGGAGCACTCAATACCAGTCTTATCTTATTATTTCTGATTCTTTTGATTGCGGTAGGTTTGCAGCTCTATCTTTATCATAGTTTCTGGAAAAAACTCTAGTGATTAGCTCCCGAATGGATTTTCGGGAGTTTTTCCTTTTTGAAAATAGCAGAGCAAAAAAACTCGCCCATCAGAGCGAGTTTTAAGATTAGTTTTCCAAAGCTTGTGCAGCGGTAATGATGCCTAGTTTATAGATATCATCGGCTGACGAACCACGAGAAAGATCGTTAACTGGTTTGTTCAGTCCTTGAAGGATTGGGCCAATAGCTTCAAACATCCCCAGGCGTTGTGCAATCTTGTAGCCGATGTTTCCTGACTGAAGATCTGGGAAGATAAAGACATTTGCTTGACCAGCCACTGGGCTTTCTGGAGCTTTTATCTTAGCGGTATCGGCATCAAAAGCTGCATCGAACTGTAACTCACCATCAAGCGCCAAGTCTGGACGAAGTTCTTTGGCAATTTTAGCTGCTTCTGCCACTTTTTCAACTTGTGGTCCCTTACCCGAACCGTAAGTTGAGAAGCTTAGCATAGCTACTTTAGGGTCAATATCGAAAATTGCTGCTGTTTCAGCCGTATTAACAGCAATCTCAGCCAACTCTTGAGCGTTAGGATCAATATTAATAGCACAGTCAGCCATGATATAGCGTTCTTTCGTACTTTCACGATTCATAAGGAAAACACCTGATGTGCGTGAAATACCTGGTTTTGTTTTAATGATTTGAAGCGCTGGACGGACTGTATCAGCTGTTGAATGGATTGCACCTGAAACCATACCATCAGCAAGTCCCATTTGAACCAACATCACACCAAAGTAGTTGACATCACGTAATATGTTATCCGCTTGTTCTGGAGTTGCTTTACCTTTACGAAGCTCCAAAAAGAGTTCTTTCATCTTGTCAAAATCTGCATAAGTAGCAGGATCAACAATCGTCACATGAGGATTTGCAAAACCAAGTTGTGTTAAAAGACCAGTCACATCTTCTGGTTTACCAAGAATAATTGGCTCAACCAATCCTTCAAATTTTAAACGAGCTGCCGCACGCACCACACGTTCGTCATTTCCTTCTGGGAAAACGATTTTCACTTGTTTTCCTGCAATTTTACTACGCAACTCACCAAATAAACTACGCATAACATCTCAACTTTCTTTTATTTTTTGTTGTAACTTTAGGATAACGCTTTCCATGTCTGGTGTCAAGGGACAGGTCTGTATCTTTTGTGTTTTTGTGAAAGGGTCGGTGAAGGACAGATAATGGCAGTGCAGGGCTTGTCTCTCAATCCCATAAGCCATAGAACCTCCGTAAAGGTCATCACCTAAAAGTGGCTGACCGATGTGAGAAAAGTGTACCCTAATTTGGTGTGTCCGTCCCGTATGAAGCTGGATATCAACTAACTTAACCTTACCATATCGAGCCACTACCTTATAGGAGGTATGGGCATACTTGCCTGATGGATGAACACAGCGTGTAATGATGGAGTCCTTCGGACGAGCGATAGGGACAATAATTTCTCCCTCATCTGGCAAGTTTTCATCACCAGCGACCAAGGCATAATAGCGCTTTTCAATAGTCTTTTTCTGCAATTGCTTGTCCAGTCTTGCATGCGCATAGCCATGTTTGGCAAAAAGCATGAGACCACTGGTATCTTTATCAAGTCGGGTTACAATATGCACCTGCTTATTAGGGTACTGTTGTGACAGGTAGTAGCCTTTGATGCGATTGGCCATCGTATGAGAATGTAGACTGCTTGGAATGCTAGCAATGCTATGTGGTTTATTCACGATGAGAAAATGGTCATCTTCAAACATAATCTCGAGAGGCTCATCAATCGGCTCAAGGCTTCCTATCAAATCCTCCTCATCGGGAATCTCAATAGTCACCACATCGCCGACTTCCAAAACAAAAATCGCATTTTCTTCCTTGCCATTAACCCAAATATTTCCACCGCGGAACTTTATTTTAGCCAGCAGCGCCTTTGATACATCGTGTTCTTTGAGGAGACTTTTGACCTGACAAGGTCGGTGGGCAACAAAGTCAAATTTCATGGTCTTCTCCAATGAAGGCGTCCTTAACCCGTTGCCAGAAGCTGGTGTGGCGAGGTGTTGCGACAAAACTGATTTTAGCCTGATCAATCTCATAGCTCACTCGCTGGACATTGCGGTGGTGAAACGTCTTGTTATCAACGGTTAATACATAAGCTCCCATACGCTTTGGCACAATCTCAATCAAATCTTTCTTAGGCACGATAATCGGCCCTCCTAGCGTGCGGTAGACGCGGTTATTAAGACTGGCGATTTCGGTCAGCTGTAGTGCTTCGATGGTCGGATGAAGAATGGCGCCACCGAGAGATTTATTGTAAGCAGTTGAGCCAGTCGGCGTTGACACAGATAGACCATCTCCACGAAATCTCTCTAAGGGAACGTGGTTGACAATCACATCTGCTACCATGGTTTTTTCCAGACGTTTGATGGTGGCTTCATTAAGGGCACGTGAGGTCACCACTCGCCCATCAGACAAGGTCAGAGAAACCTTTAAAATAGGGTAGGAAACCTTTTCTCCCTTATCTTCACGAAGATTTTTCAACAGCTCTTCCACCTCGAAATCTCGGTAATCAGTGTAAAAGCCTAAATGTCCAGTATGTACTCCCACAAAGCGAACCTGCGTCAGCTCTTTTTCATAAGCATGAAAGGCAGATAAAAGCATGCCGTCCCCACCAATGGAAATGACAATATCGGGGTTTTTCTTAGTCAGATAAAAACCTGGATCATCACGCAAACTTTTAAAAATCTTATCAGCAACCCGCCTACTCTGTGGCTTGCCATTGGCAATGATAGCCACTTTGACGCTATCGGTATAATTCATCTGTGTCATCACTATTCCCCACTCCGTCACTCAATTTTCGGTTATCGTGATCAAACAAAAGCTGTGCTTCACGAATATCCTCACGGATTTTTCTCATTTCTTCGTCCAATTCATAGGCAATTTTAGCTGTGATTTCCAAACGACGTTTAATCTCATCTGGAAAGGCTCCACGGTACTTGTAATTAAGCGAATGCTCAATAGTCGCCCAAAAGTTCATTGCTAGGGTGCGGATTTGAATTTCTGCCAAAACGGTCTTTGGTCCATCAATGGTATTCACGGGATAAGAAATTACCACATGGTAAGAACGGTAGCCACTGGTCTTCATGTTGTTGATGTAGTCCCGTTCTCGCACCACGGTCAGGTCAGTCCTATGGCGAAGCAATTCTAAAACCTCGTCAATATCATCTACAAACTGCACCATGATACGAAGCCCAGCAATGTCTTCCACTTCCTCTGCCATATTTTCAAAAGCGATGCCACGACGAGCTAATTTTTCCTGAATACTGTCAATAGACTTGACCCGTCCAGTGACAAATTCTATAGGAGAGTGGCGATTTTGCTTGCGAAATTGCTTACGAATACCCCGCAACTTGATTTTCAACTCACCAACCGTCTGAATATAGGGATCAAGAAAACTTTCCCAATCAAAACTCATACTGTCTTCCTCATTTCTTGTCAAAAAGCTAACTTTTAGCTAAAATGAACATACTACCTTATTATACCACAAAAATAGAAGCTTTTTAGAGAAAGAGACCGGTAAACATGACAAGCCTAGAAATTGAATACAAGACCCTACTCAATCAGGATGAATTTAAGCGCCTAGAGGCACGGCTGGCTCATGTCAAGCCCGTCTCCCAAACTAATTATTATTTTGATACAAGCAATTTTGACCTCAAAGCTCATCGCATGTCACTACGCATTCGCACTTTTTTGGACAAAGCAGAGCTGACGCTCAAAGTTCCTCAAGCAGTTGGAAATATCGAATACAATCAAACTCTACCCTTATCAGCAGCTAAAAGCTACATCAAGGAACACCGTCTGCCTGACGGCGACATCAGCAATCTTCTTCTAGAACAAAAGATTCCTCTAGAAAACCTTCGTGTGCTAGGACATCTAACCACTGTCCGCCGTGAAACACAGCTTCCAATTGGCCTTCTAGCCTTAGACTACAACCAATATGCTGGACTCAAGGACTACGAATTAGAACTTGAAGTTTCAGAAGCTGACCAAGGAAAAAGAGATTTTGATGACTTCTTGGAGCAACACAAGATTTCCTTCAAGTATGCTAAAAGTAAGGTGGCTCGCTTTGCGGCAACTCTGAAAAACTCACAGTTATAAGAACTACTAGGAGGGCTTGCTAGCTCTTCTATTTTTATCTAGCTCCACTAATGCTTTTTGTCAATTTTTTTGGTAAAATAGAAAGCGTAAAATTTTTTCATGTGTATTTTAAGAAGGAGCCTTAAAAATGTCCGACAAAGAAATGAAACTTTTCTCCCTCTCGTCTAACCAAGAAATTGCTGAGCAGATCGCCAAGACAGTCGGTGTTCCATTAAGCAAACTCTCTTCACGTCAGTTCGCTGATGGTGAGATTATGGTTAATTTGGAAGAAAGCGTGCGCGGTGTCGATGTTTACCTGATTCAATCAACCAGCTACCCTGTCAACGATAACCTCTGGGAATTATTGATTGCCGTTGATGCTTGTAAGCGTGCTAGTGCAGACACCGTTACTGTCGTTATGCCTTATTTTGGCTACTCACGTCAAGACCGCATTGCCAAAACACGTGAACCAATCACAGCTAAATTGGTATCCAACATGCTCGTCAAATCTGGTGTTGACCGCGTGGTAACCCTAGACCTGCATGCCGTTCAGGTTCAAGGATTTTTCGACATCCCAGTTGATAATCTCTTTACTGTTCCACTTTTTGCTAAACACTATATTGACAAAGGTTTGACAGGTTCTGAAGTTGTAGTCGTCAGCCCTAAAAACTCAGGCATTAAACGCGCCCGTAGCCTTGCCGAATATTTAGATGCGCCAATTGCCATCATTGACTATGCACAAGATGACGCCCAACGCGAGGAAGGATACATCATTGGTGATGTCAAGGGCAAAAAAGCTATCCTGATTGACGATATCTTAAATACGGGCAAAACCTTTGCTGAGGCTGCCAAAATTGTAGAACGTGGCGGTGCTACTGATATTTATGCTGTTGCTAGCCATGGACTATTTGCTGGCGGTGCTGCTGATATCCTTGATTTGGCGCCAATTCATGAAATTCTTGTGACCAATTCAGTTGTAACCAAAGAACGCCTGCCAGAGAAAATTCTTTACCTCTCTGCTAGTGAGTTGCTAGGTGAGGCCCTCGAACGTATCCATGAGCATCAGCCAGTCAGCCCACTCTTCACTTACAAACCTGAAAGCAAATGATTTATTTTGATAATGCAGCGACAACACCGCTGACACCCTCAGTCATTACTGCTATGACTGAAATCATGAAAAATTCCTTTGGAAATCCTTCCAGTCTCCATACTTTTGGTCGCCAGGCCAATCAATACTTACGTGCTTTCCGCTCTGCCATTGCCCGACATCTCGAGACGAGCGAGCGAAACATTATTTTTACCTCAGGGGGAACCGAGAGCAACAATACTGCCATTATCGGCTACGCCCTTGCTAATCAGGACAAAGGAAAGCATCTGATTACCACTTCTATTGAGCATCACTCAGTGCTCCATGCCATGGCTTATTTGGAAGAACGTTTTGGTTTTGAGGTGACTTATTTGTTGCCTAAAAATGGGAGCATCTCCGCTCAGCAGGTAAAAGCTGCGCTGCGTCCTGATACAATCCTAGTCTCAGTCATGCACGCCAATAACGAAACCGGTAGCCTCAATGATATCCCTGAAATCGGTAACGTCCTAGCTGACCATCAGGCAGTCTTTCATGTCGATGCAGTTCAAACAGTCGGGAAAATAGCGGTGCTACCAGAGAACTGGGGGATTGATTTCCTATCTGCTTCTGCCCATAAATTTCACGGACCAAAAGGTGTTGGTTTCCTCTATGCCAAAACCAAGCGCTTTGACAACCTCCTACATGGGGGCGATCAGGAGGACAAGCGTCGTGCCTCGACAGAAAACATGATTTCTCTAGCGGGAATGGCAGCAGCTCTTTCTGAAGCTTCAGAAAATCTTGAGACTAATTATCAGCATATCCAGAAACTCCGTCAGGCTTTTTTAAGGGAATTAAACGGACTAGATTATTATATCAATGCTGGTCAGGAAACCATGCCACATGTCTTGAATATTGGGTTTCCTGGAGCAAATAACGGACTTCTTCTGACACAACTTGACTTAGCTGGATTTGCAGTATCAACTGGATCAGCGTGTACGGCTGGCGCTGTTACCCCAAGCCATGTCCTGACAAGCTACTACGGAGAAAAATCACCAAAACTTGACGAATCTATCCGCATTAGCTTCGGTGATCAAAATAGCATTCAAGAAGCTCAGCTATTGGCACAGACACTAAAAAAATTACTTTCGAAAGGAAACTGAGAGACCTTATGGCTTTTGAAACAGAAATTCATCCAACTGACTGCCGCTTTTCTTATGCGATTAGTCCAAAAATCAAAAAATACACTCTTCGCGATACCACTTTTATCCAAAATAAGGTAGGCAACTATGAATTGAATCGCCTCTTAGAAATTGTTCCAAATTCTGGCGACGGTTTTCCACTTAAAATCACAATCAACAAAGATTTGACCGCTTTTAAACTAACAATCACTGATAAATCTGGACTTCGTCTAGTGAATATCTTCAAAAAAGAAGAACACAAGATTCTCCAAGACAAGTTTTATTTCTTGATGGACAGTTTAGTTGAACGTGACATTTTTACCAAAACTGAGGTCTGAGAGAGAAGGACAAAAATCGGTATTTTGGCATTTTTGTCAATTTCGATTTTGTCGTTTCACCTCTGCACAGTTGCTTGAAAGTCGCTTTCCATTTATTGTGTAGCAAGGGATGAGGACTTCCGAGCAACTACTGCGCCAAAGCGTCTATCTGCAATAATATCAAAAGAGGTTAGGACTGAAAATGTCTCAGCCTCTTTTGACATTTTCAGTCCTAGCGTTTTTCTATTGTCTTTTTCAGTCTTTCTATGTTGATTTTTTCACAAAGACTTATTATAATAATAAGTAGAGTAAACATGAAAAAGGCTGATTTTCTTGCCTAACCTTTTAGAAAGAGACTATTTATGTTAGAAAAAAACATTCCAAATGCTACTGCTAAACGTCTAGCCTTATATTACCGTATTTTTAAGCGCCTCTACGCAGACAATGTCGCAAAAGCTAGTTCTCAACAAATCGCTGATGCGATGGGTATCGATCCAGCAACTGTTCGCCGTGACTTTTCTTACTTTGGTGAACTCGGTCGTCGTGGCTTTGGTTACGATACCAAAAAATTGATGAATTTTTTTGCAGAATTGCTTGGCGATCATTCGACTACAAATGTCATGCTGATTGGTGTAGGAAATATTGGGCGTGCACTACTCCACTATCGTTTTCACGACCGCAATAAGATGCAGATTACCCTTGCCTTTGATACCGATGATAATGAATTGGTTGGCACAAAAACGAGCGACGGCATTCCCATCTACGGTATTTCAAGCATTAAGGAGCACCTAGCTGAGACTCCTGTCGAAACGGCCATTTTGACAGTCCCTTCTTCTAAGGCTCAAGAAGTTACTGACGTCTTAGTTGATGCTGGTGTACGAGGAATTCTGAGTTTTTCTCCAGTCAACCTCCAAGTTCCGGAAAACGTTGTCGTGCAATATGTGGATTTGACCAGTGAATTGCAAACCCTGCTATATTTTATGAACGCTCAAGAAAAATAAATCCATCCAGAAAAGCAGAGGAGAAAACTTGACTCCTCTGCTCTTTTTTTGTATCATCAAATTACTCAATTCTGTAAAGAAAATGTGATTTTCAAACTTATATCCTTTTTTTACAGAAAACAAATAAGCTTATTCTCAATATCTCTTAAGTTAGAAAGTGATTTCTTATGTCAAAACAACCTATTATCGGCATTGCGGCCAACCAACGCATGGTCGAAATGGATACGCTCCCTTGGGCTTATGTCCCATCAGGTTTTCCAAATGCTATTATTGAAGCTGGCGGCCTTCCCCTAGTTCTGCCCATCAACAAGCCTGAAAGAGCTAAAGCTTATATCGATATGATTGATAAACTTATTCTAACAGGCGGACAAAATGTTAATCCAGCTTACTATAATGAAGAAAAAGATCCAGCTGCTGAAAACGACTATTTCAAAGAACGGGATGAATTTGAGATAGCTTTGGTTAAAGAAGCTATGGCTCAGAAAAAACCGATTTTTGCTGTTTGCCGTGGCATGCAACTTATGAATGTGATACTAGGTGGTAGCCTTTATCAAAATATCTCAAACCACTGGCAAAAAGAGGACGCTCATGTTATCACGCAAAGCATGACTGTGGCTGCTGATGGCGCCTTTGCTAAGATTTTTAAAAATAGCCATGGTATCAACTCTTACCACCGTCAAGCAATCAAGGATTTAGCCCCTGGTCTAAAAGTCATTGCCACTTCCTCTGAAGATGGTATTATCGAGGCGGTGGAATCTACCAATCCCGATCTCCGTTATATCGGTGTACAATGGCATCCTGAGCTCCTGATTTATAGTGATAAGGGGTACAGCCACAAGCTTTTTAAATTTATCGTTAATGATTTCTAGAGACTGTCTGTCTCTTCGCGAAAGCTAAAATACTCTTTTCTACCAACAATGAGGTGATCTAGGAAAACCACACCTAAATCATCGCAGCAACGCTTGATTTTGTCGGTAAATTGAAAATCATTTTCACTTGGCTCTGTCACGCCAGAAGGATGATTGTGAACCACAATGAGGGATGTTGCCATGTGCTTGCAAGCATAGTGCAGAATTTCTCTAGGTTCTGCTACTGACCGTCTCACTGTCCCAATGAAAATGGTTTTCTGGGCGATGAGGCGGTTTTGCGTATCCAGATAGAGAGCCACTAGATGTTCCTGTTTTTTATCTCCCAGTTCAAGCATCATTCGTCTCGCTAAGCGTTCACTAGACATGATGCGCTCCTTCTTCTCCATTTCAGCGCTCTGAATGCGATTTGCTAACTCAAGCATTGCCTTAAGCTCGATAGATTTGACTCGACCAATTCCAGAAATAGCCTGTAACTCTTCCAAGGAAAGCTGGCGCAAATCAGCTAGACTGTCCAAGTTATTGAGAATCGAATTTGCAAGACTAAGTACGTGTTCTTTCCTAGTACCTGTACGGAGACAAATGGCTAAAAGCTCCTGATTGCTGAGATGCTCCGCTCCTTCTGCTACCAAACGTTCACGAGGCAAGATGGCCTGCTCTTTAAATTGAATACTGTACATATAACCTCCTACTTAAGTATTCGTAAACGTAGCAAAAAAGACTTCGACTGAAGTCTTTTTATGATTTTTGAGAGCAAGCGGGACAAATACCGTAAATCATAAATTGATTTTTAGTGACTTTATAACCTGTTTTTTGCTCGGCTTCTTTTACTAAGAGAGAGGTGTCTGCGCCCTTATAGTCCGTAATGGCACCACAAACCTCACAAACCACATGAAGGTGGTCGTGCCCCATAAAATCAAAATAGGTGGTATTATCATTGTTTACTTTGACCTCAGAGACAAAGCCCTCCTCAATTAGTGTCCGCAAGTTGTTGTAGACCGTTGCTAAGCTCATGTGGGCATACTGCGCCTGCAAGTCATGAAAAATCTGTTCGGCACTTGGATGGTGATGAGCTTCAATCATATAGGCAATGATGGCCTTTCGCGTCTCAGTGATGCGAATCTGTTTGCTTTTCAAGTGAGCTAAGACTTGCTCATAGGTCTCTTGGTGACTCGGTTGCACAGAAATTTGAAACAAACCTTCAACTCCTTTCAGATAATTCCGTATCCTATTATACACTAAAAACTCAGCCATGCCCTTGAACTTGCTCAAAGACAGACTAGAAAAATAAGGTCGGGAAGCACATCCCAACCTTCAAAGGAGAGCTATCTTATCTCTCTGTCCTGTTAGCAGAAAGATAGCTTTTACCAATACCTAGAAGAACCAATCATCATCATCTTTGATAGGTTCTGCATCTTTTCTTCTGCGAGGTCCTGTTCCATAGTTTTCCTTTTCAAGGTCCTCTTTATAAGGTAAAAAGATTGCTAAAACAACATAGAGGAAAAGCCCGAAACCAAAGGAGAAATACATGAAAATCGCTGTCAAAATTCGGGCTAGGGACACATCCCAGTGAAACTTATCCGATAAGCCAGCCAACACGCCACTGACCATTCGTCCTTCACGCTTCTTGTAAAAAACAGTTTCCATAGAAAGTCCTCCTCTACTTGATGATAAAACTATTGTAACCTTTTTGATGAATAAATCCATCAGCCTTACGACCGATTTTGCAAACATAAATATCCGTGGCACTTACCACACCGATATTTCTTCAAGTCAATCTGGCGTTGTCGCTGGTAAACCTGTCCACAAGACAGGCAAGTGTAAGAATACTTTGCCTGCTTTTGAGCGGAACGTGGTACATAGCGTAGCCCATCAACTAACTTGAGCAGTTCTTTGAAATCCTTATCCGCATGCTTGTAGCCCTTTTTCTGATGATAGAGATGATAATGACAGAGTTCATGCCGCACAATTTTCCTGAAAATCTCAATCCCATGCTCCTGATAGATTTTTGGATTAAAATCCAAGTGTCCATCCTTTGGAAAGAAGCGACCTCCTGTTGTTTTTAAGCGATTATTCCAATAAGCTTCATGCTTAAAATCCCAGCCGAAAAAATCCTGTTTGGAAACCTCTTTAACGTATTCAGTCAAGTCCATGTGGTTTTAACAAGCTCAGTCCAATACGATTTCTATCCAAATCAAGCTCAGTCACCCAAACCGTCACAATATCTCCAACAGATAAAATGTCACTTGGATGTGGGTAAGCTTTTGGACGACCATTTTTATCACGCTGGCGTTTGACCATTCGCGACTGGTGAATAAGGCCATCCTCATGGACACCGATATCAACAAAAGCCCCAAAATCAACAACATTACGCACCGTCCCTTGCAACTCTTGGCCAATCTCCAAATCCTTGACATCAAGGACGTCCTGGCGTAGCACAGGTGCCTCAAATTCATCACGAAGGTCTCGACCTGGTTTCAATAAATCTGCAATAATATCGGTCAGCGTTTCAATTCCTAGTCCTAATTCTTTAGACATATTTGTAATATCAATAGATTGTAACTTGGTCTTGCTACTGTCATCCAAATCTTTAATGTTAAGCTTAGTAAAAAGTTCCTTAACAGCTGGATAAGACTCTGGGTGAACGCCTGTGTTGTCTAAGATATTTTTAGCGTTTGGAATGCGGAGGAAACCCGCTGCTTGCTCGAAAGCCTTAGCTCCCAAACGAGGAACCTTCTTGATTTCTGCACGGGATTTAATTTCTCCGTTTTCCTCGCGGTATCTGACAATATTTTCAGAAATGGTCTTATTTAGTCCAGCTACGTGAGAAAGCAAGGCAGGACTTGCGGTGTTGACATTAACACCAACTTGGTTGACCACAGTATCAACCACAAAGTCTAGGTTTTCAGCCAGTTTTTTCTGGCTAACATCGTGTTGATATTGACCTACACCGATGGACTTGGGATCTATTTTAACCAGTTCTGCTAGCGGGTCTTGAAGGCGTCTAGCAATGGAAATAGCAGAGCGTTTTTCCACGGTCAAGTCCGGAAACTCCTCACGCGCTAGCTCTGAAGCAGAATAAACAGAAGCTCCGCTTTCATTAACAATAACGTATGAGACCTCTGGAAAGTCCTTAAGCACCTCTGCCACAAAGGCCTCGCTCTCACGTGATGCCGTCCCATTTCCAATAGCAATCAACTCAATTCCATAAGCTTTAATCAACTCAGCCAACTCTTTTTTGGCCTGCGCAATCTTAGCTTGACTAGCTGGAGCGACTGGGTAGATGACATGAGTGGTCATGAGTTTTCCGGTTTGATCGACAACTGCTAACTTTGCTCCTGTACGGAAAGCTGGGTCAAAACCAAGTACCATCTTACCTTTAAGCGGTGCGATAAGAAGAAGATGACGCAAGTTTTCAGAGAAAAGCGCGATAGCCCCGTCTTCTGCTGATTCCGTCAGTTCAGCGCGGACACGGCGTTCCATAGCTGGAAGAATTTTCTTTTTGAGTGCATCTTGAACAAACTTGCGAATGTAGTCGTTCTTCTCTTTAAAGCGGGCTTCATAAAAACGTGTCATTTTGTCAAGATTATGTTCAAATGAAATCTTCAAAACACCCAATTTCTCACCGCGGTTTAGGGCAAGGGTCTTATATCCTTGAATTTTGACAACCTTGTCAGAAAAGTCATAATAGAGTTTGAAAACCTGCTTATCATCAGCAGAGCTATCTTTGACAGTTGAAACCAGTTGACTATTGGCCCAGATTTCATTGTAGGTCCATGAACGTAGTTTAGCATCCTCGGACAGGGCTTCTGAGAGAATGTCACAAGCACCTGCCAAAGCCTTATCAGCTGTTTCAAATCCATCTGTGACAAAGTCTTCTGCTTCTTTTTCAAGCGTAGGTACATTTTGTAAAATCAAACGAGCTAGAGGGAAAAGTCCCGCTTCGCGAGCGATCATTCCCTTGGTGCGACGCTTTTCTTTGTAAGGCAGGTAAAGTTCCTCCACGTCTGCCAGTTTACTAGCCTCTTCAATAGCTTTTTTGAGCTCAGGCGTTAGCTTACCCAGTTCCTCAATTTTTGTAAGGACGCTGTTTTTTCGGTCAGTTAAAGCTGTCATGGACTTGTCAAGGTCAATAATAGTCTTGATGGCAACTTCGTCAAGATTTCCCGTCTTTTCCTTACGGTAACGAGCGATAAAAGGGATCGTGTTTCCCTCTTCAGTCAGAAGTAAAACTTGCTCGACTTGCTGTTCGGTGATGCCTAAATTCAAGGCAATTTGTGTCATATTTTGATTTTCCATAGGTTTTATTTTATCAAAAAAACCTAGATTTCTCTAGGTTTTAACTTATTTTTGAGCAAAATGCTGGCGCACGATTGGCGCTACTTTTTCACCGTAAAGTTTAATAGCTTTCATGACTTCTTCATGTGGCATTGAGCCGACTGGCAGGTGTAGCATGAAGCGATCCAGTGATAAATCTTCGATGATGTGAATGATTTTTTTAGCCACCATTTCAGGATTTCCAACAAACATGGCACCTGTTGGACCTACTGACTGCAAATACTGCTCTTTGGTCATTTCAGTCCAGTGCGGACGCCCTTTGGCAATATTGTCGACCGTTTGCTTGGTTGGGTGGAAATAGTTGTCAATGGCAGATTGATTATCTTCTTCAATCCAACCCCATGAATGAGCAGCAACCTTGAGTTGTTCTAAACTGTGACCGTGACGGACTCCTATCTCTTTATAGATGGCAACAAGCTGCGCAAAATGCTTAGGATTTCCGCCGATAGTGGCATAGGCAATTGGTAATCCTTGCTCAGCGATACGCACAGTTGATTCCAAATTACCGCCAGTAGCTACCCAAATTGGAAAATCTTCTTGCACGGTACGTGGATAGACGGGACGATTTTTAACTGTTTGGGTATGTTTACCTGACCAAGTCAAGTTGGTTTTTTCCTTGATGGTCAAAAGCATGTCTAATTTTTCATTGAAAAGTTCCTCATAATCATCTAAGTCATAACCAAAGAGTGGGAAGGATTCGATAAATGACCCTCGACCTGCCATAATCTCTGCTCTGCCATTTGACAAGGCGTCTATAGTAGCATACTGTTGATAGACGCGAACAGGGTCGATAGATGACAAGATAGTCACGGCCGATGACAGGCGGATGCGTTTGGTATTGACAGCTCCCGCAGCTAGAACAATCTCTGGAGCTGATACCGCAAAATCCTCGCGATGGTGCTCGCCAATAGCGTAGAGGTCCAGACCTACCTGATCTGCCAACTCAATCTCAGCCACCAGCTGACGGATGCGTTCGTCATGACTATAGGACTGCCCAGTATTCTCCAATGGGGTGGTCTCGCCAAAAGTTGAAATCCCTAATTCAATCATCATACTTACCTCGATTTTGTTGATGGTTTTACAATATCACTATATAGTATTATTTGCAAGAAATTTGTTTTGTACGAAAAAAAGAGACTTATGCCTCTCAAATTGAAAAAAGTTTTCTATATTGTTTCTCTGGTACGGTCTCAGAATCCTGTTTTTGAACGTCTTGATCCCCCAAGGGAATAAGAGAAAACATTTGGTTTCTAACATGTCTGCCTTCTCCTGCTCTAAACTTTTGACTTAATTCCAAAAATCAATTTGAATGCGGAACGAGACTTGCTCTGCTTTTTGATACCGTCCTGACTATCCCAAATGAAAACAGTTTTTGCAAGCCAAAGCCTCAAATAATAGGATTCTGCCTTAATTTTGCCAGAAATACCTCTAACTTCCCATTCCGTGCCATCAGATTGCTCAAATTCTGTTCGGACTAGCCAACGGTTTCCCAAGCCAATTTCGATAAATTTTGTCATTTCAAAGTCCATCCTCCGTCAATTCTGACGATTTCTCCTTGCAGAGACTGAGCTTTCCCAGATGCCAAAAATATTGTCAACTCTGCAACTTCTTCTGGTTCTGTCCAACGACCGATAGGTGTCTGTTCTGCCACCCAATCTGCTAAACCTCCGGGCTCAAAGTCAGCAGCTGTCATTCCTGTTTTGACTGCTCCAGGTGCGATACCAAATACCTGAACACCATCTTTAGCATAATCTAGGGCAAGCTGACGCGTCAGCCCAGCCAAGGCATGTTTAGAACTAGTGTATGCAGCTCCGCCACCTCCTGCCAAAAAACTAGCGATAGAACACATATTGATAATGATACCTGATTTTTTTTCAATCATCTTTGGTAAGACGTAACGAATCATCTTTGTTGCAGCGAAAAAATTAACGGCAAAAATCTCTTCAAAGTCTTCCTCAGAAATGTGGAGCAAGGGTTGGTAGTTGTCGAGGATTCCAGCGGTGTTACATAAGATGTCAACTTCTGAGATAAACTCGTCCAGCACAGCTAAGTCACTCGTCAGATCAAGTTGGAGAAAATGAAAGTCTGAGTGAGACAGGTCGGGTGCAGCCGACTTGTCAACACCATAGACAGCGTAGCCATTTTCCAAAAAAAGCCGTACTTGTGCTAGGCCAATTCCCGATGAGGCACCTGTGACAAGGACTTTTTTAGTCATGAACTTCCACCCAATCGGTCGCAAGAACATCGCAGGGGGTTGGACTCCACATGGAGAAGCCCTCTCCGTCTCCTGTCACGTTAATGAGGAAGTAAGGCGTTGCCTCAAGTTTAACACCGTTGATTTCGATAGTATCAAAGAGTTGGACGTAATTTTCGGCACCACCCCATCCCGTGCGGACATATTTCTTCTTAGCTTTCAAGCCCGGTAAAATTTCTTCAAATGTCATTTTTGCCTACTCCTTTTCTTATAAAGTCAAGTCAGCGTAAGGCGTGCGGTAACCAATCTGCAAAACCTTATCACCATCAATCAAAATTGGGCGTTTGATGAGCATGCCATCTGCTGCTAAGAGCGCCAAAGCCTCATCTTCTGACATGGTTGGCAGCTTGTCCTTCAAACCTAATTCACGGTAGCTATTTCCTGATGTGTTAAATAGCTTTTTCAACTCAAAACCTCTTGTCAACCAAGATTTAATAGTCTCAACAGCTGGCGGATTGGTTTTAATATCAATTACTTCCACGTCAATTCCTAACTTTTGCAGCTCCGCCTTTGCCTTACGGCAGGTCGAACATTTAGGATATTCGTAAAAAATCATCATTTCCCTCCAATGTCAATAATATCTGCTTTCTGTCTAGTCCACCTGCGTAACCGACCAATTTTCCCCCAGCCCCTAAAACTCGATGGCATGGGACTAAAATAGACAGAGGATTCTTCCCGACTGCAGAACCAATAGCTTGAGCAGATTTACAATCTAGTTGCTTTGCTAAGTCTCCATAGGTTATCGTTTGACCGTATGGAATATTCGCTAGCGCTGCCCAAACCTTTTTCTGAAAGTCCGTCCCCTTGGGTGCAGTGGATAAATGAACGTGGTCTGGGTTCTTTCCAGCAAAATATTCATCTAACCAAAATATAGTTCTTCTTAAAACCTCAGTCTCCTGCTCTGCAATTTCTTTTCCATCAAAACCAGCCATAAAATACTTCTGGTCTTCAAAATAGATCCCCACCAACTTTTCATTATCCGCCAGTAGGGTCATAGCGCCAAGAGGTGACTGATATCGACTCTTTGTCAACATATCATTTCTTCCTTATTTGATTTGGGTTCCTAGTCCCATCTCTTGTCTCCAAAGAGGAATCGGAGTATCATCAGCCCAGTACTCATCCATTTCGCAAATCAAGCCATCCCTTAGCTTGCAAAAACTGACAACGTGGCAGACGCTTTCCTTATCTTTTGAGAAAACCTTAACTGCCGTGATAAAGCCATCTTCTAATAGAGTTACACGTTCTATTTCTCCATCCCATTGACCTGGGTAGGCGCAATTTGCCATAATAAATTCAGATAAGGTAAACTGTTCATTACTACAGTGCCAACGTATAATGGCATCTGGATGAAAATAAGATTCCAGTACTAATGGATTTTGATTTAAAACGGCTTTCCAAAAAGCATCTACATCCATAGTTAATCCACCATGGCAAACTCAGCAACTTCCTTATACTGAGCCTTTTCAGCCCTTACTTTTATCTTCTGATAAGCCAATCTCTCCCCATCAAGAGGAACCTTACCACAGTAAACGTAGCCTAATTTTTCCAAAATATGTTGCATAATAGTATTTTTCTCATGGGTATCACAACGAAAATCAGGTCCATCGTGTCCTTCAATCAAGCCCTGAATAAAGGTTTGTGCCACCTGTTGACCAGTGTAGTTACCAGCAACTGCTATGCGGTGAAAAACAGTGTATCGGGGGTGGTTGTGGCGCCATTTACCATCGTAAATCTTCTCGTATGCCTCTTCCTGACCAATAATGACCGCAGCGTAAGAGACAATATCTCCCTCAATGACTCCGACCCAGCCACGCGCTTGCAAAATATCATCAAAAATATCCGTTTCCGCAGGATAGTCTCCCTGCCACTGATCACTTCCTGACGCTTTTAAAAAAGCTCGCGCTTCCTCGATAATTTCCATAATACGCCCAATTTCATTAGGATGAGCTAAACGTAACTCCATATCATTATTTCCTTTACATTACATTCTTACCTTTTATCATACTATTTTTAGGCTCATTTTTCAAAAATTTTTCCAGCTATGGTATAATCATTATATTAACAAGAAAGTGAAAGGATTTCCCTGCCTAGTCATGATTACAAAAGAATTTTGTGCTGAAAATTTAACTGACCTCCATCGCTTAATTGATAGTGACATCACACGTGTGGAGCTCTGCGACAATCTAGCAGTCGGCGGTACCACACCTAGCTACGGCGTCATCAAGGAAGCCAATCGTTATCTTCATGAAAATCAAATAACGTCTGCTGTCATGATTCGTCCTAGAGGCGGAAATTTTGTCTACAACGATCTCGAACTACGGATTATGGAGGAGGACATTCTACGTGCGGTTGAGTTAGAGAGCGATGCCTTAGTTTTTGGCATTCTAACTGAAGATAATCAGTTGGATATTGAAGCCATTGAGACCTTACTACCAGCTACTCAAGGGCTCCCCTTAGTTTTCCACATGGCTTTTGATCTCATTCCTGAAGCTCAGCAAAAAGCTGCGCTAGATAGCTTGATTGAACTAGGTTTCACACGAGTCTTGCTTCACGGCTCTGCCATGCGTCATGATATCTTTGACAATGTAGAACATATCAAAGAACTGATTGCTCATGCAGACAATCGCATCGAAATCCTACTAGGTGGCGGTGTGACAGAGTTTAACTATAAAGAGCTTATCGCACAGACTGGGGCCACACAGGTTCATGGAACAAATCTTTTACCAAACTAAAGTATGCTAAAAGCGCTAGGAAAATCCTAAGCGCTTTTCTTGTTTTAATGGGGATAAATATAGGTCAGCTGACTCAATGAGTCCTGAGGATTAAACCAACCGCGATGATTATCAATCCACTGTTTACCAGCGATGTTAGCTTCTAAAACCTGAATCCTCGTCTCACTCTCAACTGCTGTTACGTAAGCAACATGCCCATATCCACCATCATCCCAAACTGCGATGGCACCCACCATCGGTGTTGTTCCGACCTGATAACCAGACGCGGCTGCATTACGCCCCCAATCAGCGGCATTTCCCCACCAGTCGCCAGCCCATCCAGTTACCTTCTGAACAGCCCAAGTACATTGACCGACAGGATAGTTCACTCCCGCCTCGTAGTCAAAGCCTTCTAGGTAATAACTATTTGAAGCTTGGCCAGTATTCTCACTAGACACTGCCTGCGTCACATCTGGTAGGGACAGATTTTGTCCAACAACCAAAGTATCGTAAATACTTAATCCATTATGACTGGCAAGAAGATTGTAATCTAGACCATAACGTGCTGCAATAGATGAAAAAGAATCACCTGCTTGTACGCTATAGGTGGTCGCTGAGCTATTTTGAACTGGAGAGCTTACAGACGTTTCTGGAGCATTAGCAGTAACAACTTGGAGAATTTGACCAGGAACCAGCAAATCAAAAATTCTCATACCATTATTCATAGCTAAAGCATTTGCATCCATACCGTAACGTTGTGAAATGCTATAGAATGAATCACCTGCCTGAACAACATAACTATCAGCCTTAGCCCTTTCTCCAAGAATCAGGTTAGCGCCAGTCACCAAAGATATTAGTGCAAGTTTACTCATTACTTTCTTCATCAATCAATGTCTCCCTTTTCATTAGTAAGGTTATTTTATCAAAAGAAAGTTCCTATAACGTTAACAATAGATAAGTTGTAGATTACAATTTTATGTCAAAAACTTCCCATATCGTTATGAGAAGCTTTTGAATGTTCAAGTTCATAAAAATGAGGCTGGGACAAGTCCTAGCCTTTAACATGTTTCTAGATAGGTGTTTTGAAGCAGTGCTTAATTGGAAGTTCTACACAATAGATAGCGACCTTCCTAATCAAACTATGCAGAGGTGGAACTAAAATCCTCATGATTGGTACACGATTTCCCCATCACAGATAGTGTACTTAACCACACCTTTGAGACGGTCACCGATAAATGGTGAATTGGAAGCTTTTGAATGGAAGTTTTCAGAAATGATACGTTCCTCAGTATCAGAGAAAATTACCAAATCTGCTGGGCCATTTTCTGCTACATAACCGGCATCAAAGCTATAAAGTTGGCTAGGGTTATAGGTCATTTTGGACAATAGCTGAGCTAAACTCAGATGCCCTGCTTCCACTAGGTGGGTCAAGCCAAGCGACAGAGAAGTCTCCAGTCCAGTCATACCAGATGGCGCCTTAGTCACATCTGCCACATTTTTCTCATCCGCATGATGAGGAGCGTGGTCAGTTGCAATAACCGAAATAACCCCGGATTTTAGACCATCAATAACAGCCAATCTGTCCTTTTCCGTGCGTAGAGGTGGGTTCATTTTAGCATTGGTTCCTTTTTCAAGAAGCAGGTCTTCCGTCCGAGAAAAGTGCTGCGGAGCCACTTCTGCTGTCACATGAGCACCTAACTGTTGTGCAAATTCAACTACCTTGACTGACTCTGCTTTTGACAAGTGTTGAACGTGAAACTTACTACCAACTTCATAGGCAATCATGACATCACGAGCAATCATGCTATATTCAGCCACACCACGCGCGCCTCCACAACCAAAATGCGTTTTAGCAATCCCTTCGTTAAGACCCAAAACGCCGTTAAGATTAGAATCTTCTTCGTGCAAAGCTACAATAACATCCAGCTCCTTGGCTTTTTTGAAAGCTTCACGTACCACACCAGAATTTTCCAAAGGAATCCCATCGTCTGAAAAACCAATCGCACCAGCTTGTAACAAAGCCTCAAAATCCGTCAAATTTTCCCCATCAAAATTAGTTGTCACCGTGGCGTTAGTCTTGATGTGAATTTTCTCCTTGTCAGCTGATGCCAGAACTTGGGTTAAAGTTGGTACGTCAGAAATTGTTGGATTGGTATTTGCCATCATGACGACAGTGGTGAAACCTCCCGCTGCCGCAGCTAATGCTCCCGTATGGATATCTTCCTTATGCGTTTGACCTGGCTCACGAAAATGTACGTGAATATCCACCAAACCAGGGGCCACGACAAGTCCAGTGGCATCAATCATATCAGCACCTGAAGCTTCAATATTATCAGCAATCTTAACGATTTTCTTTCCCTCAACAAGAACATCTGTCACCTTGTCAAAATTTGTCTTTGGGTCAATAAGACGACCATTTTTAATTAAAAGCATGTAAATTTCCTTTCTTTTGATAACTTTCAAAGTACGCTTTGCTTCAAATCCTAAATTTTTTAGTCTTTTTCACTTTTGGAGCAGGTAATTCCTTGACTATAACCTGAATAAGTCCTGACAAATAGTCCTTGTCATCAACATTACCCACCAGAAGCATTTCCTTAGCGCCAGGATAAGATAATTCGCGGCTTGCCTCTGGCATATAGACTAGGACCAATTTAACAGATTTGACTAGAAATGTGTCATCATAACTGCCGCCAATGATTTTCCCCTGATAATATAGAATGAACTCCCCCTTCATGGGACGATAGCTAAGATAATTTCTCCAAAATAAAGGTCAAGCAGTCCTGACTAGAAGCCATCCTAACACCTCATTCCCTATGCTAAATCAACTATTATTTCAACCAATCAATTTCTTCCTGCCCTGCTCTTTTTAGAAAGGCATTAGCTCTGGAAAAGGGTTTGGAACCAAAAAAGCCACGATAAGCCGAGAGTGGACTGGGATGCGGAGACTCGATTGTCTGATGGAGAGGATTGGTAATCAGCGCTTTTTTCTTTCTGGCATAACCACCCCAGAGAATAAAAATGACGGGAGTCTCTTTTTGATTGAGTACCTTGATGACCGCATCCGTAAAAGGTTCCCAAACGAGCCCTGCATGACCATTAGCCTGCCCAGCAGGCACTGTCAGACAAGCATTAAGCATGAGGACCCCCTGATTCGCCCAAGCTGTCAAATCATGAGTTTCCTTGACACCAATATCATCGGCCAACTCCTTCAGGATATTTTGGAGAGATGGCGGAGCTACTAAGTCATCAGGAACTGAAAAAGATAATCCTTGCGCTTGCCCTGGTCCGTGATAGGGATCCTGCCCCAATATCACCACTTTTGTATCATCAAAAGACGTGTGAGTAAGAGCGGCGAAAACCTTATCCCGAGGCGGATACACGACTCCCTCAGAATAAACCCTATCCAAAAAATCATTGATATGGGCAAAATAATGTGTTGGGAGCTCTGCTTTTATCTTATCATGCCAGGTTGAGTGCTTCATTTTCTGTCTCTTTTCTCTTATCTTGCCTTTATTTTATCATAAAGATTATGAAAAAATCTCCCTTGACTGTAAAATGAGGGAGATTGTTCGTTATTTGGTTTGATGTCTTTTTTCTTTAAGTTGTCTCAGTCTCAGAACTTGTATAGCAATAAATAAAAGGACAGCTAGCCAAATCAAGCTAAAACCCATGAGTTCACCTGCCGTAATGCCTTCTTGAAAGATGAAAACAGCTATCAGAAGTTGCAGGGTGGGATTTAGGTATTGAATAAATCCGACTTGACTTAAAGGAGCTCGTTTGACAGCTTCGGCAAATAGGAGTAGGGGGATGGCTGTGATTAGACCTGATAAGAATAGTAAAACCTGCTCTGTCAGACTAAATGAAAACCAAGACACCGGGCTGAAAAAGACCAAATAGATTAAGGCAAAAGGCAATATGAACCCTGCCTCTACTAACATGGCTAAGTCACTTGAAAGAATGACCTGCTTTTTTAAAAGACCGTAAATCCCGAAGGAAAGAGCTAGAATTAAGCTTATCAGTGGCAACCGCCCGGTCAACCCAAGCAACAGCAGAACTCCAAGACTGGCTAGTCCAACCGCAAACCATTCTGCTAGCGCCAGCTTTTCCCTTAAAAAGAAAACAGAAAGGCAAACGGAAACTAGGGGCATGAGATAATATCCTAAACTAGCCTCCGTGGCTTGACCATTACCCACAGCATAGATGTAGGTCAGCCAGTTAAGGGCAATGAATAGACTGGCAAGAATCATTCTGATTAGGGACTTAGGAGACTGCCATAAACCCGATAACTGGTTAGTCATTTTTTGACGCTTTCCTGTCACAAAAAAGTAAGCCAACATGGTAAGAAAAGTCCACACAATACGATAGGCAAATGTGCTATAGGCGGGAACTCCTCCTAAAGCCTTCCAGTAGAAGGACAAGAGTGCCCAGGACAAATAGGCCAAAAAAGCGTAAAGCAAACCTTTTTTGCTATCAGTCACAACGAACACCTCCTGTATCTACTTGCAAAATAAAACTTTCACCGTCCAAGGCCATAGCGTCAATTGCTGACTTGATAGGGGCAGCTTTTTCCTCGTCAGCCAAAACCATGACAGTAGGCCCCGCTCCTGACAGATAGGTGGCATAGGCGCCTAAATCCTTAGCTAAAGCCTTGATTGGGGCGAACTCCTTAACGAGAGACTGACGATACACTTCATGGAAACGATCCGCCTCTATGGCTGCTCCTGCTACTTTTAGGTCTCCTGATAAAAGCCCCGCGATAGCCACATTGGCGATTGAAGAGGCAGCGACAGCTTCCTTATAAGAAAGTTCCTGTGGCAATACCCCACGAGAATCAGACGTTTTCAGCTCATAATTTGGAATAAAAGCGATAAAACTACACTTTGGAAAATCAGTCAGAACATGATTGACCTGATTGTCAACATAGGAGGCAATGACCAAATTCCCCAAAATGGCTGGAGCAACATTGTCTGGATGGCCTTCGATTTTGGTAGCTAAAGCTAATTTGTCTTGAACAGTTAGATTGAGATGCCCTAGTTGATTGGCCAATTCAATTCCAGCCACAATCACTGATGATGATGAACCCAGTCCGCGCGCCAGCGGAATATCAGACCTCATTTCGATTAGATAGGGTTGCAAGTCCGCCTTAACCTGAAGCGCTGTTGAAATGAGGAGATTTCTCTCGTCATTTGGAATATCCCCTAAATCATGCTTAATCTGCCAGCGGTCAGCTGGCTCTTTGACATCAATCACTAAATACTTTGAAAGTGCAACTCCCACCGAGTCGAACCCAGGTCCGATATTGGCAGAGGTTGCAGGCACAGTAATTTTCATAACATTTCTTTCTATTTTCTTGATTGAGTAGCTAAAATAATCCTTAGCTCAAGACTTTAAAGGTATTGCGAACAGTGAAGTCAGAGACTTTCTTCAATTTCTCAGTCACATTTTCAAGAGCTGTCTTACTCATCTCATGCGTGATAATGACAACTCGGGCTGAGTTGCTTGTTGCCTTGTGTTGAAGAACCTGTTCAAAGGAAATGGATTCGCTATTAAAAATTTCTGCTAGGCGCAGTAATTGCCCATTTGTATCGGGTGTATCAATAGCAAAGTAATAGCTACTTTTGACATCAGACAAGTCAGCAAATGTGGTTTCACGGCTAAATTCGTTGAAAACCTTACCTGCTGTGCCGTCTTTCAAACGGCGACCAATACGGACAACATCAGCAACAACACTAGTTGCAGTTGGTTTTTGACCAGCACCAGGTCCATAGTACATCGATTGACCGATACCGATTGACTCGACAAAAACAGCATTCATGACATCGTTGACACTTGCAAGCGGATGTGTTTTAGGAACAAAGGTTGGAGAAACTTCAGCATAAAGTCCTGACGGCGTCTCCTCAATAGAACCAATCAATTTAATCACATAACCCAACTGTTGGGCAAGTGCCACGTCATCCTTGCTAATGGTCGAAATTCCCTTGTGAGCCACGTCTTCTAAACCAATGGTCATGCCAAAACCAAATTGGCTGAGAATGACAGCCTTGTAAGCTGCATCAATCCCTTCAACGTCATTGGTTGGGTCACTTTCTGCGTAGCCCAGCTTTTGTGCCGTAGCCAAGGCATCTTCATAAGACCATCCCTCGTCGACCATTTTTGTCAGCATGAAATTGGATGTCCCGTTAAGCACACCCAAGATACGAGTCACCTTATCAGAAGTCAGAGAATTTGCCAAGGTACGCAAAATCGGAATGCCCCCTGCAACCGCAGCCTCATAATAGAAGGCCACGTTTTTACTTTTCGCAAGAGCAATGAGCTCTTTTCCGTGGCTAGCAATCAGGTCTTTATTAGCCGAAACAACGTGCTTACCAGCTTCAAGCGCTTTAGTGATAAAAGTCTTAGCTGGCTCGATACGTCCCATAAGTTCAATCACGATGTCAATGTCCGTATCAGAAATAATGTCATCAACATTAGTGACAAAATGGTAGTCATTTCCTGCAGCTAAAAGACGATTTTTCTCATCATCATCCTTAACCAAGACTTTTGCAATTTCAATCTGATTTTGAACTGCTGTGGTAATTTTTTCTCCATTTTCTTGTAAAAGGAAAGGAATACCACTAGCAACTGTCCCAAAACCAAGCAAACCAAGTTTAATTGTCATTATTGTCCCCCTCAAAAATACTTATCCTCACCATTATACCAAAAACTTTCAGAATTTACAGACTTCTTATCCATAGAATTTTGATATAATAGAAAAAAAGCTAAGGAGTTTCACATGTCTAGATCTTCTCGTCGTGCCAGACGACGCCGTTCACCACTTCTATTTCTACTCACTCTAAGTCTACTGGTTTGCTTCATTCTTCTTTTCTTCTTTTTGAAAAAAGCTGACGCTCCAAGCAGAAACCAGTCACAAACGAAAAATAGCACCGCCCTTTCTCCAGCACAAACAAGGACAGAACAAGCGCAAACAACTAGCGAAATAAAATCTCAAGAAATCAGTTGGACTAAGCAGGAGGAACCTGTCCAAATCCCCATTCTTATGTATCACGCCATCCATGTCATGGCTCCTGAAGAAGCAGCCAACGCCAATCTAATAGTCGCGCCAGACCTTTTTGAAAGTCACATCAAGCGCTTAAAAGATGAAGGATACTACTTCCTCACCCCTGAAGAAACTTACCGCGCCTTGACGGAAAATAGCCTACCTGCTGAAAAAGTGGTCTGGCTGACCTTTGACGATAGCCTCTGGGATTTTTACGACCACGCCTATCCTATTTTGACCAAGTACGGTGCAAAAGCCACCAACAACGTCATCACCGGAACTGTGGGTAATCAGGGTAATCTGACTGTTGAAGAGATGCAGGAGATGAAAGAAAAAGGCATGTCCTTTCAAGGACACACCGTCAATCACCCTGACTTAGAATATTCAACACCAGAAAGCCAAACGGCTGAACTCAGCGACTCAAAATCTTATCTCGACCAGACCTTATCTCAAGATACCATTGCCGTAGCCTATCCAGCAGGTCGCTACTCACAAACAACCTTGGACATCACCAAATCACTCCATTATAAACTCGGTGTCACTACCAATGAAGGCCTCGCTAGCGCTGACAATGGACTACTTTCTCTCAACCGTGTCCGCATACTTCCAACCACAACAGCCGATAGTTTGCTAGCCAGTATTCAATAACAAGATGATTCCCAAGTCGCTTAAACTTGGGAATTTTTCTATTTTATCTCATCATCACAAATTTTTGTGCTCTGGTTGGGTGAATAGCTCAAAAGCTTTGGGGAAGCTTTTGCGGTGAGGCTGAGACAGAAGTGCAAAGCTTTTAATATTATTGCAGATAGGCACTTTGACGCAGAGGTTAATTGGAAAACCTCATCCCCTTTCTACACAATAGATAGCGGTCTTCTTAATCAACTGTGCGGAGATGGGACGGCAAAATCGAAATCGACAAAATGTCGATTTACCGACTTTTATCCAACTCTCATCGCTCCCATAAAATCATTCAACCAAGAGATGTTATGAGAATAGCAACAAGCCCACTCCCCTAAAAACTATCTCATAGTGACAAACTCTTCCGCTCCAGTTGGGTGAATAGCCACCGTATGATCAAAATCTTCCTTAGTCGCTCCCATTTTAATGGCAACTGAGAAACCTTGCACCATCTCGTCCACGCCATAGCCAATACCATGAAGACCAATGATTTTTTCATCATCACCCAGGCAGACCAGCTTCATCTTGCTTGGTTGGCGATGAGTGCCTAGAGCTGTGTACATAGGTGTGAAAGTCGAGCGGTAAACCTTGATTTGTTCTACACCGAACTGCTCACGCGCCACTTCTTCTGAAAAACCGATTGAACCGATGGCCGGGTGACTGAAAATAACCGTTGCTACATCTTTATAGTCCATCTTAGCATCTGCTTTTCCATTGAAAAGACGTTCTGATAACTGACGACCTGCCTTGACAGCAACTGGGGTCAATTCCAATTTACCAGTCACATCACCTAAGGCGTAGATGCCCTCAACAGTTGTATTTTCAAAGTCATCAGAAGCAATATAACCCTTGTCTGTCAGTGCCACACCAGTTTTTTCAAGACCAAAACCAGTCACATTTGGACGACGACCAATAGCCCAGATAAGAGTATCAACCGTGTAGCTCGGCCCATTTTCCAAAAACAAAGTCAAACTGCCATCAGAGTTCTTAACAACTTCCCTAGGGATAGCCTGCGTATGGAGGCTTGGCCCATTTTCGGCCATATAATCCACCAAGGTCTCTATAATTTCTTTGTCAAAGCTACGCAATGGTCGATCCTGTCGGACAAAAAGATGAGTCTCCGAACCAAGGGCATGGAGCACACCAGCCAGCTCGACCGCGATATAGCCGGCACCTACAACAGCCGTACGTTTGGGAACAGCGTCCAGCTCAAAGAAACCATCTGAGGTGAGGCCATACTCAGCCCCTGGAATCTCAGGATAGATGGCATGACCACCTGTGGCAATCAGGATGTGGGGCGCCCTGTAAAGCTGACCAGCCACTTCAACCGTGTGGGCGTCCACAAAGGTTGCATAATCGTAGATGCGTTCAACCCCATTGTTATCAAAACCACGCTCGTAAGAACCGTGAATACGGTCAATATAAGCTTGACGATTAGCTTTTAAAATCTGAAAATCAAAATTTTTAGTGGTCACTTCAAAACCGTATTCTGCTGCGTAGTGGTTAAGGGTTTCCGCTACTTGAGCTCCATACCACATGACTTTTTTAGGAACGCAACCCACATTGACACAGGTTCCACCCACTTCTTTTCCTTCAAACAAAATCACTTTGGCACCATGCATGGCCGCCCGATTAGCGCTAGCTATTCCGCCTGATCCTCCACCGATAACGATATAATCGTAATGCTTAATCTCTGACATGTCGTCTCCTTTATTTCACTTTACTTGTCCTTATTCTAACAGAAATAAAAGTAGCAGACAAAAATCTGCTACCGTATTAGAAACTAGATAATCACTGGCATTTCGTCATCATCATCAAAATCTTCAACCTTATCATCACCAGGAAGTGGCTTTTGGAGACGTCCCAAAATAAAGCGTGAAATCGGCCCTGCAATCAGGAAATTAAGGGGAATGGCGGCCACAAAGTTTGTCAGCCATGCTTTTCCATAAACTCCCCAAGTGATGACCGACCAAGGCAGACCCTGACCGATGACCAAGTTAAAGATTAGTCCATAGAGAGACATGAACGTCACCATAAAAAGAGCCATTGTCCCTGAAATAGCAAGAATTTTCACCCAACGCTTCTCATGATGACCAGTGTGATGCAAGATAGAAAAAGCAATTTTTTTAGCGATTGGTCCAACCAAAACCACGTCCAGCAAAAAGGCGACCAGAAAACCTGGCAAATATCCTACAAAAATATGATTCCAGTGAACTTGACCAGTGTTGATGTAAATGTTCCAAGTGGACATCCCAAAGACCATAATCCCGCACATCATTACGGTAAAAAGCATTGCTTCCTTAAAATTTCTAGGCATAACTATGATAATAAAGGCTTTAAAAATGCTAGAAAAACAAGAGATTGGCAATGCATACTGCTAGTCCTACCAAGCTGATCATTTTTCTAAAACTTTTAACCTGAGTTTAATATTAACTCAAGCAATTCGCCCTTCCTTTCTTTTTTCATTGAAAATTACTATACCATAAAAATGATTTCTTCGTAAGCTTATTTTTCGAAAATTTACAGAATAATTTCCATCTCGGTATGTAAGGGCTTCATACCTTGTTTTTGGTAAAATCGCAGAGCAGCTAAGTTATCGTTCCAGACATTTAAAGTCAAGTTGTAGCAGTCGATTTCTTTGGCATAGGCTAGGGCAAAGGCGTAAAGTTCTTGTCCAATTCCCTGACCGCGAGCAGACTCATCCACGCATAAATCATCGACAAAGAGAGTCTTAATAGGCTCAAAAGGGATGCCTTTAGCCTCTTTAATTTCTAAGAAGAGATGTCCTAGCAAAGCTCCGCCATTTTCATAAACAAAAACCGGCCTAGATTCATCCTTAACAAGAAGCTCCAGCTCCTCATCCGTAAACTTGCTGCCACTGTCTTTAAAAATGTCAGGCCTAGCCTCATGGTGAATCCGTAAAATCTGTCCCATTAAAGCCTGAATAGCAGGAATATCCGCCAAGGTCGCACGTCTAATCATCCTATTTCCCCCTTTTTGATACATGGCTATTATAGCAAAAATCCTTCTCTTTATGCTATAATTAAAACTATGAAAACTCTACTTTTTATTTTGATTGCCTACCTGCTGGGCTCCATTCCAACAGGACTTTGGATTGGAAAGCATTTTTTCAAAATTAACCTCCGTGAACATGGTTCTGGAAATATGGGTACCACAAACACTTTCCGTGTCCTTGGGATAAAGGCTGGTTTAGTGGTTTTAGCTGTGGACCTGCTCAAAGGCACATTGGCTGTTCTGCTTCCTATCTGGTTTGGGGGCGCAGCTATTACTCCCCTAGCTATCGGATTTTTCGCCATTTTGGGCCATACTTTCCCTATTTTTGCAGAATTTCGTGGAGGAAAAGCTGTCGCTACCAGTGCTGGTGTACTCTTGGGTTTCGCCCCTGCCTTTCTCCTCTTCCTAGCTCTCATCTTTGCGCTAACGCTTTATCTTTTTAGTATGATTTCCCTCTCCAGCGTGACCGTTGCAATCGTTGCTATCATTGGGGTGTTGGTTTTCCCAGCTCTTGATTTCATTCTTACAGATTATGACTGGCTCCTTAGCCTGATTATGATTCTCATCTCAAGTATCATCATCCTGCGCCACAAGGAAAACATTCATCGCATCAAAAACAAAACAGAAAACTTAGTTCCTTGGGGACTAAATCTAACGCATCAACAAAAAAAATAAGTACTTGATGTACTTATCCCTAAAAATTGAAGAAATAACGATGTAAGGACTTAGCTCTGTATTGCACAGGGCTAAGTCCTTTTTTACCGTTTGTCAAGACCCTCAAAGCTTAAAAGCAGAAATAACTTTATGAGCTAAAAAAGTGCATTTGGAACAACACAGCTCTAAAACATTTGTATAATAATTTTCGTTTGTGATTAAGTTTTGGAGCCATTCGAAACAACACAGCGAGTTAAAATAAGGCTTTATCCGTACACAACTTGTAAAAGTGGCACCCGATTCGGGTGTTTTTATTTAGCCACCATCCAAAAACTCCCTCTCAGTATGGCTGAGAGGGAGTTTCTTATTCCAGCTTTCCAGCAGCGGCTTCATCCACGATTAGGACGACATTGGCATGGTTTTGGAGAACTGTGGCTGGGACTTCTTCTGTGACTGTTCCATGGACTGTCTTTTCAATAGCGTCAGCTTTTTCCGCCCCATAAGCCATCAAAACGATTTGCTTGGCAGACATGATAGATGCGATACCCATGGAAATAGCTTGGCGTGGCACTTGGCTTTTATCTTCAAAAAAGCGAGCGTTTGCCTCTATAGTCGAGTCATCTAAATCAACCACATGAGTTTTGCTTGTAAAAGCAGTGCCTGGCTCGTTGAAACCGATGTGACCATTACGTCCAATTCCCAAAATTTGAAAATCAATGGGATGTTCTTCAATCATACGATTGTAGGCTTCAACCGTCTCTTGTAAATCTTTCGCTAGACCATTAGGAATATAGGTGGCTTTAAATGGCTTATGATTAAAAAGTTGCTCCGCCATAAAATAATGGTAGGACTGCTCAGTATCAGGTGAAAGCCCAACGTACTCATCCAAATTGATTGACGTGACATTTGAGAAATCCAAGTCAGAGGCTCTGATTTGTCTGTAAAATTCCAAAGGGCTTGAACCTGTAGCTAGACCCAACGTTTTGGCCCCTGATGCTAAAGCTTCTTTTAAAAGGTCAAAAGCCACTTTTCCACCCTCAACTTGATTTTTAACAATTATTATTTTCATAAGGAACTCCTTTTGGTCTATACCAATATTTTACTTCATTATAGTATATTAACCTAGAGATGTCAAATAAAAACTATTCTTTTCATTATTCTCCACATCGTGGTATAATGGAAAGACACATTTTTGAATTGACATTGGAGAAAAAAATGAATACAAAGGATTTTGATTTTGACTTACCAGAGGAGCTCATTGCTCAAACTCCTCTTGAAAAACGCGATAGTTCACGACTTTTAATTTTGAACCGTGACCAAAAAAGCATGGCCGACAGCCATTTTGATCATATTATTGACCAGCTCAATCCTGGCGATGCCCTTGTCATGAACAATACGCGCGTCCTACCTGCTCGACTTTACGGTGAAAAGCCAGACACGCATGGCCATGTGGAACTCCTTCTTCTAAAAAATACCCAAGGCGACCAGTGGGAAGTTCTAGCCAAGCCCGCTAAGCGTCTCAAGGTCGGTACAAAAATTTGCTTCGGTGATGGCCGCCTGACCGCTACGGTTACCGAAGAACTTGAACACGGCGGTCGTATCGTTGAATTCAGCTACGATGGGATTTTCCTCGAGATTTTAGAAAGTTTGGGCGAAATGCCTCTGCCACCTTATATCCATGAAAAATTAGAAGACCGCGAGCGTTATCAGACCGTTTACGCTAAGGAAAATGGCTCCGCTGCTGCACCGACTGCTGGCTTACATTTTACGAAGGAACTCTTGGAAAAAATTCAGGCCAAAGGCGTTAAATTAGTTTACCTGACGCTGCATGTTGGACTTGGAACCTTCCGACCAGTTTCTGTTGACAGTGTTGACGAACACGATATGCATTCTGAATTTTATAATTTGTCCGAGGAAGCTGCCGATACCATCAATCAAGTCAAAGCCAGTGGCGGTCGTATCGTAGCGGTTGGAACGACCTCTATCCGCACCCTTGAGACCATCGGACAAAAATTCAACGGTCAGGTTAAGGCGGATTCAGGCTGGACAAAAATTTTCATCAAACCAGGCTATGAGTTTAAAGTTGTTGATGCTTTTTCAACCAACTTTCACCTTCCAAAATCAACTTTGGTTATGCTAGTTTCAGCCTTTGCTGGGCGAGACTTTATCCTAGAAGCCTACAAACACGCTGTTGATGAAGGCTATCGCTTCTTCTCATTCGGAGACGCCATGTTCATCCAATAATTTACACCTCTAGTCGTGCCAATCCCGCACGGCTTTTTCAATATAGTCGAATGAATTAGCTTTCAGACAAGGAGCTGAGGCACAGGCAGGACTAGAGTAGGGAAAGCCGAAAGTGACGAGGTGTCAAAGTTAATTCAAATGGCTATAGCATCAAAAAACGCTCATCCTTGTGATGAGCGCCTTTTATTATTTATCTGAAAGATTGCGAATATCTTTGATGGTTAGGTAAGCAACTCCTATCATACCGAGGGCGATGAATAATTCGGGCGGTGACTGAAGAATTTGCATAAAGGTCATACCAGCTAAGACCACTAAAAGTGCCACTAAACCTACAACCAGGATGATGCTCAAGGTGTTTTTAATGGTTTTTGGCGCTCTGAAAAAGTAATAGAGAATAATCAAGATAGCTATGATGAGATAGAACATCGTTCAGACTCCTACTTAGTCAGCTTGTTTTTTCTTTTTGTTTGCTTTTTCACGTTCGTTCTTGTTTAGGATTTGTTTACGTAGGCGGATTGATTCTGGTGTTACTTCCATATACTCGTCATAGTCCAGGAATTCAATAGATTCTTCAAGGGTTAAGATACGAGGGGTTTTGATGACAGATGTCTGGTCTTTAGTCGCAGAACGGACATTGGTCATTTGCTTAGCTGTTGTGATATTAACAGTCAGGTCGTTTTCACGAGCATTTTCACCAATAATCATCCCTTCGTAAACTTCTGTTCCTGGATTCACAAAGATTGTTCCACGTTCTTCAATACGCATGATAGAGTAAGTCGTTGCCTTACCTTGGTCGATTGAGACCAGAGCTCCGCGGTGACGGCCTCCAATTTCAGCATCGATGTATGGGAGGTACTGGTCAAATGTATGGTTCATGATTCCATAACCACGTGTCATTGACAAGAATTCTGTTGAGAATCCGATAAGACCACGGGCAGGAATCAAGAAAATCATTCGTGTTTGACCGTTACCAACCATTTGCATATCAAGCATGTCTCCCTTACGTTCTGAAAGAGCTTGAATGATTGATCCTTGGTATTCTTCTGGTGTGTCAATCTGCACGCGCTCAAATGGTTCGCATTTGACACCATCAATTTCTTTGATGATAACTTCTGGTTTAGACACTTGAAGCTCATAGCCTTCACGACGCATGGTTTCGATAAGAATTGACAAATGAAGTTCACCACGTCCTGATACGATCCACTTATCTGGCGAATCAGTTGCTTCAACACGAAGAGACACATCTGTTTGAAGCTCTGCCAAAAGACGTTCTTCAACCTTGCGTGAGGTCACGTGTTTACCTTCGCGACCTGCAAACGGGGAATTGTTTGCCAAGAATGTCATTTGAAGGGTTGGCTCATCAATGCGAAGAACTGGAAGTGGCTCAATAGCATCAGTTGGGGTCACTGTTTCACCGACAAAAATATCTTCCATACCAGAAACAGCAATCAAGTCACCCGCTTTTGCTTCTTGGATTTCCTTGCGCTCAAGACCGAAGAAACCAAAGAGTTTAGTAACGCGGAAGTTTTTAGTTGTGCCATCTAATTTTGAAAGGGTAACTTGGTCACCAACTTTAACCGTACCACGGAAGACACGACCGATACCGATACGACCTACGAAGTCGTTGTAGTCAAGTAGTGAAACTTGAAATTGAAGTGGCTCATCTGAATTATCAACCGGTGCTGGAATATGCTCAATGATGGTATCAAAGATTGGTGCCATTGATTTTTCTTGGTCTGCTGGATTGTCAGACAAAGATGACGTACCGTTGATAGCCGACGCGTAAACCACTGGGAATTCAAGCTGATCATCGTCTGCGCCAAGCTCGATGAAGAGTTCAAGTACTTCATCTACAACTTCTTCTGGACGAGCAGATGGTTTGTCAATCTTGTTAACAACGACGATTGGTGTTAGATTTTGCTCCAAAGCCTTTTTCAAGACGAAACGAGTCTGAGGCATGGTTCCTTCGTAAGCATCTACGACAAGGACTACACCATCAACCATTTTCATGATACGCTCAACCTCACCACCGAAGTCCGCGTGTCCTGGTGTATCCATGATGTTGATACGAGTTCCATTGTAGGCAACCGCAGTATTTTTAGCAAGGATAGTAATCCCGCGCTCTTTTTCGATATCATTTGAGTCCATAGCACGCTCATCCAGCTGCGTGCGCTCATCAAGGGTTTGAGATTGCTTTAAAAGTTCGTCAACAAGAGTCGTTTTTCCATGGTCAACGTGGGCAATAATTGCAACGTTGCGGATATCATTTCTTAATGTAGTCATTCCTAAGCTACCATGAGCGTCACCGTCCAAGAGACAGCAAATCCAACGCTCAATCTTTCATTATTTATTTTCAACCTTGCTATTATATCATACTTTTTGGAAAATAGCAGAGCAGACATAAGTGTAAATGTTTTCACAACACAAAAGAAAATGAGCACAAATCATGCTCATTTAGACATTTAGTTACTATCCGGTGGATAGATGTATGAAATGCTGGCACCGTTACTTGTTTCGGTTGGATTAAACCAGCCACGGTAATTGCCAATACCATTTGAAGATGCCGCTTCAGCAGAACCTCCATAGTTGGCTTCCAACACTTGAATATTGCCATTTTCATCTACGTCTGTTACATAGGCCACATGTCCATATGCCCCATCATCCCAGACGATGACCGCCCCTACTTTAGGAGTCGTTCCCACATGGTAACCAAGAGACAACGCCGTGTCATCCCAATCAGCAGCATTTCCCCAATAATTTCCCACCCAAGAGGCCAGCTCTTTCACACCCCATGTACACTGCCCTACTGGGTAGGTATTGGTCGTATCACTACTTGTCTCTGTAAAAGAGGTAGCGTAATCAACCCCTGAGTAAGTGGTATAAGCAACTTCTGTCGACTGCCAGCCCTCTTGCCATTGTGAGTAGGCTCCGTACTCTTGGGGGAGATAGGTATAATCATCAGCCGATGCTTGACTGGCTAGAGAAAAGCTAACTGCAACTGCAAAAGCAGGAATAAGAAGATTTCGTTTTTTCATAGTAATCCTTTCAATCTATCTTGATATGCATTAAGTTTATCTAGACAAACTTAATTTCAGGTTAAAGATTTCCTAAAATTTGCTTAAAGGGAATAAAACGAAAGCCTCACAAAAAAATGGAGCAGGATACCGCTCCAATATATTCTATAAAATCTCAGCCAAAAGTCCTGTCATAAAGTCTTCTGAATTAAATTGTCCGATGTCATCAATTTTTTCGCCAAAACCAATCAGTTTAACTGGGACATCTAATTCCTCACGGATAGCCAGTACCACACCACCTTTAGCAGTTCCGTCAATCTTAGTTAGAACAAGTCCTGTCAACGGTGTGATTTTTGAAAATTCTTTGGCTTGACTGAGGGCATTTTGTCCCGTAGAAGCATCAAGCGCTAAGAGAGTTTCGTGCGGAGCATCTGGAAGTACACGCTTGATAATACGGCCAATTTTTTCAAGCTCCGCCATGAGATTGTCTTTGTTTTGTAGGCGACCAGCTGTGTCAATCAAAAGGACATCCACTCCTTCAGCGACAGCTTTTTCCATACCATCAAAAACGACAGAGGCGGGATCTGCTTTCTCTGGTCCTATCACTACAGGGACTCCGACGCGACGCCCCCACTCAGCCAACTGAGCAACAGCCCCTGCACGGAAAGTATCCGCTGCGACAAGCATGACTTTTTTACCTTCTTGCTTGTATTTGTGAGCCAATTTCCCTATCGAAGTGGTTTTTCCAACCCCATTGACACCGACAAAGAGCATGACCGTCAAACCATCTTGAAAATTGATGCCTTCATTGAACTTACCATCTTTTTCATAAATGTCGACCAGTTTTTCGATGATAACTCGACGAAGTTCTTCTGGTTTTTTGGCGTTTTCCAACCTAGCTTCATAGCGGAGCTCCTCCGTCAGATTTGTTGCCACGGAGACACCTACATCTGATAAAATCAAAAGTTCTTCCAATTCTTCAAAGAAGTCCTCATCAACACGACGAAAATTAGCGAGAAAAGCATTAAGACGAGCCCCAAAACCGGTTCTTGTTTTCTCCAAGGAACGGCTATATTTTTCTTCGGTCGTTTCATGCATTTCCTCAAGAACAACTGGTTCTGGCTGAATAACTTCTTCTACTTTACGTGTCTCAACCGCTTCAAACTGAATTTCTTCACCTTTCTCTGCGGCAGCTTTGGCAGCAGCTTTTTTAGCGTAATAGTCCGCCATGACATCTGAAAAAGCGTTGTCAGCAGGAGCTCCTTCCGTATTTTCAGAAGTTTGAGCTGATTCCACTTCTTCAGTCATTTCCTCCGTAACTTCTGCCACTTCTTGGTGAGTTTCTTCTTCCTGATTTCCAAATAATTTATCAAATAATCCCATTAAATTCTCCCTTCACGATGTATTTGACAACTGCCTCGGCCACACCTGATTGATCATTTGTTCTAGTGGTTATAACATTGGCATTTTCTTTGGCAATAGCGGAGCCGTTGGCCATTGCAACTCCCAGACCTGCCCATTTGAGCATGGTTAGATCATTCTCCTCATCTCCCATAGCCATTACTGCGCTAGCATCCAATCCTAAATGTCTAGTCAAAAGCTCAAGTCCAACAGCCTTGTGAACACCTTTTGGCATGACCTCTAGGATAATCTCACGAGATTTGAAAATCTCAAATTGAGCATGTAGTTCTGCCGGTATTTGTGGAATTTTGCTATCCAAAAAGTCAGCGTCTGTCACAATTACAACCTTATTGTAGATAATGTTCCGTGGTAAATCAGCCAAACAATCCAACTCAATAAAGGTCAACATGGGATTAGCCTTGTGGTACTGAGAATGATTACCACGACTCGCCAAACTATAAACGATACCATCACTGATAATGTCCATTGGCAGAGCGAGAGCTTCCAGATGTTGATAGAGAACTTCTAATTCCTCAAAAGTCAGGTCGCTCTTGTCTAGAATATCACCATTATTGCGCTGAACCAAGCCACCATTAAATGTGATACTATAGTTGTCTGCGTTATATAGGTCTAGTTCTTCCAAAACATGTTTGATAGCTTTAAGTGGACGCCCAGTAGTGATGACCACTTTAACACCTAATTCTTGTGCTTTTTTTAGAGCCACCTTATTTTCCTCTGTGATGGTCTTTTCAGTCGTGAAAAGCGTTCCATCCATGTCTAAGGCTAGTAATTTAATAGTCATTTTCAATTACCCATTCTTCCAAAAATCTCTGAACTGCGCGGTCGTTACAATGACCGATGACTTGATTGGCGATTGCTTTTACCTGTACTTTTGCATTTTCAGTGGCAATGGCTTTGCCTGCAAGTTCAAGCATTTCAATGTCATTACCATTGTCTCCAAAAGCCATAACCTGCTCTGCCTTTATTCCCAGATGACGACCGAGAGACCTCAAGCCCGTGGCTTTATTGACTGATTCAAGGATAATATCCATGCCGTCAAATCCAGTCGTAACTGCCGTTACCCCGTCCAAAAGTTGGCTCAGGGCCTGACTTCCGTCCTCTATAGTCTCCGCCTCTAACTGTGCCGTCACCTTGAAAATCTCATCCGTCACCTGTGCTAAATCCTGCTTGACAATATTGACATAATATTGACTGACGTGCTCGATATAGCTGTCTTTGGCAAAAAGTGGCGCGAAAGCCCCATGACGACCTGAGAGCAGGTAACCTTGACAGTCCGTCATTTTATCTAACTGCCTTGCAATGGTTAGATATTGGTCTTTACTCATCACACTTTCGCTAATCAACTGGCCTTTATAGGTCACCACACTCCCGTTTTCAGCCACAAAGGCCACTCGGTCAATAAAATCAGCAAAAAGTTCTTCCAAAGTCAGCAAGGAACGACCACTAGCGACTACAAAGACAATCCCCAATTTATCAAGCTTATCCAGCAAGTCAGAAAATCGTTTTTTGTCATAGCTGTGTTTATCATCTAAGAAAGTGCCATCCATATCTGTCGCTATGAGTTTTATCATACAATTTCTCCTTTTTTTACGCTAGGGGTGTGCAAAGGGGTAAAAAGGTGTGCAAAGCCCAAAAAGGTGTGCATCTTTTAACGATTTCCTAAACCCGTGATTTTATTATATCATATTTTCCAAGTCTTTTGCTAATCACAAAAAAGCCATATCACATGGATATGCTTTTTCTATCAAAAAGACTAGCAAAAAATCGCCACCTCAAAACGAGATGACGATTCTATTATTTACTTAATTCTTTGTAAAGCTCAATCCCTTCTTTCTGGTATTATTGACTTTTTTATAGACTGCATATTTCTGTACTCTTAGTTTTTCAGCCTCTTTTATCTGCATCAAGCAATCTCTCTTAAATTGCACCTATAATTTCATCATCTTCAAAAGCAACTAATACTTCTTCTCGATCTAAATCAATCGACTACTTCTTCCAACACGATTTTACAAAGAGCCAGTACTTACATCTCTTTTTTTCCTGTAAAACTATTGTATCTTGATACTTTAATGAGTTTCAATCATTCAATCTGTTAACCCTTATTTTTTGGATCTAAACTTAATAACATAGCATTAATGGCGACGATGACTGTTGACACAGACATTAGGATTCCTCCTAATGCAGGGCTTAATGTGATACCAATAGGAGCCAAAATTCCTGCAGCTAGAGGGATAGCTATAAAGTTATAACCAGCTCCCCAAAATAGGTTTTGCTTCATTTTACGAGTTGTTTTGTGTGCTAATTCAATGAATGATTCAATATCTCCTGGATCGGATTGAGTCAATATGACATCAGCTGAATCCAATGCAACTTGAGTTCCAGCACCTACAGCTATACCAACATCTGCTAAGGCAAGAGAAGGAGCATCATTTACACCATCACCTACCATGATAACTTTCTTTCCTTCATCTTTAAGTGTTTTAACTAACTCATATTTGTCTTGTGGAGATTGATTTGATCTATACTCAATCCCTAAAACTTCTGCCGCGCCTTGAGCCGCTTTTTCATTATCACCTGTTGCCATAATTGGTTGAATATTGTTCTTTTTAAGAGCTTTAATTAACCCTTTACTCGTTGGTTTTAATTCGTCCCCTAAAGCTACAGCACCAATGGCATCATCATTTTCTACTAAGACACTAAGAGTTGCTCCTTTTGGAATATCCATATCAAGATTACGTCCATAGGCTTTTTGACTGATTAATTGGTAACGGTGCCCACCTGCTTTACCCTCTACTCCAGAACCGGAAATCACATCAATCGAATCAAAAGATGCTGGACGTATATCTTGCTGCTCAGCAAACCTTATAATTGATTGAGCAATTGGGTGGCTAGATCCTCCTTCAATACCTGCCAATAAGGCAATGATTTCCTCTTTTGTGTATTTGTCATTAAGAAGTTTTACATCTAATACTTTAAATTCACCAGTTGTTAAAGTACCCGTTTTATCTAAAATTATCACATCTGCATCTTGAGCTATTTCTAAGGCTTGGCGGTCTTTTACTAGTAAGCCACGGCTAGCCCCTAAGCTTGTGCTTCGGGCGGTTACCAATGGAATAGCCAGACCCAATGCGTGCGGACAAGCAATAACTAATGTAGTAATAGTAAATATAACTGCCGTTGGGATATCTCCAATAATCATCCACACTACAAAAGCAATTATCGCGACAATAACAGCAATATAGAAGAGCCACCCTGCAACCTTTTGCGCAATATTTTCTGCCCTGGAAGGCTGACTTTGAGCTTGGCTAATTAAAGTCTGTACTTGAGAGATAAAGGATTGATCACCTGTCTCATTCACTTTAATATAAAGAACCCCTTCGCCATTTGTTGAGCCTCCGATTACTTCATCGCCAGGACCTTTTTTAACTGCTTTTGATTCTCCAGTCAAAAGAGCTTCATTTACACGTGATTCGCCACGCTCGATAGTTCCGTCTGCTGGCACATTTTCTCCGGCTTGAACACGAATTAAATCGCCTACCTGTAAGTCAGCAACTGGACGTATTTCAATTGAATCATCTTCTAACACAACGTGAGCATCTTTTGGTACCAACTTAGCCAATGCTGCTTGTGCGTCTCCTGCTTCTCCAATAGCTTTCATCTCAATCCAGTGACCTAATAACATGATTAATAATAATGAAGCAAATTCAAAGAAAAAGTCCATCACGTGTCCACCCGTTACGTAGGTAATGATAACAGCATAAATACTGTATAAATATGAAACACTTATACCTAAAGAAACTAGAGCCATCATTCCAGGTTCTTTTTGTTTAAATTCGTCAACTGCGCCTTGATAGAATGGACGTCCACCATAAATAATTAATATAGTAGATAAAATAGCTACTACAATATCAGAATATGGAAAAGTAAACTGGAATGGTAGGTCAAACCCAGCCATAGGGGATAAGAGCATAATAATGATTCCTAGTGGCAATGATTTTAAGAAAAGTTCCTTAAAGTTACCGTGATGATGGTGTTCATGCCCTCCGTGGTGCCCACAGTGGTCATGCCCACTGTGCCCGCTGTGATCATGCTCAGCATGATGTTCTTGATGGTGATTCTTATGGTCTCCATGTTTTTCCGTGCTTACGTGCTCATGTTTTGAATGATCCATGTCGCCATGATTATGGTGACATTGGGATAAATGTTTGTTGTTATTGTTCATTTTAAATTCCTCCTTATTCTTAATGATGATGTAAATGACACTCGCATTGTCTTTCTGGACAATTGCAAGCCACTTCTTCTACTGCGAAAGATTTTTTTATCTCTAATATTTTTTCTAGTCGATCTATATCATCGAAGCTTAAGACATGATCTTCAATATTATTTATTATTCTACTTTAATTTGTCCCATCATACCTGCTTCTTCATGTTCAAGAATGTGACAGTGGTACATATAACTACCCTTCTTATTAAACTTAACTATAAGTCTTACTTTTTCGTTAGGCTCAATATATACAGTATCTTTCCATCCGCTCTCCTCTGGAGAAGGCGCATTACCGTTTCTTGATAGAATTTGAACCTGGGTGCCATGAATATGGAATGGGTGTCCCATTTCATGCATCATAGATCCTGGGTTTGTAATTTCCCAAATCTCTGTATCTCCAAGCCTCACTGTTTCATCAATTCTATTCATATCAAACTTTTTACCGTTTATTGATACCATGTGACCCATACCTTGAAGCTCAAAACTTCTTATCTTAGTAGCTTGTGCTTCTGACATTCTTTCTATATTCGTTAAAGTGCTAGGTACTTCAGTATCATCTTTCCCATCGCCTTTAACATTAAAGGTCATAATGGCTTCCTTATTACTCATAAGTGATAGCTGCGTTCCCTTTTCATACTTTGAAAAGTCCACTATTATCTCTGCTCTTTCCCCAGGTGATAACATAATATTTCTCTGGCTAACCGGTTTTTCTAAAAATCCACCATCAGATGCTATTTGATAGAATCCATCTCTATTATCTAACTTCAAATTAAAGTTACTTGCATTAGCACCATTAACTATTCTAAATCTCATCTTGACTCTATTAACCTCTAAATTAGGTTTAATAGCTCCGTTAACTATGATAGTATCCCCTGTTGCTCCATCCATCATATTTGTATTATAAATAAAACTGCCGTCCTTGCCAAAGCTTCTATCTTGAATTACTAAAGGTATATCATTTACTCCATATTCCTTAGGAATATTTAAGCTTTTTGATACTTCATCATCCACATAGAATAGTCCTGCTAAACCTTTATAAACTTGGGTAGCAGTATTTCCTCCAAAGTGCGGATGATACCACAATGTTGCAGCCTGTTGATTTACTGTAAAACTAGGCTCCCAAGTTGTTCCTGGTTCAATTCCTTGATGAGGGCCCCCATCCTTTTCTCCTTCTACCTCTAGTCCATGCCAGTGAACTGTAGTTGCTTCTTTTAGCTTGTTATTTACGTGCACATTTACTTGCTCACCTTTACTTACTCTGATGACAGGGCCTAAGAAACTTCCGTTGTAACCCATAGTTCGTGTCTTGGTATTTGGTAAAAATGAAGTTTCTCTTTCTTGAGGTTCTAAAGTAAAATCCGCAATATTAGGATCTGGATTTTTATCCTCTAATAGTGGTGGTATAGGAAGTGTACTTTTTGTTTTACTTGTTTGAATATCTATATTAACTGCACTCTGGTTTATTTTAAAATAACTAATCATTGGTTCTAAAAGTGTAATATATCCAACTGCAGTTAATACGACTGTAAGTCCAATACCTAATAACATATGTTTATTCTTACTCATTTTTATTCCTCCTTATGTTAATGATGATGTAAATGACACTCGCATTGTCCTTCTGGACAATTGCAAGCCACTTCTTCTACTGCGAAAGATTTTTTTATCTCTAATATTTTCTCTAGTCGATCTATATCATCGAAGCTTAAGACATGATTTTCAATGATGCTTCCTATTACATTTCCAACTTTCTTATTGCAAATACGGTTAAAAATATCTTCTGCATAATCCCTTACGGCTTCTTTCTCTACAATATTGGCAGTGTAAATAAACTTTCTACCTTCTTGCTCTGTATTTAGTACGCCTTTTTCAACTAATCGACCTAAGATCGTTTTGATAGTGGATTCTGTCCAGTCCATTTTTTCTTTCAATACAGAGATGACTGTTTTACTAGTTACTCGATCATTTGCCCAAACTACACGCATTACTTCCCATTCAGCATCTGTGATAGAAGTATTAAATTCTATTGTGCTCATTTTCCTTCTCTCCTTGTCGTTTACAAATATAAACGAATGTGTTCAAAATAAGTTTACTATTGTAAACGAAATATGTCAAGTCTTTTGCTAATCACAAAAAAGCCATATCACATAGATATGACTTGTTCGTTCTTGAAGTGGACTTCTACTTGTTTGTCTTTATAGATGATGACCTTGTCTACTAAGGTGTTAAATAGCTTTTCATCGTATACAACAACTAGCTTGTCTTGTTGCCTTAAGATGTCTATAAAGTTGTTTAATGCTTTCAATTTGATTTTTCTTTCCTGCAACACTTGTTGCTTGTCACGATATGTTTTCTGTAGTGTGTGGTAGTTTTTAACTAAAGCATCATATTGTGAATAGAGATTTTGTGTCAGTTTCCCATTGACTAACTGTTCAACTTCTTCTTGAATGCTAAATAGCTGAGATTCTAAAGTTTTTAGTTCATCTTCTAGTTGTCCACTCTTTGCCAATACACTTATTAAGCATTCCAAATTGCGTATAATCTCGTCTTTATTCGTTATCAACTGACTAATTGCTTGGCTAATCCACGCTTCTATCTCTTCACGACTTGCATGTGGCGTATCACACTTTTCTTCCCCTTTGTATTTATGGTTACATCGATACACAACTCTTTTATACTTACTCGTTGAATGCCATGTCTGTCTGCCATAACTGCCACCACAGCACCCACATATCACTTTACCAAAATAGCTTAATGTTGATCGACTTCTTTCATGTTTTAATTCCACTTGTACCATATCAAATATCGCTTTATCAATAATCGCTTCATGGTTGTTTTCGATATAATACTGGGGTAGTTCCCCTTGATTAGTTTTTCTTGTTTTCGTTAGGAAATCAACTGTAAAAGACTTTTGAAGTAGTGCATCTCCCTTATACTTTTCATTGCTTAGAATACTTTTGATTGTAGAATAACTCCACACTTTCTTTCCTGCTGGAGTGGCAATCTTTTTATCTGTTAATATCTTAGCGATACTGTTTGGATTTTCTCCTTGTAAAAATAACCCAAAGATGTATCTGACAACCTCCGCTTCCTTTTCATCAATTTCAAAGCCACCCTCCTTTGATTCTTTAAATCCGAGAACATGGGTATAATTAAATGTCACTTGCCCCTCAGCCGCCATCTTACGCTTACTCCATGTAATATTTTCTGAAATTGACCGTGATTCTTCTTGTGCCAAGGAACTCATAATCGTAATCAACAACTCCCCCTTTGAATCGAGTGTCCAGATGTTTTCTTTTTCAAAGTATATCTCAACCCCCACTTCTTTTAATTTTCTAACTGTTGTCAAGGCGTCCACTGTATTTCTGGCAAAGCGACTAATTGATTTTGTAATGATTAAATCAATCTTACCGTCTAAGGCATCTGCTACCATTTCTTGAAATCCTAGACGTTTCTTCGTATTCGTTCCACTTATCCCCTCATCCGAATACATCTTCACAAACTCCCAATCATGACGACTTTGAATGTAGTTTTCATAATAACACATTTGTGCTTCATAAGAGCTTGCTTGGTCATCATGGTCTGTGGAAACTCTGGCATATCCTGCCACTTTTCTTTTCCTTAAAAAATCTACTTGATGACAAACAGGCTTAACTGCTTCTATGGTGACAATCTTTTTCGCCATGCTTTGCTCCTTTCTGATAATGATTACTTCTTGTGGCTTTTACTTGCTGGACTTCTTCAAATTGTTCTTTTGAGATAATCGGCTCATGGGCTTGTTCAACGATATACTTTGTATGCTCACCTTGATTCATAACAGATCTTCCTTTATGTGCTACACGATATGTTTTTTGTAATATTAATCGTCCCGTATAGGTGTCTTGACTTAAAATATTATGAATCACACTCCTTGTAAATGCATTGCCTTTCCTTGTTTTCTCTCTTTTTTCATTTAATATTTTTGCAATCTGTGTGGGAGAGTAACCATTTAAATACCACTCATAAATTTGTTGGATGATGGACGCCTCATGGGGTTCAATGACATACGCATCCTCTTGCCAACGATACCCATACATATCTTGTGGACTATGAGGAAGTCCCTGTTGAAACTTTTCTTTGACACGCCATTTGATGTTTTGTCCAATTGCCTTTGATTCTTCTTCAGCGATAGAAACCAATAAAGTTAGTAATAGCTCGCCATCTGTGGTCATTGTATCAATGTTTTCTTTTTCAAAACGCACACTCACATTTAATCGTCTTAACTCTCTAATTGTTTTTAGTAAGTCTATGGTATTACGACCAAACCTAGAGATTGATTTCGTTAGTATCACATCTATCTTGCCCTCTTTACAATCCTGTATTAACCGCTGATATTCTTTTCTCTGTTTAATGTTCCGCCCAGTAATTGCACTATCAACATAAACACCTTTATATTCCCATTCTGAATGATTTTGAATCAATTCACTGTAATAACTGACTTGATTGGAGAGTGATTGTAGTAACTCAGAATGGGATACTCTCGCATAAGCAGCGACACGTAATTTTTTATTTTTCACTGGTCTTATCTGTTGTATTTTTTTGACTGTTTTCACAATGTATCCTCCTTTTTGTATCACTATATATCACTCTAAACCATTTATTTATCAAGTGTTTCGTCCATATATTTGCTAAAAAGTGGCGAATACAGTGTTTGCATTTGCTCTTGAAAATCACGGCACTGCTCTATGCTTAGTAGACCCCTGCTTAATAACGCTTTAACATACAACATAGTTACTTGATAAGTTAATTCGGCGTGGAAAACACTATTATTCATCATCTTGTTTACCTCCAAAGCGTGATGCAATATAGCAATGGTGACTGCAATATTTCCTTTTATTATTTGCATACGATTGAAATGTTTTCTGACAATTGAAACAGATATGCTCTGAATAAGATTGCTTATTGACTTTATCAAGATGTGTATTCCACCACTTCATTCGACAAGTATCACTACAATACTTCTTTTTCTTTTTTCCTTGAGTATGCGTTAACGATACTTTACACAAGAGACAGACACTTCTATTCGTATCAATGGATTGTTTTTCTACTTTTAATCTGCGACAAACAGACTTAATCGTATTAACCGACATATTCAAACAAATAGAAATGTCTTTATAACTTAGTCCGTTCTTTCTTAATCTAATAATTTCAGTTTTTGTATCCATAATAAAATACCTCCTACAAGGTAGCCTTGGCAGGAGGTAAAATCGGACGGTTTGTTATTCTTTTTTATAAAATTCGCATGTATAACCATCTGCATCTAAAATCAATCCCTTTGCCCATGGCGGTACTTGACGCATAATAGAACAAATTTCTTCTAAGGATAGACCTTCGCCTTCTATAATGACCTCATCATGTACATGTGCGACAATGTCATAATCTTTTAAGTTTTGCATCGCAAAGACTAAAATATCCCTAGCGATTGCTTGCACAATATTTTCTACAAACTTCGGGCCATAACTTTCAATTCTCTCCCACTTCTTCGTTGCACCTACCCCTTCATACGTAACAGACTCCCCACCAAATTTATTCTCTCCTATTCTTGGTTTGATGTAGGAGAGTTTACGACCACTTGGCAAAGTTATAAACAACATACCACTTTGGTAGCTAAAGATAATGCCGTGTGTTTTCGTTGTGATACGCTCTTTGACAGTCTGCTTGACACACCTATCTACCTCCCACCATAAGTTAACGATGTTAGGATTAGCGATTCGCCATGCTTGCACCAAGGGTTGCAGTTCTTCTTCCTTTAGTCCCATTTCAAGTGCTCCCATAGCGGTTAATGCACCTACTGACCCGCCATATCCACAATTATGTACTAACTTGTCCGATACGGTAAAACGATGATATGGTCCGGCATTTCGTATGTCATAAACTCTAACCTTGCCTCGATTAATCGCTAATTTTTCCTTTTTCCACTGGTTAAAGCATTTCGATTTTGCCATTGTATACTGCCACAACCTATACACTGAGTTAAAACATAACAATGATTTTTCTTTTGATTCCATCTTTTTTCTGGACTGATAATTTCCACCCAACCGTATCGCTCTCCTACCATTTCCTGTTTGTAAGAGATGCTCGCCGCTTTTGGCGGATTCTTCAAACTGTATCGGATGTAATTGCCCTTCCGTCCACACAAGGTGGTCTTTGGTTGCTCTAAGACCATCGTATTCAATCACCTCTTTTACACCTCGATAAACGACACCCTCATGTTTAACCCAATTCAGTCCGTCCCATACTTTCATATCTGTAGTGACATCTTGAATAGGGACAAGCCCATAATCTGTTAAAACATGTTCATCTTCTGCGATACAGGCAAGCTCGGCAATTTTGCCTTTCTGCCTTAATTCACTATTCACACCATGTTTTTCTACTGGCAGACCAAACATCTGACTCGCAGACATACAATAAATATCTCCACCGTCTCTAAACAGTTCTTCTCGCCACTTCTCTTTCGCAAGCCATGCAATCACTCGTGCCTCGATAGCTGAAAAGTCCACCACATAAAATCTCCCTTTTGGAATAAACGCTGTTCGAATCAACTCGGATAATACTTTAGAGGTATCATCGTACAAAATACTCAACGCTTCCATATTGCCTTGTTTGACAAGCTCTCGTGCTTCTTTTAAATCAGACATATTGTTTCTAACTAAATTTTGTAATTGAACCAATCGCCCAGCAAACCTGCCAGTACGATTAGCCCCTAAAAATTGAAACATTCCTCGACACCGATTATCCCTACAAGCAACCTGTTGCATCGCTTGATACTTTTTAACTGATGATTTGGATAATTGCTGTCTTAATCGTAGCACTCGTTCTACAGTAGGATTCTTCTCTTCTTTTAATAGCTTTTTGACTGATTTTTTATCCAAACTCTCTACATCAATACCTTGTGCTTGTAGCCACTGAGAGAGTTGAAAAACTGAATTTGGATTATCTATATGCGTTAATTGTTGTAATTCTTCCATCATTGCACTTCTACACCTCGCATCTATAGAAATTGCTCTCTCTACAAAGAGTGGATCAACTGCTATTCCTCTATCATTTATGATTTGATCAAGTAGATACTCCTCCCATATAAAATCAGGGACTGGAAATTTAGATAGTTTCTGTCCGATTGCCATCTCCACTTCCACATCTTTTTTATTATATGCTTTGAATTGTTTCCACTTTTGCTCATCATGGTAGTATTCATTTCTTGTTCGTCCACCATTGGTTTTGGTGGGAGCACAAGATCCACAAAAATAACGAATTAAATCTTTACCTATCTTTAACTTTTGTTCTTCTAGTCCTAACACTGCCCCCACACCTTCAAGAGATAATGGCAATCCCATATACGCAGACCACACCATCGTACACCGCCAAGATGATGGCAAAAGAGCAACCCCAAAATGACGAGATAAACACACCCGTTCAAATTGTGCATTAAACGCCCATTTCAACACCGTATCATCTTGTAGTGCATCTATGATTTCCTTAGGAATACACTCACCTTTAGCCAAGTCCACCACACAAACTTCGCCCCCATCAACAGCGTATGCAAAAAGGAGGACTTCAAAGTCCTCGCTCTCTGCATATTTGTAGACACCAGATTTAAGCAAGTTCACACTAGAATACGTTTCAATGTCAATATTTAGTTGTTTCATCTAACTGTTCCTTTATATACAAATATAACTCTAAGCCACGCTTAATCATAAATTCCAACACTAATACCCCTACTACGATAACGACTAGATATTCCATCACAGACTATCCCTCCTATGCCAAAAAGTCATCATCTTCTAAAGTCGTGAAATCATCACTCGCACTACTTCTTCCACCTAATGGTTCGCCATCTCGTATTTTTTGTATATTGCCTAGTCCACACGCAACACCTTTATTCCCATTAGAATTAAACGCATAAAAGTTCAGTGATACCCTTGCATAACAACCTGAATACACTTCTTCTTGATTTAAGATAGGTGCTACATTTCTATCCACAATTTGTGGTTTTGCGACTGAATTGGCATTAATAAAATAATGCCCTTTATATGCCTCATCATCTCGTTCAATATCGCCATCACGAAGTGGTAGTTTAATTGCCGCCTTATTCGGTTTTTTGCCACCAAATTTTGCAATACCTTCTTCAATTGCTGCATCAATTGCTTTTTCAATTTTTACTAAAGTTTCTTTATCATCTTTTGGAATTAAAACCGATACTGAATATTTTTCTGCACCGCCATTAATGGATACGGGATGCCACCCATTAAAATAAGATAGTCTTGTATCTTTACCTGTAATTACTTTTGTTTTATTTAATTTTGCCATTTACTTTTCCTCCGTTATTTCATTAAATTCTTGTTTGGCTGTTATAATTACTTGTCTTTTATCTGTTATAGGAACCAACGTTGGTTTCCCTAACTGTTTGATGAATTCATCTTTAAATATGGTTTCAAATGTACTTTTCCCCATCATTTTTTGAAGTTCTGTCATCGAGAGTAACGATTGCTTATAAATATTGTCATATCCATTTTCCTTAGCTATCTCAACCACTTTATTCTCATCTTTAAATTTCCTTGTGCTTCTACCGTGTACTAATTTGTATCCACTCCATTCTTTGCCACTTTCTAATGAGACTTTAGTTGCATACTCTTTGACTTCATTAGACCATTTCACTAAATCATCAATATGATCTAAGACCTCTTCTATTTCGCTATCTGTTAATAGATGTGGCGACTTCAATTCAAATTGTTTTAGCTTGTTATGGTAATCGAACCTTGCACGAAGTACCGTACCACAACTTGAAAACTGACACCAAGGTCCATAAGTAATAACCCCCTTACCTTCAAAAGCTTGTTCTGCCTTTTCTTTTAATTCTGTTTCTGCCCAGTCTTTCAATGCTTTAACTGTCATCTCATAAGTCGAAATGTTAAATTTTCTTGGTTGAAAAATGGTCATCTTAATTGTTTCAATATCGTACAATGCTTCATAGATGTTCAGTGCCCCTAGTCCATACAGTTTCATCTGTGGGTTATCTACCGCACTAACTTCTACCCCTTGACCGTATTTAAAGTCAATGATATGTAGGTTTTTATCTGCGATAATGATACAATCTCCTGTTCCAAATCCTTCTGGTACATAGTTTGAAAAATCTAATCTTTGTTCGATTAATATACTTGGGTCCTTCGTTGTCTGTTTTTCTAATGCTATTTGTTCAAGAATGTACGTCACATAATCATCTGTATGTTCCTGCATTTCTTGATTTATGTTGGTCATGTCTAATTGCGTTTTGTTTTCCCCTAATGCCACACGTAGTTTATGTTCTGCAAGTTTGTGAGCAAGTGTACCTTCCACTGCTACATCACTGATTTCATTTTGGAAAAATTGCTCTAATCTTGGAAGTGGTGGACAACTCAACCAACGATGAGAACTGGAAGCTGATAATAATGCATGATTACTCATGTTTTAACTCCTTTGCCTTTTCAAGAAGTAACGGATAATCACTTGCTTTTATCTCACTTAGTCGGCTAGCACCAAAGCTTTGAATTAGACCTTTAACTTCTTTAGTTAATCCATCTCTACTTTTTTCCGCTAACACACCTCTTACTTCTTCTAAAGTAGTGGTAGGAAGATTTTCCTGGTCTTCATTAACTTCTTGTTTATTTTCAAGTGCGTTCACTAAATCTGAAATACTCTGATTTAAATTATTCAAATCATCTAATACTTGTTGAAGTAATTTCATCTTACTCATTGCTTTCTCCTTTCTTACTAATGGCTACTTCTGATATTCTGTCACTTGGAATTAAGACAACAAGGTCTTGCTTTTTACCAAAGAAAAATCGCAAAATTTTTTCTCGTATTGATAGCTTTCGACATGTCATCATCTTTTCTAAGGACGGTGTTTTTGAAACACTGACTTTTAATTGATGTTTCATTGCATTTCTCCTTTCTAGAGGATGTTCTTTTTATTTCCCTCTAATAGATAGCCTTGGGAAAGAATAAAATCGGACGATTTTAAAAAAATATTTTTCTACAAAACAAAAAAAAGACCTATCCAAGCATTTCTGCCTAGATAGGTTTTCTTCTATATTAATTCATTCACTTTTTGTTGAACTTGATGATAATCGTATCCTGCTTGCGTTAAACGGTTTTTTCGTTCTTGACCATTGCCCCATTTACCGTTAATGACTTCTCGTGCAACGACTTCAATAGGTTTGAGTGACGGAGTGGATTTACCACTAACAATCTCATTCACTTTTGCTTGGACTTTGTCGTAATCATAACCTGCACCAATGAGCGCAGATTTGCGCTGATTACCATTACCCCATTTACCGTTCAACACTTCTTGTGCCACTTCATCGATTGATTTTAAAGTGGATTGAGGTGTCGGTTTTTTAACTAATAAGGCATTCACTCGATTTTGAACTTGAACAGGATCATAGCCAGCTGAACGTAATTTTTGCTTGCGTTCTTCTCCATTTCCAAAACGACCATTAATAACTTGTCGTGCCACATCATCAAGATGCATAGTCGATGTTTGAATAGGTGTTGATGATTGTCCTCTTAATCGCTTGTTCACTTCCGAAGCGATATATGGGAATTTGCTACCAAGATATGGTCCAGGACAGTTTGTATTCGCAAACCATTCATGCTTGGTTAAGTTACCTTTCGTATCACCAGTGTAGACTAATTGCTTGATGCCATTTCTCTTACATATATCAACACAAAGTTCTATCGTTTTTTCTAAAGCAATATCACTTACATGCCAATTACCACCAATTTGGTCATTAGCTACCTCGATTGTGATCGAACGGTTATCATTAGCCGGACTTGAAGAACACCACGAACGGTTCTTCTCTTCAACGTACATACCAACACGTCCTTTGGAATCTACACCATAATTACTACTTGCTTGTCTTGACCTTGGTTGAAATACTTTACCACATGTTTCGACAGATAAGTTACCTGCCATATGATGAATCGTAATTGTATCAATTTTATGCTTTCTAAGACCACTATGATTTGGACTTAAATTTATATGATTAACTAAAGGACTATTACTCATTATTTTCTACCCTCCTTATCTTTTAACTGTTCTAAGATTGATTTTAATTTTTCTGGAATCGGTAATCCTAGGTGTGTCGCATTCTCAATAATTGAGATTCCTTCATTCGACACATAAAAGAAAATCACCATTGCCCTTAGCACGCCAACTTTTCCTAAGATTTGTACATCTAGTAAATGTGCTATTCCTACTAATGTAAATATAATGACTTTTCTTGCGATACCTTGGAATCCAACTTCACTCGATAATTTTCTATCTGCTATCGCACATAACATGCCTGTCAAATAATCGATAGTCACAAAAACTAATAACGTATATAACATGCCGTCCATACCTCCTAATACATAACCAAGTGTTCCACCTATTGCTGAAAACACTAATTGAATGGTTGACCATATATCTTTCATTTTTTCCTCCTTAATTTTTCCATCTACCCATAACTGCTATATCAACACCAAAAGTAAAGTTATTTTGATTATCACTCCAAATACAAATCGTAAATGATGAAGTTGTTTTACTGTTAGTCCCATTAGTATTTCCAACCCATATATAATCTGTATAATGCCCTGAAAGTGTCGGTACGACTTGAACAATATAATTTGTATTTGGTTGATTAAATGGCAGTGTAAATTGCTTACTTCGATATGCATTTTGATTTACTGTTTCTATCGTTCCAGAAATATAACATTCTAAAAATCCGCTATACCATTTTCGATAAATCCAATTGTTACGTATGCCTTGTTCAATCACAAAGTCCGTCATCATTGAATTTTTATATTTCAAGTTCCAATTAGGTGAGATGTCTAAAGTGTTTTGAAGTTCTGCAACCTTACCAACACCAATCCCTTTACCTGAACTATGAAAATCTAGTAATACAAAAGCTGTACCCACACTAATGACCACTTGACTTGAATTAAAGGCATCTCTTAATGTGAGTGTCACTTCCCAAGAACTTTCTCCACTGGCAGGGAAAATGACACTCCCTGTCTTACTATAAGTATCCATTGTGATGTTTTGAGTAGTTGCTTGAGTTTGATTTTGTGGTTTATAAGTATAACTTAGATTCTTCTGATTACGATTATTAACTGGTGCTATGGCACAAGCATACTCTAATTTAATATGAGTACCTGCTTCATCAAGTGTACCGTTAGCTTGACATCGATTAGCTTTAGCCATTGTAATTTTAGGTTCATACCAATCATAAACAAGTGGTGTTAAAACTTTTGTACCAGTCATACCTCTTGAATCAACTACTCTAGCCTCTATCCTTTGCGTGGTAGAAGTAATGACTTCAGAGGTTTGATTATTACTTTGATAAGTAATACCGTTTAAGACCAAACTTCGGGTCGTGACAACAGCTTGTTCATACATCGTTTCAGAAACTACTGCTCTAATCTTGGACTTACCTTTGACAAAACCACCATACGTGTTGTAAAGATTATTGGCATCACTTAAAGCGATATTAACCACTGGTGCCATATCTGAAGTTGCTGTGACTGAGACAGGGTTAGTATCTCTACTACCAATTAACTGTCCGCCTGAGTAAGTTAATACCCGAAACTTTAACTTATCTGTTGAATGGGTTAAATATCTCCCCCAAGTTTTAGGTAATGTCCATGTATGACTAGTCGCTACATTAGTTGCGATATTGGTAAAATTCAACTTATTATCAACACCTGCTTGAATCGTATGCGTAAAAACCGTTGATGCTCTAGGGGTATAGATGATAATAGAATCCCCAAAAGCCATCGTTGTTTTATTCACACTGGGTTGTGTTGCTCTTGCGATTGTCGGTAGTGACCATGTGCCACTTCCTCTTGAGTTAACTGCAAAATAGTAAATGCCAGCTTCTACACTGGCACTAAACGATTTATTGCCGTCTGCGTTATGCGTTAGTGTAAACTGACCACTCGCAACGCTTGTTGATCCACTTAACTGAATACGCGTCGTAGACTGATAAACGGTTGAACCTTCGATGACAACTTTGAAATTACCCGACATATACCAAGTTGTTGGATTTGATCCATTACCGCGTAAACTCCAGTTAATAGTCGTTTGATTAGTTGTTACGTTTTGACTGGCAACACTCCACTCAAATGTTAAATACCTAACTTCATAGGCATTCGTATTAAAAGAACCATTACTTGCCATCTTAATTCACCACCTTTGTAAAACTTAAGTTTCCTGTTGCCCTTGGCATAAAAGCAAACTTCCCTAACTTCAAACTATGAATATACTCGCCGTCTACGGCATAGAATTTTCGATTATGCCAATAAGCACTTTCTACACCACTTTGTAAAAAAACAATCCTTTCATTCTCTATACGAAGAACGATTGGACTGTTTTGTTCACCTAAAATAATATGCCCATTCTCAAAACGAATATAACGACTCAGTTCTGTAAACTTCTTAGCGTTTGAACCATACAATGTTTCTTGTACTTGTTTATATTGATTAAACTGAAAAGTAATCGCATTTGATGTTTGTGTCATCATCGTTTGAATGGAACTTAATAATTCATCTGCCTTTTCTTTATTGTAGTATTTCTCAGATACTTCAAGTTTAATTTCATTGGCAGATTGTTGAATATAAGAGTTAGCTTCTCGAATCGCCCTAACAATCGCCATTGCATTTAACTCTTTCATGTTCTCTTGTAAATTCTGATATATCGTTTCAATTGAATGCTCTGTATTAAACTGAGTGACCGTCATCGTTTTTTCTTCAGCACCAATCGATAAGATGTTACTTTCTGGATGTAGTAAATCCAATGACAGACTACTTACCAACATTTTCTCTTCGATTGCTAAACTTGGAATATTAACCTGCACCTTTTGTCCCAGTCTAAAAGCGTCAACTGATTCTCCTGCCTTTGATAAGTCAGCAGCTGTTAATGTAATTTTACTAATCAACATAATCGAATCAGCTAAATCTTTTCTACCTGCTCGTAATAAATTCGTTGGATCGGTAATGTTATCATGATGCGTAACCTTTGTAATTTCTCCATAAAGGGAAATAGCCGTATCATCTCGAATGGATTTACTCCCACTATTAACTGATTCTATTGTTAGATAATTTTCGTCATCGCTATTCTCTTCTTTTATTTTTGAACCTAACGGAATAATAATCGTAGCTAATTCATCACTAAACCATTCTCTTTTTGCGTCTAATAAATTAATCGTTTGAACAATTTCTTGACTAGCTATATAATTTAAATCTTTTACATAATCTAAATACACGCCGTCACTTTGATAGCGTACAAAAAAATAGCCACCGAGTTCTTTTTGAAGTTTATCTCTTAAAAAAGACCAAGTGGATGTATAGTCTGTTGATGAACGGATAATATTACCGGTTGCTGTATCGTTAGTCACGGTGACTCGACCTAACTTGAATTGTCTATCGCTACTTACTTGAGTATTGTGTTTTGAAATAACTGTCCTTAAAACTTGTTCAACGCTCACATTTCTAAAATCATAAGGTTCAAGAATACTATCATTGAAAAATGCTAAGTCACTCTCACATTCCACAGTTTCCGTCTGATATAAATCAACACTTGGAGAGAACACTCTTCCTCTAAATAACAACTGGTCATTTTCATAAAGGGTGATAATAGATTTCATATACTTAATACGACCATAACCTGGATTGCTTTTAGGTATTGTAAAAGTTAAAGTACCTACCGTATTTAAACTAATGGATAACCTACCATCAAGAATACTGTATTCAGGAATTAAAGGATTATAAATCAAATCACTATCAGCATAAATACGATACATCACAACACCTCCATTCTAAATTTTATTGTAAGTGTGCCACTACCAGACACCGTAAACATGTTATTACCTTGTTCTAAAATAATGCCTAATTTATGTTGTCCTCTTTGAACTGAGTATCTTTTTCCCTTATATTCAACGTTTGCTTGTGCTGTTGTTTCAATAGTTACTGGAACAGGCATATGCATATTATGAACTGAAACTGTCTTAGGTGACGTGGTTAGTATTGTCCGACTTATTATTTCTTCTCCAATATATCTTAAAGGATAACAATCAATAGTTACTTTAATTGTTGATTTTGCAGGCGTTCTTTCATGTGAATTTATCGTGGCATGACCTAGAAAATATCCTTCTAAATGAGAAAATGCTACTTTAATTTGTTTATTGTATAAAGACTGAAAGAACAGTGTACGTATAGCTTCTCGTGCATACTCATTACCGATTATACCTAGTTGTAATACTATCGTTCGATTATGAAAATGCGTATAACCCGTCAAGGCTTTACTCATATCAAGATCGCCATTTCTACCAGGTACAGAAACTTTATTAATTTTCATTTCTGGTATGCCGATATCAAATTCTTCTAATACGATACCTGCTTCTCTATATAAATCAACATCATCAATAAAAAGTTTTATCAACCTCTTGCCCTCCTTACTGCTAATTTCCCTAAACCACTATCAATACTTGGCAATAATCGACCAACTAATGTGCCGTCATCAAGATAAATGGCATGCGTGCTGTTTTCAGCAATGATTGATAGATACTTTTCAATCATGTCATTTCCATTCATCTTCTCATGGAATAATTTATCTAAATGTGAGTAAAATCCTTTAAGTGGTAAGATTGCCTCTGCTCCTGCTTCTCCACCCGCCATTAAAGATGAACCGTTAATACCAAAGAGTGTAGGTCTTGTCATAATCCCACCTTCTTTATACCAATCAATAGAAAGTCTTGGTACAGATGGAGGCATTAATGAGAAACTACCTGTTAAACTAAAATGCGGCAATTTGATTTTTGGAAAAGAAATCTTCATCCCAGAGAAAAATCCTACGATTGAATCAATAGCGCTTTTAACAAAATTCTTGGCATTATCAATCGGTGTTGTAATAGCTGACTTGATGCCATTCCAAACTGATGTTGCAGTTGATTTAATTCCATTAAAAATACTACTTACTGTGCTTGATACAGCAGTGAATACATTTGAAACTGTTGACTTAATACCTTCAACTGCACCACCAATAGTTGATTTAATACCATTCCACACAGTAGTCGCAATACTTTTAATCGCATTAAACACATTAGACACTATTGTTCTAATCGTATTTACCACATTAGAAATTGTCGTACTAATTAATTGCCAAATCGTTGATAAGAAACTATAAATAGTGGTCATGACAATATTAATCACGCTTGATACTGCTTGAATACCACTATCTACAATTGATTTGATACTTTCCCATACAGATAAAATGGTTGATTTACAATTCTCCCATATTAACTGAAATGGTAAAGTAATTAATAAAAAAGCACCCTCAATGAGTGCGACAATAAACTGTAAACCAAAATCTAAAACATTCTTAATGGTTTCCCATGTAGTTGTAAAATAAGTGACGATGCCTTGCCAAGCCGTCATAAAGAATGTTGAAATATTTTGAACCACTGTCGTGACTGTTTGTGTAATAGTTTCCCAAACACCTTTAAACCACTCAGTAATAGCACCCCAATTCTTAATGACCAAAATAATAGCGGCAATCGCAGCGATAATACCTGCAATAATACCAATAATAGGTAACAGTGAAAGGTTTAATGCACCAAATCCTGTGGCTGCACCTCCTGCCGCTACTCCGGCTGCTGTTGTTCCTGCGGCACTTGCTCCTCCTGCGACTCCAACCGCTGTAGTTGCCGTACTAGTTCCCATTAATAATCCAATCAAAGGACTAAGGACACCTGTAATTGTTCCAATTGCTGTGATGATTTTTCCAACTACTACAAGGATTGGACCGACAGTAGCAACAATAACACCAAAGGTCGCAATCGCTTCTTGCATTCCTGGTGACAAACTATCCCAACCAGACTTGATATTCTTAAAGACTGTTGCTAATTTTTCAAGAACTGGCTTTAAGATTGTCATTAGTGTATTACCTACATCAGCACCTACAATTTTGAGTTGATTCATGGTCGTTTGAAAACTATCAATCGGATCAATTGTATTTTCAAAGGTAGATTCAACTGAACCCATATTATCTTTTAATGACGTCCCTAGTTCATTAAAATTTAAAGAACCATTTTTACATGCTTGATAAATCGCTCCACCAGCTCTTTTACCGAACAACTCATATGCAACTTGCAATCCTTCAGTATCGCTTTTGGCATTAACCATACTATTTTGAATATCAGCAAGTGCTTCGTTTAATGGCTTACCTTCTGAAGTTGCAGTTGCTAATGCTTTGGTTAAACCAGTCATCACTTGAGATGTATCTGCCCCAGACATTTCCACATTACCTAAAAAGTTAGCCGCATCACTTGCTGAAAAACCTAATTGTTGTAGTGAGGCGGCATTGGTAATCATCACATTAGATAAAGCATCCATACTAATTCCAGTTCTCTGCCCAACTGCATTCATTGTATCCAAAACCAAACCTGTATCTTCAGTGGTTAATCCAAAAGCAGCGATAATTTTTTGAGTGTTATCAATCGCACTTGAAACATCAACATTATTGATTTGTGCAAACTTGATAAACTGCGTTGATAATTCTTCTAGTTGCTGACCAGTAACACCAAACCTTGTATTTACTTCACCAATTGCTGCACCAGCTGTCGCAAAATCAACAGGGATACTTGTCGCAATTCTCTCCATAATGCTTTGCATCTCTTCAAGAGCATCACCACTTGCCCCTGTCTTGGTCACAATCGTATCAAGTCCAGCATCAACTTCGTTAAAGGCAGTAACAGATGCTGCACCAATGCCAACAAGAGGTAAAGTTAAGTGTGTTGATAACTTTCCACCTACTTCAGCAGTTTTATCGCCAAAATCTTTAATCTTATCTCCTGCTTCTTTTACTGATAAAGATACTGAGTTAGGTACTTGTTTAAGTTCTTCTTGGAGTTTAGAGATAGACTGTTCCGTTTCAATAATTTCACGTTGTAAAGCATCGTACTTATCTTGACCTAAATCACCACTTTCAAGTTGAAATTTGGCTTGTTTATCTGCTTCTTTTAACACATCTAATTTGCTACTCGTTTCTTTGATTTGTTGTTGGAGTAGTTTTTGTTTTTGAGCGAGTAATTCAGCATTCTTTGGATCAAGTTTTAATAAACGATTGACATCCTTTAATGCCATCTGCGTATTTTTAATAGATGAATTAACTGATTTGAGTGACTTATCAAGACCTGTTGTATCACCACCAATTTCAATCGTAATCCCCTTAATGCGATTAGCCATTCTCTAACCTCCTTTCTAAAATTAAAAAAGCACTAACCCTTGTGGTTAATGCTAAAACTTATCAAACTCTGCTTGACCTGCCACTCTACTGTACTTCACACTGTCATTTGCTTTTTCAGTCCAAATATCAAGTACCATTCCAATAGATAATAAATCTAAGTCACTTATAGAAATACCGACTTCAACACATCTTAGTAGAAATAAGGCGGTTGTCATTTCCCTGCTACTTGATGTAACTTTTTTTTATTTACAACATCAGTTACTAAATTACTACCCCATAATTCCAAAATCTCGGGTAAGATTTCATAAATAGAGAACATCTCAAATTGGTCTAGCCACTCTTCAATCGTTGGTGGTATCGTCTTATCTGCATGATACGCCATAATATAAGCCACATTTTCAAAGATTTCTAAATCTTCAACCTCAAAGGTAGAGTCATTACCTTGATATGATTTTTCTAGTTTTGATAAGTCTTTAAAGATATCACGCTTAAATTTCAATCGATATAACCTTGGGATAGTTGCTGAAGATCGAAATATTACTTCTTGTTTATTGATTATTACTGTTTTTTCAATCATAAGTTAGACTCCTATCTTGATGGTAGAGATGTTGCTTCTGCTTTTGGTGTAGGTACATAAACCGTTTTATACCAGTTTTGATAACTTGCATCTTGTGTCGTGTCTCCCGTTCTTGATTTAACTAACCCATCTTCTCTCGGATCTGCTGTTAACGTGAGTTTCTCCGTCCCCGGTGAAATAGACTCTTCTTTTGTTTCAGATTCGATTGACGGACGAGAAGTAGAGCAGTTATATAAAACATGTCGGATTGCTTTTTCATCTCCATCAAACTCAAACAGCAGTGCAAATTTCTCCGTTTCTTTAACTGTTGCTTTTTCAACCAACACGCCATTTTTATCTAATTCCTCATTTAAAATTTCTGTTCTAAACCATTCAGGTATTAATGCAATTTCCAAGTCACCACTATACCCATTGTTTGATGTCGACCTAAAATAAACAATACCATCTGCATAAAACGGACTTGATTCACCTTCTGCTTCTAAACTAATGCTCACCGCACCAGGGATTGGTTTAGGTGTTGCGTAATTAAATGTTCCTTCAGGTGTTTTCGTTAATTTCGCTGCATGAACATTTTTTAAATTATATTTTACTTTGTTTCCCATAACTTATTCTCCTCCATTTCAAATGTATATAAGACTTCATAGAGTTTTTCTGACTCTATCCAAACTTCACTTTTTTCATACACGATACTATTTTTATCAAGTATAGATTCTACTTTTTGCTCTAAAGTAATATCCTTTTTGTCGCTATAAATTTCTAAATGTACAACACTTACCTTAAAGTGAATCTTCCCATCTGCTTTAAAGTGATTCGTATTTGGTAGTAAATAAACTACAAAGGGTGGCTTAGGCGATTTACTCTCGGCAAAATGATGATAGGCATACGGGATATTAAGTTGTTTTAAGATTGTATTTAAATTAGCCATTGTTTAATATCTCCTGTACTCTTTCTTCGAATAATTGAATTGATTGTTGTTCAGCTTCTCCGATATGTGGTATTGCTTTCGTTCGTCCACCATTTCTTTTGGCATGACCAAACTCTAGTAAATGCGTAAGTTGGTATTTATTTTTTGAATGAACTATCACACTCATAGCGTTTGATGATTCTCTTGTCACTTTAACTGCCCAACTTTTAGAATATTTCTTACTTTTCTTTGGCGCAGTTGCTTGAATTAATTCTTTTGTTTCCTTACCAACTTCTCTTACGGTTTCTTTAATTTGTTCATTGGTTAGCTTTTTATACTGGTCAAGTTTTTTTTGAATGGTTTTAGCTAAATCATCGACTTTTATTTTCATCTTTCTACCCTTTGACAATGAATTTTCAATGATTTCTTTTTATAATTCATATGGTCAATTCCTTTGATGTTATATATCTGATCCTCAAAAATCACTCGGTGAGTAAGTGAATCTACTTTAGCTACTTCAGATGAATAACGAATTGTAAAATCTATTTTACTGTTATCCCACATCGCACCTGCACTTGTATTTTCCAGTGGACTTTCGTGGCTGACACTTGCAAAGCAAGTATAGGCATCTTGCCAATATTCTATTTGGTTGCCCACTTCATCCATAGCTACACTTGAGATTTGTAGAGTGATTTTTGTATTAAACAAACTGACCTTCATTAAAACTCCACCTTTCTAAGTCCAAAGAGTAGACTTCTAAGGGTAAGTGTTAAATCCTTGTGATTTGCTTCTTCTCTATGCTCATATAAATAGGCAATTGCATAAAGCATAGCGATTTTCACTTCATCTTTTTGTAACAACTCGTCTGTTTCATCTACTCTTAGGATATGCGAACATAATTGTTTCGCACTCAACATCAAAGACTCAAGCAGTGCGTCATCATCGCTTGAATCTACTCTGACATATTGTTTAACTTCTTCTAACGTAAGACTCACTGCTTAACCCTCCTTTTCTAACCTTGTGTACTTAAGATTTGTACGGCTTCTTTGACAATCAACTTACCGTCAACACGTTCTTTTGCCACATACCCAATCATCCCATTACCTGCGAATAATTCAGTTAAGGCTTTAAATGAACGAGCCCCACGATCCCCAATGTTGTAATAGCTAAAGTCGCCAAAAGCGATCGTATTTTCTGGTGCAAATGCGGAAGTATAAACAGGATAACCTAACAATTTATCAGGCTCACCTTGTTGATAGCTTGGTTGCCAAATGTATGCCCCATTACTATCCTTAAATTTTCTAATCTGAGCGATGGTCTTATCATTCGTAATAAAGACTGCATTTTTTCGATAAGGTCGTTTTAAGGCATGTACTAAGTTAATGACGTCATCTGACTTAATCGCACTAACTTTCTCAAGGAATGTACCACCATTGGTTTCGTGGAAGATACCTGTTGGTTTGTTGTTTCCATCACCGTTTAAGAAAGCATCTTCTTCAGCATTCGCAAGTGCTTTACCAAATTGTTCATTAATGTATGCTTCTAAATTAAATGCACTGTCATAAAGCAATTCTTCTGTCACTTTAATGGCAACGTGCAACTTATGCGCATCTAGCAACATTTGCTTAAAGGTTGCATCTCCAAACTGTAATTCTGCCCCTTCGTCAATCCATGCTGCTGCTGGACGAGTACCTGCGATATTAATTTTATGATTACCTGCAGTTGTAATGACAGTAGCTAAATTACGAATGATATTCTCTTCTTCTAAAACAGAGATTAGTCGTGCGTCATATTCTTCAGGAACTAAATACCCACCATCAGCATCCACTCCTTCTTGTAGAATATTCGACACTTGTTTAAAGTTCGTACGTAGCGCTTGAAGCATACTTTCCTTATACTCTTTACGAGCACGACCTGTTTTCTCCTCAACGTCTTGTCTTGGTTTTTCTTTAATTGGAGCATTGATTGGTTTTTCCATCATTTTCTCCATTTGTTCCTCACGTTGTAATCGGTCGATTTCTTTACTAAAGTTCAACACTTTATTTTCCATTTCTTGATATTGTTTCGTGTGTTCTTCAGACAATAGACCGTCTTTATCCTTATTCGATTCAACAAAAGCTTTTGCACCTTCCCAAGCTTTATTACGTTTTTCAATCATTTCTAAAATTTTACTCATCATTATTACCTCCAATTTTTTATTAAGTTGAGTCTGTCTAGTAAGTCATCTGACTTAGCTGTATTGGTTTTAGCTTTAATCTTACTTTTCTCTGCAATTTTATTTTTTAATGAATTCTCTACAATTACTTTTGAATAGAGATTTGATAACACAGGTGCATCTGTACCATCTTCTTTTTCTCGTTCTAATAACGTGTCACAAAATCCTAATTCAATTGCTTTATGGACATTCATCCAAGTTTCACTATCCATCATGTTGGACAATTTTTGGCGTGCTAAGCCTGTCTTGATTTCATAAGCATTCATAATTGATTCTTTGACTTCATCTAACATTGCCATCGCTTGTTTCATCTGTTCTTTATCTCCAAAAGCAACAGTCATTGGATTATGAATCATCATCATAGAGACTGGACTCATCAACACTTTTGTCCCAGCCATCGCAATAACTGATGCTGCACTTGCTGCTATACCATCAATTTTTACGATCACTTCTCCTTTGTGTTCAATTAACATATTGTAAATTTGAGCTGCTGCGATACAATCCCCACCGGGAGAGTTAATCCAAACCGTAATATCCCCTTTGTGATTTTCTAGTTCAGACTTAAAAAGCCTTGGCGTGACATCATCATCAAACCAAGACTCTTCAGCAATCGTTCCATTCAAAAAAAGAATGTGTTCATCATTATTCTTTGTTTTCCAATTCCAAAATTTCTTCACTCTTTATTTCTTCCTCCTTATTTAGATTTACGAATGCGCCTGCATTTTTTAATGGCAACATATTTCCATTAACTAAATACAAGTCGCCACCTTCTTCAGTTGGTATTCGATCTAGGTTTTCTAAAGTTCTAATATCGTTAGCACTCATCCAACCATTTTGACGTCCAACTGCATAACCATTCATTCGAGATTGATAATCACCACGAAGTAGCCCATCCACATTAAACTTCACATAAAATTGACTCTTTTCTTTATCCTTTAACAATCGCCTATTGAAGGCTTGTTCAAAACGAATGACCCATGGGTCTAAGGTATATTTCACAAACTCTAGGGATTGTTGTTCAATATTAGAAAAGCTAGACTTTTCAAGATCACCTACCATATGAGGTGGTATCCTAAAAATTCTAGCTATCTCATTGATTTGAAACTTTCGTGTTTCTAAAAATTGTGCCTCATTTGGAGATATGGAAATCGGTGTATACTTCATCCCTTCTTCCAGTATCGCCACCTTATGGGTATTGTTTCCAGAAAAACCACGGGTCCAACTTTCTCTTAAACTTTCTGCATTTCTAACTGTTCCTGGATGTTCTAAAATCCCACTAGGTGTAGCACCATTAGAGAAAAACTTGGCTCCATATTCTTCGGCAGCCATAGACATCCCAATTGCATTTTTCGCCATCGCAATGGGTGAGTATCCTACTAAACCATCAAAGCCGAGTCCTGGAATATGCAAAACATCTTGAGATGATAGCCTGACCTTACTCCCTTCTCCTGTTAAATATTCATAGTAAATGGTATGATGCTCATCTCGATCGACCTTCATTTTATCTGGCATTAATGGATATAACCCTAAAACATCGCCTTTTCCATTTCGGATAATTTGTGCATAAGCATTCCCCCATAACAATAAATGTGTCATCAAGGTTTCTCTAAAAATAAAACTGGTCATTTCACTATTTGGTTCATTATGCAATATATTATATAGGCTATGTTTGGTTGCTTTTTTACTTCCTAAATCTGTTATTTCGTATATATGCAGTGGTAAACTAGCTAGTGTTTCAGATAATATCCGAACACATGAATAAACAGCTGTCATCTGCATTGCTGTCTTTTCGTTAACATGTTTTCCACTTGATGATTGTCCAACAAAAAAAGAGTAACTGTTATTACTCAATTTGTTTTCCGGTTTGTCTCTAGATTTAAATAAACCACTTAATATTCCCATTCACACTCCTCCTAATTTTTACATCAAAAAAGCACCTACTCTTATTAGTAGATGCTTTAAACTTAAATTTCTATTTTGTTCTACAAACTGGGATTTAAAGTTCTCTGATTATCCATTTAGCTTCTTGATTTTCTTTTGTTGCACAATATCCACAAGGCATTTCTACCAAAGTTCCTATCGAATTATCTAACTCAAATACAGACTGTAAAGAAACTAATTTAGCGTCCTCTACTTCGTGTGTTTTTCCGCATAAGAATTGCCACATACCATCATCTTCATCATGTGATACAAATAAAATTGGTTCTTCTCTATTTATTACATGACTACATACAATAGCTGCTGTATTTGGCTCATCATAAAAAGGGAATTTCTGCTCTACAATTTTAGCATTTTTATTCTTTTTTAATTTTTCAAATAGCCCCATAGCTAACACCTCCACAAATTCTAATTTATTTAACGACTTGCTATTCTTACATATCCAAAATAGACAAATACAAATCCAGTCTCTGATTTAAATATCTTGCAAACATATCTGCCATTGCAGATATATTATGTTTTACATGATATTCATCAAAGGCTTCATAGTATTTCAAGCGATCGGTAAACTTTATATCTATCGGTAGATACCCCGCTTTCATTAGTTCTAAGTTAACTAGTAGTCTTCCGGTTCTTCCGTTTCCATCGATAAAAGGATGTATGCTTTCAAATTCGATATGAAAACGGGCAAGCTTAGTCACAATATCTCCCTTGCTGTTTTCATATTGTTCCAGTAGTTCTTCCATCTTGGGAATAATCAAATATGGCTGTACAGGTTCATGTGCAGCTCCCATAATCCTAACTGGAACTCTTCTATATATGCCCCTATCTTCTTTCTTATCGGCCAAGACCAGATAGTGAATATCCTTTATTACTTTTTCAGATATTGGGGCGTTTTCACTAACAAGCTGCCTGACATAATCAAAGGCGTCTTTATGTCCAATAACTTCCAAATGCTCTTTTAATGATTTCTGGTCAATAGTGAGCCCTCTAAGAACCATATCTGTCTCTCGCAAGGTTAAGGTATTACCTTCGATTGCATTTGAATTATAGGTGTATTCTGTTAGGAATTCCTCATTTAATCTTTCTAGCTCTCCTTCTGTTAAAGGTCTTCTTCTTTTAAGAATTTCTAGTTTGTCTTCTATAATTGGAATGAGTGATTCCTTAATTTTATATCTTCCATCAGTCGGCTTTGTTGCATCATAAGGTATTTTCCAAGCTCTTCCTTCTTGATATGCACCGGGAATCTTCCCTTCTGAACACAAAATTCTTACTCTTCTGTCGGATATGCCCCATTTTTCAGCCGCTTGTTTCACTGTAATGTACATAAATCGTTCCTCCATTCTTTCATATTATACCATCTTATCGGAACAATATCAACGAAATAGGAATAACGTATACCGTTTATCGGAATAATACTAGTTTGTGGAACGATACCTTATATATGGAACAATATTATCTGCTATAACGGAATGATAAATTTCACATAAACAAAATACCTCTGCTGTCATATACACTCTCTGTGTTTTGATTACCACACCTAATCGCCCTATCAAGTGCCATAATTGTAGCGATAGCACCATCAATTTTCTCCGTTGATTTTTCCTTATCGGCTTTGATGTTACCTGCAGGGTCTGTTCGTATGAAAATGTTATCCATATTCCACCTAAGTACTGGATGCCCCCCGTGAGCAATTTTTTTCTCAAGCGTTAGTTTCATCAATTCTTTTGTAGGTGGACTCATATCCTTAAACCCCTGACCAAACGGTACAACTGCAAAACCCATTCCTTCTAAGTTTTGAACCATTTGAACAGCTCCCCATCTATCAAAGGCAATTTCTCTAATATTGAACCTTTCACCTAATTTTTCTATGAATGTTTCTATATATCCATAGTGAACAACATTTCCTTCTGTGGTTTGGATATACCCTTGTCTTTCCCAAATGTCATAGGGAACATGGTCTCGTTTAACCCTTAACTCCAGTGTTTCTTCCGGCAACCAAAAATATGGAAGTATCACAAATTTATCTTCTTCATCTATCGGTGGAAAAACTAAAACAAAGGCTGTAATGTCTGTTGTAGATGATAGGTCAAGACCTCCATAGCATACTCTTCCTTCAAGTTCATCTTCATTTACTGCAAAGGAACAAGCATCCCACTTTTCCATAGGCATCCAACGTACTGCTTGTTTTACCCATTGATTGAGTCGCAATTGTCTAAAGGCATTCTCTTCTCCTGGATTTTGTTTCGCTGATTCACACGCCATTTTCACTTTCTCAATTGGTACGGTTACTCCTAGAGAGGGATTAGCTTTTTTCCATACTTTTGGATCTGTCCAATCATCACTCTCATCAGCACCATAAATGACAGGATAAAAAGTTGGGTCTACTTTTCTACCCTCTAGTATATCTTTTGCTTTTTGGTGTGTTTCATAACATATCGAATTTGTATCTGTTCCTGCTGTTGTGATTAAAAAATATAAAGGCTGTGTTCTAGCATCCCCACTTCCTTTTGTCATCACATCAAACAGTTTTCTGTTAGGTTGTGTATGTAACTCATCAAACACAACCCCATGAATGTTAAAACCATGTTTTGAATATGCCTCAGCCGATAAGACTTGATAAAAACTATTCGTTGGTAAATACACAATCCGTTTTTGCGAGGCTAAAATCTTTACTCGTTTATTTAATGCAGGACACATCCTAACCATATCCGCAGCAACTTCAAATACGATACTTGCTTGTTGTCTATCTGCCGCACAGCCATACACTTCAGCACGTTCTTCAAAATCTCCACAACATAGCAGTAGTGCCACTGCAGCTGCGAGTTCAGATTTGCCCATCTTCTTAGGTATTTCAATATATGCCGTATTAAACTGTCGATACCCATCTGGTTTTACAATGCCAAATAAATCTCTAATGATTTGTTCTTGCCAATTTAATAATTTAAATGGCTTGCCTGCCCATGTTCCTTTTGTATGGGATAGGCATTCAATAAAATTTACTGCATAGTCAGCTAATTCTTTGTTATATTTAGATGTTTTTTGTTTAAACTGACTTGGTTTATATTTCACTTAATTCCCTCCCAACAAAAAAAGAGCTTAATGCCCTAAATTAATTCATCCAGTATGTTGTACTCTTTTTCAAGTTTTTCTATTTCTTGAGTGATACATTGCCATCTAAAACCATTTTTACACCAGTTTCTTTTATCATTTAATATTTTGATTTCTTTTTTTCTTTCTTCTAAAATCTCTATTGCGAAAAATGGATCTGTCAGAATGCTTACATAATCTTTTTCAAATCGTGTCATGTTTATTATCCTCGCTTTAATTTCGTTACACTATATATCACTCTAAAGCGAATAATTATCAAGTTATTTTTTACCATTTATGATGATATTTATATAGGCTTTTTTATCATCTTCGATAAACATAACCAATTCATATAAACCCATTTCATAAGCAATTCTCTGCACGGAATTGGTATCAAACATATTCGTTAATCCTGTATCTCTAACTTTTATAATTTGTCGAATAATGTCATCTTGAACCTTGACACATTTATCAACGTCTAGAACGATACTTAATCGACTGCCATTATCCCATCTTACAAGTATAGAACATAAATCATCAACTCCAATTACAGTCCCTAAACTACCAATTGGTGGAGCTTGTTCATCATCCATTTTGACTAATTTCACACGAGTACCACTTGGGTACTCAGTGCGAAGCTGTTTTAGTTTTTCTTGCATTGTTTTTCACCTTGTTTTTTTCCAAGTTCGTATGCTTCTTCTAACATTTTTTGTAGCGTCCAAACCGCAACATCCAAGAAATCTTCAGAATCATTGTAGCGTGTTTCTAAATCTCCTCTTTGTTCTACAGCAAGTAAGTTTTTTTCTGCAATCTTATATAGGCTTTTTCTCATTTTCATTTTAGTGTACTCCTTTGTTTTTCGTTACACTATATATCACTCTAAACCAATTATATATCAAGTTATTTTTGCGATTTTTTTCATAATATATTGAACACAAGGAAGTGCCACACCATTACCCCACATCTTATATTCTGCTGTATCTGAATAAGGATTGGATAACCATTTTATTATTTGCTTATCCGATTTAGATTTCATTTTTCCAATAATGATACGATGTTCTTCAAAAACTTCTCTCCAAAATTTCAACTCACCTTCAGTTGGATTTGTAATGTTTAAGTCACTACACCACTCATCTGGAAAACCTTGAAGCCTGCCACATTCAAGTGGTGTTAATCTTCTAACTTTTAGGTTTCTATCCATTACGGTAGGTGGATCTTTATAGTCACTAGAAACTAATGTACCTACTTCATCAACATTAACACTTGTATGGTGTGAATTTTTACTTGTAGAATAAACCACAGCTAATCCACCTTGATTTCTATCTGGGTTATTTCCACCAGTATCAATCGTTCTAGAGAGATTGGTTTCGTAAATATTTGCCCTTACGTTGCGTGTGTTTTCGCTTGTAAGTCGAATGTCGTAAGTTTTAGTATTAACTACCAATGGTTGATTATTCCCCCCTAAACCAAGATTAGCTCCAATTGTAGGGCTAATATCTAACGGTCCTTTAAATCTTGAGTCTTGTCCGTGATTTTCAAATACATAAGGTGCTCGATTCCCTTTGGCACGAAGTGTTGAAGTAAAATCTTCTGTCACATCCATTCTTTCTCCACCTTGGTCATTTAAGCAGATTGTAGTGCCTCTTCCAATTCTTGTGGTAGTTGTTTCCCTCTCAGACGTGCTCTCTTCAATATTCCCTGGCAGGCTTTCTTTGTCAAATAATATTTCACTGGCACATTTGCCATTAAAATCTGTGACAAGGAAGATTCTTTTTCTTCTTTGGGGAACTCCAAAATACCTAGCATCAAGAACTCGCCATGCAAGAGAGAATGTTCGACCCACAATCTCTCCACTGTTGGTCCATTTTGTAGGTCTAGGGATAGATGTCTGTGTTTCTTTAATTTTGCAGATTGCTTCAAGCACACATCTAAAGTCTTCTCCTTTGTTGCTTGAGAAGGCTCCTGGTACATTTTCCCAAATGATATATCTTGGATACTCTCCATTCGTTTCCTCCCTCATTTCTTTTATTACTCGTATTGCTTCATAAAAAAGGTTAGACTTTTTACCATCTAACCCTTGTCTTTTTCCTGCAATAGATAAATCTTGACAAGGACTACCAAACGTAATGATATCTACTGGTGGTATGTCTTTGCCATTTATTTTTTGGATATTTCCTAAATGTTTTACTTCTGGCAAATTCTTCCTTGTCACTAAAATTGGAAATGGTTCTACTTCACTATTCCAAATAGGTTTTATACCGACTAACTTTGATGCTAACTCAAAACCACCAGAACCTGAAAATAAACTACCCATTGTCAACATGAGTTCCACCCACTTTTTCAAAACCTAGCTTTTTCCCATCTCGAATGACATAAACATCACTAGAATTACCTACTTGTTCAATATATCTTTTGACGATAACATCACAGAATTTCTCATCCAATTCAATGGTGTAACAAATTCTATCAAGCTGATCGCTTGCAAGTAATGTAGAACCACTACCACCAAACATATCAAGAACAACGCTGTTGGTCATACTTGAGTTTTTGATTGGATAAGCAATCAAGTCTAATGGTTTCATTGTTGGATGGTCTGTATTTTTCTTTGGTTTATCAAATTCCCAAATGGTAGATTCCTTTCTCCCTGTATACCATTGATGTTTACCCTTTTGTTTCCAACCAAATAATATTGGTTCATGTTGCCACTGATAAGGACTTCTACCTAAAACGAGTGATTGCTTTTTCCAAATACAAGTACCAGATAGATAAAATCCCGCATCTTTAAATGCTTTTCTAAAATTATATCCTTCCGTATCAGCATGAAATACATAAATACTAGAATCTTGTGCCATTACCTTTTCTGTTTGCTTGAATGCATCTAGTAAGAAATGATAGAAGGCACTATCTTCCATATCATCATTTTTAATTTTCCCAGCACTTCCTTCATAGTTCACGTTGTATGGAGGGTCAGTAACGACTAGGTTTACTTTTGTATCCCCTAGTAGTTTCTTATAAGTTTCTTCCTTAGTTGAATCACCACAAATGAGTGTATGTTTACCTAAATGCCAAATATCTCCTGTTTGAGTGATTGCTGGCTTTTTCAATTCTTCTTCTACATCAAAGTCATCATCTTCAATATCTTTTGTTTCATCAAAAAGTTTAGATAATTCCTTATCGTCAAATCCAAGTAAATCTAAATCAAAGTCCACACCTTGTAAATCAGATAACTCAATGGTTAGCAAATCATTATCCCAACCTGCATTTAATGCGAGTTTATTATCTGCAATAATATATGCTTTCTTTTGTACCTCAGTTAGGTGTTCTTCTTTAATACAGGGTATCTTTTCAAGCCCTAACTTTTGGGCTGCATAGTAACGACCATGTCCACATAAAATAGTATTGTCACTTGATACAATTACTGGATTTAAAAAACCAAACTCTTTTATACTAGCTGCGATTTGTGCAATTTGTGTATCTGAATGTGTCCTCGCATTATTCACATATGGAATGAGTTCATTGATATTGGCTAAATAATACTGTGCTTCTTTTTTCATTTCACACCTCTAAAAAAGACCCCACTCGGCTAGTTTCTCAAAACCACCAATGGAGTCTATATATTCTTTTGCAATTTTTACGATATCTTCATAAGGAATTCCGTCTATTGTTTCATCACCAATCGCACATGAAAACTGCACAGGTTCTTTTACTTGTTGCGATCTTAAAAAGGCATAAATGTTAACTGACACATCTGCTTTAGATAAGTCTTTACCATGTAAACCACCACCCGTTACACTATCAGCCATATCACTGCCTAGTTTTCGATTAGTAGCACCCGTATCTACGTCCGTTCCTCCTGTCCAACCACCTAATGGGTTAATGATTGCATTAGGAAATTGGCTCTGTAAAAACTGTTGATAGGCATTACTTTGACAGATGATTAATTTTTCTCCGTCTAAAATATATTTACCATCAAATGGATATTGTCTGTAAATATTTCTTGCGATTTCAGATAATTTTTTCTGTTCATCTGTTACAGGCATACCTTTAAATATGCCGTTATCACCACATCTAATTTTTCCTTCTTGGTTATTAGATAAATGTACATCTTGCTTTTCAATTGTGATATCACATTTCATCTTACCTGCAATTCTTTCAATTATTGTCACAATTTCTTTTTTCTTTAATTGACTTGTCGTTTCAATAATGACAATACATTTTCTGTGTCCGATTAATACTTCAACGGCAACTTTTGGTTGTTCTTCTTTTGTATAGGCTAAGTCCACAATTGCTCCTGCAATTCTATCTGCGATTTTATCAGGGTGCTGTGGGTTTACTTTTTCAATCATATTTATATTCCTTTCCTAGAACGAAGTAATCGCTCCATCATATCATCTTGTGGCATTAAACCCTCAAATTCTTTACTACAGTTTTCTTTTACAATTTGGAATATCTCATTCCATAGTTTTAAAGATTGATTCATATAATTTATTCCAATGTTGATAAATGGTGACGGTATAGGATTCCCTGTAGTTGGATGTTTAGACAAAAATCCTAGTTTACTTGTTATCTCTTCGCATTGAATCCATCTTGCTGAACTCATGGCGTAGCGTTCGATTAAATTCGGATGAACTAGTTGCGATACATTTAAATTATCCAACCACTGCCACGTTTCTTCGTAGATTTCTTTTGCTTGTAAAACTGAACCGTCTTTTTGGTCTCGTGATAAATAGTCATTTGGAGTTGGCATTTCAACACCTTCCATATGTGGAATATCCAACATACTTAATGTGCGTCCACCCGGATTACCAGTTTGCACTTTCTCAATATTTGATTTTTTCTTTCGTCCTGCACCAGCTCGTTTGCCTCCACGACCGCCAGTATTGTTTGATTTAGTCGGCATAAAACACCTCCGTTCTGAAAATATTTTTGTTTGATTTTCCCTATTACCCTTTTGATTTCGCTCTTTTTGTGCGTGAAGGGAGGCGCCCGTTATCCTTTGGGATCTAGTTTAGAGATTGTTATCCCCCTACCCCTATTTCTTTTTGTTCCAACGACTACCATCTTTGGCGTGAATTCTTGCATGACAGCTTTGACAAAGAGAAATGAGATTATCTTCATCATGTGTGCCACCTTCTGATAAAGGAACTTTATGATGCACTTCTTCAACGAGTTTCATCCTACCTTCCTTAAAACACAGTTCGCAATAAGGATGAGTTCTTACATACTTTGCACGGACTTTACGCCACTCACTTCCATATCTTTTTCTCACGATTGGGTTTCTATCATACTGTTCGTATCGTTTGTTTTCTCTTTTTTGATGTTCCTCACAAAATCGTCCATCGGTTAATTTTGGACACATTGGATAGGAACATGCTCGTTTAGGTTTAGTTGGCATAACTTCCTCCAATTAAAAAGCCCTGACGGATTTCTCCACCAGAGCGTTGTTTTAATTATACTTTTTCACAATTATAGTCTATCATAGCGTCCTTACTGAATACTAGTGAACTCGACTGCACTTAACTGAACTCAACTGAACAATTGATCCAAATCTTTTAGTGCTAGTCCATGTAGCTTATATATCCATCGTTCTGAATAATACATACTTGCTGCAATCTGTCCCCACGACTTCTTTTCAAAGTATCTTTTTATCAGTAATATCTGATACTCTTTCTCAAGCATTGATATTGCATCCATCCCTTTTGCTTTTTGACTGGCAAGTTCAAATTTTAGTTCTTTTATCTCATCTTCAATTTCTAATGCTTTGGTTAATGCTTTTGCCATGGGTTCTAGTTCTCTACTTGCCTTTATAGGCATATCAGAATATATGGGTGAACTTAAACCTTCTGCAAGTGTTCTATAGGTTTGTGCCATATAGCTTTTTGATTCGATTTGGTTTTCTAATTGTTTTAAGTATCTAAAAAATTCTTTTGATGTCATCTCTTACCTCCAAGATTTCTGAGGTAAGTTCTCTCTAGAACCTCTACTCAAGATTTGCTTTAACTGCTTCCATTAAAGCCGATTGTATTTTATCTTTTTTCTTTAGTGCCTTCATCACATCAAAGTCAATCGTTCCTTTGGTTAAGATGTGATGGATCACCACAGTATCTTTTTGTCCTTGTCTATGAAGTCTGGCATTGGTTTGTTGATAGAGTTCTAAACTCCAAGTCAGCGAGTACCAAATCAGTGTCGAGCCACCTTGTTGTAAATTCAGTCCATGACCTGCACTTGCTGGATGAATGAGTGCAACGGGTATATCTCCTTTATTCCAATGATCTATATCTTCACTTGTTTTGATTTCTCGAACATTAAATCTTTTCATGATTCTATCTCTATCACTTTGAAACCAATAGGCTACAAGGACTGGTTTACCATTGGCACCTTCAATTAAATCTTCAAGTGCATCTAATTTCTTATCATGAATAGTATGGGCGTTTTTGTTTTCATCATAGACTGTTCCATTTGCCATTTGAAGAAGTTTATTTGAAAGACTTGCCGCATTAATCGCATCAATTTCTGTATCCTTGATGGATACAATCATCTCTTCTTTTAATGTGTCGTAGACTTTCTTTTCTTTCTTATCAAGTTTTACTTCCACTTCATTCATGATACATTCAGGAAGCTTTAGGTAGTCTTTTGCTTTCATAGATATCGTAATATCTTCAATTTTCTTATATATTCTCTCTTCAGCATTTGCTTGCGGTTTATAGGAATACACGATCATTCCATTTCGCTTATCTGGTACAAAGTAGGTGTTCCTGTAATGACTAATATATCGACCAAGCCTTTCTCCAAAGTCTAGTATTCTAAACTGAGCCCATAAATCCATTAAGCCATTACTACTTGGTGTTCCAGTAAGTCCAACAATGCGTTTTATCTTTGGTCTGACTTTAAGTAAACTTTTAACCCTCTTACTTTGATAAGACTTAAAAGAACTAAGCTCATCAATCACAACCATATCAAAATTAAATGGGCATCCACTTTTATTAATTAGCCAGTCAACATTTTCTCGGTTAATGATATAGATATCAGCTTTTATCTTTAATGCTGTTAGTCTTTCTTTCTCTGTTCCAATTACCACAGAATACTTTAAGTCTTTGAGATGACTCCATTTTTTAATTTCTGATGGCCAAGTTTCAGACGCTACTCTAAGAGGTCCAATGATTAGTGCTTTACTTACATCAAAGTAATCAAACATTAAATCGTTGATTGCTGATAAGGTAATGACTGTTTTGCCCTCAGCCCAAGCCCATATCCAAAAATAATGCTGACATTTCATTCTTTACGATGTGATTGATTGAATGTGCTTGATAGTTATGTGGATTGAACTTCACTCGGCGACACCTCCTTCCCTTATTTTTCTTGTCATGCTGTTAACCTCTCTACCAATTCATCAATGCGTGTGATGTCATCAATAACATAGACATCAAAGCCTAGCGATTCAAACTGCTTTTTACGTTTCATCTGTAACGGTCTTAACTTTTTACCAGGAGCCTTAACTTCTACAAAGCAAAACTTCCCGAATGGCATCAAAATGATTCTATCTGGAACACCATTCATGCTTAAACAATTAAACTTTAAACATAAGCCATTTTTAGCTTTTACGCTTTTGACTAACTGTCTTTCAATTTCTTTTTCTAACATAGTAATCTCCTAACCTATGACAGGCTATGATACCTATTTACCTATATAATATATATACTTTATTTTTTCTATTCCTATATAAGGTTATGTAATAGACTATCATATACCGTCATATTTCTATTTATGACAGTCAATTACAGTATTTTTTTGATTTCAACTTAAAATACAAATATTCAAAATCTACTGAAATGAGCGTCATACACCATCATTCAAATTCCGATTTCAATTTAAGTCCATACACAAAAGAACCCTTCATATTCTTCTTACGCTTAAAATCTGCATTTTCAAGTGCAGCATAAAAGTCTGCCGTACCACGAGTAAACTCACCATTTCGCAAACAAAATGCTCGGTACTCACTATATAGCTCACCACTCTTTTCTGTGGCTGAAACATCCACCTCACAGCACTCTTCAATGAAGTGATTAAGCCAGTCATTATTTTCCTTATAAACTTTAATGGCATCTTCCACCACTTGTGGTTTTTGAATTTTAAAGTTAGATTTGATGACTGATTTCGCCCCTTCAATGATCCAACTTAAAATCGCACCACCACATTCTTCATATAAGTAATCGGCATAATTTTTAATATCGCTCGACCCTTCAATCTTGGCATTAAACGGTATAACGATTAACCTTCTCCAAGTTCCTTTATCTAGTGCTCCAACTCTCGGTAGATGATTGGTATAAAGAACTAATGTATGAGTAGGTACATAACTAAATGGCGATTTGAATTTCTTTTCCGCAAAAATCTCATCCGTTGAACAAAGCTGTTTTACATTAGATGTGTTCATGCGCATTCCTTCTTCAAGCTCTGCAGCAATGAGTAGTCTTTTCCCTTTCGCCTCTGCAAGTTCTGGTTTTACATTTCGTCTACATCCAACGGTCAACATATCAGCAGAGATATTGCCACTATACGTTCCAAGCACTCTAGCAATCACGTTCCAAAAGGTAGACTTCCCGTTCCTGCCTTCTCCATAAGCAATAATGAGTGCTTCAACATAAACTTTACCTACACTAGCTAGTCCGACAATCTGTTTAACATAATCTATTAGCTCTTGGTTATTCCTAAAAAATGTATTTAGCGCGTCCTTCCAAATATCCATCCCTTTATTGCTTGGTGCTACACTTGTTTGTTTTGTAATAAAATCTTGATAGTTATGAGCCTGTAAATCTCCATTGATTAAATTTATCGTTCCAATTGGAGTATTAAGCAAAAACTCGTTTTTATCTAACATGACAGGTTCGATTTGAACAAGTGGTCGTACTTCTTTAAGCGTAGACCAAATATACTTACTATCTCTTCTTTTAATCGCATACTTTTGATAAGTCAGTGCGTTCTTATACTTTTCGAACACTCTTTTTTGCTTATCATTAAATTGGTCCACAGCTTTTTTCTCACCAAGTGATAAGATAAGTGTCATCGCACCTAAACTATTTAATTCTTTCATGCATTTTTGAATTTCAACTTCAGCTTCTTCTAGTTGTTTTTCTGTTAACTCTTGAGATAAGGCTTGTGCATTAGGTAAAGACTCCTCCCAAAAACTGCCGTTATAAACTAAATATTCTGTTGCTGGAGAGTATTTTATTCTGTCAGCATATTCTTTAGAAAGTACATACGCTTGCCCCACATCAGAAAAATCATTAGGCATTAGCTTTAATTCTTGATTGTATAATTCAGGGTCAATATATCCAGCTTGCTTTGATACTTTACTTCCAAACTTACACGCACTAAGCCATATTGTTTTAAGTTCACTATCACTAAGCGGCGGACTGCACTTTTCTGACTCTTTCATAAATAGTTCAAAACATTCATCGGTATTGCCATATCGCTTTATAAGTTTCCCAGCAATATGGCTCATCGTTGCATTTCTTGAACCAGATTGTATAGTAGCCGATTCTTCATCTAATTGCGCAAACAAATCAGGTTCATCTGAGCTGATAACATCTTCAATATCTACACTACCTTCAAACCACATCATCTCACTAACAGCATGACCAAAGATAAACCTTGCAGCATCCAGTGCATTGCCATCTAAAAAAGGAAATCGCTCATAGACTTTTTGCTTGAAAGCCTCACACTCATTAGCAGAGTGAAAAATGCGATGAGGAAGATATAAATGATGTCTTGGTCTGGCAGATTTACCGTTTTTTACTTTGCCATCATTACGACTAGGCACTACTGCAAAACTTGCCCCTTCTAATAAGAACTCATAATCTTCAGGATAGATCCAGTCTGAGGGATCATCACTATGGTCATTATCACAATCAAACACATCACAGTTGCACTCTAAAAAGTTATCTTTGTTTCGATAATTATTTTTAAAGCTCGCACAGACATGGTCAAAACTGACCACGTCCATGAGCTCTTTTTCGTTTGTGATAGTGTGTTTATTCGGATAGATACAATTTTTAGCATTGCCCTTACTGTTTGAGTTATACATTGTTAGCTGCACGTTGTTTCCTCCTTACACTCTGTTGTAAAGTATCTAATCGGTTGACGTCTTCTTTTAGATATTTCTAATTCTTGGTGCATCCCATCTGTTATCGTATCTCCAAACACCCAGACTTCTTGACATTTCCCTAGAAAAATCTTATCCATAGATAATGCAGACTGCCTGTCTGCTAAACTTCCGTCATCTAAAAATGGAAATAGTAGATGTGGTGTAAGTGGTATTGCACCATTCTCATAAGCAAACTTCGCATACTTAACTGCTTGTTTGGTATTAAAGGTCGTATCACCACTAAATGGAGCACAGATATAAACTATCGGTTTGAACTGATGTTGTTTTTCACTAATGATTTTTTTAATGGATTTACTCATCGAAAGCCTCCTGTTCCATAAGCGGTAAGATATTATTTGACTTTAGTAACTGATAAATAAACAATCGTCCTTTTTGTGTCCAATAGGTATGAACCTTTGCACCTTGACTGCCATCATGATGAGTAAATGAATGTGTTTTTGTGTTGGTATAACCAAGTGCTGCAAATTTTTGATAAAGTAGCCACGTATCACCTTGCTTGAACTGAACACCTAGATCATGCAGTTTGGCATTCATCCACTGTGCTGATTTGCCATAATCTTTGGCAAGGGTACGCATGGGAATCGCATTATTACTACTTAAAATGACATCATAATATGAAGCCTTTGGTTTCATCTCAACAATCTGTTGATTTTGAATGGCAATAGTCTTAGTCAGAGTCTTGTTTCTTTCCCTTTCTTCTTTTAATGCCGTAAATGCTGCAATGGCAATGTCTGGATTATCGAGTAGATAATCAGTCGCATACATACCTGTTTTACGAATAGAAGGTAATACTTCTGTTGTAACCCACCTTTTAAATGCTTTTGCTTTTGGCATGTGGCTAGAAAGAATTAAACTGTACAGTCCTGATTCGTTGATAACTGTTAATTCTTGTACTCCGCCAAGGGTGTCACATTTCGTTACCCCCTTGTCCTCTTCATCAACATGGTCTAATAAGGCTTTTCTAGTATTCGAGTATCCTAGAATCTCTGCTACATCTTTTCCAATAAACATTGGATTTCCTTTAACCATAATGGTCCTTACCTTGCCAAACTCATCGTTTGAAAAAATTTGAATTTTCGTCATCCTAATGACCTCCTATAAATTTCTAGAGGAGTTATCCTCTACTAGGTAGCCACGAGAGACATCAAAATCGGACGTTTCTAAAATTATTTTTTCTAATTTTTTTCGAACCCTTACTAATTTATGAGAGAGATTGTTTTCTACTTTTGCGATTAGCTTCTTGTATTCTTTCTCGCTCATCCCTTCTGGTCTTGGATTTTGAAGTATCGCAATTTCTCTAAGCGTGTATCCTTCAAAAACAACCTTAGTAAACAAATCAACAAGCTCTTGTTTATTAATGTGCTTAGTTAGAAACCTATAGCAATTTTCCAATTCTTCTTGATGACTTCTCTCAATCTCGTCTTTATAAAAGATAGTGCTATCTTCAACTTCAGTTATTAACGGTTCTTTGAAGTGACCAAAATAATCGTCTCCATCTTCAGATACTTTTTTGGAATAACCTACATGACGATTGTGTCTGTGCCAGTTGTTGTAATCTGGTTTATTGTATTTTTCGTTAATTGCTTCTTGAATTCGTTCTTGCAGTTCTTCTTCTGATTCATCTTCAATCACATCAATCTTTAGCCACCCTTTTAATTCATCTAATTCCACGTCTAGTTCTACTTTTTTGTTGTTGTCTTGCCATTTAATCTTCATAATTTCTGTTTCAACCTTCCTACTCAAAGGACGAGAAACAAAAAGAACTGTGGTATTTCAACACACCACAGTTTTAGAAGTTGGCATCAAATAGGCGCAACAAAATACGGTCGGTGCATTGAAATTTCAAAATTACCTAGACTACTACTTACTTCATCTATATAGTTGGTAATTTCTAAATTCACTTTTGCATCTCGTCCGTTCTTGTAGGCCTACTTGAACTTTTTATGAGATTTTGTATTTGTTTTTGCGAATATCATATATAGATTCGCAAATATCTTTTTTGACCCAAGATAACTGCTCGTGATATAATTAATTTACGAAATATTTATCAATTGGATCTGTCATCATTATAATAAAGGCCTCTTTTCAAATAGGGACACTTTTGTACATGATGGTACAAGTTGGTACAAAATTTGAAAGGAGGCATATATTTGGATTTTCCTACATTGTTCAAAATCTTAAAAAGACATTTATCAAATGGAGCTACTGTTCCAATATTTTTTAGAGAGCTCATTGAAATGATTACTGAAGAAGATTGTGATTCTTTTTTATCTCGAATTGGAATTGCGAGTGATAAAGCCGATTCAACTCTAATTAGTTATACAAAGCCAAATAGAAGTTTCAGTAAAAAAATGGCAACGCAACTTCTATACAACTTAAATACTGAAAATATGGAACTATCTATTGAGTCTAGAGGATTTGACTGTATTGAATCATTGGCTGATGAAATGTCAGGATATTTTCCTGATATTGACACTGATAATGTCGCAACTAGAGTCCCTCAAATTTTCGCCGATATTATTAGACAAAGAGCAGGAGTATCTCCAGCAGATGCGATTCAGAAGAATAATCTTCGTTCACAGTCATCAGCTCTTAAAAAGAAACATGGGAGATTTTTACTAGTTGAATCAAACAATAGGTGTGCATTCCCATCTTGTGATTCCCTTTTAATAAAAACAAATAATGGATTAGATTATGCGAATTATGAAATTTCAATGATTGATAAATCTAAAGGTACAGATGTATCCAATTTAATTACTTTATGTCCCGATTGTTTTTTGACTTATCAATCAGATAAAAGAAAAAGTATCACCAAACAATTGGCTAATATAAAAAGAATTCTGGCATCTAATAACATTTCTCAACAAACACTATCCGCAATACAACTCGATGAAGGAATAACAGAAGTTCTAATCCGGATGAATAAATTAAAATACGACGACTACGACATTTCGTTTGATCCTAAAGAATTAACCGATAAGATAGCGATTGACCAAAATAGAACTTTATATAACACTGTGAAAAATCAAGTAATTGATAACTATGTGACACTTGATAAAATTCTCGTTAGTTTAGATAAGCGAGGAAAAATTGATTATATTGAAATTCAAAATCAAATGAGGAGTATGTACAAAAAACTCAAAAAATCAAATAAAGATAGTCTTGAAATTTTCAATACTATCTCTGAGAAAATACATCATGCAACATTGCAGGACATATACTTTTGCCAAATGATTGTTTCTTTCTTTATTCAGAAATGTGAGGTGTTAGAGTAATGCAATTACCAAATAAACTATACTCTTATAAAAACAGCACATTGTTTTACCTTCCATTGGTACTAGAGGAAATAAAAAATGGAAACAACCATGTAGTGACGTTATTTAGAGCAATTTCTAAATACCTGAAAGAGCCAACAGACTTTTTATCTATAATGGATTGTTTATATGCTCTAAATGCAATCGAGATGTCTGATTCAGGGGAGGTAAAAATATGCTTATAGAAATGTGGTCTCCTGCCTTTAAAAAAGAAGGTGAAATTAGAGAACCTATTAAATTCCATTTAGGACTTAATGTCGTAATGGGAATGGATAATGCCGATAACTCAATTGGAAAGTCCTCTACTTTGCTAGCGATTGATTTCATTTTTGGTGGCACTAGTTATTTGAAATCTGTTGCTGTCAAAAAGGTCGGGGATCATCCCATTTACTTTTCTTTTAAATTCGATAAAACTTACTATTTTTCAAGAGATACGGAAAACTCAGAAAAAATTATTGAATACAAAAATGGATACGATGTCATTGATAAAACACATACCAAAGACGATTATATGGATTTTTTAAAAGATAAATACGATTTAAACAATAAAGGTTTATCTTTTAGACTTGGGGTTAGTGGATTTTTTAGAATTGCTGGTAAATCCAATCAAGATCTAGACTATCCATTAAAGGTTTATAGCAGTCAATCATCAGAGGGGGCTCTGACAACACTAATTCAACTTTTTGATTATTATGACGATATTGAAATCTATCGCGAAAAATTAACAGAAAGCAAAAACAAATTAAAGGCATTTAAAGAAGCTAGAAAATATAACTTCATATCAAATCTAATTGGTGGTCAAAAACAATTTGAATTAAACGCAGCAAGAATAAAAGAGCTTGAATATCAGCTATCACAATTACAAGAGGATGAAGAAAATCTAAGAATAAATTCTCAAGATTTAGAAAACAGTAAGCAAAAGATTAAGTTAAAAAATCAAAAGTTAGAACTTGAAAAACTCATGCTAGACAAACAACGAAGATTAAAGTTACTTGATATTAGTTTAGAGTATGGTCTCTACCCTACTGAAGCCGATGTTTCTTCCTTACAGGAATTTTTCCCTAGTGTAGAAGTTAAAAAAATTTTCGAGATTGAGAAGTACCATAAAAAGTTAGCAAAAATTTTGGACTCAGAATTCAGTAATGAAAAAGAACAGCTTACACACGAGTTGAAACAAATTGAAGATGTCTTACAGAACACAAATATACAACTTAGTGAAATTGGAGCTTCGACACATTTATCAGCTGATTTCTTAGATAAATACACAGAATTAACATCTACTATTAATGCCTTGAAAGAACAAAACAAAGCCTATCTTGATGAAAACAAATTAAATAAAATCAAACTGGATGCTGACAAAGACTTGAAGCGTAGTATTGAAGAAATATTGGTAGAACTTCAAAGTATAATAAACGCTAAAATGCGTGAATTCAATGATGTACTCTACCCTGATGTTCGTAAGTCACCTCAAATTACATTAAAAGCATACAACAGCTATTCGTTCCATACACCAGATGACGATGGAACTGGTACAAAATTTAAGGGTGTACTTGTGCTTGATTTAGCAATACTATACTTAACAAATTTACCAATGTTAGCGCATGACTCATTGTTATTTAAAAATATAAGTGATCAAGCAATAGCTGGACTAGTAAAACTATACACACAAACAGCTAAACTTGGTAAACAAGTATTTATTGCAATTGATAAGACCGCATCTTATGGATCAGAAACTGAAAAAGTATTAAAAGATAATACTGTATTACGACTATCAGATAATGGTAATGAATTATTCGGTATTTCTTGGAGTAAGGGAGCGAATGAAAATGAATCTTAAAATAAGCTACAACAAATTATGGAAACGACTCATTGATATAGGTTGGTCTAAAACTAAATTGAGAGAAGAATCTGGTATCAGTTCTTCCTCTCTTGCTAAATTAGGAAAAGGTGAAAATGTCACAACAGATGTGCTGTTGAAGATTTGTAGTGTTTTAGACTGCGGTATTGAAGATATTATGGAAACTGTTAAGGGGGATTAACATGTCAAAAAAATCTGATAAATTTGAAAATGATTTAGTGGAAATGGTTAATAATCATATAGGTGAAAGTTTACCAAATGATTTACCTGAATGGATGATTAAAGAAGGGATTGTTCCCTCCTCTGAAATAATCTCATGTAGGGGAATCGGTAGTGTAAATAGAAGTAATAAAACAGACGTAATTATTGAATTGTCTAAAGGAGAACCAATAAAAATATCTGCAAAGTTGACTAATGCAGACTATTTCGGAAATTGGTATGGTCACGTTAGATTTCTAGAAGAATTTGGTACAGAAGCTTTTGAAAGAATGACTTTAGAAGCTACTAAATGGGCAAATCAATGGGCAGAAACTGCTATTGCCCCTTACGTTGGTGTAAGTATTTGCTTTGGAAGAAGAACTGGAAATACCGCACAGGATTTTACCGATATCTTTACTGCTAAGGATATCCTAACCGTTGCAAGAGGGTTTGGTAAAGGAGAGCATGTTGCAAATTGTATGATAATAGATAACACTGTGCCTAATAGTATTTTAAATCTTATTAATAATTTAGAAGAAATAACTGTTGAAACAGTTATTGAAGCTACAGAGTCATTCAAAGTTGCATATAGACCTATAAATCCAATGACAGAAGGCACTAACCGCGGAAAAAATGTTTATACAAAGTTTCAACCATATGAGTCTTTAGAGCAACCAACAGTAATTGAAAATCCTAGGGAACTTTTTGCTCTAGGTGAATTTGTTACCGTAGAACCCACTAGACTTAACCATAATCATATACTCGATACCTTAGAAGATCAATACAACATTATTGTCCCAAGAAAATTATAAAAAGCAAAAACCAGCAACTATAGTATTTGCTGGTTTTTATTTTTAAAGTACTGATTTAATTGCTAATGCTATTTCATATGCTAAGTTCACAGGTACTGCATTACCAATCATTTTATATCCAGTATCTACACTATCATAGATAAACTTAAAATCATCAGGAAATCCTTGAACTCTAGCTACCTCTCTTACTGTTAATCTCCTATAGAGATGCTCTTTTCCTTCTACAAATCTACAATCATTTTTTTCAAACTTTATCATCTTTGGAGCCTGAGGATGAAGTTGACACTGTCTCCCTGACGCCTGTACAGTATACCCTTGTTCATCCCACGAACGAACTCTATTTCTACTCATGAAAATTGTTGAAAATGATCCAATGAAATATTCATTATTGTTTATTGCTTCTGGATTACTTTTATTTTTTTCACTCGCAGGTACAGCAGTTTCTTGCAAGTCCCAGATAACGTCTTTTAATGTAATCTTTTTACTATCATCAGAAGTTGATCCCTTAGGAAATTCAAAATTGACTTCTAAATCACTTCTAAATCCTATATAGAAGACTCTCTTTCTATCTTGTGCAACTCCGTAGTCTTTGGCATTAACGAGGGTCATTGTAGTAATATAACCAGCTTCCTCAAACATTTCTAAGATATTCTTAACTGCCTCTGAATGTCTATTCGCTAACATACCACTCACATTTTCCGCTAGAAAAAATTTAGGTTTAATCTCTTTTAATAAACGAATATAATCAAAAAATAACTTTCCTCTATCGTCATCTATTCCCTTTAGAGATCCTGCTTCGGACCAAGATTGACAAGGAGGTCCACCAATAATTCCATCGATATTTCCTTTGAAATGCTCTGCAATATCTTTCTTTGATAGGTTTCTAATATCGCCTTCTATTAATTTGGTATTCGGATGATTCAGTTTAAAGGTTTCCCAAATTGTTTTATCATACTCATTAGCAACTGGAATTTTAAATCCAGCTCTTTCAAATCCCAAATCTAATCCACCACATCCGCTAAATAAGCTCAATACTTGCATTTACAGTACCTCCAGATCTTTCATAGAAATTTTGAATTCAATTTCGTTTTCTTCGCAAAAATGTTTTATCTTTTTTAGCGCATTTAAATTTGGAATTGCTTTATTATTTTCCCATCTATTTACAGTGCAAAATGAAACATTCAATTTTTCAGCGAACTCTTCTTGTGTTAAAAACATCGACTTTCTTATTTGTTTTATTTTTTTCCCTATATCCATGTATTCCACCTGCTTATATAGTTAGTATAGCATAAATATAGCGTTTTATAAAGTATATAATTTTTTCAAGAAAGATTATATAAACCAACCCATCAACTCAATCCCTAAATAACAGATCTGTCAACTCCACACTCTTTTTAAATTCAAACTTTCTCTGCAAATAAAAAATTCCCAAGCGTCATTCTAAATTGAACAACACTTAGAAATCCTTTATTTATCAGCCTATTTACTCTGTCTTACCTAAATTCTAGTCAACAATGCTATACACTCCACATGGCTCGAGTTGATGGCATTGATGTCTTAAGCTGATTTTTAACCCTTTCGTTCGCGGGAACGTATCAACGGTATTTTGATTATTTTTTAAGAAACTGATATATGGGGGAACATATCGAAGCAATCAATAATGCACATTAACAACTAGTCTTTGTTATATTTAAACTATTCGAAAAGGTAATTGGATATTAAGGGAAGACTCTATAGACTTTTTCATATGATTAACGAGTTCAGCCACCTCAGATTCCATTCCTTCCCACTTGTCAACACACTCTCCTAAATAAGCCTCTCTCGCTTTGTTGAGTAAAGTAGCATGCTCATCGGGTAATTGAGGTATCGCCCATTCAGCTGCCAGATCTTTTGAGCGAATTTCACCAGTAGATGCTGTCAGCCACATTCTGGCTAAAGTTAAAATCACATTGCGTTCGTCACCGTTAATGCTAGCTATCAACCCGGGCAACGATTCTTTAATTGCTTTTCGAATATCTGTCATTGGCACAGGCTCAATTACTTCTGTTGCCTTTGGTCCCAAAAGGTTAATACTATTTTTTCTTAGTTGTGCTAAAAGTATTGCTAAATCCGGATCATAAGTCGACTCAGGAATTTCTCCCTTTTCAAACTGCTCTCTTAGCCACTCGCCATACATAAATTCATATTTGGGGGGGAAATGCCAAGGGACAATATCCTTTTGATTTATGACCGTAACTTCAAGAGGCCTCATATCTTTTATGTTTCCTATTTTCCCAGATATAAGCATTAACCTATTTGTAAGATTCCTTCGAGTTTTTTCAGATAAACTTTGATTTGTTATTACCAAAATATCTACATCGCTATTCATACGTAAACCACCCATTACTGCCGAACCATACAAATACACCCCAATTAACATATTATCAAGTAGTTCCGCTATAGTTTTTAATGCTTGAATTGCTTCTTTCGGAATTTTTTTGTTACTTAAATCTATACTCAACTTCGATCTCCTTTCGTCTGAAAACTGTTTTTTAACGCCTCTTAAAATTTATAAAA